>NZ_JBHXID010000001.1:0-761794 GCF_042723935.1 Microbacterium sp. NPDC058342
AGCGGATGTTCCTGCCGGCTCCGGGCGTCGACGGGTGCTTCCGCGTCGAGTCGGGGGGCGGCGGCGGGGGGGGGCCCCCCCCCCCCCGCGGCGCCGCACCTCGAGCGGTTCCCGGCGCTGGGCGCCGGCCGCTCCGGCAGGTGCCTCGCATCCCCTCGCGAGGCACCTGCCACCTCCGTCCGTGGCGGAACCGCGCCCGGGGTCGGGCGTCGACACGGAGCCGGGAGCCCGGAGTTTCGCGTCAGGCGGCGGACGACGCCCGCTCGATGAGCTCCATGGGCACCAGCGTCTCGACGCCGATCTGCTCGCCCTTGATCAACCGCACCACCGTCGCCATCATCGCGGCGCCCTTCGCGCCGGTGTGCAGGTCGACCGTGGTCAACTGCGGCGTGGTGCTCGTCGAGAACACGTTGTTGTCGACCGTGGCGATCGCGACATCCTCGGGCACCCGCAGGCCGGCCTCTTTCAGCGCGCTCAGCGCTCCCGACGCCATCTGCGCCGAGGCGATGAAGAGGGCGTCGAACGGGGCATCCGCTTCGACGAGCCGCCGGGCCGCGTCCGCGCCGCCGGCCGGGGTGTAGTCGCCCTGCTCGCTGAGGCCGGGCTCCAGCCCGGACGCGGCGAGCGCCTCGCTCCATCCCTGCATGCGCTCGCGTCCGGCCGAGGTGTCGAGCGGGCCGGAGATGGTGGCGATGCGCCTGCGCCCGCGCTCCGCGAGGTGCTTCGTGGCCAGCGCGCCGGCGGCGACGTTGTCCGCATCGACGACGTGGATCTCGTCTCCCATGTCCCCAGGCGGCCGCACGCCGAACACGACCGGAAGGGTGCGGGCGAGTTCCCGGTACGACGACGACGCGCTGTGATGCGACAGGATCAGCGCGCCGTCGACGTTGCCCCGACGCAGGAACTGGTGGGTCTTCTCGGGATCGTTCTCCGACTCGATGAGCAGGGTCAGGGAGTACTCGGTCGACGATGCGTGCATCGCCGCGCCCTGGATGACCTCGGCGAAGTACGGGTCGGCGAAGAACTCGGCCGTGCGCTCGGGGATCATCATGGCGACGGTCTGCGTGCGCCGGCGCGCGAGGCTGCGGGCCGCCCGGTTGGGCACGTACCCCACCTTCGCGATCGCCGCGTTCACCCGCGCGATGGTCTGCTCGGTGACACGGGGGGACCCGTTGATCACCCGGGACGCCGTGGAGCTGGAAACTCCTGCCAGAGCCGCGACCTCTTCCAGGGTCGGGATCCACGGCTGCGCCTTGCGGGGCGGCTCCGTCGTCACTGTCGTCTCCTGCTGCCCGTCGGGCGCGTTCGTGGGTTCCTCGCTGCGGAGGTGGGCTTACTCACCGTACGACATAACCACCGGATCCTCAGCGCGGGATGACGTGTTCGTCGATGAGGCGGGCGATCCAGAGACCGCTGTCCTTGACGGTGCGCTCCTGCGTGACGTAGTCGACGTGCACGATGCCGAACCGCTTGCTGTAGCCGTAGCCCCACTCGAAGTTGTCGAACAGCGACCACACCAGGTATCCGCGCAGGTCGACGCCCTGCTGCAGCGCCCGGTGCGCGGCGGTGAAGTGCCGGCGCAGGTAGTCGACGCGCTGCTGGTCGTGGACCCGGGCGCCCTCCGGCTCGTCGTCGAACGCCGCTCCGTTCTCGGTGACCATCAGCGGCAGTCCGGGATGCTCGCGACTGAGCGAGAGGAGCAGATCCTCCAGTCCGTCGGGGGCGATGTTCCACCCCATCGACGTGTAGGGACCCTCCTGCAGCGGGAACTCCACGCCGTCGCCGCCCGGCCAGGACGATCCACCCATGTCCTTGTGGCCGTCGGCGCGCTCGCGAGGGGCGACGCCGTCCCACGCGCGCACCAGGGTCGTGGAGTAGTAGTTCACGCCGAGGAAATCGAGCGGCTGGTGGATGATCGCGGTGTCGCCGGGTTGCACGAACGACCAGTCGCTGATCGACTTCGTGTCGTCGATGAGATCCTGCGGATATCCGCCGAGGAGCATCGGCTGGGTGAAGGACCGGTTGGCCAGCGCATCGATGCGACGCACGGCATCCGCACTCGTGTCGTCGGCCGGCCGGACCACGTGGAAGTTGAGGGTGGCGGAGACCTCGGCCCCGGGGACGATCTCGCGGATCACCGGCACGGCCAGGCCGTGCGCGAGATTGAGATGGTGCATGGCGGCGAGCGCGGCGGCTCCATCGGTGCGGCCGGGGGCGTGCGCGCCCGAGCCGTAGCCGAGGAAGGCGCTGCACCACGGCTCGTTCAGGGTCGTCCACATCCGCACCCGGTCTCCGAGTGCCTCGGCGACGATTCGCGTGTACTCCGCGAACCGGTAGGCGGTCTCGCGGTTCGTCCAGCCGCCGGCGTCCTCGAGCGCCTGCGGCAGGTCCCAGTGATAGAGCGTGGCGATGGGGCGGATGCCGCGGTCGATGAGCCCGTCGACCAGCCGGCTGTAGAAGCCGATGCCCGCTGCGTTCGCGGGGCCCGTTCCGGTCGGCTGGATCCGCGGCCAGGCGATCGAGAACCGGTAGGCCTCGATGCCGAGCTCGGCCATCAGGTCGAGATCGGCCTCCAGCCGGTTGTAGTGATCGACGGCGACCTCACCGGTGTCTCCGCCGGTGATCTTGCCCGGCGTGGAGCTGAACGTGTCCCAGATCGACGGCCCGCGTCCGTCGGCGCTCACCGCGCCCTCGATCTGGTACGCGGCCGTCGCGGCGCCGATCAGGAAGTCCGCCGGGAACTCGAGCCCCGAGTCGCGATAGTCCGGTCGATCCCTGGTGTGCGGTTGCATCTGGATGGTCATGTCAGCCTTTCACTGCTCCTTGCATGATTCCGGCCACGAGCTGCCGGCCCGCGATGAAGAAGAGGATGAGCAGCGGGATGGTCGAGAGCACGGCCCCGGCGAGCACCATCGAGTTGTCGGGGTTCTGCCCGCCGCTGGCGCTCAGCGCCGCAAGCGCCGTCTGCACGTTCGGGTTGCGCGGGCTGAGCACGAGCATCGGCCACAGGTAGTCGGTCCACGAGGCCATGAAGGTGAACAGGCCCAGCACCGCCATCGCCGGGCGGGCCGCAGGGAAGGCGACGTGCCGGAACGTGCCCCACATGCTGGCGCCGTCCATGCGGGCGGCCTCGATCAGCTCGTCGGGGATGACGTCGACGAGGTACTGGCGCATGAAGAACACGCCGAACGCGGTGACCATCCCGGGCACGATGACGGCCTGCAGGGTGCCGGTCCACTTCCAGTCCGCCATCAGCATGAACAGCGGGATGATGCCGAGCTGGGTCGGGATGGCCATGGTCGCGATCACCGCCAGCAGCAGCCCGGTGCGCCCGCGGAAGCGCAGCTTGGCGAACGCGTAGCCGGCCAGCGTCGAGAAGAACACCACCGAGATGGTGATCGCACCCGAGATGATCACGCTGTTCATCAGCGAGAGCAGGAAGGGCACCGTGTCGAACACCTTGGCCGCGTTGCCGACGAAGTTCGCGCCGGGCAGCACCGCGGGCGGCACCAGGTTCACGTCGGACGACTGGCGGCTGGCGATCGTGAACGACCACCACAGGGGGAACGCCGATCCGGCGAAGAATGCGATCAGCAGCGCATAGGTGAGCATGCCCGGTCGCTCGTAAGCCCCGCGTCGGCGCGCGCTGCGCTGAACGGCCGCGGTGCGTCGCTCCTCGGGCGCGGTCAGGTCCGCCATGCGGGTGGGTGTGACGGTGGCGGTCATGATTCTCCCCGCTTCACCGGCGCGGTCAGGCGTCGGGCACGGACGGTCTTCACATCAGCTGTGCGGACGGCGCGCGTGACCAGGAAGCTGAGCAGGCCGACGAGCATGATGATGACGAACAGGATCCAGGCGGTGGCCGATGCGCGGCCGAAGTCCCGCCGCGGGAAGGCCAGCTCGTACAGGTAGAGGACGATCGTCTGGAACTGACGGTCGCTTCCCCCGTGCGTGCGAGGGTCGAACAGCTTCGGCTCCGTGAAGATCTGAAGTCCCCCGATGGTGGCGGTGATCACGACGAAGACGAGGGTCGGCCGGATCATCGGGATGGTGACCGACCAGAAGCGACGCAGCTTGCCGGCCCCGTCGAGGGTGGCCGACTCGTACACGTCACGAGGAACGGCCTGCATCGCGGCGAGCAGGAGCAGGGCGTTGTATCCGGTCCAGCGCCAGTTCACCATGCTCGCGATCGCGATGTGCGAGGGGAAGACGTCGAAGGACCAGCGGATCGGGTCGAGGCCCAGCGCCTCGAGGATGCCGGCGATCGGTCCGTGGTACTGGTTGAAGATCTGCAGGAAGATGACGGTCACCGCGACCGGGGCCACGATGTACGGCAGCAGGATGCTCATGCGCCAGAAGGTCTTGGCCCGGATCGCCTGATCGAGCAGTGCGGCGATGAGCGTGGCGACGATCAGCTGGGGGATCGCCGAGAGCAGGAAGATGCTGATCGTGTTGAAGAACGCGTTCCAGAAGAACGGATCGGACAGCACCGAGACATAGTTGTCGATGCCGACGAAGTCGCCCTGGCCCTGGAGCAGGTGCCAGTCGTAGAGCGACACGTTCATCGTGTACACGATGGGGAACACCCCGATGAGGGCGAACAGGATGAAGAACGGCGCGACGTACAGGTACGGCGAGAAGGTGTGGTCGAAGCGGCTGACCTTCTGCCGGAACGTCAGCTCCGAGCGGGTCGCGCGGACCGATGTGCTGAACATCGTGGAACCAATCGGGTCGTCGGTGAGGATGCGGAAGGTGCCGCGCGGGCGTCCCGGGCCGCTGTGACCCGGGACGCCCGTGCGATCAGCCGACGATCTGGTCGAGCAGCTCCATAGCCGCGTCCCAGGCCTCATCGGCATCGGTGACCTCGCCCTGGCTGACCCGGTCGAAGATCGGGCCGAAGACGTTGTCCTGGATGTTGGAGTCCTCCGGGCCCTTGACCTGCGCGACGACGCCCTTCGAGCGTTCGGCGAAGATCTTCCCCACCGGCGCGTCGTTGAAGAAGGCGCTCGTGGTGTCGGCCACCAGTTCCTGGCCTTCGAGCGTGCTCGGGAAGGGTCCCGCCTTCTCGAAGGCCGACGCCTGCTGCTCAGGCGAAGCCAGCCAGAGGGCGAGCTTGGCCGCCTCCTCCGGATGCTCGGATGAGCTGGAGACGCCGAGGAACGCGCCACCCCAGTTCGCCGCGCCGCCCGGCAGCACGTTCGCGAAGTCCCAGCCGCTGTCGGTGGTGCCCTCGTCGTAGTATCCCTGCACGATGCCGAGCATCCAGCTGGGGCACATGTACACGGCGAAGTCGCCCGCCTTGGCCTCGGGTCCGACCTCCCAGCCGGGCAGGCCTGCGCCGAGTCCGTCCTTCTCGGCCTGGACGATCTCGGCGAAGTGCGCCTTGAGCACGTCGTTGTCCTTGATGTTGAGGGTCTCGCCGTCCTTCTTGTAGTACCCCTCGGCCTGCTGGTTCACGAACGAGTTCCAGAAGAATCGCGGGCTGTGGTAGAACGCCTTGCCGGTGTTCTCGACGTACTCACGGCCGACCTCGAAGAAGCGCTCCCAGGTCGCGTCCTCTCCGCCGAAGTACTCGGCCACCTCGTCGCGCTCGCTGGGCAGTCCCGCCTTCTCGAACAGGTCGCCGCGGTAGCAGATGCCCTGCGGCCCGATGTCGAGGCCGGCGCCGATGACCTGTCCGTCGGTGGTCGTGCCCTGGTCGTACTTCCAGTCGAGCCAGGTGTCCTTCACGTCCTCGATGCCGTAGTCGCGCAGGTCGACGAAGGCGTCTTCGGGGATGGTGCCGAGCCAGCCCTCCTCGATCGCGACGATGTCGCTGAGGCCTGTTCCGGCCGCGATCTTCGCGTAGGCGTCGTCGCGGGCCGCGCCGCCGCCTTCGAGATTGGTGGCCTCGATGGTGATGTTCGGATTCTCGTCCATGTACTCCTGGTACTTGGCCTCGACGCCCATCGTGCCGAACGTCGTGATCGAGAGGGTGATCTTCTCGTCACCGCCCGCGTCACCACCGCCGGTCGAGCAGCCGGTGGCGGCGAGCGCCAATGCCGTTGCGCCGGCGAGGGATGCGGCGATCCTGCTTCGTGCTGTGTTCACGGTCACTTCCTTGTGTGCGCTGAGTTGACTATGCAAGCGCTCCCACACCACGATCATGGGCGCGCTCCCACGGGGTTGGACATCACCATACGCACGCTCTCGTGGTCGAGTCAAGCGTTTTGTGGGCGCGCTCCCACAGCGGGTATGGTCTTCGGCAACCGGGCACAGCGGCGATTCCGTCAGCCCGTCGCCGCCGAACGCAGGAAAGCCCCGGATCAGTTCAGATCCGGGGCTTCCTGCGTGAAGTGGTTACTTCGCGGCGACGACCTGCAGCGAGATCACGGCGGTGACGTCGTCGTGCAGACGAACGGTCGCCTCGTGCTCTCCCGTGCTCTTGATCGGCGTGGTGATGTGCACCTTGCGCTTGTCGATCGAGCCGAGGCCGGCGGCGGCGACAGCGTCGGCCACGTCGGCCGTCTTCACCGAGCCGAACAGGCGACCCTCGGCGCCGGCCTTGACGGCCAGGCGCACCTTGGTGCCCTCGAGCTTGTTCTTCAGGGCGGTCGCCTCATCGAGGTCGTGGATCGCGCGCGCCGTGCGGGCGGCGCGGATCGACTCGACCTGCTTCTCGCCGCCGCGGGTCCATGCGACCGCGAAGCCCTGGGGGATGAGGTAGTTGCGGGCGTACCCGTTCTTGACCTCGATGACGTCACCGGCGCTTCCGAGCCCGGCGACCTCGTTCGTGAGAATCAGCTTTGCCATGTCCGTACCCCTCAGCGGCCAGCGCCGGCGTAGGGCAGGAGAGCCATCTCGCGAGCGTTCTTGATCGCCTTGGCGATCAGACGCTGCTCCTGCACGGAGACACCGGTGATACGACGGGCGCGGATCTTGCCGCGCTCCGAGATGAACTTGCGAAGCGTTGCGACATCCTTGTAATCGATGACGCCCACGCGGATCGACTTCGCGGGAGCGGTGGGCTTGCCACCCTTCCGCGGCTTGCGGCGGTCGCCGCTCGACTTTCCAGCCATGAGTTTTCCTTTGAGATGTGTTCGGATGCCTTCGGCATCCGCAGTTCTTAGAACGGGGTGTCGTCGCCGAAGCTGCCCGGAGCACTCCAGGCGTCAGCGCTCGAGGAGCCGGGGGTCGACCACGGCTCGTCCGAGACCTGCTGCTGCTGCGGACGCGACTGTCCACCGCCGTTGGATGCGGCCCGCGTGACCTGTGCCGTCGCGTATCGCAGCGAAGGACCGATCTCGTCAACCTCCAGCTCGATCGCCGTGCGGTTGTTGCCTTCGCGGTCCTGGTAGGAGCGCTGACGCAGGCGGCCCTGCGCGATGACGCGCATGCCCTTGGTCAGGGAACCTGCCACGTGCTCGGCGAACTCGCGCCACACCGATGCGCGGAGGAACAGCGCTTCGCCGTCCTTCCACTCGTTGGCCTGACGGTCGAACGTGCGCGGGGTCGAGGCGATGGTGAAGTTCGCCACCGGCAGGCCGTTCTGCGTGTAACGCAGCTCGGGGTCTGCGGTGAGGTTGCCCACCACGGTGATGACGGTTTCGCCGGCCATGATGCTTACGCCTTCGCGACCTTGGGCTTGCGGGCGGCCTTGTCGGCAGCGCGCTTCGCCTCGGCGGCGACCATGGCCTGTGCCTCTTCGGCACGCAGGACCTTGGTGCGGAAGACGAGCTCGCTCAGCTTCAGCTGACGGTCGAGCTCCTGGGTGGCCTCGCTCGTCGCGGTGAAGTTGACGACGGCGTAGATGCCCTCGTTCTTCTTGTTGATCTCATAGGCGAAACGGCGCTTGCCCCAGATGTCGACCTTGTCAATCGAGCCACCATCGTTGGTGATGACCTTCAGGAACTTGTCGAGGTTGGGGGCAACCTGGCGCTCGTCCAGCTCGGGGGTCAGAATGACCATGAGCTCGTACTGGTGCGTCACTTACCCACCTCCTTCGGACTAGAACGGCTCCCGGGACTTTCCCGGAAGCAGGAGGGTGTGTGCATGCCGTCCGCTCGTGCAGAGCAGACAACCACAGCAGTCTACCGGATCGCGACCGATGCTGCCGAACCGTCTCTGTGGGCCTGCTGACCATGTGCGAACGCGAGGAGACGGCGGCATGAATTTCTGGCCGGGGTATTGATATTCCGATATATCGGAGGCCAGGATGAAAGCGCGCCCCGGCGCACCACTGAGAACTGGGCCACCGCCCACCTAACGAAGGAATGAAAATGGACGCAATCCTCGCCCTCGTCACCGGTCTGCTCAACACCGTCCTCGGCCTCCTCAGCGGCCTCGGCCTCTGATTCGGAGCGGGCCGGCGAGACCGGCCCGCTGGCCCGAGCAGCGAAGCCCCGTGGGAACCCACGGGGCTTCGTCGTGCTCGGGCGGCGAATGCCACGGCGCAGCCCGTTCGATCGCCGAGCCGGTCAGCTCCGCACGCGCGAGCCGGCGAGCCGGCGCGACGACTCGGCGAGCGGGCTCGGTGCGAGCGTGAGGTCGACGGCAGAGGCATCCGGAGCATCCGCGCGCCCACGCCGCCGCTTCAGCGCGGTCAGCGCCGAGATCACCGGAGTGACGAGCACGCCGGCCAGCCGGCCGGTGAGCGTGCGGTCCTCATCGCCGAGCACGTTCCTGCGGTGCCAGGCCTCGTGCAGCGCACCGCCCCGAGCACGCGGCACGGTGCGAGCAGGCAGCATCCCCCGGCGTCGCAGCGCGACCAGCCGCTGGGCCTGCTCCCACCAGCGCGAGTCGCGCGGGTCGTGGAAGTAATTGGTGCTCGCCCAGCGGGGCTCGGGATGCCGGAACCGCCGCGCGACGACGTCGTCCGCGCCGCCCAGCAGGCCGCTCTCGGCGAACACCCCGTTCAGCAGATCGGCGTGCACGCCGAAGGTGTCGAGCACGATCACCGGCACGCCCGCCGCCATCGCCTCGATCGCCGCCGTCGAGCTGACCGTGACCAGTCCTTCGGCCGTCTCGAGCGCCTCGGACATCGGCGCGAACGAGAACACCAGATTCTCCGGCGCGTTCTCGAGAAGCTGCGTGTAGCCGTCCCGCTCCTGATGCGCCTCGACCTCCCCGGGCCGCGAGCGGAGCTTGACCACCACGCGCCTGAGCGGATCGGCGACGGCGGCCAGACGCAGGATCTCGGCGATCCGGCGGCGGTCCTCCCGCGCCGACGGCACGAGCGCCTGCGCGGCGAAGACGAGGTCCGTGCCCCCGGCGCGATCGGCGCTGCGGTGCGCGAACGGCAGGGTGGCCAGGGCGACCGGCACCGTCGCGCCGATGGCGCGGCCCAGCCGGGCGTAGGCGGCGACCTCGCGACGGGAGTGCACCACCATCAGATCGCAGTGCCGGCGGTAATGCAGGGCTCCTCGGAGCGCGGGGATCGACATGCCCGGCAGTCCGCTGACCACGACGGGACGGCGCGCGAGACGGTCGATCTCGCGGCTCATCAACCGCACGAACGGCGCTCGTCCCGCGAGCACGACGACATCGGGCATGTCCCGAGCGAGCCACCCGGTCACCTCGGTGAAGGCGACGCGCGTGACGCTTCGCGGATCGCCGGCGAAGCGGGTGCCGGCGATCGCCGCATCCTTCTGCGCGTCGCTGACGGCCAGGGGCGTCCGCACCAGCAGCAGGTGCCGGCTGACATCGTCCACCCGGTCGATCAGATGAGCGGCCCATTTGACGAACGAGTCGGCGTCGCCGATCGCGACCACCCGCAGCCGGGGCGACCGGCTGCCCGGGAACGTCATGCGCCGACGCGGCGCAGCTTGGCCATGGGGGCCAGCTCGCCGGGGTAGACGCGCTTCACCCCGTCGCCGAGCGCCTCCTCGACGACCCGGATGTCGCGCACCAGGCGCTCCAGCCCGGCCGGCTCCAGAGAGGCCGCATGGTCGGATCCCCACATCGCCCGGTCGAGGGTGATGTGCCGCTCCACCGCGACCGCCCCGAGTGCGACGGCAGCGAGCGAGATCTGCAGGCCCCGCTCGTGACCGGAGTAGCCGACCGGCACGCCCGCGTACCGATCACGGAGGGTGGGGATCATCCTGAGGTTCGCCTCTCCCGCCTCCATCGGGTACGTCGAGGTGGCGTGCATGAGGATGGTGCGGTCGGTGCCCAGGGTGTTCAGCGCGCGGTCGATCTGCTCGATCGTCGACATGCCCGTGGAGAGGATGACGGGCTTGCCGGTGTCGCGAAGGGCCTGCAGCAGCTCGGTGTCGGTGAGGCTCGCCGACGCCACCTTGTGCGCGACGACGTTCAGGTCCTCGAGGAACTCGACGCTCGGCACATCCCAGGGCGAGGCGAACCAGTGCAGGCCGGCCATCGTGGCGTGGTCGCCGATCTCGATGTACTCCTCGCGGCCGAACTCGACGCGACGCCGGTAGTCGAGGTAGCTCATGGTGCCCCAGGGCGTCTCGCGCGGGACATCGCGCATGTGCTCGGGCGTGGCGATCTCGGGCGTGCGCTTCTGGAACTTCACGGCATCCGCTCCGGCCGCCCTGGCGACGTCGATGAGCTGCTTGGCGATCTCGACGTCGCCGTTGTGGTTCAGGCCGATCTCGGCGATGACGTAGGCGGGTCGGCCCCCACCGACCACCCGATCCGCGATGCTGACGGTCATGAGGACGCTCCGTTCGATAGGTTCTCCGGTCCGTCCTCCCGGTCTACGCAGCCGAGATGAACCCGCGTCGTCCGTCGCGTGACCGTTCGCGGAAGGGCACGCGACGAAGTCCTCGGGCTGCCGGCGCGGACTCAGCCGCCCAGCATCCGCTCGATGACCTCGCGGACGGCCCCCTCGCCGCCGCGCCGGGTGAGCACGACGCGGGCGGCGGCCCGCACCGCCGGATGCGCGTTCGCGACCGCGACCGGCCAGCCGACGATCCCCAGGGCGCCAAGGTCGTTCACGTCGTTGCCGACATAGGCGACGTCGGCCAGACGGATGCCCCGCTCGGCCGCCCAGGCGGCGAGCGCCGCCGCCTTGTCGTCGATGCCGTGCAGCACGGGCACGCGCAGCTTCTCGGCCCGCCGGGCCACGACCGCGTTCTGCTCGGTGGAGAGGATGAGCATCGGGATGCCCGCGTGCCGCAGACGGGAGACGCCCATGCCGTCCTCACGGCTGACCCGCACGGTCTCGCGCCCGTCGGTGTCGACGCTCGCGGTGTCGTCGGTGTGCACGCCGTCGAAGTCGGTGACGAGCGCCGACGCCGTGATCGGCTCCGGCGCGCCGTCGAGGAGCGCGGCGAGGGAGTCCGCGAGGGCGAGCTGATGCTCGTCGTCGATCTCGATGGCTGTGCGCTCGGGCACCTCGACGATGCCGACGCGCCCGAAGAAGCGGTGTCCCGCCGTGCGGAACCCGGCCGCATCGAAGGCATAGAAGGCACCGGTCTCGAGGAAGTGCGGGTCGCGGTCCTGGCGGCGGGGTCGGTGCGTCGCATCGTGGTTGATCGCGACGGCCCGGCCCGCGGCATCCCGGCCCCAGAGGAATCCGAACGTCTCATGCGCGGAGAAGACGCTGTCGAAGCGCCTCGAGACGATGTGACCGACGGCCTCGGAGATCCCCTCCGATGCGATGAAGGGCGACGTGGCCTGCACGAAGACCACCGTCCCGACCCGCACGCCGTCGGCTTCGAGCACGTCGAGCGCGTGCAGCAGCGCGCTCTCCGACGTGGCGGAGTCTCCGGCGAGGTGGGCGGGTCGCTCGATCACCCTGGCACCGGCGGCTGCGGCGGTCGACGCGATGCCCGGGTGGTCGGTGCTGACGACGACCAGGTCGATCCCGGATGCCGCGGCTGCCGCGCGCACGGCCCGCTCAATGAGCGCGACCCCGCCGACGCGGCGCAGGTTCTTGCCCGGAATCCCCTTCGATCCGCCGCGGGCGGGGATGATCGCGACGGTGATGTTTCCGGTCATCGGCCTCGCGCCGCCTTCCACACTCGGCCGGCGCGGCGCCGGACGCCCGCCACGGTGAGCCGCAGCTCCTCCAGTCGGCCCACGCCACCCGACGAGTCGCCCAGCCGCTGGAGCCGGGTCGGAGCGGGCGCCCCGGGCAGACCGAGCCGGCACAGCCGCTGCGCCGGCACGTACCTCTCGCGTTCGTCGGGCGGCAGCGATCCGAGGAACTCGACAGCCGGCTGCCGCAGGTGCGCCATGATCTGCGGCTGCATGGCGTAGCCGACCGCGTCGACCAGGCGCCGCATGCGCGCCGGCGCCGCGTACTCCGCACGCACCATCGCATCGACGATGGTCGCCGGCATCCTGTTGCTGTTCTGATACGGCCGCAGACCGGCCAGGATCCGCCGCGTGCCCACCGCGTGCACGCGCGTGCCGTACAGGGTTCGCACGGTCGGCAGGACGGTGGAGAAGCCGGCGACGACGTCGGTGGCGCCGAGGCGCTCGGCGACGTGCTCCGCCGGGACGTCACCGGAGAGCACCGCGAAGCCGATCCCGCGCTCCCGCGCCCTCGCCGCGAGCGCCGCGGTCAGGGCGGGTGGCGCCGAAGGGTGCGGGGCGAACACGGCCCGCTCCACTCCGGCATCCGCGGCCCGGTCGATCATCTCCACCTGCATCGCGCGCTCCTCCGCGAGCGGCACCAGTCCCAGCGCCGACAGGTACTGCCCCACCACCAACGCTGTGCGGGCGGGCTCCGCGGCGAGCGCCTCGAGGCTCGGATCCGGCACCGCCTCCCCCGCCTGTCGCAGCACCGCTCCGAACGCGGCCGGCGGCAGCGGCACGCTCCGCGCACCGGTCTGGGCGAACACCAGCGGCTCGACGCCCGCCACGACATCGGCGTGCACGACCCGCGTCACGCGCTCGGCGACCTGCCGCGGGAGGCGGGCGCGGATCGGCGCGTAGGTCATCAGGCCGTCGCCGATCACGCCGATTCGCGCGTCGCGGAACAGCGCCATCAGGGTGCGGGCCGGCGCCACCTGTGGCGACTGGACGAACAGCTCCAGCGGCGCGTCCCCCAGGCCCCACGCCCGGCGCAGCAGTCGCTCCAGCATCGGCAGGTCCTGCTCGTCGGGCTCCCAGCGGGTCGGATGCCGAGGGCCGATCAGCGCGTCCAGCGGCTCCACGCGGTCGAAGCGGGCGCGCAGCGGAGCGAGCCGCCGCAGCGTCGCCACGTCATGGGCGGTCTCGGGCACGGCCGCGGTGTTCGTCGGCACGAGGATGCGCTGCGCGGCGCCGCCCAGCAGTCCCTCGTCGATGGCGGCAGCGGCGGTCATCAGCCCGTACGGGCTGTGCAGGAGGAAGAGCTGGATCATGAGCGGCCGGCCTGCCGCAGCACGCGCGCGAGCACCCGACGGCGCGGCCCGTCGAGGCGGGATGCCGCCGCCTCGACCTGATCGCGGGGCAGCCGCGCCAGCAGGGAGCGGATGCCGGCACGCAGCCGCCTTCGCACCGCCGGTCGCATGCGGCGCGCGCGTACGAGGTGGTGCGAACTGAGCGCCAGCACCGTGAACACCGCTTTGGGCAGCATCCGCTCGGCGTCGCGATCGGCCTCGACGACGTCGATCACCTCACCGAGCGCGCGGGCGAAGTGCAGCTGCCGATCATCGAGCGTCGTCGACAGCGAGTCGGGCAGGCCGCGGCGGTAGAGAAGCTGGGGAGCGTCGACGACGGCGAAGGACGCCGCCTGCAGGTGCAGCCGCCACACCCACGGACGATCCTCGGCGGTGAACAGGCCGTCACCGAAGCCCGCGAGTCCCTGATCGAGCACGCGGCGCTGCAGCATGCCCGCCCATGCGTACGGGTAGTCCACCATGCTGCGATCGTCGATCGGCAGGACGGCGCTCCTCGGGTCGGTGACGACGCCGCGAGGCGTGAACGGCGCGCGCACCAGCCGCCGCTCGGCGCCTCGGACCGTGACGTGATCGGTGCGCACGAAATCGCAGTCGAGCTCCCGCAGCGTCCGATGCAACACGGCCAGCCGGCCCGGCTGCATCCAGTCGTCGCCGTCGAGGAAGCAGAATGCCTCGCCCTCCACGTGCGCGAGCCCCTGGTTGCGGGCGGTCGCCAACCCGCGCGCGACGGGGTTCACGATCACCTCGGCATGCGCGAACCGGGAGGCGTGCTGCCGCATGACCTCGCCGGTGTCGTCCTGGGAGCCGTCGTCGATCGCGACGAGCTTCACCGCCGTCGGGTCGTCGAACTGGCGGGTCAGCGTCTCGAGCGCCGTGCCGACGAAGGCACCGGCATCCTTCGCCGGCACGATGACGGTCACGAGCGGGGCGGCCACCGGGTCATGGTGCCGCACCGTCCTGACGGCACGGCGACGCGAGGGTGAACATCCGGTGACGCGGATCACGGCGGGTACCGTGGACGCATGGAACCGGCGGCACGGCAGCAGTACCCGTTCGACACCCGGCCTCTCACCGAGCCGGTCGACCGCCGTGCGGTCGCGGAGTTCTGGCGGAGGATCCGCGCGACGCACCCCGCGTCGGCCGGGACGATCATCGCCTGGGTCGTCGTCGGGGTGGTCGGCGTGTTCGTGATCGTGCCGATGCTGCTCGCGGCCGTGTTCGGCCTGCTGACGATGAACCACGTCGGCCCGGTGGGCCTGACGTTCGCGGTGCCCACGCTCGTCCTCGTCGCGATCGGGGCCATCGGCATCCCGCTCGGCATCGCCTCGTACCGTCGCACGCGCACGACCGCCTACCGTCTGTCGCGCTTCGCCGCCGCGAACGGGATGGCGTACGAGCACCGGATCGATGACCCGCCCCTGCCCGGCATGATCTTCCAGCACGGCAGCGGCCGCCAGGCATCCTCACTGGTGCGCGGGTACTCGCCGCGGTTCGTGGAGTTCGGCAACCATCGGTACACGACCGGGTCGGGGAAGAACCGCACCACCCACAACTGGGGGTACGTGGCCGTGAAGCTCGACGTGCCGCTGCCGAACATCGTGCTGGACGCCCTGGGCAACAACGCCCTGGGCAGCAACCTGCCGACGTCGTTCTCCCGCGACCAGCGGCTGTCGCTCGAGGGTGATTTCGACCGGTACTTCACCCTGTACTGCCCGCGCGGGTACGAGGCCGACGCGCTCTACCTGTTCACCCCCGACATCATGGCCCGCTTCATCGATCACGCCGCGCAGCTCGACGTGGAGATCGTCGACGACTGGATGTTCCTGTACATGCAGCGACCGGCCTCGACGACCGATGCCGCGACCTGGGCGTGGCTGTTCGGCACGGTGGGTGCGCTCATGACGAAGTTCGACCAGTGGACGCGCTGGCGCGACGACCGGCTGCGCGAAGCGCAGGCCGCGCAGGTCGCATCCGCACCGCCGGTCGCCGTCCCGCCGGCGGCTGGTCTCCCCATGCCCCCCGTACCGCCGGCGTCCCGGGCTCCCGGTGCCGCCGGGGCGCTGCCGTTCGCTCCCCCGGCGGGCATGCTGCAGCCGCCGCCGGGTGTCGCGCTGCCGGGGCGTCGCCTGAAGAAGGGGGTGTCGTGGGTGACGATCATCGCGATCATCGTGATCGCGGGGTTCATGTTCCTGCCGCAGCTGTTCGGTGTGATCGGCGGGCTGTTCCTGTTGCGCTGACGAGCGGGTGGTCAGGAGCCGCCGCCCGAGGAATCCGATTCGTATCGGGCGCTGTGCGGGGTGTACGTCACCGGGTGCTCGGGGTCGAGCTCGACGTGCACGTCGCCGCCGGCTCCGCGAAGGACGAGCACGCGCGAGCCGCGCACGGGGATCTCGTGGGCGTACGCGGTGAGCCGCATGGTGATGACGTGGTCGCCGGCGTCGTCGGTGTACCGGATCGGCACGTCTCCCCCGCCGTTCCAGGCGTCGGGGTCGGGCAGCGCCATGATCATCCCCGGATGCCGCGAGGCGGATGCCCGCAGTCGCAGGATCCGATGCACCTCGCCGCGCGCCTCACGAACCGACCGGATCGACACGAACGCCAGCACGACCAGCGCGACACCCGCGAGGGCGGCGGCGATCGTCAGTCCCTCGGCCGCCCGGTCGTCGTGCTCGCGCCCGGCCGCGAGCACGTTCGCCACGAGCGCGAGGACCCCCGTGCCGAGCGCCGCGGCGCCGGCCAGACCCGCCGCGACGATCAGTCCCACCGAGGCCGGTTTCATGGCGCGCTCGGTCGAGACGACGTATGTGCCGCTGAAGAAGAAGACGGTGGCGAGCAGGGCCGGCACCGCCAGTGCGAGCCACCACCAGCCGGCGGGCCTCGCCGCGACGAACGCGCTGTCGATGAGCAGCCCCGCCGCGACGACGAGCACCGCGCCGCTGAGCGCGAACGCCGCGACGGTGAGGATCCAGTCGGCACCGACGGGAGCGAGCGTCGCGCGCTGCGGCACTCGCACCACACGTCCGCCTCGCCGTCCGGGCGCGGAGAACACCGGTCCGCTCTCGAGCCACTGCCATTCCTCGGCCATGCCGTGAGACTACGCGATCCGGGCCGGCCCCTTCGAGACGGACGCGGCGGGGCTCATGCCGGCGCGAGGCCGAAGTGCTCCAGCTCGGTGCGATCGAGCATCCGGGAGCGGGTGAGGAACCGCATCCCCGTCGGCCCTTCGACGCTGAATCCGGCACCCCGACCCGGGACCACGTCGATGGTCAGGTGCGTGTACTTCCAGTACTCGAACTGCGACGCCGACATGAACACCTCGACGGGGGCGTCCAGCCCGATGTCGAGCTCACCGAGTCTCACGTCTCCCGGCCCGGTGAGGAACATGCCCACCGGATAGCACATGGGCGAGGAGCCGTCGCAGCATCCGCCGGACTGGTGGAACATCAGCGGCCCGTGCTGCGCGGTCAGCTGCCGCAGCAGGGCCGCCGCGCCCTCGGACACGGCGACCCTGGAGTGCTGCTCGGACATCAGAAGAAGCCCATCGGACCCTCGGCGTACGAGACCAGCAGGTTCTTGGTCTGCTGGTAGTGGTCGAGCATCATCTTGTGGTTCTCGCGTCCCACGCCCGACTGCTTGTACCCGCCGAAGGCCGCGTGGGCCGGGTACTGGTGATAGGTGTTCGTCCACACGCGCCCGGCCTCGATCGCCCGGCCGGCGCGGTAGGCGGTGTCGCCGCTGCGGCTCCACACGCCCGCGCCCAGACCGTACAGCGTGTCGTTGGCGATCGAGATGGCGTCGTCGAAGTCGCTGAAGCTCGTCACCGAGAGCACGGGACCGAAGATCTCCTCCTGGAAGATGCGCATGTCGTTCGTGCCCTCGAACACGGTCGGCGCCACGTAGAAGCCCTCGCTGAGGTCGCCGCCGAGATCCACCCTCTCACCGCCGGTGAGCAGGCGCGCGCCGCCCTGCTTGCCGATGTCGATGTAGCTGAGGATCTTCTCCAGCTGATCGTTCGACGCCTGCGCACCGATCATCGTCGCCGGATCCAGCGGGTTGCCCTGGATGACCTTCCCGACGCGCTCGAGGCCGTCGGAGAGGAAGCCGTCGTAGATCGACGCCTGGATGAGCGCACGCGACGGGCAGGTGCACACCTCGCCCTGGTTCAGCGCGAACATCGTGAAGCCCTCGAGCGCCTTGTCGTAGTACGCGTCGTCGGTCGAGCGCGCCACGTCATCGAAGAACACGTTCGGGCTCTTTCCTCCGAGCTCGAGCGTGACCGGGATGAGGTTCTGCGAGGCGTACTGCATGATCAGCCGGCCGGTGGTGGTCTCACCCGTGAACGCCACCTTGCGGATGCGCTTGTGCTGCGCGAGCGGCGCGCCGGCCTCGATCCCGAAGCCGTTGACGATGTTGACGACGCCCGCCGGGAGCAGGTCGCCGATGATCTCGAAGAGGAAGAGGAGGGATGCCGGTGTCTGCTCGGCGGGCTTCATCACCACGCAGTTGCCCGCGGCGAGAGCGGGAGCGAGCTTCCACACCGCCATGAGGATCGGGAAGTTCCACGGGATGATCTGCCCGACCACGCCGAGCGGCTCGTGGAAGTGATAGGCCACGGTGTTCTCGTCGAGCTGGCTGATGCCGCCCTCCTGCCCGCGCAGCACTCCGGCGAAGTAGCGGAAGTGATCGATGGCGAGCGGGATGTCGGCGGCGAGCGTCTCGCGCACCGGCTTGCCGTTCTCCCACGTCTCGGCGACCGCGATCCGCTCGAGGTGCTGCTCCATGCGGTCGGCGATGCGGTTCAGGATCACGCTTCGCTCGGCCGGCGAGGTGCGCTTCCACCCCTCGAACGCCTTCCATGCGACGTCGACCGCGCGGTCGATGTCGTCGGCGGTGCCGCGGGCGACCTCGGTGAACGCCTTGCCGTTGACCGGACTGATGTTCTCGAAATACTGGCCCTTCGCGGGTTCGACGAACTCGCCGCCGATGTAGTGCCCGTAGCGCGGGCGGTAGTTCGCGACCGCACCCGGCTGCCCGGGGGCGGCATAGGCGGTCGACACGCTCTCTTCGACGATGGTCATGGCGTCTCCTTCGACATCCGGCGGCCTCGGTGCCGCGTCCGGTTCGAAGGTAGGCCGCACGGGGTTGCACACCCGTGCGCAAGGTTGCATTCGGTTGCGCCGCTCATCGCGCGCAGCACAGCGATGCCCTCCCGTCCGGGGGAACGGGAGGGCATCGCCGGTTGATGCGGCTGTCAGCTCAGGCTGCTGCGGCGACGAGCCATCGTCGCGAGCAGGCCACCGCCGACCAGCAGGAGCAGCGCCGCGAGGATCATCGACCAGTTGGCCTCGGCACCCGTCGTCGCGAGCGGCGGCGGGGGCGTGATCTCGTGGGTGGTGCACAGCGGGCTGTCCGGCGCGCAGACCGGGTCGGTGCCGGTGACGGCCACGACGTTGCCGAGCGTGTGGTTGCCCTGCTGGTCGTAGGCCTTCGGCACGACCGTGTAGGTGACCGTCACGGTCTCACCGGTGGCCACCGCTCCGGTGACGCGGATGGTGTCCCCGTCGAGAGCGGCCTCGACGCTGCGGTCCGACGGGATCGGACCGACGGTCACGACGGCGTCATCGACCACGTCGACCAGGTGGTCGGTGTAGTCCACCGGAACCGCGGCGGCGCCGGCGTTGGTGCCCACGTTGCGGAACGTCAGCGTGTAGGTGACGTTCTGGTCGTGGTCGATCGCCGTGCCGGATGCCGGGTCGGCCGACTTCGATGCGATGACGTTCGAGACGAAGTTGACCGAGCAGTCGGGGCGCTCGTCATCGGTCGGGGTGCACTCCGCCGGAGGCTGCTCGCCCTCGTCGACCAGGAAGTTGCCCAGCTGGTCGTCGCCGCGCTCGCCGTCGGCGTTCACGGTGACCGTGTACGTGACGGTGACGTCCTGACCCGGGACGAGGGTGCCCGTGACCGTGAAGCGTCCGTCCACGATCTCGGAGACCGACAGCGCCGGGTCGGATGCCGTCGGCGCGGCCGTCACGGTCGCATCGTCGAGCACCATCGTGAGCACATCGTCGCGGGCGACGTCCACGTCGGCCTCGCCGGTGTTGGCGAAGTGCAGCGTGTAGGTCATCTCCTGCCCGGGGCGGACCGTGGTGCCCGTGGCGGGGTCCACCGTCTTCCAGTCGTCGAGCTCACCCAGCGGGTGCGACGTCGCCGGCGGCACGAACGGGTCGCAGTCGGCGTCGCCGTCGGCGCAGGCGAACGGGGGCACGTCGGGAGTGAGCACGTTGCCCGCGACGTTGTCGCCTCGGTCGCCGTCGGGACGGATGGTGGCCTGGTAGGTCACCGTGACCGTCTCGCCGGGAGCGAGTTCACCCGTCACCCGCACGGTCTCCGCCGCGGCGTCGAACTCGACGTCGACGTCGGCGGAGTCTGCCACCGGGTCGGTGGTCAGCTCGGCGTCGTCGAGCACGCCCGACAGGTCGTCGGTCGAGTCCAGGGGACCCGCGACCTGGCCGTCGTTCGTCCAGCTCAGCGTGTACGTCACGACATCGCCGGCCTGCAGCGCCGCACCCGAAGCCGGGTCCGACGTCTTGACGGGCGTGATGCTCGGCAGCAGGATCTCCACCTCGGCGGGGGGATCGCACAGCACGCCGGGCGCGCACACCGGAGTCGCGACGTTCACCAGATCGTGGTCTCCCTGGTTGGTGACCGTGACGCTGTAGGTGATCTCGATCGACTCGCCGGTCGCGATGGCACCCGACCAGCTCAGCTGCGGTGTCGCGAAGTCCGGGGTGGGAGCGATCGAGCCGTCCGTGGCCAGCGCCGCGGCGTCGTCGTTGTAGGCGGCGTCATCGAGCACGTCGGTCAGGTCGTCGGACACACTGGCCGGGATGCCGGTCGTGTAGTCCGCCTCACCGTCGTTCGTCACCGTCACCGTGTAGGTGATGGTGTCGCCCGACTGCACGTCGTCGACCGTGTCGGCCGACTTCGTCACCGAGAAGTGACGGATCGGGTTGACGGTCTCCTCACATCCGGCGGGCGGGCAGCTTCCGTCTCCGTTGCCGAGCACGTTGCCCAGCCGGTGGTCGGCCTGATCCTCGTAGGCGTTCACGACGACCGCGTAGGTCACCGTCAGCACCTCGCCGGCCGGCACCTCGCCGGTCACGGCGAGCTGATCGCCGGTGAGCGTGGCGCTGAGCCCGGCATCCGCGGTCGGGCGGACGCTGATCTCGGCGTCGTCCAGCACGCCGGAGAGGTCATCCAGCGCATCCACCGTCGCCGGCGCCTGGCCGACGTTCTCGAAGGAGAGGGTGTAGGTGACCTCCTGGCCGGCGTCCACCGCGGTGCCGTCGGCCGGGTCGACGCTCTTCGACATCACGAGCGCCGCGGCGGGCACCTGCACGACATCGCAGGCCTCGTCGGGGTCCAGAGCGTCGTCCACCGGCACGCACACCTGGTTGATCAGGTTGTGGTCGCCGCCGGTCGCGTTGGCGTCGTAGACGACCGTGTACACGATCTCGACGCTCTCGTCGACGCCCAGCGGACCGGTCCAGGTCAGCTCGTCGCCGTCGATCGTGGCTCCGCTCGCGGGCGAGAGGATCTCGCCGAAGGCGCCGTCGTCCAGCACGCGGGACAGATCGTCGGTGACGGTCGCCGGAGCGTCCTCGGTGAAGACGCCGGGTCCGACGTTCGTCGCCGTGACGGTGTAGGTCACCGTCTCACCGTCGGCGGGAAGATCGGTGCGATCCGCCTCCTTCTCGACGGTCAGCTTCGGCAGCGCGTTCTCGACGAAGCCGCAGGCCTCGCCCGTGACGGGGTCCGTGCCGTCACTGGTGCGCGGCTCGCAGGTGGGCACGTCGGTCGGCGGGTCGCCCGGGGTGGGCGGCACACTCGGCTCCCAGGCCACGTTGCGCACGGCGCCGTCACCGCCGCCGGTCAGTTCGACCGTGTAGGTGATCGTCACCGACTCACCGGCGGGCAGGGCGCCCGACCAGGAGAGGAACGAGTCCGGAAGGAAGCCGACCGCACCGGCGTCGGCGCCGTCGATCTCCGCGCTCGCGTCGCGGTTGTACTCCGCATCGTCGAGCACGCCGGCCAGGTCGTCGAACACGACCGCGGGATCGGCTGCGGTGTAGTCAGCGGTACCCGTGTTCTCGGCCACGATCGTGTACTCGATCGTGTCGCCGGGGCGCGAGTCGGCGCTGAAGTCGGAGGACTTCGTGATGGAGAGCTCACGGTCGATCACCGTGACGGCGTAGTCCTCGACCTCTCCGGCGCTGGCGGCGCCGGTGGGCAGCGGATCCGTGACCGCGCCCGGGAACAGGCGGAACCGGGCGAAGGTGTCCGTCAGCGTCGTCCCCGCCGGGAAGGCGAGGTCGTAGTCGTCCTCGCCGCTGTTCGCCGGCACCTCGACGGTGACGAGCTCCCCGGCCTCGAACGCGCCGTCGCCGTCCAGGTCGATCCAGCCGGCCAGGGTGGCCGCGCTGTCCGTGTCGTTCGTCGCGATCACGGTCACGGTCGTCTCGTCGCCGAAGGTGGCGACGATCTCGTCCGCGACGCCGTCCTCGTCGGCGACGCCCGTGTTGTCGTCCGAGCTGGCGGCGGCAGATGCGACGCCCTCATCCTCGATGTCGATGGACGAGCCCAGCATCAGCGGCGCCGTGCCGGTCGCGTCGACGAACCCGAGCACCTGGTGACGGGGGCCATCCTTCGAGATCGACGTGGCGTAGGTGTCCGGCGCATCGCCGAAGTCCTCGCAGGGCTGTCCGAAGTTGTCGAACGCCGTGCGATCCTGCCCGGTGCGTCCCTCGATCGAGAAGGTGAAGCGGTCGACGTTCTCGAGCGCCGCCAGGAAGTCGTCCTCCGACGGGGCCGCGCCGAAGGGCCCGGAGTTGTTGTTGAACTGCGTGTGCCACTGAGCGGCATCGAGCGGAACGATCACGCGGGTCCACTGCGTGGAGTCGACGATCTGGCTCCGGAAGTTGTACCAGTAGTGCGCGCCGTTCTCACCGACCACGCCGACGTACACGTTGTACCCGATCCCGGTGTCGTTGCGGTAGTCGAACTGGATATCCCCACCCACCGACGCGGAGTAGTCCGTCGCGTAGCCGCTGGCGACGAGCGGCGGAGTCCACAACTCGGTCCAGTTGCCGTCGAGGTCATCCTCGATGATCGCGCCGCCGGGATTGCCGGCGTCCGCGGCCCAGCCGACCGGCCGAGGCTGGAGGATGACATTCGTCCCCTGGCTGGTGGTCGCCGCTCGCCAGCCGCTGTTGTCGGAGTCGAAGGTCGCGACTGCGGAGCAGGTGGCGAAGATGGGGGCGCCTTCCACGAAGGTCGTCGCGTAGTCCTCGACCTCACCGCCCTCCACTGCTCCGGTGGGCAGCGGAGCCGCCACCTCGCCGGCGAACAGACGGAATCGGGCGAAGGCGTCTCCGGCTTCCGTCGGCACCGGGAAGGTCAGCTCGTAATCGGCGGTGCCGCTGCTCGCCGGCACCGGGACGCTGACGAGCTCTCCGGTGTCGAACGTGCCGCTGCCGTCGAGGTCGATCCATCCTGCCAGCGTGGCGGGCTGGGCCGTGGTGTTCGTGGCGCTGACCGTGACGGTGGTCTTCTCGCCCGCGGTCACGACGATGTCGTCCGCGACGCCGTCCTCGTCGGCGACGCCGTCCTCGTCATCGCCTCGCGCGTCGTCAGAGGCCAGTCCGTCCTGCTCGAAGTCGACGCGCTCGCCGAGCGTGAGTCCGGAGAGGATCTCGTGCTGGGCTCCGCCGTCCGCGGCCAGCGTGCCGTAGCTCGCCGGCGCGTCGCCGCGGTCGAAGCACGACGGCCCGACCGCCAGGTCTCCGTCGCCGTCGAAGCCGAACCCGGAGTTGCTGCCCCCGCGCCAGTCCACGTCGAACGTCGAGACGCCCTGCACGAGGAACTGGAACCGGCTCTTCGGCTCGCCGTTGTTGCTGTTCGTGCCGTTGAAGCGCACCAGCTCGGGGTCGGAGCCGTCCACGGGGTCGTCGACCCGCACCGTGCTGTCCGCCGAGATCACGTAGTCGGCCAGGTCAGCCGCGGCGAAGGTCGCGCTCTCGCCGCCATCCATGTCGTTGACGGTGAGCACGGCATTCACCGGGATCTCCGTGTCGGTTCCCGACTCCACGAACGTGTAGCGGATCAGGGCGTGACCGTTGATCTGCCAGCGGGCGTCATCCGGTCCGATGCCGTTGGAGCCGTCGCCGACCCGGAAGCCGTTCGCGTTGCCCATCAGTCCCTCGCGGAGTTCCACGAGCATGTCGACCGGCACACCGTCCGCGACGGTGACGCCCGGGTAGCGGGCCGTGGTGATCGGTCGACCGCCGCCGATCTGATCGACAAGGGTGGAGTAGGTGATCGCGTTGTATGCCACGCCGTCCGCGAGACAGATGTCGGGCTGCGTCACCCGCTCGACGAGCACCCGATAGTCCTCGACCTCACCGTCGGGCGCGGGACCCTTCGGGAGCGCGATCGACGGGGCGTCCGTCGAGTAGCGCACGCGCACCTGCGCGAAGATCCCCGCCGCGTTCTCGGCCTGAGCGAAGGTGATCACGTTCGCACCGGGGTCGACCGCCTGGGCGTTCGCCATGCGCTCGGTGTCGGCGAAGCTGCCGTCGTTGTTCCAGTCCACCCAGACCGACACGAAGCCGGCGGCCGACGCCGTGACCTCAAGGCTGTTCTCCAGCGGCTGCTGCGAGATCGGATCCACGCCGGTGCGCAGCGTCGGGCTGCTGTACCCGAGCTCCGGGTTGAACTCCACGCCGTCCTCGTCGGCGCCGTCGCCGTCGCCGGCGGGCTGGCCGTCGTCCTCGGGGTCGATGCTCGCGCCGAGCATCACCGGAGCGGTCTGCGCGTTCTCGTCGTATCCGAGGATGCCGTGGCGAGCGCCGTCTCCGCTGAGCGTCGTGCCGTAGGTGTCGGGTGCGTCTCCGAAGTCCAGCAGGATCGGGGATGCCGCGCAGCGCGCGCCGTCGTTCGCGTTGGAGGCCGGACCCTGCGCGAAGACCTGGGCGCTCACGTCATCGATGTCGACGCGGTAGATGATGCCGGTCGGGTTGTTCGACGCGTACAGATACCCGTTCGCGTCGGCGTAGACGGCGCCGAAGCTCCAGGTCCCGGTGCCGAGGCCCAAGGGGCCGACGATCGTGCGCACACCCGTGCTGCGATCGAAGCGGATGAGCTGCGCCTGGCCGCCCGTGCCCTGGCCGACCGAGTAGAGGTAGTTCCCCGCGCCCGGCACGTACGCCCAGTCGGCGCCGACGGAGCTCAGGCCGGTCGGCATCGGGCTCGTACCGCTGTCGACGACGGTCATGTAGGTCGAGGATCCTGGCGCGAGATCGATCTTGTTCCAGGTGTTGCCGTTGATCACCCAGTACTGGCCGTCCTCGTCGACGTCACCCAGGACCGAGCTGCCGACCGCGCCGGCCGGGACACCCAGCGCCGTCACCGTGCCGTCAGCGGCGACGCGCACGATGCTCGAGGCGCCGCCGGTGAGGTCCCAGCCGTAGATGTAGTCGTCGAGCACGTTGTACCCGACGGCGTTGATCGCGTTTCCCGTGATGGTGTTCACCGTCTCGTACTTGCCGGTGATCATGTTCACGTCCCGGACGAGCGTGGGGCCTTCCGGGTACTGGAAGAGCATGCCTCCGGCGCCGGAGGTGCAGACGAACGCCGGCGGCACGTAGAACTCGACGGTCGAGGCGGCGGGCAGGTCGACACCGGTCACGCCGGTGATGTTGTCGGGTCCGTTGGTGTAGCTGTCGGCCGTGCTCGAGGTCACCGGCACGGTGATCGTGCACGACTCGGTGCCGGCTGCGAGCGCGCCGTTCGCGACCGCGATCGAGTCGGAGCCGGCTGCCGCGGTCACATCCGCGACACACGTGCCGCCGACGGTCGAGGGCGAGTCGACGGTGAGGCCGGCCGGCAGCTCGTCGGTGAAGGCCCAGCCGTTCTTGGCGGCGAGTTCACTGGTGTTCGTGACCGTGAGCGTCAGAGTCGACGTCCCGCCCACCGGCACGCGTGCGGGGGCGAAGCTCTTGTCGAGCTGAGGGGTGACGTCGAGGATGCGGATGTTGTCGAACGCGGCGTCGTTGCCGATTCCGCTGCCGTTCGCGTTCACCATGCGGATGCCGAGGGAGGCGCCGTCGAAGAGAACCGAGCCGGTGGAGGTGTAGGTGCCCACGTTCACGGCCGCGGCGCCGATGGGGCCGACGGCGGGCGCGGAGACGGTCTGTCCCGAGTTGCAGGCGTTGATCTGTCCACCCACCGCCGTGGCGGCTCCTGTCTCGGACAGGAACGAGAACTGGTAGACCGGCGCGGAGACGCGGCAGTTCTTGGCGGCTGCGTCGACGCTGAAGGTGAGGAAGCGACCCGAGGAGCTGCTGAGCGCGATGGGATCCACGGTCTCGAACTCGGCGGCGTTCGCGCCGGGGTCGCCTTCGGTGTAAGCGGAGACCGCGTCGTTCGTCTCGGCTGTGGCGCCGCCGTTGGCGCCGAGTGCGTACGTGAGCTGACGCAGGTTGGCGGAGCTGCGGGGGTCTGCGCAGTTGCCCAGCTCGGTGTGCGGGATGCCGAAGTTGACGATCACGCCGTTGCAGTTCGTCAGCCAGCCCGTCGCGGCGGTGTAGGTGTGACCCTCGGCGCCCTCGTACTCGTCGAGCACGACCGGCTCGGTGCCGGCGGTGTTCTCGAAGTCCTCTTCGAAGCGCACTTTCGGGTCACCGGGCACGCCGGGGTTGCCGGGTGCGTTGGCGGCCGTCACGAGCCTGCCCGCGCTCTGACGCGCCAGCGGCGCCGAGCTGGAGGCCCCGGTCGCAGCCGTCGTCACGTCGGCGGCCATCGCGGGCGCGGCGGTGGCGAGGCCTGCGCTGCCGGCGAGCAGCGCCGCCACGAAGCCGGATACGACGCGGCGCCGAACGGGCACCGCCGTGCTGTCGTCGCGACGCGACGTGCGTGCTGTCGCACGCCGAGCACTCTTCTGCCTGATCATCTGTTCCCCTCAGAACGGCACGATTGACGCGCGGTCTCACCCACGCCACCTCTATAGCTAGCGATGCGACGCGCGGCGGAACCGTCCCGATCGAGAACTCACCCCCTTTTTCACCCCTGCGCCGGGGAGCGCCTCCCCCCTCCCAGGTGTGCTTGACTGTCGGCGGGGACGCGAGGCGCGAGGGGACATGCGCCGGCAGACCACATACGGCAGACAAGTGACCCAGCACACAGATCGACGGCACGTTGACCCGCGCGCCGCGGCGCGGCGGCACGAGGGCCGCGAGCATCACGCCTCGCGCGACCCCGGCGGTGCCGGGCGTGCCCGCGAACGGGCGATCGGCGTGCCGCGGGTCTCGAGCCGGCTGATCCCGCGCGAGCGGCTGATAGCGAGGCTGGACGCCGAGCCCGCGCCCGCACTGACGGTCGTGCAGGCCGGATCGGGATTCGGCAAGACGTCGCTGCTCGCCGACTGGGCGCGCACCCGTCCCGATCACGAACCGCTCGTCTGGGTCACCGCCGACGAGACGGTGCGCGACTCGGTCGGATTCTGGCGCGAGGTCCTGCACGGAATCGATCGCACGGGTCTGCTGGCGGGCAGCGAGCTGTCGCGCGTGGAGGTGCGCGGCGACATCGCCGACACACTGACCGCTTCACTGCGGCGCGGCTTCGCCTCGCTTCTCACACCGGTGACGCTGGTGGTCGACGGATTCGAGCGTCTCGACGGCACGGGCATCGAGAGCGAGCTCATCGACATCCTCACCCGCACCGACGGACTGCGGCTGGTCGTCGCCACCCAGGTGCCGTCGGAGCTCGGCAGTGTGGCCACGGCGAGCCGCCTCGACACGCTGCATCTGGATGCGGCGACGCTGCGTTTCACCGATCAGGAGATCCGGGAGCTCGCCGCCCGCCTCGGAGTGGCGGCGTCGCAGCGCGAGCTGCACGAGCTGCGGGCGCACCTGGATGGCTGGCCCTTCGGCGTGCGCGCCGTGCTGGAGCGGCATCTGAGGGAGGAATCGGCGACGATCGCGGATGCGCGGCACGCGGTCTTCGGCGTGCCGACCCGTCAGCCCACCTCGATGGATCCGTCGTACGTCAGCTCTCACCTGCTCGAATCGCTGCGCGGACTCGACGGGCTGGAACTGGTGACCGTCACCTCGGTGCTCGATGCGTTCACCCTGGAGCAGGCGACCGTTCTCGGCGCAGCGCTCGAATCGCATCCCGTGCTCGACGAGCTGGAATCGCGCGGACTGGGCACCTGGCACCTCGACACCGATCCGCCCGAGTACCGGCTGCACCCGGTGCTGCGGCGCGCACTGCGCGAACGACTCGACGACGACCGCACCCGCGCCGCGTTCACGCGGCTCGCCCGCTGGCACGTCTCGCGACGCGAGTTCGCCCCCGCCTTCGAAGCCGCCGTCCGTGCCGGGCAGTGGGCACTGGCCGGGCGATGCGTGCGATCGGACCTGTTCGAGGTGCTGGTGCGCCTGCGTCTGCATCCCGACCTTCTTGAGGCCGTCCCCCGCTCGGTGCTCCGGCAGGAGCCGCTGCTGATGCTGGTCAGCGGCGTCGCGCACTACGGCGCGGGACATCACGCGAAGGCGGTGCGCATGCTGCTCGCGGCGGTGGCCGCGTGCGAGCGCCAGCGCGTCGTCGGCCGACGTGCATCCACGCCCGACCAGGTGTGGGTGCAGGGCATCCTGACCATCGCCCTGCGCCTGGCCGGCAGGTACGAGATGGTGCCCGTCGCGCTGCGACGCTTCTCGCGGATGCTCGAGGCTGTGGACGACCCGGCCGGGCACCTCGACCCCGCCATGCTGCTGTTCCGCACGCAGACGGTGATCACGCTCAGCTTCATGGACCGGCTCGACGCGGCCGAGCATCTCGCGCTGGACACCGTGCGCGAACGCCATCCCATGTCACCGCTGCAGCAGGCCAACCTGCAGGGGCTGACCGCGTTCACGCACGCCCGCCGCGGCGACCCGGCTCGCGCCGCGGAGGTGCTGCGCGGCATGGACCAGGTCGGCAGGCCCGCGCAGTTCGACGACAGCTTCTTCGCGGTGACCGCGCATGTCGCAGCCGCGTGGACGGCACTGGAGCGCTTCGACGCGCGGGCTGCCGAACACGTGCTGAAGCACAGCGACCGGCACTGGCCCACCATGGAGTACTGGCCGTTCGTGCTCGAGGCGCGCACGCACGCCGACTGGCAGCTGAGGGGACCGGAATCGGCCCTGCTCACGCTGCGGGAGGGCCGCGCCGAGAAGCGGTTCAAGGCTCCGATCGGCGACGCCCTGGTGCTGCTGCTCGTCGCGCTGGAGGCCGAGCTGCTGCTGGCCGCGGGGCTCGGCGCCGAAGCGGCGTCCCTGCTGACCTCGAGCCGGCTGCGCCGGTCGGTGCGCCTGGAGGTGCCCAGGAGCAGATCCCTGCTGCTCTCCGGGAACTGGGATCAGGCCGCCGGCATCGCCGAGCGCAACGCCCTCGGCGAGGCGCAGCCCTGGCACAACCGCATCGACCTGCTCCTGATCTCGGCATCCGCCAACCTGCGCGCCGGGGACCGGGAGGCGGCGCAGCGGCGGTTCGACCAGGGTGCGGCCATCGCGGAGCGCACCGGCACCCTCACCCCCTTCGCATCGATGCCGCGTGCCGACCTGATCGAGCTGGGCTACCGGCGACCGGCGCTGCTCGACCAGATCCCGGGTGAGGCGTCGAGGTATCCGGAGCCGGCCGTCGCCGTCGCGCTGACGCGGCGCGAGCATCATGTGCTCGCCGCGCTCGCGAGCGACCGCACGCTGCCGGAGATCGCGCAGATGCTCTCGGTGTCGACGAACACGCTCAAGTCTCAGCTGCGGTCGGTGTACCGCAAGCTCGAGGTGGGAGGCCGCCAGGAGGCGGTGCAGGTGGCGCGTCGCACCGGGCTTCTCCTGAGGTCGCGCGAGGTCCGCACGGACGACGGCGAAACCTGAGCGGTCTCACGCCTGCGCGAGCTTCTCGAGGCGGCTGACCAGACCGGCTCGTCGCGGGGAGCGCGCAGGGAGCATCTTGAGGCACAGCTCGAGGACGGCCGGGTCGCCGGCTCCCTCCGGGATCTCGGCGTAGGAGAGCAGCACGTCCGTGCTCGCCTCGGCGAGCATCGTCTCCCGCAGCGTCCCGCGCAGCGCCGAGCGGAACTCCTCGACGCCGGGCGCCGCGGAGTCGGGCAGCACCGGCCCGCGGTACGCCGAGAGGGCGACGCGGTGCGCGCCGCGATCGAGCAGCGAGAGCAGATCGTGCGCATCGGTCTCGACGGACGCCGTCAGGCGGTACGGGCGCGACTGCGGCACCAGTTCCGGTGACAGCCGCTCGAGCACCTTGCGCAGCCGCACCATCTCGGGCCGCAGCGTGTCGGGTGAGGACCCTTCGCCGTAGACGAGCTCGGCCAGCCGATCGGCCGACAGACCCTGACGGTGCACGGCGAGCATGAGGAGGATCTCGGCGTGCCTCGCGCTGAGCTCGACCAGCGACGTGCCGTCGCCGGTCTCGACCTCCAGGCGCGCGCGGTCCCGGCCGAGCACCTGCAGGCGGGCACGCGCCGGCCGCGAGCGATCGGATGCCCGTGCGCGCCGCGGCGCCGGAGCCGGCTCGGCGGCGCGCGCCCGGAGCCGGGCCACCAGCAGCTCCGATTCCACCGCGCGAGCCGTCGCGTCCACGAGCATCCTGGCCTGCGGCGTCGCCGCCTCGTCGCCGCCGGTGACGTCGATGACGCCCAGGATCCCCCGCGTCTCCGGATCGAAGACCGGCGCCGCGGTGCACGACCAGGGCTGCACCAGGCGGTTGTAGTGCTCGGAGCGATGGATCTGCACGGACTCGCCGAGCGCCAGAGCCGTCCCGGGTGCGGTGGTGCCGACGGATGCCTCCGACCAGTCGGCGCCCTCGACGAATCCCATCTCGCCCGACATCATGCGCTGGCGCACGTCGCCCTCGACCCACAGCAGGCGTCCGGCATGGTCGCCGACCGCGACGATCACCCCCGACTCCTCCGGTGTGCCGGGCAGCAGCAGGGTGCGGATGAGGTCCATCGCGCCCGCCAGCGGATGCCCGCTGCGGTAGGTGTCCAGGGCGTCCTGCGTGAAGTCCATCCGCGGCAGGGCCTCGGCGCCGACTCTGCCGTGCCAGGCGCGCTGCCAGGACTCGCGGACGACCGGGCGCACCTGCTGCAGCCGTCGATCGTGGAGGTTCCCGGCGACGAGCTCCTCGTGCGCGCGCTCGATGATCAGGCGCGACGCCTCTGCGGAGAGGTCGCGCGACGAGGACCAGGCAGAGGGCACGGAGCCTCCGATCGACGCTGACGGCTGGTGTGCCCAGTGTAGGTCGTCCGCCCGCGCGGCGGCAGGGGCTCAGTGCCGGCGCACGGCCTCCCACTGCGCGCGGCGCTCGGCCTGGGCGATCGGATCGGGAACCGGCAGCGCCGTCAGCAGCTCGCGGGTGTAGGGGTCGCGAGGATCGCCGAGCACCTGTGCCGTGGTGCCCTGCTCCTTGATCCGCCCCTGCTGCAGCACGATGATGCGGTCCGAGACAGCGTCGATGACGGCCAGATCGTGGCTGATGAACAGCGATGCGAAGCCGAGCTCGGCCTGCAGCTGGACGAACAGCTCCAGCACGGTGGCCTGCACCGAGACGTCCAGCGCGCTGGTCGGCTCGTCGGCGATCAGCAGCTTCGGGTCCAGCGCCAGGGCCCTCGCCAGCGAGGCGCGCTGACGCTGCCCGCCGGAGAGCTCGTGCGGATAGCGGTCGCCGAAGTTCACGGGAAGACGCACCGCGTCGAGCAGCTCGTTCACCCGCGGCCTGGCGGCCTGCAGGCTCGACGCGCGGCCGTGCACGATCAGCGGCTCGGCGATGCACTCGGCGATCGTCAGCAGCGGGTTGAAGCTCGTCGCCGGATCCTGGAACACGAAGCCCACCTGCGGGCGCAGCGGCGCCAGGGTGCGGCTCTTCACGCCGCGCATCTCCTGACCGAGCACGCTCAGCGACCCGCCGAGCACCGTCGTCAGTCCCACCACGGCGCGGCCGATGGTGGTCTTGCCCGAGCCGGACTCGCCCACCAGTCCCACCACTTCGCCGGGACCGACGTGGAAGTCGACGCCCTTCACCGCGACCATCGCGCCGCGCCCGAAGCGGCCCGGGTATCCGATCTCGGCCCCGGATGCCACGATCAGGCTGCCGGCCGGTGCCACGGGCGCCTCGTGCGGGGCATCCGCGGGCGTCGCGCCGACGGCGGGAGCCGACGCCGACTTGCCCTGCCCGACATGCGGAACAGCGGCCAGCAGCTGACGGGTGTACTCCTCGCGAGGGTTCGCGAACAACTCGGCGACCGGTGCCTCCTCGACGATGTCGCCCTGGTACATGACGACCACCCGATCAGCGAGGTCGGCCACCACACCCATGTTGTGGGTGATGAGCACGATCGTCGCACCGAACTCGTCGCGGCACGTGCGCAGCAGATCGAGGATCTCGGCCTGTACGGTCACGTCCAGCGCGGTGGTGGGCTCATCGGCGATGATCAGGCCGGCGTCGAGCACCAGCGCCATGGCGATGACGATGCGCTGCTTCTGCCCACCCGAGAACTGGTGCGGGTAGTCGTCCACGCGCTGCTCGGGATCGGGGATGCCCACGCGGCGCAGGATGTCGATGGCCCGCGCACGGGCATCCCTCTTCGAGACCTTCGCGTGCGCGCGGATCCCCTCGGCGATCTGCCAGCCCACGGTGTAGACCGGGTTCAGCGCCGTGGACGGTTCCTGGAACACCATCGCCGCGTCCCGCCCGCGCATCTCGCGCAGGCGACCGTGCCCGGCGTGCACGATGTCGGTCTCACCGCCGTCACGACCGCGCACGATGACAGCGCCCGAGGTGGTGGCGGTCTCGGGCAGCAGGCCCAGCAGGGTGTTGGCGGTGACGGTCTTGCCCGACCCCGACTCGCCGACGATCGCGAGCACCTCGCCGGCGTGGGCGCTCAGGGAGATGCCCTTGACGGCCTCGACGGGCTCTCCGTCGGTCGCGAAGACCACCCTCAGGTCGCGGATCTCGGCGACCTCCGTCCCGGGGACGACCGCGTTCATGACTCTCCTCCGGCGCTCGTCGCGCGAGCCCTCTTCTTTGCTCCCGGGCGACGACGAAGCCGCAGCCGCGGGTCGCTCAGATCGTTCAGGCTCTCGCCGACCAGGGTGACGCCCAGCACCACCAGCACGATCGCGACGCCGGGGAACACGCTCGTCCACCAGATGCCGCTCGTGACGTCCTGCACGGCGCGGTTCAGGTCGTAGCCCCACTCGGCGGCGGCCGTCGCCTCGATGCCGAAGCCCAGGAAGCCGAGTCCGGCGAGGGTGAGCAGAGCCTCCGAGGCGTTGAGCGTGATGATGACGGGAAGCGAGCGCGTCGAGTTGCGCAGCACGTGGCGCAGCAGGATGCGCGTGGTGGGCACGCCGATCACCTTGGCCGAGTCGACGAACGGCTCGGCCCGCACCCGCACCACCTCGGCGCGGATCACGCGGAAGTACTGCGGGACGAACACAACGGTGATGGCGATGGCGGTGGCCATGATGCCGCCGCCCAGGGTGGACTGACCGCGGCTGATCACGATCGACATCACGATCGCCAGCAGGAGCGAGGGGAACGCGTAGATCGCATCCGCGACCACGACGAGGACGCGGTCGAGCCATCCGCCGAAGTAGCCCGAGAGCAGGCCCAGCGCGATGCCGATGAAGATCGAGCAGGCGATGGCGGCGAGGACGACGAGCAGCGCCGTCTGCGCGCCCCAGAGCACCCGCGAGAGCACGTCGAAGCCCGACACCGTGGTGCCGAGCAGGTTCATCGCGTTCGGCGCCTGCTGGGTGCCGAAGGACACTCCGTCGGCGGACTGCTGCTGCGCCCACGAGTACGGGGCGAGCACGGGCGCCAGCACGGCGATCACGACGAACACGACCGTGATCACCAGGCCGGTGATCAGCATCCCGCGCTGCAGGCCGACGCTCTGACGCAGTTGCGTGAGCACCGGGACCCGCTCGGTCCAGTGCTTTCTGCGCGGAGGCACGGCCGCGAGCGCCGAGGTCTTCACGGTGGGCATCTCGTCGTGCGTGTCGGGGATCCCGGCCATGTCAGTACCTCACCCTCGGGTCGATGAACGCCGCGATGATGTCGACGATGAAGTTGGTCACGGCCACCACGACGGCGATCATCACGACGATCCCCTGCACGGCGACGAAGTCGCGCGCCTTGAGGTACTCGGCGAGCATGAAGCCGATGCCCTTCCACTCGAAGGTGGTCTCGGTGAGCACGGCACCGGCCAGCAGCAGGGCGATCTGCATGCCCATCACGGTGATGATCGGGATGAGTGCGGGGCGGTACGCGTGCTTGGTGACCAGGCGGTACTCGCTGACGCCGCGCGAGCGGCCGGAGGTGACGTACTGCTGACCGAGCGTGCCGATCACGTTCGTCCGGATGAGTCGCAGGAAGACGCCGGCGGTGAGCAGGCCGAGCGCGGTCGCGGGCAGGATGGCGTGCTGCAGCACATCTGCGATGGCGGCGCCGTTGCCCAGGCGGATCGCGTCGAGCAGGTAGATGCCGGTGGGGGTGTCGATGCCCGCCATCAGCAGCTCCGTGCGGGTGCTGCCGCGACCCGACACCGGCAGCACGCCCAGCCAGACGGAGAAGACGAGCTTGAGCAGCAGGCCCGCGAAGAAGATCGGGGTGGCATAGGCGAGGATCGCCATGACGCGCAGCACGGCATCGTGCCAGCGGTCGCGCCGGTAGGCGGCGATCAGCCCGAGCGGGATGCTGACGATCAGGGCGACCAGGAGCGCGTAGACGGCGAGCTCGAGCGTGGCCGAGCCGTACTGCAGCAGGATCTCCACGACCGGACGGCGGTCGGTGATCGTGGTGCCGAAGTCGCCGCGGAACACGGCGCCGAGGTACTCGAGGTACTGCACGATCAGCGGGCGGTCGTACCCGGCGGCGTGCACGCGCTCGGCGAGCTGCTCGGGGGGCAGCCGGCCGCCGAGGGCCGCGGTGATCGGGTCGCCGGTGATCCGCATCAGGAAGAACACGGTGGTCACCAGGATGAAGACGGTGGGGATGATCAGCAGCAGCCTGATCAGGATGTAGCGCCACAGCCCGCCCCCGGCGGAGCGGCTGCGCGGCTGGACGGGGGCGAGAGCTTCAGTGGCCTCGACGACCATGGGTACCTCTTCTTGCGTTCTTCGAGCGAGCACACCAGGGGGTGCTGCGGTCAGGCAGCACCCCCTGGTGCGGAACGCGTTACTTGGTCAGCGGCGCGTAGCGGAACTTGAACGAGGCGTCCAGGGTCGTGCCCTGCACGTCCTTGCCCACGATCGCGACCTGCTTGCCCTGCAGGATCGGCAGGGTGGAGAGATCCTTGGCGACCATCTCCTGGATCTGACCGATCAGCTCCATGCGCTTGGCCGAGTCGGTCTCGGTCTGCTCCTCGACGATCGCCTCGGCGACGGCGGGGTTGTCGTAGTGGTTGACGATGAAGTTGTCCTTCACGAAGAACGGCGACAGGTAGTTGTCGGCGTCGGAGTAGTCCGGGAACCAGCCGAGCTGGTACGCGGGGTACACGTCGGCGGTGCGGTCCTTGGAGTACTGCACCCACTCCGTCTGCTGCAGGTTGACCTTGAACAGGCCGCCCTTCTCGAGCTGCGTCTTGTACGCGGCGTACTCGTCGCCCGACGACGGGCCGTAGTGGTCGCCGTTGTACTGCAGGTTGACGGTGACGGGGGTCTGCACGCCGGCATCCGCGAGCGTCTTGGTCGCCTTGTCGACGTCGGGTCCGCCCTCGCCGTCGCCGTACATGTCCTTCAGCGGCGTGGTCGCGCCGGGCATGCCCTCGGGCACGAACGAGTACAGCGGGCTGTAGGTGTCCTTGTAGACGTCCTTCGCGACCGCCGCGCGGTCGATCAGGTCGGCCATCGCCTGGCGCACGGCCAGCGACTTGGCCGCGTCGGCCTCGGGGGTCTTCGCACCGAACGGCATGGTGTCGAAGTTGAAGACGATGTAGCGGATCTCGCCGCCGGGTCCGTCGACGACCTGGACCTTGTCGTTGGTCGACAGGTCCTCGACGTCGGTGGCCGACAGGCTGCGGAAGGCCACGTCGATGTCGCCGTTGCCGATCGCGAGCTTGAGGTTCGAGGCGTCGGCGTAGTACTTCACCTGCACGCCGTCGTTCTCGGCGGCACCGAGGTTGCCCTGGTAGTCGTCGAACGGCTTGTAGGAGACGAGCTCGTTGAGCTTGTACGAGTCGATCGTGTACTGACCCGCGAAGGCCTTGCCCTCGACGATCTCGTCGTCGGGGGTGACGGCGTCGGCGGAGAAGACGTCTTCGTCGACGATGGGGGCCGCGGGGCTCGAGAGGATCAGCGGCCAGATCTGGTCGTCGCCGTTCTTCAGCGTGAACACGACGGTGGTGTCGTCGGGGGCCGCGACCGAGTCGAGGTTGCCCAGCAGCGACGAGGGACCGTTCGGGTCGGCGATCTTGACCATGCGGTCGAACGAGAACTTCACGTCGCTCGAGGTGAGCTCGTTGCCGTTGGCGAAGGTCAGGCCCGCCTTGAGCTTCACGGTGTACTCGGTGGGCGAGGTGAACTCGGCCGACTCGGCGATGTCGGGGGTGACCTCGGCGGTGCCGTACTCGCTGTTCAGCAGGAACGGGTAGATCTGGTTCATGACGGCGAAGGACCCGTTGTCGTACGAGCCCGCCGGGTCGATCGAGGTGATCTTGTCGGTGGTGCCGACGATGACGTCGCCGCCCTTCGCGTCTCCGTCGCCGCCGCCCTGGTCGCCGGTGCTCGTGGCGCAGCCCGAGAGGACGATGGCCGAGACGCCCAGCGCCCCGATGGCAAGGCCGAGTCGGCCCCTGGTGATCTTCATTGACATAACCTGCCCTTGATGGTTCGTGTCACCGTCTCCGATGGGGACGGTCCGCACTCAATCTAGGCCTGCTCGGCGAGGGACCCAAACGATCGGTCTGTTTCGTGACGAGACCGAAATCGTCGATCTCAGCGCTGCGCCCACCAGTCGAGCAGCCGCTGCTCGGCGGCATCCGGACCCAGCACGCCCTCGTCCAGACGCAGCTCGAGCAGGAAGCGGTACGCCTCTCCCACCTCGCGCCCGGGGGGGATGCCCAGGATCTGCTGGATCCGGTTCCCGTCGAGCTCCGGGCGGATGCTGTCGAGCTCCTCCTGCTCGCGCAGCTCGGCGATGCGCCGCTCGATGTCGTCGTAGGCGCTGGCGAGCCGCTCGGCCTTGCGCTTGTTGCGGGTGGTGACGTCGGCGCGCACGAGGATGTGCAGCCGCTCGACGACGTCGCCGGCATCGCGCACGTACCGTCTCACGGCACTGTCGGTCCAGGCGCCCTCGGCGTAGCCGAAGAAGCGCAGGTGCAGTTCGATGAGCCTGGCCACGGCATCCGTCGTCTCGCCGTCGAAGCGCAGCGCCTGCAGGCGCTTGCGCGCCATGCGCGAGCCGACCACGTCGTGGTGGTGGAACGTGACCCCGCCACCGGGCTCGAGCTTGCGGGTGCGCGGCTTGCCGATGTCGTGCAGCAGCGCCGCCAGGCGCAGCGGCACGTCGGGCGCCGCGCCGGGGTGACGGATCCGCTCGAGCTGGATGGCCTGCCGCACCACCGTGAGGGAGTGCTCGTAGACGTCCTTGTGATGATGATGTTCGTCGACCTCGAGCCGCAGCGCGCTGACCTCGGGCAGGAACTCGTCGATCAGCCCCGTGTCGACGAGCACGCGCAGCCCGCGCACCGGGTCATCGGTCTGCATGAGGCGCACCAGCTCGCCCTGCACCCGCTCGGGGCTCACGATCTTCAGCGTCTCGCGCAGCCGCTCGACGGCCTCGCGGGTCTCGTCGGCGAGGTCGAAGCCGAGCTGCGCGCTGAAGCGGGCGGCTCGGAGCATGCGCAGCGGGTCGTCGCCGAAGCTGACCGCGGGATCGATGGGGGTGCGCAGCCGGCCGGCGACGAGGTCCTCGACGCCGCCGGTCGGGTCGACGAGCTTCGGGCCGGGCGCCTGCTCCTGCGCCCCCTGCGCCGGGGTGACCCGCAGCGCCATCGCGTTGACGGTGAAGTCGCGGCGCAGCAGGTCGCCGTCGATGCCGTCGCCGAACTCGACCACGGGTTTGCGGGTCATGCCGTCGTAGCTGTCGGCACGATAGGTGGTGATCTCCACCTGCTCACCGCGGACGCGTGCGCCGATCGTGCCGAAGGCGCGGCCGATGTCCCAGTGGGCCGAGGCGAGGGGCTTCACGATCGCGAGGATCTCGTCGGGCCGGGCGTTCGTGGTGAAGTCGAGATCGTGCGTCTCGCGACCGAGCAGCGCGTCGCGCACCGGGCCGCCCACCACCGCGAGCTCGAAGCCCGCGCCGTGGAACGCCTCGCCGAGGGTGCGGACGACCGGATGCGCGGCGAGCGCGCCGAGTCGGGAGAGGCCCTCGGCGATGTTGAGCATGGGTTCCAGGTTACCGGGGCGGGTGCTGCAGCATCGCGTGCAGCAGCAGGCCCGGGGCGGATGCCGCACTCGTCTCGTCCGCGACCCCGCTGAGCGCCCACTCGTCCAGACCGCGCAGCATCCCGAACGCGGCGGCGGCGAGCGCGTCGACGGGCAGGTCGTCGCGCACCGCGCCGGCGGCTACCCCGGTCCGCAGCACCTCCCCCACCCAGGAGCGCATCGCGTCGAGCAGGGTGCTGCGGGCATCCGCGGATCCGGTCGCCGGCAGGTAGAAGATGCGTCCCAGCAGCGCGAGAGCACGGTCCTGTCCCGCGAGGGCGGTGAGCTCGGCCAGCACCCGATTCGCGACGGCCCAGAAGTCCTCGGCGAACTCGGCGGGCGCGGGCGGCGTCCACCGCCCGCGCACGTCGGCGACGAGCGTCTCGACGACGGCGTCGAGCAGCTCGGCCCGGGATCCGACCGCGTGGTAGAACGAGCTCTTGCTGATGCCGGCGGCGCGGATGATGCGGTTCAGCGACGCGCCCTCGTAACCGGCCGAGGCGAACTCCGAGACCGTCGCCTCGATGAGGGCGTCACGATGCGTGCCGGTGAGCTCAGCCATGCCGGAAGTCTACTGGACCGCCCGGTCCAGTAGGGAGTACGGTGGGCACTGGACCGGCTGGTCCAGAAGGAGGAACATGCTCACCGAGACACCTCTCGCCGCACAGCTCGCCGCACAGCGCGACGACCGTCTGCGGGTGCTCATCGTCGGTGCGGGGATCGCCGGCATCACGCTCGCACAGCTGCTGCGCCGCGACGGTCTGCATCCCGTGCTCGTCGACCGCATGCCCGTCATGGAGCATCCCGGGTACATGCTCGCGCTCATGCCCACCGTGGATCAGGCCTTCGTCGACCTCGGGGTTCACACGGAGTACCGCGACGCGGGAACGCCCATGGCCCGGTACGCGTTCCGCTCGCACCGGGGCAGGCTGCTGCGCACCGACTCGATGAGCGAGCTGCTGAGCGTCTACGGCGAGTACAACGGGATCTCCCGCGGCGCGCTCATCGAGGTGCTGACCGCGCACGGGTGCCCGGTGACGTTCGGCACCACGGTGGATGCCGTCGCCGAGGGCACCGCCCGTTTCGTTCGACCCGACGGAGCGCCCGCCTCCGAAGCGGCGTTCGATCTCATCATCGGCGCGGACGGCATCCGCTCCCGCATGCGCGACGTGCTCGGCGCGGGCGCACCCGATGCGGTCGAGACCGGCTGGTCGGGCTGGGTCGCCTGGGCGGAGGATCTCGGCGATCCCGCGCTGGGCGAGGAGCTCTGGGGCGACGGGTTCTTCCTCGGCGTCTACCCGGTGAAGGACCGGCTCGGGGTGTTCCTCGGCGGGCCGGACGCCGCTCTCGCGGACGGCCCGGCCGCCTTCGCCGGCTCCGTGCGGAACCGGGTCGACGAGCTCGGCCCGCGTCTGTCGGCCGCCGTCGCCGCCGTCGCGGCGGATCCGGACCCCTACCTCTGGCGCCTCGACGACGCGCGCGTGCCCCGCTGGGTGCTGCCGCACGGCGTCCTGCTCGGCGACGCCGCAGCCGGATTCCTGCCCACGGCCGGGATCGGCGCGGGGATGGCGATCGAGTCGGCCTGGATGCTGGCGCGCATGCTGCGCCAGGCGGATCGCGCCGTGCTGGCGGACGTGCTGGAGGCGTGGGAGCGGGCGGAGCGCCCGCGCGTCGAGGCGGCGCAGTCGAACTCCCGGATGCTGGCGAAGCTGATGTTCCGTCGCGGGCGGCTCGTCGCCTGGCTGCGCGAGACGGTGATGCGGATGCTGAGCGTGCGCGCCGCCCTGGGTCCGATCCTCAAGCTCGTCGCGAGCCGCCCCGATCCCGACGCGATCGCCCGCGAGGCGCGGAACGCGACGTTCACCGCTGCGCCCCCGGCAGGTCACCGCGCAGACACCTGAGGTCGGTTCGGTAGGAGCGGGCCCGCGCGCCCGCTCCCCACTCCGAACGAAGGACCGACATGCATTCTCGACCCGCAGCACGGCACGGCAGAACGGCGAGCGCCGCCGCGCTCGCCGCACTGCTCGGCGGCATACTGGTGGCACCGGCCGCGGCAGCCGCGGCATCCGCCTCCGACGTGCCGACCGCACCGGTGCTCACCACCGACAGCACCTGGCGCTACCTGGACGACAACACCGACCCCGCCCACGGCGATGCGAACCTGCGTTCGTGGACGACGCCGTCGTACGACGACAGCACCTGGAAGAGCGCACCGGGATCGTTCGGGGCGAAGCGGGGCGAGCTCGGCAAGGTCGGACCGCACCAGCCGCGCACGCTGCTGACCCACTACATCGGCGACACGACGACGACGATCCCCACGTACTTCTTCCGCACCTCGTTCACCCTCGATGACGGCGTGGCCGATCAGGTCGCCTCGCTCGCGGGAACGGTCACCTACGACGACGCGCTGGTCGTCTGGGTCAACGGGACCAAGGTCGCCGGGTACGTCGACGGCCGCGTCACCGGGACCACGAACCTGGAGTACGCCGGCGACAGCAACGGCGATCCGCTCACCAGCACGTTCACGGCGACCGGTGACCTGCTGAAGGACGGCGAGAACACCGTCGCCGTCGCCCTGTACCAGGATCGCGAATCGAGCTCGGACATCTACTTCGACATGTCGGAGCTGAAGCTCAACTCCGCCTCCGCCGAACCGGTCTCGGCCCCGCCGAGCCGTGTCATCCTCACGCCGACCACGACTCCCGAGACCTCGCAGTCGTTCTCGTGGCTGGCGGGCGACGCCTCGCACGTGCAGGGCGGGGTGCAGATCGCCCCGGCATCCGGAGGCGACGTGCGCACGGTCGACGCCTACTCGGCCGGTGTCGTGAACGGCAACCCGCTGCAGCACTTCTCGGCGACGGTCGACGGGCTGTCCCCGGCGACCGCCTACCGCTACCGGGTCGGGCTGGAGGGCAGCTGGAGCGACTGGCGAGAGTTCCGCACCGCCGACCCGGACGCCACCGACTTCCAGTTCGTCTACTACGGCGACGCGCAGATCGGCCTCGACTCCACCTGGCCCTCGGTCGTGAAGCAGGCCGAGGCCAACGCGCCGCGCTCGATCGGCTCGGTGCACGCCGGCGATCTGATCAACACCGGCTCGAACGAGACCGAGTGGCTGAACTGGTTCAAGGGAATGAACGACTCCGCGGCGACCACGAACGTCATGGCCGCTCCCGGCAACCACGAGTACTCGGGCGACAAGATGCTCACCGCGTGGAAGGCGAACTTCGAGTACCCGCACAACAACCCGTCGGTGGGCACGGTGGGCGAGCTCGCGAACCTCGCCCACGGCGACACCGACGTGGCACGCCAGTACAAGGCGTACTTCGAGCACTGGAGCGAGTTCGCGAAGGAGACCGCGTACTACACCGACTACCAGAACGTGCGCTTCATCACGCTCAACGCGACGCGTGACACGACGTTCCTCACGCCGTCCGGGCTGCCCTCGTGCACGGCTGAGGAGTGCCCGCAGAACGACGTCGCGCGCCTGTGGACCCGCTTCCAGGCGGCCTGGCTCGACCACATCCTCAGCGCCAGCCCGTCGAAGTGGAACGTCGTCACGTTCCACCAGCCGGTGTACTCGACCTCGGCGGGACGCGACGAGCCGATCCTCCGCGACGAGTGGGTGCCGGTGTTCGAGCGCAACGACATCGACCTGGTCATGATGGGCCACGACCACACGTACGCACGCGGCTACAAGAACACCACCGCGACCGAGACCCCGGGCCTCACCACCGGACCGGTCTACATGGTGTCGAACTCGGGCGCCAAGCACTACGACCTCGAGACCGAGGCGAAGAACGTGTGGACGAACAACGGCGCCACTCAGGTGCTGCGCGGAGAGAAGATCACGACCTACCAGGTGATCGACGTCTCGAAGGACCAGCTGGTCTACCGCTCCTACATCGCCGAGAAGGTCGCCGGCGCCACGACCGACAAGAACGTCGGCGACGTCTACGACCAGTTCACCGTGACGAAGTACGACGACGGGCAGAAGTGGGTCACCGAGGCGGGCATGACCCCGCCCGCACAGCAGGCGCCCGCATCGGTCTCGCTCGAGGAAGCCGCCGTGAAGGCCGGCGGCACCGCGACGCTGTCGGGCACGGGCTTCACGGCGGGCGAGGAGCTGGCGATCGAGCTGCGCTCCGAGCCGGTGACGCTGGGAACCGCGACGGCGGATGCCGACGGCGCGTTCACGGCATCGCTCGTCGTCCCCGCCGCGACGCTTCCCGGCGAGCACACGCTGGCGGTCATCAGGGCCGACGGCACCGAGGTGACGGCGCCGCTCACCGTGACCGCCGCCGCGGTGCCTCCCGGGACCGATGACCCGGACGACGCACCCGGCGGCGGCGAGACCGGCGGGGACGAGACCGACGGCGGTGAGGCCGGTGACAGCGGTCTCGCGATCACGGGTGCCGACAGCATGCCGTACGTGGTCACCGCCGCGGTGCTCGTGGCGCTCGGCCTGACGTTCCTGATCGTCCGCCGGCGTCTGCGCGCCGACGCCGAGTAGTCCCCATGACGAGGGCGCCGTCCGGATTCCTCCGGGCGGCGCCCTCGCGCGTGAGGCGGCTCAGAGGCCCAGGACCCTCCGTGCGTTGTCCGCGTAGAGACCGGGGAGCAGGCGGCGGGGGATGTCCGCCGCCGAGATCGTCCATCGGCCCTGCGGTGGCACCGCGCAGCCGGCGGCGTAGTCGAAGCTCTCGTCATCCGTCTCCAGGAAGCGGAAGTGCGTCAGCAGATCGTCGCGGTGCAGGGGGAAAGCGTCCGTGCCGAACAGGATGCGGTCGGGATGCCGCTCCACGAGACGCCGGAAGCGTCGTGGCTGACGCCCCAGCTCGCCCAGGCGACCGGCGATGTCGACCGTGAGATTGGCGGCCGCGTCCAGCAGCCGCTCCACGCGGTCGAGGTCCTCCGCCACGCAGCCGACGTGGGCGCCGATGTACCGGGTACCCGGCGTCGCGACCAGCAACGACTCCAGGGCGTCGATGAGCTCCCCGAAGGAGGGGAAGCGCGACCGATCCGCGAAGGACCACTGCGGCTGCTCGTTCAGCTCGTCGATGCGCTCGTTGTACCGGTCCGCCGGCTCGAAGAACGCCTTCGGGTCGGCGACGTGGATGAGCACGGGAAGCCCCAGCTCGCCGGCGGTCGACAGCACGTCGACGACTTCCGGAGCGTCAGGACGCACCAGCTTCCCGTCTCGGCCGCGCACCGCGAGGCCGAGGTTCTTCCACACCTTCACGCCGCGCGCCCCGCGGTCCGCGGACTCGCGCAGCTGCCGCTGCAGGGCGGCGACGCCACCGCTTTCCGCGAGGAGGTCCCAGTCCACGTGACAGAAGGTGGCGAAGCGGTGCGGATGCGCGCGGTCGTACCGCTCGAGATTCGCATCGAGCTCGGCGCCCCACCGGCCGTCGAGGTTGACGATCGCCTCGACGTTCGTCTGGTCCATCAGGCCGAGCAGCGCTCCGACGTCGGGAGCGCACCAGTCCTCCGTCAGCCACGTGCCGAGGTGATTGTGCACGTCGATCGCCGGCACCGCCGCTCGCGGCACGGAGGTGGCGGGGACGCTCACTTGGGCTTGCGGCTCCCAGTCGGCGAGAAGCATGCGCGGGTCAGCAGGCCTCGTACACGTAGCCGGCGGTCCCTGCGGCGACGAGATCGAGGTCTCGCAGGATGGTGAGCGGCGCGCGGTCGGACTGTGCGCACGCGTCGGCGAACGTCATGTTCTCCTCGGCCAGCGCCCCGGGGTACTCGATCTGGAGCACATGGTCGCCGTACACGCCGGTGTACGCGGCGCACTCGTTCCACACACCGCACTCCTCGGTGACGGCGAAGTCGAAACCGAGCTCGTCATGCGCGAGGGTCGTGATCTCCGCGGCGTTCTTCTGGGCGATCGCCATGCCGGCGCCGTGCGCCCGGTCGACGTAGGCCGAGGCGAGCGCATGCGCACCCGCCTCGTCGATCTCGGCGAAGCGCGTCCAGGTGTCGAGGTTGTCGATCTCGACGGCGTCGAAGCCGCTCTGGGCGCAGCCGTCGATCACGGGCCCGATGACGTCCAGGATCCCGTCCCGCTGCGCCGAGGTGCTGGGGTCGAGAACGTACTCGTCGGGCCACTCGGGGTCGATCACGAGTTCTCCGGAGCCGTCGTGCAGCAGCAGGTCCTCATGATCGAGCCAGAAGTCCGCCTCGCCGGGCTGGGTCTGGAAGCCGTTCACGTAGCAGACGCTGTAGGCACCGGAGAGGGGCTGCGCCGTGGCATCGCGCACCACGACGTCGATCTCGACGGGACCGTCGCCGAGATCCAGCTCGTCGTACGCGCCGCCGAGCTGGTAGTCGAAGACGCCGGTCGTGGGCGGAAGCTCCACGGCGGCGGGCTCGGGCGACGGCGCGCCCTGCGCCCCGGTCGCACAGGCCGTCAGGCCGATCGCGATCGCGATCGCGCCGCCGAGGGTCATCAGCTTGTTCATGGTTCTCCTCCGTGTCGTGTGCACTGCGCCTTCTCCTGTCATCACTTCTCGACTGCGTCCCCCTCGGCGCAGCGCTCAGAACCCGGTGTCACCGATCGGCGTGCGGAGCCCGGCAGGCAGCAGGTCGCCGTGGGCACGGGTCAGCTCGTCGCACACCTGCCAGATCTGCTCGGGCGTGAGTGTCGACTGCGCGTTCGGGTCCATCAGCACAGCCTGGCGAACGAGGGTGGGGTCGCCGGTCCGGGCGGCCTCCACCGTCAATCGTCCCACCGAGATGTAGGGCATGTTCTGAGCGGCGAGCTGAACCGGCAGCGAGCCCATGGGCCGCGGGACGATCCCGCCCTCGCCGACCTCGGCCGGAACCTCCACGACGGCATCGGCCGGGAGATTGTCGATCAGACCCCGGTTGGGCACGTTCACGTGCACCTCGCGCGTCGTGCCCGTGACGAGCGAGTGGATGATCTGGGGAGCGTACTCGCTCGCGCCGTCGGGCAGCTCCAGATCGCGACCCTCGGCCAGCGCCGTGCGGGCCGCCTCGAACTCGGCGATGTTCTCGCGGCTGATGTCGACGTACTCCAGGGGCTTCAGACGGTACCGTTCGATCTGCTCCTCGGACCTCAGGAACCAGGAGAGGTACTCCGAGGAGTGCTCGCTGGTCTCGGTGGGGTACCGACCCAGCCGGCGGAACATCTCCACCCGCACGCGGCGGGCGAGGTCGTCGTCGCCCTGGATGCGCTCCCGGAGCAGGGGGTACAGATCCTGACCGTCTCGGGTCCACTCCAGCAGCCATGCCTGGTGGTTGACGCCGGCAGCCCGGAAGCTGGTCTCCTCGAACGGCACATCGATGAGTTCGGCGAGGTCGTTCGCCGTCCAGTAGACGCTGTGACACAGGCCGACGGCCTTGATGTCGGGCGCGACGACCGACAGCCACCACAGGTTCATCGCCATGGGGTTGGTGTAGTTGAGCAGCCAGGCATCCGGGCACACCTCGCGCATGTCCTCGGCCAGCGCGCTCAGCACGGGGAACGTGCGCAGCGCGCGGAACACGCCGCCGATGCCGGTGGTGTCTCCGATGGTCTGCTTCAGGCCGTGACGCGCCGGGATCTCCAGGTCGGCGATCGTCGCATCGATGCCGCCCACCTGGATCATGTTGATGACGTAGTCGGCCCCCTCGAGCGCCTCTCGGCGGTTCAGCGTCGCCGCGACGTCCGCGCGCGCTCCGAGGCGCGCGCTCACGTGCTTCGCGCTCGCCTCGGCGACCGCCAGACGCTCCGCGTCGATGTCGTGCAGCACGAGCCGCGCTTCGGCGAGCTCCGGGTAGCGCAGGATGTCGGCGACGAGCTGACGGGTGAAGACGACGCTCCCCGCGCCGATGAAGACGATGTTGACCATGCCTTGATGATTGCCGACTGCACGGTTTCCACGCAATAATTGGGGAACAGATTGCTTGTTTCACTCATTCCGCATGATCGAATGAATCGACCGTCGGAACTCGCGAAGGCGCGAAGGGGATCAGATGCTCGACACACCAGGGGTGGCTCCGCAGGCGACGTCACGGCGACGCACTGAGCGGATGTCTCGCATCCTGAGCTACGTCAACGAGCGCGGGAGCGCCCGACTCACCGAGATCGCCGACGATCTCGGCGTCTCGACCGCGACGATGCGGCGCGACCTGGCTCAGATGGACGAGCAGGGTCTGCTCATCCGCTCGCACGGCGGCGCCCGTGCGCTGGATCCCACGACCGAGGTGCCGGTGCAGCTTCGGGACTCGCGATTCCGCGACGCGAAGCTGCGGATCGCCGAGCACGCCGCACGGCTGCTGCCCCAGGGGCAGTACTCCGTCGCGATCAGCGGCGGCACGACCGCGACCGCGGTCGCCCGCGCTCTCGCATCCAGAGACGACCTGTCCGTCGCGACGAACGCCCTCACGACGGCCGTCGAGCTGGCCACGCGCAGCAAGCTCAACGTCATCATGACCGGTGGCTTCATCCGCTCCAGCTCGCTCGAGACCGTCGGGGTGCTCGCCGAGAGGACCTTCGGCGCGATCAACGTCGGCACCGCATTCCTCGGCACCGACGGAATCAGCGCGCGCGGCGGGGCGACGACGCACAACGAGACCGAGGCCCGCACGAACCACGCGATGGTGACGCAGGCCGATCGCGTGGTCGTCGTGGCGGACGGTTCGAAGATCGGGCGGGCGACGCTGGCGAAGGTCGCCGACCTGTCCGAGATCGACATCCTCGTCACCGACTCCAGCGCCGATCCCGTCGAGCTCGCCGCGATCGCCGCCGCCGGCGTCGACGTGCAGGTCGTCGCGGACCACGACGCCGTCCGCGGCTGAGACCGCGAGGGCGACCACCGGCGTCAGCGGCCGAGGCCTCCCGTCAGTGCGACAGCGCAGCCGTGAGGGCGGACAGGTCGGCCTGTCCTGCGGTGCCTCCCGAGCGGGTGGTGGACAGCGATCCGGCGACAGCAGCCCAGCGGAGCCTCTGATCCTCCGTGTCGACCCCGTGCGCGAGCGCGGCGAGGTACCCGGCGTCGAAGCTGTCGCCGGCACCGGTGGTGTCCACGACGTCGATCGTCAGGCCGGGGCCGCGCTCGACGTCCTCTTCCCCGCGCACCGACCAGCCGCCACGCGCACCGTCCTTGACGATCACACGCGGTCCGCGGCGTGACAGAGAACGGGCCAGCTCCTCATCCGTCGTCCCGTCTGCGCCGACCGCGCGGGCGATCGCGCGCAGCTCGCTGCGGTTCGGCATCAGCAGGTCCAGGTGCTCCAGTGCCGGCTCCACTCCGGACCACTCATCGGCCGGATCCCAGTTCGTGTCGAGGGAGGTCGTCCATCCCAGCGACCGCGCCCGCTCCAGGATCGCCGGCAGCTGCGCGACCAGCGCGGGCTGCAGGAAGAAGCCGGCGACGTGCAGGATGCCGACGCTCCCCGGCCAGTGCTCCAGCCGGTCGATGACATCCTCGCCCGTCAGCAGCGGGATCGTTCCGAGCGCGGTGAGGATCGACCTGTCCTCGGGCGCGGACAGGATCACCGAGAGGCCCGTCCCGACGTCGGACCGGACCCGCACCTCCGAGGTGTCGACGCCGCGTCGGCGCAGGGCGTCGAGGACGACGGCGCCGAAGGCGTCGTCCCCCACGCGGGAGAGCAGCGACGTCGGCACGCCGAGGTGCGCCGTGCCGCACGCCACGATGCTCGCGGAGCCTCCCAGCACGAGGTCCGCCGCGTCGAGAAGCTGCTCGGCCTGCCCGAACCGCGGCACGACGTCGCCGCGGAGCACCAGGTCCGCGTTCGCGTCTCCGACGACCAGCACCGCACGCGGAGGGCCCACCGGGGAGCTCATCCCTTGACCCCGGAGAACGTCATCGTCGCGATGAACTGACGCTGCGCGAAGACGAAGAAGACGATCAGCGGCAGCGTCGCGATGACGTTCGATGCCATCAAGAGGGACCAGTCCGTGCGTCGCGCACCCTGGAAGTTCGTGATGCCGAGCTGCACCGTGAACGCGCCGGGATCGTTGATCGCGATGAGCGGCCAGACCAGGTCGTTCCAGGAGCCGAGCAGGGTGAAGATCGCCAGGGTCGCCAGCGCCGGACGCGCGAGCGGGAAGATGATCCGCCAGAAGGTGCCGAACCTCGAGCAGCCGTCGAGCATCGCGGCCTCCTCGAGCTCGGCCGGGAGCGACAGGAAGAACTGCCGCATGAGGAAGATCCCGAACACGCTCGCCAACCAGGGCACGATCGCGGCCGCGAGAGTGTCGATGATGCCGACCGCGGCGAACATCACGTACGTGGGCACCATCAGCAGCTGAGTGGGGATCATGATCGTCGCCACGATCATGAGGAAGCTCACGTTGCGTCCTGCGAAGCGCAGCCGCGCGAATCCGTAGCCCGCCAGTGAGCAGAGCACGACGTGCGAGACGATGCCGATCGCGGAGACGATCACGGAGTTGCCCAGCCAGTGCAGGATGTCCGACTGCTCGAAGAGCTTCACGTATCCGTCGAGCGTGAAGTGCGAGGGGATGAAGCTCGGGGGGAACCGGTTGATCTCCGATTCCGGGGTGAGCGAGGTGATGAACATCTGCAGGAACGGCACCGCGAACAGCAGCGCCACCGGCACGAGCAGCAGGTGCGCCCATGACCTGCGGCGCCGCTTGCGCCTGGTCACGATGAGCGTGCGCGTCGTGGCCGGCGCTGCGACGCTCTCGGGCGACGGCCGATCGATGAAGGTTGTCATACGGTGATCCCCTTCGCAGAGCGCCGCTGCCACAGCACGACGATGATCGTGACGACCAGGGTCACGGCGAACAGCCCGTAGGCGACCGCCGACGCGTAGCCGAACTCCAGCTCGCGGAACGCGGCGTTCCACAGGTAGTAGACGATGGTCTCGGTGGCGCCGAGGGGGCCGCCGCGGGTCGTGGTGTACACGACGTCGAACAGCTGGATCGCCTGGATGGCCTGCCAGATCGTGACGAACACCGTGACGGGAGCGAGCTGCGGGAAGATCACGTGCCAGAAGGCCTGCCACTTGTTCGCGCCGTCCACGCGAGCCGCCTCCGACAGCTCCGCGGGCATGTCCTGCAGAGCGGCGAGGTAGATGACCGTCGTCAGCGCGGCCTGACCCCATACCGACATGATCGCGATCACGAGCATCGCCTGCGAGGGATCCTCCAGCCACCCCTGCTGGGGGAGCCCGAGAATCCGCAGTGCGCTGTTGACCAGGCCGAACTGCGGGTTGAACAGGTAGGTGGTGAGGATGCCCGTCGCAGCTGCGGAGACGACGAAGGGCAGGAAGATCAGCGTGCGGTACACCCCGATCAGCACGATCCGCCGGTTCAGCGCCACGGCCAGCCCCAGTCCCAGCAGGACGGAGGCGGGGACGAACATCGCCGTGTACACCAGGGTGTGCAGCACGGCCGCCCCGAGGTCGGCATCCGCGGCCATCTCGGTGTAGTTGCGGGCGCCGATCCACTCCGGGGTGGCGAACCCGTTCCACTTCTGGAGCGAGAGCAGGAACGCCCACACCGCCGGGAAGATCGAGAGCCCCAGGATGATCAGCGTCGCCGGACCGACGAATCCCCATCCGGTGAGGTTGTCCTGCGTGCGGCGTCGCGCCCTCCCCGGGCGCGACGCCGTGGCCGCCTTCGGCCTCACTGCTCCCCCAGCGCCTCGGTGGCGCGGTCGGCGGCGTCCTGCAGCGCCGGCTCGGGCTCGGCCTGTCCCTGCAGAACCCGCGAGATGGCGTCGCCGATCGACTCGGAGAGCTTCACGTAGCCGGGCACGGTCGGGCGCGGGATCGTGGCGTTCGCGCTGTTCGCAGCCATGATCTCGATGCCCGGCATGTCGTCGACCTGCTTCTGGAACTCAGGCGATTCGACCTCGCTCTCGCGCAGCGGAAGGTTGCCGTAGGCCACGTTCCAGCGCACGTCCTGCTCGGCCGCGGTCAGCCACTTCATGAACTCGTACGACCAGTACTCGCGATTCGGATCCTGGTGGTCGAACATCACCCAGATGTCGGCGCCCGAGATCGTCGTGTGGTCGCCGTCGATGCCGGGAAGGGGCGCGACGCCGTACTTCGTGCCGGCGGTCTTCAGGTCGTACAGCATCCAGGGTCCGGAGGTGATCATGCCGATCTGGTCGCTGGCGAAGAACTGCCCGAACTTGGTGTCGGTCTGGTCGAGATAGACCGACTTGTCGTCGACGGCCATCTCCTTGAGGAAGGTCAGCGCCTCGACGCCCTCCGCGGAGTCGAAGGTCGCCGTGTCGCCGTCGAGGATCTCACCGCCGCGCTGCCACAGGTGCGGCCAGAACTGCCAGGTCGTCTCCTCGGATCCCGAGACCGAGTAGCCGTATCCGTATGTCTTGGTCGCGGGATCGGTCATCTCGGCGGCCGCGGCGCGGAAGTCGTCCCACGTCCAGTCGTCGGTGGGGTACTCGACGCCGGCGGCGTCGAAGACGGTCTTGTTGTAGATCAGGGAGATGTTGTCGACGACGGCCGGGAAGCCGATCGTGGCTCCGCCCTCGGGCTGCGCGGTCGCCCGTGCCGCCCCCGAGAACTCGTCCCAGCCCAGATCGGCGTCGTCGGCGACCTTGTCGGTGATGTCGAGCGTGCGTCCTGAGCCGGCGAGCTCGCTCGCCCAGGATCCGAACGAGTACGAGATGTCGGGGTAGGTCCCACCCGCGAAGGACGAGGAGAGCTTCTGCAGCAGATCCTCGGTGGACGGCGCTCCCGAGGACATCTCGATGGTGACGTTCGAGTGCTCCTCCTCGAACTCCTCCGCGAGACCCTTGAGGATCGTCTGAGCCTGATCGGCCTGTCCCGTCCACCACGTGATCGTCACATCGGCCTCGGGGTCCAGCTTCGTGGCCGGCTTCGGCCCGGTGCCGCACCCGGCGAGCGTCGCGCCGACGGCGACGGCGAGCAGACCCGCCGCAGCGCGGCCGAAGGCACGGCGTCGGGAGAAGGTGCTGTGCGTAACAGGATTCATGCTGTCTGCCCCCTTGCAGGATCGTGGCTCTCGACACGGGCCTCGGATGAGAGCGCCGAGCGCCCACCAGCAATCTTGCATGATTTGAGCAGGATAGACAGCACAATCGGGTTAATCGCTCAGTTAACTGACTGTTCTGGCAACGGTTGCGCAGAACACGGCGATCAAGCCCGGAGGCGATCAGCTCACCGCGTCTCCCTGCACAGGTCCGTCGGTGTTCGGCTTCCAGCCCAGCGCGGGGGCGACATGCTCGGCGAACGACTGCAGCACGTGCAGGTTGTACTCGGGGCCGAGCTGGTTGGGGATCGTGAGCATGAGCGTGTCCGCCGCCATCACGGCCTCGTCGGCCCGCAGCTGCTCGATCAGCACGTCGGGCTCGGCCGCATAGGTCTTGCCGAAGGTCGAGCGGTAGCCGTCGATGATGCCGATCTGATCGCCGGACTCCTCCGAGCGCAGCCCGAAGTACGCCCGGTCGCGGTCGCTGACCAGGGGGAACACGCTGCGACTGACCGAGACGCGCGGGCTGCCGGTGTGCCCTGCCGCCCGGTATGCGGCCCGGAACAGGTCGATCTGCTCGCGCTGCAGCTCGTGGAAGGGCTGCCCGGTGGCCTCGGTGAGCAATGTGGAGCTCATCAGGTTCAGGCCTTTGCGCCCGGTGTCCTCCGCCGTCGCGCGTGAGCCCGCGCCCCACCAGATGCGGTCGCGGAGCGTGGGGGACTGCGGCTCGATGGCCAGGTACTGACCGGCACCCACCATGCGCGGGTCGCCGGGGGCGACACGCTCCCCGTCGATGATCCGCAGGAACAGGTCGAACTTCTCGCGGGCCATCACGCTGCCGCGCTCGGTGTCCTCGCCGTCGTGGAAGCCGAAGGTCTCGTAGCCGCGCAGCGCCGTCTCGGGTGAGCCACGGCTCACACCGAGGGCGATGCGTCCGTCTGCGATCAGGTCGAGCGCAGCCGCCTCCTCGGCGAACTGGAACGGATTCTCGTAGCGCATGTCGATCACGCCGGTGCCGACCTCGATGCGACGGGTGCGGGCGGCCATGGCGGTCAGCAGCGGGATCGGTGAGGCAGCCTGCCTGGCCCAGTGGTGCACGCGCACGTACGCGCCGTTCACGCCGATCTCATCGGCGCCCTCGGCGATCTCGATGCTCTGGCGGAGCATGTCGCCCGCCGTGCGCGTGAACGAGCCGGGCACATCCGCGTAGTGCCCGAAGGAGAGGAAACCGAAAGCCTTCATGCTCTATTCGAACGAATGGATGCCGGATGCTATTCCGCCGGGACCAGCAGGCCGTCCGCCACCAGGCGCCGGATGCGCGGCTCCATGTCGGCGCGCATCTCGGCGAGCGGCACCTCGAACAGGTCCGCGAGCGCCGCGATGATCTGCCCGACCGAGAGTTCGCCGTCGCAGGCGCCGACGAAGCCGGCCAGCGCCGAGTCGACGCTGATCGTGCGGGCGAAGCCTCCGCCCTGACGCAGCTCGATCACGCTGGGGTCCTCGCTGCCGGGCATGTGGTGACGCGCCTCGGTCACGTCGGGTGCCACGATCAGCCGGTCGGGGATGCCTCCGGCGAGCGCGTCGTGCGCTGCGAGGCCGGCGCCCAGCGCACGGCCGAGATCCGAGACCGGCTGGGCGAGGGTCTCGAAGCGGCGCAGCGGCTGGGCATCCGCCCGTGCCGGACGACGCAGGAGCACGTACCCGAAGCCGATCGCCGTGACCCCGCGCGTCGTGAAGTCGTCGAGCCAGGCGCGCAGCAGGCCGGTGAACCCGGCATCCCGCGGGAGCGTGCCGCCGTCGCGGATCCACAGCTCGGCGTAGCCGAGCGGGCTCAGCTGCTCCCGCTGGATCAGCCACACGTCGAGGTCTTCCGGAAGCCAGGTGCGCACGCGCTCCAGGCCGTCGACGCCCCCGCGCGACTCCCAGTTGCCCAGCAGCTGGGCGACCCCTCCAGGGGCAAGGTGCTGCGGCGCCGTGCGCAGGAAGCGCTCCACGAGGGCGTCGCCGATCAGGCCGCCGTCGCGGTACTCGTACTCCGGCACGCCGGTGGCGCGCGGAGTGATCACGAAGGGAGGATTCGACACGATCAGGTCGAACGCCTCGCCGGCCACCGGTTCGAAGAGGCTGCCGAGGCGGAACTCCACGTTGCGCACGCCGTTGAGCTGCGCGTTCAGCTCCGCATACGCGAGCGCCCGGGCGGAGATGTCGGTCGCCACCACCGTCTGCGCGTGGCGGGAGACGAGCAGAGCCTGGATGCCGCATCCGGTGCCCAGATCCAGCGCCCGCTCGACGGAGGCCGGGATGATCAGCTCGGCCAGCGTGCGCGACGCTCCGCCCACCCCGAGCACGTGGTCGGCGGGCAGGGAGGTGCCCAGCGCCGTCTCGTCGAGATCGCTGGCGATCCACCACTCCCCCACGCCGTCGGCATCGACGAACGACTGTGGCCGGATCAGCGCCTCCGGCACCACGGTCGCACCGTCCAGGCGCGCCAGTCCGAGCGCGATGATGCCGTCGACGCCGACGCGGGCCAGCGCGCGCTGCACGGCGGGCAGTGGCTGCGGCATCCCCAGCACCCACAGCCGTCCGAGCGTGGGAAGCGGGTCGTCGCGCGAGGCCAGCGCGCGCAGGATCGGCTCACGCAGACCGCGTCCGAGCGCGTCGTCGGCCTCCTCTCCCCACAGCCGCCGCAGCGGGTCGGAACGGAAGTCCGCGGCATCCAGATCAGCGGCGAGCGCCAGCGCGAGAACGGGGTCTGGACGGGGGTGGGCACGATCCGGCACGGCCGTCACTCTACGCGCCTTCAGGGTTCCCCGCGGGTCGCCACCTAGAATCGGGGGCATCGACCGCACCGTCATATCGGCGTCGTCGACCCGAACAATGACAGCGATCTCCCCCCGCGACGGCCTCCGCCACCGCGCGCGCCGGCTGCTGAGCCGGCTCGCCGCGGTGGTCGTCGTCGGCGCGATCGCCGTCGGGAGCGCCTCCACCGCGTCCGCGGCCGACGATGCGGATGCCGAGAAGGGCGGCGACCCCGCGGTCGCTCTGTCCGTGTCCACGGGTGCGGGCTCGCGCATCGAGCCGGGCGGGCCGCTGCTGGCCGCCGTCACCGTGACGAACGACACCGAGAACCTCCTCAGCGCCGGCTCGGTCTCCTTCGAGATCAACGACACCCCTCTCGCCGACGGCAGCGCGCTGGACACCTGGCTCGACCTCGGCACCGCGCCCGGCGGTTTCCGCAGCCTGGCCACCGAGAAGACGCCGGCCGTCCCCCCCGGGGAAAGTGCCCAGGTGAGCACTATCGTCGACGCCGACGCGCTCGGCGACCTGCGCCCCGGGGTCTACCCCGTCCAAGCGCAGCTGACCGGCGCGACGACGGACGACGCCGACGACACCACCTGGGACGTGTCCGCCACCTCGGTGATGGTGGTCGCCGCACCCGGCGAGCGGACCGTCGGTGTGCTCGTGCCCATCACGGCCACTCCGGAAGACGGTTCGCTGCTCACCGCCGACGAGCTGACCGAGCTCACGGCATCCGACGGCGATCTCACCGGGCAGCTCGACGCCGTCACAGGCACGACGGCGATCGTCGGCGTCGATCCCGCGATCCCCGCCGCCATCCGGATGCTCGGAACACGCGCCCCGCAGAGCGCCGTCGACTGGCTCGACCGCCTGGAGGGTCTGGCCAACGACGTCTTCGCTCTGCGGTTCGCCGACGCGGATGCCGCCGTGCAGTCGCACGCCGAACTGTCTCAGGGGCTCGATTCGCTGGACCTGCGACCGCTGATCCAACCCGCCGATCTCCCCCAGGCGCAACCCGAGGCGACGCCGACACCCGGCCCCACACCGTCCGGCGACCCCGTTCTTCCCGACAACGCGGAGCTCACCGGCATCGGCGGGGCGCGCACGGACATCCTGTGGCCGGATGCCGACGTGACCGCAGCCGACCTCGACGCCTTCGACGCGTACGTCGAAGGACGCGCCGTCACGGTGCTCCCGTCGACAGCGCTCAACGCGACAGCGGTCGCGCACAGCACGGTGGACGGACACGACGTGCTCGTGCTCGATGCGCCGACGTCCGCACGGATGTCCGCGACGGTCGAACAGACCGACGTCGGTGCGGCCGAGAGGCAGCTCGCCGGCGCCGCAGGACACCTCTTCTTCGCGGGCAAGCGCTCTTCCACGGTGCTGGTGGGCCTGGAGCGCTCCGAGTCCCGGTCGCCCGTGGCGCTGCGCGAACTGCTGAGCACGTTCGCGTCACCCGACGTGCGCCTGTCCGCCCTGACGACCTCCGACGCCGCGCGGACGCGTCTGATCGCAGAGGCGAACACCTCACGCTCCGCGGCGCTCACCGCGATGCTGGACAGCGAGAAGCGTCTTCGCGCGTTCTCATCGATCCTCGACGAACCCGGCGTGCTGCTCACCCCCGAGCGGATCCGCCTGCTGCGTGCGATCCGCGTCGGGCTCAGCGACGAGGCCTTCACCGGCGGAGTGACCGACCGCGCAGCGCGCGTGCGGACGATCCTCGACTCCGTCGGGATCCAGCGACCCAAACCCGTTCAGCTCATTACCTCCGCGGCACCGCTGCCGGTGTGGGTGCGCAACGACCTGCCCTGGCCGGTGCGCGTCACGCTGCACAGCGACCCGTCCGATCCGCGACTGGACATCACGCCGTCCACCGAGGTCGAGGCCGGACGCTCCGGCAGCACCCGCGTCGACGTGCCGATCCAGGCCCGCGTCGCCAGCGGCGAGGTGGAGGTGGACTTCGAGCTCACCAGCCCCACCGGTGTGGCGATCGGCCGCCCCGCCACCGCCGACGTCACACTGCGGGCCGACTGGGAGGGCATCGGCATCGGCATCCTCGGCGGGGTGATCGCCGTGCTGTTCGTGCTCGGCCTCATCCGCACCATCCGCCGACGGCGTCGGAACACGGTCGACACGACGTCGGCGGAGGAGGACGAATGAGCAGTCTCGGCCGGGCCAGCGCGATCCTCGGCGCGGGGACGCTCGTCTCCCGCGTCACCGGGCTCGTGCGCACCATCGTGCTCGTCGCCGCGATCGGCTCGCTCGGGAGGGCGAGCGACGCCTTCAGCACGGCCAATCAGCTGCCCAACAACGTCTTCACGATCATCCAGACCGGCATCCTCACCGCCGTGATCATCCCGCAGATCGTGAAGTCCGCCTCGCACAAGGACGGCGGCCAGGCGTTCATCTCCAAGCTGTTCACCCTCGGCACCGTGGTGTTCCTCGCCGCCACCGGCGTCGCGATGGTGCTGGCCCCGTGGCTCGTGTTCATCTACGCCAGCAGGTTCACGCCCGACCAGCTCGCCCTCGGCACGGCGTTCGCCTACTGGTGCCTGCCTCAGATCTTCTTCTACGGTCTCTACGCGCTCATCGGCGAGACGCTCAACGCCAAGCGCGTCTTCGGGCCCTACACGTGGGCGCCGATCGCGAACAACCTGATCTCGATCGCCGGCTTCCTCGTCTTCATGATGCTGTTCGGTGGCAACCGGAACGACGTCGACATGTGGGACCCGACCATGATCGCGGTGATGGGCGGGACCGCCACCCTCGGTATCGCCGTCCAGGCGGCACTGCTGCTCGCCGCATGGCGGCGCACCGGGCTGCACCTGCGCCCCGACTTCCGATGGAAGGGCGTCGGGCTCGGTCAGGTCGGCAGATTGGCCGGCTGGACCTTCCTGATGGTGATCGCCGGACAGCTCGCCGGTCTCGCACAGGCGAACGTCGTGTCGGAGGCGTCCGGTGAGCATCCCGCCGGGACCATCATGATGGCCGCGTGGCTGGTGTTCATGCTGCCCTACTCGATCTTCGCCGTCTCCATCGGCACCCCGTACTTCACGCAGATCTCCGAGCACGCCGCCGAGAGCCGGCACGATGAGGTGCGCGGCGACGTGGCCCGCAGCATCCGCGCCATCAGCATCTTCATCGTCGTCTCCGCCGTGGCGCTGGCCGTCGCATCCGTGCCCGCCAGCCGCATCTTCACCCAGTCGGGAATCGAAGCCGAGCAGGCCGCACCCGTGCTGATCTGCTACCTGGTGGGGCTCCTCCCCCTCTCGGTGCTGTTCATCGTGCAGCGCACCTTCTACGCCTACGGCGACACGCGCACGCCGTTCTGGTTCACGGTCGTGCAGTGCGCGCTGATCGTCGTCTCGGCGCTCGTCGCCCCGCTGCTCGTCCCGCTCAGCCAGCTCGCCGCCGCCGTGGCGCTGGGACAGTCACTGGCGGGTCTCGTGCAGGCCCTCATCGCGATCGTGCTGCTGCGACGGCGCCTCGGGGGCCTGGAGGTCCCTGGCATCCTGCTGTCCCTGAGCCGCTTCGCCCTCGCGGCCGTTCCCGCCGGCTTCGCCGGCTGGGGTGTCTACGCGCTGATCGGAGGCGCCGACGGCTGGGCGGTGGCCTCGGACGGGATGGCCGGGCGCCTGCTCGGCGCCGTGGGCACCGGCGTCGTCGGGGGTGCGGCCGTGGTCGTCTACCTGGTCGTGCTGTTCCTGCTGCGCGCGCCTGAGCTGAGCGTGGTCTCGGGGCTCGTCAAGCGGTTCCTGCCCTCGCGCTGACCTGTTCAGCCGCGGGGAATGTCTCACGGTTAGCATGGGTTGAAGCAGTCGTGGCGGGTTCCCCGCGTCCGGGGACGCACCTGCCGGCAGAGGAGAGCACATGCGTCAGGTCATCATCATCGGTTCCGGTCCGGCCGGATTCAGCGCCGCCATCTACGCGGCGCGCGCCAACCTGCAGCCGCTTCTCGTCGCCAGCTCCGTCGAGGTCGGCGGAGAGCTGACCAAGACCACGGACGTCGAGAACTTCCCCGGCTTCCCCGAGGGCATCCAGGGTCCCGACCTCATGGTCAAGCTGCAGGAGCAGGCCGAGAAGTTCGGCACCGAGGTGCTCTACGACGACGTGGTGGAGCTGGACGTGCACGGCCCCGTGAAGAGGGTCACGCTCGGCACGGGCGCGGTGCACGAGGCATCCGCCGTCATCTATGCGACCGGATCCGCCTACCGCAAGCTGAACGTCGAGGGCGAGGAGCGGTTGTCCGGCCACGGCGTCTCGTGGTGCGCCACCTGTGACGGCTTCTTCTTCCGTGAGAAGACCATCGCCGTGGTCGGCGGCGGCGACTCGGCGATGGAGGAGGCCACCTTCCTCACCCGTTTCGCGTCGAAGGTGTACGTCATCCACCGCAAGGACACCCTGCGCGCCTCGAAGATCATGCAGGAGCGCGCGTTCGCGAACGAGAAGATCGAGTTCATCTGGAACAGCGAGGTCGACGAGATCCTCGGTGAGTTCGAGACCTCGGGCGTGCGACTGAGGTCCGTCGTCGACGGCTCTACGAGCGAGCTCGACGTGCAGGGCGTCTTCGTCGCGATCGGCAACGACCCGCGCACCCACCTCGTGCACGACAAGCTCGACCTCGCACCGGAGGGCACCATCTGGGTCGACGGCCGCTCGTCGCGAACCTCGGTGCCCGGGATCTTCGCCGCCGGCGACGTGATCGATCCGACCTACCGCCAGGCCGCGACCGCCGCCGGCTCGGGCGTGGTCGCCGCGCTCGACGTGGAGCACTTCCTCGCCTCACTCGAAGACGCCTCCGTCGAGGTCCCCGCCGCCGAAGCGGCGGAGATCATCGTCGGCTGAGGCGACGGGAACACATCCCCCACTTCCCGTGTTGTACCCGGGAAGAGACCGAATCGCAGGACCGAACAGGAAGAGACACCATGACTGCCAAGGCAACCACCGAGGCGACCTGGGAGCAGGACGTGCTCCAGGCCGACGGCCCCGTTCTCGTCGACTTCTGGGCCGCGTGGTGCGGTCCGTGTCGGATGGTCGCTCCCGTTCTCGATGAGATCCAGGCCGAGAACCCCGACAAGATCACGGTCCTCAAGCTGAACGTCGATGAGAACCCCAACCTCGCGATGCAGTACCAGATCACCTCGATCCCCGCGATGAAGGTGTTCCACGGCGGTGAGGTCAAGACCACGATCATCGGCGCCAAGCCGAAGTTCGCGCTCGAGCAGGACCTCGCCGCGTTCATCGGCTGATCCCGCTGCTCTCTCCGAAGCCCGTCGCCTCACCGGCGGCGGGCTTCGTCGTACCGGATGCCGGATGCGGGGAGGCGGATGCGGGGAGGCGGAGGCGGCCTGCCCGGCTCAGGACGCGTCGGCGATCGACGGGTCCCAGCGCCGGTGGCGCTGCTCTCCGAGCATCCCCCACACCGCTTTGGTCAGCTCGGGATACTCGAGCGCGATCTGACGAAGCACGCGGTAGTGACGGGCGGCGTTGGGGCGCACGCTGTCGTTGGCGCGGATGTTCTCGGCGCGCAGCAGGTACACCACGAGCTCGTCCACGCTCGGCAGATCCTCCATGAAGTCCCACGGGTCCTCACCCGCCCGCAGGCGCTCCTGGATCAGCACGGCACGCTCGTCCGACGCCTCGGCGCGCAGCACTTCCAGGCTGGCTCTGCGGGGCACGGACTCGGTCACCCGACAAGCCTACGCGCCGGAGGGACGCCTGCGGCGCTCGACGATCACATCCTCGGTCATCGACTCCAGCTCCCGGCCCTTCGTCTCGGCGACTTTGTAGTACACGAAGAAGAACGACAGCAGAGCGAAGAACGCGTAGAACCCGTAGGCGAAGGTGAGGCCGATCTCCGCGAACGCAGGGAACGTCGTCGAGATGAAGAAGTTCGCCACCCACTGCGCCGCCGCGGCGACCGCGAGGGCGCCGGCGCGGATCGAGTTGGGGAACATCTCCCCCAGAAGCACCCACACCAGCGGGCCCCAGGTCGCCCCGAAGAACACCACGAATGCGTTCGCGCAGACCAGGGCGACTCCCGACCACGGTTCGGGAAGCACGACCGCGCCCTCGGCATCCAGGGTGCCGAACGAGAACGCGACCGCCATGAGTCCCAGCGTGACCGTCATCCCGACCGAACCGACGAGCAGCATCAGGCGGCGCCCGACGCGGTCGACGAGCAGGATCGCGATGATGGTGACCACGATGTTGGTCACCGAGGTGATGACGGTGATCGTCAGAGCGTCGGACTCGTCGAACCCGACGGACTTCCACAGCGTCGTCGAGTAGTAGAAGATCACGTTGATGCCCACGAACTGCTGGAAGATGCTCAGCAGGATCCCGACCCAGACGATCGGCTTGAGGCCGAGTCTGCTTCCGCGCAGATCGCGCAGCGATTCCTTGCGCTCGGTGTTGATCGTGCCGGTGATCTCGACGATCTTCGCATCGACGTCGATGGCACCGGTCACCGTGCTGAGCACCTCGGAGGCCCGGTCGATGTCTCCCTTGGCCACCAGGTAGCGCGGTGATTCGGGCAGCCGGAGCGCCATGATGCCGTAGACGAGCGCCGGCACCGCCTCAGCGATGAACATCCACCGCCAGGCATCCAGCACCCACAGGGACTCCGCGGCACCGCCGGCTGCGCCGGCGAGAAGGGCATCCGAGAGCAGCGCGACGAAGATTCCGGTGACGATCGCGAGCTGCTGCAGCGAGCCGAGGCGCCCGCGCACGCGGGCGGGCGACACCTCGGCGATGTAGGCGGGGGCGATCACCGACGCCGCCCCGACCCCGAAGCCGCCGATGATACGCCAGATGATCAGGTCGATCACGCCGAAGGCGAGCCCCGAGCCGATGGCGGAGACGAAGAAGAGCACGGCCGCGGTGATCATGGTGGGGACGCGCCCGTACCGGTTGGCGACCGGGCCTGCGAACCAGGCGCCGATGGCGCAGCCGATCAGGGCCGAGGAGACCGCGAAGCCCTTCAGACCGACGCCCAGGTCGAATGCTCCGGCCAGGGCGTCGACCGCGCCGTTGATCACCGCGGTGTCGAACCCGAAGAGGAAGCCTCCCAGGGCCGCGGCGATACTGACTCCGATGACGCGTCCGCGAATCGAATCCGCCTTCGCCGTGCTTGCCATGGCAACCCCCCTGTTGGATCTGCCCGGAGCATAACGCACCGGCAGAAGCCCGCGGAAGGGGCTGGATCAGCGTGCGCCGTACTCGTCCTCGCCGAGGTCGTTCAGGATCCGGTTGAGGTCCTGGATGGATGCGAACTCGATCTTGACCTGGCCTTTTCGTGCACCGAGGGTGATCTGCACGCGCGTGTTGAGGCGATCGCCCAGCTTGCTCGCCACCTCATCGAGGTACGCGCGCCTGGCCCCCGCCTGCGGCTTGCTCCTGCCGCCCGGGGCTGCGGGCAGTGTCTTCGCGGCGGCTTCTGTGGCACGCACCGAGAGGTCTTCGTTCACGACCTTGTCGGCGAGGTGCTGCATGCGCTCCGGATCGTCGACGGAGAGGATGGCGCGGGCATGACCGGCAGAGAGCACGCCGGCGGCGACGCGCTGCTGCACGGGAACGGGCAGGCGCAGCAGGCGGATCGTGTTGCTGATCTGCGGGCGCGAGCGACCGATGCGCGTGGCGAGCTCCTCCTGCGTGATGCCGAAGTCCTCGAGGAGCTGCTGGTAGGCGGATGCCTCTTCGAGGGGGTTCAGCTCCGATCGGTGCAGGTTCTCGAGCAGCGCGTCTCGCAGCAGATCTTCGTCTGCGGTTTCGCGCACGATCGCGGGGATCTCGGCGAGCCCGGCTTCGCGCGCGGCGCGGGTGCGCCGCTCCCCCATGATCAGCTCGTAGTCGCCCGCGGAGTTCTTGCGCACCACGACGGGCTGCAGCACGCCGAACTCTCGGACGCTGTGCACGAGCTCGGCGAGGTGCTCCTCATCGAAGTGCGTGCGCGGCTGACGCGGGTTCGGGACGATCTTCCGCGGGTCGATCCTGATGAGGTGGATGCCCGGGACCTCGTTGAGCGCGACGTCGTCGGGCGCCGGGGCATCCGCGACTGGGGCCTCCGAGACGGTCTTCGCGCCCGGGAAGAAGACGTCGACCGGGCGCTCGGCCTGATCCGTCGTCGGGATCAGCGCGCCGATTCCCCGACCGAGTCCGGTTCTCTTGGCCATCAGTTCTCCTTCTTCTGCGCGTCGTGGGGAGCGCGTCGTGCGATCTCCACCGCAGCTTCACGATAGGCGACCGCCCCGGCGGAGGACCCGTCGTAGGCGATCACGGTCTGTCCGAAGCTCGGCGCCTCGGAGACGCGTACGGAGCGCGGGATCACCGCATCCAGAACCTGCTCCGGGAAGTGGGTGCGCACCTCGTCGGCCACCTGCTGCGCCAGGCGCGTGCGGCCGTCGTACATCGTCAGGAGGATCGTCGACAGGTGCAGTTCGGGATTCAGATGCTTCTGGATCATCTGGATGCTGCCGAGCAGCTGACTGAGGCCCTCGAGTGCGTAGTACTCGCACTGGATCGGGATCATGACCTCGGATGCCGCCGTGAACGCGTTGATCGTGAGAAGGCCGAGTGAAGGCGGGCAGTCGATGATGACGATGTCCTTCGGGCTCTCCCGAAGATAGGTCTCCAGCGCTCGACGCAGCCGGAACTCGCGCGCGACCTGCGAGACGAGTTCGATCTCAGCGCCCGCGAGGTGGATGGTGCTGGGGGCACAGAAGAGGTTGGGGGATTCCGGGCTCGGCTGCACGATCTCCGCGAAAGGCAGGTCGTCGATGAGCACGTTGTAGATGCTGGAGGTGTCGGCGCTGTGCGTGACACCCAGTGCGGTGGACGCGTTGCCCTGCGGGTCGAGATCGACGACGAGTACCTGCGCGCCGAGTTCCGCGAGGGCGGATGCGAGGTTCACCGCCGAGGTCGTCTTGCCGACGCCGCCCTTCTGATTCGAGACCGTGAAGATGCGCGGTTCTCCCCCGAAGGTGACCTTCACGTCCCGAAGTGCTCTGCGGCGGCTGGAGAGGTCGGCGAGTTCCCGAGCAAGCGGGGTATCCATCCCGAAGTCGTCGTTCGGCGATGCGTTGTCGGATGGTTTCACGTGAAACATCGACTCCTTTCGGGACCGTCTACCACTCTAATCGTGCGCTCGGACATGGCGAAACGCGCCTCCCGGTCATTGAGCGAGGAGCCGAAATGTGTCGTCGACCCATGGAGGACGTTTCGACTCGCTTCGCTCGCTCAACGACCGGTACACGCCTCCGCCCCCGGTCATTGAGCGAGGAGCGCAGCGACGAGACGATATGCCCCATCCCGTTTCACGTGAAACAACGCCGCTTCATGGAGCACGTTTCGACTCGCTCCGCTCGCTCAACGACCGGCACCCACACCCCCGGTCATTGAGCGAGGAGCGCAGCGACGAGACGAAATGCCCCACTCCCGTTTCACGTGAAACATCCCCGCCTTTAGACCGCGTTTCGACTCGCTTCGCTCGCTCAACGACCGGCACACGCCTCCGCTTCACGGGCGACGTTTCGACTCGCTCCGCTCGCTCAACGACCGCCACTCCCACCCGGTCATTGAGCCAGGAGCGCAGCGACGAGACGAAATGCCCACCCCCGTTTCACGTGAAACATCGCCGCTTCATGGACACGTTTCGACTCGCTTCGCTCGCTCAACGACCGGCACACGCCTCCGCTTCACGGGCGACGTTTCGACTCGCTCCGCTCGCTCAACGACCGGGAACCACACCCCCGGTCATTGAGCGAGGAGCGCAGCGACGAGACGAAATGCCCCACTCCGGTTTCACGTGAAACAACGCCGCTTCATGGAGCACGTTTCGACTCGCTCCGCTCGCTCAACGACCGCCACACCACCCGGTCATTGAGCGAGGAGCGCAGCGACGAGACGAAATGCCCACCACCACCCCGAGTATCAAGCGCTACTGCGACGAGCGGAGCGCTCGTTCCCGCGCGCTCCAGCCCTTGATGGCGTCGAAGCCTCCCTCAATGAAGGCAAGACGCTTGGCATGGCTCCATCCTTGAATGCGCTTCTCGAGACTGAATGCCTCGTCGATCCGGTCGAACTCCGCGAACCACACGAGCTCCACGGGGAGCCGACACGACGTGTAGTCACTGCCGAGCCCCTGAGCATGGGTTTGCAGCCGTGCTTCCAGGTCGCGCGTGCTGCCGGCGTAGAACGTGCCGTCGGAGCAACGAAGGATGTAGGTGTATCCGATCATCGATCGAACCTACGCTCTGACGCACCGAGGCGACCGCCGCTGTGCCAGTGACGGTGGATGTTTCACGTGAAACGCCAACCTGTGGAGAAGAGTGGGCGTTTCGACTGGCTTCGCTCGCTCAACGACCGGGGAGCAGCCATCCACGTCCCGCGTCGCTCTGCGCCAGCGCAGCGTTTCACGTGAAACATGGCGCTGGGGGAGGCCGGTTTCGACTCGCTTCGCTCGCTCAACGACCGGAGAGCAGCTACCCATATGCCGCCTCGCTCCTGGCTCAGCGTTTCACGTGAAACATCATGCGCGAACGCGCGCGCGGAAGACCCGCGTGGTCTCTGCGAGAACGTCCTCGCCGAGCACCTCCACGCTCACGTCCGTGACTCTGTGCTTCTTCAGCACCTTCTGTGCGGCGTCGATCTCGGTCTGCACGTTCATGCCCTTGAGCAGGATCAGCTCACCGCCGTCCTTCGCCAGGGGCGCGGTGATCGGAACGAGTGTTCGCAGCGCACTCACGGCACGCGCCGTGACCACATCGAACTCCAGGCCCACGTCCTCCGCCCTAGCACGCATCACCCGGACGTTCTGCAGAGCCAGGTCGGCGACGCGCTCCTCCAGCCAGGCGACGCGGCGTTCCATCGGCTCGATCAGCGTCCACTCCACATCCGGCCGAGCGATCGCGAGGACCAGACCCGGAAGACCCGCACCCGAACCGACGTCGGCCACGGAGCCATGGAACAGTGGCGCGGCGATCGCGGAGTTCAGCACGTGGCGCGTCCACAGGCGCGGAAGTTCCAGAGGGCCGATCAGTCCCCGCAGCTCCCCCTCCGCAGCGAGGGCGGCCGTGAACCGGCGCGCCAGATCTATCTGATCACCGAAGAGGTCCTCGGCGACAGCGGGTTCTGGCTCGAACGCGGGACGGGCATCAGACAACGGTCCTCCTTGACAGCATCATTTCGACTCGCTCCGCTCGCTCAATGACCGGGGTGGAGGCGACAGGATCATTTCGACTCGCTCCGCTCGCTCAATGACCGGGCGCAACGAAGTCGCACCGTTTCACGTGAAACATCCCGCCGCGTCAGCCGCGCGAGATGACCGTGTGCCGGTCCGATCCTTCACCGTACGACTCCGACACCAGTCCCCTGTCGGACACGATGTCGTGCACCAGCTTGCGCTCGTAGCTCGACATCGCCGGCAGGGATGCCTGACTCGCGCCCTCGTCGAGCTTGGCCACGGCCGCGTCGACCAGCGACTCCAGCTGACGGCGACGCGTGTCGCGGGAACCGCCGATGTCGAGGATCATGCGCGAGAACGAGCCGGTCTTGCTCTGGACCGCGAGCCGGGTCAGCTCCTGCAGCGCCTGCACGGTGTCCGGTGCGGACAGCAGCGACAGCGAGTCGTCCTCGGCCTCGACCGAGACGTAGGCCCGTCCCTGCCGGACGTCGAGGTTCAGGTCTCCGTCGATGTCGGCGATGTCCAGCAGCTCCTCGAGGAAGTCCGCGGCGATGTCACCCTCGTGCTCGAGCTCCTCGTCCGTCGCATCGACGGACGTCTTCAGCTCCTCAGCGGTCATCAGTTGACCCCCTTCTTCTTCGCGCGCTTCTTGCTCATCGGCTGCTCGCGCTTGGGTGCCTCGGCCTTGGCCCGCTCGACCTCCTCGAGCTTGCGCTGCTGCTCGGCCTCGTACACGGACATCGGAACCACCTTGCCCTCGGCGTTGATCGCCTTGCCCTTGCGCGCCAGGCGTTCCTCACGCGCGCGAGCGGCCTCGGATCCGGGCGTAGGCATCTCACGGATCACGAGGAACTGCTGGCCCATGGTCCACAGGTTCGACACGAACCAGTACATGACGACGCCGAGCGGGAAGAAGACACCAGAGAAGATGAAGCCCAGCGGCAGCACGTAGAGCATGATCTTCTGCATCTGGTACGCCTGGCCGGTCTTCGCCTCGGGCGACAGGTTCTTCGAGATGATCTGGAGCTGCGTGAAGAACTGCGACGCGATCATGAGCACCACGAGAATGACCAGCAGCACGATCGCAGGAGTGTTCTGCGCGTTCCAGGCGTCGCCGAGGGTCTCGTGCAGCGAGACCGATCCGAGCAGCTTCGCGTCGTAGAACTCGCGGGTCAGCTCGGGCGTCAGCATCCCGACGCCGCCGCCGCCGGCCTGCGCGTGGGTACCCACATCGCGCAGCACGCTGAACAGCGCGAAGAAGATCGGCATCTGCACGAGCAGCGGCAGACAGCTCGACATCGGCGTCGTTCCGTGCTTCTTGTACAGCGCCATGGTCTCGCGGCTCATCGCCTCGCGGGACAGCTGGTCACGTTTGCCCTTGTACTTCTCCTGGACTTTTCGCAGCTCAGGAGCGATTTCCATCATCTTCCGCTGGCTCTTGATCTGCTTCACGAACAGCGGGAAGACCGCCGCGCGCACGATAATCACCAGTCCGACGATCGACAGCACCCAGGTGATGCCCTCGGCGGCGGGAAGGCCGGCGACGGTCAGCAGCCAGTGCCAGGCGACGAGGATCAGCTCGACCGCCCACTTCAGCGGCCAGAGGATCACGCCGAGCAGGTCGAAGCCGCCGCCGGAGTCGGCCGGTGCGGTGGTGCTTGCGAGCAGAAGGTCAAGACCCACTGTTCAGTCCTTTCGAGCGGGTACGACGAACCCGCGAGGAGTCAGGTCGTATCGGAAGTGAGCGTGCGGGCGGACGTCGTCGACGCCACCCTTGCTCCACGGGTTGCAGCGCAGGATGCGCCACGCGGAGAGCACTGCTCCCCGCACGGCACCGTGCTGCTGCACCGCACCTACAGCGTATGCGGAACAGGACGGGTAATACCTGCACACGTCCCCATACAGCGGAGAGATAAGGGATCGATAGGCAACGAGAAACGCCAGAACGGCGTTCCTCGGCAGGATCAGGACGCCCCGGAGCAGATCGGATGCCCGGAACCGGGCGGTTCCGAACGCATAGGACGGCAGGGCGCTCATGCGCGCACCGCCCCGCCGACCAGACGGTCGAGGCAGCGGGCGACATCGCCGCGGAGCAGGGCGAAGTCGGCGTCTGCGGATGCAGGAAGGGCACGGATGACGACATCCGTGCCCTGGGGAACCGTGTCGGCGAACTCCGCGCATGCCGCCTTGAGACGGCGTCGAACGGTGTTGCGAACCACGGCGGTTCCCACCTGCTTGCTGATGATGAACCCGAATCGCGGCACGCCGTCCTGCGCAGAGGGCAGGACGGACGTGATCACGCGCGCTCCACCGCACCTCTTGCCGCGACGAACCACCTGGCGGTAGTCGACACCGCGGGTCAGACGATTCGGCCGGGCGAGCACGGCGGGTCCGGGCGAGGGCTCAGGCCGAGAGCTCGGTGCGGCCCTTCGCGCGGCGGGCCGACAGAATGGCACGGCCGGCGCGGGTGCGCATGCGGGCGCGGAAGCCGTGCTTCTTGGCGCGACGACGGTTGTTGGGCTGGAAAGTGCGCTTGCTCATGGAATCACTCCGGAACTGGTGTCACCGGGCTTGATCATCCGGAGACAGGGGGTACTGCCAAAAGGCATAAGTCAACCGACTAAGGGTACGACCTGCCACGGCGCAGGGCAAATCCGCCGACGGATGCCGCTGTGCCGCCCGCCAGTTACGCACACCCATTATCCACAACTGTGGAGATTGCGTGACATCACGACACACCCGCGTGTTTCCGGGGGCGGGTTGCCGTCTCGCCGGGCTATGACTACCGTGGCATCCGACGTTATCCACAGGGGGAGTTCACGCTTCACGCGGCCTTTCCACAACCTCGCCGGAGCACCATGACCTCTGCAGCCCACCCCGATGTGCCGATCTGGCCGACCCTGCTGCAGCGTCTCTCCGAGGACGATCGCGTCTCGCCTCAGCTGCACGGGTTCCTGAGCCTGGTCGTGCCGGCCGGGGTGATGGGCGGCGTGCTCTACCTCGACGTCCCGAACGACCTGACCGCGGCGCAGATCAACAAGCGCCTGCGGATGCCGCTGATGGAGGCCCTCTCCGCGATCGGCGAGGAGGTCACCTCGTATCGCACCGTGGTGAACCACGAGCTCGCCGATCAGCCGACCGCACCGATCTCGGTGCCCGAGTTCGCCGTCTCCGAGCCGTTGCGCGTCGAACAGGCTGCCGACTCCCCTCCCGTGCTGCGCCACGAATCACGGTTGAACCCGAAGTACACCTTCGACAACTTCGTGATCGGCCAGTCCAATCGTTTCGCGCACGCCGCGGCGGTCGCGGTCGCCGAAGCACCCGCCAAGGCCTACAACCCGCTGTTCATCTACGGCGACTCCGGTCTGGGGAAGACGCACCTGCTGCATGCGATCGGCGACTACGCCCAGTCCCTCTACGCCGGGGTCAAGGTCCGCTACGTCTCCAGCGAGGAGTTCACGAACGACTTCATCAACTCGATCGCGAACAACCGGGGCGCCGCCTTCCAGAGCCGGTACCGCGAGGTCGACATCCTCATGATCGACGACATCCAGTTCCTGCAGGGCCGCGCCGAGACGCAGGAGGCGTTCTTCCACACCTTCAACCAGCTGCACGACCACAACAAGCAGGTCGTGATCACCAGCGATGTGGCACCCAAGCTGCTCACCGGCTTCGAGGACCGCATGCGCAGCCGGTTCGAGTGGGGTCTGATCACCGACGTCCAGGCACCCGACCTCGAGACGCGCATCGCGATCCTGCGCAAGAAGGCGCAGAGCGAGTCGCTGCACATCCCCGACGAGGTGCTCGAGTACATCGCCACCGTGGTCTCGTCGAACATCCGCGAGCTCGAGGGGGCGCTCATCCGCGTCTCGGCCTTCGCGAGCCTGAACCGGTCGGCGCTGGACATCTCGCTCGCTCAGACCGTGCTGCGCGACATCGTCGACACCACCGAGGACAACGTCATCTCGCCGACCGACATCATCACGTCGACGGCGGCCTACTTCAAGCTCACGGTCGACGACCTGTACGGTTCGAGCCGTTCGCAGCAGATCGCCGTCGCCCGACAGATCGCCATGTACCTCTGCCGTGAGCGGACGAGCCTGTCGCTGCCGAAGATCGGGCAGCTGTTCGGCAACCGCGATCACACCACAGTGATGTACGCCTGCAAGAAGATCAGTGAGCTCATGAAGGAGCGCCGCTCGATCTACAACCAGGTGACCGAGATCACCACGCAGATCAGCCGTCGCTGACGACCGCGACACGCCTGTCGCTCAGCGGCATCGGGACAGTTGTCCGCAGGCACTGTGGATAACTTGTGGAAACATCGGCCTCCGGATGCCCTGGACCTGCGTCGGCTGTGGATAACGTCGGAGTCGGCACATCGACCGGATGCCCCGGAAACCCCCGGATTCCTCAGGGCTTCCACATCTCACACGGCTGTAGTTTCTTACTCTCCGCTGATATCCACCGACTTATCCACAGAATCCACAGTTGTTAACACCGTTAAGAGATCTCTCTCTGAAATGGGCTCCCCGATGACCAGACGGATGTGGACGGGAACCGCGTCACGGCACTCGCAGGGTAGCGAGCGCTCACCCTCCTGCGACTAGCATGGGATCGCCTGCAGTGGGCCCACTGCGAACAGGTGAAGTGCAACGAGGGAGCGTCCGTGAGGTTCCAGGTCAACCGCGATGTGTTCAGCGAGGCTGTGTCCTTCGTCGTGAAGCTGCTTCCGCAGCGAAACCCGCAGCCGATCCTCGCGGGTGTCCTGATCGAGGCATCCGCAGAGGGGCTGACCCTCTCGGCGTTCGACTACGAGGCATCCGCTCGCACAACGATCGAGGCGACCGTCGACGACCCGGGTACGATCCTCGTGCACGGCCGTCTGCTCTCCGACATCGCCAGCCGCCTGCCCAACGCTCCGATCGAGATCGCGGTCGAGGAGGACGGCGGCATCGCCGTCACCTGCGGATCCGCGCGGTTCACGCTCGCCGCTATGCCCGTCGAGGAATATCCCTCCATCCCGGAGGTCAGTGGCGCCACCGGAGTCGTGCCCGCCGAGGACTTCGGCACCGCGATCGCGCAGGTGGCGTTCGCGGCATCCCGCGACGACGTCACCCCTGTGCTCACCGGGGTGCAGCTCGAGGTCTCCGGCACCAACCTCAGCCTGGTGGCCACCGACCGTTACCGGGTGTCGCTGCGCGACGTCCCCTGGGACGGCGAGGCCGGCGACCAGACCGCCCTGGTCCCCGCACGCACGCTGACCGAGGTCGGCAAGACGTTCGCCCATGCGGGAAACATCGAGATCGCCTTCTCGGGAGCCGGCGATCGCGAGATCATCGCGTTCACCGCCGGCAACAAGACGGTCACCTCACTCCTGATCAAGGGCAACTTCCCGCCGGTGCGCCGGCTGTTCCCCGAGCAGACCGACCATTACGCGGTCGTGAACACCGCTGAGCTCATCGAGGCGGTCCGCCGTGTCGCGCTGGTGCTCGACCGCTCCGCCCCGCTGCGGTTCACCTTCGGGGCCGACGGTGTGACGATGGATGCCTCGGGCAGCGAGCAGGCCCGCGCATCCGAGTCGGTCGACGCGCACCTCAACGGCGGTGACGACGTGACCCTCGGCCTGAACCCGCAGTACCTGCTCGAGGCCCTCGGCGCCGTCAAGAGCGAGTTCACCCGCGTCACGTTCACCTCGAGCGACAACGCGAACAAGCTCAGCCCGGTTCTTGTGACCAGCCAGACCTCGGTGGATCAGGCCGGCCTCGACTCGTTCAAGTACCTGCTGCAGCCGAACCTGCTGCTACGGTGATCGCCGGCGTCGGTCCCCGGACCGATGTCCGGCCTCGAAGGTAGGCTGTCCCGGTGATTGTGGAGCACCTGAACCTGGGCGATTTCCGCAACTACGCGACCGCCGATCTGACTCTGCACCGGGGCCCGAACGTGCTGGTCGGCAGCAACGGCCAGGGTAAGACGAACCTCGCCGAGGCGATCGTGTTCCTCGCGACGCTCGGTTCGCACCGGGTGTCGTCGGATGCACCGATGGTCCGAGACGGCAAGGAGTTCGCGGTCGTGCGGGCCCGTCTCGCGCACGGTGAGCGCAAGGTGCTCGTCGAGGTGCAGGTGAACAGGCAGGGCTCGAACAAGGCGCGCATCAACGGGTCCCCCTCGAAGACCAGCGAGCTGCCGCGCTATGCGCATGTCGTCCTCTTCGCTCCTGAAGACCTCCAGATCGTCCGGGGTGATCCGTCCTCGCGCAGAAGATTCGCCGATCAGCTGCTGATTCAGCGCACGCCGCGGATGGCCGGGGTGATCGCCGACTACGAGCGCGTGCTGCGTCAGCGCACCGCGCTGCTGAAATCGGCGCGCACGCGGGGCGTGCGCGGTGACGGGCTGTCGACCCTGGACGTCTGGGATGACAAGCTCATCGCGCTGGGTTCCGAAATCATCCACGCGCGCATCCGTCTCGCCACCGATCTGCAGGGTCCGCTCACCGACGCCTACGCGGCGATCGCCGGTGCCGATCATCGTCCGCAGCTGGAATGGGCGCTGTCGGTGCGCGGCGGTGACCCGGAGGAGGAGGGAGCGGATGCGGATGCCGACGTGCGCGGCGAGATCGAAGACCTCTTCCGCACGGCACTGCAGGCCAGACGCGGGAAGGAGATCGAACGCGGACTCACCCTGGTGGGGCCGCATCGCGACGACCTGATCCTGCGCGTGCGCGATCTGCCGGTCAAGGGATATGCCTCGCACGGTGAGTCCTGGTCGATGGCGCTGGCGCTGCGGCTGGCATCCGCCGAGCTGCTGCGTGCCGAATCGCCGGCGGGCGACCCGGTGCTCATCCTCGATGACGTCTTCGCCGAGCTCGACGCCGATAGGCGTCAGCGACTCGCGTCGCTGACCGCCGGCTACGAGCAGGTGATCGTCACGGCGGCGGTCGAAGCCGACATCCCCGAGCCGCTGCACCGCCATGTCGTGCGAATCAGTGCGGGCACGATCGCCGACGACCGCCCGCAGGTGGACGAGGCGGAGGCGGCGGATGACTGACCCGCAGCCCCCCGAGACCGTCGCCACCTACCTGCGCCTGCGCGGACTGAAGCCCAGTGCGAAGAACTGGAAGCGGCGCAGGCGACTGGTCGTCGACGACGACAACGCTCCGTTCACCCAGGGGCGCGATCCCGGGACGCTCGGGGATGTGCTCGCCAAGCTCACCAAGGACTCCGGCTGGGAGAAGACGCTGGCCGCCGAGGATCTGGTGCGTCAGTGGGCCGAGCTGGCCGGCGCCGACACGGCGAAGCATTCGGAGCCCCTGTCCTTGGAGCGGGGCGTGCTGACCGTGAAGTGCGATTCCACCGCGTGGGCGAAGAACCTGCAGTTCATGCGGGCGGTCATCATGACCGAGATCTCGAATCGGTATCCGGATGCCGGCGTCGAGAATCTGCGCTTCATCGGACCGGACGTGCCGTCGTGGAAGTGGGGACCGCGCGTCGTGCCGGGAAGAGGCCCGCGGGACACCTACGGGTAGGGCATCACGAACGCACCTTGAAGCGCTCAGAAGCGCCCACACGGCGTTTGAGGCCCAGGTCGACCTCCCAGACCCGCTAGACTGGGTGAGTACTTTCGATGTGGAGAACCATTTCTGATGACGCCTGAAAACCCCGCCGACGAGCACGACCCCTCGACAAGCTCAGGGAAGGTTCCCGGCGACTACGGTGCCGACCAGATCCAGATCCTCGAGGGGCTCGAGGCCGTCCGCAAGCGCCCTGGCATGTACATCGGCTCGACGGGTCCTCGTGGCCTGCATCACCTGGTGTACGAGATCGTCGACAACTCCGTCGACGAGGCGCTCGCGGGCTACGCCGACAACATCGAGGTGACCATTCTGGAGGACGGCGCGGTGCGCGTGGTCGACAACGGCCGCGGCATCCCGGTGGACCCGCACTCCTCCGACCCGACCAAGTCGACCGTCGAGGTCGTGCTGACCATCCTGCACGCCGGCGGCAAGTTCGGCGGCGGCGCCTACGCGGTCTCGGGCGGCCTGCACGGCGTGGGCTCCTCGGTGGTGAACGCGCTCTCCACCCGCTTCGACGTGGAGGTCCGCCAGAAGGGCTTCGTCTGGCGGCATCGCTTCGCCGAGGGCGGCGCCCCGCAGCAGAAGCTGGAGAAGGGCGAGGAGACCACCGAGACCGGCACGAGCATCACCTTCTGGCCGGATGCCACGATCTTCACCGAGACGACCGACTTCGACTACGACACGCTGCGCACCCGCTTCCAGCAGATGGCGTTCCTGAACAAGGGACTGCGCATCGCCCTGCGCGACGAGCGTGCGGCATCCGCGCTCGAGGAGGAGGTCGACGGCGCGATCGAGACGAGGCAGCCCTCCGATGTCTTCCTCTACGAGCGCGGCCTGGTCGACTACGTCGAGTACCTCAACAAGGTGCGCAAGGCCGAGGTCGTCAACGAGGAGATCATCGACTTCGAAGCCGAGGACACCGAGCGCAAGATCTCGCTCGAGCTCGCGATGCAGTGGACCACCTCGTACACCGAGAACGTCTTCACCTACGCGAACACGATCAACACGCACGAGGGCGGCACGCACGAAGAGGGCTTCCGCGCGGCGCTGACCGGACTCGTGAATCGCTACGCGCGTGCCAACAACCTGCTCAAGGAGAAGGACGAGAACCTCTCCGGCGACGATGTGCGCGAGGGACTCACGGCGGTCATCTCCATCAAGCTCGGCGAGCCGCAGTTCGAGGGTCAGACCAAGACCAAGCTCGGCAACACCGAGGCGAAGACCTTCGTGCAGAAGATCGTGAACGATCAACTGGGTGACTGGTTCGATCGCAATCCGGTTCAGGCGAAGAACGTCATCCGCAAGGCGATCGACGCCGCGACGGCCCGTCTCGCCGCGCGCAAAGCCCGCGAGACCGCGCGGCGCAAGAGCGTGTTCGAGTCGGCCGCGATGCCCGACAAGCTCAAGGACTGCACGAGCAAGGACCCGTCGATCAGCGAGATCTTCCTGGTCGAGGGTGACTCGGCCGGCGGCTCCGCGGTGCAGGGTCGCGACCCGCACACCCAGGCGATCCTGGCGCTGCGCGGCAAGATCCTCAACGTCGAGCGCGCGCGCCTGGACAAGGCCCTGGGCAACAAGGAGGTTCAGGCGATGATCCAGGCCTTCGGCACGGGCATCGGCGAGGACTTCGACATCGAGAAGGCCCGGTACCACAAGATCGTGCTGATGGCGGATGCCGATGTCGACGGCCAGCACATCACCACGCTGCTGCTGACGCTGCTGTTCCGCTACATGCGAGGACTCATCGAGGCCGGTTTCGTGTACCTCGCGATGCCGCCGCTGTACCGCTTGAAGTGGTCGAACTCGCCGCACGAGTACGTGTACTCGGATGCCGAGCGCGACGCTCTGCTGAAGGACGGCGCCGCGAACGGCAAGCGTCTGCCCAAGGACGCCCCGGTGCAGCGCTACAAGGGTCTCGGCGAGATGAACGCCAAGGAGCTGTGGGAGACCACGATGGATCACACCACCCGGACGCTGCGTCAGGTGACCATCGACGATGCAGCCGCCGCGGATGAGATCTTCAGCGTGCTGATGGGTGAGGACGTCGAGTCGCGGCGCACGTTCATCCAGCGCAATGCCAAGGACGTGCGCTTCCTTGACATCTGAGGCGTTCGTCTCGCTTCGCTCGCTCAACGACCGGTACTGAAAGAACAACATGACTGACGAAGAACGCCCCGAGCCCGTGCACGAGCACGGCCGCATCAACCAGGTCGACCTGCAGTCCGAGATGCAGCGGTCGTACCTCGACTACGCCATGGCGGTCATCGTCGGTCGCGCACTTCCCGACGTGCGCGACGGACTCAAGCCCGTGCACCGCCGCGTGATCTACGGCATGTACGACGGCGGCTTCCGGCCCGACAAGTCGTTCTCGAAGTGCGCCCGCGTGGTCGGCGAGGTGATGGGTCAGTACCACCCGCACGGCGACTCGGCGATCTACGACACCCTCGTGCGCCTGGTGCAGCCGTGGTCCCTGCGCTATCCGCTGGCACTCGGTCAGGGCAACTTCGGCTCCCCGGGCAACATGGGCGCCGCGGCCCCCCGGTACACCGAGACCAAGATGGCTCCGCTCGCCCTCGAGATGGTGCGCGACATCGAAGAGGAGACCGTCGACTTCTCGCCGAACTACGACGGTCAGACCCAGGAACCCGACGTCCTTCCGGCGAGGTTCCCGAACCTGCTGGTCAACGGCTCGATCGGCATCGCGGTCGGTATGGCCACCAACATCCCGCCGCACAACCTGCGAGAGGTGTCGAACGCGGCGCTCTGGGCACTCGAGAACCCCGGCCTCCCCCGCGACGAGCTGCTCGACGGACTGATCCAGCGCATCCCCGGTCCGGACTTCCCGACCGGTGCGCAGATCCTCGGCACCAAGGGCATCCACGAGGCCTACCGCACCGGCCGCGGATCGATCACCATGCGTGCGGTGGTCGAGGTCGAGGAGATCCAGGGCCGCACCTGCCTGGTCATCACCGAACTGCCGTACCAGGTGAACCCCGACAACCTCGCGGTCAAGATCGGGGAGCTCGCCCGGGACGGCAAGATCACCGGCATCGCCGACATCCGCGACGAATCCTCGGACCGGACCGGTCAGCGCCTGGTGGTCGTGCTCAAGCGCGACGCCGTCGCGAAGGTCGTGCTGAACAACCTGTACAAGCACACGCAGCTGCAGGACAACTTCGGCGCGAACATGCTGGCGATCGTCGACGGTGTTCCGCGCACCCTGGCGCTGGACGGCTTCATCACGCACTGGCTGGATCATCAGCTCGACGTCATCGTCCGCCGCACCGGTTTCCGGTTGCGCAAGGCGCAGGCGCGCATGCACATCCTGCAGGGCTACCTGAAGGCACTGGATGCGCTGGACGAGGTCATCGCGTTGATCCGCCGCTCCCCCACCGTCGACGAGGCGCGCGAGGGACTGAAGTCTCTGCTGGACATCGACGACGATCAGGCCCAGGCGATCCTCGACATGCAGCTGCGGCGCCTGGCGGCGCTGGAGCGTCAGAAGATCGTCGACGAGGCGACCGACCTCGAGGCGAAGATCGCCGACTACAAGGAGATCATCGCCACCGAGGCGCGCCAGCGCGAGATCGTCCGCACCGAGCTGACCGAGATCGTCGACCGCTTCGGCGACGAGCGCCGTACGCACATCCTGCACGGCTTCGACGGCGACATGTCGATGGAGGACCTGATCCCCGTCGAGGAGATGGTCGTCACCGTCACCCGCGAGGGCTACATCAAGCGCACCCGCAGCGACAACTACCGCTCGCAGCACCGGGGCGGCAAGGGAGTCAAGGGCGCGCAGCTGCGCGCCGACGACCTCGTCGAGCACTTCTTCGTCACCACCACCCACCACTGGCTGCTGTTCTTCACCGACAAGGGCCGGGTGTACCGCACCAAGACGTACGAGGTGCCCGAGGCCGGCCGCGACGCCAAGGGTCAGCACGTCGCGAACCTGCTCGCCCTGCAGCCCGACGAGAAGATCGCCCAGGTGCTCGCGATCAGCGACTACCAGGCGAAGGACTACCTGGTGCTCGCCACCCGCGGGGGCCTGGTGAAGAAGACCCGACTGGGCGATTACGACACCAACCGTCAGGGCGGCGTGATCGCCATCCGCATGCGCGAAGCGGACGAGCTGGTCAGCGCCAAGCTGGTCAACGCCGACGACGACATCCTGCTCATCAGCGCCAAGGGGATGTCGGTGCGGTTCAACGCCACCGACGACGCGCTGCGGCCGATGGGCCGCGCGACCGAGGGCGTGCGGGGAATGAAGTTCAAGGACGACGTTGACTGCCTGCTCTCGGCATCCGTCGTCGCCGAGGATTCCTACGTCTTCACGGTCACCGACGGCGGCTACGCCAAGCGCACCAGCGTGAGCGAGTACAAGGTGCAGAAGCGCGGCGGAACGGGCATCAAGGTGGCCAAGCTGAGCGACGAGCGAGGCGTTCTCGCAGGCGGTCTGATCGTCTCCGAGGACGACGAGGTCTTGGTGGTTCTGTCCAGCGGCAAGGTGGTACGCTCTGCCGTGGCCGAGGTGCCCGCCAAGGGCCGCGACACCATGGGAGTCGTGTTCGCCCGCATGTCGGGCGATGACCGCATCCTCGCCGTCGCCCGCAACAGCGAGCGCGGCATCGAAGAAGAGGACGAGACGGAAGCCGAGACCTCGGAGCCCCAGACCCCCGCTGAGACCCCCGAAGAGAGCTGACCGATGAGCACAGTGGCAGACAAGCTGGCGAAGAAGTCCACGCGCAAGACCACCGGCAAGCAGGTGCGCCTGCGCCTGGTCTACGTCGACTTCTGGTCGGCAGTGAAGCTGTCGTTCCTCGGTGCAGTGGCGCTGGCGATCGTCACGATGGTGTCGTTCTTCCTCATCTTCATGGTGCTGCAGGCGACGAACGTGCTCGCACAGACGGGTGACTTCCTCGACAAGATCACCGACGGCGCGATCGACCTGCAGAGCCTCATCGGCCTGCCGCAGGTGATGGCGTTCGGCGCGGTCGTCTCGATCCTGAACCTCATCGTGTTCACGGTGCTCGGTGCCGTGATCGCCGGTATCTACAACCTGGCCGTCAAGGTCACCGGCGGGCTGCTCATCGGCTTCATGTCGAACTGACCCCGGGTGCAGACCGAGCCGCAAGACGGGCGGGATCCGATTCGGATCCCGCCCGTCGTCTTCTCAGCAGCCGCAGGGTAGGGAAAACCCGAACGCAGCTGTCCGGCTGTCCTCGTTCCCCGGGCTCGGCGGCGCCCGTAGCGTGGAGGCCATGACCACGAATCCGACTTCGCTCACGCCCCCGCCGCAGGGCCGGACGCCCGGGAGCGCCGCGCCCGCGGCGGCACCTGCGGCGGCCGACGATGCCGCGAAGCGTCCGTTCCGCATCCTGCTGACCGCCCTCGAACTCGCGGCTCTCGGAGCGCTCGGCACTGCTGTCTTCGCCACCCTGACCGCCATGTTGGGTGTGGGCCTGGGCCTCACCTTCGTGTTCGGCATCGGCCTGTTGGTCCTGGTGGGGCTCGTGTACGCGCTGTACGGCGTCGCCTGGTTCGAGGTGCGCCGCGTCGCCGATCTGTATGGTGAGGATCTTCCCGACCTGCGGCTGCGCCCGCGCCTCCGCCCCGGTTTCGGCGGCTGGGTGCGCAGCATCGGGCGCCAGTCCATCGACGGCCGGATGTGGCGCGCGATGCTGAACTTCGTGCTCGGCTGCATCGCCGGCACGCTCGTGCTGCGTCTGCTGTGGGGCGTGGTCTGGTCGGCGGTCATCGCCTTCGCTCCGCTGCGCGCGGAGGGCGAGATGGAGGGTCCGTTCGGGGCCGTCATGCCGGTCGGCTGGGCACCGGTCGTCGGAATCCTCGGGGTGCTCGCCGCCGCTGCGGGCATCGTCGGGCTCGCCCTGCTGCACCGCCTGCTGAGCCGCACCCTCGTCGTCCCCAGCCGCGAGGCCGAGCTGAGCGCGCAGGTGCGCACCACCTCCGCGCAGCGCGCGGGCGCTGTCCGTGCCGCCGAGTTGGAGCGCACCCGCATCGAGCGCGACCTGCACGACGGCGTCCAGCCGCGGCTGGTGTCGGTCGGTATGACGCTGGGCCTCGCACAGCAGAAGATCGACACCGACCCGACGGCCGCGAAGGAGCTGATCGGCGAGGCGCACACCTCGACGAAGGCGGCGATCACCGAGCTGCGACAGCTCGCCCGCGGCATCCACACCTCAGTCCTGGACGATCGCGGTCTGGATGCCGCCCTCTCGGCACTCGGCGGACGCTCGCACATCCCCGTGCAGCTCGACGTGCGCCTCGATGCCGGAATGACAGGGGCGGGAGCCCGGTGCCGCGATGCCGAGGCGGCCGTCTACTTCGCCATCGCCGAGTCGCTGACGAACGCCGCCAAGCACTCCCGCGCGAGCGAATGCCGCGTGGTGGTGCGCAGTCGTGACGGCGCCCTGTGGGCGCGCGTCGAGGACAACGGCATGGGCGGCGCGCAGGTGCAGCCCGGTGGCGGACTCGACGGCATCGCGAACCGCGTGCTCGCGGCGGGAGGAACCTTCCGCCTGGAGAGTCCCGCGGGCGGTCCGACCAGCCTGGAGGTGACGGTGCCATGCGCATCCTGATCTGCGAGGACTCCGTCCTGCTGCGCGAGGGACTCGTGCGCCTGCTCGAAGACGCCGGCCACGACGTGATCGCCGCCCTCCCCGACACCGACGGGCTCCTGGGCGCAGTCGCCGAGAAGTCGCCCGACCTGTGCATCCTCGACGTGCGACTGCCGCCGACGTTCACCGACGAGGGCATCCGGGCCGCGCTCGCCATCCGCTCAGGGCACCCCGCGCTGGCGCTGCTCGTGCTGTCGCAATACGTCGAGGAGCGCTACGCGAGCGATCTGATCGCGGCTCAGGGCGGCGCCCTCGGGTACCTGCTCAAGGACCGGGTCGCCGACGTCGCCGAGTTCCTGGAGTCGGTGCAGCGCATCGCCGGCGGCGGTACGGTGCTCGACCCCGAGGTGGTCGCCCAGCTGCTGACACGACGCAACCGCGACGAGCGGATGCTGCGCCTGACCGAGCGCGAGCGCACGGTGCTCGCGCTGATCGCGGAGGGCAAGTCGAACAGTGCCATCGCCGGCCTGCTGTTCCTCAGCGAGGCCAGTGTCGAGAAGCACATCACGGCGATCTTCCAGAAGCTCGGGCTGGATCCCGAGGACGGGAACCGGCGGGTGCTCGCGGCACTCGCTCACATCGAGAACACGCACCCGGCGTCCACGGATGCCGGACGAGACAACCAGGGAGGGCTGCGATGAGCGGCACGAGGAAGAGCATCGGCGCGATCACCATCCTGATGGCGGTGTTCGGTGGCGTGGTGCTGCTGGGCACGGGCGCCGCGGCCGCAGCGACGGGACTGAGGCAGACCGGATCGCAGGGCGGGACGGTGCAGGCCGACGTGCAGGGCGTGACTGCTCTCGACGTCGACGTGCGCGCGGCGGAAGTGCGAGTGGAGTTCAGCTCCGACGACGATGAGGCGCGGTTGCGCATCGAGGGCGGGTCCGCCGACGGCTGGAAGCTGCGCCGCGACGGCGACGAGTTGCAGTTGCGCGGTCCTGATCGCGGGTTCGACTGGTGGCAGCCGGACTGGCTGCGTGGTGAGGAGCGCGCCGTTCTGGTGCTGCCGGACGAGTTGAGCGGACTCGACGCCGACCTCACCCTGAAGGCCGGCTCGCTCGACGCCGACGGCGTCTTCGGTGAGCTCGACGTCGACATCGACGCGGGTTCGCTGAGCCTGAACGGCGACGCCGAGAACCTCGACGTGCACCTGGACGCCGGCCGCGCCGACATCGACCTGGACGGTGTCCGGACGGCCGAGTTCACCGTGAACGCGGGCCGGATCGTCTCGTCGCTGGCCGTTCAGCCGCGGACCGTCGCAATCGGCGTGTCGGCGGGGGCGCTGGATCTCACGCTGCCCGATGCGGATTACGACCTTCAGCAGCGGGTGAGCGCCGGATCGCTCGACAGCAACCTGCGTCAGAATGACGCCGGCCGCAGCCAGATCCGAGCCACCGTATCGGCCGGTTCGGTCACGCTGCGCGCGTCGGACGGCTGAGCGCGGATCGGAAACGCCCGGCCTGTTCGCAGGCCGGGCTCGATTCGCTTTTGCTCAGTGTCATCCGGTAAAGTCTTGGAGGTTGACGGGGCTATAGCTCAGGCGGTTAGAGCGCTTCACTGATAATGAAGAGGTCCCAGGTTCAAGTCCTGGTAGCCCCACCGATAGATACAAGGCCAAGCGGCATTTCGCTTGGCCTTTTTCGTCTCACCGCCCCGCCCGCATGCCGGGGCTCCGCCTCGGCGACCCCTCCTATGCAAAAGGAGAACCATGGTGTGGCACAGGAAAGCACTCGTAGCACCCTCGGCGCGGCACCCAGATACTTAGGGTGTCCTTTGAATCATGCCCTTAATAAAGGAAAAACTATGGTTAACCCCAACGAAGTGGTTACGAGACACCCGAACGATGTGCCGCGATCAACCGGTCGCTGGCGCCGCACCCGGATCCGAACGGTGGCCACCGTATCCGCGGTAACCATCGCCGTCGCCGGACTTGCGGGATGCACGTCGACACCGTCATCACCCGGCTCCACGGCGGACATCGCCGAGACGGGCTTCGCGCTCAACACCGGAGAGGCGAAGACGGGCGGTACCGTACGCGTCTTCAGTCCCAACGACTTCTCCCATCTTGATCCGGCGATGGGCAACGATGGCGGAGTCACGAATTTCTACCGTCTCATCTATCGCAACCTGACGACGTGGGCGAACGAACCCGGCGAGGGCGGCACGGAGGTCGTGCCGGACATGGCCACCGACCTGGGTCAACCCAACGAGGACCGCACGGTCTGGACGTTCACGCTCAGGGACGGGCTGAAGTTCGAGGACGGCAGTCGGATCACGGCCGCCGACCTGAAGTACGGCATCGAGAGGTCGTTCGATCCTTCTCTGGCCATCGGCTCCGCTTATCATCACGTTCTCAAGGGAGCCGCTGACTATCAGGGCATCTACGAGGATCCCGACGGTCTCGACTCGATCGAGGCCGTCGATGACAAGACCATCCGGTTCACGCTCGAGCATCCGCAGGCGGACTTCGCGTCGATCACCGCGATGTCGCCGATGACTCCGTTCCCCGCGGGGAAGGTCTCGTCGACCACCCAGATCGACGACCAGCCGATCTCGTCGGGCCCCTATCGGGTGGAGGAGTACGAACGCGGTTCTCACCTGACTCTGGTGCGGAACGAGGAGTGGGATGCCGAGACCGATCCGGTGCGCCCCGCCTACCCCGACGAGTTCGAGTTCCTCTTCGGATACGACCAGAACACCATCGATCAGCGTCTGATCGCCGGCCAGGGTGAGGACGCGAACGCGATCTCGACCGGTGGGCTGCAGCCGGCAAACCTCGCACAGGTATCGGCCGACGAAAACCTGCGGTCGCGCACCGTGCAGAGCCTGCCCGGTTGCACCTCATTTCTCATCATGAACACGACCGCAGGACCTCTTCAGGATGTGGAGGTGCGTCGCGCGATCAGCTATGCGGTCGACAAGAACGGCGTCGTCGATGCGATCGGCGGCCCGCGGCTCGCATCGATCGCGACGCAGATGCTGCTTCCGGGGACGCCGGGGCGTCAGGAGTTCGATCTGTACCCGAGCCCGGACAACGGTGGGGATCCCGAAAAGGCGAAGCAGATGCTGGCGGACGCCGGGTACCCCGACGGCATATCCCTCGTGATGGATGTGCGCACCCCGGTGTGGCAACCGCAGTCGGAGGCGATCCAGGAGTCACTGAAGAAAGCCGGCATCGAGGTCACGCTCAATCCTGTCGACCAGGCGACGTACTTCGAGGTCATCGGCACGCCGTCACAACAGAAAGACCTCGCCTTCTCTGGATGGTGCAACGGGTGGCTGACCGGTGAAACGCTGCTTGAGCCGCTGTTCGACGGCGACCGGATTGCGGAGAAGGGCAACAGCAACTACGGCCAGCTGAACGACCCCGCGATCAACAAGAGCTTCGACGAGATTCCGCTGATCACCGACCTCGAGGAGAAGCAGAGCCGGTATGGGCAGCTCGATCGCGACATCCTGGAACTCGCCCCGTTCGTTCCTCTGGTGCACGGCACGTCGTTGCAGATGGTCGGAACCAACGTGGGGAACGCGTTCGCCCACGCCGGAATGACCGGGTACGTGGATCTGACATCCGTGGGGCTCAAGGACCCAGAGGGCCGATAACCCCCCATGGCGTATCCGAAGATTCTCGACTCAAGCGGGGATCTGCTTCCCGAGCCGGCGGTCGCGCCGCCGGCTCGGAGAGCAGGCCGGAAGGGCCGGACCGCTCAGCGTCGGCGTCTTCCCGTCACCCTGGCACTGTGCTTCCTCTCGCTCGTCGCCATCATGGCCGTCTTCGCCCCGTTCATCGCGGGCCTGGGCGGATGGGATCCGTACCAGTTCGACAAGTCGGCGGTGGATCCTCGAATGGGTGGTCTCCCCGTGGGCCCATGGGGCGGAATCAGTTCCGACCACTGGTTCGGCGTGGAGCCGTTGAACGGGCGCGACCTCTTCGCGCGAGTCGTCTACGGCGCGCGGACGTCGGTCTTCATCGCGGTGAGCGCCACCGCGCTGACCACGGTCCTCGGCGTGGGGCTCGGACTGCTCGCGGGCTTCTTCGGCGGGTGGACAGACGCCGTGATCTCCCGTCTGATGGATTTCCTGCTCGCGTTCCCGTCACTGATCTTCATGATCGCGATCCTGTCAGCCCTGCCCGGCGAGAATCGGCCGATCATGCTGGTCGTCGTGCTCAGTGTCTTCAGCTGGCCGGCGATGGCCAGAGTCGTGCGAGGACAGGCCATGTCGCTCGCACGGCGGGAGTTCATCGATGCGGCCCGAGCTTCGGGAGCCGGACGCATGGCGACGGCATTCCGGGAACTCCTGCCCAATCTCTCCGGGACGATCATCGTGATGGCGACGATACAGCTGCCCACATTCATATCGACCGAGGCCGGCCTCTCCTTCCTGGGCGTGGGCGTTCGCCCGCCGGAACCCTCCTGGGGTCAGATGATCAGCTCTGCCCTGTCGTGGTATCAGAGTGACCCGATGTACTTCGCGGTCCCGGGAACCTTCCTGTTCCTGACTGTTCTCTGCTGCATGGTCGTCGGCGACCATATCCAGTCGCGCTGGTCTCAGGGAGGTCGTCTCGGATGACGCTCTACATCATTCGGAGGATCATCGGCGGCGTCGGGACGCTCTTTCTCGTGACGCTGTTCACGATGCTGATCTTCTTCACCCTGACACCCGATCCTGCAGCGAGCATCTGCGGTCAGACCTGCTCACCCGAACGGATCGACGCGATACGTTCGATGCTCGGTGTGGATCAGCCGTTCCTCACGCAGTTCTGGACCTACATCTCGTCGCTCTTCGTCGGCCGCACCATCGGAGAGGGCGCGGGCGCCATCCACTGCGCGGCACCGTGTCTCGGATACAGTTTTCAGACCCGCCAGGACGTCCTCGGGATGATCGCCAGTCGACTTCCCGTGACGCAGACGCTCGCTGTGGGAGCGGCGGTGCTGTGGCTGGTGGCGGGAATCGCGGGCGGCGTCATCAGCGGGCTGAAGGCCGGAACCGTCTGGGACAAGGGAATGATGACCTTTGCGCTCATCGGCATCGCGCTCCCCAACTATCTTGTCGCTCTCGTGCTGCAGTACGTGCTCGTGGTCAAGTTGCGGTGGCTTCCCTTCCCGTCGAACGTCAGTCCCTTCGAACAGCCCGTGCTCTGGTTGCAGTCCTATCTCATGCCCTGGATCGTGCTGGCATTGATGTTCGCTGCACTGTATTCGAGACTCACGAGATCGAGCATCATCGAGACGTTGGATGAGAACTTCATCCGCACCGCACGGGCGAAGGGTCTCTCCAGGAAGGTGATCATCGGGCGACACGCTCTCCGCCCGTCATTGAGCCCCGTGGTCACTCTGTTCGGGATCGACTTCGCAACCCTGCTCGGTGGCGCCATCATCACCGAGACCGTGTTCGGGCTCAACGGCGTGGGCAAGCTTGCGTATGACGCGATCGCGACGAACGATCAGCCGGTCCTCATGGGGATCACACTGCTGGCGGGGTTCGCCGTGGTGATCGCGAACATCGTCGTCGACATCGTCTATCACTTCCTGGATCCGAGGGTGCGGAGGGCGGCATGAGCGAGAACGCGGAACTGCTGAGTGTCGAGGGTCTCACGATCGACTTTCCGACAGCCAGAGTCGTGGAAGCGGTCTCCTTCTCCATCGAGCGAGGAAACACGCTGGGTGTCGTCGGCGAATCAGGATCGGGGAAGTCGATGACCGCGTTGTCGATCATGGGCCTCCTTTCCGCAAAGGCATCCGTCACCGGATCGATCAGATTGCAGGGGCAGGAGTTGATCGGGGCGTCCGAGCGATCATTGCAACGGCTGCGGGGAAACCGTGTCGCCATGATCTTTCAAGACCCGCTGTCCAGCCTCAATCCGTACCTCACCGTCGGGTTCCAGATCGCGGAGGCATACCTCGCGCATCGACGCGTATCTCGGAGGGTCGCCAGGATGGGGTCGATCGAGGCGATGGAACGGGTGCGGATTCCGGACGCGGCTCGGAGACACGATGACTTCCCGCATCAGTTCTCAGGCGGGATGCGACAGCGCATCATGATCGCCATGGCGTTGGTGTGCGAACCCGAACTGATCATCGCCGATGAGCCCACGACGGCGCTCGACGTGACCGTCCAGGCGGAGATCCTCTCACTCATCGCCGAGCTTCAGCAGTCATCAGATGCGTCGATGCTCTTCATCACGCACGATCTGGCAGTCGTCAGCGAGATCGCCGACCACGTCGCCGTCATGAGATCGGGCCACCTCGTCGAGTACGCCCCGGTGGAGCGTCTGTTCTCATCTCCCGAGAACGAGTACACACGAAGACTCCTGGACGCGACGCCACGACTCGTGGATCCCGTGACGAGAGGCGGCCTTCGGTGATGATGAAGCAAGAAGGTCCCCTCCTTCGAGTACGGAACCTCGTCAAGGAGTATCCCGCGAGCCGAAAGGGTCTCTTCCGCACCAGACCAGGGAGGGCGTTCCGTGCGGTCGACGATGTGAGCTTCGAACTGGCCCGGGGGAAGACACTGGCCATCGTCGGGGAGTCGGGCAGCGGAAAGTCCACGACTGCGCGGATCGTGGCGAAACTGCTCGAGCCGACTGCGGGAAGCATCGTGCTGGAGGGGCAGGATGTCACGAGATGCTCTCCCCGATCGGAACTGCTCTACCGCGGCGAGGTGCAGATGGTGTTCCAGGACCCGTTCTCCTCGCTGAACCCGCGTCACACGGTCGAACAGATCATCTCCGCGCCATTGCGATATCAGAAGAAGGGTGACCGACGTGAGCACCCGGAGATCGTGCGCTCACTTCTTCGACGGGTCGGACTTCAGCCCGAACACGCTGCGAGGCACCCTTGGCAGTTCTCCGGCGGGCAGGCGCAGCGCATAAGCATCGCGCGTGCCCTCGCAGTCGATCCGAAGATCGTCATCTGCGACGAGGCGGTTTCCGCCCTGGACGTCTCGGTCCAGGCACAGATCCTCGACCTGTTGCAGGAGCTTCAGGAAGAGACGGGCATGAGCTACATCTTCATCACGCACGACCTTGCGGTCGTCGGTGAGATCGCTCACGACGTTCTGGTGATGAGCAGATCCAAAGTCGTCGAGAACGGTCCGCGAGACCGCGTTCTGACGATGCCGCAAGACCCGTACACGCAGCGGCTGCTCGATTCAGTGCCGCGGATAAATCCGGTGTGGGATGAGCGACGCAAGCAAGCGATGAGGCTCGAGGTGTGACGAGCCTGACAGCGTTCGGTGATGACATGGGGTGGGGCGTCCATCGAGCTCGTGTCGTTTTGCGTGCCCGAAACGTCGCGGGTAAGATAGACGAGTTGGTTCGGGGGCCTTAGCTCAGTTGGTAGAGCGCTTGCTTTGCAAGCAAGATGTCAGGAGTTCGAATCTCCTAGGCTCCACACTGTGTTGAGACAGTGAGAAAAGGCTCCGCTTCGCGGGGCCTTTTCGCTTGCCCGCTATGATCCGGCTATGCGTGCTTTCACCGCCTCCGCGGTCCTCACCGCCGTGCTGACGGCGTCCCTCCTGCTGGGAGGCTGCGCGGCAACCGAGAGCGAAGCTGCGCCGGCATCCTCAGCTCCCAGCCCGCAGGCGACAGCCTCGCCCGAGCCGATCACCGGCGCACCCGGTGACTCGCTGTCCGCTGAAGAGGCGAAGCAGCTCAACGGCCAGCGCGGCACGCTGCGCCCGTATGAGATGAACGATGGTTCGCACGTGCTCATCGATGTTGAGCAGCCGCTGCCCCCGGCGGTGAAGGAAGAGATCGCACAGAATCTGGGTAGCGCCGGGAATGACTCGGGCAGTGCGCTGAGCAAGCTCAACCAGGAGAGTTCGACGGGTAAGACCATCATCATGGTCCGCAAGCTTCATGCGGGGGATGGGAATGGCAACGCAGTGTTTACCTGGGTTGCTGCCTCTTATGCCAGCGGCTTCCCGATGGGAATCATGGGCGGTTCGGCCGACTCTGTCGTATCGCAGGTGCAGCCCTGGCTGAACTCTCAGCGCGACCCTGCTCAGTACGAGGTCATCGTCGTCAACAACTGACGCGGAATGTCGGTGGGTCAGCCTATGGTGAAGAGGGGCGGTCTTCGACCTCATCTCGGCGTGTCAGGAGCGCGATGGCAGAGTTCGTCCGGGTGGATTCCGGTGATCAATCCGACGTCGAGGAGCTCTGGACCCGGTTCGTGCCCTCGGCACGGCTGCAGCGCGTCGATCCGAAGGCCTTCGGGTTCCGCTGGCGCTCGGCGCGCACCGGAGGACTGTCGGTCGTGCGCTACGGACTCACCGCCACCGTGACCTCTGAGGTGCGTCCGGAGGATCAGGTCCTGGCGTGCCGCGTCGCCACCAGCGCCGGCTGGGTGCGCAGTGCCCGCACAGAGTTGAGCACGTCACTGCCGTGGGCCACCGACAGCGTGCACGTTCAGGCTCACTGGCAGACCATGGCGGATGTGAGCGCCTTCATCTTCGACCGCGACATCGCCGAGGACCTCGCCAGGCGCATCACCGGCGACGATCTGCTCCGCGTGCGCCTGACGGATGCGGCGCCGCGCGACGACAACGCGGGACGCAACTGGAACCGCGCCTTCGACTACGTGCTGAGCGCCCTCGCCGACGGTGGCGACGACCCGCTCATCGAAGCCGCGCTGGTCAGGCATGCCCTGGTGACCACGCTCAGCACCTTTCACACGACCTTCTTCGACGCGGCGATGCGCGATCCGCGCCTGTCGGGCAGCTCGGTCGTGCGTCGCGCCGTCGCGTACATGGACGCCCACGCGCACGAGCCGATCACGATCGATGACGTGGCCGAGGCGACGCACATCTCCACCCGGGGCCTGCAGTACGCGTTCCGCCGGGCGCTGGAGATCACGCCGGCGGCCTATCTTCGCAAGGTGCGGCTCGACGGCGCCCACCGAGAACTGCAGAACGCCCATCCCGGGCGGTCGGTCACCGAGATCGCGCGCCGCTGGGGCTTCGGCAACACCTCCCGCTTCAGCGCCACTTACCGGGAGACCTACGGGCGCTCCCCGCAGCAGACGCTCGAGCACTGAGCCCGTTTCGTACTGCAGGCGAACAGTAAGTGCGCCGGTTGTATGGAAGCGCTCGATACGAGGGTTGGCTTGCGAACCCCGCCATAATCTGGCTCCGATGGGATATCTCTACTACGGCGACGCGACTGAACCGATCACGATGGAAGATCGCACACTCGCGCACCTCAAGGTCGTCGTCGCGACCAAGCTCCGACGCAATGAGAGCTTCACGCTGTCCTGGCAGCACCCGGAGGGTGAGCCCACGGGCCGCTCGACGCTGTGGCTGCACCCCTCGATCTCCCTGCGCTTCGTGTTCGAGGAGCCGGAGACACCCGCTCTGAGCCAGCGCTGGCTGACCGAACTCGCCACGTCGGCGAACAGCAGCGGGGGCATCCGGCTCACCGAGGAGCACATCGACGCCGGCGAGAGCGCCGACGACGGCGAGCCGTCGAAGGTCCCTCAGGACGCCTGAACTCAGGCATCCCGATCGCCCGGCTCAGGAAGCGGCGCGGCGCACCCGCTCGGCGAGGAACGCCCGCTCCTGGTCGCCCAACGACGTGACCGCGTACGCCGTCGGCCAGACCGCGCCGTCGTCCAGGTTGGCGGCCTGGTCGAACTCGAACGTCGAGTAGCGCACCTTGAACTTGGAGCGCGGCTTGTAGAAGCACACCACCTTGCCGGCCTCGTTCGCATACGCGGGCATGCCGTAGTACGTGCGGGGCACCAGATGCGGCGCCGCCTCGGCGACCATCGCGTGCAGGGCCTCGCCGAGCGCACGGTCGTCATCGGGCATCGCCGCGAGCTTGTCCCGCACCTCGGCCTCGCCCTCACGGCGCACCTCTTCGGGGTCCTTCTTCGACCGGGAGCGTGCGGTGCGCTTCTCGCTCGCGGCCGCCTTCATCGCCTCGCGCTCCTCGGCCGTGAAGTTCGCGGTCTGTCCTGCCTTCGCCATGATGGCCTCCTTCGTGTCTGAGATCACACTACGGAGGGCTCGGCGTGCCCCGCTTCTCGATTCCTGATCGGATGCCCCAGGTGCGCACGCACTACTGTGAACACATGGATCTGCGCGTCGCCGCCTACGCCGTCGTCACCGATGACGAGGACCGCATCCTGCTGGCCCGCTGGATCGAGGGACGCCGCACAGCGTGGACGATGCCGGGCGGCGGACTGGAGGAGGGCGAAGACCCGGAGCTGGCCGTGCGGCGCGAGCTGCGCGAGGAGACCGGGTTCCGCATCGAGACCACCGAGCTGCTCGGCATCCACTCCCGCGTCATCCCCGCCTCGCAGCGCGTGCGCAAGGCGCCGACGCCGCTGCACACTCTGCGCATCGTCTACCGCGCGCGGATCACCGGCGGGGCGCTGCGCTTCGAGACGAACGGATCCACGGACATGGCCGCATGGTTCACGGTCGCCGAGGTCGCCCAGCTGCAGCGCGTCAAGCTCGTCGACATCGCCCTGCGCATGGCGGGCGTGCTCTGACGCGACCGCCGGCGCCGGAGGATCACCTTGCGGATCCGTCGCGCGGATGCTCCGGCTCGGAGATGTCGGCGACGGTGGCCCCGTAGGCGCGGATGAGGTCGTCGGCATGCACGAACAGGCTGTAGCCGTGCGAGCCGGCGCCCATCGCGATGCGACGGCCGACGATCGTCTCGTCGGCGTACACGGGCCAGTCGGTCGTGCTGCCGATCGGCACGATGGTGCCGCGCTCATAGCCCGTCGCCGCGAGGGCGAGCTCTGGCTCCGGGAGGCGCAGCCGGTTGACCCCGACGATCCCGCGCAGTTTGGGCCACGAGATCGAGCGCCCGCCGGGCACGAGGGCGAACAGGTACGAATCGTCGGATCGCTTCACGACCAGCGTCTTGACGATGTCAGACGGCTGCAGGCCCAGCAGTTCGGCGGCCCCGTGGAGGCTGCGCGCAGCGGGGCGCTCGCGGATCTCGATGTCGAGACCGCGAGCGGATGCCGCCGCCCGGACCCGCTCGTGCGGGTCCGCCATCACGCGTCGGGGGTGGACAGCGGGTCGTCGGCGACCCAGAGCTCGTCGTCGGCGCGCAGCGCCTGCCAGGCGGCGGCGACCACGCCGATCGCGGCGGCGGCGCCGAGGACGATGGCGATGACCGAGCCGACGCCGAGTCCCTTCTTCTTCGGTGCGGGACGGTGCACCAGGCCGTGACGCTTGGCGTTCGCGACATCCCAGGCCGAAAGCGCTGTGCCGACGACGCCACCCACGATCGGGACGACCTTGTCGTCGACGACGTGCTTGCCGATCTTCAGGCCGCGGTCGACCGTCGGCGCGACGCGTCGGTTGTAGGTGTCCTGCACCACCGGCACGACCTGCTCGCGGTTGAAGTGGCCGAGCTGACGCCCCGCCTCGCGTGCGATGTCGGTGGCGTGGCCGACGAGCACCTGCTGCGCCTCCCAGAGCTGTCCTGCGTCGTTCTGAAGCTTGCGCAGTTCCTTCTTGCGCTTGCGGCTGAGGTTCACGTTGCTCTCCCGTCGATCGGAGTCGTAGGTGTTCATCTTGCCAGACGACACTGAATGGCAGCAGAGACCTGGCGCACTCCCACAAGATGTGCGACCATTCGGCTCCGTGTCCGCCGCCTCTGCGAGAATATGGAGCATGCCTCACGCTTCTCACGTCGCAACCCTGCACACCAACCACGGTGACATCGTCATCGATCTGTTCGGCGACCACGCTCCGAACACCGTCGCGAACTTCGTCGGCCTGGCCGACGGCACCAAGGACTGGACCGACCCCGCCACCGGCAAGCCCGGTGAGGGCGCGCTGTACAAAGACGTCATCTTCCACCGCATCATCCCCAACTTCATGATCCAGGGCGGCGACCCGCTCGGACAGGGCGTCGGCGGCCCCGGCTACAACTTCGACGACGAGATCAACATGGAGCTGAACTTCAACGAGCCCTACATCCTCGCCATGGCGAACGCGGGCCTGCGCCGCAACGCCATCACCGGTCAGGCCGAGGGCACCAACGGCTCGCAGTTCTTCATCACCACCGACCCGACCCCCTGGCTGCAGGGCAAGCACACCATCTTCGGCGCGGTCGCCGATGACGCCTCCAAGGCCGTCGTCGACGCCATCTCGGCAGTCCCCACCGCCGCCGGCGACCGCCCGATCGAGCCGGTCGTCCTGCAGTCGATCGACATCGTCGCGGCCTGAGAGCACGAGCCGATCCGGATGACGACCCCAGAGTTCACGAGCAATCGCGACAACTTCTGCTACCGGCATCCGGATCGGCAGAGCTTCGTGCTCTGCCAGCGCTGCATGCGCACGATCTGCCCGGAATGCCAGACGCAGGGACCCGTCGGGGTGATCTGCCCCGAGTGCATGAAAGCGCAGCGCAAGGCCGAGTCGCCCGCGCAGCGCCGGGCCCGCCGGCAGTGGGGTGGCGGCGCGATGGCCCTCGGCCGTGGCGGCAAGCCGGTCGTCACCTACGTGCTGCTGGCCGTGACCTCGGCGATCGGCCTGCTGCAGCTGCTTCCCGGCATCGGCGACGCGATCACCGGCCGGCTGCTCTTCGCCGCCGTGTACCTCTACCCGGATCTGTCGGGGTATCCGTTCGAACCGTGGCGGATGCTGACCTCGGTCTTCGCGCACGGTGGATTCATCCACCTCGCGCTGAACATGCTCGCGCTGTGGATGCTGGGTCAGATCCTCGAACCGATGCTCGGCCGCATCCGATACCTGGCGCTCTACCTCATCGCCGGCTTCGGCGGATCGGTCGCCGTGGCGGTGATCGATCCGACCACGGCCACCGTGGGCGCTTCCGGTGCGATCTTCGGCCTGATGGCCGCCCTGCTCATCATCGGCCGGCACGTCGGCGCCAACGTCACGGGCATCCTCGTGATCCTGGCCATCAACTTCGCCTTCGGGTTCTTCGTCGGCGGCATCGCCTGGCAGGCGCACCTCGGCGGCGCAGTGGTGGGGGCGCTCGTGGCACTCGTCTTCACGCGCACGCGACGGCGCGAGCAGCGTTTCTGGCAGATCGCTCTGCTGATCGTTCTCACAGCCCTGCTCGTCGTGACGACGGCGGTCGTCCCGCCGTTGCTGATTCTCGGCTGATCAGAGGTTGTTAACAGGTTGTCCCGAGGTGTGAATAACAGCGGTGTAATTCTCCCCAGCCTGTGGATAAGTCTGGGGACAACCTGCCCCGAGACGAAGAAAGGCCCCTCGCAGCGCGAGGGGCCTTTCACGTCGCCGGTCAGCGCCAGCGCGTCGTCATGAGGAAGCCGATCAGGGCGATGCCCAGCCCGATGCCGAGATTCCAGCCCTCGAGCCCGGGGATCGGGTACTGCGATCCGGAGATGTAGTACACGAGGATCCAGACCAGCCCGAGCAGCATGAATCCCACCATCACGGGCTTGAACCAGACGGCGTTGGGAGCCTGCTCGCCCTCCGGGCGGTCAACGGGCTCTTCGGGTACGCGAGATCGTGCCATGAGGATCAGTCTAGCCATGACGAATAGACTTCCCCTCATGCATGCTGCCGCGTCCGCCCGCCGCCGTCCGGCCCCGCGACGCGGGCGAGCGACGGTCACCGGCGTCCTCGGTGAACTCCTGCTGACCGCAGGAGTGCTCGTGCTGCTGTTCGTGTCGTGGCAGATGTGGATCGGCGACATCATCATCGGCGCGCAGAACAACGAGAAGGGGGCGGAGCTGTCACAGCAGTGGGCTGCCGAGCCGGTCCCCGAGCCCCCGCCCGTCATCGACACCACCGACGACGGAGAGGCGGTCTACGAGCCACCGGTGCTCCCGCATCCGGACGACGCCGAGATCTTCGCCAACATGCTCATCCCCCGCTTCGGCGACGACTACAGCGTGAACATCGCCGGAGGCACCTCACGCGCCCGCACGCTCGACAAGATCGGCATCGGCCTGTACACGCAGTCGAAGATGCCCGGCGAGGTGGGCAACTTCTCGCTCGCCGGACATCGCACCACCTGGGGCAAGCCGTTCAACCGGATCGACAAGCTGCGCCTGGGTGACGCGATCGTCATCGAGACCCCCGAGGGCTGGTACACCTACCGATTCCGGACGCTGGAGTACGTCAAACCGACACAGGTCGACGTGCTCTCCGACGTACCGCAGATGCCGGCACAGCAGACCGGCGAGCGATTCATCACCCTCACCGCCTGTTCGCCGCTGTACTCGCTCGCCGAGCGCATCGTGGCCTACGGGGTGTTCGACGGCTTCCAGCCGCGCGCAGAGGGCCCGCCCGCCTCGCTCGCGTCCGTCGACGTCGCCTCCCCGTCAGCGGAAGGAGCCCCCTGATGTACGCCGCTCTCTGGCGCCTGCTGCCCGGTCCCTGGTGGGTGCGCCTGATCATCTTGCTCGTGCTGCTGGCCGGCGCGCTCTACGGGCTGTTCTTCTACGTGTTCCCCTGGGTGAGCCCGTACGTCACCCCGGGAGAGATCGACCTGGAATGACCCCGCGCGTGCTGGTCGTGGACAATCACGACAGCTTCGTCCACACCCTCATCGGCTATCTGCAGGAGCTCGGCGCCGACGTGACGATGGTCGAGGCCGACGCCCTCGTCGCCGACCGGCTGAATCGGTGGTTCGACGCGCACGACGCCGTCATGGTCTCCCCCGGACCGGGGACCCCGGCCGACGCCGGTGCATCCCTGGCGGTCGTGCGTGAGGCCGCGCGGCGGCGGATGCCGCTGCTGGGCGTGTGCCTGGGGCACCAGGCGATCGGCGAGGCGTTCGGCGGCGTGGTGTCCCGGGCGCCCGAGCTCATGCACGGCATGGTCTCCCAGGTGACGCACGACGGGTCGCGGCTGTTCCAGGGCATCCGCTCGCCCTTCGCCGCCGGACGCTACCACTCCCTCGCCCTCGCCGAGCGGTCCCTCCCCGCGTCGCTGCGCGTGACCGCCCGTGCCGAGCACGGCACCATCATGGCGGTCGAGCACGAGAGTCTGCCGATCCTCGGGGTGCAGTTCCATCCCGAGAGCGTGCTCACCGAGAACGGGCATCGCCTGCTCGCCAACTGGCTGGCGGGCGTCGCCGCCGGTCAGCCCGCCACGCAGTAGCGCAACGCCACGGTCGAGAGGATCTTCACCTCGCCCGGAGGAACCGACATCGAGATCACGGTGTTCGGCGACTGACCCTCACCGCAGGCGCCCTGCTCCTGAGGGTCGACGACGAGGGCCAGATCCTCGAGCTGCTTCGTCGCGGCATCCACGGTCCACCCGGTCATGTCCTGCACGGTCACCTTGCCGTTCGCCACGACGAGGTTCACGACCGTGCCGGGCGCGATCTGGCTGCCGGCCTCCTGGCTGGCACTGAGCACCGTGCCCGCCGCGGCGCGCGGATCGTTCTGCTGCTGCACTGTGCCCAGCTTCAGCCCCTCGGCCTTGAGCGCCTCCTTCGCGGCGTCCTGCGAGAGACCTTCCAGTACGGGCATCTCCACCGTGTCGGCCCCGGTCGAGACGTACACGATGATCGACTCGCCCTTCGACACCTTCGCGCCGGTGCCGGGCTGGGAGCGGATGACGTGATCCTCGGCGAAGTCGGCACTGGCCTCTTCGCGCACGTCGGCCAGGAGGTCCTCCTCCTCGAGCTCGGCGCGCGCCTGGGCGAGTGTCAGATCGACCAGGTTGGGCACGGTCACCGAGCTCGCGGGCACATCCGGCGGGCGCACGGCGAGGCTGACCACCCAGAACAGCACCGAGACGAGCAGCACGGCCAGCAGCGCGACGCCCGCCCAGATCCAGGCGACCGGCGGGCCGGACTGGGTGCGGGTCATGGTCGTGTCGGTGCTCAGCTGGCGCAGCGAGCGTGCGGTCTCCTGCGCATGGCGAGGATTCGGCCCGTACAGCTCGCTCGTCAGCGCACCGATCTGCTTCTTCGTCGGCGCCTCGCCCGAGGAGACGCCGTTCAGTGCGGCGCGGAACGAGACGGCGTCCGGGAAGCGCTGGTACGGATCCTTGGCGAGCGCCCGCAGCACGATGGCGTCCAGCGAACGCGGCAGATCCTCGTTCAGCTCCGACGGAGGCACGGGCGTCTCGCTCACGTGCTGGTATGCGACGGCCACCGGCGAATCGCCGCGGAACGGCTGGCGTCCCGTGAGCATCTCGTACAGCACGACGCCGGTGGAGTACAGGTCGGTGCGCGCGTCGACCGGCTCGCCCTTGGCCTGCTCGGGCGAGAAGTAGGCGGCGGTGCCGAGGATCTGCGTGGTCTCTGCCACGGTCGACGACGAGTCGGAGACGGCGCGCGCGATGCCGAAGTCCATCACCTTGACGGTGCCCTTGTCGGTGATCATGACGTTGCCCGGCTTGATGTCACGATGCACGACACCGGCGCGGTGCGAGTACTCGAGCGCCTCGAGGATGCCGTCGGTGTAACGGATGGCGTCCTCGACAGACAGCGGCCCCTCGGCGATCAGGTCCTTCAGCAGCGTGCCGTGCACGAGCTCCATCACGATGTAGGGCTCGGCTCCCGCCTTCGCGGAGCCCTCCGCCGACTGCCCCGTCGCGGGGTCGCCGGCGTCGAAGACGCGCACGATCGACGGGTGCGACATGCGCGACGCGGCCTGCGCCTCCAGGCGGAACCGGGTGCGGAACGCCGTGTCGCGGGCCAGCTCAGGGTCGAGGATCTTGATCGCGACCTCGCGCCCCAGCGTCAGGTCGCGGCCACGGTGCACCTGCGCCATCCCGCCCTGGCCGATCGCCTCGTCGACCCGATAGCGGTCGCCCAGAATGCGCGGCTCTGTCGACACGTCCCGTCTCCCCCTAGAAGCTTCCGAACCCTTCCGCCAGAGTACCCGGCGCTACCTGATCACTCGCCGTCGGCCGGCGGAGGCGTGACGCCGTCGCCCGGATCGACCGCGGCGGGCTGAATCGAGGTGGATGTTCCCGAGCCGGACATCGCCGACGGGCGCTCGCCGCAGAAGGCCCGGTACTTGGCCGTCACGGTCTGGCCCGCCGTTCCCTCGGCGACGGTGATCACCTGCGAGTTGGTCCCTGCGGGGAAGCTGAGCACGTTCGCCGTGGAGCCGTCGGGCTTGGTGAAGGTCGCGTTCGTCAGCGTGACCTCGTACGAGCTGAGGGCGTCCGTACCGGACGGGCAGACGTAGTTGTTCCAGCTGACCGTGGCCTCCTGGCCCTCGGTCACGGTTCCGGGGATGCTCGGAGCTGATGCGGGCGGATCGATCTGCACCTGACCGGCGTACACGAGCATCTCGATCGTCGCGCCCGGCAGCTGGTTGCCGGTGTCGACGACCTCGTACACGAGGCCCTGCTGGTCCTCGGCGGGCGCGGGATCGCGCTCGGTGCACTGCGGAACGAGGTCCACGGCCTCCAGGGCGGCGCTCGCCGCCTCGCAGGTCATGCCCTCCAGCCCCAGTGCTGCGACGTCCACCGGCTCGGGCTCGGCCTGCGTGGGACTGTTGTCGGGGGTGGGCGTCTGGCTCTGCGAGGTCGGCGTCTTGTCCGGATCGTTCCCGCCCGGGTTGAGGAACAGGCTCAGCAGCGTGCCGCCGAGGGCCAGAACGAGCAGGGCGATGAGCGCGACCAGCGGCCACGTCCAGGGACTGCGCTTCTTCTTCTCCTGGGGCTCCTCCTCGGCGACGGCCTGCTCGGTGGGCAGTTGCGCGGTCGTGGGCAGGATACGGGTGGACTGGTCGTCGCCCATCCCCGTCAGGATGCGGGTCGCGTCGTCGGCATCCGCCACCCCGGCACCGGCGATGGCCGGCACGGCGATCGCGGCGGAGTTCAGATCACCGCGGCGCAACGCCTGTGCGGCGCGCGAGACCGTGGCGGCCGACGACGGACGGTCGGCCGGCTTCTTGGCGATCATCGCCATCACGAGGTTCTGCACCGGAATCGGAACGGTCGCCGCGAGCGGCGGCGGCTGCTCGTTGATCTGCGCCATGGCGATGGCCACCTGCGACTCGCCGGTGAAGGGACGCTTGCCCGCCAGGCACTCGTACGCGACGATCCCCAGCGAGTACACGTCGGTGGCCGGAGACGCCGCGTGGCCGGACGCCTGCTCGGGCGACAGGTACTGCACGGTGCCCATCACCTGGCCGGTGGCGGTCAGCGGCACCTGGTCGGCGATGCGCGCGATGCCGAAGTCGGTGATCTTCACGCGCCCGTCGGGCGTGATCAGCAGGTTGCCCGGCTTGATGTCGCGGTGCACCAGCCCGGCCGCGTGGGCGGCCTGCAGTGCGGATGCCGTCTGGGCGACGATGTCGAGCGTCTTGTCGGCGCTCAGTGCTCCGTCGCGCTCGAGGATGGTGGAGAGCGCCTCTCCGGGCACGAGCTCCATCACGAGGTACGCGGAGCCGTTCTCCTCGCCGTAGTCGAACACGCTGGCGATGCCCTCATGGTTGACGAGCGCGGCGTGGCGGGCCTCGGCGCGGAAGCGCTCCAGGAAGCCCGGATCGCCCATGTACTCGTCCTTGAGGATCTTGATCGCGACGGTGCGCCCGATGACGTGATCCGTCGCCTCCCACACCTCGCCCATGCCGCCGATCGCGATCCGCGACTGCAGCTCGTAGCGACCACCGAACGACACACCCTGCGTCGGCCTCATCTGCCCAGCACCGCCTCTATGACCTTCTTCGCAATCGGAGCGGCAATTCCATTGCCGGAACCCGACTGTCCTCTTCCACCGCCGTCTTCGACGACGACCGCCACCGCAACCTTCGGATTCTCCGCCGGTGCGAAACCTGTGAACCACAGCGAATACGGGTTGCCGCCGTTCTCCGCCGTGCCCGTCTTCCCGGCGACGTCTACGCCGTCTATTCTTGCACCCGTCGCCGCCCCGGAACTGACTCCCTGGGTCAGCACTGCGGTCAAAGCCTCGGCCTGCTCGGCGCTGAGCGCCTGCTCGAAGGCCTCGTCGGTGAACTGCCTGTGCACGGCGAAGTCGTCGCCGATCACGGCATCCACCATTCGCGGCTTCATCACGGCGCCCTCGTTGGCCACTCCCGCGGCCACCATCGCCATCTGCAGGGGAGTCGCCGTGACCTTGCCCTGGCCGAACCCGGTCAGCGCGGTCTGCGGGTCGTCGAGGCCGGAGGGGTAGCTCGAGGGGGTGACCGTCAGGGGGATCTCGAAGTCGGCGTTGAAGCCGAACTTCTCGGCCATCACCCGGACGGCCTTGTCGCCGAGTTCGACGGCGAGCTCGGCCATCGGGATGTTGCAGCTGCGTCGCAGGGCCTCGGCGATCGTGGTGGTCTTGCCGTCGCCGCAGGTGCCGCCCCAGGCGTTGGAGATGGGCTCACCACTCGGCGCCGTGTAGCGCGCGGGGTTGGGCAGCGTGGACTCGAGGGTCCAGTCGCCGGATGCAAGGGCGGCGGCCGCCACCACGACCTTGAACGTGGACCCCGGCGGGTTCAGGTTGCCGGCGATCGCGCGGTTGTACAGCGGCTTGTCCGGCTCGGCGGCGAGGCGGTCGTGCTCGGCGTTCACGGCCGTGCTGTCGTGCGCGGCGAGCTTGTTGGTGTCGAACCCGGGGGTCGAGACCATGGCCAGGATGCGGCCGGTGGACGGCTCGATCGCGACGACGGCGCCCTGGTAGCCCTTCTCCTGCAGGGCGTCCCACGCGGCGCGCTGCGCCTTGGCGTTCATGGTCAGGCGCACGCTGAGGCCCTGCTGCGGCTGACCGGAGAGGATGCGCTCGATCTCGGCGAAGAACGCGTTGGAGCCGGTGCCGGAGAGATCGGCGTTGAGGGCGCTCTCGATGCCGGTCGCGGACTGCAGCACGGGGTTGAAGTATCCGGTCACGGGTGCCCACATCGCGGCATCCGTGTACACGCGCTGGTACTGGTAGCGGTCGTCGGCGGGCACCGAGGTGACGATCGCGGAGTTCTCGACGAGGATCGAGCCGCGCTGGATCTGATAGCTGTCCTCGCGCGTGCGGGTGTTGGCCGCGTTCTGGGCGAGGTTGTCGGCGTCGATCACCTGGATCCAGCTGGATGCCAGGAACAACGACAGGAACATCGCGAGGATCACGAAGCTCAGGCGGCGCAGTTCTTTCGTCATGTCAGCCGATCACCTCCCTCATCCGATCACCACTCTGGGCTGACGGCGCACGCCGTCGCTGATGCGCAGCAGTAGCGCGACGATGAGCCAGTTGGCGACCAGAGACGATCCGCCGGCCGCGAGGAACGGCGTGGTCAGTCCGGTCAGCGGGATGACCCGGGTCACGCCGCCGACCATGATGAACACCTGCAGGGCGAGCGTGAACGACAGGCCGGTCGCGAGCAGCTTGCCGAAGTCGTCCTGCCCTGCCAGCCCGATGCGCAGCCCCCGGCTGACGAACACCATGTAGAGGCAGAGGATGGCGAACAGCCCGACGACGCCCAGTTCCTCGCCGAGGCTCGGGATGATGTAGTCGCTGTGCGCCAGCGGGGTGATCTGCGGTCGTCCCTGGCCCCAGCCCGTGCCGATGAGGCCGCCGTGTGCGAGGCCGAAGATGCCCTCCACGAGCTGGTAGCTGCCGCCGCGGGCGCTGATGACGTCGGGGTTGAACGCGTCGAGCCAGTTCGTGAAGCGCCGCTGCACGTAGGCGAGCACCCGGGTGGCCAGGAACGCTCCGATGCCGACACCGGCCAGGCCGATCACCACCCAGCTGGTCTTGCCCGTCGCGACGTACAGCATCGCGACGAACATGCCGAAGATGAGCACGCCGGTGCCGAGGTCGCGCTGCAGCACGATGATCAGCAGCGAGATGATCCACACCACGAGCACGGGCCCGAGCTCGCGCATGCGCGGCCACGTGATGCCGAGGAACCGCTTGCCGACCGAGCTCAGGCTCTCGCGGGTGCGCACCAGGTAGCCGGCGAAGAAGACGGCCAGGCAGATCTTGGCGAGCTCACCCGGCTGGAACGAGATGAAGCCGCCCAGCGACACCCAGACGTCGGCGTTCGAGCCGCTGGCCTTGAGGCCGGGAATGAAGGGCAGGATCAGCAGCACGATGCCGGCCAGGCCGAAGAGGTAGGTGAACCGGTAGAGCACACGGTAGTTGCGCAGGGCGATGATGAGCGCGATGGCGCCGGCGAGCGAGATCGCCGTCCAGGCGAGCTGCTTGGTGGAGAACGCGTCCCACCCGGCGAAGTTCTTCGCGATGTCGATCCGGTGGATCATCGCGATGCCCAGCCCGGTCAGCACCGTCGCGATCGGCAGGACGAAGGGGTCGGCGTCGGATGCGACGACCCGTAGCACCACGTGCACGGCGAAGACGACCACCGCGAGGCCCCCGCCGATCAGGAGGATGATCGGGTCGATCGCGCCGAGCGCACCCAGCTGCACCAGGGTGAGTGAGGCACCCGAGACCGCCAGCGCGAACAGGAGCAGCCAGAACTCCCGGTTGCGCTGCTTCTGCGGCATCCGGATCTTCTTGAGCGCCCTCATGACGCTGGTGTCGGCGCTGACGTCGGTCATGGCGTCGGCTCCTCGGTCGTGGGGGCGGGAGTCGGCTGCGGTGTCGGGGTCTCGACCGGCACCGGCGGCAGAGCGCTGGCGCGCAGCCGCTCGGTGATGGCGACGGCGTCGGAGAGCGAGCGGGCGTTGATGGTGCGCTCCACCGACGCGCGCTGATAGGAGGGCAGGTCGGCGAGCAGGATGAAGGTGTCCTTCACCTCGGTGGACAGCTTGATGGGGCCGAGATCCTGCTGCACCCCGCGGTAGATCACGACGCTGTCCTCATCGGCGCCGACGAAGTAGCGCGTCTGGGTCCAGTTGTAGGCGAGGATGCCACCGCCGGTGAGGGCGAGCACCGCCACGAGCAGGGCGGCGAGCCAGGCGATGCGTCGGCGGGTGCGCCGCCGCCGGTCCTCTTCGATGATCTCCTCGAAGTAATCGGAGTCGGGTTCGAAGTGGCTGGGCTCGTTGGCGGCCTGGCGGACCGGGTGCAGCCAGCCCGTGAACGAGGTGCGTGCGGCGGGAACGGGCAGGTCGGAGGGGTTGGATGCCGCGCCGACGACGGTTCCGGTGCCGGAGGAGAGCGGATGCGCGCCGCCCACATCGACGAGAACGACCGTGACGTTGTCGGGGGCGCCCCCGTCGAGGGCCTGCTTGAGAAGGTTGTCGGCCGTGCGACCGGGAGCGAGCCCGAGGCGCATGGCCTTGGCGATGTGCAACTCGTCGACGACGCCGGAGAGCCCGTCGGAGCACAGCAGCCAGCGGTCGCCGGGCTGGGTCGGCATGACGAACATGTCGAGGTCGGGCGCGATGTCCATGTCGCTGAGCACGCGCATGAGCACCGAGCGGCGCGGGTGATAGCGGGCCTCTTCGAGCGTGATACGTCCCGAGTCGACGAGTCGCTGGACGAAGGTGTGGTCGGTGGTGATCTGGGTCAGCGCGTCGTCGCGATACAGGTAGATGCGGGAGTCGCCGATGTGCCCGATGACGGCGTGATCGTCGACCATGATGATCGCGCTGAGCGTGGTGCCGAGCCCGGCCAGCTCGGGGCGCTCCTTCGAGGCGCGCACGAGGTCCGCCGCCGCGGTCGTCGCTGCCGCCTGCAACGACGCCTGTGCGTCATCCGTCGAGGCGTAGGCCTGGTCCAGGTCCTCCATGCGGCCGATCGCGAGAGTCGATGCGACGTCTCCGCCGGCGTGTCCGCCCATGCCGTCGGCCACCACGAACAGGTTCGCACCGGCATAGCCGGAGTCCTGGTTGTTGGAGCGGACCTTCCCGGTGTGGGAGATCGCGGCACTCGAGCCCTCGAAGACCATCGCGGTGCGGTGCCCTTACGCTCGCAGCTCGAAGGTCGTCGCGCCCACCTTGATCGGAGTGCCGATCTGGATCTGCACCGGCTTCTCGCTCAGGCGCTCGCCGTCGAGGAACGTGCCGTTGGTGGAGCCGAGGTCCTGCAGGGTCCAGATGTCTCCGCGCTTCGAGAGACGAGCGTGATGGCTGGAGGTGTAGTCGTCGCGGATGACGAGGCCGGATTCACTGGACCGGCCGATGGAGAGGGAATCGGCCGTGCCGAGCGGGACCTCGAGGCCGACCTTCGGCCCGGAGGTGATGACCAGACGGGATGCGGTCTTGACGGATGCCGCGGCAGGACGCGGCGCCTGGGGCGCCCGCTGCACGGGAGCCGCCGCTGCCGCCTCGCCGGCGGGCATCTTGCGCACGCGCACGCCGAACAGGTCGGCGCGCAGCGAGTACACCACGCCGAACACGAAGAACCACAGCAGCACCAGGAAGCCGATGCGCAGCACCAGCAGCACGAGCTCGCTCATCGCAGGGTCCCCTTCCGGTTGCCTGAGCCCGAAGACGGACCCGATCCGGGGTTCGTGACCGGCACGACGCGGAACACCAGTTCGGTGCGGCCGATCGTGAACGACGTGTCGGGGGCCAGTGCGGCCTCGCGCACCTTCTGCCCGTCGACCTTGGTGCCGTTGGTGGAGCCGAGGTCGCGGAGCATGGCGCGCTCGCCGTCCCAGAGGACCTCGGCGTGCCGCCGGCTCGAGCCGGCATCCGAGATCGTGATCCCGGCATCGCTGCCGCGCCCGATCACGGTGCGGGCGCTGGTGAGGGTGTGCCGGTGTCCGTCGACCTCGATGACGCCCTCCCAGGTGACCGCGCTCTCCACCGACGAGGAGTTCACCCGCACCGTGCCCGTGGCGACGCGCTCGTCGGCCTCGAGCGAGATGTGCAACGGGCCCGAGAAACTGTAGCCCTGGGTGCGGGCATGCTTGGTGAGCAGGGCGAACAGCTCGTCGTTGAGGGCATGGCCGAGCCCCCGCATCCGCTCGTGGTCGTCGGGGCTGAGCCGCACGAGGTAGTCGCTGGGCGTGATGATGCGCTCGCGGCTGACGACAGCCGCCTTGGTGTCCGCCTCGCGGCGCAGGGCCGAGGCGATCTCGACGGGCTGGATGCCGCTGCGGAAGGTCTTCGCGAAAGCGCTGTTCACAGCGCGTTCGAGACCCTTCTCAAAGCTGTCAAGTAGTCCCACGAGGTTCCTCTGGCATGCCGACCGGTAGGGCCATCGTAGCCAGACCCGCTGAATGTCCGCCTGTCGCGCGTCGGTTTCGGCGCCGACGCGGTGAGAATCCACCTCTCGCACGAGACGGCTGCGGGTGCGCGATGTCGGGCGGAAAGCGCTGTGTCGCCGCCGGATGCCCGCCTGCCGGCCGTGTTCGGAGCGCCCGCGCGCACGTGATAACCTTGGCAGGTTGAGTTCTTCGGAGCACGACATGCGCGAGTGGCGGAATAGGTAGACGCGCTGGCTTCAGGTGCCAGTGCTCGCAAGGGCGTGGGGGTTCAAGTCCCCCCTCGCGCACAGAATGACGAGGGCCCCGGTGTCAGCCGGGGCCCTCGTCGTCTCCGCAGACCTCACCGGCCGGGATTCCGGCGTAGGCTGGGTGCAGCGTCGCGTGTCGGTGGCAGGCAGTGTCAGACATGGAGGCGTCGGACCAGAAGGAGCGATCGAGGCGGCGCATCCCGACCTGGCTCCGGTGCTGAGGAGCCTGGAGCAGGATCATTCGATGATCGACCAGCTCATCGGAGAGCTCGAAGCGGCGGTGCAGCGGTCCGCCTCGGCCGATGAGGTGGAACGACACCTCGAAGGCGTCTCCGCGATCATGGAGAGCCACTTCCGGTACGAAGAGCGGCAGCTGCTCGCGCGCCTGATCAGCCGCCCGTGTCGTCCGGCTCCGGCGCCGTCGGGGGTCCGTCGCCGGCATCCCGCCGACGCCGCCGAGTCTCCCGGCGGTCCTCGCCCACGGTCAGCGACGCGTCGCCGGATGCCGTGTGCGTCGGATCGTCGGGACCCTTGGGCTGGATGCGCCCCGGCTCGAGGGTGCGGGTGACGTCCACCGCGGTGACGATCGGGATCTGCTCGGTCGCCGTCTCGTACCACTCCGTCAGCGCGGGATCGTCGGTGTCGATCCCCGCGCCGGCGCCCTCGTCGGCGGCGACCTCCGTCGCTCCGAACACGAAGTCGTCGCCGTGCTCGGCGATGCCGCGACGCACGCCCTGAGCGATCGCCGCCCGTGCGTACCGGCGCCGGAGCATGTACGGATCGGTGTTCAGCTCCTTCGCCCACGAGATCATGACGCCGATCACGATGACGGCGAACGGCAGCGCCGAGACGACCATGATCGACTGCAGGCCCGAAAGCGCCGTCTCTCCGCCCGCGAGCAGCAGGGCGAGAGCGGCCGCTCCCAGCAGCACGCCCCAGGTGATCGTCACCCAGCTGGAGGGCTCCGGCCTGCCCCGCTGGCTCATCGAGCCCATGACGATCGCCGCCGAATCGGCGGAGGTGACGAAGAACAGCACGATCGAGATCATCGCCAGCACCGAGAGCACGACGCCGAAGGGCAGCTCGCTGAACACGGCGAAGAGGATCGCCTCGGGTGAGCCGGCCGCCGCGATCTCACCGGTCTGCGACTCGAGCAGCATGGTCGTGCCTCCCATGATCCCGAACCACACGATGCACACCGCCGAGGGGACGACGATCACGACGGTCACGAACTCGCGCAGAGTGCGGCCACGGGAGATCTTCGCGATGAACATGCCGACGAACGGGGTCCACGAGATCCACCACGCCCAGTAGTAGTTCGTCCAGCTGGCCATGAAGGCCGCCGCGTCGTCGCTCTGTGCGGGATTCCTGCTGAGCATCGTCCACAGCTCGCCGAAGAACGCCGAGACGCTTGCCGGGATCATGTTCAACAGGAACAGGGTGGGCCCGGCGATGAAGATGAACAACCCGATGATCCCCGCCACGACCATGTTGATGTTCGACAGTGCCCGGATGCCGCGCTTGATGCCCGAGACGGCCGAGACGACGAACGCGGCGGTCAGGATGGTGATGATCGCGATCAGCGCGGTGTTGCCCAGCGGACCCGCTCCGGAGACGACCTCGATTCCGCTGGCGATCTGCAGAGTCCCCATGCCGAGCGTGACGCCGGTGCCGAACAGAGTGACGATGATCGCGAAGACGTCGATGACCGCGCCGATCCACCCCTCGGTGCGCTCGCCGAAGATGGGCCGGAAGATCGCAGAGATCAGCGGCGCCCGGCCGCGCCGGTACGCCGCGTAGGCGATGGCCCCGCCGACGAGTGCGTAGAACGCCCACGCCATCGGTCCCCAGTGCAGGATCGACTGTGCCAGGGCCGTCAGCATCGCATCCCTGCTGCCCGCCTCAGCGGTGAAGCCGGGAGGCACGTCGGTGAAGTACGTCAGCGGCTCGGCCGGACCCCAGAAGAGCAGGCCGATGCCCATGCCCGCCGAGAACAGCATGGCGATCCACGACACCGTGGAGAACTCCGGCGACTCGTCGTCGGCCCCGAGTCGGATGCCACCGGTGCGGCCGTAGCCGACCACGAACATGAAGGCGATGGTCGCCACGGCGAGCATCGAGAACAGCCACCCGAAGTTCTGCGTCACCCAGCTCAGGGATGCCGCGCCCACGGCGCTGATGTTCTCCGGAGCGGCGAATCCCCAGATCACGACGCCGAGTACGAGGACTCCCGCGATGCCGAACACCGCCCAGTTCGTGCTGAACACCCGGGGCGTGTCCTCGACTCCGATCCCGGGGATGAGGGCCGGGTGCGTCACCTCTTTCAGGATCGTCTTCGGTGACGACTTCGGCGCGGGGCGCGGGTCGGAGGGGTCTGTGTCGCGGGTCCTGTCGGTCATCGCAGTTCTCCCGGCGCGGTCCGCGCATCCGTGGATCGGACGCACGCGATCCGACGCGTGTAGCGGTCACTGTCTCGACGGTAGAAGGATGCGGGGGCCGAAGGCCGGGAGGAACACGCGTTTCCGGGGAAACCGGGGAGGGATCGGATTCCGCGCAGGGGTCTCAGAGCGGCGTGGGCGCCTTCGTGACCGTGAGCGGGCCGATCCGCTCGGGCTCGGTGCTCAGCCCCAGCGTCCGCAGCGCGGCCTCCAGCTCCTCGCGGTCCTTCCTGCCGTATCCGTCGAAGCAGATCTGCTCGCCGTCCTGGAACCTGACCCACACCTGCGGTCGATCGCGGGAATCCCCCTCCCAGGGTTCCTCCCAGCAGACGTACCGGATGGTCGCGTTCTCGTACGGCCAGACGTAGGCGTGGCTTCCGAGCCGTTCCGCGACGGCACCGTGCTCGAAGAGGAACAGCCGTGCCCCGCCCCAGAGAACTCTGCGCAGCGTCGGGACGACGAGGATCACCGACAGGACCAAGAACACCAGACCCGCGCCACCGGAGGCGATCAGGCCCGCCACCGACGACGAGCCCGGGCTCCACGGCGAGCTCCGCCATCCCATGCTCAGGAAGACGACGGCGCACACCGGCAGCAGCAGAACCGCGATCGTCAGGCGACGGCCGTGGTCGCGATTCAGCCGATGCGCGGACCTGAGCGCACCGTAGCCTTGATCGGACGCGACCTTCCGCGCGCGCGAGGTGAGCGCGGTCGTTGAGTTTCGCACGGCCATGGTGCCAGTATCACCCATCGTCCGGCGCTCCCGGTCGCGGTGACCGTCAACCGTTCCCGCCGGTCGCGCAGCATCCATCGGCACAGGCGGGAGCCGGGCGCTCTCCCGTGAGCATCGACACCGGGGCCGCGCAGCAGGCGTCTCCGCGCCAGGCCTCGAAGCCCTCGCGCACGGCGAACCCGGCGATGACGAGTGCGGCGACCGAGTCGGCCCACGCCCATCCCAGCAGGGTGTTCAGCACGAGGCCGACCAGCAGCGCCGCAGAGAGATAGCTGCAGATGAGCGTCTGCTTCGAGTCGGCGATCGCCGAGGCGGAGCCGAGCTCGCGCCCGGTGCGGCGCTCGAACCAGCTCAGGAACGGCATGATCAACAGGCTCAGCGAGGCGAGGACGATGCCGATGGGCGCGTGCTCCGGCTCCCGCAGGCCGGTCAGTGAGAGGAGGGCGTCGACCGACACGTATGCGGCGAGGGCGAAGAACGACACCGCGATCACCCGCAGGGCCGCCTTCTCGCGGCGCCGAGGATCCGGGGCCGCGAACTGCCAGGCCACGGCCGCTGCAGAGAGCACCTCGACGATGGAGTCGAGTCCGAACCCGACCAGGGCGGCGGATGACGCCGCTCCGCCGGCGATCAGGGCGACGACGGCTTCGAGGACGTTCCAGGTGATCGTCACCGCGACGATGATCCGAATGCGTCGGCGCAGCAGGGTGGTGCGCGACGAGCCCCGAAGCGCGATGGTCATCCCGCTTCCTCCGTGTCGCAGCATCCGGACAGCGTGCACCGCGGGTCGACACACGGATCGTCGGCGTCGACGGCGAGCGTGACGGTCACCAGGGCCGTCAGCGCGGATGCCAGATGCGGATCGGCGATCTCGTAGCGCGTCCGGCGTCCTTCCGGCTCAGCGACGACGATCCCGCAGCCGCGCAGGCATGCGAGGTGGTTCGAGACGTTCGTCCGGGTCAGCCCGAGTTCCTCGGCGAGGCGCGCAGGGTAGCCGGGTCCCTCGAGCAGCGAAAGCAGGATGCGGGAACGCGTGGCATCCGCCATCGCGCGGCCGAGGCGATTCATGGCGCCGAGCCGTGAGGCGATGGTCAGCATGTGCTGACTATACAGCGGATGCTGACCTGTGTGCGTCAGCGCACCTCGACGAGAGACGCGAGCCCGGCCGTTCCGGATTCGCGGTGCGCTCGCAGCTGACGCTCGGAACCCGTGCCCTCGGTCCGCAGGCGCGCGAGCCGGTCGGTGACGAACTCCGCGTCGCCCAGCTCGTCCAGGGCCGGACGGATGCGAGACAGCATCCGCTCCACCGCCGCCCAGGCGGGCTCGGCGGGCCCGTCCGCCCGGAGCAGGCGGGCACGCATGCCGTGTCGGGCCGCGAGCCACAGCGAGGCGTCGAGCTCCTCCGCCGGCGTCACGGCGGGGTCATCGTCGTCGGCGACCACGATCGCCCGGGTGAGTGCCGCCTGAAGCAGCGTGTCCTCCACGTCCAGCTGCGCATCGGCCACCCGCACCTCGATCGTGTCGTACTGCGCGGACAGCCGCGCCGCCCACGACACCGACGAGCGTGCCGGCAGCGCACCGGCGTCCAGCAGCCGCTCCACCGCGCGGTGATACCCGTCGGCGTCTTCGAACGCCGGAGGACCCCACGACACGGGCAGACGGCGGATGAGCATGCTGCGCCAGCTGGCCAGACCCGCTGGCAGCCCGCCCGCGAACGGTGAGTTCACGCTCAGGGCCAGCAGCACGGGCAGCGCTTCGCGCACCCGTCTCAGCGCGCGCACGCGCTCCTCGTCGCCGAACACCTCCACGTGCACGTGCAGGCCGTTCACGGCGTGCTCCGCCGCGAGACGTCCGATCAGGTCGGAGACATCGTCGTAGTGCGGTGAGGTCGAGATGTGCATGGGGCCCGCCACCGCGAAGGGAGATCCGATCCCCGCGACGATCGTTCCCACCGGGGCGTGCCGTGCCAGCATCCGGCGCATGCCGCTCAATTGCACCTGCGCCCGCCCGCGAGAGGGAACCGGCTCCGTGGCGGCCTCGGTCTGGCTGGTCAGGAACTCGGCGGTCAGCCTGCCGCCCTCCGGAGCGTCGCCGAGCACGACGTCGTGCAAGGCGCGCGCCGACACCGGCACGAGAGTGGCGGCGTCGAGCAGCAGGAACTCCTCCTCGACGCCGAAGCGGGTGGTGAGCGGCATCCGCTCCTCCTCTCCCGCGAACCGCCGTGGAGACAGACGGGTGCGCCACGATCCCATCCGGGACCGAGGCGCACCCGTCCTGCTCAGGGCGATCCGCGATGCGGACCGTCACGCGTCGGCGACGCGGTGATCGCTAGTTGTCGAAGGCGTCCTTGACGTCGTCTCCGACCTTCTTCGCATCGGCCTTCACCTGGTCGACCTTGCCCTCGGCCTGGAGGCTCTCGTCATCGGTCGCGTCGCCGATACCCTCCTTGGCCTTGCCGACCATCTTCTCGACGTTGTGCTTGGCGTCGTCCATGGCTCCCATGTGGCGCTCCCTTCGTGAGGAGGGCGGTGAACCGCCCATCTGCGGACAACTCAGAGTGCCACCGCGCCCGAATCGGGCCCAGGGGATTGACAGTGCGGAGCGGAGCAGGTTAGGCCGCGCGCAGGATGGCCGAGAAGGATCCGCGCGGCTCGGAGAGGAACGGCCTCGCTGTGCTGTCGTTCCCTCTCCGAGCCTGCTGATCTCCCCTCAAGGCCTTTCACACCCGGGGCGCCCGAAGCCGTGGACTTCGGACCACCCCTCCTCTAGTGTGAAAGTGCATGCGCGGTGGGAAATCGATCGTCTCTCACCGAACCCCAGTCGGTGAAGGGGGCCCCAGTCCCCGGCGATCCACGCATGCGCTTGGCCCTCTCGTTGGCACAGTCCCCAATGTGCTCTGCGAGGGGGCCTTTCTCATCATGACACTCATTCCGCGTTTTGTCCCCCATATGGGGGACAAAAGATTGCCGATTTGTGTATGCTGAACGCTGACGCACCCTCCGGTCGTCTTTGGCCCTCATCGCTCCCCCCGCGGTGAGGGCCAACTTCTTGCCCCGGGCGCTTCTCGGATGCAACATTTGGGTCACCTTCTGGTAGGTGCTGTTGACGTGGGGGCCCTCTGGGATAGCGTTAGCGCAGTCGGTGCGTCCTGCGTCGGCGTAGCAATCAGCAGAACGGCAGTAAATGAGCACCCAGGGCACAGTCAAGTGGTTCAACTCGGAGAAGGGCTTCGGCTTCATCTCCCCCGACGACGGAGGCGCTGACGTCTTCGCGCACTACTCCGCAATCCAGTCTTCCGGCTACCGCTCGCTCGACGAGAACCAGCGCGTCGAGTTCGATGTGGCGCAGGGCCCCAAGGGCCTGCAGGCTGAGAACATCCGCCCCATCTGAGGCGGGAGCGGACTCCCCGTCGGCCGCTGCGACTGCAGTGCCGACGGGGAGTTCTGCGTGTGCGGGCATCCGCCGCACACGGATGTCGGCGGGACCGACGGATGTCGGCGGGAAGGCCGGCATCCTGCCGACATCCGTGTTCTGAGCCGGCATCCGGATGCCGTGCTGGGGCGGGCGCGGGCTCAGCCCAGCAGCAGGGATCTCAGGGCGACGGGGTCGGATGCCCGGAACGCGGCGGCATCCGCTTCGGCGGGCTCGCCGAAGCCCCAGTCGACGAAGACGACGGGGATGCCGTGCTCGGCGCCGCCCTCGACATCATGGTGCCGGTCGCCGATCAGCAGCGGCCGTGAGGTGTCGACGCCAGCCGCGCGCAGGCGCTCGAGGGCCTGACCGACGACGAACGACTTGCCGTCCGAGCGTCCCTCGATTCCCGGCCGGGCGCCCGAGATCGCCGCGAACGCGTCGATGAGGCCGTGGTGCTCGAGGATCGCACGCACCTGATTCTCGGGCTTGGTACTGGCCGTGGACTGCGCGATGCCGGCATCCTGCACCGCCCGAAGCACCTCCGGTACACCGGGATAGATATCCACCGATGCCGCGTAGCCGTCTGCGGCGGCGAGCTCGCGGTAGCGGGAGACCGCCTCATGCGCGCGCTGCTCGTCCATGCCCGCGCGCAGCTGGAACGACTCGTACATGGGCGGTCCGATCCACAGCGACAGCTCCGCCGCATCCGGGTCGGGCAGACCGTACGAGGCGAACACCTGACGCAGGCGCGGCAGGATGCCCGCCGACGCGTCGGCGATGGTGCCGTCCACGTCCCAGAGAATGCAGGAGTAGGGCGATTCGGGCATGTCTTCAGCCTACCGACGCCGCGACTGCGGGCCGGCTCAGAACAACCGGGGAATCCCGGACTCGACGCCCTTCATGCCTTCGTAGTCGAGCACGACGCAGCGGATGCCGCGGTCCTCGGCGAGCACGCGCGCCTGCGGTTTGATCTCCTGTGCGGCGAAGACGCCGCTGACGGGAGCGAGGTGCGGATCGCGCCCCAGCAGCTCGAGATAGCGGGTGAGCTGCTCCACCCCGTCGATGTCGCCGCGGCGCTTGACCTCCACGGCGATCGCCGCGCCGCCGGCATCCCGGACCATCAGGTCGACAGGGCCGATGGCCGTCGGGTACTCGCGGCGCACGAGCGTCGCCCCCGCGCTGATGAGCTCCACCTGCTCGGCGAGCAGGCGCTGCAGGTCGGCTTCGACGCCGTCCTTCTGCAGGCCGGGGTCGATTCCGAGATCGTGGCTCGAGTCGTGGATGATCTCGTAGATCTGCACGCGCAGGGCATCGCCGGTCTTCCGGTGCGTCACGCGCCACACCTCGACGACGCCGGCGCCCGCCTCTTCCTCGCCCGGGATCTCGGGGGTCAGGGTGCACGGCGGGCTCATCCAGTTCAGCGGCTTGTAGCTGCCGCCGTCGGAGTGCACGAGCAGGCTGCCGTCGCCCTTGTGCACCAGCAGGCGCGTGGCGAGGGGCAGATGGGCGTTGAGCCGCCCGGTGTAATCGACGGAGCAGCGGGCGATGACGAGACGCACCCGAAGAGCCTACTTCGTCGCCGTGGTCTCGTCGGCGCGCAGCGGACGCGCGGCGCCGGAGAACAGGCCGGACGCGATCACGAGGGCCACCAGGATGAACAGGGTGTTCAGCAGCCCGATGTGCGCGCTGATCATGCCGAGCACGGGAGGCCCGCCCAGGAAGGCGACGTATCCGATGGTCGCCGCGGCGCTCACCCGCGCGGCCGCCTTGGCCGGATCGTCGGCTGCCGCCGACATGCCGATCGGGAAGCCGAGCGAAGCGCCGACGCCCCACAGGGCGGCGCCGAGCAGCACCAGCGGCAGTGTGGGTGCCAGGATGAACAGCAGGATGCCGGCCGCGGCCGTCACGGCGAGCAGGCGCAGCACGAGGACGCGCCCGAAGCGGTCGACGACCGGCCCGCCGAACAGCCGCACGACGGTCATGCCGACCGAGAAGGTCGCGAGGGCGACCGCGCCCATGCCGGCGGGCGCTCCGTGCCCCTCTTCGGCGCCGAGTGCGATCCAGTCGTTCGCGCCGCCTTCGGCGAACGACATCCCGAGCATGACGACGCCGAGCATGTAGGTGCGCGGTTCGCGCCATGCCTCCAGCGCCACGTGCATCCGCTCGCGCCAGTGCGGCTTCTCGTCCGCCGCGTCGAGTGCGGCCTCGCGCACGGGGACCTGGAAGAAGCACGTCACCGCGATCACGGCAATCAGCGCGCCCATGATCGCGGCGTGCGTCGCGACCGACAGTCCTGCGCCGGCGGCGAGTGCGCCGATCCCGGCGCCGATCACCGTCCCGAAGCTGAAGAACGCGTGGAACACCGGAAGGATGGTCTTGCCCATCTGCTGCTCGATGGCGGTGGCCTCGACGTTCATCATGACGTCGACGCTGCCGTTGCCGAACCCGAACAGCGCCATGCCGAGCAGCACGACCGGCACCGAGACGAAGACGGTCGAGCCGAGGCCGATGAGCACGATCCCCGTCGCGAAGGCCAGCATGGTCACGAGCATCCCCCGCCGAGCGCCGGTGCGCGCCATGACGGCGGGTCCCGTGGAGATGCCGATGATCGACGCGACGCCCATGCCGAGAAGGATGAGGCCGACCTGCGCGTTGTCGAGCGTGAGGTCGTCCTTGATGCTGGGCACGCGAGACGCCCAGGTCGAGATCGAGAGGCCGCTGGCCAGGAAGATCGCGAAGATCGCGAGGCGCCAGCGCACGAACTGCGACCGGGTGAGAGCGGTGTCCATCGCACCATCGTATCGAATCGATTCGATGCGCGTGACCGGTCGGGGCTATCCTCGGAGGATGAGCAGCACCGCACGCCGCGCGACCATCGCGGACGTGGCCCGCGAAGCCGGCGTCTCGACGTCGACGGCGTCGGTCGTGTTCAGCGGCAAGGTCAACGTGGCCGACGCCACGCGGGAGAAGGTGCTCGCGGCCGCCGCGTCGCTGGGATACACCGGGCCGGATCCGCGCGCGGCGTCGTTGCGGCGTGGCCGCAGCGGAATCGTCGGAGTCGTGCTGGGCGGCGAGCTGCGGCATGCCTTTCTCGATCCGGTCACGACGGCGATGATGGACGGGCTCTCCGACGCTCTCGCGTCGATCAGCGCCGGCATCCTGCTGCTGCGCGACGACCCGCAGGGCGACGAGGCGCCGCCCATCACCGAGGCGCCGGTGGACGCCGTCGTGCTCATCGGATGCTCGGGACGCACACGCGCGGCTCTGGAGACCGTGCGACAGCGCGGCCTTCCGGTCGTGGTGATCGAGGGCGACGCGGGGGAGGGGATCCCGCGGATCACCCTGAACAACCGCGAGGCGAGCGCCGAGATCGCACAGCATCTGCGTGGGCTGGGCCATGCGAGGGTCGCGACGGTGACGCTCGCGCTCGACGTCGATCGCGAGCGGGGGCCGATCACCCCCGAGCGCGTGGCCGCAGCGACGGTCGACGTCACCCTCGACCGCCTTGCCGGATTCCGCGACGTGTACCCCGATGCCCCCGGCGTGACGGCGGCCGCGAGCCTGATCGATGAGGGCATGCTCGCCGCGCGCAATCTGCTGGCGGATGCCCGCGGCGATCTGCTCGAGAGCCGGCCGACGGCCATCGTGGCGCAGAGCGATCTGCTCGCGGTGGGCGTGATTCGCGCGGCGGAGGAGCTGGGACTGCGCGTGCCGCTGGAGCTGAGCGTGGTGGGGTTCGACGGCATCGCCGCCGACGGCCTCGGCTCGCTGCGGCTGACGACCGTCGCCCAGCCCGCCGTCGCGAAGGGCCGCGCCGCGGGCGAGCAGGTCGCGCGCATGATCGCGGGGGAGCGCGGCGAGTCGGTGCACTTCTCGTGCGTCTTCCGCGCCGGCGAGACGAGCGCCCCGCCCGCCTGAGCCGCTCGGGCCCTCGAGGCCTCGCGTCCGGCATCCGCTCGCGGGCGCGCTCTCGCGCTGCGTTCTCGTGCCGCGTTCTCCTGCTGGATGTGGTGCAACACGCGGTGTGGGTGCGGGGGATGCGGCGTGTTGCGACCCAAACGGGCTCAGGAGCGCTGCGTTCTCGTGCCGGATGTGGCGCAACACGCGGTGTGGGCGCGGGTGATGCGGCGTGTTGCGACCCAAACGGGCTCAGGAGCGCTGCGCTCTCGCGCTCTCGTCCTGCGTTCTCGTGCTGGATGTGGCGCAACACGCGGTGTGGGTGCGGGGGATGCGGCGTGTTGCGACCCAGACGCGAGCTCAGGAGCGCGCGGGACCCAGGGGGAGTGGATGCGACGGGAAGTCGAGGATGCGGTAGCGCCCGCACACGATGACTCTCTCCGGCTCGGGAAGGCCGGCGACGTCCCACGGGCTGGTCTGCTCGTCTTCGAGCAGGAAGGTCACCTCGCCCGCGTCGAAGTCGGTGCGGTTCACCAGCCAGGCATAGCCGCGCAGCGTGTGGTCGACCTGCACCAGCCTCGCGGGATCCTCGAGCAGCAGTTTCGGCAGTCGCACCGTCCAGAACTGGCCGGCGCCCGTGCGGCCGGAGGAGTCGACCCAGTCGGCCACGCACCGCGCATCGGCATCCGGCTGTCCTGCCGCCGCCGCGATCCTCGGCAGCGACAGCCCCGCGCCGAGCAGAAGCAGGGCGGATGCCGCGGCGACGACCGCCCGCAACCGGGCGGCCGGCAGGCGCAGCCGCACCGGATGCGCGACGATCGCGAGCACGGAGGCGAAGGCGAGCGGCTGCAGGTAGCGCGCGGCGTGCGTGCCGAGCACGATTGCGCCGGCCACGACCGCGACAGGCGCGAACCACGCGAATGCGGCGAGGACGCGACCCCCGGGTTCGGCGGAGCGCTGGATGCTGTGGCGGATGGCGACCACGAGAAGCAGAGCGCTGAAGACGCCGGCCGCGAGACCGCCCGGTGTCGAAAACCGGACCCCCGCGAGCTCTGCGTAGTACCCCGCGGACTCGGCCCAGAGCGCGGGCTGCGCGTATCCGGCGCCGGAGTTCGCGATCCATTCCGAGAAGGGAATACGCGCTCCGAACCCGATCGCCGTGCCGCCCAGCAGGGCGAACAGCGGCAGCAGCGACCGGCGGCCGAGCAGCGAGCGGTGCGACGACGCCAGCAGGACGGCCGCGAGCGGAGCGACCGCCCACGCCAGGAAGATCGGGTTGCTCAGGGTGCACACCAGCGCGACCATGGCGAGAGTGGCCAGTGAGAGCGGGCGTGGTCGGTCGGCCCAGCGACGCACCAGCCCGGCGGCGAGCACCGCGCCGATCACGGTCGCGGAGTAGTACGTGGTGGTCAGCAGGAGCGACGCCGGCTCCAGGGCGTCGCGGGACGCCGACGTCTCGGTCACGGCGAGCAGCCCGAACGCCGCCAGCGCCAGCACCGACCGCACCACGGGCATCCGGCCCGGCCGTCGCCGGCCCGCCGCCACCCGCACGGCGCCGTACAGTGCGAGCAGGTTGACCACGGCGCCGACGGCGAGCACGGTCGTGACCGCCACCCCGGGCAGCAGCATCCGCAGCGCGATGAACGCCCCCAGCTCGGGCAGGAAGAGCACGCTCGACATGGCCCAGTCCCAGCTCTGACCCTCCAGCACCGAACGCGCCGCCAGCGCGACCACCACCGAGTCGCCATCGCGGAACAGCAGCCCGCTGCGCGCCGTCGAGGCCACCTGCCCGACGACGATGACCGCGACCGTCAGAGCAGCCGTCCACCCGGCCGCCTCACGCCATGCCCCGCGCGTCATGCGTCAACTCTCGCACGCCGCCGCCGTCGCGCACCGGTAGACTGGACCGACATCGCCCGCCTGTGCCGGAAGGCCTCGACGAGCTTGAGGAGCCGCTTATGCTGTTGCTCCTTGCCGTGTTCCTGGCCGGGTCGCTCCTCCTTCCCGTCTTGGTCCGCTGGCTCGGAGCACAGGCATTCGTCTTCGGCGCACTCGTCCCGGCCGCCGCCTTCGTGCACACCCTCCTGCGCACGCCCGAGGTGCTCGACCCCGAGACGGTTCCCTTCCAGGACTACGAGTGGATCCCGCAGCTGGGACTGCATCTGTCCATGCGCATGGACGTGCTCGGGTGGGTCCTGACCCTCATCGTCACGGGCGTGGGCGCCCTCGTGCTGCTCTACTGCCGCTGGTACTTCCACGACGACGCGGCCGGCGTCGGCCAGTTCGCTGGCGTGCTGCTCGGCTTCGCCGGCGCCATGTACGGCCTGGTGCTCACCGACGATCTCGTCATGCTCGTGATGTTCTGGGAGCTCACCAGCATCCTGTCCTACCTGCTCATCGGGCACTACCGCCGCCGTGCCGCCAGCCGTCGATCGGCCCTGCAGGCACTGCTGGTGACCACTCTCGGCGGACTGGTGATGTTCGTCGGCGTGATCCTGCTCGTCGTGGACGCCGGCACGGCCAGCATCCGGGAGCTGCTCGAACTCGCACCCACCGGTGCGGTGATCGACGCCGCGATCGTGATGCTGCTGGTCGGCGCGATCTCGAAGTCCGCGCTGTTCCCGTTCCACTTCTGGCTCCCCGGAGCGATGGCCGCCCCCACACCGGTCAGCGCCTACCTGCACGCCGCCGCGATGGTGAAGGCCGGCATCTACCTGATCGCACGGTTCGCCCCGATCTTCGCGCTGTCGGCACCGTGGCGGCCCATCGTCATCACCCTCGGCGTCTTCACGATGCTGCTCGGCGGCATCCAGGCGCTGCGCGAGACCGACCTCAAGCGGATCCTGGCCTTCGGAACCGTCAGCCAGCTCGGCTTCTTCTCCGTCGTGATCGGGTACGGCACGCCCGGCGCCGCGCTCGCCGGCCTGGCACTGGTCATCGGGCACGCGCTGTTCAAATCCGCCCTGTTCCTCATCGTCGGCGTCATCGACCGCCAGCTCTCCACGCGTGACATCACGGAGCTGTCCGGCGTGGGCCGGCAGGCGCCGGTCATGGCGACAGCCGCCTTCATCTCGGTCGCCTCGATGGCGGGCATCGCGCCGACCATCGGCTATGTCGCGAAGGAGTCCACGCTCACCTCGCTGCTGGAGGACGCCCAGCACGGCAGCGTGTGGGGATGGGTCGCGCTCGCGGGCGTGACCCTCGGTGCGGTGCTGACCGCCGCGTACGGATGCCGGTTCCTCTGGGGGGCCTTCTGGCGGAAGAAGGATGCCGCCGGCTCCTCTATGCCGCAGACGGCATGGCCCGATCCGCCGGTCGGATTCCTGGCCTCGCCGATCATCCTCGCCGGACTCAGCATCGCCGCCGGAATCGGAGCGCCGGCGCTGGACGTCGCCCTGCAGGGCTACGCCGCGACCTTCGATCCCGCTCTCGGGCAGGTCGGCCACCTGGCGCTGTGGCACGGTCTGGAGCCCGCGCTGCTCCTGTCGATCGGGGCGATCCTGCTCGGCATCGGCGTGTTCGTGCTCAGCATCCGCTTCGGGTGGGATCGTCGACCCCGCCTGCTGCGCTTCACCGCGGCCGACGTCTACTTCTTCAGCATGCGCGGCGTGGACCGCCTCTCCGTGCTCACCACGAGCCTGACCCAGCGAGGCTCGCTCCCGCTGTACGTGGGCACGATCTTCATCGTGCTGCTCGCGGCCGAGGCGACCGCACTGGTCGCGGCGGCACCGGAGCGGATCTCGCTGTCGGCCTGGCACACGCCGGTGCAGATCGTCGTGGCTCCGGTGATGGCGATCGCCGCGATCGTGGCGGTGCGGGCGCGCAAGCGCTACACGGGGGTCGTGCTCGTCTCGGTGACCGGGCTCGGCATGGTCGTGCTCTTCGCCACCAGCGGCGCCCCCGACCTGGCGCTCACGCAGATCCTCGTCGAGACGGTGACCATGGTGACCTTCGCCCTGGTGCTGCGCCGGCTGCCGTCGCGGATGGGCGAGCACAACGCCTCTGTGGGCCGGGCCCCCCGGGCGATCCTCGCGATCGGTGTGGGCGTGACGATGGCGTTCGTCGCGATCATCGCGACCCAGGCGCGCATCTTCGACCCGATCTCCCTCGACTTCCCCCAGCTCGCCTACGAGCTCGGGCACGGCAAGAACGTGGTGAACGTCGCGCTCGTCGACCTGCGCGGCTGGGACACCATGGGCGAGCTCAGCGTGCTGGTGCTCGCAGCGACGGGCGTGGCATCCCTCGTCTTCGTCACCCACCGGGCCGACCTGCTCTCGGCCACCCGCGACCTGCCCCAGACCAAGCGCCGTGCGACCGCGCGTCGGCCGCTGGTCGAGACCGACGAGGGGCTGCGGTTCCAGACCGCCGAGAACCGCGGAGCGCCGCGTGCCTGGCTGGTGAGCGGACAGCGGATCAAGGCCGAGGACCGCTCGATCCTGCTGGAGGTGATCGTGCGGGTGCTGTTCCACACGATCATCGTCGTGTCCATCTACCTGCTCTTCGCCGGGCACAACGGGCCGGGGGGCGGCTTCGCCGGGGGGCTCGTGGCGGGCATGGCGCTGGTCATGCGGTACATCGCCGGCGGTCGCTGGGAGCTGGGCGCGGCGGCGCCGACGGATGCCGGCCGCCTGCTCGGCTTCGGCCTGGTGCTCGCGGTGGGCGCCGCCCTGCTGCCGATGTTCTTCGGCATGGCGCCGCTGGAGAGCACCGTGTGGGAGGCGGAGGTCCCCTTCCTCGGCCACCTCGAGTTCGTCTCGTCGACGGTCTTCGACGTCGGGGTGTACCTCGTCGTGATCGGACTGGTCCTCGATGTGCTGCGCAGCCTGGGCGCCGAGGTCGATCGCCAGGCCACGCAGGTCCGGAGCAGGGGGGTGCGCGTCTGATGGACGTCTCGCTGACCCTGATCGTGATCATGGCGGTGCTCTTCGCCTGCGGCGTCTACGCCATGATGGAGCGCAGCCTGACCCGTGTGCTCATCGGATTCCTGCTGCTGGGCAACGCCACCAACCTGCTGCTGCTGGTCGTGATGGGGGTGCCGGGCAAAGCGCCGTTCTTCGGCGAGGAGGGCGACGTCAGCGACCCGCTGCCGCAGGCGCTCACCCTGACGGCCATCGTGATCACCTTCGCGGTGTCGGCGTTCCTGCTCGCCCTCATCTACCGCTCCTGGCAGCTCGGCCAGGCCGACACCGTCGAGGACGACGAGGCCGACATCGCGCTGCGCGAGCGCACGGATGCCGAGGAGGAGCTCTTCGACGACGAGTCGACGCCGGAGGAGGAAGAGGCCACCACCGACTTCGTCGGCACGGCGACCGCCCCGATCACGGTGCTGCACATGCGCGACCATCCGGCCATCCAGGACGATGCGCCGGTGGACGTCGCGGACGTCGCGGACGTCTCGGCGGGCTCTCCGACGGGAACGACCATCGACGACGGGGCGGACCGCTCGTGAGCGCTCTCGTGCCCCTCATCGTGATGCTGCCCCTGCTGGGAGCCGCCGTCACCCTGGTCTTCGGTCGCAATCCGCGCCTGCAGATGGTCGTCACCGCCGGGACGCTGGCATCGGTCTCGATCATCGCCGCCGTGCTGCTGGTCGCCGTGGATGCCGCTGACACGCCGTTCGCGGTGTCCGTCGGCGGCTGGCCGGTGCCGTTCGGCATCGTGCTGTACGTCGACCGGTTCGCGGCGCTGCTGGTCCTCGTCTCGAGCATCGTGCTGCTGGCGGTGCTGCTCTTCTCGATCGGCCAGGGAGCGGCCGACGGGATCGAGGAGACGCCGATCTCGATCTTCAACCCGACCTACCTGATCCTGGCCGCCGGCATCTTCGACGCGTTCATCGCGGGGGATCTGTTCAACCTCTACGTCGGCTTCGAGATCCTGCTGGTCGCGTCATACGTGCTCATCACGCTCGGGAGCACCGAGTCGCGCATCCGCACGGGCGCGGTGTACATCGTCGTCTCGCTGGTCTCGTCGATCCTGTTCCTGGCGGCGATCGCCATGATCTACGGCGCTGTCGGCACCGTGAACATGGCACAGGTGGCCGAGCGGGTCGCGCAGCTGCCCCAGGAGACGCAGCTCGTGCTGCACCTCATGCTCCTGATCGCGTTCGGCATCAAAGCCGCGATCTTCCCGGTGTCGTTCTGGCTGCCCGACTCGTACCCCACCGCTCCGGCGCCCGTCACCGCGGTCTTCGCCGGCCTGCTGACCAAGGTGGGCGTGTACGCGCTGATCCGCACCGAGACGCAGCTGTTCGCCGAGAACAGCATCGACACGCTGCTGCAGATCGTGGCACTGGCGACGCTGGTCATCGGCGTGCTCGGCGCCGTCGCGCAGGCCGAGCTCAAGCGCATCCTGTCGTTTACGCTGGTCAGTCATGTCGGGTACATGATCTTCGGCCTGGCGATCGCCACCGAAGAGGCCATCGGCGCCACGGTGTACTACATCGTGCACCACATCGTCGTGCAGACCACCCTGTTCCTCGCCGTGGGCCTCATCGAGCGCAAGGCCGGGAGCACGTCGATCCTGCGGGTGAGCGGACTGATGAAGGCCGCACCGCTGCTGGCGGTGCTGTACTTCGTGCCGGCCATCAATCTCGGCGGACTGCCGCCGTTCTCGGGCTTCATCGGCAAGATCGCCCTGTTCGAGTCGGCGGCAGCAGTGGGCACGTCGCTCATGATCGTGCTGATCTTCGGCGGCATCCTCACCTCGCTGCTCACTCTGTACGCGCTGATGCGCGCATGGAACCTCGCCTTCTGGCGGGAGGGGGACGAGCTCGGAGAGATCGACGGACGTGTCGGCTATCTCGGCAACGCTCCCGCCGCCGACATGCAGCAGGAGACGCGCCGCATCCCGTCGATCATGACCGTGGCCACCGGCGGGATGGTCGTCGTCACGCTCGCGCTCACCGTCTTCGCGGGGCCTCTGTACGCCCTGTGCGACCGGATCGGCGCGGGGCTGCTGCAGCCGATCACCCTTCAGCAGATCGACGAGGAGGTCGAATGACCCCCGAGTCGAAGCGCGGCCTGCTGCGCGACATCCTGCTGCAGGTGCCGTTCATGCTGTGGCTGGTGCTGCTGTGGGTGCTGCTGTGGCACCAGTTCACGCCGCTCGCCCTGGTCACCGGCATCCTCGTCGCGATCTTCGTGACCCGCGTCTTCCGCCTGCCCACGGTCGAGCTCGTCGGCCGAGTGAACCTCTGGTACACCCTGGTGTTCATCGTGCTGTTCCTGGGTGCCGTCGTGGCCGGCGCGGTCAGCGTGACCCTGCAGGTGTTCGATCTGCGACGCCAGCCCGGAGCGGCCATCATCGAGATCCCCCTGCGATACGCGGATGACATCGTGACGACCCATGTGGCGGTCACCGCGTCGCTCATCCCCGGATCGCTGGTCGTCGAGAGCGACCGCGACCGCCGTGTGCTCTACCTGCACGTGATCGGCGTGCGCAGCCGCGCCGACGTCGACCGCTTCCGTGACGATGTGCTGCGGTGGGAGAGACGCATCGTGCGGGCGGTGGGCACGCCGCAGCAGTACGCGGCGCTCAAGGCCGACCTGAACCGCGGCCGGGATGCCGCGAAGGTCGACGCGCTGAGCGAGGGCCGCGAGACGAGGGGCGGTGCCCGATGAACGTCCTTCTCGTCGCGATCATGGTGGTGTTCGGCATCGCCGCGATCCTGTGCGTGGTCCGGATCATCCGCGGGCCCTCGATCCTCGACCGCACGGTGGCCTCCGACGTCCTGCTCACCGAGGTCATGTGCGTGCTGGGTGCCGACATGGCGCTGAACGGGCACACCCGGAACATTCCGGTGATGCTGATCATCGCGGCGGTCAGCGTGTTCGGGTCGATCTCCGTGGCCCGCTACGTGGCCAGAAGGGACAACACGACATCATGACCGTCGCGTCCTTCTTCGAACTGACGCTGCCGCAGCCGGTGGCCGACATCATCGTGTTCGCGCTCGTGCTGCTCGGCGCGATCCTGTGCCTGTCGGCGGCGGTGGGGCTGCTGCACTTCCGCGATGTCCCCAGCCGGCTGCACGCGGCGACCAAGCCCCAGGTGCTCGGGCTGGTGCTCATCTGCCTGGCAGTCGCCGTGGCACAGCGCACCGTCGGCGCGATGCTGCTCGGCGTGCTGATCGTGATCCCGGTCATCCTGCTGCAGTTCGCGACCGCCCCGCTGTCGGCGCACATGGTCGGCCGGCAGGCCTATCGGAACGGCACCATCGAGCAGCGCTCGCTGGTGGTGGACGAGTACGCCGAATCGCGGCGCACGCCTCCCGGGGCGGGGTAGCCGAGCGATCCGGACGACCGGCCGCACCTCAGAGCCGGGCGATGAACTCCCGGATCTTCTCGGCCCCGGCCGACGGGGCGCTGAGCAGCGTGCTGTGGCCGTGGTCGGGGATCTCCTCGAAACGGGCATCCGGCATCGCATCGACGATCTCGCGGCACCAGGTCATCGGCGCGAGCGGGTCGCGCTGGCCGCGCACGACCAGCACCGGCACCCGCACCCGCGGATACACCTTCTCGGGTTCGTGCACCACGGTCGCGCGCATCTTGCGGATCAGGTGGGGGCCGCCGCGCAGGTACTCGCGCGCGCCGCGCCAAAGCACCAGGGGGCGTTCGCCGAGCAGGTCGAGCAGCAGGTAGCCCGCCTGAGCCCGGATGCTGCGCGCGGCGCTGTTCACCGTCGGGCCGGCGAGCACGAGACCGGCGACGACGCCGGGATGCCGCACGGCGACCTCGGCGGCGATCTGGCTTCCCATGGAATGGCCGAGCACCACGGCATCCGTGATCCCGCGGTCGCGCAGACAGGCGGCGACGAGGTCGGCGTGGCGCTGCATCGTGAGGGTGCGGCGGGGCTCGGGCGCCTCGCCGAAGCCGGGCAGATCGATACCGATCACCCGCCCGCTCATCCGCTCGATGAGGTCGATGTACACGCTGCGGCCCATCCCGATGCCGTGCAGCAGAACGAGGGGGCGGACGCCGGAGCCGAAGTCCTCGAAGATCAGCGTGGCCCCGCCGTGCGTGAACTCGCCGATGTCGGCGCGGCTCCCCTCGGGTGCGAGCAGGCGTTCCGGCATCCCTCCACCGTACCGGTGCACTGAGGCGGTCACGGTCTCAGGACTCCCGGGAGCCTGTTCGGCGCATCCGGTGCCGCGGAGTGTGGAGAACACGGATGCGGTGCCCGCGGCCACCCGCGTACCGTGACGGATTCCGACTCTTGAGGAGATCATCGTGGAACGAGTTCAGAAACCCCGGCACGCCGTGCGCCACCGGCTCGCGGCCGGCGTCGCCGCCGTCGCGACCGTCATCGGCGGAGCGCTGCTCGCCGCGCCGCTCGCGCACGCTGCGGATGCCGCCCCGGCACCGGCCGCGGCATCCGCCTCCACCCCTCAGTGGCTGACCGGCTACTGGCACAACTTCAACAACGGCTCGACCACCATGCGGCTGAGCGAGATCCCGGAGGCGTACAACCTCGTCGCGGTGGCGTTCGCCGACAACCTCGCCGGCACTCCGGGGGGCATCACCTTCGACGTCGCCAGCGGCGAACTCGGCGGGTACACCGACGCACAGTTCAAGGCGGATGCCGCGGCGCTGCGCGCCGAGGGCCGCAAGATCGTGCTGTCGGTCGGAGGCGAGCGCGGCAACGTGATCGTCTCGAACGCGACCGAGGCGCGGAACTTCGCCGACACGGCGTACGCGCTCATGCAGGAGTGGGGCTTCGACGGCATCGACATCGACCTGGAGCACGGCATCAACGCCGAGTACATGAGCGATGCGCTGCACCAGCTCCGCGCGAAGGCCGGTGACGGATTCATCCTCACCATGGCGCCGCAGACCATCGACTATCAGGCCACGACCCAGCCGTACTACCAGCTCACGCTGAACGTGAAGGACATCCTCACGATCGTCAACACCCAGTACTACAACTCGGGCTCGATGCTCGGCGCCGACCAGAAGGTGTACTCGCAGGGCACGGTCGACTTCCTCACGGCTCTGTCGGCCATCCAGCTCGAGATGGGGCTTCGCCCCGACCAGGTGGGCATCGGCGTGCCCGCCGTGCAGAGCGCGGCCGGCGGCGGCTATCAGCCGATGAGCAACGTCGTGCGGGCGGTGGACTGCCTGGAGTCGCAGACGAACTGCGGCGCGTTCACGCCCGCCCGGGCGTACGGTCCGATCGGCGGTGTGATGACCTGGTCGATCAACTGGGACAAGACCAACGGGTACGACGTCGCGACCACCATCGGCGCACGGCTGGGCAGCGGCTCGGGCGAACCGGGTACGGACCCCGGAACGGATCCCGGAACGGATCCCGACCCCGGCACCGACCCGGAGGAGTGCAGCGCACCGGCGTGGTCGAGCACGGCCGTCTACACGGGAGGCGCATCCGTGACGTACGACGGCGCCGAGTACACCGCGAAGTGGTGGACGCAGGGGGAGACCCCGGGGACTCAGACCTGGGGGCCGTGGGAGCTCGTCACGTCCTGCTCCTGAACGATCGCGTCACGGGACGGAGGGGGCTGCCCCTCCGTCCCGTCGTGCGCGGGCGGAAGCGACGGCGGATCACGCCGCCGGCTTCAGCACCAGCGTGTCGACGGCGGCCTTCGCGACGGCCTTCTTCGTGAACGCCCACGGCTTCTGGACGCCCCGGGACCAGTCCTCCGTCTGATCCGTGTACTGCCGGTGGAAGGCGTGGCCGCTGGTGCCGGTCAGGTGGATCCAGGTCGAGTCGTCGAAGTCGGCCAGGTCGATCACCATGCGCATCGAGGGCACCGTGACCGTCGCGTACGACTCGCCCAGGCGCCAGCCGGTGGCGTTGACCACCGACGATCCGCCGCCGACGGGATACGGACCGCGGTTGAACAGCATCTCGATGGGCGCGATCCCCGATGTCCCGAACGTCGAGCTCGTCAGGGTCAGCGCGTGCAGCGACCCCCAGCTCCAGCGACTCGCGTCCTCGCCCTGCCTGGCGGAGAGCTCGTCGTACGCCTGCTGCGCCGAGAGGGCGAGCATCTCGTCCATCCCACCCACGTCCAGGCGGTCGTTGGTCCACAACGGATCGGACGGATCGTCGAGCATGGCGCCGACCACGGTGAACAGCCGGCCCTGATCGCCCACGGGCAGCGGCACCTCGCGTTCGGCGAAGATGTTCTGCGCCAGGCGCGCCCACAGCACGTTCGCGTACGCGGCGGCGGCGGAGTCGGCCTCGTTCTGGGCATCCCAGGTGCGCAGCAGATCGAGGGCGGCCCTCACGCCGTCGCCGGTCACCGTGACGTCGTCCATCGCGACCGCGAGCTGCTTGCCGATCCACGACTCGTCATCCATCTGGATGTCGCGCAGATCCTGCGCGGTCAGGGGATGCGCGGCTGCCCGGCGCTCGATCAGGTGGGCGATCCGACCGGCGCGGTAGCCGTGGTCCCAGTCACGGGAGAGGAAGTGCTCGTAGTCGTCGGTCACGATGGCGTTGTTCGCGGTGACGATGTACCCCTCGGGCGGGTTGTACGACACGGGCAGCTCGTCGAACGGGATGAACCCCGTCCAGTCGTACGAGCTGTCCCAACCCGGCTGGGGCAGCCAGCCGTCGCCCGCGCCGCGGACGGGCAGGCGCCCCGGGGCCTGGTAGCCGATGTTCCCCTCGAGGTCGGCGTAGACGAGGTTCTGCGCCGGCACGTCGAACAGGGATGCCGCGCGGCGGAACTCGGTGAAGTCCCGCGCGGTGTTCAGCGCGAAGATCGCCGTCGACGTCGTCCCCGGATCCAGAGCGGTCCAGCGCAGGCTCACCGCCACCTCGCCCTCAGGGACTTCGGCAGCGCCCTGCACCGAGAGCACCTCGTCGCCGGACTCGGCCACCGGATCGTCGGCGATGGCGGTGAAGTCGTCGGTGAGTCCGGAGATGATCGGGCCGTGCACGGTGCGGCGGATCGTGAGCGGCACGTCGTCGCCCCCGGCGACCTTGATCACGTCCTTCTCGATCTCCAGCGGCTCGCGTGCGCCGTCGCGCCAGTACTCGTCGCCCTCGACCTTCTCGATGTACAGGTCGGCGACATCGGTGGTGAGGTTCGTGAAACCCCACGCGATCTCGGCGTTGTGCCCGATGATCACGCCGGGCAGGCCCGAGAACGAGAAGCCGCCGACGTCGAACGGGCACTCCTGCGACACCTTCTCGCACTTCAGCTGCACCTGGTACCAGACCGACGGCAGCGCCGCACCGAGGTGCGGATCGTTGGCCAGCAGCGGCATCCCGCTCTCGGTCAGGTCGCCCGAGACGACCCACGAGTTCGAGCCGATGCCTTCGCCCGCACCGCCGAGGAGCATGCTCGCCGCTTCGACGACGCCGTCGGCCTGCTGCCAGTCGACGGTGGTGAGGGCATCCGTCACCCGCGGCTGCGCGTCGCCCGAGTACGAGGCCGGGGCGGTGCCCGTCGGAAGCGCGTCGGCGGTCGAGATCTTCGGGACGATCACGGGGTTGCGGTCGAACGGATAGGACGGGTAGATCTTCTCGATCAGCGCCTGCGCTTCGGCATCCGTCTCGCCCGCGGCTCCGAGCCGGGCGGCGAGCAGGGCACGATCCGTCTCGTCCTCGATGTTCGTGCGCAGGTCCCACGCCATGGCCTTCAGCCAGGCGACCGAGTCCGCCGGCTCCCACGGCTCGGGCTCGTAGTCGGGGTTCTGCAGGCCCAGGACCGCGTACTCCAGCGACAGGTCGGCTCCCGAGTGAGAGGCCAGGTACGCGTTCACGCCGTCGGCGTACGCCTCGTAGTAGCCCCGGGTCGTGTCGTCGAGAGCCTCGACCTCCTGCTCGGCGACGGCGCGCCAGCCCAGGGTGCGCAGGAAGGAGTCGGTTGCGACCTGCGAGGCCCCGAACATCTCGGCCACGCGGCCCGATGTGACATGCCGGCGGAAATCCATCTCGAAGAACCGGTCCTGGGCGTGCGTGAAGCCCTGGGCGAAGAACAGATCATCGGTCGACGAGGCCGTGATGGTCGGGATGCCCCGGTCGTCGCGCTGCACGGTCACGGTCTGCTCAAGACCTTTCAGCGTGAGCTCCCCACCGGTCTGCGGGAAGGAGCGCTGGATGGTCCAGGTGAGGAAGAACGCCGCGGCTGTGGCGAGCACCAGCAGGGCGGCGAGCACGATGAAGGCGATGCGGCCGATTCGGCCGGCGAGTGATCGATGGGGTACGGCGGTGGCTTCTGACGACATCGGCGGAGGTCTCTCGACTTGATGGGACTCCGCATCAGGGAGTCCGGACGCGCGTCTCGGGTGACGCTCCCGGCATCCTACCCAGTCGATCCGCGCCGGACGGGCCCGGCTGTGCACTCCCTACTAACTGCACCCGGGTCGGAAACCGCGCCGTCGACGGTCGTCACCCGATCAGGCTGGGCCGCAGATCACGCAGGGTGCGCCGATGGGTCATTCGTGTCACGCCGATCGCCGCGACCAGCAGCGCGCCGATCAGCCAGATCGCCAGCACGGCCAGGTCGGCCCACGCCCGACGGATATCGCCGCCGTACATGAGCTGACGCATCGCGTCGACCACGTAGCCCATGGGCAGGACGTGATGCAGGACGGCCAGCGGTGCGGGCAGCGTCTGCCAGGGGAATGTGCCTCCCGCGGTCACCAGCTGCAGCACCATCAGCACCAGGCCCAGGAACTGGCCGACCGACCCCAGCCACACGTTCAGTGCCAGGATGATCGCCGTGTACGTGGCCACCGCGGCGACCATCACGCCGAGCGACCCCCAGGGATGCTGGAAGTGGAACCCCAGCCCGAACGCCAGCACGGCGATCAGCCCGGTCATCTGCAGGGCGCCGAGCGCGGCCGGGGTGAGCCACCCGGCCAGGGTGATCCGGATCGGGGAGTGCAGCGCCGTGACGGCACGACGGGAGATGGGCTTGACGATGAGGAACAGCGCGTAGATGCCGATCCAGCCGGCCAGCGCCGCGAAGAACGGGGCCAGGCCCTGACCGTAGTCGCGGGCCGCCGTCACCTTCTCGCTCGACACGAGCACGGGGTCCGCGATCGTGTCGGCCTGCGACTCGCGCAGCAGGGGGGTGGATTCGGGGATCGTCGAGACGCCGTCCGAGAGTCCGTCGCGCAGGGTTCCGATGCCGTCGGCGAGGGTGCCCAGGCCGTCGCGGAGCTTCGCGGCGCCGTCGTGCGCGGACGCGGCTCCGTCGGATGCACTGCCTGCGCCGTCGGCGAGCTCGGCGGCGCCGGCGGCGATCCGGCGTGCTCCGGCGGCCAGCCGGTCGATGCGCTCGACCGCGCCGTGCACCTCCGTGTTCCCCTCGCGCACCTTCTGCGCGAGGGGATCGAGCTCGGCGAGCACGGTGTCGATCTGCTCCGAGGTCAGCCCCTGCTCGGCCATGGCCCGGGCGAGATCCGTGCGGGCGGCGGGCAGGCCGTCGGTGGCCTGCTGCATGAGATCCGCGGCACGGTCGGCGGTGTCCGCGAGACGGCCGTTTCCGGCGCTCACCTGCGCGGCGCCGTCGGCGAGGGTGCGGGCGCCGTCGGCCAGCTTCGCCGCACCTCCGGCCAGCGTGCCGAGGCCCGTCTCGAGAGTGGAGGAACCGTCGCGGGCGGTGTGCGCGCCGTCGGCCAGGCGGCTGGCCCCGTCGGCCGCATCGGAGAGGCTGTCGCGCACGTCGCTGAGTCCCGTGAGAAGGCGCCCGGCCGCTTCGGAGCCGACCATCTCGGCCACCGAGCGGCGGATCCGCTCGACGGTCTGCGTGCCGATCGTCGAGGCGAGGTAGTTGTTCGCGTCGTTGGTCTCGAGCTCGATGCGAGCCGGTCGCGGGGCATCGCCGGCTGCGGATGCCAGCGCCTCGGAGAAGTCGGCGGGGATCGTGACGGTGAAGTCCACCGTGCCGTCCTCGAGCGCCTTCGCCGCAGCGGATGCCGACAGCACCTGCCAGTCGAAGGAGCGGTCGGCGAGCAGTTCGTCGGCGACCTTGTCGCCGTAGTTCTCGGTGCGCGTCGTCGCGGCGCCGGTGGTCGTGCTCGTCACGCCCGCGTCCTCGACGACGAGCGCCACGGGCACGTCTCCGAACTTCCCGTACGGGTCCTGGTTGGCCCACAGGTACAGCCCGCCGTACAGGATGGGCACGCACATCAGCGCGATGAGCGCGATCACGGCCATCGGGCTCGCGGTCAGTCGGCGCACCTCGGCGGCCACCATCGATGGCACCTTCATCGTTCCTCCTCCGCGGTCGTCGAAAGGTTCCCCGCGTCGGCGAGGTGGGTGGCCGAGAGCGTCTCGGGCATCTCCGCGATCACCGCGGCGGCCGCCCCGCCCACGATCACCAGCACGGCCTGGCCGCGTTCGGCGAACTCGGCCGCGATGCGCCACCAGCCGTCGGGGCGTCCGCCGTGACGGTCCGGTGCCACGATCACGAGTCCCTCGACGCCCTCGCGCAGCACGGCGAGCTCGCACAGGATGCGCACCCGGGCGGCCGGGTCGACCGTGCCGATCGGTGCGCTCGCGATGTCGGAGAAGCCGAGTCGAGAGAGCCAGCGTCGCGCATGCAGGGGAGTGGATCCTCGCCCGGCGAACATGAGCTCTTCGCCGACGACGGCGGCGACGCTCACGCCGGGGTGCGGGTCGCTCACGTCAGGGGCGTCCACGAGGGCGACGCGCCGCCGCAGCGCCGCAGCATCCGCATCGGCGTCGATGGTGACCGCGCCGGTGTCGGGGTGCATGCGTCCCGCCGCGATCAGGCCGAGCACGGTCGGCCGCTGCTCGGTCTCGGCCCGCACGAAGCGGGCGTGCCCGGTCTCGAAGGTCAAGGACGTGCGGGGGAGCGCCTCGCCCGCGCGACCTTTGGAGACATCGTCGAGGACGATCTTCATTCCGTCTCCTCGGCGCGCTCCGCCCGTGCGGCCGTCTCGGCGGCTGCGGGCGACTCGGGACCGCTGAGCACGTCGGGATGCGCGCGCAGCAGGGCGTCTCCCTCCCGCCAGGACAGCCCCGCGACGCTCAGGAGCACGCGCACGGCGAGGTCGGCGGCGGACGGCGACGCGGCGTCCACCCGCGCCACCACGGTGCGGGCGACCTCTTCGATCAGGCGGGCCAGTGCGGTCGCGGAGAGATCGGTGCGGAAGCATCCGTCATCCTGGCCGCGCGCGACCAGATCGGACACGGCACGGCGCAGTGGAGCGAGCGCCTGGGCGGTCTGCGCCACGTGCGCCTCGTCGAGCGCCAGCGCAGCGACGACCTGCACGTGGGAGGCCTCGTTCCACAGGCGGGTGGCGAGGCGGGCGAGCGCGAGCCGCGGGTCGGTCTCGGCGATGGACGCCGCGGTCGCGTTGAACCGCTGCGCACCCGTGACGATCAGCTCGCGGACCAGCGCGTCGCGGTCGTCGAAATGACCGTACAGGGTGCGCCGGCTCAGGCCCGCGCTGCGGGCGATCGCGTCGATCGACGCATGCGGGTCGGTCGCGAGCGCACCGCGGGCGGCATCCAGGATGCCGGCGCGGTTCGCACGCGCGTCGGAGCGCGGTGTGCGGGCGGGCGTCATGCATCCAGACTAGATATGTTGCACAAGACTGTGCAACATATCTCGCTGAACTCTCAGCATCCGCCCGAGTGGGCGTGGGCTCAGTCGGTGCCGGAGTCGAAGGCGGCGCCCTCGGATGCCGCATCCACGGCCTCCGCGAGCTCCTCGTCGGCGGTCTCGGACGCGGCGATCTCGTTCGCGCCGCCCGCGGTGACCTTGCCGACGAGCTCGCCCGTGGCGCCGCCGACCAGGCCGAGGCCCGCGTACTGCTCCAGGCGGGAGCGCGAGTCGGCGATGTCGAGGTTGCGCATGGTGAGCTGACCGATGCGGTCGACCGGGCCGAAGGCCGCATCACCCACGCGCTCCATCGACAGCTTCTCGGGGCCGTAGGAGAGGTTGGGCGAGACGGTGTCGAGGATGGTCCAGTCGTCGCCACGGCGCAGTCGGATGCTGACGGTGCCTGAGATGGTGAGACCCACCCAGCGCTGGATCGACTCGCGCAGCATGAGCGACTGCGGCTCCAGCCAGCGGCCCTCGTACATTAGGCGGCCCAGGCGCCGGCCCTGCTCGTGGTAGGTGGCGAGGGTGTCCTCGTTCAGGATGCCGTTGACCAGGCGCTCGTAGGCGATGAACAGCAGCGCCATGCCCGGCGCCTCGTAGATGCCGCGGGACTTCGCCTCGATGATGCGGTTCTCGATCTGGTCGCTCATCCCCAGCCCGTGGCGACCGCCGATGGTGTTGGCCTCCATGACCAGCGCCACCGGGTCGGTGAACTCGACGCCGTTGAGGGCGACGGGGCGGCCGCCCTCGAAGGTGACCGTGACGTCCTCGGTCTCGATGGCCACGGACGGGTCCCAGAACTTCACGCCCATGATCGGGTCGACGGTCTCGAGCGACACGTCCAGGTGCTCGAGCGTCTTCGCCTCGTGCGTGGCGCCCCAGATGTTGGCATCCGTGGAATAGGCCTTCTCGGCCGAGTCGCGGTACGGGAAGCCGCGCTCGACGAGCCACTCGCTCATCTCCTGCCTGCCGCCCAGCTCGGTGACGAAGTCGGCGTCGAGCCAGGGCTTGTAGATGCGCAGGCGCGGGTTCGCGAGCAGGCCGTAGCGGTAGAACCGCTCGATGTCGTTGCCCTTGTAGGTGGAGCCGTCGCCCCAGATGTCCACGCCGTCCTCGCGCATCGCGCGCACGAGCAGGGTGCCGGTGACCGCACGGCCCAGGGGAGTGGTGTTGAAGTACGTCTTGCCGCCGGAGCGGATGTGGAAGGCGCCGCACGACAGGGCGACGAAACCCTCCTCGACGAGTGCGGTCCTGGCATCCACCAGGCGCGACGCCTCGGCACCGTACTCCAGCGCGCGGCCGGGGATCGAGGCGATGTCGTCCTCGTCGTACTGGCCGAGGTCGCCGGTGTACGTGAAGGGCACGGCGCCCTTCTCGCGCATCCATGCGACGGCGACGGAGGTGTCGAGCCCTCCGGAGAACGCGATGCCGACCTTTTCGCCGACGGGGAGGGACTGGAGCACCTTGGACATGGGCTTCAGTCTATCGGCGTGTCGCCGCGCGCCCGTGCGGGTTGCAGGCGGGGCCGCCCCGGCGAACACCCGCGCGGAACGGAGGAGAACGCACGAAACGGAGGAGTTCTGTGGGCAGAAGCTCCTGCGTTCCGTGAGAACTCCTCCCGAACGTGCGGGCGGGTCAGCGGCTCAGATCGGTGAAGCGCTCGCGCAGGGGATGCTGCGCACCCAGGCCGGCGAGCGCGACCGCCCCCTCGAGCCCGGAACCGATCGGCGGCAGGAACCGGGCATCCGGGCGCTCTGCACGCACCGCCTCGTCGAAGGACGAGCGGATGAGATCCGACCCGAACACGCCGCCGATGGCGCCGATCGCTGCGTCGGCAGGAGCGTCGACGACGTGCAGGGCGGTGGTCGTGGCGAGGGCGAGCTCGGCCGCGGCCTCGCGGCAGATGCGAGCGGCGACGTCGTCGCCTGCCGCGGCGAAGGAGGCGGTCGGGGCGGCGAAGGATGCCACGGTGCGCACACGATCTTCGGATGCCTGCAGCGACGAGTAGGCCGAGGCCAGATCGGGCCAGCGCTCCTGCACGGCCGCGGTCAGCGCGGTGGCGGGCCCACGTCCGTCGAAGGCGCGCATGACGGCATCCAGCGCCGCGCGCCCGATCCAGTATCCGCTGCCCGCGTCGCCCATGATGTGGCCCCACCCGTCGACGCGCGTGGAGTGCGCGGGGCCGACCCCGAGGGTGACCACGCCTGTGCCGGCCGCGATCACCGCGCCGTTCCGGTCTCCGAGGACGCCGAGGAAAGAGGTGACGGAGTCGTGCGTGACCACCACGCGACGTACGCCCGTCAGATCGGGATGCCCGAGCAGGGCCTCGGCCTCGGCGCGCTCGTCGGTCAATCCCGAGACGCCGAAGGTGATCGTGTGCGGCGCGGCGCCGGCCTCGCGCACCACGGATGCCACGACGCCCGCCAGCTGTGCCAGCAGCGGCCGATCGGTGAGCACACCGGGGAACACGGCATCCTGCTCCGTGCCTTCGCCGCCGACCAGTCGTGTCTTGATGCCGGTCTGCCCGGCGTCGATCGCGAGCAGCCGTGGCGCGCTCGCCTGTTGTGCGTCTGACATGCGGTGTTCCCTCGTTCGCCGGCGGCCGGTGGCCGGCCAGAAGCAAGCGTAGGCCACCACGGGTCGGACGCACCGGCCGAAGTCAAGGCCCCCTGGGATCGGGAAGGAGTGCGATGTACTGGCCACCCACCGATCGTGAGGAGAGCACCGTGACATCCCTGTGGCTCGACCAGCAGAGCGCATCCGTTCCCACCGACGCCTTCGAACCCGAGCGCCACTACGACGCGGTGGTCGTCGGTGCGGGAATCACGGGGCTGACGACGGCACTGCTGCTGGCGAGAGCCGGTAAGTCGGTGGCGGTGCTGGAGGCGCGCTCGATCGGCGCGGTGACCACCGGACACACCACGGCCAAGCTGAGCCTGCTTCAGGGCGGGGTGATGTCGGGCATTCGCTCCCGCGGGTCGAGTCGCGTGCTCAAGGCGTACGTCGAGGGCAACCGCGAGGGACAGCAGTGGATGCTGCGCTATCTCGACGAGCACGGCGTGGACGTTCAGCGGCGCGACGCGTTCACCTACGCGGGCACGGCGGAGGGTCTTTCGAGCCTCGACGACGAGTACGAGGCCTGCCGCGAGGCCGGGCTCGATGTGGAGCGCGTCGACGACGTCGGTCTGCCCTTCGAGACACACGGCGCGCTGCGCCTTCGGGAACAGGCGCAGTTCGATCCGATGCACGTGCTGCGCGCGCTCGCCGCCGATGTGCGCGAGCACGGCGGCGTGATCATCGAGGGCGTGCGCGTGAAGGACGTCGACACGGGCGAGCCCAGCCGGGTGACCTCCGCCGTCGGCGACGTGCTCGCGTCGATCGTGGTGCTGGCCACGGGCATCCCGATCCTCGACCGGGGCCTGTACTTCGCCAAGGTCAAGCCGTCGCGCTCGTACGCGCAGGCGTACCGGGTGCCGGGCGCACAGCTGCCGCAGGGCATGTACCTCTCCATCGACTCGCCGGGACGCTCTCTGCGCACCGCGCCGCGGGGCGCCGAGGAGCTGCTGATAGTCGGCGGAAACGGGCACACGGTGGGCCGCGAGTCCGACACCGAGGCGCTCGTCGACGACCTGGAGCACTGGACGCAGCAGTACTTCCCCGGAGCCGTGCGCACGCATGCCTGGTCGGCCCAGGACTACGAGTCGATGAACCTCGTGCCGTTCGTGGGCTGGATGCCGCGCACCCACCACCGGGTCGTGCTGGCCACCGGGTACAACAAGTGGGGGATGACGAACGCCGTCGCGGCGGCGCTCAGCATCGCCGCCGACGTGCTCGACGGCAGCATCCCGTGGGCCAAGACGCTCCATCACCGCATCACGCTGCCGCAGGATGTGGCGCACAGCGTCGTCGCGAACGCCGAGGTCGCCGGACGGCTGGCATCCGGCTGGGCGGCCGGTCTGCACTCGCTTCCCGTCGAGGTCCCGGCCGAGGGCGCCGGTGTGGTCGGCATGTACGACAAGGAGCCCACCGCGGTATCGACGGTCGACGGAACCACCTGCCGACTGTCGGCGGTGTGCACGCACCTGGGCGGCATCGTCACGTGGAACGGCGCGGAGCGGTCGTGGGACTGCCCGCTGCACGGATCCCGCTTCGATGCGCAGGGGCACCTGCTCGAGGGGCCGGCGGTGGACGATCTGCGGGCGGTGGACGAGCCCGAGCTGCCCGGCGACGAGCACGAGGCCGTCGTCGACGAGAGCTGATCGGACCTCAGAACCCCGGGTAGTCCTCGAGCTTCTCCTCGAACGCGGCGCGGTCCTTCTCAGGCAGCACCTGACGGGCGAAGACGACCAGCTGAATGCCCTCGAGCGGTTCGCCGAACTGCTGCTTGATCGCCTCGCGCTGCCGGCGGAACTCGCCCGTCGGGTCGTTCGACAGGTCGTACGCGTACGCGTAGAACCGCAGCGGCTCGGGATACGTGTCGCCGTAGTACTCCCAGGTGTGCTGACGAGCCGGGTCGCTCGAGCCGTACAGCTTCGCGACCATGTCGGGCGAGATGCCCGAGTCCACCTCGTTCAGGGGATACAGCCCGCGGATGCCGTGTTCGGCCAGCACTCCGTCGATCACCCGCATCACCTCGCGCTTGCGTGCGTCGTCCTGCACGGGCTGCTCGGTGGTCCAGCTGGTCGAGGTGTACTTCTGCAGCATCGACTCGCCGCCGTAGCCGTTGCGCTCGGGGCTGATGTCGACGCCGCCGGACTGCACCCACGTGTACCCGAACCGGTCGCTCAGGCGTTCGCGCACGGCGGCCATCAGCTGGTCGCCCTCGGCCTGCACCTCCTCCAGCGACGGATTCAGGAGCACGTCGCCGTTCGAGACGCCTTTGATCCCGGGGTACGCCTGCTCGTGCTTCTGCTCCTCGCTCTTCGTGCCGTCATACGCGTGCGTCTGCGCAGATCGCAGCGCGCCCATCGCACCCACGGTCGCCACGTTGAACACGAGCGTCACCGCGAGAGCGATCGACCCGAGCATCCGGCCCCGGGCGGTGAACAGCGCGGCGATGATCACGCCGAGCACGACGAGCTGGATCACCAGCATGGATGCCCCGTACAGGGCATCCGTGCCGCCCGCCCCCATCATCAGCAGCATGATCAGCACGAACAGCACCGTCACCGAGATCGAGACCAGACCCAGCGCGTTGACCGTCTTCTTCCCGGCGGACGGCCCGGCCGGCGGCCCGGCCGTGTAGGTCACATCGCCCGATGCCATGGTGAGGCCGGCCGCCGCATCCAGACCGCTCGACTCGCGCCGCGCACCGTGGTAGCCGCCCGGCGGCGGCACCGGCGGTGCACCCTCGGCACCGCCGACGTATCGGCCGCGCTGCTGCTGCTCTACCATGGCTTGTCCGTCCCGCCGCCGGAGCCCTCGTCGTCGCCGCCGAGCTGATCCTCACGCTCCTGGGCACCCTGGTTCAGTCTGTCTTCGATGTCGTCGAGGTCGCTCTGCGACGGCTGATCCTGCTCACCCTCCTCGGGCTCTTGCGGGTCCTCGCCCTGCTCAGGATCCTGCTGCTGCTGGCTCTGCTGCTGCTTCTCCTGCTGGCGCTGCTCGTTCTCGTCCAGGGTGTCGCTCATGTCGCGGTTCGGGTCCGGCGACTGGTTCTGCGCGTCGTCGCTGTTGCACTCCTCCGGCGTCTCCACCGTGATCTGCAGCGCCTCGCCGTACAGCTCGGCCGCCTTCGCCGCATCCCCGTCGACCAGCGCCGCATCGCCCTGACGCTCCACCACGAGCGACAGGTTGATGCGCACGTAGCAGACCTCCAGACCCGCGGCCAGCGGCAGCGCGCGCTCCAGCTCGACGCGCGCCTCGGGCAGCTTCTCGGCTCCCGCCAGCGCCGTGCCGATGTTGTACGGAGCCGTGAACTGCTCGAACCAGTTCAGCCAGTCCTGCCCGCGAGCCGCCATCTCGGATTCCGCGTACGCGCCGGTGACGAACGCCGTGATCGACTGGTGCGCGAACGCGTACATGCTCAGCAGCTTGCCCGCGAACAGCAGGGCCGCCAGCGTCAGCGGAAGGGTTCCGATCGCGATCCAGCGGCGGATGCTGCGCCGCCGGCGGTTCGCCGCGAGCAGCGCGGTCGCCGCGTCGGCCTGGGTGGGGTTGCCGGGAGCGGTCATCGCGCACCCCTCTCGGGGCGACGCGTCAGCCCGCGCAGGCGGATGACGAGCATCGTGGCCCGCGCGAGCTCGACCGCGACGAGCACGAGCAGCACGAGGGCGAGGATCCAGTACAGCTCGATCACGTTCCCCACCTCGCCGGACGACGAGTAGTCGGTGGTGCTGGTCGGCGCCTCGGGCAGCTCGATCCCGGCATCCACCGTTCGATGCCGGTACTCCACGCCCAGCTGCTCCGCGACCTGTTGCAGGTTGTCCTCGTCGATCACCGACATCGCCCGCTCGCCTTGGTACTCGATGTACTCGGACCGCCCGTCCGAGCGTCCCGTGGTCTTCTTCATCGGGCCGCCCTCGACGGTGCCGTAGCCGAGCACGCCTCCGCCGTCGACGAACTTCGCGCTGCTCGCGAACGACTCCGGCTCCTGCGAGGCCGTCTGCTCGCCGTCGCCCAGGTAGAACACCATCCGACTGCGCTCGGGCGATGCCTTCGCCGCCGCGGAGAGGGTGTCGGCGAGCATCCGGTTCGCGATGCTGATCGACGACCCGCGCGACTGGTCGGTGATCTCGGGCAGCATCACGTCGAGCGACGACATCAGCGCCGTGGCATCCGTCGTGAGCGGCAGGCGCAGCTGCGCCGTCGCGTCGAAGCTGATCAGCGAGAAGCGTGCGCCGGGGTACTCGTCGACGATCGACTGCACGTCGGCTCGCACGCCGACCAGGCGCGGCTCGTCGCCGTTCCAGTCCTCGGCGATGATGCTCGCCGTCGTATCGACGACGATCACGATGTCGGTGTCGGTCGCGAGCGTCTGCGAGGTGCCCCCCGGGATGCCGGGGCGCAGCAGCATCGCGAAGACCACCAGGACGATGCCGAGGCGCAGGACCCAGAGCGGGCGCCGCGGCCCTGCGCCCGCCGAAGGGCGGATCAGCGCGCGGACGACGAGCACGGCCGGCGCCGCGCACAGCAGCACCAGCAGGACCGGATGCAGGACAGGCTGGAAGATCACAGGCGCACCCTCCAGATGAGGATCAGGAATCCGAGCATCGCGACGAGCATCAGGGCGATGACGAGATTCGGGCTGTCGACCCAGATCACCTGCGCCTGGCCCTTCAACGCCGTCGCCTCCTGCTTCTGGATCTCGCCGATGATGTCCGAGACGGTGGTCGTGTCGCGCAGCGCGTACGACTGGCCCCCGGTCTGCTGAGCGGCGCTCGACAGCTCGGCGCTGACCTCGGCGTCCTTGCCCTGCACCGGATTCAGGGCGAACACCCGCACCTTCTTCGACGCGGCGTACTGCGCCGCCTCTTCGACGGTGAGGATCGAAGCGCCCGCCACCTCGTTGTCGGTCGCGAGGATCACCGAACGGCTGCGCTCGTCGTCCTGATGGTCGAAGCGCATCGTGCAGGCGGCCAGGCCGTCGCCGATCAGAGAGGCGCCGGGCCCGTTCAGCGTTCCGACCCAGTGCTCGGGGGTGTCGCTGGCGTAGTCGAAGCTGGCCCGGATGTTCTGCAGCTGCTCTCGCACGAACGTGTAGTCGTCGGTGAGCGGGAACACCTGCACGGGCGAGCTGTTGAAGATCGTCAGTCCGATCCGCTCGCCCTCGAAGCCCTTGAGCAGGTCCTCGAAGACACTGAGCACCTCGACGTCGACGTCGGACATCGAACCCGACACGTCGAGGCACAGCATGATGTCGCGGCTGTTGTTCACCGGCTGGACCGTCTTGGCCGCCATGGGCCGCGCGGCCACCACGCCGCCCAGCAGCACGGCGACGGCCCCGACGACGAGCACGCCGGCCAGCAGGCTCATGCGTCGGCGCACGGAGGCTCGGAACGCGGGGAGGCCGCGCAGCCGCTCGGCGCGCGAGACCAGCGCGGCGGGCGCGCTCTCGACACGGCCGCGGCCGCGCAGGCCGCGCAGGATGCCGATCGCCGCGGCGACGAGCAGCACGGCGACGGCGACGAGGATCATCCACCAGGTGTTCAGTGCCACGAGTTCACGACCTTCCGCGCCGCCTCGGCGCCGTAGACCGGATCGATGGCGGGGCCGCGCTGGAAGATGCTCGGGTAGTAGTGCCGGCGGATGGCGTCGATGAGCGCCGGGTCGACGCCGCGGTCGACGAGATCCTCGAGGGAGAGCACCGGCGCCTCCAGCCCGGAGTACTCGTTCACGAAGTTGCGCACGGTGCGGCTGAGTTCGAGGTTCGCGCGCTTCGGGTCCATATTCCCCGAGCGGTATGCGTCTTCGATGCGCTGCACATCGGTGAGGTACTCCCCACGCAGCTGCGCGAGCACATCGGCGGTGAGTGGGGCGTGCGCGGGCGAGCCCGGGAGTGTGATGCTGCGCCGCGGCCGGGTGAGCACGACGAGCAGCCAGGCCGCGAGGCCGATGAGCAGCAGGATGCCGATGGCGAGCAGGATCCAGGCCCCGCCGTACTGCGCGGGAGGGTAGAGGTCGTCAGAGGCGGGCATGCGACCTCCTGTTCAGCATCGACAGGAGCGCCGGCACCGCGGCATCCTGCCCGCCGAACTCGGCGTGCGTGATCTCCAGCCGCCGCAGCACCTCGTCGCGGCGCGCGGTGTCGGCGGCCTCCTGCGCGGCGAGCTCGGCCATCACCTCGGGGTCGCCGTGCACGAAATCCGGGATGCCCCAGCCGCTGTCGACGTCCCGCCGGTGCCGCGGCCCGGCGGCGGCCGGGACGACGGGCTCCGCGTCGCGCACGGTCAGCCACAGCACGTCGTGCTGCACGGTGAGCCGCCGCAGCAGCCGATCGGTCTCCGCCGTCATGGGCGCCTCGTCGGTGATGATGACGACGATCCGGCGATGCGCGATGTTGCGCGCCGCATAGCCGAGCAGGGCATCGCGGTCGTTCGGCGCGGCACTGTCGTCGATCGCGCGCCGGATCGTGCGCAGGGCGTGCTCGAGTGCGCCCTCGCTGCTGCCGGTGGCCAGGCGGCGCACCCGGTCGCCGTCGCCGTAGACCATCGAGAAGTCGTCGCCATGCCGCACGGTGAGGAACCCGAGCGCACCGGCGAGCAACATCACGACGTCGCGCTTGGGCCGCTCGTCTTCGGCGAGGGCCTTCATGCCGCGACCGGAATCCACCAGGAACAGGATGGTGTGCTTGCGGGTGGCCTTGGTGCGCTTGATGAGCGGCTCGCCGTGCCTGGCCGTCGCACGCCAGTCGATGTCGCGCACCTGGTCGCCGAACTCGTACGGGCGCAGATCCTCGAAGTCGAGGCTGCGACCGCGCAGCAGCGATGCGTAGGCGCCATCGAGCGCGTGCATCGACTTCTGCGACGAGCGGATGAAGAGCTTGCTCTTCACCTGGGTGATCAGGCTGGTCATGCGCGGCGCGTTACGGGGTCGGCACCGAAGCGAAGATCTGGTCGATGATCTCCTCGCTGCGCACACCCTCGGCATCCGCCTCGAAGGTCAGCAGCACTCGGTGGCGCAGCACGAGGTGACGAAGCACCCGGATGTCCTCCGGCAGCACGTGCGTGCGGCCGCTGAGCAGGGCCATGGCGCGCGACGCCTGCAGGAACGCGATGCTCGCGCGGGGACTCGCGCCGTACTTGATCAGCCGGGCGCGCTCCTCGCCGATGTACGGCGCGGGGTTGCGGGTCACGTAGGCGAGCTGCACGATGTAGTTGCGGATCGCCGGATCGATGTACACGCGCGACGCGATCGCCTGCAGCTCCTGCACATCCTCCAGCGAGATCGCACCCGGCACGTGGCTGTCCGGGTTCAGCACGCCGGAGTCGATGCGGTTGAGGATCTCGAACTCCTCGGCGGGGCTCGGGTACTCGACGATCTCCTTGAGCAGGAAGCGGTCCATCTGCGCCTCGGGCAGCTCGTACGTGCCCTCCTGCTCGATGGGGTTCTGCGTCGCGATCACCAGGAACGGCCGGGGCAGCGCGTGCACCTCGCCGCCGATGGTCGTCTGCCGCTCCTGCATGGCCTCGAGCATGGCCGACTGGGTCTTGGCGCTGGAGCGGTTGATCTCGTCGAGCAGCACGAAGTTGGCGTGCACGGGGCCGAGCACGGTGCGGAAGGTGCCCGTCGCCGCGTCGTAGATCTGGCTGCCGGTGATGTCGCTGGGCAGCAGGTCGGGGGTGCACTGGATGCGCTTGAAGCTCGCCTCGACGGTGTCGGCCAGCGTGCTGGCGGCGGTGGTCTTCGCCAGGCCGGGCACCGACTCCAGCAGGATGTGACCCCCCGCGATCAGTGCGATGAGCAGGCTCGTGCGCAGCCGCTCCTGGCCGACCATCTTGGTCGAGTAGGAGTCGGAGATGATCTTCAGGATGCGCTGCGCGCGGGCGAGATCGTCCTGCGTCGCGTTGGACGGCGCGACGCGCTGCTGCCGGGGAGTGGTGTCCCCGACCGGGGTCTGCGCGGGGAGCGGGGGCTGTGCGCGGACAGGCGGCGCCGGTGCGGGCGGCGGCGGCGCGGACGAAGTCGATCCGGGAGCCGGGAAGTCGGTCATCGTTGGTCTCCTCATGCGTCGGGGACCGACGACGACCGCAGATCCCCCCGCTACAGGGTAACCGCCGCGGGCCGATCGGAGACCCGCCGCCGATGGGGAGAAGGACCCGTGGCCGCGGCCCGGCGCGCCTTCGACGAAGGGTCAGATCGAGTCGCGGCGGGCTTCGATGGCTCCGCCCGCAGTGCCGTCGGAGTATGCGACTCGGATGGTCGGGTTGCTCAGCCCCAGGTCGAGCAGCGATCGGCCGAGCTTGATCGATGCGCGTCCCGAGGTGTCGAAGGTCACCGTCCCGGCCGAGAGGCTTCCGTAGGTGACGGATGCCCGGGACCCGGGCTCACCGGCGAGCGTGAGCGTGTAGCTCGACAGCAGTCGGATGCCGAGCAGGTCGAGGCCGTAGTTCGGCGTGAGATCGAGGAATCGCAGGGAGTCCGGGGCGGCCGGGGGAGGAGTCGTCGGCTGAGGCGCCGGCTGCGTCGGCTGGGGAGCCGGCTGCGACGGGACGGGTGACGGCTCCTCTGGACCGGGCTCCTGTGGGCCGGGCTCCGACGGGCCGGGCTCCGACGGGCCGGGCTCCTGTGGGCCGGGCTCCGTGGGACCGGGGTCCGAGGTGCCGGGGCCGGTGTCGGGCGCGGCCTGGGCAGGATCGGACGGCCCGGAGTGCGACCCGTCCGAGGGCGGCGTCTGCGGATCCGCGTCGGTGCCGGAATCGGAATCCGCCGTCGGTGGATCGTCGGCGCCTGCGCCGGTGCTGCCCGCCGCATCGAGCAGCGTCGAGTCCGGGAAACCGCCCGGCGCCCCGCCCTCCTCGGCGAACGCGGCAGACGCGCGGTCGCCGGCCGTGGCATCCGCCGTGAACGGGCCCGCGGTGCCGGATGCCAGCACCCCCGCCGTCGTCGAGGCCACGCCGATCACGATCACGGCGGCGAAGCCGGCGATCAGGCGCCCCCGGTGCACGGCCGGCTCCTTCGGCGCGGCGCGCGGGATCGGAGCGGCCGAGGGAAGGCCCGCCTCGGCGACCCGGGCGTCGCGCCGCAGCGGCGCGACCGGCTCGGTCCACAGGCCCGCGGACGCGGCGCGGAAATCGTCTGTCATCCACTCACCCCCGGGATGTCACGAAACGGCACTCCCCCCAAGTATGCCCTCCCCCTTCTCCCTCCCCGTCGAGAGCAAGCGCGCGGGACCGCGAGCGAGAGCGAGGCCGCGCGCTCGCTAGGGTGTCCCGAGAGAAGGGAGCCCCGCATGGTCGACGAACGCGAGCTCACCGCACCCGTGCCGCTCACCCTGGCCGGGGAAGCGCTGAACCCGGATGCCGTCGGCTGGGCGCGCTCGCCGCTGGTGGACACCTCCGGGATCGCGCGCGACGGCATCCGCTTCACCGGCCGCAACAAGCGCTGGGAGTACTGGAACATCGCCACACCCACGCATGTCGTGGGACTGACCGTCTCGTCGATCGACTACGCCGCCGTGCACGAGGTCTGGGTGCTCGAGCGGGAGACCGAGCGGACCTGGCATCGGTCGGTGACGAACATCCCGTCGCGCGGCGTGCAGTTGCCGCCCAGCGCCGAGCAGGGGCCGAGCCGCGCCCGCGCGAAGGATCTCGTCATCGACATCGACGAGCTTCCCGAGGGCACCCGCCTTCGTGCGCACATCCCCGGTGTCGAGCTCGACGTCATCGCCGCTCTCCCGGCGGGCCACGAGCGCCTCGCGGTGGTCGTCCCCTGGAGCAGTACCCGCTTCCAGTACACGGTCAAGGACGTCGCGCGTCCGGCATCCGGAACCGTCGTGCTCGACGGCATCGCCCACGAGCTGGACGGGTGGGCGGTGCTCGACCACGGGCGCGGACGGTGGCCCTACGACATCCGCTGGAACTGGGGCGCCGGCTCGGGCCACTCGCACGGCCGCACGATCGGCATCCAGGTCGGCGGGCGGTGGACGGATGGCACCGGCTCGACCGAGAACGCCTTCCTCGTCGACGGCCGGCTGCACAAGATCCGGGCCGAACTGGACTGGCAGTACGACATCGCCGACTGGCGGCAGCCGTGGCGGGTCACCGGCGGCGGGCTGGAGGCCCTGTTCACCCCCGTCTACGACAAGGTGACCCGGACGAACCTCGGCATCCTCTCCTCTTCGACCGACCAGTGCTTCGGCGACTGGTCGGGAACCTTCCGCACCGCCGCGGGCGAGCTCATCGCCTTCGAGGGCGTCTTCGGCTGGGCCGAAGAGGTCCACAACCGGTGGTGACCCCCCGCCCCGGCCCCCTCCCCGTCGAGAGCACGGAGCCTCGCCGAACGGCAGTGCGCGCTCAGCCGCCGGCAGAGAGGACGGATGCTGCGCGCATGCGCGTCAGCCACACGACACCGGCGCCCACGGCGATGATCGCCACCGCGATCCCGACGACGTAGCCGGCCACGCCGAGATAGCCACCGGGCGTGACGTGCGGGTTCAGGAACGGATACGGGTACCAGTACGGGTCGCCCGTTCCCGGAGCCAGAACCAGGTTCGCGCGCACCAGCGTGTACACCACCCAGACGATCGGGAAGGCGGCGACGACCCCGATCGTCGACCAGCTCAGCATCCGCCGTCTCGGCGCGAACAGCACGTCCGCGAGCAGGAACAGCGGGATGACGACGTGCAGCACCTCGTTCGACCAGCCCAGCGTCGACCCCTGCGGCAGCGGGATGCCCCGCAGCAGCACGTTGTAGACGACGCCCGTGATGATCATGTACGTCGCCGCGCAGCACAGCGACACGGCGAGCCAGCGTGGTTCGCGGGCGGCATCGCGTCCCGCGGTCCACGCCCACACCGCACCGACGGCGAGCAGGACCGCGGCCCCCAGGTTGGAGAGGATCGTGAAGAAGCTGAAGAAGTTCACCGTCACCGTCGGCAGGTGAGCGCCCCAGTCGGTCTCGGCGTGCAGGGCGATGCCCACCGTCAGCGCGAGCTGCCCGATGATCGCCGCGAATCCGAGAGCGGATGCGGCGAGCCGGGCCCAGGGCCACCACGTCGTCATGGCGGAAACTCTAGCGATCGAAGCCCCTCCGGTAGGATGGACCCGCCCGTTCGGGCCAGCTCATCGGCCGGTGCAAACCCGGCGAACAGCGTGCAGCATCAGGGGGTACACCCATGCCAGGAATCGTGATCGTCGGCGTCCAGTGGGGCGATGAGGGCAAGGGCAAGGCGACAGACCTGCTCGGCGAGCGGACCGACTGGGTCGTCAAGTTCAACGGCGGCAACAACGCCGGGCACACGGTCGTCGTCGGCGACGAGAAGTACGCGCTGCACCTGCTGCCCTCGGGCATCCTGACTCCCGGCGTCACGCCGGTGATCGGCAACGGCGTCGTCGTCGACCTCGAGGTCCTCTTCAGCGAGCTCGAGGCGCTCGGCGCCCGCGGCGTCGACGTCTCCAAGCTCAAGGTCAGCGCGAACGCGCACCTGATCACGCAGTACCACCGCACGCTCGACAAGGTCACCGAGCGCTTCCTCGGCAAGCGCAACATCGGCACCACCGGCCGCGGCATCGGCCCCGCCTACGCCGACAAGATCAACCGCGTCGGCATCCGCGTCCAGGACCTGTTCGACGAGAACATCCTGCGCCAGAAGGTCGAGGGCGCCCTCGACCAGAAGAACCACCTGCTGGTGAAGGTCTTCAACCGCCGCGCCATCACCTGCGACGAGATCGTCGAGGAGCTCCTGGCGTACGCCGAGCGCCTGCGCCCGATGGTCGCAGACACCGGGCATCTCGTCGACGAGGCCCTGAGCCGAGGCGAGGTCGTGGTCTTCGAGGGCGGCCAGGCCACCATGCTCGACGTCGACCACGGCACCTACCCGTTCGTGACCTCTTCCACCGCGACGGCCGCGGGCGCGGCCGCCGGCGCGGGGGTGGGCCCGAACCGGCTCGACCGGATCGTGGGCATCGTCAAGGCGTACACGACCCGCGTCGGCTCGGGGCCGTTCCCGACCGAGCTGCTCGACGAGCACGGCGAGTGGCTGCGCAAGACCGGCTTCGAGTACGGCACCACCACCGGGCGTCTGCGCCGCACCGGATGGTACGACGCGCCCATCACCCGCTATGCGACGCGCGTGAACGGGATCACCGACCTGGTGCTCACCAAACTCGACGTGCTGACCGGACTGGAGCAGATCCCGGTGTGCGTGGCCTACGACGTCGACGGCGAGCGGTTCGACGACGTTCCGGTCAATCAGACCGACTTCCACCACGCCAAGCCGATCTACGAGTACTTCCCCGGCTGGAGCGAGGACATCTCCACGGCGCGCACCTTCGAGGACCTGCCGCAGAACGCGCAGGACTACGTGCTCACGCTGGAGCGGATGAGCAACACCCGCATCTCGGTCATCGGCGTGGGGCCCGAGCGCGAGCAGGTCATCGTGCGCCACGACCTCGTCGACTGAGCGAGGCATGAGGTGACGCGGTTCTGGGTCGGCGGCTACGGGCCCGACATGGGCGGGGACGCCGAGGGCGTCGGGTATCTCGCGGTCGATGAGGGGCGCGGTGCTTCGACGCTCGCCTACCGCGGTGTCGCGGGCGCCGCGACATCCCCCTCGTGGCTGGCGCAGCATCCGACCCTCGACGTCGTCTACGCGGCGCTGGAGGGCGAGGGCGCCGTGCAGGCCTTCGCGCGCTCCGGGGAGCAGTCGCTGCGCCCGCTCGCGCCGCCGCTGGCTGCCGGCGCGTCGGTCTGCCACCTCACGGTGTCGCCCGACGGACGGATGCTGGTCGCCAGCTGCTACGGCGATGGACGCGTCGTGCGCTTCGGCATCGCCGGCGACGGGAGGCTGCAGCCCGCCGCGCCCGACAAGGCCGCAGCCCTGCACGCGGCGCTCTTCGGCGAGGCGGATGCGGAGACGGATGCCGCCGGCGCACACCCCGCGGCGGACCCCTATCCGACGCCGGCGGGCGAGGAGCCCCGCGCCTCGCACGCGCACGCCGCGGTGTTCCTCCCGGACGGTCGCATCGCCACCACAGACCTGGGCTTCGACCTGGTGCGCATCTGGCGCCGTGATCTGACTCCCGACCACGAGGTCGTGCTGGCACGCGGCACGGGGCCCCGCCACATGGTCATGCACCCGAGCGGCCACCTGCACGTGGTGACCGAGTACTCGTGCGAGGTGTTCACGCTGGCATCCGCCCGCGACGGCAGCTGGAGCGTCGTGTCGGCGACCACGGCGTCGCCCGTCGCACAGGTCGGCGTCGACACCTGTGCGGAACTGGCGGTGTCACGCGACGGCCACACCCTGTACACCGCCCTGCGCGGCGGCAACACGATCTCAGCCCTGCGCGTGCGCGGCTCGGGCGAGGCGACGGAGCCGCTCGCGCTCGCCGATTCGGGCGTCGACTGGCCCCGCCACCACCTCGTGCACGAGGGCGTGCTGCTCGTCGCGGGGCAGCGCTCGAACACGGTCGCGGCGCTCGACCTCGACGAGCGCACGGGCGTGCCGCGCGACGTGCGGCACGTCACGGCCGCCCCGGCTCCGACGGCGATCCTCCGCGCTCGCTGACGCCGGGGCCGTGACACGGCAGCGGCACTGCGGAAGACTGAACCGCATGAGCGATGAATACGACCTGATCGTGCTGGGTGGCGGACCCGTCGGCGAGAACGTGGCGGACCGCGCCGTGCAGGGCGGTCTCACCGCCGTGATCGTGGAGAGCGAGCTCGTCGGCGGCGAGTGCTCCTACTGGGCGTGCATGCCGTCGAAGGCGCTGCTGCGCCCGGGGCAGGCGCTGCGTGCGGCGAAGGGCGTGCAGGGCGTCACGGGTGGGGCACTGGATGCCGCAGCGGTGCTCGCCCGCCGCGACTCGTTCGCCGCGAACTGGTCGGACGACGGCCAGGTCGGCTGGCTCCGCAGCGCCGGCATCGACCTGGTGCGCGGGCACGGCCGGCTCAGCGGTGAGCGGGAGGTCACCGTGGCGACGGAGGACGGCGAGCGGGTGCTGCGCGCCCGCCATGCGGTCGCCATCACCACCGGGTCGGATGCCGCGATGCCGCCGATACCCGGGCTGGCCGACGTCCAGGCGTGGACGAGCCGCGAGGCCACGAGCGCGCAGCAGGTGCCGGACTCCCTCGTCGTGATCGGGGGCGGCGTGGTGGGCGTGGAGATGGCGACGGCCTACGCCGCACTCGGCGCCACCGTCACCGTGCTCGCCCGCAGCGGTCTGCTGGGCGGCATGGAGCCGTTCGCCGGCGAGCTCGTCGCCGAAGGCCTGCGTGAGCTGGGCGTCGATGTGCGCCTGAACACCGAGACCACGGCTGTGCGGCGCGACGGCGATACGGTGATCGTCACCACGGGCGACGGCGAGGAGATCGCCGCGGCCGAGGTGCTCGTGGCGACCGGCCGCCGGCCGCGCAGCGGCGACATCGGGCTGGAGGTCGCGGGGCTCGAGCCCGGAGAGCCGATCGAGGTGGACGACACGCTGCGCGTGCGCGGCAGCGACTGGCTGTACGCCGCCGGCGACGTCAACGGGCGAGTGCTGCTGACCCACCAGGGCAAGTACCAGGCGCGCGCCGCCGGCGACGTCATCGCGGCCCGGTCGCGGGGAGAGGTCGTCGCCGACCAGCCGTGGGGCCGTCACGTCGCCACGGCGGACCACGCCGCCGTGCCGCAGGTGGTCTTCTCCGAGCCGGAGGTCGCGTCGGTCGGGTACACGGCGGATGCCGCCGAAGCCGCTGGCCACAGCATCCGCGTGGTCGATCACGAGCTGGGAGCGGTGGCCGGGGCGGGGCTGCACCGCGACGGCTACGAGGGTCGCGCCCGCATGATCGTCGACACCGAGCGCGAGGTGGTGCTGGGCGTCACGCTGGTCGGACCCGAGGTGGCCGAGCTGCTGCACGCCGCGACGATCGCCGTGACCGCCGAGGTGCCGATCAGCCGCCTCTGGCATGCGGTTCCCGCCTATCCGGCCATGAGCGAGATCTGGCTGCGGCTGCTGGAGGCGTACGGGCGCCAGAGCGCCTGAGACCCATCCGATCGGCGGTGCGCTCCGAACACCCCGGGAATCTGCGCCGCATGTCGGCGGCTTCCCCTACGCTCGAAACCGAATCCGAGGAGGCACCATCGTGAAGGCTGTACTCGCAGGAACCGTCATCGCCGAGGCCGACGACGGCGATCTCATCTCGATCGAGGGCAACTGGTACTTCCCGTTGTCGTCGGTGAAGGAGGGCGTGCTCGTGGAGAGCCCGACGCCCTACACATGTCCGTGGAAGGGCAAGGCGCAGTACTACTCCGCGGTCGTCGACGGCACGACCTACGCCGATCAGGCCTGGGGCTACCCGAATCCGTATCCGACCGCGTTCGAGCGCGTCGGCAAGGACATCTCCGGGCACATCGCGTTCGCGCCCGGGGTGGAGGTCGGCCCATAGCCGGGGCGCGGGAGCGGGTGCGCGCATGATCGAGTTCTCCTCCGTGTCCAAGCGCTTCCCCGACGGCACCCTGGCCGTCGACGATTTCAGCCTCGTGCTCCCGTCGCGCAGGACGACCGTCTTCGTCGGGTCGTCCGGATGCGGCAAGACCACGCTGCTGCGCATGATCAACCGCATGGTCGAGCCCTCCGGCGGCACCGTCGCCATCGACGGCGAGAGCGTCGCCGGGCGCGACCCCGTCGCGCTGCGGCGCAGCATCGGATACGTGATGCAGAACTCCGGGCTGATGCCGCACTTCAGCGTGATCGACAATGTCGCGACCGTGCTGCGGCTGAACGGCACGCCGAAGCGGCAGGCGCACGAGCGGTCGCGGGAGCTGCTGGACACCGTCGGTCTGGACCGGGCGCTCGCGGACCGGTATCCCAGCCAGCTCTCCGGCGGGCAGCAGCAGCGCGTCGGAGTCGCGCGCGGACTGGCCGCCGATCCGAACATCCTGCTCATGGACGAGCCGTTCGGCGCCGTCGACCCGATCGTGCGGGCCGACCTGCAGCAGGAGCTCATCCGCCTGCAGCGCGAGCTCGACAAGACCGTGGTCTTCGTCACGCACGACATCGATGAGGCGTTCCTGCTCGGCGACCAGGTGGTGATCCTCGACAAGGGCGCCCGGATCGTGCAGGTGGGCAGTCCGAGTGAGATCATCGAGAACCCCGCCGACGACTTCGTCTCGGCGTTCATCGGCGCCGAGCGCGGCCGGCGCGCGCTGCGGATCAAGCAGACAGCGCACGGGCGCGTCGTGGTCGACTCCGAGGGGCGGACCCAGGGCGCGCTGCTCGACGAGCCGGTCGGTGCGGTCGAGGACGGCGAATGACGTGACCTGGGTCCTCGACAACCTCGATCTGATCGCCGAGCTCGCGCTCGTCCACCTCGGACAGAGCGCCATCGCGATCGTGTGCGGATTCGTCCTGTCACTGCCCCTGGGCTGGATCGCCTGGCGGTATCGTCTCGTGCGCGGACCGATCGTCGTGCTCACCGGGCTGCTGTACACGATCCCCTCGCTCGCACTGCTGATCCTGCTGCCCTCGGTGGTCGGGTATCAGGCGCGCAGTCCCGAGAACCTCATCGTCGGGCTGACGATCTACGCCATCGCCATCCTCGTGCGCTCGGTCGCCGACGGCCTCGACTCCGTCGACCCCGACGTGCGCCAGGCGGCCACCTCCGTCGGCTACGGCGGTGCGCGGCGCTTCTGGACGGTCGACCTGCCGCTGGCCGGCCCGGTGATCCTCGCGGGTCTGCGCATCGCCGCCGTCAGCACCATCTCGCTCGCCACGGTCGGCATCCTCGTCGGCGTCGAGAACCTCGGCTACCTGTTCACGAACGGGCTGCAGCGCCGCATCATCGCCGAGGTCTTCGCAGGTGTCCTCGCCGTCGTCGTGATCGCCCTCGTCATCGACCTGCTTCTCATGCTCGCCGGTCGCGCCATCATGCCGTGGACGCGCACGACCGCCATGGCGAGTGCGCGCCGCCGCATCGTGCCGATGAGGGCCGCCGCATGAACCTGTTCGCAGACGCCTTCGCCTGGCTGTTCTCCCCCGAACGGCTCGAGGGGCAGTACGCCCTGCCCGTGCTGCTCGGACAGCACCTCTTCTACACGGTCGTGTCGGTGCTGATCGCTGCCGCCATCGCCGTGCCGGCGGGATGGGCGATCGGCCACACCGGTCGCGGACGCGAGATCGCCGTCGCCCTCTCGGGGGCGGCGCGCGCCGTGCCCTCCTTCGGACTCATGGTGCTGCTCGTGCTTCTGCTGGGCGTGCTGCGCGTGCCCGAGGCGGCGGCCATCACGTTCGTGCTGCTCGCGATCCCGTCTCTGCTCGCCGGCGCCTACACCGGGCTCGAGGCCATCGACCGCCGCGTGATCGACGCCGCTCACGCGACCGGCATGACGCAGTGGCAGGTGTTCTGGAAGGTCGAAGTGCCCCTCGGGCTGCCGCTGCTCGTGGGCGGCCTGCGCTCGGCGACGCTGCAGGTCATCGCCACCGTCACGATCGCCGCGTACGTGAACCTCGGCGGGCTCGGCTGGCCGATCATCCAGGGCATCCCGCTCCGGCGATTCGACCAGGTTCTCGGCGGGGCCATCCTCGTCGCCGTCGTCGCTCTCGTCGCCGACCTCCTTCTCGCCCTGGCTCAGCGCATGGCGGTGCCCACGGGCATCCGCGTGTCGAAGCCGGGCACGGGTGCGCGCCGCGCGGCTCGCCGCACAGCATCCACAGCATCCGCCTGACTCCCCACCAGAGAGGAACACCATGTTCACCGCACGCAAGTCACGTCTCGCCCTGGCGACGGGAATCGCCGTCGTGGCGTCTCTCGCGCTCGCCGGCTGCGGCAGCAGCAACCCGCTCGACGCCCCCACCGGCGGCTCCTCCGGAGACGGCGACGCGGAGACGATCGTGGTCGGCTCGCAGGCCTACTACTCGAACGAGATCGTCGCCGAGATCTACGCACAGGCGCTCGAGGGCGCCGGATACGAAGTCGACCGTCAGTTCAACATCGGTCAGCGCGACGCATACATGCCCGACGTGGAGTCCGGCGCGATCGACCTCTTCCCCGAGTACACCGGCAACCTGCTGCAGTACTTCGACGACTCGGCCGCGGTCACCAGCCCCGACGACGTCTACGCCGCCCTGCAGGAGGCGCTGCCCGACGGGCTCACCGCGCTCGACTACGCCGAGGCGAGCGACCAGGACACGTACACGGTGACGCAGGAGTTCGCCGCCGCGAACGACGTCAAGACCATCGGCGACCTCGCGGACGTCGACGGGGGAGTGACCCTGGGCGGTGCCCCCGAGCTGGAACAGCGCCCCTACGGTCCTGCCGGCGCCAAGACGGTCTACGGGCTCGACCTGAAGTTCTCCGCGACCGGAGACACGACGTTCGACGCGCTTCTGGCCGGTGAGATCCAGGTGGCCGACATCTACTCCGCAGATCCGCGCTTCCAGACCGAGGACATCGTCGCGCTCGAGGACCCGGAGAGCCTGATCCTCGCCTCGAACGTCGTCCCGATCGCATCCAGCGACGTGGCCGACGAGATCGCCGATGCCATCAACGCCGTCAGCGCCGAGCTGAGCGTCGACGACCTCGTCGCACTGGGCGTGCAGAGCACGGTCGACCAGATGTCTCCCGAGGACATCGCCGCCGAGTGGCTCAAGGAGAAGGGGCTGGTCTGAGCCCGTCCCCTCGCCCCGCCGGGATGCTCAGACCCGGGCGTCCTGGCGGGGCAGCCACACCTGGTTGATGATGATCAGGATCGACGCGGTCACGGGCACTGCCACCAGCGCACCCAGCAGACCCAGGAGCGTGCCTCCCGCCAGCGCGCCGATGACGACCAGCGGGCCGGGCACCGACACCGCCTTGTTCATGACGCGCGGCGTGAGGAAGTACGCCTCGACCTGCATGTACACGAGGTAGATCACGGCGAACAGCAGCGCGTGCAGCGGATCGGCGAACAGGGCGATCACCGAGCCGATCGCCCAGAACAGCACCGACCCCACCAGGGGGATCAGCGTGATCAGGAACGCCACCGTCGCCATCAACGGCGGGAACGGCAGGCCCAGCGCGAGATAGAGGACGAGTGTCACGACCGCGTTCGCGAGAGCGAGGATCACCATGCCCTGCACGTAGCCGCCGACGGAGTCGGTGATCTGGTCGGTGATCTCGCGGGCACGGGAGCGGTCGCGCGCCGGCGCGAAGCGCAGCATCGCGGTCTTGATGCTCGGAAGCCCGGCCACGAAGTACAGCGTGAGCACGAGCACGACGATGAAGCCCGAGATGCCCGTCGCGATCGACGAGCCGACCTGCAGCGCGCCGCCGCCGATGGCCTGCCACGTCTTGCCGTCGGTGAGGAAGTCCTGCGCGTCGGCGACCAGCTGCTCGAACTGGGAGCCGAACTGCCGCTCGAGCAGGGCGTAGACGTCGCTGTTCGTGAAGTCGGTGATCAGTCCGGGCACGGACTTGACGAAGAGCGTGACCTGCTCCACCACCACCGGGATGATCATGATCAGCACCAGGGCCAGCGCGGCGACCAGCCCGAGGATCACGGCCAGCACGCTCACCCCGCGGCTCAGACCCCGGCGCTCGAGGAAGCGCACGGCCGGATCCAGGCCCAGCGCGGCGAACAGCGCGAAGGCGATGTAGATGAGCACGGTCGACAGGCTCGACAGCGTGATCGCCAGCAGGGCTGCGGTGAGTCCGCCGATCGTCAGCAGGAAGCCGAACACGAACGGCTTGTCGATGCGTGTCCAGAACGAACGGCTCGGAGTGGGCGGTTCGACCACCGGCGCGATCGCCGTGGCGGGCGAGGCGGGTGCCGGGGCATCCGCCTCGGCGAGTTCGGCGTCGGGCTCGGGTCGCACGGAATCGTCGGCGCTCATGCCGAACACTCTATTGCCGACTCCGCGCAACGGCCCGCGTTGACTAGGGTCGAACTGTCGCACCCGAGGAGGATCATGACCGACGACGACGCCCGCGCCGAGCTGCTGCGCCTGCGCGCCAGCATCGACAACATCGACGCCGCGCTGATCTTCATGCTCGCCGAGCGCTTCCGCGCCACCCAGCAGGTCGGCCGTCTCAAGGCCGAGCACGAGATGCCGGCATCCGACCCCGACCGCGAGGAGCAGCAGGTCGCCCGCCTGCGCGCCCTCGCCGAAGAGGCGCACCTCGACCCCGAGTTCGCCGAGAAGTGGTTCAACTTCGTCGTCGCCGAGGTCATCCGCCACCACACCGAAGCCGCTGAGCGGCGCTGAGCGCTCCCGCTCCTGTTCCGCAGGAGTTCTCACGAAATGCAGGAGGCCCACCGGCACCTGTTCCTGCGTTTCGCGCGAACTCCTGCATTCCGGATGCGCGAAACTCGACAGCCCCGTGAAGCCGGTGCCATACTCTGATTGTTCATGCGTATAACGCTCACAAACTTGCATTCAGGAGTCGATATGACCAACGCCGCCGGCGCGCACATGCGCGCGGAGCTCATCTCTCAGCCCGACACCTGGACGCGCGCCGCAGCAATGCGCGCCGAGCAGGCGCTGCTGCCGGCATCCGGCGCCCGCATCGCCGTGGTCGGATGCGGGACCTCCTGGTTCATGGCGCAGTCGTACGCCGCACTGCGCGAGTCCGCCGGGCACGGCGAGACCGACGCGTTCACGGCATCCGAGTTCCCGTTCGGGCGCGACTACGACGCGATCGTCGCGCTCACCCGCTCCGGCACCACCACCGAGGTGCTCGAGCTCACCGAGCGGGTGAAGGGCCGCACGCCCGTGGTGGCCGTGCTCGGCGACGAGTCGTCGCCGCTCGTCGACCTGGCCGACGCCGTCATCGCCCTGCCCTTCGCCGACGAGACCTCGGTCGTTCAGACCCGCTTCGCCACCACCGCGCTCGCGCTGTTCCGCGCCTCGCTCGGCGAATCGCTCGACGGCGCGGTGGCGGACGCGCAGGCGGTGCTCGACGGCGAGGACGACGCCGAGCTGCGGGATGCCGAGCAGTACAGCTTCCTGGGCATGGGGTGGACGTTCGGGCTGGCCCACGAGGCCGCCCTCAAGATGCGCGAGTCGTCGCAGTCGTGGACCGAGTCGTACAGCTCGATGGAGTACCGTCACGGTCCGATCGCGATCGCCGCACCCGGCCGCATCACCTGGCAGTTCGGCGCCGCGCCCGAGGGCCTGCAGGCACAGGTCGAGGCCACCGGAGCACGTTTCGTGCAGCACCCCATCGACCCGCTCGCCGACCTGGTGCGCCTGCACCGCGTCGCCCTCGACCGCGCCGTCGCCAAGGGACTGGATCCCGACCAGCCGCGCAACCTCACCCGCTCGGTGATCCTCGCCGGCTGACCGGGCATGGGCACGCACGAGCGCGGCGGGATTCCCGAGGTCGCCCCGGATGCCTCCGGCGGCACGCCGGGTGGTCGGGCGACCCTCGGCCCCGGCGCGCCCGTGCTCGCCTTCGACGTCGGCGGCACCGACATCAAGTCCGCGCTGTTCGACGGCGACGGCACTGCGGTGGGTCTGCGCCGCACCCCCACGCCGCCCGCCGGCGACGACAGCCCGCAGCGGCTGATCGACCGGCTGGCCCAGCTGGCCGCGCAGCTGCGCGAGCAGCATCCGCAGATCGTGCCGCAGGCCGTCGGCCTCGTCGTCCCCGGGATCGTCGACGCCGAACGCGGAACGGGTGTCTTCAGCAGCAACCTGGGCTGGCGCGATGCGCCCATCCGCGACCTCGCGGCGGCACGCTTCGACCTGCCCGTCGCCTTCGACCACGACGTACGCACGGCGAGCTGGGCGGAGCACGTCCTCGGCGGCGCCCGCGCCTACACCGATGCGGTGGTGCTGATCATCGGCACGGGCATCGCCGGTGCGCTGCTCCTCGACGGCCGCCCGTACACCGCGGGCGGGTACGCGGGCGAGGTGGGGCACTCGCCGATCGGCGACTGGCCCTGCCCCTGCGGGGCCCGCGGATGCCTGGAGGCCATCGCCTCGGCCGGCGCGATCTCCCGCCGCTACACCGAACAGGCCGGGGTGGTCGTGGATGGCGCCCGCGAGGTGATCGCCCGGGCCGCGGCAGGAGACGAGATCGCCGCGGGCGTGTGGGAGGAGGCGCTCGATGCGCTCGCCCTCTCGATCGCGCAACTGACCGCGGTGCTCGCGCCGCAGGCCGTCGTCATCGGCGGGGGGCTCTCCCGGGCGGGCGGCGCACTGTTCGACGAGTTGCGCCGCCGGCTCGCCGGGCGACTCAGCTTCCACCGCATCCCCGCCCTCGTCCCGGCCGAGCTGTCCGGCGACGCGGGCATCCTGGGCTCGGCGCTGCGCGCGCGAGAGGAGATCGCATGATCGTCACCGTCACGCCCAACCCGGCGCTCGATCTCACCTGGCACGTCGCCGCACTGTCCTCGGGCGGGACTCACCGTGCCCATGCGGGGCAGGTGCGCGCCGGGGGGAAAGGCCTCAACGTCGCGCGCGTCGCGCACGCGCAGGGAGCGTCGGCGCTCGCCGTGACGACCGCCGGCGGGGCCACGGGCGGGGAATTCTCCGCGGAGCTGCAGGCATCCGGCGTGCCGCACGTGCTGGTGCCGGTCGCGGCGCCCACTCGCCGCAGCATCGCGCTGGTCGACGAGTCCCTGGGCGACACGACCATCGTGAACGAGTATGGCGACGCTCCATCGCTGCCCGAGTGGGCCGCGCTGAGGGAGGCGGTCGAGACGGCGCTCGCACGCGGCGCCGGCGGCGCGGATGCTGCGGGAGCGGACGCCGGCGGCGCCGGGGTGCTCGTGATCTCCGGCAGCCTTCCCCCCGCGACGCCCGAGGACCTGCTGCCGTCGCTCATCCGCCTCGGACGCACCGCCGGGGCGACGGTCATCGTCGACACCTCGGGCGCAGCGCTGCTCGCGGCGGCGGATGCCGGGGCATCCGTGCTCAAGCCCAACGAGCACGAACTGCGTGATGCCACCGGCCTGGACGACCCGATCGACGGCGCCCGCGAGCTGCTGCGCCGCGGCGCCGAACTGGTGCTGCTCTCGCTCGGCGCCGCGGGGATGCTGGCGGTGTCCGCGGCTCCCGCTTCCCCGGCCCCCGGCGGCTCCGGGGCCGAGACGGATGCCGGGAACGGCCCGGGCCTCAGCATCCTGCACGCGCGCCTGGACGCACCCCTGGCCGGCAACCCGACCGGCGCCGGCGATGCCGGGGTGGCCGCGTGCGCCGTGCTGATGGATGCCGGCATCCGGGACCCCGAGCAGATCCTGCGCCGTGCGACCGCCTGGTCGGCGGCCGCCGTGCTCATGCCGCTCGCCGGCGAGATCCACACGTCGTGGCCGGAGCTCGAGCGCGCCCTCGCCGTGACGGTCTCCGACACCGCACCCGACCCGAAGGAAGACCGATGACCCTCGTCTCCGCTCGTGAACTGATGGGCGCATCCGCCGCCGCCGGAACGGGCCTCGGTGCGTTCAACGTGATTCACCTCGAGACCGCCGAGGCGCTCGTGGCAGCATCCGAGCGCGCGGGGCTGCCCGTGATCCTGCAGATCTCGCAGAACTGCGCCGACTACCACGGCGGGCTCGAGCCGGTGGGTCTGGCGACCCTGGCGATCGCGCGGCGCGCCTCGACGCCGGTGGCCGTGCACCTCGATCACGCCGAGCGCCCCGAGCTCGTCGACGAGGCCATCGAGCTCGGATTCGGCTCGGTGATGTTCGACGGCGGCAAGCTCGACTACGGCGAGAACGTGGAGATCACCGCTGAGGTGGCCTCCCGCGCGCGGGCCGCGGGCGTGTACATCGAGGCAGAGCTCGGCGAGGTCGGCGGGAAGGACGGCGCCCACGCTCCGGGTGTGCGCACCGACCCCGACGAGGCGCGTGCGTTCGTCGAAGCGACCGGAGTCGACGCGCTCGCGGTCGCGGTGGGGTCGTCGCACGCGATGCTCGCGCGATCGGCATCCCTCGACATCGAGCTGATCGGACGCCTGCGCGAGGTGTTGCGCGGTGGCGGGCGCGACGGCGGCGACGTGCCGCTGGTGCTGCACGGCTCCTCCGGTGTGGCCGACGAGGTGATCGTGCAGGCGGTGCGCGCGGGAATGACGAAGATCAACGTGTCCACCCACCTGAACGGCTTCTTCACCCGGGCGATCCGCGAGACGCTCGCCGCAGACGAGAACCTCGTCGACTCGCGCAAGTACCTGACGCCGGCACGGGAGGCGGTGGCCGCCGAAGCGGCCCGGATGCTGCGCCTGTTCGCCCTCGCGGACGCGGCGTGAAGCGCGCGGCGCGACTGAGCGCCATCCTCGACCTTCTCGCCGCGCAGGGCGAGGTGACCGTTGAGGAGCTCGTCGACCGTTTCGGCGCCTCGGCCGCCACGACCCGGCGCGACCTCGACAGCCTCGCCGAACGGCGGCTGCTCACCCGCACGCACGGAGGAGCCGTCGCGCAGTCAGTCGCCTACGAGCTGCCGATCCGTTACCGCAGCCACCACGGCACGGGCGCGAAGGAGCGGATCGCCGCGCTCGCCGCATCGATCGTGGAGCCCGGGCAGGTGGTGGGCCTGTCGGGCGGCACGACGACCAACGCGATCGCGACCGCACTCGCCGCACGCGAGGACCTCGCCGAGCACGGCGTGACCGTGGTGACCAACGCCGTGAACATCGCGGCGCAGCTGGCCATGCGCCCGGAGTTCAAGGTCGTCGTCACGGGCGGAGTGATCCACGCGCGCAGCTTCGAGCTGGTGGGGCCCTTCGTCGAGCAGCTGCTCGGCGGCATCCACCTGGATGTCGCCTTCATCGGCGTGAACGGGCTGTCGCCGGATGCCGGAGCCACCACCCACGACGAGGCCGAAGCGGCCGTGAACCGCATGATGGCGCAGCAGGCCGCCCGGGCGCTCATCGTCGCCGACGCGTCGAAGATCGGGCGCACGTCCTTCGCGCACGTCGGCGGGGCGGAGCTGTTCCCGCTCGTCATCGCCGACGCCGCGATCGCCGGCGAAGACCGGGCGGCGCTGATGGATGCCGGGTACGAGGTGCGCATCGCCGAGTGAGTCGGCCGCGGGCTGGGCCGGGACGGGGCTGGGCCGGGGCTGGGCCGGGGGTTCGCAGCCGTCCGACCGCCCGGGTCGCAGTTGGTCCCGGTCTGCGGGGCACCCTGACGCCCGGGTCGCAGTTGGCCCCGTTCTGCGGGGGATCCCGACGTCTGGGTCGCAGTTGGTCCCGCTTTCGGGCGTCTATTCCGGGACGAAGTGCGACCTGGGCGGGTGGCGGAGCGGCTTTCCGGGACGAAGTGCGACCTGAAGATCTTTCGACTCGATCGATCGCCGCGCGTCGACGGCTGTCAGCCGGCAGCGAGGTAGATCTTGCGAATGTGATCCTCCACGATCCACCGCGTCCTCGTGCCCGCCGCCAACCGCATCACGTCGCCGGCCTTCACCTCGACGCTGCGCCCCTCATCGAGCAGCTCGATCGTGGCACCTCCCGAGATCACGACGAAGACCTCGTCGATCTCGGTGTCGGTGACCACACCATCCTGCAACTCCCAGATGCCGGCCGTGCAGTCACCGATCGTCCCGAGTTCGACCGAGCCCTGCCGGGGCGAACCCGACACGATGTCCTCCCTCGGGACGGGAGACAGCGGCACGACGACCTTGCGGGCGCGCACCACGTCGTTATGTCCTTCGCGCAGCATGCCGGTCACGAGGGGGATCCCGAGACCGGCGGGTCGTCGCCCACACCCCAGCCGTATGCCAGCTTGTAGGCCTCGAGTACGAAGAAGGTCTCTGCTCCCACGATTCCGTCCTGCTTCGGAAGGCGGTCGTGCAGCAGCTCGGTGTAGTGGGCGACATCGCGGCACACCACTTCCACCATCACGTCGTAGGGCCCGGTGGTGAGGACGACATAGCTCGTCTCCGGAAGCTTCGACAGCGCTTCGCAGACATCGCGGGCTTTGCCCATCTCGCATTTCAAACCGATCATCGCGAGCCGGTCGAAGCCGATGCGCAACGGGTTGGCGACACCGACGATCTGCAGTGTTCCGGTCTCCTCAAGTCGTTGCACTCGATACCGGACGGACGAGGCCGGGATGCCTGTCTCCTCCGAGATGTCCTTGAAAGAGCGGCGGCCGTCTTTCTGGAGGATGGCGATCAGTTTCCGATCGATCTCGTCGAGCTTCGAATTCACAGCAGCTCCTTCACGGTCCACCCCGGCCGGGTCACATGCTACCAAGTGACCCGGCCGGGGCCCCGCAGGACGGTTCGCCTCAGATGGGGCGCGGCTCAGTCGTTCGCGATCCGGATGCATCCGTTGCGCAGATAGGTCATGTCGTGAAGGGTGTACATCCCTCCGATGCGCCCCCACCCGGTCGCGGTGCCCCCGGCGCCGCCGAACGGCATGTTCACGTCCCACCAGCCGTTCGACTCGTTGACGATGACCTGGCCGACCTGCATCTCCTCCATGAAGTAGAACGCCTTCTTCAGGCTCTCCGTGAAGACGGCGCCCTGCAGGCCCAGCGGATCGTCATTCGCGATACGCAGCGCGTCCTCGTCGTCTTCCGCGACGATGATCGGCAGGACGGGCCCGAACGACTCCTCGCGAGCGAGGAGGCTGTCGGTCGTGACGCCGTCGACCACGGTGAACTCGTAGTACAGGTCGGTCGGCATGTCCTTGGCGCGCCCACCGCCGAGCAGCACCTCGAATCCGCGCTCACGAGCGTCGGCCATGTGCCGGTCCATCTTCTGAGCCACGCCCTCGTTGTTGAGAGGACCGAGATTCGTCTTCGGATCGAGCGGGTCTCCCAGCACGACGGTCTTCTTCGCGTACTCGAGCACCGCCTGCACGAACTCGTCATGGATGTCGCGGTGCACGATGACGCGCTCGGTCGCGCAGCACACCTGACCGGCGCAGAAGAATGCGCCGTCGACAGCCGCCTTCGCGGCGCGCTCGACCTCGGCATCGGCAAGAACGACGACCGGACCGTTGCCCGACGCTTCGATGAGCAGCGGCTTGAGCCCGGCGGTCGCCTGGATCTTCGCCGCGGTAGCCGAAGAACCGATGAAGCCGACAGCGTTGACGCCGGGATGGGAGACGAGTGCTGCACCGAACTCACCCTCGCCGGGCAGCACGCTCACGAGCCCCTTGGGCAGTCCGGCTTCTTCCATGACCTCCATCGCTGCCAGCACGGTCAGCGGTGTGTTGGCCGGCGGCTTCACCACGAGCGCGTTACCGGTGGCGAGTCCTGGTGCGACGAACTCCGAGAACATGAGCATCGGGAAGTTCCACGGCGTGATGATGCCGAAGACACCGATCGGCGCGCGCGAGGTGTACTGGCGCATGTTGGGATCGGTCGACGGCAGCGTCTCCCCGTAGAGACGCATGGCGTCCTCGGCATGCAGGTGGAAGAGCTGCGCGGCCTCGGCGATGTCGCCCATCGACTCCTCCAGCGGCTTGCCCTGTTCGAGAGTCTGCAGGCGGGCCAGGTCGTCCAGACGCGCTTCGAGTGCGTCGCCGATCTTGTGGCAGATCTTCGCGCGGGCGAAGACGCCGAGCTTGCGCCACGCCTTCTGCGCCTCATGAGCCTTCTCCACCGCGAGGTCCAGATCGGCCTGTGTCGGCACCGGGACCGAGGCGATGAGCTCTCCGGTCGCAGGATTGCGGACCTCAGTGCGTTCGGTCGACGAGCCGTCGGAGTACTCTCCCGCGATGAAGAGCTGCTCTCGGGTCTGCAGGGAACTCATGGCGATACCTCCATGTATCTGTGAACAGCGGGTGGACTCAGCCTAGGTGGCCGATTCTTGAGAGCGCAAGAGGAAGTAGCAATCATTTGCGGAACTGGCAACTCAAGATCGAAAAGTTGACAGATGAGCAATTTGTGAGGCAACGTTAGGCAACTTCTCCGGTTGTGGCTAAAGGAGCATCATGACCACCTTCGAACGGGCTGAGGCTGCGGTGGCGGCTTCTCGCATCGACGCTGCTCTGGAGCATGCGAAGCGCGAGCCGTACTGGATGGACGACGCCCGCCGTCCTGAAGCGCTACCCGCTGCGCGCGGCTCGCTGCGCGCCGACCTGGCGGTCGTGGGCGGGGGCTATACGGGTCTCTGGACGGCGCTGATGGCGAAGGAGCGCGATCCGGACCGCCGCGTGGTGCTGCTCGAGGCGAATCGCATCGGTTGGGCGGCTTCCGGCCGCAACGGCGGCTTCTGCGAGGCGAGCCTCACTCACGGGGCGAGCAACGGCGAGCGTCACCTGCCCGACGAGGTCGCTCAGCTGCACGAACTCGGCATCCAGAACATCCGTGAGTTCGGCGAGACCGTACGCCGCTACGGCGTGGACTGCGAATGGTCCGAGAGCGGGGTGATCAAGGTCGCCACCGAGCCTCACCAGGCCGGATGGCTCATGCGGACCGCCGCTCAGCATCCTGACGCCGTGTATCTGGATCGGGAGCGCATGCGTGCAGAGGTCGACTCCCCCGTCTTTCACGCGGGCCTTCTCGAGCTCGAGGGCAACGTCATGGTCAACCCGGCCCGACTCGCGTGGGAGCTCCGACGAGTGTGCCTTCAACTCGGCGTCGAGATCTACGAGCACTCTCCCGTGATCGGGCTGAAGGCCGAGCCCGACGACATACTGCTCACGGTGGGCGGCGTCGAGCGGCGGACCGCACAACAGCCGCTCGCCACCCTCTCCGCGAAGCGCGTCGCACTCGCCACGAACGTGTTCCCTTCGCTGCTGAAGCGATCCCGCCTCTTCACCGTGCCGGTGTGGGACTACGCGCTCATGAGCAACCCTTTGACCCCCGAGCAGTCGCAGAGCCTGGGCTGGAAGGGACGACAAGGCCTCGCGGATCTGAACAACCGCTTCCACTACGTGCGCATCACACGAGACGACGCGGGCCGGGACCGCATCCTCTACGGCGGGTACGATGCGGTGTATCACTACGGGAAGGGCCTGAAGACCGAGTACTATCACCGCGAGGAGACCTACCGAAGACTCGTCGCGCACTTCTACGAGACCTTCCCGGTGCTCGGTGACATCGGCTTCAGCCACGCGTGGGGCGGTGCCGTCGATTCGTGCAGTCGATTCTTCTCCTTCTTCACCCGCGCCCATGGTGATCGCGTCGTTGCCTCGGCCGGCTACACGGGCCTGGGGGTCGGCGCCACTCGTTTCGGCGCCAACGTGACGCTCGATCTGCTGGACGGTCTCGACACGGAACGAACCCGTCTCGACCTCGTGAAGAAGAAGCCCATCCCCTTCCCTCCGGAGCCGCTCGCCTGGCTCGGGGTGCGCATCACCACGGCGGAGATGAATCGGTCGGATCGCCGTCAGGGCAAGCGAGGGCTGTGGCTGTCCACATTGGACGCCATCGGAATGGGGTTCGATTCCTGACCGACACCGTCTGCACAGACCGCGACACCGTTCAAAGGAGAACACATGCAGTGGATCATGCTCGCGATCGCCATCTGCCTCGAAGTCTTCGCGACGTCGATGCTCAAGCTCTCCGAGGGGTTCACCCGGCTGTGGCCGACCGTCGCGGTCATCGTCGGTTACGCCGTCTCCTTCTATCTGCTGGCCCAGGTGGTGAAAGTCACACCGGTCAGCATCACCTACGCGATCTGGGCGGCGGCGGGCACGCTGCTCGTCGTCGGCGTCGGTGTCATCGCGTACCACGAGCGGCTGACGATGCTGCAGATACTCGGCGTCGTCCTCACCATCGCGGGCGTCCTGCTGCTCAACCTCGGCGGTGCGAGTCACCATGGCGATGTCGAGACCAGCGCTGACGCGAGTCCCCGCTTCCCACAGCCCGTGACCCGGACCAAGACCATATCTTTCATCAGCAGCTCTTAAGCCCTAGTGTTGCTGTCACAACGAATCAACGACCATCAGGTTGTTCATCCACGAGTTCATAGCAAAGTTCGCTCTCAATGCCGAGACAGAAGGTACACCCCATGAAAAAGACGAGTCCCACCACCAAGTGGGCGATGCTGAGCCTGTCGTACCTGGTTCTGATCGCCTGCTTCATCCCGTACATCGGCTGGACGCCGAGTCTGCTGAACATCTCGGAGGAGCTTTCGCTCAGCGCGAGCGAAGCCGGTCTTCTCGGCTCGATCACCGCTCTGGTCGGAGGGCTTGTCCTGCCCTTCGCCGGCGTCATCGGCGACCGGATCGGCATCAAGAAGATCATTCTCATCGGCCTGGTCGCGGCGATCATCGGCCAGTTCATCTTCGCCCTGGCGCCCGACTACGGCATCCTCCTGGTCGGCCGCGCCATCAGCGGGCTCGGCGTGGGTCTTCTGTTCGTGGGTCCCTACACGATGGCCGTCAACTGGTTCGAGAGGGAGCGCAAGAACGGTGTCGCGCTCGGAATCATGTTCACAACCGATGGAATCGGTTCGGTCTTCGCGCTCTATCTCTTCGCGATCGTGCTCGTCGCGTTCGGCTGGCGTACCGGCTCGAACATCGGCGGTGTGTTCCTCGTCCTCGTGCTCATCGTCGCCGCGATCTTCCTCAAGGACGTCCCGGCCCAGCCCGCCACCGCGGCCGCCCAGGACGAGGACACCTCGGGTCGTTCCACAGCGAGCTGGCTGTTCAGCCGCAACGTGCTCGTGGCTGCCGCGTTCTTCATCGGTGAGTGGGGCATCTTCGCCGTCGTCGCGGTGTGGATGCCGACGATCCTGATCGAGGATGCCGGATGGTCGACCACCGCGGCCGGCTTCTTCTCGTCGTGCTACGTGCTCGCGGGAGTGGTGACGTCGATCATCTTCGGCCTCATCTCCGACAATCTCGGCAAGCGCAAGAATCTGATCCTGCTCGCAGGTCTCGCCATGACTCTCTTCATGGGAGCCCTGACCGTCAGCATCGCGGCTGACAACTATGTTTTCGCCGCGATCAGCCTGCCGCTGGTCGGACTCGGCGTGTACACCGGCATGCCACTCGCGCTGGCCCTGGCGAGCGAGTCGGTTCCTGTGCGCATGGCGGGCGCGGTCAACGGCTTCGTGCTCGGTATCGGCTTCATCGTCGGAGGCTTCGTCTATCCCTATGTGATGGGGCTCGTGAAGGACTCCACGGGCGACTACGCACTCGGGTTCGTCGGCATGGCCGTGGCGACCGCGATCCTGAATCTCGGCTGCGCCCTCTTCGCGAAGGACCAGCGGCGTACACCGGCGACGCCGGCACCCGTCTCGTAGCCGTCGCTGCCCGGGGCCGGGAGCTTCCCGCCGCTCCTGCGTCCCGGGTGATCGGTGCCGTTCTGCCGCGACTCCGAATCCGGGTCGCAGTTGGTCTCGTTCTACGGGGAATCCTGACCTCCGGGTCGCAGTTGGTCCCGCTTTCCGGCGTCTATTCCGGGACGAAGTGCGACCTGGACGACTGGCGGGGCGGGTTTCCGGGACGAAGTGCGACCTGGGCGACCCGGTCGCGTGGTGGCAGCTGTCATGGGGTGATGCCGTTGGAAGGGCGCCGCTCGGGTCGCCTACATTCAGGGAATCCGGGTCGCAGTTGGACTCGTTATGCGGGGGATCCTGACGCCTGGGTCGCAGTTGGTCCCGCTTTCCGGCGTCTATTCCGGGACGAAGTGCGACCTGGGCGACGTGGGCAGCGCGCGGGGGCGGACGCCGGAACCCAACGTCGGCGGGCGGATGCCGGAACCCAGCGCGCGCGGGCGGATGCCGGAACCATCCGCGTGCGCGAACTCCTGGGCGACCCGACGCCGCGGGATCAGAGCCCGCGCGAGCCCGCGGCCTGCGCGAAGATCAGGCTCGTGCTCGTGGATGCCACTTCGGGCTGAAGGCTCAGCGTGTCCGACACGAGCTCGCGCAGCGCACCGGCGTCCGGAACCGCGACATGGACGAGGAAGTCCCGGTCGCCGGCGAGGAAGTACACGCGCTGCGTGGCGGGCAGGTCCTCGAGGTATGCCTGGAAGCGCCGCAGATCGCCCCGGGCATGCGCGTGCAGGCGGATGGCGATGAGCGCTTCGAGGTTGAGACCGATGGCGGCGGGGGAGATCTCCGCGTGGAAGCCCACGATGACGCCGTTCGCCTGCAGCGCGCGTACCCGCTTGAGGCACGTCGATTCGGCGATTCCCGCACGCGCGGCGAGCTCGCTGTTCGAGATGCGGCCGTTGCGACTCAACTCCGAGAGCAGGGTGCGGTCGAGGGCGTCCAGACCGGCATCCGCCGATGCGCTGCGTCGGCCTGTCGAAGAATCGGATGCCGGCATGCTCACTTCCTCACGTCGAGTGCAGAATCCACGGCTCAGCCCCACACTTTAGCGGGATTCCCTCCCCCCGCGGCCTACCCGTACGCGAGATCTGCATAATCGTGGGGGAGAGGGGCCCGCGGCGGCCCGGTGTTTCAAGGAGGAAGCAATGACGCGCACGATCGTCGTCGGCGCCGGAATGGTCGGTCTCGCCACGGCATGGCATCTGCAGGAGCGCGGTGTCGAGGTCACGGTCATCGACCGGGTGGGGATCGCCGCCGGTTCGTCGTGGGGCAACGCCGGCTGGCTGACGCCGGGCAAGACGATCCCGCTCGCCGACACCGGCCTGTGGACCTACGGGCCGAAGGCGCTGCTCGACCCGGATGCCGCGCTGCACGTGCCCTTCCGCGTCGATGCCGGGCTGTGGTCGTTCCTCGCCCGGTTCGCCGCGCACGGGACGAACCGCGCGTGGGACCGCACCATGGCATCCCTCACTCCGATCGACAAGATGGCGCTGGAGTGCTTCGACGAGATGCTCGACGGCGGTGTGGACTCCTGGACCCGCGAGGGTCCCTTCGTCATCGGCTTCAAGGACAAGGACCACGCGAAGGGCTTTCTACACGAGATCGAGGGCGTGATCCGCCACGGCCAGGACGTGCCGTTCGAGCCGCTCGAGAACCCGCGCGAGCTCGCGCCGGTGCTGTCGGATGCCGTCACGCACGCGTACCGGCTCGACGGGCAGCGCTTCTTCGAGCCCGCGCCGTTCATGGAGGCACTCGGCGCGGCGGTCGTCGCTCGCGGCGCGGAGCTGGTCACCGGCGCCGAGGTCACCGACGTCTCGTCGGCCAGGCGACCGGTCGTGGCGCTGGCGAACGGCGAACGGCGCGAGGCCGACTCCGTCGTCATCGCCACCGGGGCGTGGATGCCGGCGCTGGCTCGCCGCCTCGGCGTGCGCACCCGGGTGCAGGCCGGCCGCGGCTACTCCTTCACCGTCGAGACCGGCCAGCCGCAGAAGCATCCGGTGTACCTGCCCTACCAGCGGATCGCGTGCACCCCCTACCAGGGCCGCTTCCGCATCGCGGGAACCATGGAGTTCCGCCGACCGGACGAGCCGTTCCAGGCTCGCCGCGTCCAGGCGATCATCGCCCAGGCGCGCGAGCTGTTCCAGGGCATCGATCTCGACGATCGCCAGGACGAGTGGGTCGGATCGCGTCCGGTCACGCCCGACGGGCTGCCGCTGGTCGGTGCGACGCGAGCGCCGAACGTGTACGTGGCGGGCGGTCACGGCATGTGGGGCATCGTGCTCGGCCCCGCGACCGGCAAGCTGCTCGCCGAGCAGATCGTCACGGGTCGCGTCGATCCCGCGATCGAGCCCTTCGACCCGCTGCGCTGACGGTCGTCCCGCCCGAGGTCACACGCGCTCGCCGATGCGCTTCCGGCTCCGCGGGCATCCGCCCCGAGGCCGTGCATCCGCGGCCCCCGGGCGGGAACCGCGGCGACGGCACCGGGTCAGCCGCGGACGACGGGCTGCTGCAGCTCGGTGACCCAGTCGGCCTGGTCTTCCGAGACCGCGCGCACGTACAGTTCGCGGCAGGGGCCGGAGGGCACGAAGCCGCGTGCGAGCATCTCGGCGTGCAGCGCATGCCAGGTGTCGCGGATGCCCGACATCGCGCCGAGGTGGATGCCGCACACCGAGCTCTCCACGGCCGGCAGCTCCACGATCTCGACGCCGTCGATCGGCTCACCGGCGTATGCGTAGCCGACCGTCAGGTGCATCCCGTCGTCGGTGAGAAGGTACTCGGCGATGGGGATGTCGAGCAGCCCGCACGCATCGGGAAGGGCGGCCTCGACGGCGTCGAACATCGGCCCGACGTGCAGCCCGATCTCCTCCACGGGGACGGTGGCCGTGCGGGCCGCGAGGCGCACGGCGGGCAGGGACTTCTCGACGAACTCGGCGGATGACATGCGATTCTCGCTTTCGATGAGGTGGAGGCGCCTCTCGACGTCGACGAGTCGCTCGGCCGCGATCCGGTGCTCGCGCTCGACCTCGGCCCGGCGGGAGCGCAGCATCTCGGCGATGCGGTCGGCGTCGATCCCCTCATCGAGGATGGTGCCGACGTGCTCCAGCCCGAAGCCCAGCTGGCGCAGCGCGACGATCCGGTGCAGCCGTTCCAGCTGCGAGGGGTCGTAGGAGCGGTATCCGTTGAACTCGTCCACGTGCGCGGGCACGAGCAGGCCGGCGGTGTCCCAGTGCCGAAGCATGCGGTGGGTCACCTGGCCGATCTGCGCGAACGCTCCGATGGACAGCATGGTTCCGTTCTCCCGTCTGACACCGTGTCAGGGTCAAGTGCGGGTCAAGTCTCGCGCATGGTGCGCTCAGGAGACGGATGCCGGGAGCGGCACGTGCTCGAACCGCCGGGCGTGCGCGGCCCATCCGGCTTCGGCGGGGAGCAGACGCAGGTGGCGGCTGGTCACAGCGAGAAGGGCCGCGATCGCGCAGAGTCCGACGCCGATCAGGATGGTGCCGCTGCGGTCGAGCCAGCTCAGCCCGAAGCCCGCGATGAGCGGTGCGAGCGGCATCGCCCCCATGCCGAACACGCCCGACGCGCTCGATGCCCGTCCCATCAGGGCGCTCGGGGTGGCCACCATGAAGTAACCGCCCATCGCGGCATTCACCGGAGCCAGCATCAGGTTCGGCAGGGTCATCACGAGTACGATCCACAGCGGATCGCGCACGAACACGGTCGCGGCCGAGCCCAGCGCGAGGGCCACCAGGCCGATCATCATGAGCGATCCGGCGCCGACACGGCTGACGATCGGAGAGGCGAGCAGGGCGCCGGCGAGCATGGTCACGCCCATCCCGGCGCTCATCCAGCCGATCACCGCCGGGGAGTGTCCGTCCTGCTGCAGCGAGTAGACGATCGTGGTCATCACGGTGTTGATGCCGAGGTTGATGATCGTCAGGATCAGCAGCACGCCGCGGAGGTCGGGTCGCGAGAACAGCCACGCGAACCCCTCCCGCACCTCGCGGAGGGCGTTCGGCCTCGTGGCGCGGACCGCGGCATCCGTGGCCGGCGGGCTGCCGGAGGGTGCGACGCCGGCATCCGCATCCGCACCGGCAACGGCATCCGCACCGGCGCCGGGCGCATCGCTGCGCGCGGCGGCGCCGGGCAGCCGCGGGATCAGCCAGGCCGTCACGGCCGACAGCAGGTGGCAGAGCGCCATCACGGCGCCGACGAGCCAGCCGCCGACGACGAGCAGAGCCCCGCCCAGCGGGCCGCCGACGAGCAGCATCGCGGCATCCCGGGCCTGGTTCGCCGCCATCGCGCGGCCCATGGTGTCGGCGGAGACGATGTCCTTCAGCGCGGCCTCGCCGGCTGTGTCGAAAAGGCCGGTGCGGACGGCGAGCAGGGCGTCGATCACCAGCAGGCTGCCGAAGGTCAGTGCGTCGCCGGCGGCGAGCAGGGTGAAGGCGCCGGCGAGCACGACGCCGATGACCGCGCCGAGCAGCATGAGCGTGATGCGCCGATGCCGGTCGGCGAGCACACCGCCGACCAGGGTGAGGGTGACGCGCAGCGCGACGCCCACGCCGCCGATGATTCCCGCCTGCGCCGGGTCGTTCGTGACGAACAGCGCGATCAGGGGAATGGCGAAGCCGAACAGCGTGGCCGCCAGGCCCTTGCTCGTGTCGCTCACGAGCCAGGTGACGTACTGCAGATTGCGCCACAACGAGGTCATGCGGATCAATCTAGGCTCGCAACCAAAGTTGCGCAAGTTAAATCGCGCAACTAATTCTGGATATGATTCGGTTATGCCTGAGCAGGACGACCCTCCCCAGCGGACGATGACGACCGCCATGCTCAAGGCGTTCGCCAACCCGCTCCGCCGCGACATGATGCGGGTGTTCGCCCGGCGGGAGTTCATCCGGGCGGCGGACATCGCCGAAGAGCTCGGCGAACCCGCCAACAAGATCAGTTTCCACCTGCGGGTGATGGCCGACGCCGGCCTGATCGTCGAGGCGCCGGAGAAGGCGCGGGACGGCAGAGACCGGGTCTGGACGCCCATCCGCGAGGCCCTGAGCGTCGGCACCCCCGACGACCCCGTGGCCGACGAGGCGCTCGGCAACGTCGTGATCGCCGCGCTCGCCGAAGACCACGACAAGCTCGTCCGCCGCATCGTTGCCTACTCGATCGAGGCGATGAGCGGGCGCGATCGCGGTATCGGCATCCACGGCACGCTCTCCGTGCACCACCTCCGGCTGACCGAGCAGGAGTTCACGGCGCTGCACACGGTGCTGAGTCGCACGATCGGTGAGGCCGAGGCCGCCCACGATCCCACCTCGCCGGATTCCCGGCTGTGGGAGATCGACATCGTCGCCGGCGACGAGACGATCTGAGCCTCGTCGGGCGGTGGATCGCCCCGAGAGGGCCTGAGGCGTCTCGTGCTCTCGCGCCCGGGTCGCAGTTCGTCCCGGATAGCGGCGCTGCTCCGCGCCCGGGTCGCAGTTCGTCCCGGAATGCGCGCCGCAGAGCGGGACCAAGTGCGACCTGGACAGCGGCGCGGCGCGCAGAGCGGGACCAAGTGCGACCCGGACAGGGGCGCGGCTCGGGCGGAGGGTGCCGTGCAGAGCCAGGGCGCCGACGACCCGCCGGGTGGGCGCCGGCTCCCGATCGCCTCACGTAGGGTGAGCGGGTGACCGGCTTCGACTACCACCGCCTGCGGCGGTTCCCCGACGTGGAGGCCGCGAACCTGCAGGCCTGGGATACCACCGATGAGCTTCTCGTCCGGCACGCGCTCGCGGCGGGCGCCCCTGACGGTGAGATCGCGGTGATCGGAGACGGGTACGGTGCGATCACGCTGGCCCTCGCGGATGCCGGGATCGCTGGCATCCGTGTGCACCAGGACCTGGTCACCGGGCGAGGGGCGCTGGCGAACAACGCCGCCGCGCTCGGCCTGAGCGGCTGGGCGGCGCACGAGCTCGATCGCGACCTGCTGGCCGGCGCACGCCTCGTGCTGCTGCAGCTGCCCAAGGCTCTGGCCGAGCTCGAAGAGGTCGCGGATGCGATCGCCCGATGGGCGGCGCCGGATGTCGTGCTGGTCGCGGGGGGACGGGTGAAGCACATGAGCCCGGCGCAGAACGAGGTGCTCGCCCGGTCCTTCGCGCAGGTGCAGCCGCAGCGCGGCGAGCGGAAATCGCGGCTCATCGTGGCATCCGGCGCCCGGCCGGTACCGCACGAGCCGCCGTTCCCGGTGCGGCAGACACATGACGGCCTCACGCTGTGCGCTTTCGGCGGCGCCTTCGCCGGCTCGCGGCTCGACATCGGCACCCGCGCGCTGCTCGACGCGATGCGCGGCCTGTCGCTGCCGGTCGCCGCCCCGCGCGTGGTCGATCTCGGATGCGGCACCGGCGCCCTCGCCGCATCGTTCGCGCTGCGCAATCCCGATGCGACGGTCGTGGCGACCGACCGCTCCGCCGCCGCGGTCCGCTCAGCGCAGGCCACGATGGCCGCCAACGGCCTCGCCGGCCGCGTCGAGGTGACGCTCGACGACTCGGGGTCGCAGTTGCCGGACGGATCGGCGGACCTCGTCCTTCTGAATCCGCCCTTCCACCTCGGCGCGGGTGTGCACGAGGGTGCCGGGCGACGGCTCATCCGGGCGGCCGCACGACTGCTCAGGCCGGGCGGCGAGGTGTGGACGGTGTTCAATTCGCACCTCGACCATCGCCGCGCGCTGAGCCGCGACGTCGGCGCCACCGAGCAGGTCGCGCGCACGCCGAAGTTCACGGTGACGCGCAGCATCCGTCGCGCCTGAGCCCCGAAACCGGTCTGGAAGTTGCCAACGGTCAACTTCCGGCCGGTTCCTTAACCCCCGGTGAGAGCGTGAAACCGAGAGCGGGATTTGCCTCCGGATCAGCCATTCGTTAGCGTGGACAGGTGGTCGAGGGGCCACAAGACCAGTCCGCGACCGCGTCCTTCTTTCGACCCGAGCTGTATACGAAGAGGCGCGGGCGTACGGTCGTTGCTCTATCGCGGGAGATCCGATATCACCCGTCCGCGCCGCCACAGCATGATGTCGAAACGGCCGGGAGCATCACCCGGGCGTTACCGAAGCAGGCTCACCGAAACCCTGGAGACAGGTGAGCCCGCCGGGGGAAACGTGTCTGATATCGCTCTCGAAGCGCGCCATCTTTATAAGATCTTCGGCCGAAATCCGCAGCAGGCGGTCAAGCGCCTGAAGTCCGGTGAGACCCGCACCGATGTGCTGGATGCCGGCACCGCCGCCGTGATCGACGCGAGCTTCACCGTGAACCGCGGAGAGATCTTCGTGATCATGGGCCTGTCCGGATCCGGCAAATCCACCATCATCCGCATGCTCAACGGCCTGCACGACATCACCGACGGCGAGGTGATCATCGGAGGCGACGACATCGCCAAGGCGCCGCCCGCCGCGCTGCGCGAGATCCGCCGCGACCGCGTGTCGATGGTCTTCCAGCACTTCGCACTGCTGCCGCACCGCACGGTCGCGGCCAATGTCGCGTACCCGCTCGAGCTGAAGGGCGTCGCCAAGGCCGAGCGGCTGAAGAAGGCCGAGGAGATCCTCGCGCTGGTGGGCCTGGAGGGCTGGGGCGACAAGCTGCCCAGCGAGCTCTCGGGCGGCATGCAGCAGCGCGTCGGCATCGCCCGAGCGCTCGCCGCCGACACCGACGTCCTGCTGATGGACGAGGCGTTCAGTGCTCTGGACCCGCTGATCCGCCGTGAGATGCAGGAGCAGCTCGTCGAACTGCAGGCAAAGCTGCAGAAGACCATCGTGTTCATCACGCACGACCTCAACGAGGCCATGTTCCTCGGCGACCGCATCGCCGTGATGCGCGACGGACGCATCGTGCAGATCGGCACGCCCGAGGACATCCTCACCGATCCCGCCAACGACTACGTCGAGCAGTTCGTGCAGGACGTCGACCGCGCCCGCGTGCTCACCGCCGCGAACGTCATGGAGCGCCCGCGCCCCGTCGTCGCGGACACGGCGGGGCCGCGCACGGCGCTGCGTCAGATGCGGGATGCCTACATGTCGGCGACCTACGTGGTCGGCCGCGATCGTCAGCTGATCGGCATCGTCACCGATCGCGACGCTGTCAAGCTCGTGCGCAAGGGGGAGACGTCGCTGGTGTCGATCCTCAAGCCCGTGCCGCAGGCGGTGAACGAGGACGAGGTGCTGATGAACCTGTTCATCCCCTCGGTCGAGTCGCCGCTGCCGCTCGCCGTGACGGATGCCGAGGGGCGCCTCACCGGTGTCATCCCGCGTGTCACCCTGCTCGCCGCGCTGGGCCCCGGGCCCGGGGCGACCGGCGAGCTCACCCTGCCGCTGAACCCGATGCCGCAGGCCGTTATCGACGAGGTGCTGGCTGAGGCGCAGGATGCGGTCGAGACCGCATCGTCCGCATCCGCCGTCGTCACCCCGTCGACCGACTCCGCAGAGGAGGCGCATTGATGGATGGATTCCGTATTCCGCTCGGAGACTGGGTCGAGACCGGCCTGAACTGGCTGCTCGACAACCTGGAGGGTCTGTTCACCTTCGTCTCCACTGTGATCGGCGCGCTCGTCGACGGGCTGTCGGCGGCACTGATCGAGACGCCGTTCCCGGTCACGATCGCCGTCTTCGCCCTGATCGCCTGGCTGCTGCGCTCCTGGAAGCTGGCGGTGGGCACGATCCTGTCGTTCGTGTTCATCCTGGCGCTCGATCTGTGGACGCCCGCCATGCAGACGATGGCGCTGGTCATCGTCGCCGCGGTCATCGCCGTGCTGATCGCCGTGCCGCTGGGCATCTGGTCGGCACGCAACGACCGGGTGCGTGCGACGCTCAAGCCGGTGCTCGACTTCATGCAGACCATGCCGGCGTTCGTCTACCTGATCCCCGCGATCATGTTCTTCGGCATCGGCGTGGTCCCCGGCGTCGTCGCGACCGTCATCTTCGCGCTGCCCCCGGGCGTGCGACTGACCGAGCTCGGCATCCGCGGAGTGGACAGCGAGACGGTCGAGGCCGGACACGCCTTCGGCGCGACCCCGGGTCAGATCCTGCGCGGCGTGCAGCTGCCGCTGGCGCTGCCCACCATCATGGCGGGCATCAACCAGCTGATCATGCTGGCTCTGTCGATGGCCGTGATCGCCGGTATGGCCGGCGCCGACGGGCTCGGAAAGCTCGTCGTGCAGGGCATCTCGTCGATGGACATCCCGATGGGCGTCGAGGCGGGCCTCGGCATCGTGCTCATCGCCGTCTTCCTCGACCGCTGCACCGCAGCCCTCGCGCAGCCCTCGCCGTCGTCGCTGCTCGGCCTGCTCGAGCGCCGTCGGCAGGACCGTCGCCGTCAGGCCGCGGGCGCCGCTTCCGCAGCATCCGCTGAAGCGACGGAACTCGTCACGGCGGGTCCGCGTCGCGCTCCGATCGCATCACCCTAGCTTCACCCGCACCGAATCCCATACATAACGCACGAGTCATGCATCACGAAAGGCAATACACATGAAGAAGCGTCACCTCACCAGCATCCTCGCGATGACCGCCATCGCCTCCGTGGCCCTGGCCGGCTGCGCGAGCGGCGACTCGGACACCCCGGGCGACAAGCCCGCCGACGGCGGCGACGCCAAGGGCACGATCACGCTCGGCTTCCTCCCCGGCTGGACCGACGGACTGAGCACCGCGTACCTGCTGGAGGACCAGCTGGAGAAGCTGGGCTACACGGTCGAGATGAACACTCTCACCGAGGCGGGCCCGCTCTACACCGGCCTCGCCAAGGGCGACGTCGACATCTATCCGTCGGCCTGGCCCGAGCTCACCCACAAGTCGTACATGGACAAGTTCGGCGACGACATCGAGGACCTCGGAAAGTACTACGACAACGCCAAGCTCACGATCGCGGTGCCCGAGTACACCGACATCGACTCGATCGAAGACCTCAAGGGCAAGGCCGACATGTTCGACGGCAAGATCTTCGGCATCGAGCCGGGCGCCGGTCTCACCAAGCAGACGCAGGAGCACATGCTGCCCGAGTACGGCTTGGGCGGCGAGTACGAGCTCGTCACGTCGTCGACGGCGGCGATGCTCACCGAGCTCGAGAAGGCCACGAAGAAGGAAGAGGACATCGTCGTCACGCTGTGGCGTCCCTTCTGGGCCAACGACGCCTACCCGGTGAAGGACCTGGAGGACCCGAAGGGCGCCATGGGCGAGCCGGAGGGCCTGCACTTCCTGGGCACCAAGGGCTTCAGCGACGAGAACGCCGAAGCGGCCGAGTGGATCTCGAAGATCACGCTGGACGACGAGCAGTACGGTGCCCTCGAGGGCCTCGTCACGTCGGACGAGTACAAGGACAAGTCGGCTGAGGCCGTCGACGCCTGGATCGAGGAGTACGGCGACCAGATCGACTGGCTGCAGAAGTAACCCTTCTCCTCACTCGTCGGGGCCCCTCTGGACGACCGGAGGGGGCCCGACCCGTGTCGTGGCGACCGCCCCGCTGTCAACCACCCTCCCCTCCCCGGCGGCAGGGCCTAGCCTGTCGTCATGGACGGGTTCGCCGCCATCGACTTCGGCTTCGCCCGCGAGGTCCTGCAGCGGGGCATCGCGGCGCTGTACCTGGTCGCGTTCCTGTCGAGCCTGAACCAGTTCCGTCCGCTGCTCGGCGAGCGCGGCCTGCTGCCCGCGCCGGACCTGCTGGCCTGGGTCGCGGCGTCGAAGGCTCGAAGGCGGATGCTGCGCCCCACCCTCTTCACGCGCATCCGCTACACGGATCGGCGCCTGGCGGCCCTGTGCTGGGCGGGCATGCTCGTCGCGGCGCTGCTCGTCGCGGGCCTCCCGCAGCTGGCGCCGCCGTGGGTGCCGATGGTGTGCTTCCTGCTGCTGTGGGGCGGGTACATGTCGATCTCGAGCATCGGGCAGACCTTCTACGGCTTCGGCTGGGAGATGCTGCTGCTCGAGGCGGGGTTCCTCGCGGCATTCCTCGGGTCGGGCGACCAGCCGCCGCCCACCGTCGTGATCGTGCTGTTCTGGTGGCTGCTGTTCCGCCTCGAGTTCGGCGCCGGGATGATCAAGATCCGCGGCGGACGGGAATGGCGCGACCTCACGGCGCTGATGTACCACCACGAGACGCAGCCGATGCCCGGACCGCTCAGCCGGCAGGCGCATCTGCTGCCGACATGGTTCCACCGGGTGGAGGTGCTCGGAAACCACGTCGCTCAGCTGATCGTGCCCTTCCTGCTCTTCGTCCCGCTGCTCACGCTGCTGCGCCCGTGGGCGCCCGGTTTCGTGGCGGGGTCCTGGCCGATCGTGGTCGGCGCGGTCGCCGCCGTGATCGTGATCCTCACCCAGCTGTGGCTGGTCGTGACGGGCAACTTCGCCTGGTTGAACTGGGCGACGGTCGTGCTCGCGTTCTCGGCGCTGGGCCTGCCGGGCACGGGCGACGCCGGCCGGCAGGCGGGCATCCCGCTGTCCTGGATCGTCGTGACCTCGGCCATCGGAATCCTGTACGTCGTGCTCAGCGGGCCCGCTCTGCGCAACCTCTTCGCGCGTCGGCAGCTGATGAACGCGAGCTTCAACCGCTGGCAGCTCGCGAACGCCTACGGCGCCTTCGGCACGGTCACGAAGGAGCGCATCGAGTTCATCGTGGAGGGCACGTCGGACGCCGATCCGGATGCCGCCCGGTGGCGCGAGTACGAGTTCAAGGGCAAGCCTGGCGACGTGCGCCGGCTGCCGCGCCAGTTCGCGCCCTACCACCTGCGACTGGACTGGCTGATGTGGTTCCTGCCCCTCGGTCGTTCGCTGGAGGACTGGTTCGCCGTATTCCTGGTGCGGCTGCTCGACGCCGATCCGCCGGTGCTGCGGATGCTGCGCCGCGACCCGTTCGAGGGTGCACGGCCGACCTGGGTGCGCGTCGTCTCGTATCGGTACCGGTTCGCGACGCGCGCCGAGCATCGGGCATCCGGCGCCGTCTGGGTGCGCGACCGGCGCCGCGTCGTCGTGCCTCCGATCGGCCGGTGACCCGCCCCGCCCGACGTCAGAGCAGCACGGGATGGCCCGAGGCGAGCGACGCGTACGCGGCATCCACCAGCAGGACGGCGGCCACGCCGTCTGCCGGCGTCACCCGGGCATCGCGGCCGGTGCGGATCGCGTCGAGGAAGTCGGCCAGCTGCGTGCGGTACGGATCGACGGCGGATGCCGAGGGCAGCCCGGCCTCGCCGGCGCCCACGACCTCATCGGTGTCGACCGACAGCTCGCCGCCCGCGCCGACGATGGATGCCGTGGAGCGGAAGGGGGTGCCGGGGTCGGACCAGTCCGCGCGCACGTGGCTGATGGCGCCGTTCGTGTGCGTCAGCGAGACGTGCGCCGAGACCGGCGGCTCGACCGCGCCGGCGACCGCGGGCGGATCCTGCGTCGCCGAGACCTCGCGCACGGGCCCGGCCAGCCACAGCGCCTGGTCGAGGTCGTGGATCATCAGGTCTCGGATGAGGCCGCCGCCGGCATCCTCCGCGTAGAACCATGCCACGGCGGGAGCCTCGACCGTGCGCCGAAAGGTCAGCTCCAGGGGGTCGCCGACGCTCGCCCGCTGCTCGTGCAGCCGGTGGTACCCCTCGAAGTAGCGCACCACGTGCGCGGGGAACAGACGCACGCCGGCGGCGGCTGCGGCATCCGCCACCAGCTGCGCGTCTGCGGCCGTCACGGCGAGGGGCTTCTCGCAGACCACATGCCTGCCGCGGGCGAATGCGGCGAGCGCGATGTCGGGATGCGTGGGCGTGGGGCTGACGATGTCGACGATCCCCGACATCTCGATGAGCTCGTCGAGCGAGTCGACGACGCGGATGCCGTGGCGCGCGGCCAGGGCATCCGCACCCGTTCGTCTCAGGATGGCGACCTCGGCGCCGAGCGCCAGCCAGCCCTCGATGTGCGGCGGGGCGATCCCGCCCGCGCCGACGATCCCGATCCGCGGTGTGTCGTCCATGTCCCGAGCCTACGTCTCTCCTTCCGTGCCGAGACCCCCCTCTGCCGCCGAGACCCCGCCTGGCACGCGCCTGCAGAAGGGGGCACGACGGGGTCTCGGCGTGCAGGTCAGGGCACGTCAGGGTCGGGGGAGGCGGACAGCTCGCCGGCCACCTGCTTCTCGAGCACCTGCACCGCGTCGTCCGAGAGCACGATCAGGCCGTCGAGCTCGTCGCGCACGCGCTTGTAGGCGACCTGCCGCTCGGCCTGCGTGGCCGACTCGTCGAGGGCGACCTTGAGCATGTGCTGCGCGCGATCGAGGCGCTTGCGCTCCTCTTCCGAGAACGACGAGTCGCGCAGGCGGCGGGCGTCGCGCTCGGCGACCTCGAACGCCACGGCGTAGGCGCCGACGGCGTCGAGATACTCCGAGACCTGCTGCTCGCCGACCTTCGCATCCGCCGATGCCGGCCGCAGCGCATCCGCGGTGCGCTTGGCGCGCAGGAACGCCGCGGTGAGCGGCTGACGGCCGTCGCTCATGGCCGGGAACGCGATGAGCTTGGCGACGTCGAGCTCGTAGTCGAGCCAGCGCGCGGTGATCTCGTCGTGGTCCTTGAACAGCCGCTCGAGCAGGTCGTGCGGCGAGACGGATGCCGGCTGCGCGGCCGGAACGGCGGCGGCGCCTCTGCGTCCGCCGCCTGCTCGCGCCTCGAGCTCGGCGGTCTTGAGCTGGGTCTTCAGCCGCAGGGTCTCCAGACGGCGCTCATGGCGGCGTCTGGCGGAGCGCTCCCACGACTTCGAGATCCCGCCCGCGATCCCGCTGAGCATTCCGAACGCGACGAACCCGAGCCACCAGTGCTCGCCGATCCACGGCCAGAAGTCATTCATGATGTGCCCAGCCTAATCAGCGTGCGCCCCACCGTCGGCTCCGATTCGAGTGCGTGGACCCCACCGTCTCATCCTTTCGGCTGACGCCGGGTTCACTCCCCTTCGCGATGACGCGGATCTCGGCGTCCGGTGGAGTGGATGTCATGGCAGAAATCCGCATGCGGCGTCCCCTCTCCGACCGATTGACCTCCCGTCGAGGGGCCTGGATCTCGCTCGGCCTCGTCGTCCTGATCCTGGTGATCCTGTTCGGCGTGTTCGGGGCGGCGAAGGCGCCCGAGGGCAGTGCCCAGGCGCCCGCGGGGGCGGAGTCGACCCGCGCCGGCGAGCTGCTGGCGAAGTTCCCGAACGCCGATCGCCAGTCCGTGCTCGTGGTGGCCTCGCGTGACGACGGCGCGGCGCTGACGAAGGGCCAGCTCGACGAGCTGACCGCGCTGCTTCCCCTGCTCGACGGGCATGCGGACGCCGACGCCACCGGCCCGCTGGCCAGCGAAGACGGCGAAGCGGCCGTGCTCGTCACGCCGATCAGGACAGGCGGGACCAACGCGGCGACGGCCGAGGTGATCGACGAGCTGCGCACGGATCTCGCCGGGCACGTGCCCGCCGAGATGAGCATGCAGGTGACCGGCGGACCGGCGTTCGCCGCCGATGTCGCCTCGTCCTTCGAGGGGGCCGACTTCACGCTGCTGCTCGTGACGATCCTCATCGTCGCCGTGCTGCTGATCATCACCTACCGCTCGCCGGTGCTGTGGCTGATCCCGCTGGTCGTGGTCGCGCTCGCCGACGGCCTGGCGGGGAGGATGACCGCGGCGGCGGGGGCGCTGTGGGGACTGCAGTTCGACGCGGGCATCATCAGCGTGCTGGTGTTCGGCGCCGGCACGAACTACGCGCTGCTGCTGATCTCGCGGTATCGCGAGGAGCTGCAGGCCGCCGACGACCATCGCCGCGCGCTGAGCACGGCCTGGCGCGCGACCGCCCCGGCGATCGTCGCCTCGAACGCCACGGTCGTACTCGCCCTGCTCACCCTGGTGCTCGCGGTGATCCCGGGTACGCACGGCCTGGGCGTCTCCTCGGCCATCGGACTGCTGATCTCCCTGGCATCCGTGCTGTTCCTGCTGCCGCCGGTGCTGGCCGTCTGCGGTCGTGCGGTGTTCTGGCCGTTCGTGCCGCGCCCCGGCGATGCGCGCCGGCATGGGCGCGGCTGGCGTCGCATCGCCTCGGCGGTCGCCCGTCGGCCGGTGGCGAGCCTGCTCGCCGGCGCCGCCCTGCTGGTCGTCATGACGGCCGGCCTGCTCGGCACCTCCGTCGGCCTGGATCAGCTGGAGAAGTTCCGCGTGCCGTCCGAGTCCGCCGCGGGGCTGCAGACGCTCTCCGCGCACTTCCCCGCGGGCGAAGCGCAGCCGATTCTCATCGTCTCCCGCAGCGCGCAGGCCGAGGACGTCGTCTCCGCCGCAGCGGACCTCGAGGGGGTGGTGCGCGCCCACCCCGTCGGCGAGAGCGCCGACGGGGCGTTGACGAAGATCATGGTCACCAGCGAGTACGCGCCGAGCACACCGGCAAGCCTCGAGCAGATCGCCGCGCTGCGTGATGTCGTGCACGCCGTGCCGGATGCGGACGCCGTGGTCGGCGGCGCGGTCGCGACCGACCTCGACGCGCGCGAGGGGAACCAGCGCGACCTGCTGCTCATCGCACCGCTGGTGCTCGCCGTCAGCCTGCTCGTGCTGCTCGCGCTGCTGCGCTCGATCGTGGCGCCGGTGCTGCTGCTGCTCGTCAACCTCGCCAGCGCGGTCGCCGCGATCGGCGCGGGAGCGTGGCTGAGCCGGATGCTGCTCGGCCAGCACGCCCTCGATCTGCAGGTGCCGCTGCTCGCCTTCCTCTTCCTGGTGGCGCTGGGAATCGACTACACGATCTTCCTCGTGCACCGCGCACGGGCCGAGGCGGGCACCCGGGGTACGCGGGACGGCATGGTCGAGGCGATCGCGCACACCGGGGGTGTGATCACCAGTGCCGGCATCGTGCTGGCCGCCGTCTTCGCGGCGCTCGGTGTGCTCCCCCTGGTCACGCTCGGGCAGCTCGGGCTGATCGTGGGGGTGGGAGTGCTCGTCGACACTCTCGTCGTGCGCACCGTGATCGTGCCGGCGATCTTCGCCCTCCTGGGCGACCCCATCTGGTGGCCGGGCAGGGTGCGAGCGCGGCGGGGAGAATGGACGCATGAACGTCGTGAACGCGCCGCTGACGCGCGCTGACCGGCAGGGCCCGCAACGGTCCCTTCCCGTCGTGCGGGCCATGGAGACGGGGCAGCACGTCATCGCCGGGGTGCTCAGCGCGATCGGAGTGATCCGCGCGCTCGGCGACGGCACACCGGTCGTCGCGGCGCTCATCGCGGGAATCGCCGTGCTCGCCTGGCATTCGGCAGGCGCGCTCCTGTCGAGGACCGGCTCGCGGCGATGGGCCAGCTGGTGGCTGGTCGGCTTCGCGGCGATCTGGTTCGGCGCGGTGGCGGTGTCGGCCGAGTTCGTCTGGGTCGCCTTCCTGCTCTGGCTTCTCGCCGGCCATCTGCTCCCCGTGCCGTGGGGACTGCTCTTCTCGGCCGTGGTGCTCGCCGTCGTGGTCGTCGCGCCGATCCTGCATCACGGCGCCACGAGCTACGCGAACGTGTTCGGGCCTCTCATCGGCGGGGTGTTCGCCTACGGGATCTCCCGCGGGTACCTGCAGCTGCTGCGCGACGCGGCCGAGCGCGAGCGACTGGTCGACTCGCTCACCAGGGCCCAGCAGGAGATGGCCGAGCTGCAGGACGAGCTCGCGCTCGCGCAGCGCCGGTCCGGCGCCGCCGCCGAGCGCATGCGCATCTCACGCGACATCCACGACACCATCGCGCAGGCGCTCTCCTCCATCCGTCTGCTCGCCCACGCCGGAGCGGGACGCAGCGCGGATGCCGAAGCCGCGCGCGCCCTCACGCAGGTCGAGGCGCTCGCCGGCGACAGCCTCGCCGATGTGCGCCGCATCGTCGCCGCGCTGGTCCCGGCCGAGCTGGAGGAGGATGCACTGGCTGCCGCGCTCCGCCGCATGCTCGACCGCGCCCGCGATGAGGCCGGGCTGCAGGTGGAGCTGCATGTCGACGACTCGCTTCCGCTGCTGACCACCGAGGTCGAGGTGGCCCTGCTGCGCACCGCGCAGTCGGCCCTGGCCAACGTGCGCCTGCATGCGGACGCCGATCGCGTGGTGATGAGCCTGATCGACGACGACCGGCTCGTGCGGCTGGACATCATCGACGACGGCCACGGCTTCGACGCCGGCGCGTGGGAGCGCGGTGGCCGCGCCTGGCCGGGCAGCCACGGGTTGCGCTTCATGCGTGCGCGGCTGCGCGAGCTCGGCGGCGGACTCGATGTCGAGAGCGCGCCGGGTGAGGGGACGGCCATCTCGGTCCACGTCCCCATTCGGCCGGGAGACGGTCGGCCGCGGAACGCCCGGCCGGGCGACGCCGATCCGATCGGAGAGGAGAAGCGATGAGCGTCACCGTTCTGATCGTCGACGATCATCCCGTCGTCCGCAGCGGACTGCGAGCCGTGCTCGACGCTGACGACGTGCAGGTCGTCGGCGAGGCGGCGACCGGCGAGGAGGCGATCGTGCTGGCCGGGGAACGGCATCCCGACGTCGTGCTCTGCGACCTGCGCCTGGGTGAGGGGATGGACGGCATCCGCACCACGGCGGCGCTGCGCGCCCTCGATCCCCCACCCGCGGTGCTCATCCTCACGACCTTCGACCGAGACGCCGAGATCCGCGGCGCCGTCGAGGCGGGCGCGTCGGGCTACCTGCTCAAGGAGGTGGCCCCGGAGAGGATCGTCGAGGGCATCCGCCGGGCAGCGCGGGGCGAGCTGGTGCTCGCCCCGGAACTGGCCGCCCGGCTGCTGGAGGGCCTGCGCAGTCCGCTGCCGCGGCTGACCGACCGTGAGGCGGAGGTGCTCCGACTGCTCGCGACCGGCGCGGCGAACCGCGAGATCGCCCGCGCGCTGTTCGTGACCGAGGCGACGGTGAAGAGCCATCTCGCCCACATCTTCACCAAGCTGGGCGTCGACAGCCGGTCGCGCGCGATCCATGTCGCCCGCGAGGCCGGCCTGCTCTGACGGGCCGCATCCGCGCGGCCGATGCCGCGGGGGTCAGCGACCGAGCTGAACCTGCGCGCGCAGGTGGGGAAGAACCCGGTCGCGCTCGGATTCGGGCTGCAGGCCCAGCGTCTCGGCGACGCCCAGGGCGAGCACCGCGTGACCGGCGGCACCGGGGTGGAAGGGATCGTTGAGCAGTCCCCAGGCCATGCCGCCCGGGCGCCCGGCGCCCAGCTCGCCGAAGCGCGCGAACTGGTCGACGAGAAGGGTCCTCTCGGCCTCTGCGACATCGCGCACGGCCTGCGCGAACTCGGCGATGCGGGCCCGCTCGGGGGCGTTCAGCACGTCGATGGTCGGCTGCGTCTGCAGCACGGGGATCGCACCGATCTCGCGCACGCGGCGCACGAAGTCGGTCACGGATGCCCCGAACGCGGCCGGTTCGATCGTGGGGAACGCGCCCGCCGTCGAGCAGTCGTTCGTGCCGATCATCAGGGTCACGATGTGCGGGCGCCAGGTGGCGACGCGGCGGTCGAAGTCCTTCAGCAGCTGGGCGACCCGCCAGCCGCTGATCGCGGTGTCGACCAGCACGTCCTGCACGCGGGCCATGTCGCCGCGAATGAGTTCGTGCAGGTGCTCGGCATAGGTGCGCGCTCCCTGGGTGTGGATGAGCCCGTGCGTGATCGAGTCGCCCGTGAGCACCCAGTTCAGCGGGGTGCCCTCGGCGAGCAGTGCGTGAAGGCGGGCGAGGTCATCGGTCATGTCGGATCCTCTTTCCGGGATGCGGTCGTCTGAGGGCGTGGCTCGATCGGCGGCACCGGCATGCCGGCGACCGCGTGGATGTGCGGGCCCAGCCGGTCGAAGGCCAGCACCAGCGCGCCGTGCGCTGCTGCGGCTGCGCCGAGGCGGGCCTCGGTCACCGACAGCGGGAACGGCATGCCGATGCTGCGGTCGAGGGCGCTGCGCAGCGGAGAGATCAGCTCGTCGTGCGCCTCGGAGAGGCCTCCGCCGATGACGATCATCGACGGGTCGACGGTCATCGTCAGGAGGGCGATGCCCTGGGCCAGCTCGTCGATGAAGGTCCTCAGCTCGGCCACGGCCTGCGCATCTCCGGCCCTCGCGCGGGAGAACACCTGGGCACCGCTCGGGGCGGATCTCCAGCGCAGCTCGCCCGTGGCATCGGTCAATTCGCGGAACGCGAGCCGGCCGATGTCTCCGGCCGCGTGGTGGATGCCGCGGCGGGGGACGCCGCCGAGGATGAGCCCCATCGCGATGCGGTTGCCGACGGAGACGTAGAGGAGGTCGTCGACGTGCTGCGCGGCTCCGAGATGATGCTCGGCGACGGCCGCGAGGCGCACGCCGTTGTCGACCGACACGGGGCATCCGAGAGCGTCGCGAAGACGCGCGCCGATGTCGATCCCCGACCACTCCGGGATGACCACGGAGGCGATCACGCGTCCCGCGTCGTCGACGATGCCGGGCAGGGATGCGCCGACCGCCCGTGCGGGCGGAAGCCCGTCGAGAGCGGCGCGGATGTGCTCGATCACGGCCGAGAGCTGCGCCGCTCCGTCGGTCTGACCGGTGATGCCCGGGTGGGTCTCGTGGCGCACGACGCGTCCGGCGAGGTCGCAGACGAGCACGCGCACGGTCGCGGCTCCGATGTCGACGCCGACGACCGAGGCGGAGGCCGCAGCGAACTCGTATCGGCGTGCTGGACGTCCGGCTCCGGTGGCGGGTGCGATACCGCCGGCGATCATGCCCGAGGTCTCGAGGATCGACAGAGCCTTCTCCACCGACGTGCGCGATACGGCGAGGGAGCGCGTGAGGTCGGTGATCGTCGCCGGCCCGGCATCGCGCAGTGTCGTGGCGACGCGGGCCGCGATCGAGGGGCTCTCCGGCATGCCCGGCTCCTTCCTCGACTCCGTCCCGGCGCGTCCAGCCTACTGAGCCGGCGCTTTGACACTCGTCGAACGCGGAAGGCGCCGGCGATTCATTCCCTGCGGGAACAGGTGGCTTGACCAATTATCCCACCCGGGTGTCATAATAGCCACGACGATGTGGCCCGTGACCGGCGGACCGGAAAGGACGCGGAAGACCCATGAATCCCTTCACCTCTGAGGCCGAGCTCGAAGAGGCGCTCGCGACACCGAGCGCCGGCCTGATCGAAGACTTCGAGAAGGGGGCGGGCGACCTGGTGATCCTGGGAGCCGGCGGCAAGATGGGGCCGACCCTGGCCATGCTCGCCCGCCGTGCGCTCGACGCCGCCGGGAGGCGGCAGGACGCGGTGCACGCCGTGTCGCGCTTCGGCGATGCCGAGGTGCGCACGCGCCTGGAAAGCGCCGGCGTGAACGTCATCCCGTTCGACCTGATCGAGAACGACGACTTCTCCGAGCTTCCCGACGCACCGAACGTCGTCTTCATGGTCGGTGCGAAGTTCGGCGCCGCGACCGCACCGTCCTGGGCGTGGGAGGTCAACGCCGCCCTGCCCGACCGCGTCGCACGCCGGTACCGCGACAGCGCCATCGCCGTGATGTCGACGGGCAACGTCTATCCGTTCGTCTCCCCGGCATCCGGTGGCGCCTCCGAGGACGTCGCCCCGTCGCCGATCGGCGAGTACGCCCAGTCGTGCCTGGGGCGGGAGCGGGTGTTCGAGTTCGGAGCGCAGCAGCGCGGCACCCGGGTGTCGATCGTCCGGCTGAACTACGCCATCGACCTCCGCTACGGGGTGCTCGCCGACATCGCCAGCGCGGTGCACGCCGGCCACCCGGTGTCGGTGGCGACAGCCAACGTGAACGTGGTGTGGCAGGGCTACGCCAACGAGGTGGTGCTGCGCAGCCTCTCGCACGCCTCGGCCGACGTGTTCACCGTGAACCTCACGGGACCCGAGACGCTCAGCGTCGCATCGCTCGCGCAGCGATTCGGCGAGCTGTTCGACCGCGATGTGGAGCTGATCGACGACCCGCAGCCGACGGCGCTGCTGAACGACTCGCGACGCTGCATGGCCCTGTTCGGCTACCCGGCGATCAGCGCTGAGACCCTGATCAACTTGCAGGCCGCGTGGCTCGCCGCCGGTCTGCCGATGTCGGCCAAACCCACGAAGTGGGCCGTGCGGGACGGGAAGTTCTGATGGGCGTCCCGCAGCTGCGCCCGCAGGCCGCGCGCACCCTCGCGCGAGGCACGGTGATTCCGGCGCATCCGCTCGCTCTCACCGCCGAACGACGGCTCGATGAGCGCCGCCAGCGCGCGCTCACCCGGTATTACCTCGCTGCCGGGGCCGGCGGCGTCGCGGTCGGCGTGCACACGACCCAGTTCGAGATCCGGGAGCCGCAGCACGCGCTCTTCGAGCCGGTGCTGGCGCTCGCCGCGGAGGAGCTGGATGCGCACGGCGACCCGGATGTCGTGCGCATCGCGGGTGTCGCCGGCGACACCGCGCAGGCCGTCGCCGAGGCCGAGCTGGCGCGCTCCCTCGGGTACGACGCCGTGCTGGTCAGTCCGCGGGTGCCCGGCGCCGACCTCCCCGCGCTGCTCGAGCGCGCGCGGGCGGTCGGGGACGTGCTCCCCGTGATCGGCTTCTACCTTCAGACGGCGATCGGAGGTCCGGTGCTCGACCGCGACTTCTGGAGGGAGTTCGCCTCGATCCCTTCGGTGGTCGCCGTCAAGGCCGCACCGTTCGATCGTTACCGAACCCTCGAGCTGGTCCGCGGAGTCGCCCAGTCCGGCCGGGCCGCGGAGATCGCGCTCTACACCGGCAACGACGACGCCATCGTCTCCGACCTGATCTCGGAGTTCCATGTCGATTCGCCGGACGGGCCACGCACGCTGCGGTTCGTGGGCGGCCTGCTCGGGCAGTGGGCGGTGGGAACACGCGCCGCCGTCGGCATGCTCGATCGCGCGCAGCGCGCCGCGGCGGGCGATGCGGACGCCCGCGCGAGCCTGGTGCGCCAAGGCGCCGACCTCGTGGACCTGAACCAGGCCGTCTTCGATCCGGGCAACGACTTCCACGGTGTCATCGCCGGGGTTCACGAGATGCTCCGGCAGCAGGGTCTGCTCGAGGGCATCTGGTGCCTCGACCCCCGCGAGACCCTGTCGCCGGGCCAGGCCGACGAGATCTCCCGCGTGCGCAGAGCCTACCCAGAGCTCAATGACGACGACTTCATCGCACGGCACAGGGACGAATGGCTGAGATGAGCCGGTGATTCGTCCGAGGGCGACGGTTTCAGCCGGTCCCTCGGACTCCGTCGAGCGCGCGCTCCGCGATCGCGCTCGGCGCGAGCGCATCGACGTCGACGACGATCCCCGACTCATCGCCCTGGAGGGGCTCCAGCGTGTCGAACTGGGAGGCCAGCAGTGCGGGCGGCATGAAGTGCCCCTCGCGATCCGCCGCCCGCTCGAGCAGTATCGTGGCATCCGCATCCAGATGCACGAAGAACGCGTCGGGCGCCCGCCGGCGCAGCGCGTCGCGGTAGACGCGCCGGAGCGCCGAGCAGGCGACGACGGTTCCGGGAAGGAGAGCGGCGCCCACCCGGTCGAGCCAGGGCCACCTGTCGTCGTCGTCGAGCGGGATGCCGGCGCTCATCTTCGCGACGTTCGCCGCGCCGTGCAGGTCGTCCGCGTCGATGAAGCTCCCGCCCGACTGGCGGGCGATCTCGAGGCCGACCGTCGTCTTGCCGACGGCCGAGACGCCCATGATCACGATGGGTGGCAGCGGTGTGCTCATCGCTCCATCTTCGCGTGCCCGCGTCATCAGTCGTGAACGCTGCCGTCGGCGAGGCGGTTGTAGGGCAGCCGTTCAGCGCCCGGCCTTCTCCGCGCACGGCACGCACAGCTCGGCGAACGGGCGCACCTCCAGGCGGCCGGGCGGGATGGGCCGACCGCAGCTCGCGCAGCTGCCGTAGGTGCCGGCATCCCACCGGTGCAGCGCCTCATCGAACCGATGCACCTCGTCGGCAGCGGCGTCCGCCAGCGCCGAGAGCCGCGACCACTCCGACGACAGCGTCACGCCCTCGGGGTCGTGCTCGTCGTCGTCGTTCGAGCCCCGCCGGTCGTGCACGAGCCCGGCCAGGGCGGATGCCGCGGATTCGGCGCGTGCGACGGCATCCGCTCTTCGCGCGGTGAGGCTCTCGCGACTGATCGGACTCATCCTCACACCCTAGACGTCGGCATCCGCGACCTCCCTTGCCCCTCATCCGCCGGTGCGTGACGATGGAACGAGGCCACCGACGCGAGGAGACACCATGCAGCTGGGAATGATCGGACTCGGACGGATGGGCGCGAACATCGTGCGCCGCCTGATGCGCGACGGGCACGAATGCGTCGCCTACGACGTGAACCAGGAGGCGGTCGCCGAGCTGGCCTCGGAGGGCGCGACCGGGGCGTCCGACCTGGCCGACTTCGCCGCGAAGCTGCAGGCGCCGCGTGTCGTGTGGATGATGGTGCCCGCCTCGCTGACGGGGACCGTCGCCGACCAGATCGCCGAGGTGCTCGAGCCCGGCGACATCCTCATCGACGGCGGCAACTCCAACTACCGCGACGACGTGCGCCGCGCCAAGGCCATGCGCGAGAAGGGCATCGAGTACGTGGACGCCGGCACCAGCGGCGGGGTGTTCGGCCTCGAGCGCGGGTACTGCCTGATGGTCGGAGGGTCGGATGCCGCGGTCGCCCACATCGAGCCGCTGCTGAAGACCATCGCGCCGGGCGTCGGCGAGATCGAGCGCACCCCCGGGCGCACCGGTGAGCTGGCCCCCGAGGAGCAGGGCTATCTGCACTGCGGTCCGTCGGGTGCCGGGCACTTCGTGAAGATGGTGCACAACGGCATCGAATACGGGATCATGGCCGCGCTCGCCGAGGGGCTGAACCTGCTGGAGAACGCGGACGCCGGGGTGCGCGAGGCGGAGCACTCGGCCGAGGTCGCACCGCTGGAGGAGCCCGAGTTCTACCAGTTCCCGATCGACACGTCCAAGGTGTCGGAGCTGTGGCGGCGGGGCTCGGTGATCTCGTCGTGGCTGCTGGATCTGACCGCGACCGCGCTGCACGAGAACCCCACGCTGGACGGACTCGCGGGGCGGGTGTCGGACTCCGGCGAGGGCCGCTGGACCGTCAAGGCGGCGGTGGATGTCGGTGTGCCGGTGCCGGTGCTGGCGGCATCGCTGTTCGAACGGTTCGCATCGCGCGACGAGGATCAGTTCGCCAACCAGGTGCTCTCGGCGATGCGCCTGCAGTTCGGCGGGCACAAGGAGCTGCCCGCCGGTGACAAGCTCGAGGCGGGTGGGCGCAAGTCCGACGCGGGGTGACCCGCGGCGCTGCCGCGCGTGGCACGGGCGGCAGCGTCGATGTGGCGCATATGGTCGCATCCACCCGTGCCGATGCGGCGTGTTGCGCCACATCGGCCCGGGGTGCCGTCGGCCCAGGGGGGTGGGGGCGCCGCGCGTCAGACTGTGAGGATGCGCCCGGTGACGATGCCTTCGACCGAGCGCACGTAGGCGTGGGCGATCTCCTCGTCGGTGACCGGGCGGTGGCCGGGGAACGAGGCGTGGTAGGCCGGCGAGCTGGCGAGCACGTCGGGTGAGACGGCGTTGATGCGGATGCCGCGGGGCGCCTCGGCGGCGGCGGTGATCACGAACGATTCGAGGGCGCCGTTGGCCATGGCCGCAGCCGCACCGGTGGCGATCGGCTCGCGGGCGAGCACGCCGCTGGTCAGCGTGATCGACCCGCCGTCGCGCAGGTGCGGGAGGGCGAGGCGCACGACGTCGATCTGCGCGAGCGTCTTCGACGTGAACGCCCCGGCGTAGTCGTCTCGGGAGAGTTCGCCCAGGGGCTTGAACGGGACCGATCCGACGGCGACGACGACCGCGTCGACCTCACCGGTCTCGGCGAGCAGCCCGGCGATCGATTCCGGATCCGCGACGTCCACGGCATGCTCGCTGCTGCGCGAAGCTCGTAGGACCTCGTGCCCGCGGCTCTCGAGTGCGCCCGCGACGATGCCCCCGATCGTGCCGGTCGCTCCGATGACCAATGCCTTCATGATCTCTCCTCCGGTTGTCGTTCTGCGGCCGCGCGGCGCGCGCCGCGCTGTGTCTCAGCCGAACAGCAACGTGAACGCGGTCGCGCCGCCGCCGCCGACGATGAGTGCGATGATCGTCACCCACGCGACGAGGCGGATGCGACGGCTGCGGCGTTCGCCGAGATCGCCGTAGTCCTCGTCGGTGTCCATGATGTCGGTCACGCCACGGGCTCGGCGACCGTGGGCCCGAACACGGCCGGCAGCGTCGCGCGCGAGGTCTCGCGCAGCTCGGCCGCGGTGACGGTGAAGACGTCCTGCACCTCGAGCGCGGGCTCCGTGTCGGTCACGCCGATGCGCAGCACCGGGTATCCGCGGCCCTCGCAGAGCCCGCGGAACTTCACGTCGTCCTCGCGCGGGACGGTCACGATGACACGGCCAGTCGATTCCGAGAACAGTGCGGATGCGGCATCCACGCCGTCGCGCTCCATCAGCTCGGTCAGCCAGACGCGCGCGCCCACGCCGAAGCGCATGACGCCCTCGGCGAGGGCCTGCCCCAGGCCACCCTCGGACAGGTCGTGGGCCGAGGAGATCAGCCATTCGTCGCGTGCCGCGCCGATCAGACCGGCGAGGCGCTTCTCACCGGCGAGGTCGACGGCCGGCGGACGACCGCCCAGGTGGCCGTGGATGACGTCGGCCCAGGCCGAGCCGCTCAGCTCGGTGGACGTGGTGCCGAGCAGGTAGATGTTCTGGCCCGCGTCCTGCCAGCCCGACGGGATGCGGCGCGAGACGTCGTCGACGATGCCGAGCACGCCGACCAGCGGGGTCGGGTGGATCGGCACGTCGCCCGTCTGGTTGTAGAACGAGACGTTGCCGCCGGTGACCGGGGTGCCCAGCTCGTAGCATCCGTCTGCCAGGCCGTCGACAGTCTGCCCGAACTGCCACATGACCTCGGGGTTCTCGGGCGATCCGAAGTTGAGGCAGTCGGTGATGGCCGTGGGGGTGGCGCCGGTGACGGCGACGTTGCGGTACGCCTCGGCCAGCGCCAGCTGCGCTCCCGTGTACGGGTCGAGCTGGCAGTAGCGGCCGTTCGCGTCGGTGGAGATCGAGAAGCCCAATCCCGACTCCTCGTCGACGCGGATCATGCCGGCGTCGTCGGGGAAGGCGAGGGCGGTGTTGCCGAGCACGTAGTAGTCGTACTGGTTGGTGATCCAGCTGGTGTCGGCCAGGTTCGGCGAGGCGACCAGCTTGAGGAACTGCTCCCGCAGCTGTGCGGGTTCGTCGGCGCGCGGGAGCAGCTCCGCGGCATCCGCCTGCAGCGCGTCGATCCACGTCGGGTAGGCGACCGGGCGGTCGTAGACCGGCCCGTCGACGGCGACCGTGGACGGGTCGACATCGACGATGCGCTCGCCCTGCCAGTCGATGACGAGGCGTCCGTCGCCGGTGACCTCGCCGAGCACGCTGGTCTCGACCTCCCACTTGTTCACGACCGCCAGGAACGCGTCGAGCTTCTCGGGCGCGACGATCGCCATCATGCGCTCCTGCGACTCGCTCATGAGGATCTCTTCGGCGGTGAGTGACGGGTCGCGCAGCAGCACGTTGTCGAGCGAGACGTGCATGCCGCTGTCGCCGTTGGCGGCCAGCTCGCTGGTGGCGCACGAGATGCCGGCGGCGCCCAGGTCCTGGATGGCCTCGACGAGCTCGGACTTGTACAGCTCGAGGCAGCACTCGATGAGCACCTTCTCGGCGAACGGGTCGCCGACCTGCACGGCGGGCCGCTTGGTGGGGCCGGTGGAGTCGAAGGAGTCGGATGCCAGAATGCTGGCGCCGCCGATGCCGTCGCCGCCCGTGCGGGCGCCGAAGAGCACGACTTTGTTGCCGACGCCGGTGGCGTTCGCGAGCTTGAGGTCCTCGTGACGCAGCACGCCCACGGCCAGGGCGTTGACGAGGGGGTTGGCCTGGTAGACGGCGTCGAAGACGGTCTCGCCGCCGATGTTCGGAAGCCCCAGGCAGTTGCCGTAGAAGCTGATGCCGGCGGTCACGCCGTGCACGACCCGCGGGGTGTCGGGGTGGTCGATGGCGCCGAAGCGCAGGGCATCCATCACCGCGACCGGGCGGGCGCCCATCGAGATGATGTCGCGGACGATGCCGCCGACGCCGGTGGCCGCTCCCTGGAACGGCTCGATGAAGGAGGGGTGGTTGTGCGACTCGGCCTTGAAGGTGACCGCCCAGCCCTCGCCCACGTCGATGACGCCGGCGTTCTGGCCCATGCCGACCATGAGCCGTTCCTTCATCTCGTCGGAGACCTTGGCGCCGAACCGGCGCAGGTAGTTCTTGGAGGACTTGTAGGAGCAGTGCTCGCTCCACATGACCGAGTACATCGCGAGCTCGCCCGACGTGGGGCGGCGACCGAGGATCTCGCGGATCTTGGCGTACTCGTCGTCCTTGAGGCCCAGGGCGCCGTAGGGCTGCTCCTTCTCGGGCGTCGCGATCGCGTTCTCGACCGAGTCGGGAACGTGCTGGGTGGGGGTGTTCGGGGTGGTCACGCGCACTCCAAGAGGAAGGGGCCGGCGGGGCGGGTCCAAGTCTACCGGGGCGCACACGGCCCGAAGCGGCGCGCGATGTCACTCGGATCCGGTGGTGGACTCGCGCGTCGGGACCGCCGCCGCGACGCGCGCGGAGAGGGTGGCCGCCGCGGTGGCGAGCTCCGGCGGCCCGACGATTCGGAACGGCGCGTCGAACCGGGCGACGGAGGCGAGTACCCCGGTCCACGACCAGGAGCCGATCGTCACGGCGCAGGAGCGCTCGTCGATCGCCCGAAGCTCACCGTCGCCGACCCAGGGCGCGATGTCCGCTGCGGGAAGCTCGAGCACGACCTCGCCGACGCACGGCCACCGGTCCTCGGTCTGGGCTCCCTTGGCACGTGCGTTGAGGTAGGTCTGCGCGTCGGCGGCGGGGAGTGGACGCCGGGTGAACCCGGGCCCGGTCGGGGTGCGCGGGGTCATCCGGTCGAGGCGGAACGTCCGCCAGCCCTCGCGATCGAGATCCCACGCGAGAAGGTACCAGCGGCCGTGCCTGGCGACGACGGCGTGCGGCTCGGTGCGACGCGGTGGCCTGTCGTCCCCGCCGTCGCCGTAGGCGAAGCGCAGGGTCTGCCGATCGCGTACGGCGGCGCTCGCCGCCTCGAATGCGGTGCGGTCGACGCGTTCTGGGGTGCCGGTGGTGGTGAAGCGGATGCCGTCGATGCGGTGGCGCAGGTGCGAGGGCATCACCTGGCGGATGGTCGCCAGCGCGCGCGCCGCGCCGTCGTCGAGGTCGATGCCGGTCTCTGCGAAGCTGTGCAGAGCGATGGCGATCGCGACGGCCTGCTCCTCGTCGAACAGGAGGGGCGGGAGTTCGGACCCGGCCGCCAGGCGATAGCCACCGTAGGGTCCTTTGATGGCGCCGATCCGATAGCCGAGTTCGCGAAGCCTCTCGACGTCGCGCCGCACGGTGCGCGGGCTCACGTTCAGGCGCTCGCTGAGTTCGCGCCCCGGCCAGTCGCGGGGGACCTGCAGGAGCGAGAGCAGGTTCAGCATGCGGGACGGGCTTGTGATCATCTCTTCAGTCTGCCCTCGGTTGAGGACACGATCTGACCGCTACTGCGGGAATCATCGGTGATGACCGGATCGCCGGTCATCCCATCCACGAGAGGACAGCTCATGACGATCACCACCACGACGCACCTGAACCTTCCCGGCACCGCCCGCTCGGCGCTGCAGTTCTACCAGTCCGTCTTCGGCGGCGAGGTGACGCTCGCGACCTACGGCGACGTGGGGATGCCGGCTGATGCGCCGGGCGCAGACCGGGTCGTGTTCGGGCAGCTGGAGGCGCCCGGTGGGCTGCGGCTGATGGCGTACGACGTTCCCGGCCTGGAGCCGGAGGAGGATGCCGCGGTCTCGACGCGGCGCGAGAACGGCATGACGTTCACGGATCGGCCCTTCTTCCAGTCGCTGCGGGCGGACTCGCTCGATGAGCTTCGCGGTCTGTGGGAGGCGCTGGCCGAGGGTGCGGTCGTCATCGAAGACCTGGCGTCGTCGGCGTGGTCGCCCGGGTTCGGGATGCTGGCCGACCGGTTCGGGGTGGTCTGGGTGCTCGACGTGCGCGCCGCGTAGGCGGCCGCCGGGTTCGGGTCGGTTGCTCCGCGGTCCGGTTCTGCGGGCGGGCGGCTCTGCGGCCAGTTCGGTTCTGCGTGCGGGCGGGCGGTCGGTGCTCAGCCGGTGACCGGATCGCGACGCCGGTCGGGCCGTGGCGCCGGCCGGACCGCGACGCCGGCCGGACCGTGGCGCCGGCCGGACCGCGACGCCGGCCGGACCGTGACGCCGGCCGGACCGGGACGCCGGCCCGGCTCGGCGGTTCTGCGGCTCGCCGGTGCAGCCCGACCACCCGTTCGGCCGACTGCCGGGTCGCTCAGCCGGTCGGCGCGGGTCTCCGCCGCATGAACAGCCGCGCCTCACCTGGTCGGTCTGAATCTTCGCCGCGCCGGGTCGCTCAGCCGGTCAGCGTCGGTCCCCGCCGCATGAACAGCCGCGCTTCACGCGGTCGGTCTGAATCTTCGCGGCGGCGGGTCGATGCCGGCCCAGGCGTAGGCGAGCGCAGCTCGGCGGTGCAGGACGGTCTCCCGGCCGTCCGGGTGCTTCAGGACGAAGTCGTCTTTGCCGCGCCGCGTGATCCGCCAGCCGTGATGGTGCAGGTTCATGTGATGGAACCGGCAGATCAGGATGCCCCGGTCGATGTCGGTGCGGCCTTCGTGCTCAGCCCAGTGGTCGGCGTGGTGCGCCTCGCAGTACGAGGCGGGCCGGTCGCAGCCCGGCCACATGCATCCGCCGTCGCGCACGGCGAGCGCGATCCGTTGCCGCGGCGTGAACAGCCGGTGCTCTCGCCCGACGTCGAGCGGGTTGCCGCACGCATCGACGGTCACAGGAACGTGTCCGCTGTCGCAGATGCGCTGATCGGAGGCGGCGGAGGGCAGGGTCGTCAGGCCGTCTTCGCTGTGTGCGGTCGGCGCGGTGGCGCCCGATGCGTCGACCACCTGCACCAGCCGCACCCCGGCCTGCCGGGTTCCGAACACACTCTCGGCGTCGGCCAGGGTGCCGGCGCGCAGCACGTCGAGGAACAGGTCGTACGCGAGCTGATCGTTGGTGCGCTCGTCGTCGGTCAGCCGCGTCGCGCGCTCGCGTTCGGCGGAGTCGACGAATCGCGGCCCGCCGCGCCGCGGCCGCAGCGCGCTGTCGAGCACGGTCTGCGCGAACAGGCCACCCTCGTCGTCGAACAGGAACGAGCCGCGGCGGTTGCCGTCGGCATCCGTCCAGAGCCGGAAGCTGCGTCGCTCGAACCGCTCCAGGAAGCGGCGATGCGCACCGTCGGGGTCGAGCCGGTCGCGAAGGGACCGGGCGGCACTGCGCAGCTCCTCCAGCGATCGGACCCCGGCTTCGGTGACGAGATGTTCTGCGGCTCGCGACCAGGCCTGCCGGGCGGCGGACGCCGAATCCGCACCGCCATCGTCCGCCGCGGCTCCCCACGCGTCGACGGGCGGCTCCCCGAGCGCGCTGCGGATCGCGTCGTGTTGCGCGGTCGTGATCGTCTGGGCGAGCAGTGCGGCGGTCAACGGTGCGTGCCAGGGCGGACCGCCCTCGCATGCGGGCGGCTCGCCGTCGGCATCCGTCGCCTCCGTCGCGCCGTCGACATCGGCGCGCGCACGGGCATCTGTCCCCGCGACGTCCGGCGCGTGCGCCCCGAGCAGCGATTCGCCCACGCGCACCTTGCGCGCCGCATCCGCTCTTCCCGCTCCGGTCAGCTGCTGCACCAGCGAGACCGCCGTGCGGTGCCCGCGCGCCTGGGCGAGACCGGAATGGCCCGCGTCGCGGGCGGAGCGCGAGGCGATCACCCCGACTGCAGCGACCTGCGCGAGCTCGGCGCAGCGCACGATCGCCGCCGCCGCTTCGGCCACCGAGACGGCGTCCGCGTCGCTCAACTCTGCAACGCGCGTGGTGAGCTCGCCGGGTTCGACGTCCGCGCCGATCAGCGCGACCAGCGCGGCAGCGCGGTCGGTGATCTCGGTCGCGAATGTCATGCTTCCAGTATCGAGAGGGCCTCCGACATTCGAACAGAGTTCCGAACGACGACCCGGTCAGCCAACCTCGGCGGAACGCGAGCGAAGCCCGGCACACGCAAGGTGCGCCGGGCTTCGCTCCCGCTCGGGGCGTCCTGGGTCAGAGGTCGACCTTGCCGCTCTCGCCGCCGTCGGGGCTGTCACCGGTGAGCTTCGCCTTGACGAAGCTGAACGCCGCGGAGATCTTGCCGCCCGGCATGTTCCAGTACTCCGCGGAGTCGGCCGTGAACTTCAGCACGCCCACATCGGGGTCGTCCGGGCCGTCGGGGAACCAGGCCTCGACGACCGGATTCCACAGCTCGTCGACCTTCTGCCGATCCTCGACGAGCCGCGCCATGCCCGAGAGCGACACCCAGGAGTCGTCCGAACTGAGAGCCACGTTCGCCGCAGCATCCACTGCCTGAGTCGCCCCCGGCGACGAGGTCATGGACACGAGGAACCACAGGTCGCCGTCGAACTCCGCCTCCTGCACGGTGAGCGGTCGCGAGACGAGCTTGCCGTCGGGGTCCTGCGTGGTGAGCATCGCGAAGCGGAAGTCCTTGATGAGATCGGCCAGCTTCTTGCGGTCATCCGTCATGTCGGTCATGTCGTCGCACCTTTCTGTCGGATGCACCACGATGCCCGTCCCCGCTCGGTCGGGCGAGGGGGTTGTGAGACCCGGCGAGGCCCGCTAACCGGAGGATGGTGCGTTACTGCACCGACCACCCGCCGTCGGATGCCAGGATCGCGCCGTTGATGTTCACGGCGTCGTCGCTCAGCAGGAAGGTGATGGACGCGGCCAGGTGCTCGGCGGTCGCCAGCGACGGGATCGCCTGCTGGAACGGCGCGAGGCGCGCGGAGCCGACCTGGGACATGTTCGGCGGCATCGGGATGCCGGTGGCGACGCCGCCCGGGGCGACGGAATTCACCCGGATGCCCTTGGGCCCGTACATGAACGCGGCGGACTTGGTGACGCCGATGATGCCGTGCTTGCTGGCCGTGTAGGCGTTGCCGGATGCGTTGCCGCGCAGGCCGGCTTCGCTGGCGACGTTGAGGATGCTGCCGCGGCCGGCCTTCTCCATCACGGGCAGCACGGCGCGCATGAGTCTGAACGGTGCGGTGAGGTTGATCGCGATCACGCGATCCCACACGGCATCCGTGGTCTCGCCTGCGGGTGAGAAGTCGTCGTTGATGCCGGCGACGTTCGCGAGGGCGTCGATGCGGTCGCCGGCGGCGGCGATGACGGCGTCGATCGCGTCCTGCTGGGTGAGATCGCCGGCGACGGTGACGACGTCGGGCAGCTCGGTCTTGAGGGCATCCAGCTGGTCGGCGGAGATGTCGGCCGCGATCACGCGCCCGCCCTCGCGCGCAATGCGCGAGGCCGTCGCCTTGCCGATTCCGGATGCTGCGCCCGTGACGATCACGGTCTTTCCGGCGAAGCGTCCGGCGGTGATGTTCTCGACCCAGCCGGTGGGCGCGGCGTCTTCGGGGATCTCGCCGCCGTTCGCGGTGCGGACGAGGTCGTCGACGACCGACTGCGGCAGGGCGCCCTGGCTCATGGCGACGAGCTGCTGCAGGGGGAGGCCGAGCACGGGGGTGAGCAGCTCGGGGTCGGCGCCGGTCTTCTCGAACAGGTTCTTGATGAGATCGCCGCCCGTCGGGTCGTTCAGCCACTCGCCGATGGTGGAGTGTGCGGTCAGTGCCATGATGTCTCCTTCTGTTCGCCGTGCCGGTCGCCGGGGCTTTCGCCTCTTCGCTATAACGCAACGCACCGTCTCGTAATTCCACTGTACGCCCGATAGCCTGAATCCGTGCCCCGTCCCCGCAGTGAGAAAGCCCGGCAGTCGGTGCTGGCATCGATGCGCCGTGCGCTGACGGCGGAGGGTTACGCGGCGGTGACGATCGAGGGGCTGGCGGCAGAGGCGGGGGTGTCTAAGCAGACGATCTACCGCTGGTGGCCGTCGAAGGCGGCGATCCTCGGCGAGGCGCTGCTGGAGGGCGAGCTGCCCGGGGCCGACGTGGAGGTTGCCTTCACGGATGACCTCGCCGCGGACCTGCGGGCCTGGTTCTCGCTGCTGTCCGACCAGCAGGGAAACGCCGCCAACGTCGAACTCGCGCGCGCTCTGATCGCGGTGACCGCGACGGATGCCGAGCTCGGCACGGGCCTCAACGAGCGCCTGGCGGCGCCGATCCGCGACTGGGTGACCAGGCGGCTCGCGCTCGCCGTCGAAGCGGGCGAGGTTCGGTCGGATATCGATGCCGAAGTCGTTGCCGACCAGCTCGTGGCCATCGCGAGCTACGCGGCGCTGCTCGGCCGGCCGCTGGGGAAGAAGCGGGTCGAGGAGACCGTGCGCGTGATGATGCGGGGGATCGGGGCCTAGGGAGGATCGCTGGATCTGGTGCGCTCGTGGGTGTTGCCAGCCGCGGCGAGGTTCGCGGCGTGAGCTGCGTCCAGGGACTACGCCCGCAAGCACTTGGAGCCGTTCGAGCAAGCAAGAATGGCCCCTACCTGCCGGTCAGCATGACGATATCGCTGACCGGCTCGGTAAGGGCCGGACCGCCGACTCGGCTCGTCGGCTTCTGTTCCAGGTTGTGCGCGACGCTGAGGCCGGCGGTCCTATCTCGGTGTAGCTCCGCGAGCGGGCACGGAGCGGCCGTCAGCGCACCTTGACCCTCGTCTTCGTGGATGCGCGCTCACCATGCGCATTGCTCAGCGTGGCGGTGTACTCGTAGGATCCGCGGCGCCGCCCTCGGAGTACCACGGTCGCGGACTGCTTGCCTGACGACGTCGGTGCGAGAATCTCGATTCGTGTCGGCTTGCCGTTCTCCTCGAGCCGGAGGGCCGTCGCCTGAGCGCCGTTGCGCATGTCGACCCGGATGGCGATCCTACCGTCGACCGAGACGGAGCCGCGCAGCGTCGCCTTCCCGGGGGCGGCCTCGGCCGGGGCTGTGCCGATGTCGAGGCCGTAGTACATCCGTGGCGCGCCGTCCAGCACGACGCCGACGCGGCCGTCGGTCGTCTGAAGCGTCTTCGCGCGACCGATGGCGTCGATCTCGGTGACCGTGCCGGTGACACCGAAGCCGTACTCGGTCTTCGTGGTCCAGGTGTCCACCCACGGCTCCTCGGCCGGGAAGAACGATCCATCCCGCGTGCCCTGCGTGTTCAGCAGGTAGCCGTCGGCTCGTGACCACAGCACCGTCAGCGGTCCGCGTGGCGTGTCGAAGAGAAGGCCCCTGGCATCGTCCGGAAGATCGAGCCAGCGCACGAAGGTCGCGCCGTCCAGCTGCTCCGCCGCGTTCGCGAGCGCCAGCAGATGCGGCTTCGGGCTGAGATCGCGAAGCAGCAGCCCGTAGTGGTACTCCGGATTGTCCGGGTTCGCACCGGAGGGGTTCGCCTTGACGTTGTCGTAGAACTGGAACCACTGCATCGCGTCGACGCCCTTGGTCATCGCGAGGGCCGACGTGAGCAGGGTGTTCTCGGCGGCGTGGCGATAGGTGTCGTGCCACCACGAGTTCGGCTTCGTCGGCGTGTACGCCTCGGTGAGCCAGAACTCCATGTCCGCTCCGCCGTACTCGTCGATCTGGCGTCGCGCCTCCGTCAGCGCACCGTAGAAGTTCCAGTACGAGCCGTTGCTCTCCGTTCCCCAGTCGGCGGGGGCGGGAGCGTAATCGGGTGTGTAGTTGCCGCGGCCGGGGTGAAGGTTGAACGCGTGCGCCTTGTCGGCGAGTCCGGCGTCGAACATCTTCTTCGCGTAGACGTCGTCCATGCCGGCGAGCGCCACAGGGATGAAGCGGATGCTGGAACCACGGCGGTCGATCTCCGCGCGGAACGCGCTCGCCCACTTCTGAACGTACTTCTCCGCACCGACGCCTTTTCGCACGCCGCCGCGCATGTTCCATTCGTTCGCGCACTCGTAGTGCGTCGCCTGCGCGGCTTCGGCGAGGTCCAGTTCGCTGCGCACGTACGCCGTGAGGGCGGCGGGGTCGCCGTCGAACTCGTCCAGCGAGGCCGGTGTGCGAAGGCGATGCTGGCTGAACCCGTACGTCGCCAGCTCGGCCGCGGTGAAATGGGCGTGCCGGCTCTTGCGCAGCCCGATCCGGTGGATCAGCTCGCGCTCCGCGACCGGTCCGCGCAGATAGTCGGCGGACAGACCGAAGAACGTCGGCGCGTCCGAGAACTCGTACGGGGGCAGGACGGCGACGTTCGTGCGCTCGTACACCGTGTCGGCGCCCGCCGTGATGGTGAGTTCGACGAACGCGATGCCCCGGCCGGGGAGCGACACACCCAGCTCGTCGGTCACCACGGAACGTGCGGCGGCCGCGATCCGCTTCGACCGCTCGGCGACGACCTTGCCGTCGAAGTCGCGAGCGACCCAGGCGAATGTCAGTTGACGTGCTCCCCCACCGTTGTAGGCGTCGGCATGCACGATCATCGGCGTCTTGGAGGAGGTCCAGATGTTGAACGGACGATCGGAGCTCAGCTCGACGGCGAGTGCGCGAGCCGAGGCGATCGCCTCGACGACGGCCGGGCGCTCATCCGGCGAGCCGAGCACGACGCGGGCCGTGGCGCGGTAGACGCCCGGCGACACCGCGGCTGCCGGCAGGTGGATGGCCCGGTTGTCCCGCCAGCCGGAGTTCGCCCCCGGGGCCACGATGGAGAGGGCGGCGTCCCCGCGCCGCTGCACGAACATGGTGCGCGCGTTGGCCTGATAGGGGATGCCCCCTCTCTCGTCGCGGATCCAGTCGGCCGGGCCATGGAAGGTCTCGGTGACCGTTCCCGCCGGCACCGGTTCGCGCCGCATCATGCCTGTACTCGCACTTGTCGAGCCGGGCAGGGCGATGTCGTAAACGATCTCCAGACTCCGCCCGCGCGGCGTGAAGGTGCCGCGGACAGACGAACCTGCCGGTGCCGAGGCCGGCACGTCCCAGGTCACGATGAGCGCAGGAGCGCCGTCGGGCGCTGTGCCGAGCGCGCTCGTGCCCGTGACCAGGTTCAGGGCGCCAACCCGATATCCGGTGAAGCGCTGGACCTGCGTCCCTGCGGCATCCAGGAGCGTCACCCGGCCGCCGTCTGCGCGGATCGAATAGCCTGTGCCGGAGAGCACGAGATCCGTCTCCTCCAGCGCGGCGGCGGGTGAGGCGTCGAGCAGCAGCTGTGCGCCGATCACTCCGACCGCAGCCGTTGCGATCAGCTGCCGGCGAGTGAGCCGCAGACGTCCCGGGATGCCGAAGGCGGCGCCGGTGGCGGGGGTTTCACGTGCATCTTCGGACATGAGTTCTCCTTCTTCCTGATCTGCCGTCAGCCCTTGACAGCACTGGTCATGCCCACGCCGCGTAGGAACTGCTTCTGGAACACCAGGAACAGCACCACGGGAATGAACACGGCGATGAAGAGTCCGGCCATGAGGAGCGAGATCTCCGAGGTGCCGGACAGACGGGGCAGTGACACGGACAGCGGCTGGAGTGCGGTGTCCGTGAGCACGAGCATCGGCCACAGGAACTCCTTCCAGGCCGCGATGATCGTCAGCAGCGACACGACCCCGAGGATCGGGCGCGACAGCGGCAGCACGATGGACCACAGCACCCGCAGCGGGCCTGCGCCGTCCATGCGCGCCGCCTCGAAGAGCTCGCGCGGCAGCGCATCGAAGAACCGCTTGATGATCACGATGTTGAAGGCGTTCGCCGCGGCCGGCAGCCAGACCGCCCAGTACGTGTTGAGCAGGCTCCCGCCGGTGAGCGGCAGCTCGAGGATCGTCAGGTACAGCGGGACGAGCGAGACGACGCTGGGGATGAACAGCGTCGCGAGGATCAGCGCCGACAGCACGTTGCCCCACTTCGGCCGGAGCACGGAGAGGACGTACGCCCCGGTGACGCAGACGAACAGCGTCGCGACCCAGGATCCGAGGGCGAGGATCACCGTGTTCCAGAGCGACTGCCCCACGGCCAGCTGCGTCCAGGCCTGCCCCATGATCTGCGGCTGGAATCCGCCGGGCCAGAGGCCGAACGGGTCGCGCACCGTGTCCTGGGCGGTGGAGGTGGCCGCCTTGAACAGCCACGTGATGGGACCTGCCCCGACGACCACGAGCGACACGGCGACCAGCACTTCGATCGTCCGCAGAGCCCATTTCACGACCGGTCGCTGCAGATCCCGGTCGGAGATGACCGTGCGCTCTCGGGGTTCCGCGTCGCGCTTCCTCCGACCGCGGTGGGGGGAAGCGACGATGGCGCGGGTGCCCTCCTGCTCGAGTGAGGTGTTCTCGGCGATGCTCATCAGTCCTGCCCCAGCTTTCGGGTCGCGAGGTTGTACACGGCGGCGAACAGCGCCAGCACGACGGCCAGCAGAACGCTCAGCGCGGTGGCGGCCCCGTAGTCGCCGCTGACGAAGGCGTAGTTGTAGATCAGCAGAAGCACCGTGAGCGTGGCGTTGTCCGGGCCGCCGTTGGTGAACAGGAACGGACCGGAGAACACCTGTGCGGTGCCGATGACCTGCAGCAGGATCAGCACGACGATGATGCCCCGGATCTGCGGCAGCGTGATGTGCCAGATGCGCCGCCAGATGCCGGCGCCGTCGAGCTCGGCCGCTTCATAGAGGTCGTTGCGCACGCCGGTGAGGGCGGCGAGGAAGATGATCACGTTGGTTCCGGCGCCGGCCCAGGTGGCTTCGAGCACGAGAGAGGGTATCGCCGTGTCAGCGGCGTTCAGCCAGGGCAGCGGGCCCAGTCCGAACCATCCGAGCACGGTGTTGAACAGGCCGGTCGACGACGGGTCGAAGAACACCTTCCAGAGCAGGATCGACACGACCGGCGGGAAGATCACCGGCAGATACGCCAGCACGCTGTAGAGGCCGCCGCGAGCGCGCAGCTCCGACATCGAGACGGCGAGGATGATCGGCAGCGGGAATCCGAGCACCAGGCACAGCAGGCCGTACCAGAGCGTGTTGAGGATCGCCTTCGGCAGCAGCGGGTCGCTCAGCACGTACTCGAAGTTCTCCCAGCCCACCCAGTCGGCGGCCTGGACGAAGTTCGTCTGCTGGAAGCTGAGCACGAGCCCCGAGACGATCGGTCCCCAGGAGAAGTACAGGAAGATGAGCACGACGGGCAGAGCGATGACGATCGCCCACAGCTGTTCCCTGCCGAAACGGATCCGTCGGCGTCGTCCGCGCGGCTGCGGCGGGCGCGCGGCGTGCGCCGCAGCATCCGTCACGCCGTGCTCCGGCTGGGTCAGAACGGTCATGGCGTCCCTTTCACAGTGCGATCGGGGGAGGGAGCCGACGCGGCTCCCTCCCCCGCGAGGTCATCGCGCGGCGCGCTCGACCTTGTCCTGCGCGGCGGCCGCCGCGTCGGCGAGCGCCTTCTCGATGTCGGTGTTCTCGTCCGTCAGGACCTTCTGGATGACGGAGTCCAGGATGCCGTAGACATCCTGCGCGGCCGTGATCGGTTCGCCCTTGAGCTCCACCTCGGCCAGGTTGTCGTTGTAGGCCTGCACGTTCTCCTGCGGGACGTTGATGAACTCCGCGACCCAGTCCAGGTAGTTCTCGTACAGCTCCGGCGCGACAGGGCTGACGCGCGGGATGCCGACGCTGCCGCCGTCCGCGGCGGTGGCCTCGGCCGCGGTCTTCGCCGCCTCCTCATCGCCGTACAGCGAGAGGTCGACGAACTCGATCCACTTCACCGCAGCCGCCTTCTGGGCGTCGGTCGCCTTCGGGCTGACGATCTCCACGGAGCCGCCGGCGAGGACCTGGCCGTCGAAGCCCGGTCCGGTGGGAACCGGTCCGATGCCGACGACCGCGCGGTCCATGCCGTACGTGTTGATCACCGCGCCGTACGAGCCGGACGGCGCGGTGAGGAACATGCCGATGTTGCCGGCGCCGAACTCCTTGCCGATGTCGCCCATGTTGTACAGGAAGTTCGACCCCATCGAATCGTCCTCCCAGCGCATCCGGTGCAGGTACTCCAGCGCCTGGGTGGCCGGCGCGTCATCGAAGGTGATCTCCGTGCCCTCGTCGTTCTCGATGCTGCCGCCCATGCTGTAGATCTGCGCGGTGAGCATCCAGCCGCCGGTGTTCTCGGTCGACATCTGCGCGTAGCCGGTCTTGCCCGTCTTGTCGGCGATGACCTTGGCGTACTCGGCGACCTCGTCCCAGGTCTCCGGGGGTGAGTTCGGGTCGAGTCCGGCCTGCTCGAACAGGTCGCGGTTGTAGTAGAGCCCGATCGCATACGGGTTCACCGGCACGCCGAACTGCTTTCCGTCCTCGTCCTGTGCGATCGTCGCCGACTGCGGATTCAGCTGCTCGGAGATGCCGGCCTCCTCGAGCTCCTCCGTGATGTCGGCGACCTGTCCCCGGGCGATCAGGCTCTGGATCTCGGTGAACGGCACCTTCAGCACGGTGGGCAGCGTGCCGCCGGCGACGCCGGCCTGGAAGGTCTGCGCCTCCCACACCTGCTCGATCGGCTCGATGTTGATGTCCTTATGCATGTCTTCGAACTTCTCGACCCGGGCGTCGAAGACCGCACGGGCTGCCTCCTGGTCAGCCGTCGGGTAGTCGCCGACCTGGATCGTCACCGGGCCGGACTCCTCCTCGGGGGAATTGCCGGCGCCAGTGCTGCAGCCGGTGAGGACGAGTGCTGAGACGGCGGTGATGCCGAGGATCGCTCGTGGTGCTCGGTGGGGTTTCATCCTTGAACTCCTTGATAGGTGCGTGGTGGGTAGGTGGGTGGTGCAGTGTGTGATTCAGGCGGACAGGGCGAGACGCTCCTCTTCCACGGTGTGCAGAAGAGGTGCGCCGGTCAGGAAGCGGTCGACCTCCGCAGCCGCGAGCGCGCCGAGGCGCGCCTCCTCGGTGCCGAGGCTGCCGGCGACGTGCGGAGTGATGAACGTGTTCGGGAGGGTGAGCAGCGGATGGCGGTCGCGCAGCGGTTCGGGCTCGGTCACATCGAGGAGCGCGAAGAGGTCGGGGCGGCGTTCGAGCACGGCGGCGAGTTCGTCGTTGTCGACGAGCGCACCGCGGGCGGTGTTGATGAAGGTTGCGTGCTCCGGCATCCGCAGCAGAAGGTCGGGGGTGATCATTCCGACGGTGGATGCCATGAGCGGCGCGTGCAGCGAGACGACGTCCGAGCGGGAGAAGAGCTCGTCGAGCTCGGTCTTCTCTGCCCCCAGCGCGGCGCATGTCCGGGCATCGGTGTGCGGGTCGAACGCGAGCACCTGCACGTCGAGTGCGGCGAGACGCTCGGCGACCAGACGGCCGATGCGCCCGATGCCGACCAGTCCGATCACGGCGCCGTCCACGCCGCGCACGGCCGCACGCTGGGCCGCGGCGGCGCTGGTGCGGCTTTGGGCGGCCAGCCGCCATGCGTTCTTGAGGGCCAACTGCACCTGCGCGAGGGTGAAGTCCGCCACCGAGACGGCGTTCGCGTCGGCAGCCGTGGAGACGCGGATGCCGCGCTCCCAGACCGCGTCGGTGACGAGTTCGCGCACGCTGCCCGCCGCGTGGGCCACGAGGCGCAGCGCCGGCAGGGCATCCAGCGCGGCCTCATCCAGTCGGGGGGTCCCCCACCCCGTGATCAGCACGCTCACGTCCGTCAGCGGTGCGTCGCCGCTGAGCGGGCGCAGGGTCTGGGTGTCGAGGTCGATCAGATCCGCGTTCCTGGCGACGACGGCGCGGGCTCGGTGGTCGAGCACGGTGTGACGCCACGGCTGCCCGAGGCACGCCGCGACGACCGGGCGTTCTCCGGTGCCTGCTGCGCTGATCGCGGTCATGGGCTTCCTCTCGGGCTTCGTTGCGCCGGAGTATTGCGTCCGACCTCTGGAGTCTGCGTCAGCGGCTCCGTAACGATCAACAATCCAGGGTAAAACGATCGCAAACGATCCAGGGTGTGGGTTCTAGAGTGCGCGGACGTCGACGTGCAGACTCTCCGAGCGCGGGGTGAGACTCATCCGGGTGACACTCGCACCCCACGATGCACGGAGCATCGGATCGTCGAGCGGGATCTCCTCCCACTCGGCATCCGCGTCGGCGGTCAACAGCGCGCGCGCCTCACCCGAGTCCGGCCCGATGAGGGCCCAGCCCTCCCCCTGCGGTCGCGGAGGACGGGCCAGCATGAGGACGACCGTCGGTGCGGCATCCGCGCGCCATTCCTCGTCGATCCGGATGCCGCCGGCGATGCGGGCGAAGGTCCTGCGCCACGAGTCGAAGACGCCGGCCGGGTAGGCGCCGGCGAGATCGAGCGAGAACCGCCAGGCGTCATCCGCGTCGGCGGACACACCGCTGGCGCGGTGGCGTGCGCCGACGCCCTGTTGAGCGCCGCCGGCGCCGAGCGGCACGCTGTGGAACTCCGAGCGGGTGAACCACTGCTCGTACCGGGCATCCGTGAAGCTCGCCGCGGTGTACAGGCCGGAGCCGACGTCGATGATCAGCGGCTCGCCTCCGCTGCCGATCACGAAGCTGCCGACGTCCAGGTGATTGTGCGGCTCGTCGTTGTGACCGCCCTTCGCGACGAGGCGCAGTGACCCGCTGTCCGCGGCGAACACCTCGGTCTCGGACAGCCAGCGCGTGCCGGTCCTCATCGGCTCCGACGCGGGAGCTGCGGCGCACCACTCGTCGTCGAAGAAGGCCGCCAGCGCTCGACCGAGCGGCAGCGGAAGCAGGACGGGCGGCTGTGCTCCGCGCATGACCCTGGCGTACCGCCGGATGTCCTCGTCGCCCACCGCGGCACCGAACCGGAACAGCAGCTCAGGGGAGTACCGCTCGTTCATCGATCCGCCGCTGCGCGCGAGCGTGCGGCCTCGGCCGTCGGCGAAGGCCGCGTTCCACACGCCGTCTCCCAGGCCGACCACAAGCGGATACTCGGCTGTCCGGTGCAGCAGGTCGCTCGAGAGGACACCGGCCGCGGCACCCGGGTCACCGAGGCCCAGGAGTTCGATCGCTTCGAAGAATCGTGCGCCCGACTGCCACCAGTACATGATCCCTTCCGGGCAGCCGCCGTCCTGCGGAACGTTGCGCGCGTAGGCGTCGAGGCTCTCGACAGCGGCGTGCAGCACTGTCACGATGCCGCGCCCGTCCGGCGGCGGGGTGAGAAGCGCGGCGGTCAGGACGTTCGAGACGATCCACGGGTTCCAGTTGCTCGCCAGGCCGAACCAGAAGTACTTCCTCGCGTCGCGCTCGAACGGGGCGATGACCCGACGGTCGACCTCGGCGCTCACGGATGCGGCGAGTCCGCCCAGCCGGCGTTCGTGGATCGACAGCGTCCAGGCGAGGAGCGCCGCCGTCTCGGCTGCGAACAGGTCGACGACGGGGTGATCGGGATCCGGCAGCTCGTCGACGTCCCCACCGGGCTGCCGATTGTGCGCCGGAACGCACCAGGTCGTCTCCGTGAGGATCGTCCGGATCGCCTCCTGCAGCGTCTGCTCCGTCGCAGGGCCCGGCGCGAGGGCAGCGGCAAGCGCGGCCAGCGTCAGGCGCCGCCTCCTCTCGAAGTACGGCGTCTCATACGGGCGCCGCTCCCCGTCGCGGTGAAAGGCGAGCCACTGCTCCTCGGTGAGCTCCGGGGCCGGGGTGCGCGCTGCCTCCGCCGCGGCGGCCAGCACGGCGGCGGTGCTCTCGGCATCTCTGCCCCGCCAGCGAGGATCGCCGGCCGAAGGGAACGGCCGGTACGGCGCTCCGGCCGCGATGCGCGGCAGGTCGAAGGCGTGCAGATCCGGGGCGGCGTCGGCCATGTGAACGACGGTAGCGCCACCGGTCGCCCCGACCGGAACGAAGTGATCAAACGATCACGAATGATCTGAGCTGTGGTTACGATGGGCGCGTCGGTCGAGATGCGACCGAATCGAAGGAGCCCTGCGTGATCGCCGCCGAACGCCGAACCGCCATCCTGCGCGAGCTGCGCCTGCGGGGAACTCTGACCGTGGCCGAGTTCGCCGGGCGTCTGGGGATCTCGCCGATCACGCTGCGCCGCGATCTCGCCGAGCTCGAGAGCGAGCGACAGCTCGATCGCGTCCACGGCGGAGCCACGCTCGTCGCTCCGCAGCAAGCCGAACCGGCGGCGGCACCGCGCTCGGCCCGCCAGCTGGCGGCGACGTTCGGTATCGCTCCCCGGGGCACTGGGGGCCCGGTGGCGACGATCGGCATGATCGCCCCGACCCACGGCTACTACTACACCGAGATCATCGCGGGCGCGAAAGAGGCCGCCCGTCTCGCCGGCGTGCGGCTGGTGCTCGCGATCTCGGATTACAACCTCACCGAGGAGCGCCGGATGTTCGAGAGGATGCTGGCGCTCGGCGTCGACGGCGTCCTGATCACTCCGAGCAGGTCGGAACTCGCCGACAGCCCGCTGCGCGAGCTGATCGAGTCGTCCACGGTGCCGGTGACCGTGCTGGAGCGGGTCTGGGAGTTCCCCACCCGGGATCGGGTCGTCGACTCCGTGCGCACCGACCACCGGCATGGTGCGGAGATCGCGCTCGCCCACTTGACCGGGCTCGGCCACCACCATGTCGCCGGCTGGTCGTTCGACAATCCGCACTCCGCGGAGATCCGCGCGGGCTTCGAGACGGCTGCCAAGGCGGCCGGATGCCAGGTGCACCGTCCGACGTTCGACTACGGGCACGAGGACTGGGACAGCGTCGACATGCGCAGCAACGTGCGCCGGTATCTCGAGGAGGCCGTCAACGAGGGGGTGACCGCGGTTCTCGTGCACCCGGACGAGTTCGCCCTGCAGATGGCTCAGGAGGCCGCGGCCATGGGGATCGGCGTTCCGGAGGAGCTGTCGATCATCGCCTACGACGACGAGGTCGCCGGGCTCGGCGAGATTCCGCTCACCGCCGTGGCGCCGCCGAAGCGATCGCTGGGGTTCGTCGCCGTCGACGCGTGCCTGCGCGGCATCGCCCATGCCGGCCCGACGGTCGAGGAGTTCCCATCGCAGCGTGTGCGGCTGCTTCCGGTCCTCCGGGTGCGTGAGTCGACGTCGCCGCCTCCCGCGGCCGGGACGCGTGAATTCCGACCGCGTGATCACTCCTGATCGTATCGCCGACCATCCGCCGCGGTATCGCGAGGATCGTCTCATGCCCTCGTTCTCGCTTCGCCCCGCCCTGTCCGTGATGAGCCGACGGATGCGTGTCGTCGTGATCGGCCGAGACGGCCGCTGATGGCGTCGCGAGAGTTCGAGTGGGTGAGCGGAGAGACGACGCTCCGGTTCACGCAGGGCTCTGATGCTCCCGTCCAGTGGACCGGCTTCTGCCTCGATGGCGGCCCGTCTGCGATCCGCGCGCATGCACTGGTCGACGTGTTCACGGCTGTGGAGCAGCGCGAGCGGTCCAGTCAGGCCTTCCTGGGGTCGGCGATCGGCGAGCGTCTGAGATACCTCTCGCATGCCGTGGACGACTCCGGACTCGAGATCCGCCAGCTGGACGAGGCCGGTGGCATCGAGGTCGTCTCCCACCTCATGACGGCCGGTGCTGCGGGAGTGCAGTGGTCGCACACGATCCGCAACGTGGGCACGAAGACAGTGACGCTCACGGCGGCCAGCTCGCTCACCCTGCAACTCGCCGAGGCCGACGATGTTCGGCTGCTGTCGGCGGCGAGTGACTGGCTCGCTGAAGGCCGCTGGCGCGAGTCGACACTCGCTGACGTCTTGCCCGACCGCGCTCTCCATGCCCACGGCCAGGCCGGCCGTGCGCGCTTCGCAGTGTCGAGTCACGGCTCCTGGTCCTCAGGCGAGCACCTCCCGATGGGCGTGCTGGCCCGAGCATCCGGGCCTTCCATCGCCTGGCAGATCGAGACGAGCGCCGGCTGGTGCTGGGAGCTCTCACAGACCGAGGCATCCGTCGTCCTCGCCGCAGCCGGACCCGGCGATCTCGAGCACCAGTTCGCGGAGCACCTCGAGCCGGGGCGCTCGTTCACCACGGTTCCCGCTGGGGTGGTCATCGCGAACGGCGATCGGGATGCCGCGCTGGCAGCACTCACGAGGTACCGGCGGGCGGTGCGCCGCGAACGCCCCGTCGACCGCACGCTGCCCGTGGTCTACAACGACTACATGAACACGTTGATGGGACAGCCGTCGACCGAGGCGCTGCTGCCCCTCATCGATGCGGCAGCGGATGCCGGCGCGGAGGTGTTCTGCATCGACGCCGGCTGGTTCACGGACGCCACCGAGTACTGGAGCGCCATCGGCGTGTGGGAGGAGGCGCCGACCAGGTTCACCGGCGGCCTCGCAGCTGTGATCGATGCGATCCACGCGCGGGGGATGCGCTCGGGGCTGTGGCTCGAGCCCGAGATCGTCGGTGTGGACTCCCCGGCCGCGAAGAGTCTTCCCGATGAAGCGTTCTTCCACCGATTCGGCGAGAGAGTGACAGAGGCTCGGCGGCACCACCTCGACCTGCGGCATCCTGCCGCCAGGGCGCACCTCGATGAGAGCATCGACCGCCTGGTGCGCGAGTTCGGTGTCTCCTACTTCAAGCTGGATTACAACATCAACGCCGGTGCGGGCACGGACCTCGACGCGGCCGGCGCCGGAGCGGGCCTGCTCGGGCACACCCGGGCCCTGCGCTCCTGGCTCGAGGACGTGCAGGAACGGCATCCTGATGTCCTGATCGAGAACTGCGCCTCCGGAGCGATGCGCGCGGACCAGGCGCTGCTGTCCGTCACACATCTGCAATCGACCAGCGATCAGCAGGACGCGGCGCGGCTCGCGCCGATCGTGGCATCCGCGCCAGCCGGCATCCTGCCCGAGCAGTGCGGCAACTGGGCGTATCCGGCGGCGTCCATGTCCGACGGTGAGACCGCCCTCACCCTGGTCAACGGGCTGGCGGGGAGGCTGATGCTGAGCGGGTTCCTTCCCGAGCTGCGCTCGACGCAGCTCGACCTCGTGGGCGAAGCGTTCGCCCTGCATCGGCAGTGGCGCCCGCTGCTCGTCGACGCCGTTCCGGAGTGGCCTCTCGGCCTTCCCGGATGGGAGGACGACGTGTGCGCCCTGGTACTGCACGCCGGTGAGCAGACGCTCGTGTGCCTGTGGTCGCGAGGCGACCGCCAGCACGTCACCCTGCCGGGACTCGGACGCGAGGTGCGCTCGGCGTTCCCGGCGAGGGCCCCGGGGTGGGAGATCGCCCGAGACGGCGACGACCTCGTCGTCGCCGTGCCTGAGGGCCCCGATGCGAGGGCGCTGCTGATCTGAAGCCGGGTGGCGCGTCGATCGGCACGCTGCTGGGACGATCCTGCGCTCAGCCGAACAGTCCCCGCAGCCTGCGCCTCAGTCCCTCATCGCACACGTACACGTACGTCCCGAGCATCCCGCGGGTGAGCAGCACGCCGTAGATGTTGCGGATGAACACGAGCAGGTCGTCGTCGCTGAAGGCGTCCTTGAGGTGGCCGGTGTTCTCCTTGCCCTTCTTGTCGCGGTACGCCTGGCGGTCGGCGATGATCTCGCCCGACGAGGACATGCGCAGATCCGGCCCGATGATCACGCCGGCATAGTTGAGGTCGTAGCCCTGCACGGTGTGGATCGAGCCGACCTCCTCCAGGGAGACGGGGGAGTTGATCCAGTCCTTGTCGGTGCTGTTCCATCGCATCCGCTCGCCGTCGAGCTCGATGTCGAACGCCGACGAGTCCTTCTTCGAGACCCAGTCCCAGGCGTACCCGGCGACCAGCCGGGACAGCCCGACCTCGCGGTCCCGCTCCCGGATCGCGCGCCGCATCTCGCCGAGATCGTCGAAGAGCCGCAGGTCGTAGTCGCCGAGGTCGGGCCGGGTTACGGATGCCCCGCGCAGCAGCATCCGGATGTACTCGACGTAGTCGGCGCCGGCCCGCACCCGCATCTGGGTCGTCAGCGGGAAGTGCCGGTGCGCGTCCTTCGCGGCACGCAGCTCGGCGTGGAGCGTGGCGGGCGAGAGGTCGTGCGGGCGCACGCTCTGCGCACCGTCGACGAGCAGCAGCTGATGCCTGCTGCGAGCCTTGATCCAGTCGAGCTGCGTGCGCTGCGGGTCATCCGCGCCGAACAGCCGCTCGTTGATCTGCCCGAACTTCTTGTTCTGCACACCGGATGCCTGGTTCGCGCGCTGGTTCAGCCGGTGCGTCTCATCGACGAGGATCAGGTCGAACATGGCGTCCGACTCGCCGATCTGGAACGGCGTCAGCACCATGGATGGGTCGAGCCTCGGCGTCTTCCTGAACACGTTCTTCACGGACTGTCGCAGCGACTGCTGGGGGATGACGAGGGCCATCTTCAGGTCGCTCAGCAGCTGCCGGTTCTCGGAGGTGAAGAACTCCGCGAACATGGATTCCGGCTCGACGTCGTCGTGATCCTGGTGGTCGCGGATGTCGGCGAGCAGCTTCATCAGATAGATGGCGATGATCGTCTTGCCGGTGCCGGGATCGCCCTGCACGACGAGGGTGGAACGGGCTTCTGGATGCTGCAGGTCATGCAGCAGGCCCTCGATGATGTCCTCGATCGCGATCGCCTGGTCATCGGTGAGGGCTTTGAAGGGCGAGAGTTTGAAGAGGTCGCCGTTCTCGATCTGCGGGATGCTGCGGCTGAAGAGCCCCTCGCTGCGAAGCTCTTCGAAGACGTCGTGGAACGACTCGCGGTAGATCTCGCGGTCGTAGTAGCGCGCATCGGTCAGGCCGTCGTTGCCATTGAGGATGCTGTACTGGCCGTCACCGTGGAACCAGCGGATCAAGTGCGATTCGAGGTCGCGGCAGGCGGAGGTGTTGTAGGTCGGGTCGATGACGACGCGGATGGATTCGAGCCCGGTCTTGGCCGGGTTCGCGAGGTGCTGGCGCATGCGCTTGTGTGCGCTGGTCGTCTCGCCGACGTAGAGTGCGGGCGTGCGTCGACTTCGGGCGCCATCGATGACATAGACGACTGGCCAGTTCCTGTGCTGGTCGTTGCGGTTCGCCCAGGTGTCGATCTCTTCACGTTCGAACGGGACGCGCTGGATGCTGAAGCTCATGGCTCCGCGTTCTTGTTGATCTGGCCCTGGTTGATCTCGGCCGGGTACTTGGCGCGCGTCTTCTCGAGCTTGCTCAGAACGATCTCATCGATGTCGACGCCGAGCTTGTTCGCGAGGTGAATGCAGTAGGTGAGCACGTCGGCGAGCTCCTCCTCCACTCGCTCCTGCTCGGGTGCCTGGCCCCACTGGTACAGCTCGAGCAGCTCGGCGGCCTCGATCGAGATCGACTTCGCGAGATTCTCCGGCGAGTGGAACTGATCCCAGTCGCGCTCGGCGACGAAGGTACGGAGAGCCTGCAGCGTTGCGGGGGAGGGCATGATGTGGAGGGTAGCAGCGTGTCGCAGATGGTGGATCGGGAAGTCAGGAGACTACGAACAGCCTTCGCGGACAATATCGCGACGGGTGAGCCCGCTCGGCGTCGAAGCCATCTGTGAGCTGATCATTCGTGCGAGTCGGTGATCTGCGGAAAGATTTCGGTCGATGCGCCCGACAAGGTCGTCTTCGAAGAGGTCGACGTCAGGGTCGTTCAGGGGATAGACCTGAATGTTGTCAGTTTTAGGTTGCTTTGCTGAGATTCGCTCAACGCCCATAAGTTCCGAAATCTTCGAGCGTCACCCCTCCCGCCGCACCAGTTCCTCTCGCAGGTCCTTCAGCCAGGCTCCGCCCTCGACGCGCCAGAAGTACCAGGCGTTACCGCTGCGGCCACCGCGCACGACGCGCGCGGCCGCGGCAGGTGAACTGTACGTCTTTCCGTCGTAGAGCATGTGGCCGCCTGCAAGCAGCGTGCCGCGCGCTTCAGGCCAACGCTCGTCCGTGCACACCAGCACGGCGCCGACCTCCACCAACCCGACACTGATGAGGTCGGCGTAGCTCGTCGTCGCCTTGCTGAAGCGGGACGATCGGTCCACGGTCTTGCCCTCGTGGGCGGCAGGCACGGGCCAGGTCTCGAGGAGCGCGGTGATCATGGCATCCGTCCGCTCAGCGATCTTCGCCTCGTTCCAGCCTTCCGCCGAATCGTCGATCACCGGGCGATTCATGAGGAAGACGTCGTGCCGCTTCAGCGCGGTGCGCTTTCCGCCGTCGCCCAGCCACGCGGTGTTCGAGACGGACCCGTTGAGCGGCGCGGTCAGCAGCGTGAGATTTCCCAGGCGGTGCACATGGTCGTCGCGCTCCGCCTCGGCGGCGGCATCCGCCACTGGCCAGTGCGCGCGCCAGCCACGCGGCAGCAGGTGTTCGACCTGATGCTTGTCGCGATGCACCCGGATGCCAGTCTTCGACCGCCCTTCCGACGTGTAGCCGCGGTACCAGTCCTCAACCGCCTGCAACAGCATCCGCTGCATAGGCTGCGAGAAGCGCCGGTAGAAGTGCATGGTGCGCAGCATCGAGCGCACCTCATCATCACCCGGCCAGTACGTGCTCGTCGCGACGAGGCCGGTCAGATACTGTTCGACCTTCGCGACCACCTCGGCGTCCGAAGCGCTGCGGACGGCCGAGATCATCTCGGCGGCCACGCGACCGAGGTCGCTGCTCTGCAGGCGCAGCAGACGCCGCCGGATGATCCAGCTCTCGACGGCATCGATGACCGATGCGACAGTCTCCTTCCGGTATGTCGACTCGGGCGAGGTCAGCCAGAGCACGATCGGCTTCGTCATCTCGACCTGCGCCACACTCATCCGATAGATGTGCAGCGCCACGCGGTCCAGGTCGGCGTGCGAGCCCGCGGCGCGCTCGGTGAGCTCTTGATAGGTCTTCGCCTGCGCGGTGACCAGATCCAACAGTTCCGACATCGTGCGGTTCGACTCGTGCTCGGTGAAGAACTTGAAGCGCGAGAACGTCGCGCGCGGGCTGATCTCTCGCCCCACCCGTGAGACGAGCCACTGCCCCAGGAACAGGGCGCTTCGGGTGGTGGCGAACCGTCCCACACTCACCTCGGCCTCCCAGAACTTCGTCTCGAAGGGCCAGCGCGCGTACGCCTCGGCGGTGTTGGTCCCCTCAGCCTTGAGGCGCTGGAACACGTAGTTCTTGATGAGGTCCGCCGCAGTCAGCGGGGTGCCCCGCGCGTTCAGGGTCTCGAAGATCTCCTGCGAATCCTCGTCTGCGGTGAGGCGGATGATCACCAGTTGCAACGAGAGCTGAAGCGACATCGCGAGCGCGTCGGCCCGAGCGTTCGTCTGCTCGGGCACGGCGTCGAGCCATGCGCCGATGTGAGAGGCGAAGTACTCGTGCGCGCGGGAGATGAGCGAGTCGCCGTGCTCCAGCTCGCGGTAGTCGATCGGCGGGTCCGCGAGCATCACCTCGTCGAAAGCGGCGCGATCGCGATTCGTGTGGCGGAGCTTCAGCCCCGAATCGGTCGCGCCTATGAACATCGTGCCGTTGTGCGTGAGGAAGGCGAGCTGGCCGGCAAGCGACGTCAGGCCGCGTTCCTCAAAGGCCGCAGCTGTGGCATCCAGCACGAGCTGCAGTGTCGTGAGCCGCTGCTGTCCGTCGACGATGTCGAACTCCTGCACGCCCACCGGACCTGCGGCCGCGTCTTGCGTGACGACCGCGCCGAGGAAGTGGCTGACGGCGGATGCCGGAGCCTCGATCCGATGCTCCGAGATGCCGGATGTCGGCCCACAGCGGAGCCCACTGGTCGTCCTCGGTCCACACGTACGGCCGCTGGTAGATCGGCACGGTGAGATGCTGTGGCATCCCGAAGATCCCCTGCGGGGTGGTCAGATCGGTTTTCACTGGTGCTCCTTCGCCGCACTGCTCGGGATGCCGGCGGTCCATCGCATTCTATGAGCGGCATCCGACGCGACGGGTCAGTTCACCTTCCGTGCAAGGCGAGCCGCGTGCACGAACGGTGTGAACAGCGCTGTCAGCACACGGACTCCGACCGACGGGCGGGTTCGGGATCGACGCCATTCGTCGGAAGCAGATCGGTAAACCCACTCCAGCCGTTCCATGTGGCGCAGGGTCCATCGCGCTTCGACGGCAAGACGCGCTCGTCCGAGCCGATTCCGCACGGGTATGCGGAGGGCGGCTTCCGTGACGACCGCGGTGACAAGGAGGACGACGCCCATCCAGATTGTGTTCTTGCCCGAGAAGCAGAAGACGACTGTGAGCGTGAGGGAACTCGCAGCGCTCATGACAGTCAGAAATGCTCTGCGCCAACCACGCGCGCGCGCAGAGTCGGCCTTGTCCGCGGATGACATCCACGCCAGGACCTGCACTGCTGGTCCGAAGAAGGAACTCAGGCTGATTGCGATGAAGCCTGGAGCGACACCTACGCCGGGGCCCCAGACGAGTGTGCCGATAAGCACCATCGCGATCGCCGGTATGACGACGGGAGCCGTAAGGAACAAGGCGACGGTAGGCCAGGTGCGTGCCTTGGCCAGACTCCGCCATCCGGCGGTGAGAGCTTCGCCGGCCCACAGTTCCCCGTTCCTCTTCGCTTCCGCTGCTCTTCGGAATCGCGCTTCGGGATCGAGCATGCGTGGCGGAGCAACGAGCTCCGCGCGAACAATAGCGACAAAGCTCAGCAGTACCGCGAACAGCACGTGCGCGAGCACATGTGGTTCGATGAGCACGACGAGCACCGCGAAGCTCAGGACGATCATGAGTCCGAACCGGACGGCGTTCGCGATGATCCTGTTTCCTCGGCTGCGATCCTCCTCGTCGACGGCTGCTGATTCGCCACGTCCTTCGAGAACGGTGAGGATCGCGGTAAAGATCAGCAGGGCGGGCGCGTACGCGGGGAGCAGGAACGGTGCAAGTGCGTCGGTGAGGTCGACCCACGTCATGGAGACCGGAGTCAGAGTGAGAACGAACACCGCCATCGATGTCAGCATGTTTCCGGTCGCGGCGAGGAGCATCCAGGCGAGGCACCGCTGAGACAACGGACTTAACCCAGCCGGTCGATATGAGGTGTCTTTGACGGTCTTGTGTCGATTCATCTTCCCTGCTTACGTCGTCAGTTCCACAGAAGAACGCAGCTGTCTCGCCCGTCGTGTGCGCGACCGGTCGGCACCCGGTCGCGCACACGCGGTCTTACGGCTTCACGAACACTTCGTCAGCGAGCATCCCGGGACGCACACGGATCAGCACGGCGTCGCCGTCTGGCACGAGGAATGCCTCCGAGCCCGTGGCCGAAGCGCCGTTGTACAGCTCATCGATTCCGATGCCATCGGTCAGCACCACGACGTTGTCGTAGCTGTTCACCACGTTGCCTGCGCTGGTCACCGCCGCGAGCTGCACCTCGGCTGCCAGCCCGGACTCATCGCCGGTGTACGTGACCGTGTAGTTCACGATCTCGTAGTGCGACCCGGCCGGCGCCTTGTCGTTGAACTGGTTCGCCTTCGCGACCACGGCGTCGCCGTCGGCGTTGCGGCTGTTGACGACGACGGTCCAGTCGTCGCTGCTGATCTTCGACGACAGCGGGTACGGGTTCTCGCGCGTGCCCTGGGCGGCATCCGCCGGCTGCTCGTCATCCGCGGCCTGCTCGGCGTCGCCGCCCTGCTCGACGGGCTGCGAGATCGTCGTCTCGCCGCTGCCGAACGCATCGTTGAACGACGTCGCCACCACCGCGAAGAACACGATGAGGCCGACGATCGTCCCCACGATCGACACGACGAGGCCGACGATGCCCATCCACTTACGGTCGCCCTTGAGGAAGAGCGACACGATGCTGAGCACGAACGCGATCGGCAGCAGGATCCAGCCGACGATCAGCGCGCCGGGGATGCACGCGAAGAGGAACCCCACGATCGCGACGATCATCGCGACCATGGCGAGCACGTTCGTCTTCTTGACGACCTGCGGCGCACCGACCGGCGGCGCGGGCGGCGGAAGCTGCGGAGCAGGGACCCCGCCGGCGGCGGGAGGGTTGGGTACGGACATCTGATTCTCCTTCGGAGAGGTGCGTGGAGCACCGGCCTGCCCCACGACGGGTGCCGTAGGGAGCCGATCCGCGCGCACGCCGAATACCGCCCCACATCAGGGCGAGAGATACCGAGTCCGGGGGAACTCGGCGGGTCCGTCTGGACCGGCTGAGCGTCACAGTAGGGGTGACCGCCGACATCGGCGTTGCTACGGGCCGTTCGTGCTTGCTCCGGCTACGGACCAGAACACATCGCTGAGGTTGCCCGTGGTCTTCCCCCTCGAGTCGATTGCTCTGCACGTACGAGAGCAGAATGCCAATGAACCGACCGTCACTCTCACCGTTATCAGCACCTACAAGCAGATCGTCATGCACATCCTGCTTCGAGATTTGGTCAAGGATCGATCACGGGCGGATACTCATCTCGGCATGAGCACCTCACCGGCACCCCTCGCGTCGACCTTCGCCGTCATCGGCGCCGGTCGCCTCGGCGGCGTGCTCGCCGCGGCTCTGAGTGCTGCGGGCCTCACCGTGCAGGGGCCGCTGCGTCGCGGTGAGCAGGTGGCATCCGCCGACATCGCGCTGCTCTGCGTTCCGGATGCCGAGATCACCGCAGCGGCCCGCACCGCCCGCCCGCACGTCGCCTTCATCGGGCACGTCTCGGGCGCGACGCCCCTCGACGACGTCGACTTCAGCCTGCATCCGCTGCAGACCTTCACCGGCGATGAGTCGCCCGAGGTCTTTCACGGCATCGGCTGTGCCGTCGCGGGGCGCACCGACGAGGCGCGCGCGATCGCCGAGGCCCTTGCCGAGGCGCTCGGTTCCCGTCCGTTCCGCGTCGACGATGCGCATCGCGCGGCGTACCACGCCGCAGCATCCTTCGCCTCGAACCTGCTGCTGACGACGTTGGATGCCGCCGAGCAGGTCGCACGGATCGCCGGCATCCCACCCGCCCAGGCGCGCGCCCTCCTCGCCCCGCTCGCGCGGCAGAGCGTCGCCAACTGGGAGCGCTCCGGAGCGCACGCCGCGCTCACCGGGCCCATCGCCCGAGGCGACGAGCGCACCGTCACTCGGCAGCGCGACGCGATCGCCGACGCCAGGCCCGACCTCCTGGCTTTGTTCGACGCGCTGTGCGCGGGCACTCGTGATCTCGCCGCGCGAGACGACCGAGACGACCACGGCAGAGAAGGCGCCGCATGAGGATCATCCGCACCATCGACGAGGTCCGCGCCGCTGTGCGCGACGCCCGCGCCACGGGCCGCACCGTCGGGCTCGTCCCCACGATGGGCGCCTTCCACGAGGGGCACCTCTCCCTCATGCGCGAAGCCCGCGCGCAGACCGACCTCGTCGTGGTGTCGCTGTTCGTCAACCCCACCCAGTTCGGTCCCACTGAAGACCTCGATGCCTATCCGCGCGACGAGGCCCGCGACGCCGCGCTCGCCGAGCACGAGGGCGTCGACATCCTGTTCGCGCCCGCAGCGGCCGAGATCTATCCCGACGGCTTCGCCACGAGCATCCACGTCTCCGGCATCACCGACGTGCTCGACGGCGCCGCCCGCGGCTCATTTCACTTCGACGGCGTCGCGACCGTCGTCGCGAAGCTCTTCGGCATCGTGACGCCCGACGTCGCCTACTTCGGCCAGAAGGACGCCCAGCAGGTGATGGTCGTGCGCCGGGTCGTGCGCGATCTCGACCTGCCCGTGCGCATCCGGGCGTGCCCGATCGTGCGCGAGCCCGACGGCCTGGCGATGAGCTCGCGCAACGTCTACCTCGACCCGGATGCCCGACAGCGGGCCACCGCTCTGAACCGGGCCCTCGACGCGGCGGCGGCCCTGCACGCCGCCGGCGAGCGCGACGCCGCCCGGATCGTCGACGCCGCACAGCGCGTGCTGGCCGAGGCGGGCATCCGACCCGAGTACCTCGAACTGCGCTCGAACGACGACCTGCGCCCGCTCGAGCGCGTCGACGGCGACGCGCTGCTGGCCGTCGCCGCCCGCGTCGGCGCGGCCCGACTGATCGACAACCACGTCCTGACATCCCTCGTCGAGAGAGGCGAATCCTGATGCGACGCATCATGCTGAAGTCGAAGATCCACCGCGCGACCATCACCGGCAGTGACCTGAACTACGTCGGCTCGATCACCATCGACCCCGACCTGCTCGACGCAGCCGACATCCTCGAGCACGAGCAGGTGAGCGTCGTCGACGTGAACAACGGCTCGCGCTTCGAGACCTACACGATCGCCGGAGAACGCGGCACCGGCACCGTGCAGGTGAACGGCGCCGCCGCGCGGCTGGTGCACGCCGGCGACACCGTCATCGTCATCTCCTACGGCGAGTACTCCCGCAAGGACCTCACCGACTACCGGCCGACGGTCGTGCACGTCGACGGCGGCAACACCATCATCCAGGTCGACGAGGCCGTCGACCGGCTGCTCACGCCGCAGCTGACCGGGACAGTCGGATGAGCGCGCCCGCCGCTGCCCGCCCGCTCACCCTCGGCGACCTGGCGGCGAAGAAGGATGCCGGGGAGCCGATCGTCATGGTCACCGCCTACGACCACCCGAGCGCCCGGATCGCCGAAGACGCCGGCGTCGACATGGTGCTCGTCGGCGACTCCGCCGCGATGACCGTGCTCGGCCACTCGTCGACCGTGCCGGTCACGATCGACGAGATGCTCATGCTCACCCGGGCCGTGCGGCGCGGGCTCTCCGCACCGCTGCTCGTGGGCGACCTGCCGTTCGGCTCGTACGAGGCATCCGATGAGCTGGCGGTGGCCACCGCCCAGCGCTTCGTGAAAGAGGCCGGGTGTGACCTGGTCAAGATCGAGCGCGGCGGCACCACGGTCGACCGGGCGCGCGCCATCGCCGCCGCCGGCATCCCCGTCGTCGGTCATGTCGGGCTCACCCCGCAGAGTGCGACCTCGCTCGGCGGCTACCGCGCGCAGGGCCGTACGGCCGACGCCGCGCTGGCCCTGATCGACGATGCGCTGGCGCTGCAGGATGCCGGGTGCGCCGTCCTCGTGATCGAGGCGGTCCCCGCCGAGGTGACCGCCCTGCTCGTGCAGCGGCTGCGCATCCCGGTGATCGGCATCGGCGCCGGAGCGGATACCGACGGCCAGGTGCTCGTCTGGCACGACCTGCTCGGGATCACCGACGGACCCACCGCGAAGTTCGTGAAGCGCTACGCCGACCTGCGCGGCGCCGCGCTCGCGGCGGTGGGCGACTACGCGCGCGAGGTGCGCTCGGGCGCATACCCCGCCCCCGAGCACACCTACGCCATGCCCGCCGAGGAGCTCACCCGGCTGGAGGACCTGCTCGCCGCCCGCTGACGGCCCCGGTTCCGGCCCCGGCCCTGGTTCCGGCCGGCCGGCCCCGGTGCCGGCCGGCTCGCGCCCTACGGATGTCGGCGAGTTCTCCGGATGTCGGCGGACACGCCGCAGCATCCGCCGGCATCCGGAGAATCCGCCGACATCTGAAGGCGCGGCGGGCGGGAGGCCGACATCTGCAGACGCGGCGGGCGGGCGCCGGCCTGCAGGCGCGGCCGGAACCAACCAGCCGGCGGCCGCCCGATCAGGCCTGCCGGGCCTTCTTCGCCCGCCGCAGCGCGTGCAGGATCGGCTCGGTGTAGCCGCTCGGCTGCGCCGCGCCCTCCAGGATCAGGCGTCGCGCGGCCAGGTACGCGACCCCGTCGGGTGTCAGCGCCTCGTAGGCGGCGTCCCCGGCGTTCTGCGCGTCGACCACCGGCGCCAGGCGCGCCAGCGCGGCATCCACCTCCGCCACGGTGATCACGCCATGCTGCAGCCAGTTCGCCAGCAGCTGGCTTGAGATGCGCAGGGTCGCACGATCCTCCATGAGGGCGACGCCGTGGATGTCGGGCACCTTCGAGCATCCGACGCCCTGGTCGATCCACCGCACCACGTAGCCGAGGATCGACTGCACGTTGTTGTCGAGCTCGGTCGCGACGACGTCGGCGGTGAGGTCGCCGGGCGCGGCCAGCGGCGGCTGGAGCAGCACGTCGAGCGACGCCGGATCCTGCGCAGCGAGGGCGGTGCGCACCTCGAACGGATCGACCCGGTGGTAGTGCAGGGCGTGCAGGGTCGCCGCGGTCGGGGAGGGCACCCAGGCGGTGGATGCTCCAGAGCGCACGTGCGCGATCTTCTGCTCGAGCATGTCGTGCATGAGGTCCGGCATCGCCCACATGCCCTTGCCGATCTGCGCGCGCCCGCCGAGGCCCGCGGCCAGGCCGAGCGAGACGTTGCGGTTCTCGTAGGCCTGCATGAACGCCTGCGCCTTCATGGCGCCCTTCGGCTGGAGCGGTCCGGCGTGCAGCGAGGTGTGGATCTCGTCGCCGGTGCGGTCGAGGAACCCGGTGTTGATGAACACCACCCGGTCGGATGCTGCGGCGATCGCCGCCGCGAGGTTCGCCGACGTGCGCCGCTCCTCGTCCATGATGCCGATCTTCAGCGTGCGCGCGGGCAGTCCGAGCAGCTGCTCCACCCGGCCGAACAGCTCGACCGCGAACGCGACCTCGTCGGGCCCGTGCATCTTCGGCTTCACGATGTACATCGATCCGGTGCGGCTGTTGGCGCCGCGGCGTGCACCCACCAGATCCGGTAGCGATCCGACCGCCGTCATGATCGCATCGAGGATGCCCTCGAACACCTCCTCGCCGTCCCGGTCGAGCACGGCATCCGTGCGCATCAGATGTCCCACGTTGCGGATGAACAGCACCGAACGGCCCGGCAGCGTCAGCTCCGCGCCGTCGCGGCCCGTGTAGGTGCGGTCGTCGGCCAGGCGCCGTGTGAAGGTCTGCCCGCCCTTCGACACCTCTTCGGTGAGGGTGCCGTCCATGACGCCGCGCCAGTTGCGGTAGCCGAGCGCCTTGTCGTCGGCGTCGACCGCCGCGACCGAATCCTCCAGGTCGATGATCGTGGTGATCGCCGACTCCAGCACGATGTCCTGCACGCCCGCGGAATCCGTCCGGCCGATCGCGCCCTCGCGATCGATCACGATCTCGAGGTGCAGGCCGTGATGGGTGAGCAGGATCGCCGTCGGCGCGCCCGCATCGCCGGTGTGACCGGCGAACCCGGCAGGGACGGCGAGACGGCGGATGCCTGCGGCCGTGTCGACCGCGAGTCCCTCGGCGTCGACGCGGTAGGCCGTGGCATCCGCATGGGAGCCTTCCGTGAGCGGTGCAGCCTCGTCGAGCAGCGCCCGTCCGCGGGCGATCACGGCGGCGCCGCGCGCGGCGTTGTATCCGCGGGTGGGGGCGAGCTCGGCCGTCTGCGCGATGGCATCCGTGCCGTAGAGCGCGTCGTACAGCGAACCCCAGCGCGCGTTCGCCGCGTTCAGCGCGAAGCGGGCGTTCAGCAGCGGAACCACCAGCTGCGGGCCCGCCATGGTGGCGATCTCGGGGTCGACGTTCTCGGTGGTGATCCGGAACGGGGCCGGCTCGGGAGAGAGGTAGCCGATCTCGGAGAGGAACGCCCGATACGCCTCGGGGTCGGGCCGCCCCGGCCGCGCGCGGTGGTGGTCGTCGATGCGCGCCTGCAGCTCGTCGCGGATGCGCAGCAACTCGGCATTGCGCGGACCCAGCTCGTGCACGAGGGTCGCGACACCGTTCCAGAACGCATCGGCGTCGATGCCGGCCTCGGCGAGTGACGGTTCGGCGAACTCGACGATGGGTGCGGCCACGCGCAGTCCGGCGCGGTCGACATAGGTGGTGTGAGTCACGGTCGGGCTCCTTCTCGATCTGTCTCCACGGTAGAGACTGAGCTCGATTCCGGAGCGGCGATTCCGTATCGTGGAACTCGTGGCATCCGCGGAATCAGGTTCGGGCACGGTCCAGTCGGTCGCACGCGCCTTCGCGCTGCTCGAGGCGCTCGCCGCCGGCGGCGGCGAGGCGGGACTGGCGGCGCTCGCATCCGGCACCGGGCTCGCCGTGCCCACCGCCCACCGGCTGCTCGGCACCCTGCATCGCCTCGGCTATGTGCGCCAGCTGGACGACCGGCGCTACGCGCTCGGCGCGGGACTCATCGCGCTCGGGTGCCAGGCCGTTCCGCAGCTCGCCGATGCGGCGGCGCCGCTGCTGGCGCGTTTGGAAGATGCCTTCCACGAGACGGCGAACCTCGCCGTGCTCGACGGCGACCTCGTGCTGTACGCCGGGCAGGTGGCATCCCGTCAGCGCATGCGCATGTTCACCGAGATCGGCCGGCGCGTGCTGCCGCACTCCACCGGCGTCGGCAAGGCGATGCTCTCGGCCATGCCCGAGCCGCACGTGCGCTCGCTGATCGCCCGCACCGGCCTGCCGCGCTTCACCCCTCAGACGCTCACCGACCCGGATGCCTTCATCGCCGACCTGCGCCTTTCGCGCGCCCGCGGCTTCGCCGCCGACGACAGCGAGCAGGAGGTCGGTGTGCGCTGCATCGCCGTGGCGGTGACGGGGCTCGGCCAGCCCGCCGCCCTTTCGGTCTCGGGCCCCGCCGCGCGGATCACGGATGCTCGGGTGCCCGAGGTGGTCGCCGCCCTGACGGATGCCGCCGCCGAGCTGCGCGACGCTGCGCTCTGAGCATCCGGGGCCTTGGGCGGCGGCGACCCCGTCGGTCCGGGTCGCAGTTGGTGCCGGTATCCGGCCGCCCCATCCGTTCAGGTCGCAGTTGGTGCCGGTATCCGGCGGCCAGAGCGGGACGAATCGCGACCTGGATGCCCGGAGCCGGCGCTTTCCGGGACGAATCGCGACCCGGATACTGAGGGTGCGCCCGTCGAGCCGCCTCGTCCGTTCAGGTCGCAGTTGGTCCCGGTATCAGGCGGCCCCGTCGGTCCAGGTCGCAGTTGGTCCCGGTATCTGGTTGCCCCCGTCGGCCCAGGTTGCAGTTGGTGCCGGTATCCCGCCGTCCCGTCGGTCCGGGTCGCAGTTGGTGCCGGTATCCGGCGGCCAGAGCGGGACGAATCGCGACCTGGATGCTGGGAGGCGGCGCTTTCCGGGACGAATCGCGACGTGGATGCTGAGGGAGCGCCCGCCGAGGCGCCTCGTTCGTTCAGGTCGCAGTTGGTGCCGGTATCTGGTTGCCCTATCGGTCCAGGTCGCAGTTGGTCGCGGTATCCGGCCGCCAGAGCGGGACGAATCGCGACCTGGATGCCGGGAGCCGGCGCTTTCCGGGACGAATCGCGACCTGGCGCCCGAAAACCCGCGCCGAACGCGCCCGCACCCGGCCGTGAGTGCGCCGAGAACCCGGCGGCATCCCTTGTCGAACGACACGTACCGACATATCGTTAACCATCGTTCACGTCTGAGGAGGCAATCATGAACGGATCATTCCCCTCCGGTGGCTTCGGCTTCGGATCGAGCAACGGCTCAGGCAACCCGCTCGCGGGCGTCTGGGAGGCCATGGACCAACTGCGCAGCAGCTTTGAGCAGCGCTCCAGCGCACCGCGCATGGCGCGCGGCGACGTGCGCGCGGCCGTCATCAGCCTGCTCGCCGAACGGCCGATGCACGGTTACCAGATCATCACCGAGATCGCCGATCGCTCCGGTGGAGCCTGGAAGCCCAGCGCCGGATCGGTCTACCCGACGCTGCAGCAGCTCGCGGACGAGGGCGTGATCACGGCCGAGGAGCAGGGCGGACGCAAGACCTACTCGCTGACGGAGGCAGGCATCGCGGAGTCCGAGGCCGCCGCCGACAGGCCGGCGCCGTGGGAGTCCGCGGGCAGCCGTCCGTCGGGCCACCACACAGCCCTTCCGAAGGCCGGGATGGAGCTCGCCAGCGCGACCGCCCAGGTCGCCCGCACGGGCACGCCCGAGCAGGTGAAGCAGGCGGTCGACGTGCTCGAAGACGCCCGGCGTAGGCTGTACGCCATCCTCGCCGAAGGGTGACGCCGAAAGAAGGGGCCTCGATGGCGCACGATGTTCCGGGGCCCCGTCCGGCTGCGCATCGCGCGCGCTATCGCCGCATCCTCTCGTTCGCCGCACGCGCGTTCGTCCAGGTGTGGTGGTTCGAGCTCGTGCTGCCGCGGCTGGGCATGGCATCCGTCGCCGAGCGCACGCGGGGCCGGCGGATGCTGCGCCTGGCCCGGCGCTTCCGCGACCTGGCCGTCGACCTCGGCGGCCTGATGATCAAGGTCGGGCAGTTCCTGTCCTCGCGACTCGACGTGCTGCCGCCGGAGATCACCGCCGAGCTCGCCGACCTGCAGGACGAGGTGCCGGCCGTCCCGTTCTCCGAGATCCGCGCGGCCGCCGAGGCCGAACTGGGGATGCCGCTCGAGCGCGCCTTCGCCTCTTTCGACACGGTGCCCGTGGCTGCGGCATCCCTCGGCCAGGCGCATCGCGCAACCCTCGCCGCCGCGGACGCGGCCGAGACCGGACTCGACCGGGTGGTCGTCAAGGTGCAGCGACCCGGGATCGACGAGATCGTCGCGGTGGACCTGGCCGCCCTGCGCCGGGTGGCACGGTGGGCGCAGCGGGTGCACCTCGTGCGCGACCGCGTCGACGCGCCCGCTCTCGTCGAGGAGTTCGCGCAGACCTGCCAGGAGGAGATCGACTATCTGCACGAGGCCGCGAGCGCCGAGCGTTTCGCCGCCTGCTTCGCGGGGGATGCCCGGGTCGCTGCACCCGCTGTCGTCTGGGAGCGCAGCACGCGCCGCGTGCTGACCCTCGAGGACGTCACGGCGATCAAGATCAACGACACCCGGGCGCTGCACGAGGCCGGCATCGATCCGGCGGAGGTCGCGCAGGTGTTCGCCGACGTGATGCTCGACCAGGTGTTCACGCATTCCTTCGTGCACGCCGACCCGCATCCGGGCAACATCTTCGTCACGCCGCTGCGGGGTGGATCTGACGCACGTGCGTGGCGGCTCACCTTCATCGACTTCGGGATGATGGCGGAGGTGCCCGACAGCATCCGGGCCGGACTGCGGACTCTCGTCATCGCCGTCGCCTCGAGGGACAGCCGTGGCCTGGTGCGCGCCGCTCAGGAGATCGGCGTGCTGCTCCCCTCGGCTCGCACGGCCGAGCTCGAGCGCGCCCTCACCGTGCTCTTCGCCCGCTTCGGCGGCATGGGCCTCAACGAGCTGCGCGACGTCGACCCCCGCGAGATGGCCGACTTCGGTCGCGAGTTCGGCGACACGGTGCGCGCGCTGCCGGTGCAGTTCCCCGAGAAGCTGTTGCTGCTCATGCGCTCGGTGTCGCTCACCTCTGGTCTGTGCAGCGCACTCGACACGACGTTCAACATCTGGGAGCCGGTCGAGCCCTACGCCACGCGTCTGCTGCGCGACGAGGGTGGTGGCCTGCTGCAGGAGCTCGGCGGGCAGGCCGTGAAGAGTGCGGGCATGCTGTGGCGTCTGCCCGCACGCGTGGATGCGACGCTCGACCGGCTCGACGCCGGTACGCTCGCGTTCGACGTCTCCAGCCTGGAGAATCGGCTCGATCGCATCATCCGCGTCGCCTACCGCGCGGTGTCGGCGGTGCTCTTCGGCGGGATGCTGATCGGCGGCGCGCTGCTGCTCGGCCCGCTGCCGCCGCTGGGGATCGTGCTGATGTGCGGGTCGGTCGTTCCGCTGCTGCATGCGGTGTTCGGGCGGCGCTGAGCGACGGCGATCGCGGCGTGCGATGAGCTGATTGACGCGAGGATTCGCGCGTCGATAGTGTGCGAGCTATGCACAGTGGCGACGAGGGAGCATCGAGCGCGACGACGTCGCCGTTCACGCGGGGATGGTGGTCGAAGCGACGGCTCATCGCCGCAGGATCGATCGCCGGGACGATGATCGGCGTGCTTGCGATCGTCGTCCCGATCGCCGTCGCCGCCGGCGACAGATCCACTTCCGCGGACACGGTCACCGTGGACACACAGGATTCCAGCAGCGAGGGCGCGGGACTCGCGATCGCAGAGGACGAGTCCTCGGCATCCGTGATCGAACCGCTCGCGGACGGACTGTCCGCGAGCGTCGCCGGGGCCAGTGCCGACGCGCAGGTCGTGAAGACCGAGTGGTACTCGGTGCCGGTCGATGCCCCATGGGCCGAACTGTGGGCCACGCCGGGTGCGTGCACCACGGAGATCGTCGACTGGCTCGAGCAGCACGGCAGGATCATGCCTCCTCAGAAGCTGACGAGTTACATCACCAACACGGCCGCGACCGGCTCGATGGCGAAGGTCAGCCGCATCCGGCCCCAGGGAGACCTGACGGAGCCGCCCGCCGAGACGGTGGTCGTGGGCGCGATGGGATGCACGGGTGCCGGCGAAGAGGGCATCTACGCGACGATGGAGCTCGGTGTCGATCCGGTCGCGGTGTTCCATCCCTGCTACTCGGCGCAGGCGGAGTACTCGTGCGCGGGGTCGGCTGAGGTCGCACCGATCGCCGGAGACCCTGTGACCTTCGACGTGGCGCCCGGCGAGACTCGTACGGTGCATCTGCAGTGGACGCAGACCATGGACTTCGTCGGTCGATTCGTGGCCACGCTCGAGGTTGACGGCAACAGTTCGACCATCGACCTGTCTCCCTACGGAGCGGACCTCTCCTATCCCGCGGTCACCAGGCCGGATGACCGGTTGTACTTCGACATCGACGGTCCGTGGTGCCAGGTCGGTGAGGAACCGCGCCAGGAGCCCTGCAGCCTTGAGGCCTGGCTCGCCGTGGTGAACGGATGACGGCTCGTCCGTCGGCGAACGACGCACACGAGTCCACGTCATCGGAGGCCGGCGCGGATCCCGCAGCGACGGAGCACGGCGCAGACGTGGTGCAGGAGGTGCCGAGCCCCGGCGAGGCGACTGTCGCGGTGACGGAGAACGATGCCGCACCGGTGGAAGAGGCGGCGGGTCGGCCAGCCGTGCAGGTCGAGGCGGCGCAGCCGCCCCTCGCACCGGTGACCGCATCGCAGACGCTGCCCTCGGAGTCGCCCAAGCCCTGGTGGCAGCGTGCATGGGCTGTGCTCGGTGCGGTCGTCGGCATCGTCGGCGCGGTGACGGGTGTGATCAGCATCGTCCCCTTGCTCGTGCGCGATGTGACGACGCCGGATTCCCTCGCCGTGACCGCGGAATCCGCGGATGCCGAGCTGGCGCCGGTGTTCGCCGTCCCCATCGGCGCCGACTGGTCTGACTTCCCCACATCGTCCGGCGCCTGTTCGCAGGAGCAGCAGGCTTGGCTCGATGACGTCGGCACTCGGCTCACGGAGCGGTTCATGGTGTCTGTGGGGAACAGGGCATCCGAGGGCGCGACGCTGAGCCTGAAGGACTTCCGCGGGCAGGGCGAGACCGCCTCGACGAGTTCTGAGGCGGTGGCCGTGGTCTGTGATCGGGGCGGAACGGGCGGATCGTCCATGCGTGCCGCCCGGGTGGATCCTGCATCCGGGCGCACCGCAGTGTACGCCCAGGCGGACCCGTCGCTGCCGGACAACCCCCTTGTGTTCAACCTCGCACCCGGCGAGAGCGGCGACTTCGCACTCCTCGTGCAGAGCAGCGCCGATTTCACCGGTGACCTCGTGTTCACGGTCTCCGTGGGATCCGAATCGTGGACGGCCGTGCTCCCCGTCGACGGCGGGGTCTCCGTGCCCGGCCTCGCTGCCCAGCGCTTCACGATCTCTGAGGGAGGACTCGCCTGCGTGGGGACCGAACCCTGCGATCCACACGAGGTGCTGCAGGACCTGATGCTCGCCTCGGGGAAGGTCTGACGGTTCTGTCTCTCTGGCGACGGCGGCGGGCTCGGGCTTGACGCACCGTCAGTCCGCGCCTCCCGCGGTGTCGGCGCGCAGGGGCAGGTACCGGCGGTAGGTCAGCACGGCGATCGTGATCGTGACGACGTGCATGAGCATGAGAGCCGCGGCCGCCAGCCACCCCATCGTGGCGCCGACCAAGATGTCGGGAACGAACGAGACGACGAGGAAGGCCGGCACCAGCCACCGCATCACGCGTGCGGGTCGCCCGGTGTACCGGTTGATGAGGTGCCAGCCGACGGCGCCGGCGATCGCGGCGATGACGGTGAACGCGATGTAGGCCATCGGCTGCAGCCCGCCCGTCGCCTCGGCGCCGAGGGCGACCGCGGCGAGGGCGACGAGCGCATTGGCGAGGCTCGCGCTGACGGCGACGATGGCTGCGCTGCGCGCAATCGCCGTGCCGGCACGATAGCGGGTCGTGGTGATGGTGGTCATGATGTCCTCCTGTGTGATGTGCGGTGGTGGTCTCACTCGTAGCGCAGCGCGTCGACGGGGTCCTTGCGCGCGGCACGCGCCGCGGGAAGAGCGCCGGCGAGGAACGCGACAGCCATGATCAGCAGAATCGTGAGGGCGACGGTGACCGGGTCGAACGCGACGATGGTCAGCCCGGGCAGGTCGGACAGCAACGCGCCACTGAGGAAGCTGCTGGCAGCGGTGCCGACGAGCATCGCGACCACCACCCCGATGGCACTGCCCAGGAATCCGATGAACACGGCCTCGGTGCTGAACAGCGCGAACACCCGGCCGCTGCCCATGCCCATCGCCTTCATCAGCCCGATCTCTCTGGTGCGCTCCTGCACGCTCATCAGCAGCGTGTTCACGATCCCGAACGCGGCGGCCAGCAGTGCGATCGCGGCGAAGACGTTCAGCACCAGCACGATGGTGTCGATCACGGTGGTGAACGCGCCGAGCTGATCGGCGGTGGTGGTGCCGCTGAAGCCGGCGTCTGCGAGTCTCTGCTTGAGGGCGTCGATCTGATCCGGGGTGAGGTCGGCGTCGAACCAGGCGGTCGCTTGCGCCCACCGGTCCAGCTGGTCGGCAGGGAGCCCGGTGCTCTGCAGCTGGTACAGCTCGTCCTCCAGCGCGTGGTTGGCGATCAGACTCGCCCCGCCGGGAGCGGCGAGAGCATCCTCGGCGACACCGACGATCTCTGCCTGCACGGTGCGCTGCTCGAAGGTCCCGTCGGTCAGTGCGACGGTCAGAGTCTGACCGACCGCCGCGTCGGCGCTGTCGAAGCCGAGCGGCTCGACGTAGCTGACGGGGATCGTGGTCTGCAGGTCGGGGCTGTCGTCATCCGGCTCCGCGCCGGCCGCCAGCTGCATGGTCTGCCCCGGGATGATGCCGCCGAGGCCGGCGACGTACCGGGTCCCTTCGTCTCGCTGGATGTAGTCCAGCTGCACGGACGTGACGGGCTCGATTCGGAGCACGCCGTCGACGTCGCCGACCGTGGTGATGTCGTCGTCGGTCATCAGAGTCACCGAGCTCATCGCCGGTCCTTCGCCGGTCGTCACCGAGTCGGGGTCGTATTCGCGGGGGCTCGTGTCGGTCGGGTCGGATGCGGTATCGCTGGTCTTGGTGATCGTCATCACGTCGCTCGCGCCGATCCCCGAGACCGTGTCGGTGATGTACCGGTTGATGCCGGTGCCCAGGCCGCTGGTGAGGGTGAGCGTGAACGCGCCGACGAAGATCGCCAGCACGGTCAGGGTCGTGCGCGCCCTGGAGCGCAACGTGTTCGCGATCGCGGTGCCGATCAGATCTCCGGTCTTCATGCCGCCACCTCCTCGTCGACGATCACACCGTCGCGGATGTGGATGCGACGGTCGCAGCGGCGGGCGAGCTCGTCGTCGTGCGTGACGATGACGAGGGTGATGCCCCGCTCTCGATTCAGCGTGAAGAGGATGTCCTCGACGGTCCGGCCCGTGTTACTGTCCAAGTTCCCGGTGGGCTCGTCGGCGAAGATGATCCGCGGGGTGTTCACCAGGGCGCGAGCGATCACGACCCGCTGCTTCTGACCCCCGGACAGGTTCACCGCCTTGTTCTTCGCCTTGTCGTCCAGCTCGAGCTGCTCGAGCGCCGCCATACCCCGCTCGTGCCGCGCCCGCCGGCCGACGCCGGCGATCTTCAGCGGCAGAACCACGTTCTCCAGAGCGGTCTGACTCGCGGTCAGGAAGAACTGCTGGAACACGAACCCGAACGTCTTGTTCCGCGCTCGGTTCAGCTGTCTGCCCCGCAGACGCTTCGTGTCCTGACTGTCGAGCATCACGGAGCCGTCAGTCGGCTGATCCAGCAGTGCGAGAACATGCATCAGCGTCGACTTGCCGGAGCCGCTCTTGCCGACGATCGCGAGGCTCTCGCCCTCGCGGATGTCCAGGCTCACCCCGCGCAGCGCCTCGAACCGGCCGGCGCCGTGCCCGTACGTCTTGCGCAAGTCGCGCACGGAGATGATGGGGGTGCCGCGGTCCTGGACCGATGCAGGCTGGGTCACGTCGAGCCTCCTCGTGATTCGGTGTCGGACCAGGCTCCCGCGGGAACCGCTGGGCGCGCGTCGCCCCCAGGGGGCAACCCCGTACCCCAGCGGGGGTATCTCCCCGGCCGGGCTCCCGGGACCACCTCAGACCGCCCGATAATGGTGAGCGTGAGCAACGCGCAGACGCCGGATCCGGTGCCTGTGCGCGCCCGACCACCGGGTTGGGCACGCGACCTCATCGCCGCTGGAGCGGTCTTCCTGACGACGTTCGGGCCCCTCATCCGCTTCGCGGACCAAATCGCCCTGATCGGCTGCGTCGTCGCCGGGCTGCCCGTCGCGCTCATGTTCGTACGCCGGCGGTTCCCGTGGGCGGTGCTCGCCGTGTGCGTGCTGTGCTTCGTGCTGGCATCCCTGACTCTCGTGCTCACGCCGTTCTCAGCGCTGCCGACCGGCATCGCCATCTTCACCGTCGCCATCCGGAACACCCGGCGGACCACACTCTTCGCCGTGCTGGGCGTCCTGGCTGTGCTGATCCCCGCATCGGTGCTGCGCGAATGGGAGATGCTGCACCCGTTGACGGTGCTCGTCGTGGTCATGGTCGGCTTCTTCGCCGCGGCGGGCGACGCCGCCCGCACCCGCCGTGCGTACATCGACCAGATCACCCAGCGCGCCATCCAAGCCGAGCAGACCCGTGAAGCCGAAGCCTCCCGCCGCGTCGCCGAAGACCGGCTTCGTATCGCCCGTGACCTCCACGACGCCGTCGCCCACCAGATCTCGGTGATCAACCTGCACGCAGGTGTCGCGAACCGCACGATCGACGATGATCCCGAGACGGCGAAGTCCGCCATGGCGACGGTGGGTACCGCCGCCCGTCGCGTCCTCGGTGAGATCGGTGATCTCCTCGCGACACTGCGCGCACCGGGTGAGCCCCAGCCGCTGGCGCCGGCGCCGGGCCTCGCCCAGGTGAGCGCGCTCGTGGACGAGTTCGAGGCATCCGGCCTGCACGTCACCCTGCGCCTCGACGGCGAATCGGTCGATCTTCCGCCCGCCGTCGATCTCGCCGGTTACCGCCTCATCCAGGAGGCGCTGACCAACGCCCACAAGCACGGATCCGCCCCGCGGGCACATGTCTGGATTCAGCGCGACGAGGCACGACTGCAACTGGTCGTCACCAATCCCGCCTCGAGCGCGCCCGGCCCCGATGCACCCTCCGGGCACGGGCTGGTCGGCATCCGCGAGCGGGTCGCGGCTGTCGGTGGCACGCTGAACGCGGACCTCGACGCAGGCCTCTTCCGTGTCGAAGCCATCCTGCCGCTCGCCCCGGACACGTCGGCAGGGCTCACGTGATCCGCGTCGGGATGGCCGACGACCAGGCTCTGATCCGCACCGGCGTCGCCCAGCTGCTGCGCTCGGAGCCCGACATCGAGATCGTCGGCGAGGCGGAAGACGGGCACAGGGCCGTCGCGCTTGCGCGTGACACGCATCCCGACGTCGTGCTGATGGATATCCGGATGCCGCATATGGACGGCATCGAGGCCACAGCGGCGATCTGCGCCGACCCCGCCCTCGCCGCGGTTCGAGTGCTCGTTCTCACCACGTTCGAGGAGGATGAGTACGTCGTCGCGGCGCTGCGAGCCGGTGCGAGCGGCTTCATCGGGAAGGGATCGGACCCCGGCGAGATCGCCCGCGCGATTCGAGCCGTTCACGCCGGTGACGCGCTGCTGTCGGCATCCGCCACCCGCAGCCTCATCGGCAAGTACCTCCACGCCGACGCCGCCCGACCGCCGAGCCGGATTCCGGCAACCGATCCGGGGGTGCTCACGCCGCGCGAACGGGAGATCCTCGTGCTCGTCGCCCGCGGATTCTCCAACGACGAGATCGCGTCAGAGCTCTACATCTCCGCTCACACGGCGAAGACGCACGTCAAACGCATCATGGCGAAGATCGGTGCTCATGATCGCGCTCAGTGCGTCATCTACGCCTACGAGACCCGACTGCTCGAACCCGGCGCCGACAGCCACTGAGTGACGGTCGGGTGCGCGGTCATCGCCCGGGACAGTTCGTACGAGGGACCCGATGCGGTTTCCGAAGAGAAAATGTCGGTAGCGGAACGAAATCCGCACCCGCATATGAGGTGGTTGAGGGTGACGTCACCCTTGGGCCGGCCTCGTGTGGAACTGACGACCGCTCGGAATTCGTGTGCGCGGCTGAGTGCTGCGTGCCCCCGGGGCCACCCCGTGGTGGGCTCGATTGGCCTCGGCTCGATGGCACACCGGGCTGGAGCGAAGCGCCGTGATCGCTCACGCCCGTCGGAGAAGTGTCACCGCGGGAATGTCCGGATTCGTCGATACGGTCGAGCTCGGGGGTCGCTGTACTGGCTCAGCTGACCGAGGAACCGGCCGCCCGCAGCCGATCACACGGTGGCGCGGCGGGCGACGTTCGCTTTCGGACGTGGACGGCCTCTTCGTGCGACACGGCTCGGGCGGGCGCTCTGAAGACCGGTCGCTTCGCCGATCTGACGGTGTTCGACTCGGATCCGTTCGAACGCCAACTGTCGCATATCCACAGCGCCCTGACGTTCACGGGCGGTCGTATCGACTACGACGAGCTCGGATGCCGTAGCCGGTCGTCAGCGCGGGGTCACCGAAGGCGTGCTGCGCCTTGATCGGCGCCGCAGCCTCAGAAGCGAAGAATCGCAACGCCAAGGCGGCGGTAGCCTTCTCGCCGGAGGCAGAAGCTATAGCTCCGGAGAAGACGGTGACGATCGCGCATTCGTCCGGCATCACGCCGAGAACACGCACCCCGGGCTGCCTGGTGAGCTCGCTGAGTTGCTGGAAGCCGAGGTCTACCTGCCCCTCGGCGAGCAGCTTCGCGACGGGGATGCCCGGGGATGCCTGCACGAGGCGATCACCGACTTCGCCGGTCATGCCCCACTCGTCGATCATGTTCACGAGAGCCGTCCCGCTGGGGCCCGTGGAGTAGCCGACCCGGGACGCGGCGCGCAGCGCTGCTCGCACCTGCGCAGCGTCAGCGAAGGCCGGGAGTTGCGGTCCACCGCTCTGTTCGCCGCAGCCGGATGGCACCGCGATCGCCACCGGCGAAAGCATGAGCGGCGTCACGGTCGAGACTTCCACGTGACCCGCGGCGGCCAGCTTCGCCAGCGCACCGTCGGCGAGGAAGACGAGGTCGAACGGCTCACCCGCTGCGATGCGCTTGGCCGCGTCCACTCCCCCGACAGACTCGACGTCCAGGCGCGGCAGGCCGGCACCGTGAGCCGCCACCGTCAGATCGCCCAGCACGTGCCGAGTCGCCATCGACGAAAGCCCCCTCACGAGGCATGCTCGTAGGTATCGGCGTCGCTGTCGCTCCACCCGCGGCGGCCATGCGGTGCCATGGTCAGTCCCTCCAGTAGAGGCGGTGCGGGTTGTCGACGAGGAGCTTGCGCTGCAACTCGGGCGTGGTCGCGATCTGGGGGATGTAATCGACCAGCAGCCCGTCGTCGGGCATGTGGTCTTTCAGGTTCGGATGGGGCCAATCCGTTCCCCACAGCACACGGTCGGGGAACTCTTCGACCACTCGGCGGGCAAACGGCACGACATCCGTGTACGCGAGCCGCTGACTGCGTGCGACATCTTCGGGAAGAGCGCGCGGCCCGGTGACGCTGAGTCGCTCAGGGCACGAGACTTTTGTCCACACGTTCGCGTTCCCGCGCATGAACTGCAGGAACAACGCGAACTCCGGCCCGTCGGGGGACTTCGTGACGTCGGGTCGGCCCATGTGGTCGACGACGACGTCGGTCGGGATGTTCGAGAAGAAATCGTACAGCTCGGGCAGGTCCTCGGCCTCGAAGTAGATGACAACGTGCCACCCGAGCGGAGCGATCTTCGCGACGATCTCCTCGAGCGATTCCGTGGGGGGGCGGTCGACGAGCCGCTTGACGAAATTGAACCGGACGCCCCGGACACCGGCGGCGTGCAACTCCTTCAGTTCGTCCTCGGTGACGTCGCGCCGCACAGTCGCGACACCCCGGGCGCGCCCACCGCTGCGCCGCAGCGCGTCGAGCAGGGCCCGATTGTCGGCGCCGTGGCAGGTCGCCTGGACGATAACGTTACGTTCAAACCCGAGATGGTCGCGCAGTGAGAACAGCTGCTGGGCAGACGCGTCGCATGGTGTGTACTTGCGCTCAGGAGCGTACGGGAACTCCACCCCGGGGCCGAAAACGTGGCAGTGCGCGTCGACGGCACCCGCCGGCAACCGGAAGGTCGGCGTCGAGGGCCCTTCGTACCAGTCCAGCCAGCCCGGCGTTTTTTCGAAGCCGCCGATGGTGTCACCGTGCGCCATCACTCCTCCACGTACTCGAGGCCGACGGCAGCAAGCGGCTCCCGCATTCCATAGAGGTCGAGCCCGAGCACCCCCTCGCGGAACTTTTGCCGTTTGCTCTCCTCGTTGTCTTCGCGCGTGCGGCTGGCATCCGCGACAGCGCCCACGAGCGCGCGGGGAACGACGACGACCCCATCCACATCGGCCACGACCACATCACCCGGGTTGACCACGGCGTTAGCGACGACAACGGGGACGTTGACCGAGCCGAGGGTGGCCTTGACGGTGCCCTTGGCGTTGATCGCACGCGAGAAGACCGGAAAGTCCATCCTCTCGAGGTCCGCCACGTCCCGGACACCTCCGTCGATGACCAGACCCCTACAGCCGCGTGCGGCCAATGAGGTGGCCAGCAACTCGCCGAAGAACCCGTCTTCGCTCTCGGTGGTGCAGCCGGCGACGATGACGTCGCCGGCTTGCACCTGCTCTGCGGCGACGTGGAACATCCAGTTGTCTCCGGGCTGCAGCAGCACCGTCACGGCCGGGCCGCACACAGCAGCTCCGATGTAGGCGGGGCGGATGTACGGACGCATGAGCCCAACCCGCCCCATGGCCTCGTGAATGGTGGCAACGCCGAACTCCGACAGACGTGCGACGTCGTCGGGGTCGGGGCGCTGGATGTCGGTGCGCACGATGCCGAGGTCGTTCAGACGCATGTTCTTCTCTCTCTCTCTCACAGCCCTCGCGCCGCCAACGCCCGATCGAGGCGGGGGTAGACGCGGCGGACGTTGCCCTCGAACACCAGCTCCCGCTCGGCGCTGGACAGGTGAGGTGTCGCGTCCACGTAGCGTTTGGTGTCATCGAAGTAGTGGCCCGTGCGCGGATCGACATCGCGTACGGCGCCGATCATCTCGCTGGCGAACAGGATGTTCTTCGTCGGAATGACGTCGGCCAGCAGGTCGATGCCCGCCTGATGGTAGACGCAGGTGTCGAAGTAGACGTTGTTCAAGAGGTGCTCTTCCAGCTCAGGTTTGCCGAGGGCCATAGCCAGGCCGCGGAACCGGCCCCAGTGATAGGGCACCGCACCGCCACCGTGCGGGATCACGAGTTTCAGGTCGGGGAAGTCGCGGAACAGGTCGCCCCTGACCAGCTGCATGAAGGCCGTGGTGTCAGCGTTGACGTAGTGGTCGCCGGTCGTGTGGAACACGTCCGGACGACACGTCGTGCTCACGTGCACCATAGCGGGGATCTCGTATTCGACGAGCTTCTCGTAGATCGGGTACCAGGAGCGATCGGTCAGCGTCGGGGCGGACCAGGCACCGCCGGACGGGTCAGGGTTGAGATTGACGGTGACGGCCCCGAGTTCCTCCACCGCCCTCGTCAACTCGGGGATGGTCGTCGCGGGGTCGACACCGGGGGACTGCGGCAGCATCGCGCCCATGAGGAAGCGGTCGGGGAACAGACCGGCTACCCGGGCCACGAGGTCGTTGCAGAGGCGTGCCCAGGTCTCGCTGGCCGAGAAATCACCGATGTGGTGGGCCATGAACGATGCCCGCGGGCTAAAGACGGTGACGTCGCTGCTGCGGTCGTTCATCAATCGCAGCTGATTGGACTCGATGGTCTCGCGGATGTCGTCGTCGCTGATCCGTAGGCTCGACGGGCCAGGCGCCGGACCCTCTCCCCGAGTGAAAGAGATCTGCAAGTCACGCCACGCGCCCAGCGGTGGCGGTGCCGTCGTGTAGTGGCCGTGGATGTCAATGATCACGCTTCAGGTTCCTTATCGCTCAGGTCTTGCCATTTTCGAGTTCTGCACCCGATAATGTCAACAATGTTGTTATCATCGGCGCGTCCGCACCGATCGAAGGTCCGGTAAACCAAAGGAGATTTCCCGATGAGATCAATACGAGTGGGCGTAGCGCTCCTCGCTCTTTCAGGCATGGTCGCAGCGCTCGTCGGATGCTCCTCCGGCACAGCGGAACCGTCGGACGCCGACGACGACCTCGGGACACTCCGCGTGGTAACCACCGTGCCGAACTCCCTGCAGTTCATCGGCGTGCAGGCCGCTGACACCCTGGGCACGTGGGAAGGCACCGGCCTGAAGGTCGAGGTCGTCGATGGCACCTCCCCCAACTCGGGACAGTTCCTTGCGGGCGGTCAGGCCGATATCGCCATGACCGACGGCATTCGAGGGCTTGCCAATATCGGCGAGGGTCTGGACGCGACATTCGTAGCGGGAACCTACAAGCCCTGGCCGCAACTGGTGATCGTCCGCGCCGACTACCCGGGCGACACGTTCGCGGATCTCAAGGGCGCGAACTTCGGCATCTCGGGCACAGGTTCGGCTGGTCACTACGCCACGCACAAACTTGCCGAGGCCGAAGGATGGAGCGAGTCCGACTACACCATCACGCCGCTCGGCAACCTCCAGGCGATCACCGCCGCCTTGCAGTCCGGCGCCATCGACGCATTTACCTGGAGCGCCGACACCGGCTTCGACCTCGAGGAGAAGGGAATCGCGCGCGTGCTCGGTCCCACCGCAGAGGTCGTGGGCCCAAACCTCTTCCAAGGCTTCGTCGTCATGAACAATGTCATCGAAGAGCGTCCTGAGGCGCTGCGCGTCTTCTTCGAGAACTACTTCTCGACTATCGAGCGCGTCCAGCAGGAGCCGGAATCGGCCGTCGAAGTCATGGTCGGGTGGGGCGTCGGTCAGTCCGCCGCCGAGCGCACCGTGGAGCAGGATGTTCCCGAGCTCTCAACCGACGGGAAAGTTACCGCCGAAAACCTGCGCGGCCTGGAAGAAGCCGCCGAGTTCGCGACCGGCAACGTCGTCGACGCGGACGAGCACTTCGTCTACTGGCAAGATCTGCTGAAGTGATCACTCCGTGACCCTCACCATCGACACGAAGACCTTCCGGCGGAAGACGCCGACCGGGGACGCGAGGAAGAGCGGGTTCTTCGTCGCCCTCGTCCGCGCAGCCGTGATCCTCGCGCTCCTGGGGCTGTGGGAGCTCGGCGCCGCGAACGGCTGGATCAACGAGCTGTATGTCTCGCGCCCGAGCGCGATCGTCACCGCGATGATTGGCCAGCTGAGCCAAGCGCTCACCCTGGACGCGCTCGGGGCGACCGTCGTCGCGGTTCTCGTCGCATTCGTCATCGGATCGGTCATCGGGATCCTGCTCGGAATCGGGATCGCGAGCCGGCCCATCCTCAAAGAGGCGTACATGCCGGTCGTCATGCTCATCCTCAGCGCACCGAAGTCGGTGTTCCTGCCGATGCTGATGATCCTCTTCGGGTTGCGTCCGGAAGCAGCGATCGCGTTCGGCGCGATCCTCGCGGCCGTGTACGTGACCGTCAACATGGCCGCGGCGATGGAACTCGTGCAGCCGCGCTACTTCCGCGTCGCGCGGGCGTACGGCGCGCCCACCCGCGGGCGGCTCATCCACATCGTCCTTCCCGCGGCGACCCCCGGCATCTTCACTGCCCTCTGGCACGGATTGCGCAACGCCTTCGAAGGCGTCGTCGTCGCGCAACTATTCGCAGGAACGGTCGGAGTCGGAGCGCTCGTAAGAACCTTCAGCAACACCTTCAGGACAGATCAGGCCTTGGCGCTGATCTTCCTGGTCTCCATCAGCATCATCATCGTCGGAACCCTATGGGCTCGCGCCGAACGACGACTGACTCGCTGGCGCACTCTTCAGGCATAAAGGGAACCCGAAATGAACCAATCGCTGATCGCGTCCGACGTGAGCGTCGCATACGACACGGCAGACGGCCGTCTCACCGCCTGCACCGACATCCACCTTGAAGTTCGCGCCGGGGAGTGCGTCACCATCATCGGACCCAGTGGATGCGGTAAATCGACGCTGCTGCACTGCCTGGGGGGACTTATCGCACCGTCGGCCGGTACCGTTCACCAGGGCGATGCTCTCCTGCGCGAGCCCGATCCGCACCAGGCGGCCTTCGTCTTCCAGGATTACAGCCTCTTCCCCTGGAAGACGATCCTGGACAACGTCGCCATCGTACTGCGCTTCCAGGGAACGTCGAAGAAGGAGGCTCGGGAGCGGGCCCGCACGCAGTTGGCGTTCGTCGGCCTCGGTGATTTCGCCGATGCATATCCGGCACAGCTCTCCGGCGGCATGCAGCAGCGCGTGGCTCTGGCTCGTGCTCTCGTCATGCAGCCGCGGACCCTCCTCATGGACGAGCCCTTCGGCGCTCTCGACGAACAGACTCGTCGCACCCTGGGCCGGGATATTTCGCAGATCCTATACGAAACCGGCCAGGGCGTCGTGCTCATCACTCACAGCCTCGAAGAGGCCATCTATTGGGCGGATCGGATCGTCATCATGTCTCCGCGGCCCGGGACGATCAAGGAGATCATCTCAGTCGATGCCCCTCGCCCCCGTGGCCTCGACTTCCTCACCTCGGATCGGTTCCAGGAGCTGCGGGTGCACCTGTTCGATCAGATCGAGAATCCGGGCATCAAATGACCGCCGCCATTACGACGCAGCGCCGTTCCCGCAGCGCTTACCAATGGAAACTCGCGGGGCTTCGCGCGCTTCCGGTCGTCGTCATCGTCGTCGCCTGGGTGCTCGGGAACACCGCATTCGGTGTGTCGCCCCTCATCCTTCCGGACATCGTCGACTCGATCGCGGAGATCGGCGTCCTCCTGGTCAGCCCCGACTTCTACGCCGCGGTCGGCATCACGATCATGGAGATCATCGGAGCGCTCCTGCTTGCCTCCGCGATCGGTTTGATCGTCGGGTTTCTGCTTGGTCGAGTGCGTTTCGTCGCCCGGGTGTTCGAGTCGATGCTCGGCTGGGTCTACATGTTCCCCTTTGTGCTGCTGTATCCGATCTTCCTGCTCGGGCTGGGAGTGGGGCCCGGCTCGAAGGTCGTGTACGCGGGCTTGGTGGGCGCCATCCCCATCGCGTACAACACCGTGCGCGGCCTTGCGCACGTTGACAAGAACTATCTCCGGGTCGCGCGCGCCTTCGGAGCGCGACCACTGGCCACCGACCTGCACGTACGTCTGAGCGCAGCTCTGCCGATGATCCGCGCGGGGATGCGCATCGGCTTCTCGCTTGTTCTGATCTCGGTCATCCTGGCCGAGCTCCTGGGCTCCACGTCCGGGCTTGGGTTCGAGCTGCAGCGCGCGTCCGACACGTTCCAGAACGCCCGCGCGTTCGCCCTGGTGATCTTGATCCTGGTGGTCTGCGGCGTCCTGCAATACTTCCTCGAGCGGCTGCTCACCCCGAACTACGAAAAGTACCTCCGCTGAGGACCGCACCGTGAACATTCCTCTTCTGCTTCGGCCGCTGTCCGTCGACGGACACGAGATCGAGATGGCCGAGCTCTTGGGCGAGGAGCAGGATCGCTCCGCGGCCATCATCCACCTGCACGGCAAGGGCGGAAACTTCTACTCCCTGCCATTCCGGTCGCTGGCCCCGAGGCTGGGACCGGGGATGCCGGTCAGCTACAGCCTGAATATGCGCTCGCACGACATCGGTTACTCCCGCGGCGATCTTCCCGCGGAGGACTTCCCCACCGGCGGCGACATCGCCGTGTCCGGTGGCGCATGGGAAGACCTCAATACCGGCTGGCGCGACTTGGAAATCGCCGTCGAATACGTACTCGCCGCCGGAGCGCGGCGTGTCTACTTCGTCGGCCACTCCTCAGGAGCGTTCTACGCCGTCGATTACGCTGCCCGCCGTGGCGCCGATGTTCCTCTGGCCGGGCTCGTCCTGTGTTCGGCCCTGACGTCGAACCGGATGTCGCTGCATCGATGGTTCCCCGACGAGGAGGAACGCGAGCGCGTCAGGGCCCAGGCCCGCGCGATGCAGGCGTCCGGGCACGGTAACCAGCTCATCCCGCTTCCGGCATGGTACGGCGCCATCTCCGCAGATTCGCTTCTTCAGCGTGAGCGGGAGTCGCCAGATCACTTCGCGCGGGCACTGTCCGGGGTCGACGCCCCGGTGGAGTTCGTGTGGGGGGCGCAGGAGTCCCGCGCCTCGCAGTGGCGCACGCTCGCAGAAGGCCATCCCCGCGGGTCCTGGACCGAGCTCTCTGAGACCGATCACCACTACCTGGGTGCCGAGCGCGCGTTTGCGCGGTCGGTGGAGAAGTTCGTCAGCCGAACCCGCTGACCGTCAGCGACTCGACAGCACTCCGCGTCAGAGCATCACAGGTGCTTCGGCGAAGGTCCGGAGGGTGGTGATAACGCTGCCCACATGGGCCGCCATCGCCGCCGCAGCGGCCGCAGTGTCGCGTGCGCAGACGCTGTCGATGATGGCGAGATGCTCGGGCAAGGACGTGCTGGGACGCCCGGGAACGAGGTACAGGCGGAACTGCTGCCGCACCATCTGGTTGTGAAGCTGTTCCAGCACGCGCCGCGAAGCGGAATGGTCCGCGACATCGCGCAGCGTGGCATGCAGTGTCAGGTTCAACTCCGAGTACCGCATGAGTTCGTTCTGCTCGACGGCCGCGGTCATGTCTGCACCAAGTTGCTTCAGGAATGCCGCCTGCTCGTCAGTGATCTTCTCGGCGGCGCGCGCAGCCACCAGGCTCTCCACGACCTGTCGGATCTCGGTGATGTCGATCGCTTCTTCGACAGTGATCTCCCGCACGCGCGCCCCGCGGTTGGGCTGGAGCTCAACCAGACCTTCGGACTCCAACTGGATCAGCGCATTGCGCAGCGTGAAGCGGCTGGCGCCGTATTCCTCCGCGAGATCCGCCTCGATCAGACGCTGACGGGGCGCGTACGCACCGCGGAGGATCGCGTCCCGAAGCAGACTTCGCACATCGGGTTTGTCGGGCACCACGCACCCTCCTTCGGAGCGAGCAGAATTGTTGACAATATAGCGGATGTGGGCGGGTATTGCGAGAAAGCGACGCGTAGCGGTCGTCTACGACGGGCTCGGGACCCCCGTAGACCGCCGCCTCCAGGGGGCACGGGGCGGTTCGCGAGGTGCACGGCGCATCCAGGAGCACCATGCCGCCCGTCGCACCCAGTCGAAGATGTTCCAGGTCGTCCCGACGGAGCGCGTCGGGACCGCCTCCGGGTGGCGGCGCGAAGTGCCTCGCTCGGTGTGAAGTCGATCTCCCGGACTGCGACGGCGCAGAACGGCATCGATGACGCGTAGGCCGAACCGGGAAGGCAGTCGGTCACGAGTGCGGCCCGCACTCCGGCGTCGAGCAGGCGACGACCGGAGGGATAGGTGTGATGCCCAGGTAGGTTGGTGAGTCTGCTGATGGATGGGGCGCCGGTCGCGGAATGGGACGTGAAGCCCCTCTTCGGATTTCATCGTTTGCGGGGTTGATAGTCGCGATCGGGGTCAGGGTGTGTTCGGCGAGGACCTCGCCGGTGTTGCGGTGGATGATCATCGTGTCCGCTCCGGTGGTGAGGAGTGTGATCGGGGTACCGGCGTGGGGTCTTCCGATGCCGAGGTGGCGGAGTTTCCCGGCGTAGCGGAGGGTGGTCTTGCCGGATGGGGTCGACGGTATCGAATCGGATTCGCCAGTGCTGTTGTCGGCGGCGCTGACCGGGGTGGCCTTCGGAAGAGCGGCATAGGTCTCGGCGGGGTGCGTCGCCGCAGGGCCCGGTGCGGGCGTTGTTCGTGTAGACGCGCTGGAACGCGTTCAGTTGGTCCTTCAGCGTCTGAAGTGTTGCGGCGGGTTCTCGGGTGGCCAGCCAGCGTTTCAAGGTCTGGTGGAAGCGTTCGATCTTGCCTTGAGTCGGTGTATGTGCGGGACGGCTGTTCTTCTGGGTGATCTCCAGTCGTGGCGGGAGGTTCTCGAAGCCGTTTCGGCGCCTCTGCCGTGTGCGAACCGGGTCGTGTAGACCAGTGGCTCGTGCCGGCGAACGCGCCAACGCTGCGAGCGACCCCGAGCGGCGCACCGGGCGCGTGGCCGCCTGGTGCGTACTCCGATAGTGCCTGGCGGACGCCGCGAGACCTCTTGACAGGGGCATCCGCTCGCCGTAACGTACAACCAAATGGTTGTACAAACAGAACTCAGCGAAGCGGAGATCGACCGTGTGTTCCATGCACTGGCGACGGCGACCCGGCGTGACATCCTGCGCCGCACCGTCGAACGCGAGCAGTCCGTCTCCGTGCTGGCCCGCGACTACGACATGTCGTTCGCCGCGGTTCAGAAGCATGTGGCCGTGCTCGAAGAGGCGCGGCTCATCGTCAAGCGCGCCGAGGGACGCGAGCGGCTCGTCCGCGCGAACCCCGAGATGATCGCCCGTGCGCGGGCGCTCCTCGCCCGATACGAAGAGCTCTGGCGAGCACGCATCGCCCGACTCGACAACCTGCTGGCCGAAGCGCCGGCATCCGACAACGCAGGACCCAGAGAAGGAGACTGACATGCCCGTCACCGACATCATCACCGACCACGAGAATCTGACGATGACCGTCATCGCCGACCTCGCCGCTCCGATCGAACGCGTCTGGGGCGTCTACAGCGACCCCGAGCAGCTCGGTCGCTTCTGGGGCCCTCCGGGCTGGCCCGCCACCTTCACCTCGTGGAACCACGAGGTCGGCGGTCGCGCGACCTACACGATGAACGGCCCGCGCGGCGAGAAGTCCTCGGGGTACTGGGAGTTCCTGGCCATCGATCGGCCGAGCCGGTTCGAGGTGCTCGACGGCTTCAGCGACGAGGACGGCGTGCCGAACGCCGATCTGCCGAGCATGCGCATGGAGTTCACCTTCGAATCGACCGCCGACGGGACCCGGATGCGCAACACCAGCCACTTCGTCTCGCTCGAGGCGCTCGAGCAGGTGGTCGCGATGGGCGCCGTCGAGGGCACCCGCATGGCGATGTCGCAGCTCGACGCCGTGCTGCAGGATCTGCGCGACTACTCGCAGGGCAAGGGGACGGAGGTCGAGCTGCTCGACGACACCCACGTGCGCATCACCCGTCTGGTGGAGGGGTCGCGCGACCTCGTCTGGCGCGCCTACACCGAGCCCGAGCTGATCAAGCGGTGGATGCTCGGTCCCGACGGGTGGGAGATGACCGAGTGCGAGGTCGGCCTCAGCGCCGGCGATCGCTACCGCAACTCGTGGGCTCCCGTCGGCGACACCGAAGGCGAGCCGTTCGGCTTCGAGGGCGAGATGCTCCTGGTCGACGCCCCGCGCCGCGCGGTGCAGCTCGAGCGGATGCAGGGCACCGACGGCCCCGACATCCTGAACGACGTGAGCTTCTACGAAGAGGACGGCGCGACCCTCATCACGGTGCTCATGGAGTTCCCCGATCAGGAGACCCGCGACATGATCCTCGCCACCGGCATGGCCGACGGCATGGAGGAGTCGTACAAGCGTCTCGAGTCGGCGGTGCTCACCGTCTGAGGTCACGACTGCGGAGAGACCGGCCGATCCCGTCGCGGGTCGGCCGGTCTTCGCCGTCCGTCAGTCGTCGCCGCTGGAGTGCAGGCCGCGCCGGGCGGACAGCAGGGTGATCTCGGGATGCTGCTCAGCCAGCAACCGCTCCGCCTGATCGAGCACCTCTCGCACGTGACCGACATGCGTGGCGACGGCGGAGACGCCGATCGTCGTACGACGGTGCAGGTCCTGCGCGCCGACCTCGGCGACGGCGACCTCGGTGCGTCGGGACAGCTCGGCGATGATCGGCCTGATCACGCTGCGCTTCGCTTTGAGGGAATGCACGTCGCCGAGCAGGATGTCGAACTCGATCCATCCGATCCACATGGCGTCAGTCTGGCATTCCGCGGAGTCAGATCAGCCGGCGCAGCGCCTCGGCGAGGGACACGCCCTGCGCATCCGCTCGATCACGCAGCCGGGCGTGCTCGGCACCGGTGAGGGCGAGCGTCAGCTCGAGCGGTGACGGGGCGTCCTGCGCATCGAGACCGTCGAGCAGATCGGATGCCTCCGCCCAGAGCGGCGTGGCGGTGCTCGCCGTCTGCGCCCGACCCGCATCCGATGCCTGTGACGGCGCGGGCGGGGCCGCCTCGGCGGCGACCGCCATCGCCCCGGCCAGCACGGCCCCGCCGTCGATGGCCGAGGTGAATCCGGGGCCACGCCGCGGCTCCTGCTTCTGCTGGTAGGCCTTCGCCGCGGCGTTCGCACGCTCGTCGGCGGCCTCGTTCAGCGGGTGCCCGGCATGCCCCTTCACCCACGAGAACTCGACGTCGCGCCCGCGCATGGCCTCGTCGATGCCCTCGAGCAGCTCCCGGTTCAGCACGGGCCCGCCGTCGGACTTGCGCCATCCGCGGCGCTTCCACCCGGGCATCCACTTGGTCACTGAGTCGATCACGTAGCGGCTGTCGCACTCGATGAGCAGCTTCTCGTCGACGCCGGCGGTGGCACGCAGCAGCTCGAGCACGGCCCGCAGCTCACCCTGGTTGTTCGTGCCGTGCGGCGAGCCGCCGGCCGCCCAGCGCTCGTCGTCGATATACCAGGCCCAGCCGTTGGGGCCGGGGTTGCCCAGGGCGGAGCCGTCTGCGGCGGCCGTGATCGTCATCCCTCCACCGTACGGCGTGCGTGATGCGGCCGGCGTCGGTCGCAGCCGAGCCCCCTACGGGTGTCGCCCGCCCGAGCGCCCCCGTACGCTGAACGGATGGCATTCAGCATCGATTGGGAGTCCTGGATCGGTCCTGTCGTGGCCATCGGCATCGCGCTGATCGCCGCACTGGTCGTCATCGTCGTCACCCACCTCGTGGCCGCACTCGTCGGGCGCGCAGCGCCCTGGGCGCTCGAGCTCGATCGGCGGGTGCGCGCGCCGTGGGGGGTGGTCGTCGGCGTGGTGGCCGTCTGGATCGGCTGCGCGATCTCGCTCGCCCCGGTGCTGGGCTGGTGGCCCGGCATCTCGCGAGTGTTCCTCATCCTCACGATCATCGCCGGGGCCTGGCTGCTGGCGTCCCTGGCCTCGTTCGGCTTCGAACAGCTCATGGCGAAGGAGAACAGCCTCGCCGACGGAGCCGCCGCGCGACGTCGCCGCACCCAGCTCGTGGTCATCCACCGGCTGTCGCTGGTCATCATCGCCGTCCTCGCCCTCGGCACCGTGCTGTTCACATTCCCCGAGATGCGCGCGGTCGGCGCGAGCGTGCTCGCCTCGGCGGGCATCGTCAGCATCATCGCCGGGCTGGCGGCGCAGTCGATCCTCGGCAATCTCATCGCCGGCATCCAGATCGCCTTCACCGACGCCATCCGCGTAGGCGATGTGGTCGTCATCGAGGGCGAGTGGGGGCGCATCGGCGAGATCAACCTGTCGTACGTGGTCGTGTACATCTGGGACGAGCGCCGCCTCGTGCTGCCCTGCAGCTACTTCACCTCCACCCCATTCGAGACCTGGACGCGCAAGTCGGATCAGGTGCTCGGCACCGTCTACATGGACCTCGACTGGCGGGTGCCGATGGATGCCGTGCGCGCCCGGTTCACCGAGATCATCGAAGCGTCGGATGCCTGGGACCGTCGCACCGCGAACGTCAAGGTGACCGGGTCCGAGGGCGGGTTCGTGACCGTGCGGTTCGTCATCTCGGCGAAGGACTCCGACGACCAGTGGACGCTGCGCTGCGATGTGCGCGAGCAGATGATGACCTGGCTGCAGCAGGAGCATCCCGAGGCTCTTCCCCGCACGCGCGTGCTGATGGAGCAGAACGCGCGCTAACCGACAGCGGCGCCCGGCAGCGCGCCGCAGTAGGTATCGTCGAGGGATGTCCGGGTTCGCCGTCAAGGCCGTGATCGTCCTCATCGTGGTCGCACTGATCGCGGTGATCGTCGCGAGGTTCTTCCGCCGGGTCGCGCCCGCCAGGGCGGTGTCAAGACGACAGCGGATGCCGCTGCTGGTCCCGCTCGCCGGCGCGGTGCTGCTCGTCGCCGGCTTCATCTTGGGTGTCGCCGCCTTCGCCTCCCGGTACACGGCGGAGCTGCTGCCCGCCCGGATCGCGTCGGTGATCGTGTTCCTCGCCGGGATCTGCGTTCTGCTCGCCTATCGCAACTGGTATCTCGAGGCGGAGCCGGATGCCGTGCGCTTCCGGACGATACTCGGGCGGGAGAAGCGGATCGCCCATCGCGACATCGCCTCGTTCCGTCTCACCCGGATCGCCGGGCGCGAGCGGGCCGTGGTCCAGTCGACCGAAGGCGTCAGGCTCTCGGTCGACACCGGCCGCTACAGCGTGGCCGCCCTCGTCGCGGCCGGCCGCAGCCGGGCATCCTGAGCCGACGGGCTCGCGGGGGCCCGGCGATCAGTCCTCGGGCTCGCCCGACTCCGACGTGTCCTCGGCCTCGGGCGCGGGCGCCGCGACCGGGAACACCATGCTCGTGTACCTGGCGCTCAGACCCACGTCCATCAGGTCCATCGACGGGGCGTCATCGAGGCGCTCGGCCGCCTGCTCGTCGAGCGGCTCGCCGGGCAGGGCCGCCCAGGCGCCCGGCTCCTGCTGCTTCTGCGTGAACAGTCCCATGGGTCCATTGTCACCCCGGACGATCAGCTCGGGGCGGTGCGATCCTGTGCCGCGCCGGCTGCATCGGCGTCGCGCACGGCATCCACCAGCTCACGCCATGCGCCCTGCAGGAGCGTGTCGGGGATCACCTGCTCGCGCTGCTCATCGCGGACGACCGCATGGATGCTCCACACATACCGGTCCGCACCCGCCGCGCCCTCGGGGTCCAGGCGATCGTCCCACGGACACCGATCGACCAGCGCCGCCCACTGCGGCGTCTGCTCGGGCGCGGGCTCCACGCGCCAGCGCCGCCTCAGGCCGGCGAGGCCACCGGTGCGCACCACGGCGACGATGATGCGCCCGCTGTTCGCATCATCGCGGGCATCCGGCCCGTCACCTGGGGGTTCGTACTCGCGCATCCTCGATCACTCCGACGGCGACCCACGCGTCGCGGACCGCCGATTCCACGCTAGTCCCGATCGAGGCCGCCGCGGTGACGGTCTGCTCGGCGAAGGCGGTGAATCCGGCGGTGGACGACAGGCCACCCGTCAGGGCGCGGTACCACGCCAGGCCCGCGCCCTCCCAGGCGCTCCCGCCGAGCGTCGTCGCGGCCAGCGCGAACGCGCGGTTCGGGATGCCCGAGTTGATGTGCACGCCGCCGTTGTCCTCGTCGGTCGTCACGTAGTCGCGCATGTGCCCGGGCTGCGGGTCCTTGCCGAGCTCGTCGTCGTCGTACGCGGTGCCCGGTTCGAGCATCGAACGCAGTGCCCTGCCTTGAACCGCATCCGTGAAGATCCCCTCGCCGACCAGCCACGTGGCCTGGCCGGCGGTCTGACCCAGCAGGTGCTGCTCGGTGAGCACCCCCAGCACGTCGGCGATCGACTCGTTCAGGGCTCCGGACTGCCCCTGGTAGACCAGGCCGGCGGTGCTCTGGATCACCCCGTGCCCCAGCTCGTGCCCGATCACCGACACCGAACGGGTGAAGCCCGTGAACACCTCGCCGTCTCCATCGCCGAACACCATGCGCGAGCCGTCCCAGAAGGCGTTGTCGTAGTCCTCGCCGTAGTGCACCGTGGCGTTCAGGGCCGCGCCTGCACCGTCGAGCGAGTCCCGCTCGAACGCCTCGAGCAGCATGCGGAACGTGGCGCCGAGACCGTCGAAGGCCTCATTGACCGAGGCGTCGGCGACCGGCTCGTCGTCCTCGCCGCGCACGATCACGCCCGGAAGCCTCTCGGTGTTCTGGGCATCGAAGATCGTGCGGGTGGGGGCGGCCGTGACCTCGGCGACGAGGGCGCCGTCGGCATCGATCGAGAGCTCGAGGGTCGAGTGGAACGTCGGCCGGCCGGCGATCAGGGTCTGCTTCGCCGCCCGCGCGGCATGCGAGTACCGGTCGGACTCGGCCAGTCGCGCCAGCAGGTAGCCGGGCACGATGCCCTGGTGGATGGGGGTGGTCGCAGCTTCTCCGGTGCTCATGCCCCGACCCTACGCCGAGCGTCGGACAAGGGCACCGGCGACCCGTGGCCGCCCAGCTTCGCCACGTAGAATCGGTTCAATGACCGACGCGCCCTCCGGGATCGACCCCGACGATCTCGCCACCACCCTCCGCGTGCTGGCCGAGCTCGACCGCGTCGATCAGCAGCATCCGGACTACCTCGCCGTCCGCCGTGCGACCGCCAACATGTTCAAGGCCGTCAAGCGCGCTCGGCGCAAGGAGATCCGCGATGCCATCGCCGACGCCGACAAGGCGGTCGTGGCCCGCACGGCGACGGGCGCGGCCGACCGGATCGACGACGAGACGCGCGGCATCGAGCTGACCACCAGCGTCGTGGACGCCCCGATCGCCGGCGAGCTGCTCAAGCCCCGCAACTGCTACATCTGCAAGAAGCCGTACACGATCGTCGACGCGTTCTATCACCAGCTCTGCCCCGAGTGTGCGCGGTTCAGCCACGGCAAGCGCAACGCGCGCACCGACCTGACCGGTCGGCGCGCACTGCTCACCGGCGGGCGAGCCAAGATCGGCATGCACATCGCCCTGCGCCTGCTGCGCGACGGCGCGCACCTCACCCTGACCACGCGCTTCCCGCGCGACGCCGTGCGCCGCTTCTCGTCGCTGCCGGACTCCGCCGAGTGGCTGCACCGCCTGCGGGTGGTCGGCATCGACCTGCGCGATCCGGCGCAGGTGATCGGTCTGGCCGACTCCGTCGCGGCGCAGGGGCCGCTCGACATCCTCATCAACAACGCCGCGCAGACCGTGCGGCGCTCGCCGGGTGCGTACTCCTTGCTGGCGGATGCCGAGCTGCAGCCGCTGCCCGACGGCCCGCTGCCCGAGATGGAGACCTTCGGGCACACCGCCGACCCGCACCCGCAGGCGCTGCAGGCCTCGGTCGACGCGCACCCGCTGCTGTCGGTCGCCGCCCTCGGCGGCACGGTCGCCGAGCAGGGCGGCCAGGCGCTCACCGCCGAGGATCTCGCACGCCTCGCCATGGCGCCGGGGTCGTCGTCGCTGGAGAAGCACGCCGACGGCACGGCGATCGACGCCGGCGGGCTGGTGCCCGACATCGATCATGTGAACAGCTGGGTGCAGTCGGTCGACCAGGTCGACCCGCTCGAGATGCTCGAGGTGCAGCTGTGCAACACCACGGCGCCGTTCCTGCTGATCAGCCGGCTGCGCCCCGCCATGGCGGCATCGAGCGCCCACCGGAAGTACATCGTGAACGTCTCGGCGATGGAAGGGCAGTTCTCGCGCCGGTACAAGGGTCCGGGGCATCCGCACACCAACATGGCCAAGGCGGCGCTGAACATGCTCACCCGCACCAGCGCCGGCGAGATGCTCGACACCGACGGGATCCTGATGACGGCCGTCGACACCGGATGGATCACCGACGAGCGTCCGCACCACACCAAGGTCCGCCTGGCGGAGGAGGGCTTCCACGCACCCCTCGACCTGGTCGACGGCGCCGCCCGCGTGTACGACCCCATCGTGCAGGGTGAGGCCGGGGTGGATCTGTTCGGAGTCTTCCTGAAGGACTACGCGCCCAGCCCCTGGTGAATGGGGTGGCTTGTGTCCCCGTCGCGTGTCGCAGAACCGGCGGGTGCAGACGGGCGTGACCCGTGGTTTGTGGGACACGGTGGTGCGCGCGTCGCGAAACGGGCGGGTGCGGACGGGCCGGACCCGCACCTTGTGGGACATGAGCCACGGATGCGCGGTCACCGCGCCCGGCGGAACCACACCTCCACGAGCAGGCCTCCCTCGGAGCGCGCCGTCAGGCGAAGGGTGGCTCCGTGTGCGCGCACGATGCTCTGCACGATCGCGAGTCCGAGACCCAGGCCCCGCTGCTCACCGGTGTCGCCGAGGGCGCCGTCCAGGGGTGCGGTGTCGGTGCGGCGGCTGCGACCCGCCCCGCGCTGGAACGGTTCCGCGAGAGTGGCGAGCAGGGCATCCGGGATCATCGGACCGGTGTTCGCGACGGCCAGCACGACCGCGCCCTCGGTCGTCGAGACGCGCAGTCCGATGGCCCCGCCCGCACTTTTCGCTGAGGGTGCGGCATTGTGCACGATCGCGTTGTGCAGCAGGTTGACGATGAGCTGAAGAAGCAGGGCGGGCGAGCCGATCACGTGTCCGGGGTCGCCCTTCGACTCGATCGTGATGCCCCGTCGCTCGGCGAGCGGGAGCAGCGTCTCGATCGCCTCCTCGGCCAGCAGCGACAGGTCGACCCGCTCTCGCTCGAACACCTGGGCGTCCGCGCGTGCCAGCAGCAGCAGCGCCTCGGTCAGCTCGATCGCCCGGCCGTTCACCTGCTCCAGGCGTGCCAGGAGCGCATCGACGTCGCGGTCGGGATCGGCCCGGGCGACCTCCAGCTGCGTGCGCATGATCGCCAGCGGGGTGCGCAGCTCGTGCGACGCGTTCGCCGCGAAGCGCTGCTGTTCGGCGACGTGCGCCTCGAGCTGCTCCAGCATGGTGTCGAACACGTCGGCCAGGTCGCGGAACTCGTCGCTTCGCCCCTCCAGGGCGACGCGGTGCGACAGGGACCCCTGGGATGCCAGCCGTGCGGCCTCGCTGATGCGGGTGAGCGGCGCCAGCATCCGACCGGCGACGAACCAGCCCACCGCGAAGCCGATGCCGATCAGCACGATGAGCACCACGACCGATCCGGGCACGAGGAAGTCCAGCAGGAACTGCCGCAGCTGCGAGGGGATCGCGGCGTGCAGGAGCTCGTCGATCGGCGGGATGAGCTTGCGCAGCAGCACGAGCGCCCAGCCCCCGGCCACGATCAGCGCACCGGCCATGCCGAACGCGCCCGCGTAGCTGAACGTCAGCTTCATCCGGGCGCTGACGCCCCGGCGCCGGCGAGGAGGCGCGGATCCGGTCATGGTCCCGCGTCGATCCGGTAGCCCACCCCGGGAACCGTCGCGATCACCCAGGGCTCACCGAGACGCTTGCGCAGTGCGGAGACGGTGATCCGCACCGCATTGGTGAACGGGTCGGCGTTCTCGTCCCATGCCCGCTCGAGCAGCTCCTCCGCGCTGACGACGCCGCCCTCGGCCCCGACGAGCACCTCCAGCACCGCGAACTGCTTGCGGGTGAGGGCGACGTACTTCCCGTCGCGGAACACCTCGCGCCGGAACGGATCCAGCCGCAGGCCGGCGAGCTCGCGCACCGGCGGCCGGGCGTGCGCCCTGCGCCGATCGAGGGCGCGCAGTCGCATCACCAGCTCGCGCAGTTCGAAGGGCTTGGTGAGGTAGTCGTCGGCGCCCAGCTCGAACCCCGAGACCTTGTCGTCGATCCGGTCGGCGGCGGTGAGCATCATGATCGGGATGCCGCTGCCCGACGCCACGATCCAGGCGGCCACCTCGTCGCCGGACGGCCCCGGGATGTCACGGTCGAGCACGGCCAGATCGTACGAGTTGATGCTCAGCAGTTCGAGAGCGGTGTCGCCGTCGGCGGCGATGTCCGACGCGATCGCCTCGAGCCGCAGCCCATCGCGGATGGCCTCCGCGAGGTAGGGCTCGTCCTCGACGATCAGCACGCGCATGTGCAGAATCCTACGCATCCGCGCATATCGGAAACGTATCGGGAATCCCATACGCCCCGGCAACGCGCGCACCGGTCGACTGGATGGCATGAACACCACGCTCTCCACGTCCCGTCGCCGGCGCAGGGCCGCGACGATCGCAACTCTGGTGGTCGGGATGCTCGCGGCAGGCCTGGCCGTGCAGCAGTCGCTCTCGGCGGCATCGGCCGTCTCGAGCCAGCCGTCGCCCGTGCTCGAATCGGGTGCCGTCGACCCCTCGTCGCCGGGTCATGACGGGACGATCACCGCCGCCGACGGGCAGATCTCGCACGGGCAGCGCGTGAGCGTGTTCGACGACGTGCCCGCGGTGACGAATCTCGACGGGGCGTTGCGCGACGCGCTGCGCCGCGCGACGGACGAGGCTTCGGCGGACGGCGTGGAGCTTCGGGTGAACAGCGGATGGCGTTCGCCGGAGTACCAGGACCGGCTGCTGAGCGATGCCGTGCACGAGCACGGCTCGGCACAGGAGGCGGCGCGCTGGGTCGCCCCCGCCGACACGTCGGAGCATGTCTCCGGCGACGCCGTGGACATCGGCCCGTGGCAGGCCGCCGACTGGCTGGGGAACCACGGCGCCGGATTCGGCCTGTGCCGGATCTACGCCAACGAGCCCTGGCACTTCGAGCTGCGGCCGGACGCCGTGCGCGACGGTTGCCCCCGGGTGTACCGGGACCCCACCGAACGGCGGCGATGACCGTGACGATGACGATCGACCGACGCCGGCGGATCCCCGGGACCGGGACGCCCGCCGGTACGCGCTTCACCGGCCCGACGCTGGAGCTGATCCCGCAAGCCGTGGCGGAGAACCTGCGCCGGATGCGCACGGGCGGCCCCGTCATGGCGGTCGTGAAGGCCGACGGGTACGGCCATGGCGCGCTCGCCGTGGCATCCGCCGCCCTCGACGCCGGGGCGGAGTGGCTGGGCGTCACGGACGTGGCCGAGGGCGTGCGGCTGCGCGAGGTCGGTGCTCAGGTGCCGATCCTCGCCTGGTTGCATCCGGCGGGAATCGACGCCGAAGCGGCCGCGGCCTGCTGCGTGGACGTGGCCGTCGGCTCGGTCGACGAGCTGGCGGAGCTGATTCGCGTCAGTCCCGGCGCGGTGCGCGTGCACCTTCATCTCGACACCGGGATGTCGCGTGGCGGCTGCCCCGTACAGGATCTGCCCGAGCTGCTGCGCGTCGCCCGGCGGGGCAGGGATGCCGGACGCATCGAGGTCGTCGGGATCATGGGCCACCTGCCCGACGCCGATCTCGCCGACCCGCACGCGAACCTGCCGTGGATCCTGCGGATGCGCCACGCCCGCGACACCGCGCTGCGCGCCGGATTCGCGCCACTGGTGACCCACCTCGGCGCCACGGCCGCGGCGCTGACCGACCCCGCCACCCGATTCGACCTGACGCGCGTCGGGGCGGGACTGGTCGGCATCGACCCCTCGGGCACGGTCGAGCTGGCGGCAGCGGGACGGTTCACCGCACCGGTCGTGCACAGCGCCGAGGTCGCCGCCGGAACGCCGGTCGGCTACGCCGGCACGCATGTCGCCGATCGCGCCACGCGCCTCTCGGTGGTCGGGGTGGGCTATGCCGACGGCATCCCGCGGGAGCTGTCCCGCGAGGCCTGCGTCGCGATCGGCGGTCGCCGGCACCGCATCGTCGGACGCGTGTCCATGGATCAGATCGTCGTCGACACGGGCGCCACCTCGTACCCCCGCGGCAGCGTGGCTACCGTGTTCGGGCCGGACCACGCGGCGCCCACCGTGCAGGACTGGGCGGGCTGGGCGGGCACGATCCCGCACACGATCGTCACCGGCATCGGCGGTCGCGTCGCAAGGGGCGTGGCATGAGCCGGGTGCTGGTCGTCGGGGGCGGCCAGAGCGCCGAGCACGAGGTGTCGCTGGCGAGCGCCGCCGGCGTGGCATCCGCACTGCGGCGCACCGGTTTCGCGGTGGAGGAGCTGACGATCGCTCCGGACGGATGCTGGCACAGCGCCGGACGCGCCCTGGGCGCGACCGCGGCGCTGTCGATGCGCGGCGCGCTCGAGGCGATCGAGCGGGCGGAGGTCGTCTTCCCCGCCGTGCACGGCCCGCTCGGCGAGGACGGTGCGCTCGCCGCACTGTGCGCCCTGGCCGCTGTCCCCGTGGTCGGCTCGGCGCTGCGCGCCGGGGCGATCGGGATGGACAAGTGGGCGACGAAGCTCGTGGCCGAGGCGGTGGGCATCCGCACCGCACGCGGACGACTCGTCGGTCGCGCCGACATCGGCGACGTGGAGTTCGAAGCGCCGGTGGTCGTCAAGCCGGTCGCGGCGGGTTCGAGCTACGGCGTGAGCCTGGTGACCGACGGGGAGCATCTGCAGGACGCCCTGCGCCTGGCCGCTCGCTTCGACGATCGGATCCTTCTCGAGGAGGTCGTCCGCGGACGGGAGATCGACGTCGCCGTGCTGCGTGAGGCCGGGGGCATCCGCTGGGCGGCGCCGCCGCTGGAGATCCACACGGGATCCGCGGCCGGGCCTGCGCTGTTCGACACGGCGGCGAAGTACGACGGCTCCGCCCGCTTCACGACCCCGGCCGACATCACCCGGCACGACCGCGCTCTGGTGACCGCCGCCGCCCTGCGCATGTTCGATGCGCTCGGGTGCGCGGGCGTCGCGCGGGTCGACTTCTTCCTCACGGATGCCGGGCCGGTGCTCAACGAGGTGAACACCATGCCGGGCATGACCGAGCGGTCGCAGGTGCCGCGGATGTTCGCCGCGGCCGGCGTCGGCTACGAGGAGCTCGCCGGGCGTCTGGTGCGCGCAGCGCTGGCGGCGCGGGAGCATCCCCGCGGCTAGGCATGGGTCGTGTGACCGCGTGCGACATCCGCTTCCGTGGGCAGCGTCTCTGAAGGGATGATGACGATGTCCTGGACCTTCCAGTCCAAGTTCGCGATGCCTTCGGAAGCTTCGTTGATGTCGTGGATCGACACTTTGCGCTTGCGCGGGATGACGAACGCTTCGATGTGGAACACCTGCCCCTGGTCCCGCATTCTCACTGCCGCGTCCGTCACCCAGGGGAGTGAACGGAGGTAGGTGGTGACGTCACTCGCGAGGGGATGGGGATGCTTGTCGTCGTAGGTGCGGGCGCGCTGGTCCATGAGGTCGACCACGGCGCTCTTCGTGTTCTTGAAGCCGTCCCAGATGATGCCGAGGGAGATGAACAGTGCAGCGGCGCCGTCGAGCCACCAGATGCCGGCGCCCACACCGAGGACGCCGACGATCGAGGCGGCGTTGGTCTGCCAGTCGGCTTTCGCCATATCCGCGTCGGCGTACAGGAGCTTGCTGTGCAGGAGCGGGGCGAGCTTTGCCTTCGCCGGCCCGTAGAAGAACACCGGGCCGATCACGATCACCGTCATGATGGCGACCATGAGCCATCCCAGCCAGACGGTATGGCCGAACAGCTGTACGGTGCCGATGGTGGGGTGTTCGGCTTTGACGAGGCCGGTGACTGCTTCGAAGGCGAGGTTGAGGCCGATGGCGAGGAGGGCGACGCCGGCGACGAGGTGTCCGACACCCATGGCGCGGTGCATCCCGTACGGCTTGTTCACGGTGGGCTTGCGGCGGACGAAGATCAGGGCGATGAGGAAGGCGAACTGGGGGATGAGGGACAGCATGTCCTCGATCCATGCGGTCCGCATCGCCTGCGAGTTGCCGATGACGAATGCCACCACGGTGATCGTGACGGTCGTGTAGGCGATGGTGAACCATTCCCACCGCACGGCCTTCTTCAGCGCGTCAGTCTGTTCCGGGGGGAGGTCCGCCCGCCCGAACTGGTGACTCGAACTCATGAACCGACCTCCTCGTCGAGGAACGACTCCACGTCGGAGAGGAACGCGTTCTCTCCGAGCGGCACCAGCATCACCAAGGAGCGTCCTCGAGCCCCTTCGATGTTGCGGTACCCGCGGGTGACGCCGGCGTGCTCGGTCCACGGGGTCTGGTCTGTGAAGCCGCCGATGACGAGATCGAGGTCACCGTCCTCCAGCAGGCCCACGAGCGTCTCCTCGCTGCCCACCGTCCACCGCGGGACCGCGTTCAGGGTTTCGGCGTACGTCTCGGCCAGATCCACGAGGACGCCGGACGGCTCAGCACCCGAGACGTTCACCAGGCCGGGCTCAGCGCTCATCCCCACCCTCAGTTCGCCGTCTGTCACGGTCTCCAGGGTGCCGTTCGGGTCGCTCGGAACGCTGATGCCGCAGCCGACGAGCGAGGCGGTCAACGCCAGCACCACCGACCCGCACAGGAGGCGCCGCCTCGAAGACGTGCGATCAGGGGGGAGTGCTTCGACAGTTCTGTTCACCCGTTCACTCTCCCAGTCGAGCGAGCCGGGCGGAAAGGCGATGCCAAACGGCGTGGACTATGCCATCATGTCTTCGCCTCGTCAGTTATCAAAGATCAGATTGGGTATCGCAAAGGAAACCCAAGCTACCTTATTGAATCCGTGCATGACAGATTCTCAGTGGGACATCGCCGACGGTGCCCCACGACCAAGAGGAACGCATGCACATCGTTGTCATCGGGGGCGGAGTCATCGGGCTGACCACCGCGTATCACCTGGCTCGCGAAGGGGCACAGGTGACCGTGCTCGACGCCCGTCGCACCGGCCGCGGAGCCTCGGAGGTCAACGCGGGCTGGATCGTGCCCGCGGAGGCTGCACCGGTTCCCGGTCCCGGCGTGGTCCTGACGAGCATGAAGTGGATGCTGCGCCCCGACAGCCCGCTGTACATCCGTCCTTCACTGCATCCCCGGTTCCTCTCCTTCATGTTCGGCCTGTGGCGTGCGTCGAACGCCCGCGCTCAGCGGGCCGGATTCGCCGCCCACCTCGAGCTCGCCGAGGGCACGATCGAGTCCTTCGACGACTACCGCGCCGACGGCATGGACTTCGAGATGCACTCCCAGGGGCTGCTGATGGCGTTTCTCGAGCGCTCCGGCCTGGACCATCACCTCACGCACCTCGATCTCGTCGAGCGGTTCGGCCTGGAGCCGACGGTGCTGGAGGGCGACGCGGTCCGCGAGCACGAGCCGCACCTGTCCGACGCGGTGCAGGGAGGGCTGTTCTTCCCGAAGGAGCGGCACGTCGATCCGCGAGCGCTTGTCGACGCACTGCACCGCAGGCTGACGGAGATGGGCGTGACGCTGGTCGAGAACGCCGGTGTCGCCGATGTGCAGCGCGCCGGGACGCGCATCACGAGCGTCAGCACCGCCGCAGGCACCCACCGCGGTGACGCCTATCTGCTCGCCGCCGGCGCCTGGACGGGTCCCCTCTCCCGACAGTTCGGCGTGCCGCTTCCCGTACGACCGGGCAAGGGATACAGCGTCGACGTGGCGCCGCTCTCGCTGCGCAGCGCCACCAACCTGTCCGATGCGAAGGTTGCGGTCACCCCCCTCGGACGCAACCTGCGGGTCGCGGGAACCATGGAGTTCGGCGGACTCGATGAGGACATCAACGGGGTGCGCGTCGAGGCGATCCTGCGTGCACCGGCCAGGTACTTCCGCGACTGGGAGCCCCCGAGCGGCGCCATCCGTCCGCAGGCGGGGATGCGACCGATGACCCCCGACGGGATACCGATCATGGGTGCGCTCGGCGATCTGTCCAACGCCTACGTCTCCACAGGACACGGGATGCTCGGCGTCACCCTCGCCCCCGGCGCCGCGATGGCGATGACGCAGCTCATCCTGCAGGGCACGAGCTCACCGCGCCTGGCGCCGTTCGCGGCGAGCCGCTTCCGCGGCATCCGCGCCGGCGCGCTCGCTCCCCAGCCGACACACTGACCGACCCTCGAACCGAGAGGACATCATGACCGAACGCCGCGACGTCACGCTGCGAGGAATCCTTGCCGCCGTCTGCACCCCGTTCACCCCGGACGGCGCCGCCGTCGACGAGGAGCAAATCGCCACGCAGGTGGACCGCCTCGTGCAGGCCGGCATTCACGGCCTCGTGCCGACGGGCACCACGGGCGAGTTCACCTCGCTCAGCATCGACGAGCACAAGAGCGTGACGGAGGCGTACGTGCGGGCCGCCGCCGGGCGCGTGCCCGTCGTCTCGGGAGTGGGAGCCCTGTCGACGCCGAAGGCGATCGAACTCGCCCAGCATGCGGAGGCCGTCGGAGCCGACGCGATCATGCTCGTCCCGCCGTTCTACGATCCGCTGGACTTCCCGGCGCTCAGCCGCTTCGTGCGCGACGTCGCCGAGAGCATCTCGATCCCGATCGTCTACTACAACGTCCCCGGTGCGACTGGCATCCGGCTGGACGCCTCGCAGATCGCCGAGCTCGGTGACATCCCCGGCGTCGACTACCTCAAGGACACCTCCGGAGACGCCGTCGAGCTGGCCGCGCTGCTCGCCGGGCACGCCGACCGGATCACCGCGTTCAACGGCTGGGACACGCTGACCTTCTTCGGGATCGCGTCCGGCGCGCAGGCCTCCGTGTGGGGCCTCGCCGGTATCGCGCCGGAGCAGGCCGTCGCGCTCTGGGAAGCCCTCGCCGTGCGCAAGGACCTCGACGAGGCCCGCACGCTGTGGCCGCCGCTGTGGGCGCTGAGCGCCTTCCTCGAATCGGTGAACTACGTCGCCGGCGTCAAGGCGGGTCTCGAGCTCATCGGGCAGCCGGCCGGCCCCGCGCGCGCTCCCGTGCTCGCACTCACGCAGGAGCAGAGGCAGAGACTCGCGGAGCTTCTCGACGCCGTCGGTGCGCGTCGCGGCGTGAGCGCATGACGACCCTGGCCATCGACACGATCGAGGTCCATGCCGAGGGCGAGCCCGGGCGGGTGGTGCTCAACGCGGATGCCCTCGTGCAGGGCTCCACGATGGCGGAGCGCCTCGCCTACTGCAGGACGCACCTCGACGACCTGCGCAGGCTGCTGCTGCACGAGCCGCGAGGCTACCCCGCGCTGTGCGGCGTGTTCGTCCTCAGCGCCGTGAACCCCGGCGCCGACTTCGGCATCGTCGTCCTCGAGCAGGGCGGCTTCACCCCGATGTCCGGCAGCAACACGATGTGCGCCGTCACCGCGGTGCTGGAGGCCGGCGTGGTGCCGCTGCGCGAGCCGGTCACCGAAGTGGTCATCGACACGGCCGTGGGAACCGTGCGCGCGGTCGCCGAGGTCTCCAACGGCAAGGTCGTCACCGTCAGCGTCGTCAACGTGCCGGCGTATGTGGTCAACCTGGACGTGCCGCTGCAGGTGCCGGGAATCGGGCTCATCGCCGCGGACATCGTCTTCGGGGGGCAGTTCTTCGCCCAGGTGGCGGCGTCGGAGTGCGGCATCGAGCTCAAGCCCGAGAACGGGCGGGAGCTCGCTCGCCTCGGCGCGATGATCAAGCTCGCAGCCCGCGAGCAGGTCTCGGTGAGTCACCCCGACAATCCGGAGATCGACAGCGTGGATCTCGTCATGCTGCATTCCGGTGACCGTCGTCCGGGTCACGACGACCGCAACACCGTCATCGTGACGAACGGACCGCTGCGCCGCGACGATCCCGCGACCTGGACCGGCGCCCTCGATCGCTCGCCCTGCGGCACGGGAACCAGCGCCAGGATGGCCGCCCTGCACGCGAGGGGCCAGCTGGAGATCGGGGAGGAGTTCCGCCACCGCAGCATCATCGGAAGCGAGTTCGTCGGGCGTCTCACGGGCGAGACGCGGATCGCGGGAAACCCCGCCGTCCTCCCGACGGTGACGGGCCGCGCCTGGATCACGGGACGCGCGCAGTGGACGCTCGACGACGCGGATCTCTTCCCCACCGGCTTCACGGTCGCCGACATCTGGTCGTCGGAGACGGCATGACCGCCGCACAGGGAATGCAGTTCATCGGCGGTCGGCGCGGCGAGGGAACCGGGCGGGACGAGTTCACCGTCGTCGATCCCTCCTCCGGTCGCAGGCTCATCGACTACCGGATCGCGGAGGCGGGCGATGTGGAGCGCGCGATGATCGCCGCCCGGGAGGCCTCACTGGGCTGGGGTGCCGCCACGCCGGCTGAGCGCAGCGGCGTCCTGAACAGAGCGGCCAGGATGCTGTCCGACCGCGCGGACGAGTTCGCCGCGGTGGAGAGCCGCAACGCCGGCAAGCCGATCCGCCTGGCCACGGAGTTCGATGTGGCCGGCACGATCGACAACGTCGAGTTCTTCGCCGGTGCGGCGCGACAGCTCGACGGTCGTGCCGCGGCCGAGTACGCCCCGGGCACGACCTCGCTGGTACGACGCGAGCCGCTCGGCGTCGTCGGATCGATCTCTCCGTGGAACTACCCGCTGCAGATGGCGGCGTGGAAGATCCTTCCCGCGATCGCGGCAGGCAATGCCGTGGTGATCAAGCCGTCGGAGCTCACGCCGATGACGACGGTGCTCTTCGCCGAGCTGCTCACCGACGCCGGGCTGCCTCCTGGCGTGGTGAACGTCGTGAGCGGGCCGGGTGCGGTCACGGGGGCGGCACTTCTCGGCAGCGCGCACACGGACATGCTCTCGTTCACCGGATCGACGGCCGTGGGCCGGCTCGTGCAGCGGGCGGCGGTGGATCGTGCCACGCGCGTGCATCTGGAGCTGGGCGGAAAGGCTCCGCTCGTCGTCTTCGACGATGCCGATCTGGAAGCCGCCGTGCACGGCGCCGTCGCGGGCAGTCTCATCAACAGCGGCCAGGACTGCACGGCCGCCACCCGGGCGATCGTGCACCGGTCGCTGTACGAGGCGTTCATCTCCGGCGTCGCGGAGCTCTACGCCGACGTGCGGCTCGGGGCACCGGACGACCCGGACACCGATCAGGGTCCGCTGATCTCGCGGAGCCATCGCGATCGTGTGCACGGCTTCGTCGAGCGGGCCCGCCCCGGGCACCGCGTGTTCGGCGGCGAGCTGCCGGCCGGTGACGGCTGGTATCTGCGCCCGGCGCTGATCGCGGACGTCTCGCCGCAGGACGAGGTCTTCCGGGAGGAGATCTTCGGCCCCGTGCTCACGGTGACGCCGTTCGACGACGAGCACGAGGCGATCGCGCTCGCCAACGACACGATCTACGGCCTGGCGGCCTCGGTGTGGACGGGCGACGTCGCGCGCGCGATGCGCGCAGCCCGCTCGATCCGCTCCGGCTGCGTGTGGATCAACGACCACATCACGATCGTCAGCGACATGCCGCATGGCGGGGTGAAGCAGTCCGGGTTCGGCAAGGACATGTCGGTGTACTCGCTCGAGGAGTACACCTCCGTCAAGCACGTCGCGATCGACACGACCGGCGAGGCGAGACGGCCCTGGCACCGGACGGTCTTCGCCGCGCGCGGGTGATGTAGTCTCCCCGAGCGGGCGACGCCGGCAAGAGAGGAACAAGACGTGGGACTGGACGAGACGTACTGGCTGAGCGGGCTGCCCGAGCCGCTGCACTCAGACTTCGACGTGGAGAAGGAGATCTTCGTCCCCATGCGGGACGGCATCCGGCTGTCGACCGACGTGTATCTGCCGTCGGGGGCGACGGGGCCGCTGGCCGCGGTGCTCATCAAGACCCCGTACGACAAGGACATCGGCGAGGGCGCGGTGCGCACCAAATGGGTCGAGTACTTCGTGCAGCAGGGCTATGCGGTCGTCGTGCAGAACGAGCGGGGACTGCTGTTCTCCGAGGGCGTCTTCGACGACTATCTCGAGGGCGCGAGCACGGACGGCTCCGACACCGTGGACTGGATCGTGCAGCAGCCGTGGTCGAACGGCAGGGTCGGCACGATCGGATGCTCGAGCTCGGCCGAGCATCAGTGGCCGATGGCGGCGGGCAACAACCCGGGACACGTCGCGATGGTCGCGGGAGCGTCCGGCACGGCGGTGGGAGACGTGCCCGGAAACCACACCCGCGGCGCCTTCTACCGCGGCGGCATCCCGATGCTGTCGAACTGGGCGCACTGGTACGGCCGCTTCGTGCCGACGGAGCGACCACTTCTTCCCGCGGACACCACGCAGGAGCAGCGGCAGCGCATGCGCAGCCTGTTCTCGCTGTCGATGCGCAAGGGCTGGCGTCCGGACTCCCCCGAGGTGCTGCGGCACCTTCCGAGCAAGGATGTGCTGCGCGCCGCAGGCGGCCCGTTCACGCCCTTCGACCGGTACATGACCCTCACCCCGGCGGATCCGGAATGGGACGACGTCGAGTTCGTCGGCGCCGAGGATCGACCCCGGGTGCCCGCGCTGCACATCAACAGCTGGCACGACCTCGCGGCAGGTGAGACGACGCGGCTGTTCTCCCACCTGCAGCAGACGGGCGCGCCGGATCAGTACCTGATCATGGGTGGGGGACCGCACTGCTCCATCTGGCAGGAGCTGCCCTACCGCATCACCAAGGCTCGGGCCAAGGCGATGTTCGCGGGGATGACGACCACGGAGATGGAGGCGACCCCGGCGCCCGACATGGGTTCGTTCGTGTTCGGTGATCTCCACCTCGGCGACGTGCGATACCGCGGCGTCGATCACGGTTATCCCAAGCTGTACCTCGCGTGGTTCGACAAGTGGCTGCGCGGGCAGGAGAACGGGATCACCGACATGCCGCGCGTGCAGCTGTTCGTGATGAACCAGGGATGGATCAGCGCCGACTCCTGGCCGCATCCGCGTGCCGTGCCCGTCACCTTCCACCTCACGGCGGATGCCGATGCCTGGCAGCGCAACGAGGCGGGTGGCCTGTCCCTGCAGGCTCCGGACGAGGACGCCGCCGACAGCTTCGTCTACGACCCCCTGAACCCGACGCCCACCCTGGGCGACGAACTCGGCTTCCATGCCGCGAAGGACCAGCGGCCGATCTCGATCCGTCGGGACGTGCTGGTCTACAGCACCGCCCCGCTGGAGCGCGACGTCACCGTCGTCGGCCCGATCGAGGTGGTGCTGCACGTGTCCACGTCGGCGAAGGACACCGACTTCATCGTGCGTCTCGTCGACGTGCATCCGGACGGCACGGCGATCAACCTCGCTCATGACGGACTGCGCCTGCGCTACCGCGACGGGTTCGACGAGCCGCGAACCGCCGAGGAGGGAAAGGTGTACCGGATCGTGATCCCCGATATGGTCACCGGCAACAGGTTCCTCCGCGGTCATCGCATCCGCCTCGAGATCTCATCGAGCAGCTTCCCGGCCTACGAGCGGAACCTCAACACCGGCGGCGCGAACTTCGACGAGACGGAGGCGGTCGTGGCGCGCAACACCGTGCACCACGGGCCGTCCTCCGGCTCCGCGATCACTCTTCCGGTGCTGCCGGACTGACGGCCTCCGGTGCGGCGCGTCGGATGGGCGTGGCGGCCCTGCGCATGTGCCGCACCACGAGACGGACGAGCTCGTGGGTCGCGGGCGAGAGTCTGACCGCACGGCGCTTGATGATGGCGAAGGTGTCGTAGATCGGCGGGTCGAACGAACACGTGTGCAGGTTGTCGGGGAACCCCGGGGACCGGGTGACGGCTCGCGGCACGTAGGTGTTGGCCATTCCGCCGGAGGCCAGCCGCAGCGCGGTCTCGAGGTGCTCGACCTCGAAGTGCGGCTCCAGCCGGATGCCCTCCTCCTGCGAGCGCTCGGCGAACTGGCGTCGCGTCGGATCGAGGTCGCCGTACTGCGCTTCGTACAGCACGAGCGGCGCCGCCGCGAACGCCGGGACGGAGACCGGCGCTCGTGTGAGTTCGGTGTCGGCGCTCGCGTACAGGACCTCATCGCGGGCGATCGGCTCGATGTCGATGCCCTCGTCGTTGATGGGCAGCACCACCAGCGCCGCCTCGACGTCGCCCGCGCGCACCGCGTCGGCGACCTCGGAGGAGTTGCGTCCCTTGATGCGCAACCGGACGGCGGGATGCGCCACGGCGAACTCGCGGACGAGTTCGGCGAATCCGTAATGCGCCGGGGCGCCGAACGATCCGAACGTGACGGTGCCGCCGAGGAGCTTGCGCATGCCGGCCATGCTGCTCTCCGCCTCCTCGGCCGCGGCGATGACCCGTCGTGCGTGCACGAGGAACTCCTCGCCCGCCGGCGTGAGGCGGATGCCCCGTCCCAGGCGCACGAACAGATCGATCTCGAGGAACCGTTCCAGCTGACGGATCTGCTCGGCGACGGCCGGCTGGGTCACGAGCATCCGCGCCGCCACGGCCGTGAAGGAGCCGAGCTCGGCCGCTCCGAGGAAGTACAGCAGTTGTCGCAGAGTCAAAACCCCTCCTTGGGTTTTTGCAAGGAAAACAAAGCTACCATCGATAGGAAGCCCTGTGCGAGTATCGGCAGATCGGCGATGTCGGCGACAGGGCCCTCGCCGGCTACCCGGGAGTTGAAGTGCAATACGAAGCGGTTGTCGCTGGAAGTCATAATGCCGAGATCGGTCTGCCCGCCGCGTGGGAGATCCTGAGCCGCGGAGGCCGGGCGGTCGACGCCGTCGAGGCCGCCATCCGCCTGGTGGAGGACAATGAGGCCGACCACTCCGTGGGCTACGCCGGTTACCCGAACCTCCTCGGTGACGTGCAGCTCGACGCCGCGATCATGGACGGCGCGAACCGCCGCGTGGGCGCGGTCGGGGCGCTGGAGGGCTACCGGCATCCCATCTCGGTGGCGAAGGCGGTGATGGAGCGGCTGCCGCACAATCTGCTCGTCGGTGCGGGGGCCGCCCGGTTCGCCGACGAGATCGGCATGCACAGCGAAGATCTTCTGACCGACGAGACGCGGCGCATCTGGAAGGACGGCATCGACGGCCGGCTGCCCGGCAAGCTCGAGCTCTTCCGCGGCCCGCTCGCGCAGCTCACCGCACTCGCGGCCGACCCCGAGCACGTCAAGGGCACCGTCAACGTCGTCGCGCGCGACAAGAACGGAGACCTCGCCGCCGGCGTCAGCACCAGTGGCTGGGCCTGGAAGCACCCTGGCCGGGTGGGCGACTCCCCGGTCGTCGGAGCGGGCATCTATGCCGACAACCGTTACGGCGCGGCCGGATGCACGGGTCTCGGTGAGATCTCGATCCGCGGCGGACTCGTGCGCGACCTGATCTCGCGTCTGGCGGCGGGCGTGCCCCTGCGCGAAGCGGGCGACCAGGCGATCTCGGACCTTCTCCCGATCGCACTGGAGTTCCCGCAGACCGCGGTGATGAACATGGTCGCGATCACCCGGGAAGGCGAGGTCGCGTCGTTGACCACGAGCTCGGAGCTCGCGTGGGTGAGCATGCGCGAAGGCGACGACGCGCCCGTGCGCGCCCTGAGCATCCCCGTCCGCTGGCCCGGTGTCGAGGTGGGCCGATGAAGGCCCTCCCCGTCCTCTCCTTCATCGCGCGGAGGCTGCTCGCCCTCGTCGTCCTGGTCCTGCTCGTCTCCTTCCTCGTGTTCTCGCTGGTGTACCTGGCGCCCGGCTCCGCGATCGACACCCTCCTCGGCGATCGGCCGAGAACGCCCGAGACCGTGGCGCTCCTCGAGGCCAAGTATCACCTCGACCAGCCCTTCCTCGTGCAGTTCTGGTACTGGCTCCAGGGTGCGCTGCAGCTCGACTTCGGCACCTCGATCAACTCGACGCTGCCGGTCATCGACGAGATCGCCGCCCGGCTTCCGGTCACCGTGTTCCTCGCCGTCTACGCATTCATCCTCATGGTGGTGATCGGCCTCGCGGTCGGCGTGCTGACGGCGTATCACCAGAGGTCGGGCCTCGACCGCGGTCTCGTGTCGCTGACCGTGGTCGGGCTGAGCACGCCGGCGTTCGTCAGCGGTGTGTTCGTGCTCTACATCTTCTCCGTCGCGCTCGGCTGGTTCCCCGCCTTCGGTGCGGGTGAAGGCTTCCTCGACCGGCTGTGGCACCTGACGCTGCCCGCTGTGGCGCTGGCCATCGTCGGAAGCGCCTTCATCGTCAAGAACACCAGGGCCGCCGTGATCGCCGTGCTCGATCAGGACTATGTCGCCTTCGCCCGCGCTCGCGGCCTGAGCCGTGCGAGCGTGATGTTCGGGTATGTGATCCGCAATGCGCTGATCCCGATCCTGGGCATCAGCGCGATGCTGTTCGCGCATCTCCTCGTGGGCGCCGTCTTCGTCGAGGTCACCTTCTCGATCTCCGGCATCGGAGACCTGATCGTGAATGCCGCGAACTCGCAGGACCTGCCGATGATCCAGGGCGTGACGATCTTCGTCGCCGTCGTGGTCATGCTGTTCAACCTCATCGCCGACCTCGCGTACATCGCGGTCGACCCCCGAGTGCAGAGGTCGGTGCTCGCATGATGTCCTCCCTGACAGCCGTGCTGGTGAAGAGGAAGTCCAGCCCGCGCAGCCGACCGAGCGCGATCGCGGTGATCAGCATGGTCATCGTCGCCGTGATCGTGGTCCTGGCGTGCTTCGGAGAGCTCATCGCACCGATCGATCCCCACAGGCAGGATCTGGCACTCGGGCCCACCGGGCCGTCCGCCGCCCACCTCCTCGGCACCGACGTCCTCGGTCGCGACGTCTTCTCGCGCGTGATCGCCGGCACGGCGAGCGCTGTGGTCGGTCCGCTCGTGGTCGCGCTCGGTGCGGCGATCCTCGGGAACGTGCTGGGGCTGATCGCCGGCTACCGCGGCGGCCGCATCGACTCGCTCATCATGCGCTGGGTCGACCTGATGTTCTCGCTGCCGAGCATCCTCGTCATCATCGTCTTCGCCGGCACCTTCGGGGGCGGCTACTGGATGTCCGTGCTGCTTCTCGTCATCCTCTCGGTGCCCTCCGACGCGCGCATCGTGAGGGGGGCCACTCTCGAGCAGACGCCGAGGCCGTACGTCGAGGCGGCGCGATCGATCGGGGTCTCGGACTTCAAGATCATGCTCGGCCACATCTGGCCCAACATCGCGCCGATCTCGATCGCGAACCTCGGGCTGTCGTTCGCCGGGTCTCTGGTGGCCCTCGCGGGACTCTCCTTTCTCGGACTCGGCGTCGCGGCGGGAACGCCCGACTGGGGTCTCATGGTCAGCGAGAGCCGCAACCTGCTGTTCGTGAACCCCGTGGCCGTGCTGGCGCCGGCCGTGATGATCGTCGCGACAGCGACCGCTGTCAGCGTCGTCGGCGACTGGACTTACGAACGTCTTTCACAACGAGGAGCAGGACGATGACCGAGCGCGAGGGACTGTTCGTCGAGGATCTGCGCGTCTGGGCGGGTGAGCGGGCCGACTCGGGGATGATCGTCGACGAGGCCGCTCTCACGGTCCGACCCGGGGAGAGCGTGGCGATCGTCGGCGAATCCGGCAGCGGCAAGTCCATGACGGTGAAGGCGCTGGTCGGGCTTCTGCCTCGCGGGCTGCGCGCCGCGGGGACCGCCGATTTCGACGACGTCGACCTTCTCGGCCTCTCCGAGCGCTCCTGGCAGGGCGTGCGCGGCCGTCGCATCGGGCTCATCATGCAGAACCCGTTCACGATGCTGAATCCGGTGTCGCGGTGCGGCCGGATCATCGAGGAGTCGCTGCGGGATGAGGACCGGCGGCGCATGAGCCGCGGCGAACGTCGTCGGGAGGTGCTGCGTCGGCTCGCCGAGGTGGGCATCACCGACGAGTCGGTCGCGGACAGGTTTCCGTTCCAGCTGTCCGGCGGCATGCGCCAGCGCGTCGCGATCGCGGCGGCGCTCGCCAGGGAACCCGATCTGCTGATCGCGGACGAACCGACCACGGCTCTCGATGTGACGACGCAGCGCGAGATCCTCGCGCTGATCAAGCAGCTTCAGGTCACCCGGGGGATGGGGCTCATCCTCATCACCCACGATCTGCGGATCGCGTTCTCGATGTGCGAGCGAGTGCATGTGATGTACGCGGGCGTCATGGTCGAGACGGCGAGGGCCGCCGACCTCGAGCTCGAACCGCTGCACCCGTACACGCAGGGGCTGCTCCTGTCCGAGCCTCCGGCCGATCGGCGGGTCGCGGAGCTGGTGGCCATCCCGGGTTCCGTCCCGGCGGCGGCGGATGTCGCCGACAGCTGTCCGTTCGCGACCCGGTGCGCATGGGTCACCGACGCGTGCCGGTCCGGTCGACCGGCCCTGCGGGAGGTCGGGGCCGGACGCACGAGTCGATGCGTGCGCATCGAGGAGATCGCCGACGAACTGAAGGATGTGCGCGAGTCCGCTGCGGCGGAAGCCGTGGACGTCCCCGTCGCCTCCTCGGCACCCACCCTGGTGCGGGTGACCGAGGCGAGGAAGGAGTTCTCCAGCGGCAAGGGCACGGTCGTGGCCCTGGACTCGGTGTCGATCTCGCTCGCAGAAGGTGAAGGGGTCGGGCTGGTCGGCGAATCCGGGTCGGGGAAGACGACCCTCGGGCGCGCGATAGCCGGGCTCGACAGCCTGAGCGCAGGGACCGTCGAGATCGCGGGCGTGGACGCGTCGGACTGGTCGAGGCTCAGCAGGCGCGACCGCACCCGTTTGCGCGGCACGGTCCAGATGATCTTCCAGGACGCGTACTCGTCGCTGAACCCGACGCGTGCGATCGGCTCCAGCCTGGCCGAGGCGGTGCGGATCCACGATCCCTCCCTGCGCAACGTCGGCGCCCGCGTGGGCGAGCTGCTCGAGTCGGTGGGCCTGGATGCCGGTTACGCACAACGCAAGCCGGTCGCGCTGTCCGGCGGTCAGCACCAGCGGGTCGCGATCGCGCGGGCGCTGGCCGTGCGCCCGCAGTTCCTCATCTGCGACGAGCCCGTCGCCGCACTCGACGTGTCGGTGCAGGCGCAGGTGCTCAATCTGTTCTCCTCCATCCGTGAGGAGCAGGGGATCGGCTACCTGTTCATCACGCACGATCTGTCGATCGTGCGCCAGGTCGTGGACCGCGTGTACGTCATGCGCCGGGGTCAGGTGGTCGAATCGGGTGAGGTGGATGCCGTTCTCGGCAGTCCTCGGCATCCGTACACCCGCGCGCTGATGGACTCCGTGCCGCGTGCGGAGGAGGGCTGGCTCGGCAATGCCGGCGCGCAACCCGACAGCGCATCGTTGGACTTCGCGTGAAGGCAATGGTTTGAGTTTGAGCTTCGCAAAGCAGGTTCGGCTACCTCGCCGACCGGCGGCGTGACACCGTTGCACACACCCGGCAATCACCCCGCGCACTCACCCCGCGCAATCACAGAGAGACATTGAAACGCAATGAAGCGATCGCGAACCGGAGCCCGGATCCGCACGATGGCCGTCGCGCTGTCGGCGGTGCTGATCACCGCAGGCTGCTCGGCCGGCGGGACGAATTCCGGCGATGCGTCGACCGTCGAGTTCAACGTCGGAGCCATCGGCCTCGACGTGTCGAACATCGATCCGGGCCGAGGCATGGCCGACCAGGTCAACAGCTACGTGCAGGACTACCTCATGAAGCTGTCGCCGACGGGAGAGGTCGAGCCGAACCTGGCCGAGTCCGTCGAGCAGCCCGACGACGTCACCTACGTGTACACGCTCCGTGACGACGTGACGTTCTCGAACGGCAAGCCGCTCACGGCGGCAGACGTCGTCGCGTCGCTCGACCATGAGCGCAACCCCGAGTTCTCCGAGTCGTGGCGATACGCGGCGATCGCGGACATCGAGGCGACGGACGACCGCACGGTGGTCATCACGCTGAACGCGCCGACGGTCAGCTTCCAGTACGTGCTCGCGATGAACGGCTACATCTTCGACTCCGAGCACCAGGCCGAGCATCCCGACGACTTCGGCATGCCCGGTGTCGGCGTCATCGGCACCGGACCGTACGTCATCGACAAGCTCGACGCGACCAACGGCGTTGTGACGTTCAGCGCGAACGAGGAGTACTGGGGCGAGGAACCCGAGATCGACAAGATCACGCTGACCTCGTTCTCCGACGAGAACAGCGCCGCCCTGGCCTTCCGCACGGGCGAGATCGACCTGGCCTTCCCGGTGGACGTGCGCTCCTTCGAGACCACCGCCGACGTCGAGGCGACGAGCGTCCCGGGGACGCGTCAGGGCCTCTTCATCATGAACAACACGGTCGCTCCCTGGGACGACGTGCATGTGCGGCGCGCCGTGGCCTACGCCATCAACAAGGAGGATCTGGTCAAGGTGATGGGCGGCACCGCCGAGCCGGATTCCACGATCATCCCGCCCACCCAGCTGCTCTCGATCGCCTCGCAGGAAGAGGTCGACGAACTGATGGCGTCCCTGCCGAGCTACAGCTTCGACCTCGACAAGGCGAAGGCCGAGCTGGAGAAGTCCGAGTACCCGGACGGATTCCAGGCCGAGCTGCAGACGGCGGCTCGGGGCGGCTTCGCCGAGGCCTCGCAGGCCATCGCCGGGCAGCTCAAGGAGATCGGCATCGACATCGACGTGAAGGTGCTCTCCGACGCGGAGTACCGGGCGAGCTTCTCGAAGCCGCACACGGCCACGCCGCTCTGGTACACGTACTTCAACAACAACACGCCCGACGCGGGAGGCATGCCGCGACTGGCACTGGACAGTGCGGCGACGGATGTCGGACAGAACAACTTCGCCGACTACGTGAACCCCGAAGTGGATGCCCTCATCAAGAAGGCGGATGCCACGGTCGATCCCGCGGAGCGATTCGCGGCCTACTCGGATCTGCTGCGGATCGTCGCCGATGACATGCCCTACGTGCCCCTGTTCGCAGGAGACATCAACATCGCGCTCTCGGACGGATTCGAGTGGCCGGAGTTCAACGCCTACTCGACGGACCACACGCCGTTCATCACGCAGATCTCGCCGAAGTAGCACGCACGATGTGAAGAACCCGGACGGCCCCCTGAGGCCGGCCGGGTTTCTTCGCGTCTGCGGCCGGGTGGAGCGGCGTGCTGCGCCCGTGAGGCGCTGGCCGCTCCGTTCAGTCCGCGCTCACGCGGTGAGCATCTCGGTGAAGAGGCGGATCTCCTGCGCGGTGCGCCGCGGGCTCTCCTGCGGAACCGAGTGCCGTGCGTCGTCGATCTCCACAGACCGTCCGCCCGGGGTGATCGCGGCGATCCGCGCGCACTCGTCGACGAGAAGGCGGCGCTGCGGGTCGCCCTGCGCATCCGCGGTACCGGCGAGATACCGCAGCGGCACGGGCGACGGCTCCGCCTCGATGCGCCGGAGGCGGTCCCGGAGCCCGGCCATCTCCTCGATCTCGCGCAGGCTGGTGGCGAGGTTCTCGTCGGTGAGGAGGTCTGCGGTCGCCGACCGAATGTCCTCGGCCGTCATCGGCGGATGCCAGCGGGCGCTGTGCTCCGCCACGAGGGCGTCACGCCCGCCGCGCCGCACGCGCTCGGCCATGCGCCGGTAGAGCTCGGTGATCTCGCGCAGAAGCTCATCCGTCATGACCGCCGACACCGTCGGGTCGATGAGCATGATGCCCCGCGCGATCCGAGGGGTGTCGTCGACGAGCACCCGGAGCAGCTGCCCGCCCCAGCTGTGGCCGGCGAAGACCACCGGTCCGGCGATGCCGATTGCGTCGAGCAGCATCCTCGTCTCGCCGGCGAGGTTCGCGAGGGTCCGCGGAGCCGCCGACGGCGTGCTGCGCCCGAGGCCGGCGCGGTCGTACGAGAGCGTCCGACAGCTCGCCGACAGCGCTCTCTGCGTACTGACCCAGGTCGCCGCGGGATTGCCCAGCCCCGACTCGAGGACCACCAGGGGGCCGGAACGCCCACCCGTGACGTAGTGGACGTCCCGTCCGTCCGGCAGGCGGACGACATGGTCGCGGAGTTCGTCGGGGTCTGGCATGCGCTCTCCTTCCGAAGACCGCGCGCGATGCGCGGGTCGCGCGCGACGGAGGTCGCCGCTCGGCGCCCTCCGTCCAGTCTCGTCGTGTCGGGATCGACCGGGTAGGACCGCCTGCTTTGGTGTGCGAAAGGCCGCGCTTGGGGACGCGGTCAGAGCCGGCCGACGCCGGTGACGTGGATGACGGCCTCGCCAGCTTCGTCGGATGCCGCGAGCTCGACCGTCGCGGAGATGCGCCAGTCGTGGTCGCCGGCCGGGTCGTCGAGGATCTGGCGCACGGTCCACTCCGCCGCACCCTCTTCGATGATCAGCAGCGCCGAACTGCGGGCGTCGGGGCCCGTGCCGATCTCGTCGTGCTCGGCGAAGTACGCGTCGAGCGCGGCGTCCCAGCCGTCGGCGCCGAGGCCCGCATCCAGCTCGGCGAGAGCCTCGACGTCCTCCCGCGCGGCCAGCTGCACCCGACGGAACAGCTCATTGCGCACGAGGATGCGGAACGCCCGCACGTTCGTCGTCACCCTCTTGGGCGCGGGCGGCACGACCGGCTCTTCCTCCGGACCGGCCGGCAGTCCGCTGACCAGCGACTGCCACTCGTCGAGCAGACTCGAGTCGACCTGACGCACGAGCTCGCCGAGCCACTCGATGAGATCGCGCAGCTCTTCGGTCTTGAGGTGCTCGGGGATGGTCTGCGACGCCGCGCGGTAGGCATCCGAGAGATAGCGGAGCACCACGCCCTCGGAGCGCGCGGTCTTGTAGAAGGCGACGTACTCCCCGAACGACATGGCCCGCTCGTACATGTCGCGCACCACGGACTTCGGGTGCAGCTCGAAGTCGCGGATCCACGGCTGTGCGGCGCTGAAGGTCTGGAACGCGACGCCCAGCAGTTCCTCCAGCGGCTTGGGCCAGGTGATCTGCTCGAGCAGCTCCATGCGCTCGTCGTACTCGATGCCCTCGGCCTTCATCGCCGCCACCGCCTCTCCACGGGCGATGAACTCCTGCTGTGACAGGATCGCGCGGGGGTCGTCGAGCGTCGACTCGACGATGGAGATCATGTCGAGCGCGAACTGCGGCGAGTCCGGGTCGAGCAGCTCGAACGCCGCCAGCGCGAAGGGGGAGAGCGGCTGGTTCAGCGCGAAGTTCGGCTGCAGGTCCACCGTCAGGCGCACGCCGTCCGGGCCGACCTCGACCACGCCCGATTCGAGCAGGGTCCGAAAGATGCCGAGCGCTCTCAGCGCCAGCATCCGCTGCCTCTGCCGGGGCTCGTGGTTGTCGTACACCAGTGCGCGCATGTTCGCGAAGACGTCGCCGCCGCGCGCGATGACGTTCAGCATCATCGCGCTGGTGATCTGCATGTGGGAGGTGAGGGTCTCGGGCTCCGAGTCGATCAGCTTGCGGAACGACGGCTCACCCCACGACACGAACCCGTCGGGGGCCTTCTTGCGGATGATCTTGCGCTTCTTCTTCGGGTCGTCGCCGGCCTTGCGGATCGCGGCGAGGTTCTCCGTCTCGTGCTCCGGTGCCTGCGCGACCACGGTGCCCGCCGTGTCGAAGCCGGCCCGCCCCGCACGGCCGGCGATCTGATGGAACTCGCGTGCGTTCAGCTGCCGCATCCGCTGCCCGTCGAACTTGGTCAGCGCCGTGAGCAACACGGTGCGGATCGGCACGTTGATGCCGACGCCGAGGGTGTCGGTTCCGCAGATCACCCGCAGCATGCCGCGCTGCGCGAGCTGCTCGACCAGCCGCCGGTACTTCGGCAGCATGCCGGCGTGGTGCACACCGATGCCGAGTCGCAGCAGACGGGAGAGGGTCTTCCCGAACGCCGTGGTGAACCGGAATCCGCCGATCAGCTCGGCGATGGCGTCTCGCTGCTCGCGCGTGGCCACCTTGGCGCTGGCGAGGGCCTGCGCCCGCTCCATGGCCGCGGCCTGGGAGAAGTGCACGATGTACACCGGCGCCCGATCGGTGTGCAGCAGGTCCTCGATGGTCTCGTGGATCGGGGTGGTCTCATAGAAGAAGTGCAGCGGAACGGGTCGCTCCACCCCGGTGACCACGGCCGTCTCGCGGGCGGTGCGGCGAGTGAGGTCGGATGCCAGCTCCGTGACGTCGCCGAGGGTCGCCGACATCAGCACGAACTGCGCCTGCGGCAGCGTCAGCAGCGGCACCTGCCACGCCCAGCCGCGGTCGGGATCGCCGTAGAAGTGGAATTCGTCCATGACGACCTGACCGACGTCGGCATCCGCACCCTCGCGCAGCGCGAGGTTCGCGAGGATCTCGGCCGTGCAGCAGATGATCGGCGCGTCGGCGTTCACCGAGGAGTCGCCGGTGACCATCCCCACGTTCGCCGCGCCGAACACGTCGACCAGGCTGAAGAACTTCTCGCTGACCAGGGCCTTGATGGGTGCCGTGTAGAAGGTGCGCCGGCCGTCGGCGAGGGCGGCGAAGTGCGCCCCGACGGCGACGAGCGACTTGCCGGTGCCGGTGGGGGTGCTGAGGATGAGGTTCTGGCCCGAGACGATCTCGATGATCGCCTCGTCCTGGGCGGGGTAGAGGCTGAAGCCCGTGGACTCCGCCCACTCGACGAAGGCCGTGTACACGGCATCCGCATCGGCGTCGCGGACGGAGGCGGGATCGAGAAGCATGATGCTTCGATCCTTTCACCCCGTCCGCGATGCCGCGCCCACCCGGCCGGCCGACGGGCGGGCGCGGCGGGTCAGCTCAGCGCGAGCACCGCGCAGAGCAGAACGACTGCGGCGCCCTGGATGACGGCGCGCAGCGTGATGATCGACTCCCAGCGGTCCTGGAGCGCGCGGGCGTCCGCGGGGACCTCGTGGGCGAGCGCGGCGGCGCTCAGCCGCGCATTGATCGGCTTCGAGATGCGCGCGAACAGCAGAAGCCAGATCAGCAGCAGCAGCAGGGCGACCGCGGCGAGGATGCCCGGCAGCAGCATCCCGGCGATCAAGGCGAGCGCCGCGGTGATCGCGGTGCAGACGACGCCGAGGATGCCGGCGACCGGCAGCCTCCGGTCGCCGAAGTGATGCCCTCGGCCGACGGCCTGCACGAGGGTGTGCTCGTCGACGCTCGCGTAGACGGGTCGGAGCACGACGGCGGCGAGCACGTCGGCGCCGAAGATGACGCCGATGCCCAGCAGGGCGATGGTGGCGGATGCGGCGATGGCGATGTCCATGGTCTCTTCTTCCTCTTCGGTCTGTTCTGTGGGGCGATGCGGCTCAGGCGTAGCCGAACTGCTTGCGGGTCATGGCGTCGAACGCGCGGTCGGGCAGCAGGGTCGCGAGGGCCACGGCGATGTTCGCGCCGGGGCCGATCCGGTAGCGCGTGCGAGGTCGCGACGTCGTCGCCGCCTTCGCCACGAGCTCGGCGACGGCGTCGACGCTGGACATCTGCCTGGCAACGCCCGGGCCGGCGAAGTACCGGCGCATGGCCGCGGCCATCGCGGCGTAGGGACCGTGCGCCGAGGTCTGCTCCAGGCGCTCCATCGCGTTGTCGTGCCAGTCGGTGGCGACGTAGCTCGGCTGCACCAGGGTGACGTCGACGCCGAACCGCGCGACCTCGCCGCGCAGCGAATCCGACAGCGCCTCGAGGGCGAACTTCGACGCGTGATACCAGCCGCCCAGAGGTGCCGCGAACTCGCCGGCGAGCGACGACACGTTCACGATCCGGCCCCGGCCGGCCTCGCGCATACCGGGCAGCACGGCCTGGATCAGCCCGACCGCCCCGAGCACGTTCACCTCGAGCTGTGCGCGCGCGTCGGCCAGAGATGTCTCCTCGACGCTGCCGAACTCGCCGTACCCCGCACAGTTGATGAGGACATCGATCGGGCCCGAGGCGGTGGCATCGGCGACTGCCCGGCGGATCGAGTCCTGGTCGGTGAGATCCAGCTGCACGGGGACGACCCCGGCGATCCTTCCGATCGCGGTGGTGCCGCGCGCCGCACCGTGGACGGTCATCCCCCTGCCGGCGAGGATCTCCGCGGCGCGGGCTCCGATACCGGACGATGCACCGGTGATGAGGACGTTCGTCATGTCTGCTCCTTCACTGTGAATGATATTCACTGATCGGGTACGTTACAGTGAACGTCATGCACAGTCAAGGGGATCGCGCGCTTCGGCAGCTCTGGGGGGTCGAGGCCCCGGCCGCACGCGGACCGAAGGCGCGGTGGAGCCTGCGCCAGGTCGCCGAGGCCGGCGTCGCGCTCGCCGACGAATCCGGGCTCGACGCGGTCTCCCTCGCGCGCGTCGCGGCACGGCTCGAGATGACCACGACCGCGCTCTACCGCTACGTCGACGCGAAGTCCACGCTCATCGATCTCATGGTGGATGTCGCCGTCGGCCCTCCTCCCGGCATCACGGGACCGGATTGGCGCAGCCGGTGTCGCACCTGGACGGAGCTGCTCGCAAAGCGCTATGCGCGGCATCCCTGGCTCTCCGACGTCGCGCCGGCCGGAATGCCCACTCAGCCCTCCGCCTACGCCTGGATCGACGCCCTGGTCGCGGCGATCGCCGCGGATGCCCCGGCTGAGCCGCTGCGGATCGCGCTCCTGCTCGACAGCCTGATCCGCACCTACGCCGCCCTGGAGAGAGGGCTCACCGGCGCCCCGCCCCCGGCGTGGCTCGGAGAGGCGGTCGCCGAGCGCTTTCCGCGGCTGGGCGGGGTCGAGCAGCAGAACGTCGCCGACGCGCGCGCCGAGCTCGCCTTCGCCGTCGACGCGGTGCTGCGCGGAATCGGCTGACCGCCGCCGCGCGCCGGTGCGCTCGCCTCACTGCAGATCGAGCTCAGGCCTCAGGAAGACACGCACCTCGGCATCCTCCGGAAGCGAGACGAAGTCCTCCGGCGGCTCCGCTGCCACCCCCTGCGCGGTGGGCCGCAGGTAGCATCGCCCGGCGAAGGCGGAGCCCTTCAGGTCGATGGTCGCGTCGCACACCCCCACCATCTCGTCACCGACGAACGCGGCGACGTCGGCCCACGGCCAGTCCGGCACCGGATCCAGCGTGGAGGGCAGCACGAACTCGACCTCGCCGAACTCCCGGTCGACGGTCAGCTCGGCGGTGCCGACCGAGCCCGAGTACGGCGAGGCCTCGGCGCTGATGTGCGTCTGCTCGACGAGGATCGATGCCACCTCGGCCGCATCCGCTCGCAGGTTGATCACGTCCAGGATCCCCTCGCCGCCGGGCAACAGGTCCGCGCTGCCGATCGCACGATCCAGGACGCGTCCGTCCTGGTCGTACGCCGTGACGTCGTAGAACGCGCTGACAGCCTGCGAATCCGAGGCGTTGCCGACCGGCGCGTACAGCGTCGTCTCGCCGTCGACCCAGGGCGTCGCCACCCAGTCTCCGAACTCGAGCGCCGTCTCGGCGACGGTGATCGGGATGTCGTGCACGGTCTTCGCCTCGGCGGTCGCAGTGGCGGAGGGTGTTGGCGATGCGCCGGGCGCGGCCGGGGCTGTGTGCCGGCCCAGCATGCCGAACAGGATCGCTCCCGTCGTCACCGCCGTGCCGAGCAGCACCACGGCGGCGACGCACAGGGCGATCAGGGGCCCGCGTCTCGATGGCAGCGCGCTCACAGCGGTGTGTCCAGGGTGTAGTAGGCGGTGAACACCGCGTCGTCCGGGAACGTGCCGATCGGCTCCGGGGTGTCGCGGGAGGTGGGCTCCAGGGTGCAGCGGGCCCGGAAGCCGCCGGTGGCGGGCAGGTCCCAGAAGTCCCAGCAGACGGCGAAGACCTCGTCGCCGACCGTGCCGATCAGGTACACCGTCGAGAAGTCGGCCTCCGCGCCGAGCGACGAGGTGAACGAGCCCTCGATCACACCGCCGTCGCCGCCGCGGACCTCGTCCAGGGTGAGCGTGCCGGTCGTGATCGGCGGCGCGTATTCCAGGCTGAGCTGCTCGACCGAGATCGAGGCGACACCCAGCATGTTCTCCCTGAGCACGCTGCTGAAGAGGGTGGTCTGACCGGGCAGGACGTACTCGTTGTTCGTCCATCGGCTCAGCAGGACGTGGTCCTCGTCGTAGAGGCTGACGTCGAAGAACGCGGTGAAGGCCCGCTTCTCGTCGTCGTTGCGGATCTGCGAGTACAGCGAGGTGAAGCCCTGGGCATCCGTGCTCGACATGAAGAAGTACCCGAACTCCACGTCCGAGACGACCGACACCTCCCGCCCCTGCACGACGCGGTCGGGCTCGGCCTCCGGCGTGGACGCCGTCGCCGTCGGCGTCGGTTCGGGAGCAGCGGTCGCCGAGACGGCCGACAGCACGAGCGCGCCCACGCCGAAGCCGATCGTCGCGAGCATGAGCACGGCGCAGGTGATCGCCAGCGCCACCAGCAGGGGCCGGCCGCCCGCCGGCCCGGGTGCGGGCGGGGCGGGCGGTGCGTCCTGCGGATCGCGGCGCGGAACCTCCGGTATCGACATCTCGGCCTCCCTCCTGCCGGTGAGCCTACCCAGCCGCCGTCCCAGCGCCGATGGGCTGATGTACCCACGCGGATCACCGGGACGGCGCAGCGGTGCGCCTGCGCGGGCGCACGGGGCGGGGCGGGGCGGGGCGAGAATGGGGAGCATGACCTCGGAACTGGCGGCCGTGCTCCGCGCCATCAGCGACGGCGCGGACGTCGACCCCGAACGGATGCGGGCCGCCCTCGCACACGACCCGGGTGCCGCCGACGTGCTCGTCGAGCTGGGCCACCGCGTCGAGGCGCTGCGCACCCGCAGCGCCGAGCTGCGCGTGATGATGTCGTCGACCCGGGAGCTGCTGGCCGAGCCCGACGCGGATCTCATGCTGCAGCGCATCGTCGAGCGCGCACACGAGCTGATCGATGGAGATGTCGCCTACCTCTCGGTGTACGACCCCGAGCACGACGAGCTGCACGTGCGCGCGGCCAGCGGCACCATCTCGTCGCGCTTCCTCGGCATGGTCGTGCCCGCGGGCGTCGGTCTCGCCAGTCGTGCGGTTCGCACCCGGCATCCGCAGTGGGTCCAGGATTACGCGTCGATCACCTCGGTGCCCCACGACCCGGTCGTCGACGCGATCGTGCGCGAGGAGCAGCTCCGGGCCATGCTGGGCGCGCCCCTCGTGGTCAAGGGCGAAGTGCTCGGGGTGCTGTTCACTGCGAGCCGCGAGGCGCGAGTGCACCGGCCCGAGGAGATCTCCCTCCTCTCGGCCTTCGCCGGGCACGCCGCGCTCGTGCTGCACCTGGCGCGGCTGCTGGCGGACGCCACGGCGGCGACCGCCGACGCCGCGTTCCGTCAGCAGCAGGCCGAATGGGCGGCGGGGCTCCACGCCGAGCTCACCCGGCTGGCCGTGATCGGCCACGACGCCGACGCCATCGTGGGGGCCCTGTCGGACGCCCTCGGGCGGCGGGTGACGTTCCAGGAGGGCCAGAGTGCACGAGGAGCGGTCGGACGCGCGGTCCAGGACGCCGGGGAGAGCGGCCGGGCGGTGGTGCTCGAGGACGGTCCGATCGAACTGGTCGCCCCCGTCATCGACGCGACCGAGACGCCGGGTGCTCTCGTGGTCGAGCGCGGGCCGACGGCCCTGACGCCGGTGGAACGGCGCACCGTCGAGCGCTCGGCGCTGACGGCAGCTCTCGTGCTGCTGCGCCGTGACGCGCTCGCCGACGCCGAGGAGCGGGTGCGCGGTGAGCTCGCGACCGAGCTGCTCTCCGACACCGTTCGCCGCGAACCCGCACTCAAGCGCGCGGCGGCCCGCGGCTATCCGGTCGACGGATCCTGGACCGCCGTCGCGGTGCGCTGCGCGCCCGACTCCCGCGCGCGCCTGCTGAGCCGTCTTCGTCTGCGGGCGGACTGGCTCGTCGCGGCGGACGGCGACGGAGTCGCGGTCCTCACGCCCGGCCCGTCCGAGCAGGCGGCCGGCGCCGTCCGCGAAGCGGCAGGAGCCGAGTCGGTGCTCGTGGTCACGACCTCGGGCGACGACCTCGGTGAGGCGGCCGACGCATTGCCGGGCGCCTGGGAGGCGGCCCGGTTGGCGCACGGCCTCGGGATCACCGCGGGGATGCTGGACGCCGCGACGCTCGCCCCCTACGCGCTGCTCTTCGACGGAGACGGCACCCGGCTGGCGCAGTTCATCGACCGGATGCTGCAGCCCCTCGTCCGGTGGGATGCGGCCAAGAGCACCACGCTGTTCGAGACGCTCGTCGCCCTGTTCGACGCGCAGTGGTCGATGGCGGCGGCGGCCAGGACGCTGCACGTGCACGTGAACACCCTCAAGCAGCGCGTCGGCAGGATCCGGAAGCTGCTCGGCACCGCCCTGGACTCGGGCGAAGCCCGCTTCCGGCTCGAGATGGCCGTACGCGCCGAACAGGCCCGTCGCGAACTGAATCGCACATAGCCGACCGCCTCACAGTGTGCGGAACGGACCTGTCCGCCGGGCGTCCGGACTGGTTAGCTGTCAAGCTGGCGGGCGGCCCACCCGAAACGGTCGCCGCCGCACGACCCCGGCAGCGGCGCCCTCCCGTCCGCTCCGGCCACAGGAAGGACGACGACGTGGCCACCACATCCCGGCTCAGCGGATTGCGCAACCTCAGCATCACCGACAGGCGAACCGCGGTCACCGAGGCGATCGGAGCGCGAGCGGATCTGCTCGACGCTCTCGACCCGCAGTCCGAGGCCGGACTCACGATGGAGCAGGCCGACCGGATGGTCGAGAACGTGATCGGCCAGATCGGCATCCCCGTCGGCGTCGCGACGAACGTCATCGTCAACGGACGCGAGGTGCTCGTGCCGATGGCGACCGAAGAGCCGTCGGTCGTCGCCGCGGCATCCAACATCGCTCGCATGTCACGCCGCCTCGGCGGCATCCGCACCACCTCGTCCGAGCCGATCATGCAGGCGCAGATCCAGCTGCTCGACGTCGCCGACCCGCACGGCGCCCGCGCTCGCATCCTCGAGCGCAAGGCCGAGGTGCTCGCCCTCGCGGACGCACAGGACCCCAAGCTCGTGCAGATCGGCGGCGGAGCGCGCGACCTGGTGGTGCGCACCGTGCACGGCCTGCTCGACGACCACCTCGTCGTGCACCTGGTCGTCGACGTCGGCGACGCCATGGGGGCGAACGCCGTCAACACCATGGCCGAGGCCGTCGCGCCACTGCTCGCCGAGATCGCGGACGGACGGCCTCTGCTGCGCATCCTCACCAATCTCGCCGACATGCGGATCACCCGCGCCCGCATCGCCATCCATCCCGACGAGCTCGGCGGCCCCGAGATCGTGGCGAACATGATCGCCGGTGCCGCTCTCGCCCACGACGACCCCTACCGTGCCGCCACCCACAACAAGGGCATCATGAACGGCATCTCGGCCGTCGTGCTCGCCACCGGCAACGACACCCGCGCCGTCGAGTCCGGCGCGCACGCCTACGCCGCCCGCGACGGACAGTACCGCTCGCTGTCGCGGTTCGAGCAGGACGCCGCCGGCAACCTCGTCGCCACCCTGGAGCTGCCGATGGCCGTCGGCCTGGTCGGAGGGGCGACGAAGTCGCACCCCGCCGCCCGCGCCGCCGTCGCCATGACCGAGGTCACCACCGCGCGCGAGCTCGGCGAGATCGTCTGCGCGGTCGGACTGGCGCAGAACGTCGCCGCCGTGCGCGCGCTCGCCGCCGAGGGCATCCAGCGCGGTCACATGGGCCTGCACGCGCGCAACGTCGCCGTGGCCGCCGGGGCGCACGCCGACGAGATCGACGCCGTCGCGGCGGCACTCGTGCAGCGCGGCGCCGTTCGCGCCGACGTCGCCGAGGCCGTGCTCGCCGAACTGCGGGCGGCACGATGACGACCGCGCGTGAACTCGGGCTGCCGACGGTCGTGCCCGCCGCCCTCGACACCGACGCCGTCGAGATCTGGGAGGTCGGGCCGCGCGACGGCCTGCAGGCCGAGAAGACGGTGCTCGACGTCGACACGAAGGTCGAGCTGATCCGGCGACTGGCCGGCGCCGGGGCCCGCATCATCGAGGCGGGCAGCTTCGTGCGCGCCGACCGGGTGCCGCAGATGGCCGACTCCGCAGAGGTGCTGACGAGGGTCGGCGACGTCGACGCGCGCACTCCCGTGCTCGTGCCCAATCTGCGCGGGTACGAGCTGGCTCGCACCGCCGGCGCCGACGACATCGCGGTGTTCCTCAGCGTGACCGAGTCGTTCTCGCAGCAGAACCTGGGTGCGTCCCGGGCGAGCATGGAGGACGCGGCCGCCGCCGTCGTCGCCCGTGCGGTCGCTGACGGCGTGCGCGTGCGCGGTTACCTCTCCATGGTGTTCGGCGACCCGTGGGAGGGTGCGGTCGACACGGCCGAGGTGGTGCGCGTGGCGTCCGTCATGCGGGACTGGGGCGTCGAGCAGCTGTCCCTCGGCGACACCATCGGCGTCGCCACCCCCGGCCAGGTGCGCGCCGTCGTGCGCACACTCGTCGCCGAGGGCGTTCCGGCCGGCTCCCTCGCACTGCACATGCACGACACCTACGGCATGGCGGTCGCGAACGTGTACGCAGGACTCGAAGAGGGCGTGCGCGTCTTCGACGCCGCCGCCGGCGGTGTCGGCGGATGCCCCTTCGCGAAGTCCGCGACCGGCAACCTCGCCACCGACGACCTCGTCTGGATGCTGGAGGGCCTCGGCATCCGCACCGGCATCGACCTCGATGCCCTCACCGAGACGAGCATCTGGCTCACCCGAGCGCTGGGCAAGACCCCGGCATCCCGAGTCGCAACGGCGCTGACCCGATAGAGAGGAACTTCCCGTGCAACAGCGAAGACTGCTGGAGGTGTGGGGCGATACGGTCGACGGCCGTCATCTGCTCGGCGCCATCGGATTGGGCGTCGGCATCGCCGTGCCCGTGTACCTGATCGCAGAATGGGGCTTCGACCGGCTCACCGGCGGTGACGCCCTGGGGCGCTCGTACGCCCTGGTGATCGGCCTCGCCGCCTGCGTGATCGCGGCGGTCGTGGCCGCCAACCTGTTCAAGCCGAAGCGCGTGGTCACGATCGGCGAGTCGGCGAACGGTTCGCGCGCCGAGGCGATGGATGCCATCGAGGCCGAGCTCGGACCGCTCGGCGACCCCGACGATCTGCCGCCCGCGGCGCTCGCCGAGGTGAAGGAGCTCGGCCTGTACGACGACCTCGCGGCCCAGCACCGAAAGAACCGGCTCGCCGCCGCAGAAGGGGGCGAACGCTGATGGATGCTCTTCTCGAGCCCACGCTGTGGGCGATCGGCATGGCGCTGATCGGCACGGTCGTCTTCGCCCTCATCGGCCTGGTGTCGGGCACCGACGAGACCGCCACGATCGCTCCGCTCACTCTGCTGGTGATCCTGCTCGGCGTCCCGCCGGCCGGGGTGTTCGCGTTCTTCATGGCATCCATCGCCGCGAAGCACATCACGCACGCCATCCCGACGACGCTGCTGGGCATCCCGGGCGACACGATGGCGGCGCCGCTGCTGCGCGACGCGCAGATGCTGCGCGAGCTGGGCGTGCCGCACATCGCGCTGCGCAAGGCGATCTCGGGCGGTGCGGTGGCCGCGGTCATCGCCGTGCCCATGGCGGTGTTCTTCGCCTGGGTGCTCACCCCGTTCTCCGACGCGATCAGCGCGGTGGCGCCATGGCTGTTCCTCGCAGCCGCACTGATCATCGCGGTGCTTTCGAAGGGGCGCTGGGCGGCTCTGATCGCCCTCATCCCGTTCGTGCTCATCGTCGTCGGCCTGCAGAACTTCGCGGTGGGTGCACTGGGCAAGGGGCTGTCGATCAGCTTCTTCCTCGGCATCGCGATCGGGCCGCTCATCGCGGACCTGTTCCTGGCGGCCAGCCCGGCCGGTCGCGCATCGCTGCTGCGTGACGCACCGCGCTCGTTCGAGCTGGCGGCGGACGTGCGCACATGGAAGGGGCGGATGCCGAACCCGGTCGGCGTGCTCGATCGGGCGCAGCTGGGCGGCACCGCCGGCGCCGCCGTGGTCTCCAGCGCCACGTTCGTCTTCTCGCCGGTCGCGATGACCGTGCTGATGGGCGAGCTGTTCGGGGGACGCATCAAGAACGGCTACCGCCGTCTCACGACGATGATGGCGGTGAAGAACGGCACGACGGAGTCGACGTACATCGCCGAGACGCTCATCCCGCTCATCGCGATCGGGCTGCCGCTGTCGCCGATGGCGGCAGGACCCGCGAACCCGCTGTTCAACGCCCCGCCGGTGTACACGATCGACGCCGAGGCGGGCACGAGCCACAACCTGCACGACATGCTCGCGCCGTGGCAGTTCCTCGTGTTCGGCCTGGCCGCCGTGCTCATCGCGCTGATCATCACCTATCCGTTCGCGATGACCCAGGCGCACCGCGCCGCATCCTGGATCATGAAGAAGGTCTCGCACGAGGCGATCATCGGCGCCTTCGCCGGCCTCATCGCCGTGATCTGCCTGTACGAGGGCGGCTTGATCGCCCTCCTCGTCGCCATCACGACCGGACTGGTGGGTGGACTGCTGAACAAGCTGTTCCACATGCACACCGGTGTGCAGTTCATGGGGTACTACGTCGCGGCGCTCACGGTGCCGGCGATCACGGCGCTGTTCGCCTGACGGACCTCGGGGTCGCCTGCCGTCGTGCAGGCGGCCCCTCGTCCTGATCGACTCAGGTCTCGTCGCGCAGCTCGCCGTGGATGCGGCGCAGATCCTCCATGAGCGATCCGACGAGGATCCAGTGATCGGATGCCGGAGGGCGCACCACCAGCGGCGCTGTGAGCGCGGGGATCACCGAGGTCATCGCATCCGGCTCCGTCGCGGGACCGGACGCCTGCACGGCCAGGCGCACGTCGTGTCCCGCGCGACGGAGCTGCTCGGCGATCGCGTGCACCGTGGGATCGTCGGCGAGGGAGTCCTCGTAGTGATCGTTGTAGGCGCGGGTCATCCCGATCACCTGGGTGACCACGGGCGAGAGCCGGTCGAACAGTGCACGCTGCTCGGTCAGGTCGTCGCGGTGACGTCCGCGACGCGGGTTGAGCGACAGCGACTCCTCGGCCGCGACGAGGGATGCCTCCGCGGCGTCCTTCATCGGTCGCAGCAACCGCGCCTGCAGCATCAGCTCCTGCAGCTGGGGTCCTGTCCTGGTCACCGGAAGGGCCTCGGCGAGACGGTCGAGGGATGCCGCGAGCTCGCGGCCCAGCATCCCGATGTCCCGCCGGGCCGGAGCGGTGAGCACGGGCGGCACGATCGCGACGTTGATGACGAAGCCGATCGCCGCTCCGATCAGCGTCTCGATGACGCGATCGAGTGCGTAGTCGGGGCTCGACGAGCCGAGCGCCAGCACGAGCACGGCCGAGATCGCGACCTGGTTCCCGGTGCCCGGCGAGGCGCGCAGCGCCCACGCGATCAGCAGCGCGACGAGCACGGCGGCCAGCACCACCCAGCTCTGCGCGCCGAGCAGCAGGCTGAGCAGGACGGCGACCACGACGCCCGCGATCACCCCGATGCTGCGCTCGAGCGCCTTCGACAGCGACTGGTTCACGCTCGGCTGCACCACGAGCAGCGCCGCGATGGCCGCGAACACCGGCAGCGGACCCGGGATCAGCCAGCCCGCGATCAGCCAGGCCGCGATCGTGGCCGCGGCCGACTTCAGCACCTGCAGCAGCGGGGCGCGGCGTGCGGAGCGGATCGCGGCGGGGAAGCGCATGGGTCCACGGTAGCCCGGGGCCGCATCGACGCGGGAGGAGAACTCCGTGATGGGAGGAGCATCGCGCGGCGGGTCTCCTCCCGACGCAGAGTTCTCCTCCCGAACGGGTGCCAGGGGGCGGATGCCTCAGGCCGTCGCCGCGCGCAGCGCGATCCGGATCATGTCGCCGAAGGTCTGCTCGCGCTCGAGCGCCGTGGTCTCCTCGTGCGTGACGAGATGATCCGAAACCGTGCAGATGCTCAGGGCGCGGCGCTGCCGGTACGCCGCGAGCGTGTAGAGGGCACTGGTCTCCATCTCCACAGCGAGGGCGCCGTGCGCGACGAGCGGCTCGGTCAGCTCGGGGCGGGTCGTGTAGAACTGGTCGCTCGAGTACAGCAGCCCGACGTGCACCGCCGCATCCAGTTCCATGCCCTCGGATGCCTCGACGGCCGCGCGCAGCAGCGAGAAGTCCGCGACGGGGGCGTAGTCCAGACCGTGGAAGCGGGTGCGGTTGATGCCCGAGTCGGTGCAGGCGCCGTTCGCGATGATGATGTCGCGCATGCCGACCCGCTCGGTCAGGCCGCCGCAGGAGCCGACGCGCACGATGGTCTGCACGTCGTACGAGTCGAACAGCTCGTTCGCGTAGATCGACATCGACGGCTGACCCATGCCCGAGCCCTGCACGGACACGCGGTGTCCGTGCAGGTGCCCGTGAAGCCCAGCATCCCGCGCACCTCGCTGTACAGCTCGGCGTCTTCGAGGAAGTTCTTGGCGATCCACCTCGCCCGCAGCGGATCTCCCGGGAACAGGACGACGGGGGCGATCTGACCGGGCTCGGCGGCGATGTGCGTGCTCATGGTCCCAGCGTATGTCGGCGCGAGGTGGTTCGATGAGGGGCATGGACGTCGAGCGGATGCTGCGCGAGCAGTCGCGCGAGCTCTGGGCGACGGCCCTCTGCTTCGCCGTCGGGATGCTGGCCGGGACGGCCGTGCTGTGGGGCGCGGCCCGGCCGTTCAGCGGTGACGGCTCGGTGATCATCCCGGTGGCCCTCGTGGCCGGGCTGATCGCGGCGACGGCCTTCGTGGTGAGCACTCGTGTGCACCGCGCGGGCGAGACCGCGCCGATGCCCCGCTGGCAGGCCGTCGTCTCGGATGTCAGCGCCGTGGCGGTGACCGTCGCGCTCGCCGGCGTCGTCGGGCTGGGCGTGCTGCTGGCCGGCGAGGTGCTCACCGCCGGACTGCAGGGCCTGCGGCTGCCGGCCGTGGGCGGGGGCGTGGTCACGGCCGTGGCATCCGCATTTGGCGGCCGGTTCGGGTTCCGCGCCGGCATCCGGCTGGGAACGCGCGACGTCGCCGGCCTGCTGGTGTCCTTCCTCGTCATCGGGACGCTGTTCGCGATGCTCACCGCGGCCGATGCGAGCTGGTGGGAGCGCAGCTTCTCGGAGCTGGGCATCGGCGTCGGCGGATGGGCGTTCAACGGCACGGTGCTCATCGCCGGACTGCTCATCGCCACGACCGGCTCCTACGTCGGCCGCGACCTGCACCGGATGCTGGGCGACGCCGCCCTGCGGGGCATCGCCGCCGTCGTGATCACCTGGGCGGGAGCCGGGGTCGCCCTCGCCGGCGTCGGACTGCTGCCGCTCGATCGGATGCCGATCCCGCACGCGGTCGCGGCGTTCGCCACGCTCGCTCTGATCCTGGTGGCCACGATCGTCACGACGGTGCTGATGGGGGAACTGCGGATGCTGCGCGCGCTCACGGTCGCGCTGGTCGTCGGCGTGGTGATCGTCGTGGCTCTCGCCTTCGGGGCGCGCGTGCTCTCGGTCACCGCGCTCGAGGCTGTCATCGTCGGCCTCGTGCTGCTGTGGCTCACCACGCTCGTGCGCCTACTCGGCATCCTCGCTCCCGACGTCTCGCGGCCATCGGCGCGGCGCTCGCCGCTGCGCTGACGGCGGGGTCAGGACCGGCGGCGGACCATCTCGGCGATCCAGGCGGGGGCGAAGGGCGAGGTGCAGTTCGGCGGCACCGGGTAGTCGGCCAGCACCTGCAGACGCTCGCCGATCGCGATGGCGCGCTCGCGCAGGGCGGGATGATGGATGCCGATGTGCGCGAGCGTCTCGTTCATGGCCCACTGCTCGCGCGCGGGCGCATCGCGCAGCTCCTGCTCGATGCGATCCAGCAGGGCGTCCAGGTCCAGCCCGTCGGACCGCTTCGCCACGCGCACCGACGTCAGCGACCACGCGGCGGCCCGTGCGTCGGAATCCGCATCGTCGAACCAGCGCAGCCGCAGATCCTCGGCGCGCGGCGACTTCTTCGCGATGTAGTTCACGAGCCAGTCGTGCGCCTTCGCGCTGAGGGTGCTGCGCAGCATCCGGTCGATCTCGTCGTCCGCCAGCTCGCGCGGCTTGGCCAGGAGCAGTCCCAGCAGCTGCCCGGGAACGTCCCCGGAATCCCAGAGCTCGCGCGCGAGGTCGGTCGAGGTGCCGATTTGTTTCGCGAGCGCGCGCAGCTGCGACAGGTTCACGCCGTGTGCGTCGCCGTGCCGCTCGTTGACCGCCCGCATCTTCGGATCTTCGAGTGCGGCGAGCTCGGCGAGCGCTTCGGCGGCGTTCATCGTCGGCATGTCTCACAGCGTAATGAACGGCCGTCCGGCCGAGGGAGGGCTGTGGTTCCCGCCCAGTCGTTAGGGTAGGCTTACCTTCGCTGTTCTCCCGCCCCTCTCCTGTGAAGGAACGCCCGTGCGCACCTCCCGTCTTCTCGGCGCCCTCGCGGTCGCCGCTCTGGCTCTCGGCCTGGCCGCCTGCTCGACCTCCGCATCCGGAGACGCCGAGCCCGGATCGGCGGATGCCGGCGCCGACTTCCCCGTCACGATCGAGCACGTCTACGGCGAGACCGTCATCCCCTCGCGGCCGGAGCGCATCGCGACCGTCGCCTGGGCCAACCACGAGGTCGCGCTCGCGCTCGGCGTGGTGCCGGTGGGCATGGGCAAGGTCACGTGGGGCGACGATGACGGCGACGGCGTGCTCCCGTGGGTCGAGGACGAGCTCGAAGAGCTGGGCGCCGAGACCCCCGTGCTCTTCGACGAGACCGACGGCATCGACTACGAGGCGGTCAGCGACACCCGCCCCGACGTCATCCTCGCCGCGTACTCGGGCCTGACCGAGGAGGAGTACGAGACCCTGTCGAAGATCGCACCGGTCGTGGCCTACCCGAAGAATCCGTGGGGCACCACGGTCGACGACATGGTCACCATGAACGCCGCCGCCATGGGCCGGGCCGACGAGGGCGAGAAGCTTCTCGACGAGCTGCATGCGAAGACCGCTGCCGCGCTCGACGAGCACAGCGTGCTGAAGGACAAGAAGGTGCTGTTCACCATGCTTGATCTCAGCGACCTCAGCCAGATCACCTACTACACGGCCAACGACACCCGGCCCGGGTTCCTGCAGCAGGCCGGCATCCCGATGCCCGCGATCGTCGAGCAGCACGCCGACAGCACGGACTTCTATCTGACTCTCAGCGCCGAGCAGGCCGACCAGCTCGACGACGTGGACCTGTTCGTCACCTACGGCGACGATTCCACGCTCGCCGCCCTGCAGGCCGATCCGCTGCTGTCGAAGGTTCCCGCCATCGCCGCGGGTCACGTCGCGATCCTTCAGAACGCCACGCCGCTCGCGGCGTCCGCCAACCCCTCACCGCTGTCGATCGGGTGGGGCCTGGAGGACTACTTCGCCGTGCTGGCGGAACCGTTCTCCGAGTGAGCGCCGTCGCGCCCGCCCGACCGGACGCCGCCGTCGTGCGGCGCCCGGCGGGCGTGCGCACACTCTGGCTGATCGCCGGCGGCCTCGCCGTCGTGGTGCTGGCGGCCCTGTCCGTCTCGTTCGGGGTGCGCGCGGTCAGCGCATCCGACATCATCGCGGGACTCAGCGGTCACGCCGACACCCTCGCCGAGGCGGCCGTCCTCAAGCGCGTGCCGCGCACCGTGCTCGCCGCGCTCGTGGGCGCCGCCCTGGCCGTCTCGGGTGCGGCCATGCAAGCGGTCACCCGCAACCCGATCGCCGACCCCGGCATCCTGGGCGTGACCAACGGCGCCTCCCTCGCGGTGGTCGTCGGCCTGGCGTTCTTCGGCCTCACCGGGGCCTGGGGCCAGATCGCGGTGGCCATCGCGGGCGCGGCGATCGCCGCCGTGTTCGTGTACTCGGTCGGCTCGCTGGGCCGGGGCGGCGCGACCCCGCTCAAGCTGACCCTCGCCGGTGCCGCGAGCTCTGCCGCCTTCGGCTCCCTGATCAGCGCCATCATGCTTCCGCGCGTGGATCTGCTGCAGGCGTGGCAGTCCTGGCAGGTCGGCGGTGTCGGCGGTGCCGATTGGGTGAAGATCGCCGTGCTCGCGCCGGTGCTCGCCGTCGGCGCCCTGGTCTGCCTGGCCTGCGCGCGCGGCATGAACTCCCTCGCCCTCGGCGACGATATGGCGGCAGGCCTCGGCGAGAACGTGTTCCGCACCCGGCTGATCGCCGCTCTGGGCGCCGTCGTGCTGGCCGGCGCCGCCACCGCGATCGCCGGACCCATCGGCTTCGTCGGGCTCGTCGTCCCGCATCTGTGCCGGGTGCTGGTGGGCACCGACCACCGCTGGCTGCTGCCCTTCTCCGCCCTGACCGGTGCCACGCTGCTGCTGGCCGCCGACGTCGTCGGCCGGGTGATCGCCGTCGACGAGGAGATCCAGGTGGGCATCGTCACCGCGGTGATCGGGGCGCCGTTCTTCATCTGGATCGTGCGCAGGCAGAAGGTGCGTGAGCTGTGACCGTCGCCGATCCCCGCGCCGAGGCCGCCGTCGTCCCTGTCGGCGCCGCCGCGGTGGCCGCCGGGCGCCGGGCGCGCCGGCGCCGTCACGCCCTGGCCAGCGTCGTGCTGGGCGTGCTGCTGCTCGCCCTGGCATCCGTCGCCCTCATGGCGGGCAACACGTTCTACACGCCCGCCGAGGTCGTGCGGGTCATCCTGGGCGAGACCGTTCCGGGTGCGTCGTTCACCGTCGGCGAGCTGCGTTTGCCGCGCACCGTGCTCGCGATTCTCGCCGGTGCGGCGTTCGGCGTCGCGGGCGTCACCTTCCAGACCATGCTGCGCAACCCGCTGGCGTCGCCCGACATCATCGGCATCTCCGAAGGCGCGAGCGCCGTCGCCGTGATCGGCATCATCGGGCTGTCGCTGGACGGGCCCGTCATCGGACTGCTCGCCCTCGGCGGCGCTCTCGCGACGGCGGTGGCCATCTACCTGCTCGCGAACAAGGGCGGCTTCGCCGGCACCCGGCTGATCCTCATCGGCATCGGCGTCGCGGCCATGCTGCAGAGCGTCGTGTCGTATCTGCTCTCGCGCGCTGCCCAGTGGGACATACAGACCGCCATGCAATGGCTCACCGGAAGCCTCAACAACGCCTCCTGGGAGCGGGCCCTCCCCCTGCTCATCGCGATGCTGATCGTGCTGCCGGTGCTGCTGGTGCAGGGCCGATCGCTCGGGATGCTGCGCCTGGGCGACGACTCGGCCGCCGGACTGGGAGTGCGCGTCGGCGTCGTGCGGATGCTCTTCATCGTCGGCGCCGTCGTGCTGCTGGCGTTCGCGACCGCGGCGACCGGACCGATCGCCTTCGTGGCCTTCATGGCCGGTCCCATCGCGGCACGGATCACGGGTCCCGGCGCCGCGCTGCTGACACCCAGTGCCCTGGTCGGTGCCGTGCTGGTGCTCGCCGGCGACCTGATCGGCCAGAACGTCTTCGACGCCCGCTACCCTGTGGGCGTGATCACCGGCGTGCTCGGCGCGCCCTACCTCATCTATCTGCTCGGCCGCATCAACCGCCAGGGGGCCTCGCTGTGACCACCAGCCACCAGCTCGCCGCCGAGAACATCACGCTCGGCTACGGCGACCGCACGGTCGTGGACGGCCTCGACCTCGCGATCGCTCCGGGCCGGATCACCTCGATCGTCGGCGCCAACGGATGCGGCAAGTCCACGCTGCTGCGTGCACTGGCGCGGCTGCTGCGCCCCGAGGCGGGCCAGGTCGTGCTCGACGGCGCGTCCATCCGCAGCCGTTCCACCCGGGAGATCGCGCGGGTGCTCGGGCTGCTGCCGCAGTCGCCCGTGGCACCCGAGGGCATCGCGGTCGCCGATCTGGTCGGCCGCGGCCGGCATCCGCACCAGCGGACGCTGTCGCGCTGGACGGCGCACGACTACGCGGTCGTCGCCGAAGCGCTGGATGCCACGGGCATCGCGGATCTCGCCGACCGCAGCGTCGACGAGCTCTCCGGAGGTCAGCGCCAGCGCGTCTGGATCGCGATGGCGCTGGCGCAGGAGACCGACATCCTGCTGCTGGACGAGCCGACGACGTTCCTCGACGTCGCCCACCAGGTGGAGGTGCTCGATCTGCTCACCGACCTGAGTGTCAGCCGCGGCACCACGATCGTCATGGTGCTGCACGACCTCAACCTCGCCGCGCGCTACAGCCAGGAGCTCGTCGCCATGAAGCAGGGCCGGGTGGTCGCCGTCGGCGCGCCGGCCGACATCGTCACCGCCGATCTCGTGCACGAGGTGTTCGGGATGGCGAACCAGGTGACCGTCGACCCCGTCTCGGGCACCCCGATGGTCACCCCGATCGGAAGGCACCATGTCCGCTGACCCCCGCCCCTCGTACCTCATCGGACGCGCGATCGTGCGCGAGGTGGAACGGGTCTCGCCCAGCTTCGCCCGCATCACCTTCGGTGGTGAGCAGCTCGCCGAGATCGGCGAGACCGGCGAGCTCTTCGACGCCAGGATCAAGCTGGTCTTCCCGCCCGCATCCGGTCGTGTCCCGGACGTCGACTCCGACACCGGCGACTGGTACGGCTCCTGGCTGGCGGTCCCGGAGGACGAGCGCGGCTCGATGCGCACCTACTCGGTGCGCGAGCTGCGCACCGACGGCGAGAACCGGATCGTGGTCGACTTCGTGCTGCACCTGGAGCCGGGGCTGTCCGGACCGGCATCGCGATGGGCGGCGGAAGCGGCGGTGGGCGACGAGATCCTGCTGGTGGGGCCACGTCGCGGCCGTGAGGACCGCAGCGGGATTGAGTTCGCGCCGGGCGCCGCGTCGAGTCTGCTGCTCGCCGGCGACGAGACCGCAGCCCCGGCGATCGCCCGGATTCTGGAGGATTCGCCGGCGGATGCCCGGGGCATCGCCTTCATCGAGGTGCCCGATGCGCGCGACCAGCTGAGCATCGACGCGCCGGCCGGCGTCGAGGTGCACTGGCTGCCCCGCGGCGGCGTCGCGCACGGGCTGAGGCTGATCCCCACCGTGCTGGACTACCTGGGCGATCGCACGGACATCGTCGTAACGGATGCCGACACCGAGGCGCCGCTGTGGGAGACGCCGGTCTACTCGAGCCTGGGCGAGGAGATCGGCGCGGCGGATGCGGAGGACGGGCGCTACTACTGGATCGCGGGTGAGAGCGGCGTGGTCACCACGCTGCGCCGGCACCTGGTCAAGGACCTCGGCGTCTCGCGCGCGCAGGTGGCCTTCATGGGCTACTGGCGGCGCGGCGTGGCCATGAAGGGCTGATCCGCGCCGACGCCGTGCGGGATGACAGGATGGTGACGTCAACATCCTGACGCGAGTCGTCATCATCCGGACGGAGCCCGATGTCCCCCTCCCTCACCTGGCGCGACGGCCTGCTCTTCCGCGATGGCCGGCGGCATCGCATCCTGTCCGGCGCGATGCACTACTTCCGCATCCACCCGGATCAGTGGGAGGACCGCCTGCGCCGTCTGGCGGCGATGGGCGCGAACACCGTGGACACCTATGTCGCCTGGAACTTCCACGAGCGCACCGAAGGCGAGTTCGACTTCACCGGCTGGCGCGATGTCGCGCGGTTCATCCGAATCGCGGGCGAGGTCGGCCTGGACGTGTACGTGCGCCCCAGCCCCTACATCTGCGCGGAGTGGTCGAACGGTGGCATCCCGTTCTGGCTCTCGGGCCGCACTCACGCGTTGCGCACGTCGGACCCCGTGTTCCTCGCCGCGGTCGACGCCTGGTACGACGCGCTCATCCCGCAGCTCGAGCCGCTGCAGGCCGTGCACGGCGGACCCATCCGGCTGATCCAGGTCGAGAACGAGTACGGGTCGTACGGCTCGGACGCCGCGTACCTGGCCCATCAGCGCGACGGCCTGCGCCAGCGCGGCATGGTCGAGATGCTCACCACCGCCGACGGCACCACGGCCGACATGGTCGCGAACGGCAGCATCCCCGGGGTCATGGGCACCTTCACCTTCGGCACCGGCGTCGCCCTCGCCCAGCAGCTGCGCCGCGACGATCATCACCTCATGTGCAGCGAGCTCTGGGGCGGCTGGTTCGATCACTGGGGTGAGAAGCACCACGTCCGCTCGGCCGACAGCATGATCGGCACCGTGAACGCCCTGCTGGAGGCGGGCGGATCGGTGAGCGTGTACATGGCGCACGGCGGCACGAACTTCGGACTGTGGGCGGGAGCCAACCACGACGGCACGCTGCTGCAGCCGACCATCACCAGTTACGACTCCGACGCGCCCATCGCCGAGGACGGCAGTCTGGGCGACAAGTTCCATGCGCTGCGCACCGCCTTCGCCCCGTTCCACGAGGGCGAGCTGCCGCCGGTCCCGGATGCCCCGCGGCGTCAGCCGGCGGCATCCGCCGCGCTGAGACCTGTCGCCACGCTGCTGGAGACCTTGCGCGCGCAGCCCGTGGCGGCCGTCGCGCCGATGCCGCTCAGCTACGAGCAGCTCGGCGCCGAAGAGGGACTGGTGGCCTACGAGTCGCCCGTGGCGTTCGAGGCCGACGCCATGCTCACGCTGCTCGGGCTGCGCGACCGCGCGACGGTGTTCCTCGACGACGTGCGCCTGGGGACGATGGAGCACGACGGCGAGCACACTCTGGCGCTTCCGGCAGAGGGCGGCGCCGGCAGGCTCACGATCGTCGTCGAGAGCCTGGGGCGCATCAACTACAGTCCGCTCACCGGCGAGCACAAGGGCATCCTGCACGGAGTGCTCGTCGGCCGCCGCTTCCAGCACGGCTGGGAGCACCGGATGCTGCCGCGCGACGACGTGCCCGTCGTCGACGTCGTGCGCACCGGACGCGCGGACGACGGACTGGCCACCGCATCGTTCACCGTCGACGAACCGGCGGACGCCTGGATCGCGCTGCCGGGTTCGGCGAAGGCCATGGTGTGGCTGAACGGCTTCCTGCTCGGACGCTGGTGGGACCGGGGACCGCAGATCACGCTCTACGCCCCCGGTCCGCTCTGGCGCGCGGGCGAGAACGAGGTCGTCGTGCTCGACACCGACCGGCTCGGCGCGAGCGTGGAGATCCGCGAGCAGCCCGATTACGGCGAGGTCGAGGAGTTCATCGGCGTATGAACAGCATGCTGCGGCCGACGCCCGCCCAGCTGGCCTGGCAGCGCGCCGGGGTCGGCGTCTTCCTGCACTTCGGGCTGAACACCTTCGCGGGAGTGGAATGGAGCGACGGCACGCTCGATCCCGCCATCTTCGATCCTTCGGATCTGGACGCCGGGCAGTGGGTGGACGTCGCTGTCGAGCTCGGCGCGGCGTACGTCGTGCTCACGGCGAAGCACCACGACGGCTTCTGTCTGTGGCCCACCCGCACCACGGATTACTCCGTCGCCTCTTCACCGTGGCGCGACGGGCGCGGTGACGTGGTCGCCGAGGTCGCCGACGCGTGTCGCCGGCGCGGCATCGGCTTCGGCGTCTACCTCTCGCCGTGGGACCGGCACGCACCCGAGTACCCCGACCCCGATGCCTACGACGAGCTGTACGCCGCGCAGCTCACGGAGCTGATGACCGGGTACGGCGACCTGACCGAGGTGTGGTTCGACGGCGCCGGCTCCGACGGGCGCACCTACGACTGGGCCGCGTACATGCGCATCGTGCACGAGCACCAGCCCGGCGCGATGGTGTTCAACATGGGTGCGCCGACGATCCGCTGGGTCGGGAACGAGGACGGCCTGGCATCCGATCCGGTCGAGTACGTCACCGACCGCCTGGCGCTGAACCAGTACGTCACCGGCAGCGACGCGCTCGCCGAGCACGTGTACGCACCGCCGGAGTGCGATGTGTCGATCCGGCGCGGCTGGTTCTGGCATCCGGATGACGAGCCCAAGAGCGTCGCCCATCTGATGGCGATACACCTGCAGTCCGTCGGAATGGGTGCGGGGCTCCTGCTGAACCTGCCGCCGGACACGACCGGCCGCATCGACGCGGCGGACGTGCGGAGGGTCGCCGAGTTCCGTGCCGAGCTCGACCGCCGCTTCGCCGGCCCCGTGCACGCGACGCTCGAGCGGCGCGCTCCCGGTGTGTGGAGAGTCGCACTGCCTCAGCGGATCGAGGTCGGGCAGATCGAACTGCGCGAGGCCATCGAGAACGGCCAGCGCATCACCCGGCACGCGGTCGTCGCCGAGGGGCGGGAGCTGCTCGTCGCGGGCACCGTGGGCGTGCGACGCATCCACTCGATCGCCCCGATCGGGCTCTCCACGTTCGAGATCCGTGCCGACGCGGACGCCGAGCTGCAGGCTGTGACGGTCTATCCGCACGATCCCGCACTCATCCGCCCGGAGCTTCCCGAAGGGTACGAGGCTCCGACCGACCCGCCCGACCTTGACCCGGGGCCGGCGCTCTGACCACCGATCGGGAATAGCCGGGGCGGATGCGGTGTAGTACTCTGCAGGAGTACCCCTAGGGGGTATTAAGCGCAGAGGAGACACCATGACCACCATCGAATTCCAGGTGACCGGGATGACCTGCGGGCACTGCGAGATGTCCGTCCGGGAAGAGGTCGGCAAGATCGCCGGCGTCGAGAGCATCGACGTCAACGCCGAGACCGGTCGACTGGTCGTCACCTCGGCGTCCGCCGTCGACGCGGATGCCGTGATCGCCGCCGTCGACGAGGCCGGCTACCGGGCGGTGTCGACCCGATGAACGCCGCGGCGCGGGACGGCGCAGAGGGGTCCCGGATCGATCTCGAGATCCGCGGGATGACCTGCGCATCCTGCGCCATGCGCATCGAGAAGCGGCTCAATCGGATCGAGGGCGTCACCGCCACCGTGAACTACGCGACCGAGAAGGCGCAGGTCACGGCCGCTGCGGTCGTCGATCCTGCTGAGCTCATCGCCGCCGTCGAGGACGCCGGATACTCCGCGGCCCTTCCCGCCCCCGCGGCGGCGCCGGCAGGCGAGGGCGACGCCGGTGAGGATCTCGAGCTGCGATCGCTGCGGCATCGCCTGATCGGATCGGCCGTGCTGTCGATCCCGGTGATCCTGCTCGCCATGATCCCTGCGCTGCAGTTCCCGTACTGGCAGTGGGCGTCTCTGACCCTGGCCGCTCCCGTGATCGTGTGGGCCGCATGGCCGTTCCATCGGGCGGCCTGGGTGAACCTGCGTCACGGCGCAGCCACCATGGACACGCTGATCAGCCTCGGCACCTCGGCGGCGTTCCTGTGGTCGCTCTACGCGCTGTTCCTCGGCACCGCCGGTGAGCGCGGGATGACGCACGGCTTCTCGTTCACGATCGCGCCGAGCGACGGTGCGGCGAACATCTACCTCGAGGTCGCAGCCGGCGTCACGATGTTCGTGCTTGCGGGCCGCTACTTCGAGAAGCGCGCGAAGCGTCGTGCTGGCGCCGCACTGCACGCCCTGCTGGAGCTCGGCGCGAAGGATGTCGCTGTGCTGCGCGAAGGGCGGGAGACCCGCATCCCGACCGCGGAGCTGCGCGTCGCGGACGAGTTCGTCGTCCGCCCCGGCGAGAAGATCGCCACCGACGGAGTGGTGGTCTCGGGGTCGTCGGCCGTCGACCAGTCGATGATCACGGGGGAGGCGCTCCCAGTCGAGGTCGGCGAGGGCGATGCGGTCACCGGCGCGACCGTGAACGCCGGCGGGCGTCTGGTCGTGCGGGCCACCCGTGTCGGCTCCGACACGCAGCTCGCGCAGATGGCGCGGCTGGTGGAAGACGCGCAGACCGGCAAGGCCGAGGTGCAGCGCCTCGCCGATCGCATCTCCGGCGTGTTCGTCCCGATCGTCATCGTCATCTCCATCGCCACGCTGGGCGCATGGCTCGGCGCGGGATTCCCGGCATCCGCCGCCTTCACCGCGGCGGTGGCGGTGCTGATCATCGCGTGCCCCTGCGCGCTGGGCCTCGCGACGCCGACCGCCCTGCTCGTCGGCACCGGCCGTGGCGCGCAACTGGGCATCCTCATCAAGGGACCGGAGGTCCTCGAATCCACCCGCCGCGTCGACACCGTCGTCCTGGACAAGACCGGTACGGTCACCGAGGGCCGGATGCGCGTGGCCTCGGTGGTTCCCGAGCAGGGTGAGGACACCGCCCTGACGCTGCGGATGGCCGGTGCGCTGGAGCACGCCAGCGAGCATCCGATCGCGCGGGCGATCGCATCCGCCGCCCGCGCCGGTGCCCTCCCGGCTGCCCTCTCGGCCGCCCTCTCGGCTGAGAATGTGGCGCACTCTGCCGCATCCGAGCCCGCGGATGCGGCCATCTCCGCCACATCGGCGGGGCCGCACGCCACGACGACGGGCCTGCCCGCCGTCGCGTCGTTCAAGAACGACGCGGGTCGCGGTGTCAGCGGCGTCGTCGAGGGGCACGCCGTGCTCGTCGGACGGCTGTCGCTCCTGGAGGACTGGGCCATCCACCCGTCGGCCGAGCTGCTGGCGGCGAAGAGCCGGGCCGAGGATGCGGGTCAGACCGCGGTGCTCGTGGCCTGGGACGGCCAGGCGCGCGGGCTGATCGTCGTGGCCGACGAGGTCAAGCCCACCAGCGCCGAGGCTGTCGCGTCGCTCAAGGCTCTCGGACTCACCCCCATCCTGCTCACCGGCGACAACGAGGCTGCAGCTCGCCACATCGCCGCGCAGGTCGGCATCGATGAGGTCATCGCCGAGGTCCTCCCCGCCGACAAAGTCGCCGTCGTCGCCCGGCTGCAGTCCGAGGGGCGCGTCGTGGCGATGGCCGGCGACGGTGTCAACGACGCGCCGGCGCTCGCGCAGGCCGACCTCGGCATGGCGATGGGAACGGGCACGGACGTCGCGATCGAGGCATCCGACATCACGCTGGTGCGCGGCGATCTGCGCGCCGCGGCCGACGCGATCCGGCTCTCCCGCCGAACGCTCGGCACGATCAAGGGCAACCTCTTCTGGGCGTTCGCCTACAACGTCGCCGCGATCCCGCTCGCTGCACTCGGCCTCCTCAACCCGATGCTCGCCGGCGCGGCCATGGCGTTCTCGAGCGTGTTCGTCGTCGGCAACAGCCTGCGCCTGCGGTCGTTCCGCTGACTCGACACGGGCTCCAGGTCGCAGTTCGTCCCGGTTTCCGCTCGATCGTCGTCGCCAGGTCGCAGTTCGTCCCGCTCTGAGGCGCCCAGAGCGGGACTTTTTGCGACTTGGACGGGTGGCGGATGCCGAGAACGGGACGTCTTGCGACTTGGACGGGTGGCGGATGCCGGCGAACGTCGACACGGACCCGCCGGGAGGGGGTCAAAGGCTCCGCGCGCGTAGATGTTCGGGTCGCAGTTCGTCCCGGTTTCCGCTCGATCGTCGCCGCCAGGTCGCAGTTCGTCCCGCTCTGAGGCGCCCAGAGCGGGACTTTTTGCGACTTGGACGGGTGGCGGCTGCCGGGAACGGGACGTTTTGCGACCTGGACGGGAGGTGGATGCTGAGAGCGGGACCTCGGCACCCGCCGGGCGTCAGCGTCGCCCGGGCCACTCCTCGGCCAGCAGGCCGTAGTTCATGCCGTCCATCCATTCGCCGGAGCGGTGCAGTGCGGTGCGCCGGCTGAACTCCTCGCGCCGCATGCCCAGCCGTTCCATCAGCCGCCACGACGGCTCGTTGGCCGCGAAGCATCCCGCGTGGACTCGCCGCAGGCCGAGCGCGCCGAAGCAGACGTCGATCGCGGCGCTCACCGCCTCGCGGGCGTAGCCCCGCCCGGTGTATGCGGGGGCGAGCACCCAGCCCAGTTCGGCCTCGGTTCCGTGCGCCTCTTCGGCGACCTCCGCCTGCGCCCAGCCGTCGCCGATCCTGATCATCAGGTCGCCGATGATCGCGGGCCCGCCGTCGGCATCCGGCAGCACGATCACCAGGGTCGTCGCGCGCCGCTCGGAGTCGGAATACGTCTCGTGGAACTCCTCGCGCGTGGCCGGCGCGCGGCCGAGCCACTCGCTCACCTCGGGGAGCCGACGGAACGCCCACACGGCATCCAGATCGGCGATCTCGAGCGGGCGGAGCTCCAGACGTTCAGTGCGGATCGGCCAGGCTGCAGCGCTCAGGGACATCCCGCCAGCGTAAACCCCTGGTCGGCGCGGTCACACCCGACAGGGGTCCGCGTGGCCCGACGTCAAGACGCCTCGGCGCGCCCCTGTCGCCAGTAGCCCATGAAAGCGATCGAACGGCGGTCGATCCCGAGGTCGCGCACGAGGTGGCGGCGCAACGCCGTGATCGTGCCGGCCTCCCCGGCGAGCCAGGCGTACTCGCCGCTGCCGACGGCCTCGGGAACATCCCAGAGCACGTCGGGGTCGGTTTCGGCCAGTGCGGTGCCCGGAGCGGATGCTGCGGCGCGCTCGCGGCCCCAGGCGTGCACGGCGGCGCTGAGCCGGACCCCGTGGGCGGCGCCGCCCCGCGCGAGCCAGGTCACGCGCACGCCGTCCGGTGCGCTCAGCGGCAGCGCGTCGCTCTCGGTCGGAACCTCGATGCAGACGTCTCCGGTGATTCCGTCGTGCAGCGACTCGACGATCGAGCAGATCGCCGGCATGGCGGTCTCGTCGCCGGCGATGAGCACGGATGTCGCGGTTCCCGGCTTCCACTCGATGCCGCCGCCCGGCGCCTCGGCGCGCGAGTCGGGTCCCACGACGAACATCGGATCGCCCACCCCTGCTCCGCCGGCCCATGCGGACGCCGGCCCCTCCGTGCCGTGCAGCGCGAAGTCGACGTCGATCTCCCGATCCCCCGGACGCGGTGAGCGGATCGTGTAGGTGCGGATCGGGTTGCGCAGCTCGTCGGGCAGTTCCCGCCAGCGCCGGTACCAGTCGGTCATGCTCTGCGTCTCGTCGAACTGACCCACGTCGGTGATGGTCCCGTCGGCGAACGGGATGATCAGCTTGATGCGCTGATCGAGCCCGTCGGTGCCGAAGTGGGCGAGGTCGTCGCCGGCCAGCGTGATGCGCGTGAAACTCGGCGAGAGCGCCGTGATCCGCGCGACGGTGGTGCGGAACGTTCGGTAGGGGTGGTGACTCACCCCTACAGCCTAGGTTAGGCTTTCCTAACGTGACGACCATCACCGATTCTCCCCGCGCCGACGAGTTGCATGGCGAGTCCCTCGCGCTGAGCTACGGCCGCACGCGCGTGGTGCACGAGGTGTCGCTTCACCTGCGCCCCGGCACAGTGACCGCGCTCATCGGCCCGAACGGCAGCGGCAAGTCCACGGCGCTGCGCGCGCTGGCGCGCCTTCACCGGGTGGACGAGGGGATCGTGCGCGTGGCCGACGCGCAGGGCGAGCGTGACGCGGCGGCCCTCTCCGCGAAGGAGTTCGCGCGCACCGTGGCCATGCTCTCGCAGTCGCGCCCGCATCCCTCCGGCCTCGAGGTGCGCGACGTCGTCGCCTACGGCCGGCACCCCCATCGTGGCCGTTTCAGCGGGATGACGGATGCCGATCGTGAGGCGATCGCACATGCCCTGGAGCTCACCGGACTGGATGCCATGGTGCACCGCGCGGTCGACGAGCTCTCCGGGGGCGAGCTGCAGCGGGTCTGGCTCGCCACGGCGCTCGCGCAGAGCACAGGCATCCTGCTGCTCGACGAGCCCACCAACCACCTCGACCTGCGCTACCAGGTCGAGACCCTGGATCTGATCTGCGACCTGGCCGACCGCGGCACGGCCGTGGGCGTGGTTCTGCACGACCTCGGCCACGCGGCATCCGTCGCCGATGAGGTCGTGCTCATGCACCGCGGCCGCGTCCACGCCTCCGGAATGCCGGAGGCCGTGCTGACCTCCGAGAACCTCACCGAGGTCTACGGGCTTCCGATCGAGGCCCAGCTCGACGAGCGCACCGGTCGCGTGCAGGTGACGCCGCGGGGCAGGCACCACGCGCGCGTCCGCGCCCTCTCCGCTCTCTCCGCCTGACCCGATCTCCCTCGCCCGAAACGTCCCGACAACACCGGAGCCCTCTGATGAACAAGCCCCTCGCCGCCCTCGCGACCCTCGGCGCTCTCACCCTCGCACTCACCGCCTGCGGCACCACGTCGTCGGCTGAGCCGAAGCCCGATCAGACGACCTCGTCCGCGAGCGGGGTCGGCTGCGCCGACGACACCACGAAGACGTCCACCGGTGCCGTCGAGCTCACCGACGCCTTCGGTCGCTCCGTGACGCTCGACGAGCCGGCCGCGAAGGTGGCCGTGCTCGAGTGGCAGCAGATCGAGGACGTGCTCTCGCTGTGCCTCACCCCTGTCGCCGTCGCCGACGCCGAGGGCTATCGCACGTGGGACACCGCCGAGGAGCTCCCGGACGACGTCAAGGACGTCGGCACGCGCCAGGAGCCGAACCTCGACGCGCTGTTCGCCACGGAACCCGACCTCGTCATCGTCGAGGCGTACACGCGTGACGACGCGATCATCGGCCAGCTGGAGAAGTACGGCGTGCCCGTGCTCGCCACGCTCGGCGCCGATGCGAAGGACCCGATCGCGCAGATGCTCGGCACCTTCGATCTGATCGCCGAGGCCACCGGCCGCACCGAGCGCGCCGACGTCGTCAAGGACGAGTTCGAGCAGAAGCTCGACGCGGGCAAGGAGGCCGTCGCCGGCGCCTCGCTGCAGGACGCGCCCTTCGTGTTCTTCGACGGATGGGTCGACGGCGGCAACGTGTCGCTGCGGCCGTTCGGCCAGGGCTCGCTCATCGGCGAGCTCGGCGAGGAGCTCGGTCTGAAGAACGCCTGGACCGGAGAGGTCGACGCGGCGTACGGGCTGGGTTCGACCGACATCGAGGGGATGACCACGATCGGCGACGCGATGCTGCTGTACACGGGCACGCCCGACCCCGACTCGGAGAGCTTCGTCACCGCCGCGGAGAAGAATCCCGCCTGGGCATCCATCCCCGCCGTGAAGGAGGACCGCATCCACGCCTTCCCGGCCGGTATCTGGACCTTCGGAGGCCCGCGCTCGGCCGAGCAGATCATCGACGCGTACGTCGACGTCATCACGAAGTGACCTCGCGCGCGACCCGCTCGGCTCACGACTCGGCGCCCGGAATGAACGCTTCGGATGCCGTCGTCGCTCGCCGCGGCGGGGGCAGCACCGTGCGCGCCGCCGCGGCGCTGCTCGGCCTGCTGCTCGTGCTCGTGCTCGTCTCGGGCTGGCATCTCACCCAGGGCACGAGCGGTCAGGTGCTCGCCGACCCCGAGATCCTGTTCGGGTCGCGCCTGCCGCGGCTCGCCGCCGGTGTCGCGGTCGGTCTGGCACTGGGCGTCGCAGGGCTGCTCATGCAGTCGCTGTCGCGCAACCCGCTCGCCTCGCCCGACACCCTCGGCGTCACCGGGGGCGCGTACTTCGCGGTCACGGCGGTCACGGCCTTCGGCCTGAGCATCCCGTTCTGGGCATCCGGCCTGGTCGCCTTCGCGGGCGGGCTGGGCGCCGCCGCGCTCGTGCTGGGCCTGGCCGGCGGGGCCGCCTCGTCGACGACCCGGCTCGTCCTCGCAGGCTCGGCACTCGCGCTGGCCCTGCAGGCGGGCACTTCCGCGCTGCTCGTGCTGTTCGACGAGGAGACCGAGGGACTGTTCGCCTGGGGGAGCGGCAGCCTTTCGCAACTCAGCATCGAATCGTTCCTGCGCGCGGCTCCGGTCATCGCGGTCGCGATCGGGCTGGCGCTCGCCCTCACCCGGCGCCTGGACGTGCTGGCCCTGGGCGACGACACCGCGTCATCGCTGGGCGTCCCGATCCGGTCCACGCGTGTCATCGGCATCCTCCTGTCGGTGGTGCTGACCGCGGCCGCGGTGACCCTCGCCGGACCCATCGGCTTCGTCGGACTCTGCGCCCCTGTGCTCGCCCGGCTGCTCTCGCGCCTGGTCCCCGCGCTCGGGCGGCACGCCCTGCTGATCCCCACGTCCGCGCTCATCGGCGCGATCGTCGTGATCGGCGCGGATGCGGTGCTGCGCGCGCTGATCGGCGCAGAGGGCGCGATCGTCGTCCCCACAGGAGTGGCGACGACGATCCTCGGGGCCGTGGTGCTGATCGTCATGGCACGGCGCCTGCGCGATGCGGGGCCCACCCGGCGGCCGCCGAGCATCCGCTTCGGCGTGCGCAGCACGCGCCGGTTCGCCGTCGTGCTCGTCATCGGCCTCGCGGCACTCGCGGGCGTCATCCTGGTCGGGATGCTCGTGGGCGCGACGCCCCTGCTCACCGGCGACATCCTGCTGTGGATGCAGCAGCAGGCGCCGCCGCTCGTGTCGTTCGCACTCGACGAGCGCTCGCCCCGTGTGATCGCCGCGGTCGTCGCCGGCGCCTCGCTGGCCCTGGCGGGAACGGTCACGCAGGCCGTCAGCCGCAACCCCCTCGCCGAGCCCGGACTGCTCGGCATCACGGGTGGGGCGGGCCTGGGTGCGGTGCTCGTCGTCACGAGCGCCGCCGCGTCGACGTTCGGCATGCTCGCCGCCGCGGTGGTCGGCGCGCTGCTCGCCTTCGCGCTCGTGTACGCACTCGCGTGGCGGGGCGGGCTCAGCGCCGACCGGCTCGTGCTGATCGGCATCGGCGTCTGGTACGGGAGCACCGCGCTGACCACGTTCGTGCTGCTGCGCTCCAACCCGTGGGACACCCCGAAGATCTACACGTGGCTGTCCGGCACCACCTACGGTCGCATCTGGGAGCAGGTCGTGCCGCTCGCGCTCGTGCTGCTCATCGCGCTGCCGTTCGTGATCGCGCAGCGGCGCGATCTCGACATCCTGGCGATGGACGAGGACACGCCACGGCTCGTCGGCATCCGCCTCGAGCGCACCCGCCTGGCGCTACTCGTCGCGGCCGCCGTGCTCGCCGCCCTCAGCGTCTCGGCGGTCGGGGTGGTCGGGTTCGTCGGCCTCGTCGCGCCGCACGCCGCACGTGCCCTGGTCGGAGCGCGCCACGGCCGGGTGATCCCGGTGGCCGTCGTGCTGGGCGCCGTGCTGGTGGGCGTGGCGGATGCCGTGGGCAGGACGGTCCTCGCGCCGGCTCAGCTGCCGGCGGGACTGGTGGTCGCCCTGCTCGGAGCGCCGTACTTCGTGTGGCTGCTGTGGAGATCGCGCGACGCGTAGCATCCGTTCATCGGATTCGCAGAGGATGCTCATCGCCTTCTCCCGTCTGCCGCATGTGATCGCCTCAGAGTGCGTTGGTTCTCTTGCAGCATGGGCACCGCGCCCGCCGAGAGGACGAACGATGAGCACCGCAGCCGACCCCCGCTGGATGGACGCGAACGGGAACGAGATCGACGAGGACCACCGCGGCCTGGTCTACGACATCCGGACTCTGATCGACCGACGGCGGGTGCTCGGCATCTTCGGCGGCATCGCCGCGACCACCCTGCTCGCCGCGTGCGCTCCCACGGCATCCGGTTCGGCCGGAGGGGAGCCGCCGGCCGAGGGCGGCCCCGGCGGTCCCGGCGGTCAGGGCGGCCCGCCGGCAGCGCAGGACGACTCCGAGCTGCTCGACGGCGAGGTGCCGGACGAGACGGCCGGTCCGTACCCCGCCGACGGTTCCAACGGCGTGAACGTCCTCGACGACTCAGGCATCGTGCGCGGCGACATCCGCTCCAGCTTCGGCTCGTCCACGACGACCGCCGAGGGTGTGCCGCTGCAGATCGTGCTGACCGTGCGCGATGCCGCCACGGGCAGCGCCATGGCCGGAGCCGGGGTCTATCTCTGGCACTGCGACCGCGACGGCAACTACTCCCTGTACTCGGACGGGGTGAAGGACGAGAACTACCTTCGCGGCGTGCAGCAGACCGACGACACCGGCACCGTGCGCTTCACCTCGATCTACCCGGCCTGCTATTCGGGGCGGTGGCCGCACATCCACTTCGAGGTCTACGAAGACGTCGACAGCGCCGTCGCGACGGGGCCGATCGTGAAGACATCGCAGATCGCCCTCCCCGATGAGACCAACGCGAAGGTGTACGCCACCCGCGGTTACGAGAGCAGCGTCCGTAACGCGTCGCGGGTCACCCTCACCGGTGACAACGTGTTCGGCGAAGACGGCGGCGTCCTGCAGCTGGCGACCGTGACCGGCGATGTCGAGAAGGGCTACACGGCGGCGCTGTCGATCGCGGTGTGAGCACGGTGGGCGGGCACCGGCTGCGGTGTGCTCCCCGACCGCAGCGACACGGTCGCGAGATGCGTGGTCGCCACGGCCTCTCGTGCGGCGACGCTCGAGGTCTCGGTCTCGATGCCGTCCGCCGCGAAGTCGAGGAACTCGCGGATCAGGAAGTGGTCGGCACCGCCGTGCTCGGCCGACGACTCGCCGGAGATGGGCACGACGACGTCGGGTTCGCCGAAGCCGCTGATCCGCGTGTTCCACACGCGGATCTCGCCACCGGCCGTGTCGCCGTGATTCTCCAGACGGCCCGCCGTGCCGATGACGGTGTAGTTCCGCCAGTAGTCGGGCGTGTAATGGCACTGCTCGTAGCTGGCGTACACCCCGTTGTCGAGCTGCATGTGCACCATGGAGATGTCCTCGACGTCGATGACCGGGTGCAGTCCGGTCTGAGCGGCGGGCGGCCAGTTCGCCACGTCGACCCAGTCCGCGGCGATCTCCCCGTCGCGCTCCCTGCGCGCGGTCACATCGCCGTACACGGTGAGACCTCCCATCGCCGAGACGACGCGCGTGTACCCTCCCGCGAGCCAGTGGATGACGTCGATGTCGTGCGCGCCCTTCTGCAGGAGCAGACCCGTCGTGTTCGCGCGTTCGGCGTGCCAGTCCTTGAAGTAGTAGTCGCCGCCGTTGCCGACGAAGTGCCGGCACCAGATCGCCTTGACCTCGCCGATGCTCCCGGACCGGATGAGCTCGCGCATCTGGCGGATCACCGGCATATGACGCATGTTGTGGCCGACGTACAGTCGCCCGCCGGTGCGCTCTGCGGCATCGAGGATGCGGTCGGCGCCCGCCGTCGTGATGGCAAGCGGCTTCTCGCAGAACACCGCCTTTCCCGCCTCCAGCGCCGCGATCGCCTGCTCCTCGTGCAGATGGTCCGGTGTGAGGATCATCACGGCGTCGATCCCAGGCCCGAGCGCGTCGGCCAGGTCCGCGGACACACGGCAGTCCGGGTCGTCGGCGAGCGCACGCTCGCGTCCCTCCGGCTGCGCGTCGACGACGAGGACGATCGTCGCGCCGTGCCGGCGCAGGATCGGGGCCAGTGTGCGCCCGCGGGATCCGTAACCGATGATCGCAATGCGTCGGGGCATCACGCCTCCTCGGGAGCGACCAGCGCGAACGCCTCGTCGGCGGTCGCGTCGGTGTGCGTCAGGGCCATGAGGGCCCGGGTCATGCCGACCGGATCGTGATGCTGCAGGATGTTGCGTCCGTAGACCAGCCCGCTGACACCGGTCTGCATCAGCTCGTGCGTGCGGGCGAGCACGCGGCGGGTGTCGTCGCGCCCGCCGCCGCGCACCAGCAGGGGGCGCCCGCCTGCCGCCTCGACGGCGTGCACGTAGTCGGCCGTCTCGTCGCTCGGGTCGGCCTTGATGATGTCCGCACCGAGCTCGACGGCCTGGCGCACGAGGGTGACGATCTTCTCGATGTCGCCGTCGACGCCGTAGCCGGTGTCGTCCGGCTTCATCGCGAGGGGCTCGACCATGAGCGGCATCCCGGTCTGATCGGCCCATGCCCGCGCGCGGGTGACGTTCTGCACGGACTGGTGGAAGAGCTCGGGCTTGTGCGGCAGGGCGAGGAAGTTGACCACGATGCACGCGGCGTCGTAGTACACGGCGCGCTCGAACGCGCCCTCGATCATCTGGCTGAACAGATAGTCGTCCCGCTTCGGACCGTAGAAGTTGCCGGCATCCGTGCGAACCACCAGGGCCGGCTTGCGCCCCGCGCGGTTCTGCAGCACCGGGGCCTGCCCGGGTGAGAGCTGGATGGCGTCCGGGCCGGCGGCGACGAGGGTGGCGACGGTCGCGTCGATGTTCTCGATGCCCGACAGGAAGCCGTGGGTGCCGAAGGTGCCGTGGTCGACGGCGACGTCGAGGCAGCGGCCATCGGTGCCGAACATGCGGGAAAGGCGAGCAGGGGCGTGAATCATCGTGATCCTTCCGGGTCAGGCGTACCAGTCGCCGGTTCCGGCGTCCTGGACATCGTCGAGGGGGTGTGGTGCGTGGACGCTGGCGAGCCAGCGAAGTCGTTCGCCTTCGCGGCGGAGCACTCCGGCGCTGAGCAGCCGTTCGACGATGACGGCGTCGAGGACTCCGTCCGGCAGGTACGGGTCGTCGGTGCCTGCGTGCGCGCGGAGGGTGGCGATGAGATCGGGAGCGTCGGCCTGCAGCTGCGGCGAAACGTAGAGCACGCCGCCCGCGAAGTACGCGTCGTGGGGGAACCGGGTGCGTCGCCGGGCGGTGAGGGCGGCCACGCACATCATCGGGCTGTGCACCTCGCCGCCGTCGGACGGCTCGGCGACCGCATCGACGTTGTAGAAGAAGTGGATGTCGCCGATGCCGTCGAAGAACGACGCGTCGACCCGCGCCACGCCATCGGCATCCGTCATCGCGGCTCTCACGACCGGCGCTCGGTCCTGGGGAAGAGTGGATGCGGTGCCGTCGGCGTTCCAGACGGGCAGGAAGCGGAAGGTCACCTCGACCCCGGCGCACGGGCCCTCGGCTGAGGAGAGCCGCGCCGAGAACGCGTTCAGATACTGGTCGTGATCCGCCGACATCAGCCGTTCCAGCGTCAGCCGCCGGGGAGCGGGCAGGCCGTCGCTGATGCGGAACAGGTCGACGGCGATGGTCATGTCCTCTTGACCGAACGCGCTGTCGCCGCCGCGATGCCCGTAGTTGGCGACCCGGCCGTCGGGCATGGTCATGAGGAAGGGCTGGTAGAGGCTCGGGGGCAGGCCGTCCACCGGCAACCAGTTCTCGCCGAGGTCGTTCGAGGCCGAGTACGGCTTGCCGCGTCGCGACCCGACCAGCACGTCGCCCGGAAGCGCGACGATGCTCTCCGGAACATGCCCGCCCTGCGGATCAGCGGTCGGATCCGACGGCGCACCGCGGCGGATCGGCAGCATCGGGCCGTTGATGAAGCCGTCGCCGTGCCGGCGCACGATCTGACGCCCGACAGGGGTGCCCTGCACGTCCCCGGCGATGAACAGCAGCCCGCCGTCGGCCAGCTCCACGACGTCGTACTCGTGGGCACCGATGCCGGGGAGCACATAGTGCGGCGCGCTGTAGGTCCGGCCGTCGGAAGAGGTGAGGAAGAACGTCTGGATCTTGCTGAGGTAGGTCTCGCCCGGAAGCATCGTGTTGCGCGTCGAGCGCTCGCGATCGCCGCCCCACGGAGTGCCGTAGAGCGAGGCGAGCACGATGATCGACCCGTCGCGCAGCCGGCGGACGCGCCAGAGGTACGGCGCCGTCCCCTCGAGGAGTCTCGTCACCCCGGTCCAGGTGCTTCCTCCGTCGGAGCTCTCGCGCACGTCGATGAAGTCGCACCAGCCCGTGCGCTCGGCGTTGACCCTGCCCACGTCCAGGCCGATGATCCTGCCGTCGGGAAAGCCGACGTTGCAGAACGAGCCGTCGTCGAGATGGCAGCGACCCGTCTCGCGGTACGTGCGCCCGGCGTCGTCCGAGACGAGGTAGACCCGCTCCGAGAACTCGGTCGCGCTTCCGCATTCGATCGAGGCGTAGGACACCGGCGCCCCGGTGGCCTCGCCCATCTCGAGAAGCGGGGGGACGTAGCGGGGATCGGGCGCCGAGACGGTCTCCTTGAACGAGACGCCCACACGTCCGTCTCCGTAGTCGAAACCGGTCACCCAGGCGACGAAGCCCGGCCGCTGTTCGGGCGCATAGACCTCGACGCGTTCGACGTCCTCGGCACGGACGGAGACGACGCTCATGCCCGCAGGCCTTCCAGCACGGCATCCATCCGATCGACGATCACGTCGATGATCTCGCTGTCCACGATCACGGGCAGCTTCAGCAGGGCGGTGGGAGGCGCGGCGGGTTTGTACGCCTGGACGCTGGAGTCGATGCCGTGCGCCGATTCGAGCACAGCGCAGAACCGCAGCGCCGCCTGCGGGGAGTGGAACTCGAGGCCCGCCATCAGTCCGTCGCCGGTGACGTCAGAGACCAGATCGGCGTGCTTCGCGACCAGTCCCCGGAGCCCTTCGTGCAGATGGGCGCCGGTCGTCTCGAGATGCGCGCGGTTCTCGGCGAGGAAGGTCATCGTGATGAGGTAGGCGAGGCTCGCGAGCTCCTCCTGACCGTTCGTCACGAGCGCGCCGAACTGGCTCAGCCGATCGGCCGCGGCCGTGGTGATGATCCGGCTCGCGGGATACGCGCCGCCGGGAAACCCCTTCCCGACGGCGATGAGGTCGGGGTTCAGGCCGAGTCGCGCGGTGAGCAGCGCCTCGGGGTACCAGGCGCACGACTGGATCTCGTCGCACAGCACCAGGCCTCCGGCCGCCTGCACCAGGCGGTGGGCCTCGCGCAGGAAGTCCGCGTCCAGCAGCATGCCGCCGTAGTTCATCAGGACGATCTCGTGGCAGAAACCGGCGATGCCATAGCCGTCGCGACTGTACCGCGCGACCTTGTCGCGGACGTCGTCGATGTCGTTCATCTGCACGCCCACGACCTTGTACAGCCCCGCCTCCTCCGCCGCGCGGGTGAATGCGGGCCACATGCCCCGCAGAGTCTGCGCGACGATGGTGGTGCCGTGATAGTTGCCCGCCGGTCCGCCGTCGTTGTCGGCGATGACCAGGAACACCGGGATGTCCTCACGGCCCCTCCCGGGCCCGTCGGCCTCGTAGAACGCGGCGAGCATCATCTTCAGCGCCGCCTCCGCCGCGAGCGACCCGGTCTCGAGGTTGATCACCCGGTTCAGCACCTGCGGGCGCCGGTCGGAGAGGACTGCGTCGACGGCCGCCGCGTCCTGGATGCCGAGGCCGTTCGCCGCTGCGACGAGGGCGCGCTCCGCGAGCCGGGTGACGTGCCCGCGGGTGTTGTTGTGGGTGGCGTTCGGGATGCCGAGGGCCGCGGCGTTGGCGAGCAGGCGATGCCCGGGGAAGGCATGGCCGAGCGACAGGTGGTAGTGCTCACTCTTGGCCGCCAGGTAGATGCGCCCGTCCGAGCCGATGCGACAGGGGCCCAGCCCGCCGAGTGGTGCGGCCGCCGTCTTCTGCGCGCGTCGATAGGAATCCGTCGGTGCGCCCTCGAGATCATCGGCGAACGGCGGCACGAGGCTGTCGCCGGTGCGTCGCGCCAGCTCACGTGCGCGCTCGGCGAACGCCGGCGGGTAGAAGTCCACGGCCTCGTCGGCGAGCGCGGCCAGCGCGGACTCCTCGGTGCCCGACACGGCGTGAGCGGTGCGGATGACGGCATCGATGTAGTCCGAGCCGAGCAGGTCTCTCAGGGAGCGGCGGGGCGAGGTGATCATGGGGTCTCCGGGGTCGCGGTCGTAGGGGTCAGACGGTGACGAGTTCGACGTCGTTGACGCGGCACCACATCTCCAGGCGTGCGCGCTGCTCGCCGAGCACGACCGCCTGGTGGTGCGCACCGCCCGCGCGCAACCAGCCCTCGGCGGTCGCCGCGGCACCGGCATCCGGACGGAAGAAGAAGTACGGCATCTCGCACCGGGTGAGATCCGCGCGCTCCAGCATGTCGCCGGATGCGCACACCAGGCGCCAGCGGTCGGCACCGTCGTGCACGAGCGACGCCACCGTCGCGCGGCCGGGGCGCAGCGTGAAGATCGGGGTGGGCGGGTTCTCCAGGCCGCCCTCGGTGAGCACGCGGTCGATGAGGCGCGGCCGCTGCGCGGCCATCCGCCAGTTGCCCTCGCCGGCATGGCAGAACAGGATCGCGTCGTTCTCGAGGTCCATCATGTACATCTCCGAGAAGTCGGCCTCGCCGAAGAGATCGATGAACGTCGTCACCAGCACGGCCGCCATGACATCGCCCTCAGCGGCGTATCCGTACCCTTCGGCGAGCAGATGCGACGCCGCGAGGAGCGGCAGCTGCCGGAATCGGCCGTCGGCGCCGAAGTCCTCGTAGTGCGCGGTGTAGCCGTGCAGGCCGTTGTGCTCGAGCCACGCGCGCAGAGCGAGGTGCAGGCGCACGGCATCCCGGTGATCCGCGCCGGCCAAAGCGGGGTCGACGTCGAATGCGGCGCCGTCGCGCTCGACGACCGCATCGACCTCCTCCTCGGACAGGTTCGCGAGGAACGGATGCAGCTCGCCGACGGCGTGGCGGGTCACGTGCGGTCCCAGATCGCGCATCAGGGCGAGCTCGTCGATGAGGATGTCGCCCATGCCGGGAAGAGCGCCGATCGCGCCGATGCGCATCCGGCGCGCCCGGCTGCGTGCACGCGCGACGGCGCCGAAGTCCCTCACGAACACGGGGAGAGCGGAGCGCGGGCCGGCGAAGTGCTCGATGCTCACGCCCGATCGCCGCAGCGTGTTCGCCACGTCCTGTGCACCATGGATCCCCTGGTTCACGGTGAGCGCGCGCTCCTCGATGTCGAAGGCCACCCGCTCGTCGGGCTGAACGAGGGCCAGGGCGATCGGAAGCGTCGTGTCGCGCGCGGCGCGGACGACGTGCTGTGCCGGTGCGTAGGAGAGCATGAGGATGACGATCCCGTCCATGCCGTCGGCCTCGAAGCCGCGGACCGTCTCCTCGATCGACTGACGCGAGGTCGCCGCGCCGGGGAAGACGGCCTCCACGTCGTCCCCCAGTTCGTCCAGGACGCGACGGACGAACCCCTCCTGTTCTTCCTGGATGCCGGGGAACAGCGGCTTGTACGCATCCAGGAGCAGTCCGAGGATGCCGATGCGGGGTCGTGTGCTGTGCGTCATCGTCTGTCCTCGATGGTCGTGGCGGGTGCGAGCTCGGCGGAGATCGCCGGGCGGGGTGCGGAGCCGCGCGGCAGGAGACCGAGTCCCCAGGCGGCGATGATGGCGGCGCCCGTCGAGGCGGCATGCGGGACGGCCAGGCGTTCGAGTGGGCGATCCGTGAGGTCGGCGGTGATGCCGAGCCACACCTCGCTCTGCGCGCCTCCGCCGCTGACGCGCAGCGTCCGGATCGGCGCGCCGACGGCGTCGAGCCCGGCGAGCAGTCCGGTGACCTCGCCGGCGAGGGCCTCGTACACGGAGCGCGCCAGCTGCGCACGCGTGGTGGAGAGGGTGATGCCGTCCCAGCCCCCACCCGGACCACTGAGGACGGGCCGGAAGCGCACGCCCCCGCATCCCGGCTCCGACTGCGCCGCGAGGGCGTCGAATGCGGCGTAGCCCGCGTCGCCGGCGCCGAGGGCGAGGATCTCGCGCAACCAGGTGACGGCGATGCCGGCGGTGGGCCGGAAGCCGAGCGCGAGGCTCATCCCGGGGACGGCGTGCCGGTACACGGTCACGTCGGTGCCGATCGCGCGGGACGGATCGGCGATGGCGGATGCCACGACCAGTGCGGTGCCCGCGGTGTGGCTGCCGATGCCCGGCTCGACGACGCCGGCGGCGAGTGCGACGCACACCTGATCCATCGCTCCCGCGATCACGGGTATGCCGGGCGTCAGACCGAGCCGGTCGGCCGCGTCGGCGGTCACGGCGCCGATGGTCTCCCCAGGGCTGACGCGCTCGCCGAAGAGCGAGGCGTCGAGACCCGCAGCGGCCAGTGCGTCCTCCCAGAGCTCGTCGGCTGCGATGTCGAACCAGCCGGTCGAGCAGTGCACGCTGCGACCGGCCGTCAGGCGGCCGGTCAGCGAGTGCACGATGAAATCCTCGACGAGCACGACGCTTCTCGTGCGCGACCAGCGCTCCGCCTCATGCGTGCGGAGGTGCATGAGCTTCGCGAGGGGAAGCGTGCCGTCGAAGCCGGGCAGGCCGGTCACGGCGTGCACGCGCTCGCGCCCGAGCTCTCGCTGCAGCTGCCGGGCCTCGAGCTCCGCGCGGTCGTCCAGCCAGACGATCGCGGGCGCGCAGGGGCGGCCCTCCTCATCGAGCAGGATCAGCGTCTCGCCCTGCGTGGTGCAGCAGATCGCACGGATCGGCCACGCCGGGTGAGCGGCGACGAGGTCGCGGACGGCGGCGGCGATGGCATCGAGGTAGACCTGCGGCTCGACCTCGATGCGACCGTCTACCGCATCGAGCGCATACTCGGCGACGCGTGTGTCGATCAGGTCGCCGACCGCTTCCCAGAGGGCGACCTTGACGGCTGACGTGCCGATGTCGATCGTGATGATCGCTTCCATGCGCACCCGCCTCGATCCTGGTCAGATGTTCCGCTGCGCCGCGGTGGGATGGGAGCCGGGTCGGAACATCGCCGGCTCAATCTGTCGTCATAGAACATAATAGTCATACGAACTACTAGGATGACGAGAAAGCCCGCGACGGTGCGAGGAGCAACATGTTGGACAGTACGGTGAGGACCCACGAGTCGAGGGCGCGCTACTCAGGTGGTCCTGATGAGGCGGATGCCCCGAGGCTCGACCCCTGGCTCGTCCGGACGATCAAGTACATCAGGTTCCACTGGTTCACGTATCTTCTGGTGCTGCCGGGCCTGTTGTGCATGATCGTCTTCAACTACGGCCCGATGTACGGTCTGCAGTTGGCGTTCAAGGACTACAGCGTCTCCAAGGGCATCTGGGGCAGTCCCTGGGTCGGCATCGACAACTTCGTCACGATGTTCAACGACGCGGTGTTCTGGAACGCTCTGGTCAACACGCTGGAGATCAACGTCTGGAACATCCTCTTCGGCTTCACCTTCAACATCCTCCTGGCCCTGCTCATCAACGAGCTGCGCCTGCGCTGGGTCAAGAGCACCGTCCAGACCCTCGTGTACCTGCCGTACTTCCTGTCCTGGGTCGTCTTCGCCGGACTGGTCATGGCCTTCCTCTCGCTCTCCAGCGACGGAGGCGTGGTCAATGCCATCCTCGGCGGTCTGGGGCTGAAGGAGATCGACTTCCTCCGCGAGCCCGAGCTGTTCCAGGCGGTGCTCGTCATCTCGAACATCGTCAAGACCGCCGGCTACAGCTCGATCATCTACCTCGCCGCCATCGCGGGCATCAACCCCGCCCTCTACGAGAGCGCCGCGATCGACGGGGCGAATCGGCTGCAGATGATGTGGCACATCACCCTGCCTCGCATCATGCCCAGCGTCGTGGTGCTCCTGATCCTGCAGCTGGCCACCGTGTTCGTCTCCAACTTCGATCAGGTGTACAACCTCTATTCCAGCTTCGTCTACTCCACCGGTGACGTGCTGTCGACCTACATCTACCGCAACAGCATCGGCGGAGGCGGGAACTTCGAGGTCTCCACGGCGATGAACCTCATGTTCAATGTCGCCGGCCTCATCGTCGTCCTGTTCGCCAACAAGATCGTCAAGAAGCTCGACGTGATGGGAATCTTCTGATGACTACATCCCTCATCCGCACCGTGCGCTCCAGCAAGGCGAACCGTCTGCTCCGCGAGCAGGCGCTGGGCGGCAAGCCGCGCAAACGCGCGTGGTGGCGCCGGTTCAACTGGTTCGACGTGCTGGTGCTGCTGCTCACCGTCACGTTCGCCCTCATCTGCTTCTATCCGATGTGGTACGTGTTCGTCGCCTCGATCACGCCGTACGACGACTTCATCCGCGACAAGATCATGTTCCTGCCTCCGGCGGATCCCGACTTCCAGTACTACAAGGCGATCTTCTCGACGCCCGTGTTCGCCCAGTCCCTGTTCATCTCGGTGATCAAGACCGTGCTGGGTACCGTGCTGTCGCTGCTCATCACGTCGATGATGGCCTACGCGGTGTCGAAGGTGCACGTGAAGGGCATGAAGGTCATCAACGCGCTGGTCGTGTTCAACCTGTTCTTCACCGGCGGGCTCATCCCCGAGTACATGCTCTATAACGACATCGGGATGCTGCGCACCTTCTGGGTCATGGTGATCCCGGGGGCGCTCAACATCGTCTACTACATCATCATGCGCAACTACTTCTCCTACGCGAGCTCCAAGGAGCTGGAGGAGGCGGCCCGCATCGACGGCGCCAACGAGGTGCGGCTCTTCTTCATGATCGTCATGCCGCTGGCCCGCCCGATGCTCGCCGCGGTGGGGCTCTTCATCGCCGTCATCCACTGGAACGACTACTACAGCTACATGATGTTCGTCTCGAACCAGCCCGACCTCCAGCCGTTCGCCTGGATCCTGCGACGCACTCTCGTCGATCCCTCGATGATGAACCAGGTCCGCAACGAGGCGATGGCGGTCGGCATGCCGGCCATCCCGCCGATCGGGCTGCGCATGGCGACCATCATCGTCGCGCTGCTGCCGATCCTCATGGTCTACCCCTTCCTGCAGAAGCACTTCGCGAAGGGCATCCTCATCGGCGCGGTGAAGGAGTGAGACTGGACTAATCAGATTTATCTGATCTACACTGGAAGAGCGCAACCCGCTGTGCGCGAGAAAGACATCCACGCTTCGAGGAAGAAGAGGTACGCGATGCACCATTCCCTTACCCGCAGGGTGGTCGCCGTCGGCGCCACCGCGATCGCCGTCGTCAGCCTGAGCGCCTGCACCGCCGGCAGCTCTGACGACCCGAACGAGACCGTGAAGATCCGCTTCGCGCAGTTCGGCAACAGCACCGACGACGCCGCCGGCATGAAGAGCGATCCGATCAAGAAGGCGATCGAGGAGAAGCTCAACATCGAGCTCAAGTACGACACCGGAACCGACGGTTTCGATGATCGGATGCTCACCGAGCTCGCCGTCGGCACGGGCCCCGATCTGTTCCCGACGTGGGGCGAGACCGAGAAGATCACCAAGTGGATCAAGGACGGTGCCGTCCTCGATCTGGGCGAGGTCGTCTCGGCGGACCCGGATCGGTATCCCACTCTGACGAAGATGTTCGCCAGCGACGAGTGGAAGGCCTACAACAAGCTGTACGCCGGCGACGAGGACAAGACCTACGCGATCTACTCGATCGCGTCGATGCCGCAGCCGTCCTTCAACGGCGTACCGGTCTACAACACGTCCATCCTCGACGAGGTCAACGGCGGCAGGATCCCCTCGACCACCGACGAGTTCGAGGCCTTCACCAAGGCCGCCGCGGAGGCCGGCTACCAGGGATGGTGGCCGCGCAACGACAAGCTCACCAACTGGGCGGAGATCGACGCCACCATGGGCATCCCCCAGGGCACCTCCATCGCCCCGCCGACGGGGAACGCGTGGACGGGCATGGTGCCCGACGGCGACGACACCTGGAAGCTGATGACCGTCTCCGACAAGAGCAAGGATGTCGTCACGCAGCTGGCGTCGATGTACGCCGCCGACGCGCTCAGCAAGGGCGTGGGCGTCAAGGGCGACTTCGACGACGCCTACGCGGACTTCGGCATCGGCAAGATCGGGGCCGCGAACTTCGGCTTCGGCTACGCGGGTCAGTTCCGTGACTTCTACAAGTCGGCCTGGCAGAAGGCGAACCCCGACACCGCCGAGCCGGGGGACCTGACCCTCGGGACGGCGATGGAGGGCGCAAAGGCCTACAGCACGTTCAGCTGGATGGGTGCGCAGTACTTCGTCCCCGCCAGCACCAAGAACCCTCAGCGCGTGCTCGACCTGGTCGAGTACCTCGCATCGGCCGACGGGCAGAACCTGCTGTTCAAGGGCATCGAAGGAGAGACCTACACGCCGGGATCGGACGGCACCCCCGAGTACGTCGAGGGCGCCTGGGACGCGGTCAACAAGGCGTACGGCGTCTCCGACGGCCGCGGCAAGTACGTGTGGTTCTCGTACCTGTTCAGTGCGACCGAGTTCATGACGGAGTTCTCCGAGAAGGACTGGTACGAGTCGGTGACGAACCCCGTCGACTACAGCGAGCTGTGGATGAGCGATGAGGACAAGGCGCTCACCGCCTCGGCACAGGAGACGATCGACGGGTACGCCGACGACGTGATCGAGAAGCTGCCCCCGTACTACAACCTCGTCGTGCTCGACGAGAAGGCCGAGGCCATCCGGACGAAGCTGAAGGAGATCTCCAACCGCTACCTCGCGGGGATGATCGGTGGACAGATGGACATCGACGCCACCTGGGAGCAATACCGCCAGGAGTTCGAGGCCGCCGGCGCCGCGGACTACGAGCAGATGGTGAACGACGCCATCGCCGCAGCCGAGAAGCTCTGACACCCCCACCCGTGCTGCCGGTCCCGGCGGGGTCCCTTCGGGACCGGCAGCGCCGCATCCACCCACCACACCAGGAGACTTCCGTGTCCACATCCCCTGTCATCCTCGACCGACCCACCGTCCAGATGCTCGCGCCCGACGTCAAGAACGCGCTGAACGAGTATCACTGGCGTCGGAACTTCCAGCTCTTCGAGTGCCTGATGACCGACAGCGATCACGGGACCAAGGGCGCGGATCCGGCGATCATCCCCTACATCCGGGATGCGCGCCGCGCGATCGTGTACTACGGCAACGAGTTCCACGGCTCCTACAACCACCACAACCAGATCGCGAAGTTCCGCGGTCGGTACTACTACGCCTGGTCCAACGGCTTCCGCAACGAGGAGGACGCCGGCCAGAAGGTGCTCATCGCCGACTCGGACGATGCCCTGAACTGGAGCGACCCTCGCATCGTGCTGGATGTCGAGGAGGGGAGCCAGTGGGCGAACAACTGCGTCGCCATGCACGCGACCGACGACTTCCTCTACGTGGTCATCATGAGCGAGGAGACGGAGCACGACGAGACCGTCACCGGCATGCGCCGCATCCGCCCCGACAACGCCTACATGGACGTCTACCGCTCGGCGGACGGCATCTCGTTCGAGAAGGCGTTCTCGTACGGCTCGACGATCAAGTGGATCTTCGAGGCTCCTCGCCTCACCGCCGAAGGGCGGCTGCTCTGCGTCTGCACCACGATGGACGGCGTCCCCGCGATCCTTCTCTGGCCCGGTGACGACATCCTCGCCGAGCCCGAGTTCATCAGGGTCGAGCCGCCGCAGGGGGCCAGCTTCCCCTACGGCGAGAGCACCTGGTACCAGCTCGACGACGGCCGGATCGTCGTGTTCTGGCGAGACGAGGGCGCCTCCTGCTACGCCTACGTGAACTTCTCGGAGGACGGCGGACGCACCTGGACGCAGCCGATGATCACCGACATCCCCGACTCGATGAGCCGCCTCTACGCCGGCCGGCTCACCGACGGCCGCTACTACCTGGTGAACAACGCCATCCCGACGCTGCTCGATCGCATGCCGCTCACGCTCATGCTCAGCGATGACGGGCTGACGTTCGACAAGGTCTACATGATCAACGACTCCCCGGTCGAGATGCGCCGGAAGGGCCTGCTGAAGATCAACGGCCACCAGTACCCCTGCTGTCTCGTCGACGGCGACAAGCTCATCGTCGCGTACGACGCGAACAAGGAAGACATCATGTGCGAGGTCATCGAGACCGCCGGTCTCTGACATCCCGCCCAGATACACGAGAGGATCCCGAATGACCACCGCCATGGAGACCACCGAGAAGCTCAGCGACCCCTCGGGTCGCGGATTCGTCGACGGATACCGCATCACCTTCCCGCAGCGTCAGCACGCCTACACGGAGGCCGAGATCGCCGCCGTCGTCGACGTCATGCGCAACGCCGAGGGGCAGACGCAGGGGCCGTACCTGGAGAAGTTCGAGGCGGACTTCGCCGAGTTCACCGGGGCGAACTTCGCCTTCGGTGTCTCGAACTGCACCAACGCGCTCAAGCTGGCCGGGATCTTCTCCGGCGTCGGCCCGGGTGACGAGGTGATCGTGCCGGGCTACACCTACTGCGCGAGCGCGATCCCCTTCGGCGACCTGGGAGCCGACCTGGTGTGGGCCGACATCCACCCCGAGACGTGGACGATCGACCCCGACGACATCGAGCGCAAGATCACCCCGCGCACCAAGGCGATCGTCGCCGTGCACCTGCTGGGCCTGCCCGCCGACATGCGCCGCATCATGGACATCGCCGACCGTCACGGCCTGAAGGTCATCGAGGACTGCGCCCAGGCGCTGGACTGCACGATCGACGGCCAGCACGTGGGCACGTTCGGTGACTTCGGATGCTTCAGCTTCCACGCGGCGAAGACGATGACGACCCTGGGCGAGGGCGGCATGCTCACCGTGAAGGACGCGGACATCGCCGCACGAGTCCCCGGCATCCGCCACAACGGGCTCGCAGCGATCCCGGGTCCGCGGGAGCGCTACTGGGTGCCCGCGATGAGCAATGTCGACTCGTTCCTCGACGAGCAGTGGCCGCAGAACTTCTGCCTCGGCGAGGCGCAGTGCGCCCTCGGCTCGGAGGAGCTCAAGAGCATCGTGCCCAACAACGAGCTGCTCATCGAGCAGGATCTGAAGATCCGCGCGGCGCTCGCCGACACCCCGGAGATCACGTTCCCCCAGGTCGTCGAGGGCGGCAGGTACGTGGTGCACCAGTACGTGATGCACTTCGACGGCAGTGCGTTCGGCAAGGACCGCAACGACCTCCTCGATCTCCTCACCGCGAAGTACGGCATCCGCTCGATTGTGCAGTACTACCCGCTGTACCGCTTCCCCCTGTTCCAGAAGATGGGCTACGGCGAGGCGGACACGCCCTTCCTCGAGAAGTGGTGGGACGACTCGTTCTCCTTCCCCTGGTGGTGCGGAATCACCGACGAGGAGATCGAGATCATGACGTCATCGCTGAAAGCGGCCATCGCGGATCTGAAGGCCGGCTGATGCTTCGGGGGGTCATCACGCCGCTCGTGTCCCCCGCCGACGCACAGGACGAGCTCGATCGGAGCGCGCTGGCGAAGGAGGCGGATCGCCTCCTCGCCAGCGGCATCGACGGGCTCTACCTGTGCGGCGGCACCGGAGACGGCTCGCGCCTGCGCCGCACGGAGCGGGAGCACATCGCGGCGGAGGTCGTTCCGCGGGTGCGCGCGGCGGGCGGCTCCGCCGTCGTGCACGTGGGCCAGACGTTCCAGCGTGATGCGGTCGCGCTCGCCGAGCATGCCGCGTCGGTCGGGGCGGATGCCGTGGCGGCGATCCCCCCGAACGCCGCGTGGCCGCAAGTGCTGGACTTCTACCGGGCTCTCGCCGCCACCGGCGTCCCCGTCGTCGTCTACTACATCCCCGCGCTGGGCGTCACGGCGTCCTTCGAGCAGCTCGCCGATCTGCTCGCCATCGACGGCGTCGCCGGGATCAAGATGAGCGACTTCAACCTCTTCCTGATGAGCCGCATCAAGTCCGCGTTCCCCGCGTCGTGCGTCTTCTCGGGATACGACGAGGTGCTCGTCCAGGGACTCTCGTCCGGTGCCGACGGCACGATCGGGACGTGGTCGAATCTGCTTCCCGACTTCTACGCGGCCGCTTTCGCGGCCGTGCGCGAGGGAAGGTTCGCGGATGCCGACATCGCACGACGCCGACTGGACGGCTTCCTGCGGGTCGGATGGGAGCACGGCATCATCGAGACCTTCAGCGAGCTGATGCACGTGGCGGGTCACGCTCAGAAGTGCTTCCGCTCGCCCGATCGGTGGCGGCCCGGACACCTGCCTGCGGACGTCTCTCGTCGCCTGCTCGACGAGGCCGCGGCGATGAACGCGAGACCCTTCGACATCGAACGGAGCATGTGATGCGCACGACGCCGCTGGGGACGACCGGGATCGAGCTCTCGGCCCTCACACTGGGCACGATGACCTTCGGCACGCCCGTGGGCGAGGACGAGGCGGTGCGTCTCACGCACGCCGCACGAGATCTCGGGATCACCTCGATCGACACCGCCAACATGTACGAGGGGTACGCGCGGACTGCCGGTTCATCGGGAGGCGTCGCCGAAGAGATCGTGGGGGCGGCGATCGCGCACGATCGCAGTGCGTATGTGGTCGCGACGAAGCTGGGGATGAAGGTCGGCGACGGGCCCGACGACGAGAACACGTCGCCCTCCGCGATCCGCACGCAGCTGCGCCGCAGCCTGACCCGGCTGGGCACCGACCACGTCGACATCTATTATCTGCACCGACCGGATCCGGTCGTCGAGACGACCGAGATCGTGTCAGCGCTCGGTGAGGAGCTGCGGGCCGGGACCATCCGCAGCTACGGGGTGAGCAACCATTCCGCGGCAGAACTGCGCGCCGTGATCGATGCGGCAGACGCCGTGGGCGTCGCCCGCCCGGCCGTCGTGCAGCCCAAGCTCAACCTGCTCGACCGCAGCGCCGAGGCCGAGCTGCTGCCGCTGTGCGCGCGTGAGGGCATCGCGGTGCTGCCGTACCAGGTGCTCGAGGGCGGTGTGCTCAGCGGCAAGTACCGCGGCGGCGCCGTGCCGGCCGGATCGCGCGCGGCGCAGAAGCCCGAGTGGATCCGCACACTGGATGAGAGCGCCGCACGCACTCTCGAGGAGATCACCCTGGCGGCGGACGCCGAGGGCCTGACGATGGCGCAGTACGCCTTCGTCCAGGTGCTGCGCATGCCCGCCGTCGTGAGCGCGCTCGTCGGTGCGACCCGGCTCGACCAGCTCGAGCAGATCGCCGCGGCCGTGCACGACGAGGTCGTGATCCGATGACCGCGGGCGTCTCGATCCTCTCCGGCGCGCAGGACTGGCAGATCTTCCCGCGCGGCGCGGACGGCACAGCCGATCTCACCGTCGGCGGCAGCTACGAGCGCGCTGCGATCACCTTCGAGCTGCCGATGCGCGTGCTCCCCGTCGGTGACGGTGCGGTGCGCATCCGTGCGCGGATCGCCTCCGAGGCCAGCGGTGCCTCCGTCGTGGCGTGGCAGTGGTGTCAGACGGCCGATGACGGCACCTGGACCGTGACTTTCACAAACGTGCCCGCCGGCGGGCCGTACCGAATCGAGACCACTCTCGAGTACGAGGGCATGGACGGCCTCGCGGTCACCCGCGGCGACGTGGTCCACCACATCGGCGTGGGCGACGTCTACGTCGTCGCCGGGCAGAGCAACGCGGCCGGCCGGGCGAAGGATCCGGTCGAGGACGGGCCTGCGCTGGGCGTGCACCAGTTCCGCAACGACGGCACCTGGCAGCTGGCATCCCACCCGCTGAACGAGACGACCCGCGCCGTGCACGTGGGCCACTTCGAGAACCACAACCCCGGCCATTCGCCGTTCCTGCACGTGGCGAAGCGACTGCAGCGAGAGCTCGGCCATCCCATCGGCATCGTGATGGCGGCCTACGGCGGATCGCCCCTGCGGTGGTGGGATCCGGCCGACAACGGAACACTCACCCGCAACATGCTCGAGATGCTCCGCGCCGCGGGCGTCGTGCCGGCGGGTCTGCTCTGGTACCAGGGCGAGGCCGATGCCGTCGAGCAGTCGGCGAGCACGTACCGCGACCGGTTCGAGCGCTTCGTGACGCACGTGCGCCGTGAGCTCGGCCGCCCGGATCTTCCCGTGGTCACGGTCCAGCTCGCTCGCTGCCTCAGCCCCGCCGACCCCGTCCAGGACCGCTCGTGGGACATGATGCGCGAAGCGCAGCGCCAGGCCGCGCACACGATCCCGGGGGTCAGCATCGTGCCGGCGATCGACCTGCCGCTGTACGACTTCATCCACCTCTCTGCCGGCGCGAACCTGGTGCTCGGCGACCGCATCGCCGACGTGCTGCTCAGCGAGGTGCACGGTCGCCCGCGGCACTGGCGCGCCCCGGAGCCGGTCGCCGTGGAGCGCAGGGACGAGCGGACCGTCGCCGTCACCGTCGCGCCGGTCCTGAACTGGATCAACGCGTTCGAGGCCGCACCCGCCAACCTGCCCTTCGTCGTCGAGGACGGCAGCGGCCAGACGATCCCGGCGGACTGCACGGTCGAGGGGAGCACCTTCGTCCTGCGCTTCGACCGCGCGATCGGATCCGGTGCGCTCCTGCACGCCGGAGGCGGGATGAACGGCCCGGCCGCGATGCCGTCGGACTGCATGCGCTCTCCGATGCTCGCCTTCCACGGCCTGACGATCCCGGACGACGCCTCATGACCCGCGGGTACGAGTACATGTTCCGCTTCTGCGCGGATCCCGGCTTCAACGACGAGGAGGAGCTGCGCCGCCTGGACGCGTTCGTCGACGCGGCGCGCATCGATGACGTCATGGTCTTCGCCAACGTGCAGGAGATCAACACCGGTCACATGTCCGCGCAGGAGCAGGAGGCGTACATCGCGCTGGTCCGCGCCGTGGAGGAGCTGGTCCGCGACCGGGGGATCAGCACCTCCGTCAACCAGTGGCACAGCATCATGCACTTCGACGGCGGCAAGCGCCTGCGGGCCGATCAGGACTTCGGCCTCATGGTCGACGTCGACGGCCGGTCCTCGACGCTCTGCGCGTGTCCGCTGGACGAGGCGTGGCGGGAGTATCTCGGCGGCGTGTACGCACGCTACGCCGCGCTCGCGCCGGCTCAGTTGTGGGTCGAGGACGACTTCCGGTTCCACAACCACTCGCCGCTGCGCTGGGGCGGATGCTTCTGCGACCGTCACCTCGCGCTCTACTCCGAGCGCGCCGGCCACGAGGTCACTCGAGAGGACTTCCTCGCCGGACTGCTGCGGCCCGGTGCCCCGCACCCGTACCGCTCCATCTGGCTCGACGCCTGCCGCGACGTGCTCATCGACGTCGCCCGCGGGCTCGAGGGCGCCGTGCGCGCCGCTGCTCCGGGTCCCCGCCTCGCACTGATGAGCTCGGTCCCCGCGGTGCATGCCGCCGAGGGGCGCGACTGGGGGGCGCTGCTGGGCGCCTTCGCCGGCGACGGACGGCGCCCCGCCCTGCGTGTGCATCTGCCGAGCTATGTCGAGCGCACGGGGCCCGACTACCTGATGATGTTCAACCAGGTGTCCATGCACACCACCGCGCTTCTCGGCCGCGAGGTCGACGTCTATCCCGAGCTGGAGAACTTTCCCTACTCGCGCTACTCCTCGTCGGTGCGCTTCACGCGCTTCCAGCTGCTGAGCGCGCAGCCCCTCGACCCCGCCGGGATGACCATCGACCTCTACGACCTGAACGGGAACGGCATCGTCGAGACCGAGGAGTACGAGCCGATGCTGGCGGAGGTGAAGGACTATCTGCTGCGCACCCGCGCCGCCGGCGTGTTCGCGCTCCCCCCGGGCGGCGTGTCCGTCATGACCGATCAGCGATCGGCGTGGACGCTTCACACCGACGCCGGCGAGGGCCTGGAGGAACTGTACCCGCGCGAGACGATCTTCGCGGGCCTGCTCCCCGCTCTCGGCATCCCCTTCCGCTTCGCCACCGACCCGGTGGCGGCCGGCGACGCCGTCGCGATCTCCGGGCAGTACCTGCGCAACCTGACGCTCGCGTCCGCGCGCGAACTGCTCTCCCGCCCGGCGGTCATCCTCGACGCCGAAGCCGCCCACACGGCGCTCGATCTCGGTCTCGGTGACGCGATCGGCGTCTCGTCCGTGCGTCGCCTCGATGAGGACGACGTGGCGTACGAGCAGGCCGTTCCTGGGCTGCGGCTGATCGACCGCGAGGGCGCGCGCATGTCGGCCATGATCAGCGCGCCGCCGGCGGCGGCCATCGGATACCTGCCCGGCGCGCGCGTCGAGTCGCTGACGCGGCTGCACTCCTCCGACCGTCGCGTGGTCGCAGAAGGCGCGGTCGTCGTCGACGACCGCGTGCTGATCCTGCCGTTCGGCTGGGTGCCCGCCGCGAGCGACATCCCCCGGATGCTGCTCAACCCCGCACGTGCCGAACTCGTACAGGGCTTCCTGCGCTCGCGCGCGAGCCTTCCGATGCTTCCGGGGCAGCCGTTCGTGCATCCCTACGCGTACGGGGGAGACGAGTGGATCTATCTGGTCAACGCGTCCAGCGACGACAGCCCCCGGATCGTGATCGACACGTCGCGCGACGTGCAGACCGTCAGCGTCGATGCCAGCCACGAGCAGGGTGCCCGCCGCGCCGCATGGCACCGGGACGGTGACGACAGGATCGTGATCGACGTCGCCCTTCCGTCCTGGGAGGCCGTCCTCGTGAACCTCGGCACCGCCCCCGCTCCCGCAACACCCGTCCTCTAGGAGACCAGATGCGCATCAGCGTGTTCCCGAAGGGCGACCTCGACGCCCTCGCCATTCATCACACCATGACGATCTTCGAGTGGATCGACAAGGCGAGGCCGCTCAACGCCGAGGGACTCGAGCTGTACGGGGGGATGTTCCTCCGCACGGACGACGCCTTCGTCGACGACGTCGGCGCGGCTCTCGCGGACGCCGGCTTCGAGATGCCGATGATGTGCCTCTCGCCCGACCTGGTCCATCCGGATCCGGACACCCGGCGACGCGAGTTCGATCGGCAGGTCGAGATGATGCACGTGGCGCGGCGGCTCGGCGGCCCCGGCGTCAGTGCGCGGGTTCTCAGCGGACAGCGGCATCCCGAGGTCGGCGTCGAGGAGGGCGTCGACCGCGTCGTCGGCGCGATCCACGAACTGCTGCCCCTCGCGCGGGAGTTGGAGATGTCGCTCGCCATCGAGAACCACTACAAGGCGCCGGAATGGGCGTACCCCGAGTTCGCGCAGCGGCCTGAGGTGTTCCTGGCGATCCTCGACGGGGTGCAGGACCGCGCAAGCTTCGGCGTGCAGTACGACCCCTCGAACGCGGTGGTCGCCGGCGTCGACTCCGCCGACTTCCTCGACCAGGTCGTCGACCGGGTGATCACGATGCAGGCATCCGATCGCTTCCTCGCTCCCGGCGCCTCTCTCGAGAGCCTGCGCCAGAGCGACGGCACGCTCGGCTACTCGCCGCTGCTGCAGCACGGCGTCATCGGCCGCGGCCTGAACGACTACCCGCGCATCTTCACCGCCCTCGTCGACGCCGGCTACGACGGCTGGATCAGCATCGAGGACGGCGTGAACGGCATGGAGGAGATGGCCGAGTCCGTCGAGTACCTGCGCGAGGCGCGCGATCGCCACTTCGGGGGATCGACCGCCGTCGCGGTTCGCGCCCAGGACGAGGCTCGCGCGGCGAGCGGCCTGCCCTCGTTCGCGCGAACGCCTCAGCTGGGGTGATCCGGGCCGGTCGCCGCTGATGGCGGCGGCCGGCTCAGCCCTGATCTTCGCGTGCGATCTGGATCTCCGCCTCCAGGCGACGGGTGAGCTCCAGACGATCGTTCAGCTCCTGCACGGAGTAGCGCACGAGCTCACGGACGGCCTGGCTGGCCCGCTCGCCCTCGCGGGCTCGGATCGCCTGGGCGACGCGCTCGTGGAGGACGACCGCTTCGGCGCTCACGGCATGGGCGCCGGGACGGTTGTCGTCGCGCCGCGCGTCGAACGCCGCGGAGATGGTCTCCGCCAGCTGGGCGATGACGATGTTCCCGGCTCCGGCGAGGACGATGCTGTGGAACTCGGCGTCGTGCTCGTAGAACCGGCGACTGTCGCCCTCTTCGAACGCGGAGCGCAGCAGCCGTGCCACCTCGACGAGTCGATCGGCGTCCTCGTCGGAGCCCCGTTGCGCGGCGAGCTCAGCGGCGGTCGACTCGACGCCGAGTCGAAGCTCGAGAAGCTCACGGATCTGGTGCTCGCTCTGGTTCCCCCGCGCTCGCCACGTCACGACCTGAGGACTGAGGAGATCCCAGGAGCTGGGCGGGAGCACTCGGGTCCCCACCTGCGGCCGCGGCTCGACGAGCCCCAGGGATCCCAGCGTGCGCAGGGCCTCCCGCACCACGGATCGGGAGACGCCGAACCGCTCCACCACCTCGTCGGCGTACATCAGCGTGCCCGTGGGGGCGACGCTGTCGATGATCTCCTGGCCGAGCGTGCTGACGATCTGCCCGTGAAGCCCGGACCCCATGCGAGAGACCCGGCGTTCGCGCGACCCAGGGGATTGCTGCGGTTTGCTCACGGTTGAACCTTACTGTTCGGCGGCCGCGGCCGCCTCATATGCGAGCCCCGGCACCTGAGTGGCCAGCTTCCCGCCGCTGACGTCGATGAGCGTCCCGGTGATGTACGACGCGCGCTCCGAGGCCAGGAAGCAGACGAGGTCGCTGACGTCGTCGGTGCTGCCCCACCGTCGCAGGGTCAGCGTGCTGAGCAGCCGCGCCTGCTCCTCCTCGGGGCGCTCGGTGAAGCCGTTGATCGACGTGGGCACCATGCCGGGAGCGTAGGCGTTCACCGTGATGTTCCAGGGGCCGAGTTCTCCGGCCAGGCCCCGGGTGAGCTGTGCGACGGCGGCCTTGGACGACGCATAGGCCGAGCTGCCGTAGATGGGCACGATCGCCGCGAAGGAGGCGGCATTGATGATGCGCCCGGACCTCTGGGCCTTCATCGCCGGGATGACGGCCTTCGAGAAGAGGAAGGTGCCCTTCAGGTTGATGTCGTGGATGGCGTCCCAGGTGTGCTCCGCCAAGGATTCGATGGGCGCGTCGCCGGCGATGCCGGCGTTGTTGACGAGGATGTCGATCCGGCCGAAGGTCGCGACGACCGAATCGACCACGGCGTTCACGGTCGCCGCGTCGCGCACGTCGCACACGTACTCGCGGTGCTCTCCGGCTTGCGCGTCGAGTTCGGTGCCGAGCGAGGTGAGCTCGTGCTCGTTCAGGTCCACAGAGGCGACGATCGCACCTTCTCGGGCCAGTGTGCGTGCGATCTCGCGACCGATTCCACGACCGGCGCCCGTGACGATCGCGACCTTCCCGCTCAGGTCAATCAGCATTGCCCCTCCATAAACATATGATTTATCAGTCTAGCCACACGGATAGCCGAACAGTGGCATGCGACGTGAACATCCAGCCGATTCCGATGACGGCTGGATAGCGTCGGAGCATGACCACCGTGCCCGTCGACCGAGACGCGATCGCCGAGGCGAAGCAGCTCAGGGACCAGTTCCAGCGGTTCCTCAGGGAGTACGAGTTCGGCATGCGGGAGGTCGAGACGAAGATCTCGATCCTGCAGGACGAGTTCACGCACAACCACGCCTACAACCCGATCGAGCACGTGAAGAGCCGGTTGAAGAGCCCCGACGGCATCGTCGAGAAGGTGGCCCGCAAGGGCATCGAGCCCGATTTCGAGAGCATCCGGAGCGAGATCACCGACATCGCCGGGGTCCGCGTCACCTGCAGCTTCGTCAGCGACGTGTACCGGCTCTTCGAGCTGTTCACCCAGCAGGACGACATCACCGTGCGGCTCGTCAAGGACTACATCGCCGCGCCGAAGCCGAACGGCTACCGCAGCCTGCACGTCATCGTCGAGGTGCCCGTGTTCCTCTCCACCGGCACCGTGCAGGTGCCCGTCGAGGTGCAGTTCCGCACCATCGCGATGGACTTCTGGGCCAGCCTCGAGCACAAGATCCACTACAAGTTCGCGGGCCAGGTGCCCGGGCACCTGGTGCAGAGCCTCACCGAGGCGGCAGAGGCGGCCGGCGAGCTCGACCTGCGCATGGAGCGCCTGCACCACGAGGCGCACCAGGGCGGTCGTCGCGTGATCGAGGCCTGAACGGGCGCACTCCCAGGCGGCGCGTGGTACCGTTGCGTGTCCCTCCACCGGAGGCTTCACTCCCAACCGGCCCGCGACTTCGTCGTGTGCGGCCTTCACCCCGATCCTCAGCCCGCGTGTGAGTGCCGCGGACGAGGATCCTCCCGATCCCGTCTCCCGCCGCACCTGTGCGATGGCGACCGGCATCGCACATACTCGCCCGCCGGATGCTCCAGCGCGGCGCCACGGCCGCCATGGGCGGCCACACAGATGAAAGAAGAAACACATGGCCACGGGCACTGTGAAATGGTTCAACTCGGAGAAGGGCTTCGGCTTCATCGCTCCCGATGACGGCTCGGACGACCTGTTCGCGCACTTCTCGGCGATCGCCGCATCGGGCTTCAAGGAGCTGAGCGAGAACCAGAAGGTCGAGTTCGACCCCGAGCGCGGCCCCAAGGGCATGCAGGCGGCGAACATCCGTCCGCTCTGAGCGCATCGCATCCGGAACCGGTCGGAGCCTTCGGGCTCCGGCCGGTTCCGTCTTTTCGGGGGCCGCTCGTCCTGCCGGACCGCCGCGGTCCGCACGGGTCCCGAACTCTGGTTGGATGAGCTGGTGCGCACGAGAGACGAGACCACGACGGCCGGCTTCGGGGCGCTGCTCTGGCTGTTCCTGGCGACCTTCTCGATGGGCATCGACGGCTACGTGCTCGCCGGACTGCTCCCGCAGATCGCCGAAGATCTCGGCGTGGCGGATGCCGCGGCCGGGCAGCTCGTGGCCGTCTTCGCGCTGACGGCGGCGGTGGCCGGTCCGGTGCTCAGCGCGGTGACCGGCGCCTGGGAGCGCAAGGCGGTCATCGCCGCATCCCTCGCCGTGTTCGTGCTCGGGAACCTGCTCATCGCGCTCGCTCCCGACTACGCGTGGGCGATGGCGGGCCGGGTGATCTCGGCCCTGGGCGGCGCCCTGCTGAGCGCGGTGGTGAGCGCCTACGTCGTGGCGAAGTCTCCCGTCGAGCGCCGCGGACGGGCGCTGTCCTTCGTGCTCGGCGGCTTTCTCGCGGCGACGGCGCTGGGTGTGCCGCTGGGCCTGGTGATCGGGCAGGACGACTGGCGCCTGCCGCTGTTCCTCGTCGCGGGTGTCGGCGTGATCGCCCTCGTGGGGATCCTGCTGAAGGTTCCGCGTCTGCACCTGCCGGCGCGCACCCTGATGCAGACGCTGCGACCGCTGCGTCAGCCGGCGCTGATCGGTGGCATCCTCGTGGCGACGGGGATCATGTGCGCCAGCTATCTGTGCTTCACGTACGCGACCCTCATCTTCGGTCCGCGCATCGGCGACGGTCTCGCGATGATCGGCGCGATGTTCGGCTACGGCGTGGTGAGCCTGGCCGGCAATCTCGTCTCGGGCCGCGTGATCGACCGCTTCGCGCCGGTGCACGTGGTCACCCTGATCGTGGCGGTGCTGATCGCCGTGGCCCTCCTCGGCACGGCGGGCCTGCTGCTGCCCGGCCTGGGCGGGGCGCTCGCCGCCTTCGCCTGGTTCTTCGGCTGCGCGTTCTTCAACGGCGGATCCGGCGTGGCGCTGCAGTCGCGGCTGAGCGCACTCGCGCCGGACTCGATGGCGCTCGTGCTCGCGCTGAACGGGAGCGGCATGCAGCTGGGGTCGGCGCTGGGCGGGATGCTGGGCGGCGCGCTCCTGGTGGCGGGGATCCCCGCCGACGGGCTGCTGCCCGCCTCGGCGGTGGTGCTGGCGGTCACGATGGTCGTGCACCTCGGAGTGGCCAGGGCCACGCCGCGCGCGGTCGAGCTCACCGCCGCGGTCTGAGCCTCACGCGCGGTACGACTCCAGGTCGGGGCCGGGGGAGAGCACGCCGTTCACGATCGCACGGATCGCGAACTCGCTCGCCTCTCCCAGCTCGACGATCTCCGGGTGCAGCAGCCACTGCAGCTGAAGCCCGTCCATGACGGCCAGGATCGCCGCCGACGCATGCGCCACCGCGGCGTCGGCGTCGTCGACGCCGGCCCGGGCGCAGAGCGACTGGAACGCGGTCGCGACTTCGCGCCGCAACGTCGTATATCTCTCCTCGAAGTACTCCCGCCCCGCATGACCATCGGTGACCGACTCGGCCGACAGCACGGCGTAGGCCTGCACGATTCCAGGGCGACGGGCGTTCGCATACGCCGTGCGGATCAGATGCAGGAACAGGTCGAGGTCGCCGGGGATGTGCCGCTCGGCGAGCTCCGCGACGTCGGCCTGGTCGCGGTAGTCGAGCACCTCGAGCAGGAGCTTCTGCTTGGACCCGAAATGATGCAGCACACCGGCGTGGGTGATGCCGACCTGCTCGGCGACGTCGGCCAGTGTGCCGTTGGTGGAGCCCTTGTTGCCGAAGATCTCGACCGCTGCCTTGAGGATCTGCTCGCGCTTCTCGAGTGTGGCAGGGCGATGCTGAGTCGCCGCACTGCTGTTCGCCATCTGGCCGCTCTCTCGTTTCCCTTTCGTGATGATCACGATGCTTGCCATGATACTTACCTGTCAGTAAGCTCCACAAGACGGTTACTTTCCCGACAGTAAGTTTCCTTCGGCCGAGCGGCGACGCCCGGCATCCCCCGCACAAGGACCGTGCCCAAGGAGAAGCAATGAAGCTCAGAAGATCACTGATCGGTGCCCTCGCCATCGCGGCGGTCGGCGCCACCGCCCTGGCCGGATGCTCGGCCGGCGGCGACCCGGCCGAAGCCGACCCCGGCACCGGCGCCGCCCTCACGATCGCGAAGCCCGACGGCGCGATCACCACGGAATCCCACAACCCCTTCCTCGGCGACTCGTCGGCATCGAAGTACGGCTACGCCAAGGCCATCTTCGAGCCGCTCGCCCTGGTCAACCCGACCGGCGACCTCGGCACCACCCCGTGGCTGGCCGAATCGGTCGAGTGGAACGACGACTACACCGAGCTCACCGTCGTCCCGCGCAGCGGAGTCACCTGGAGCGACGGCGAGGAGTTCACCGCCGAAGACATCGTCTTCACCTTCGACATGTACCTGAACGGCAAGCTCGCAGACGCCTCGGGACTGCGCTACGAGGGCGCGACCGTGGACGGCGACAATGTCACGCTGAAGTTCGCCGACTCGAAGTACACCGCGCAGGCGCGCGTGCTGCACACCCCGATCGTGCCGAAGCACATCTGGGAGGGCATCGAGGATCCCAACGCCGATCCCCTCACCGGCGAGGGCATGGCCGTCGGCACCGGACCCTACGTGCTCTCGAACTGGACCACCGAGTCGGTCACCCTCACCGCCAACGAGGACTACTGGGGCGGCGAGCTCGCCGTGCCCGAGCTGCACTACGTCTCGTACGGCGACAACGCGGCTCTGACCACCGCCCTCGCATCCGGCGAGGCCGACTGGGCGCAGGCGTTCATCCCGCAGATCGAGTCGAGCTACCTGTCCGCGGATGAGCACAACCAGTTCCTCGTGTCGCCGACCGCGGGCGCGGGCACGCTGTTCATGAACCTGCAGACCAAGCCGTTCAATGACCCCGCGCTGCGCGAGGCGCTGGCATGGACCATCGACCGCCAGGCCTACGTCGACATCGCGCGAGAGGGCGCCAGCGAGGCGGTGTGGAACGTGACGGGCCTGGGCACCCTGCTCTCGGACGAGATCCTTCCCGAGTACAAGGACCAGAACTACTCGGTCGACGTCGACAAGGCCAAGGACATCCTCACCGACGCCGGCTACACCTGGAAGAGCGACAAGCTCATGGATCCCGACGGCGAGCCCGTCTCGTTCTCGATCTCCGTCCCGTCCGGGTGGAGCGACTGGAACACCGAGCAGGCGCTCATCGCCGAAGAGCTCGACGAGGCACTGGGCATCGAGGTCAAGGTGGACCAGCCCGACTGGGGCGGCTGGGACGCCGCCCGCCAGGAGGGCAGCTTCCAGGCGATCATCCACTGGCTCGAGGACACCGGCAACGTGTACGGCCTGTACACCTCGACGATGGACCCGAAGTGGATCGTCGACGACAAGGCGCAGTTCAACTTCGGACGCTTCGAGGACCCGGCGGTGACCGAGGCGCTGAACACCTACGCGAACGCCGGCTCCGACGACGATCGCGCGGCGGCGTCCGCGGTGCTGCAGAAGGCGTTCGCCGAGAACGTCCCCGCCATCCCGCTGGGTGCGCACCCGCTGCTGGGGGAGTTCAACACCCGCAACTACGAGGGCTGGCCCAGCGAGGACGACCAGTACGCCTCGGCTGACCCCACCCAGCCCGGCATCGTGCAGATCCTCACGAAGCTGACCCCGGCGGGTTGAGACCGGCGTCCCGTCGCCGAGCGAGTTCGCTGTGCCTCGCTCGGCGACGGGAGCGCCCTCCGGCATCCTCCATCCGCACGAAAGCGAACCCATGGCAGATCCCCTCCTCACCGTCCGCGACTTCTCGGTCGTGTACGACACAGACCCGCCCGTGGCGGCTGTGAAGAACGTCGACCTGCAGCTGCACCGCGGCGAGATCCTCGGTCTCGCCGGCGAATCCGGATGCGGCAAGACGACCCTCGCCTATGGCATCCAGCGCCTGCTCAGGGCGCCCGCCGTGATCACCGGCGGATCGGTCACCTTCCACGATGCCCAGGACGGCGACATCGACGTCAGCGCGCTCGGCGCCGAGCAGATGCGCCGGTTCCGGTGGGACCGGGTCTCGATGGTGTTCCAGGGTGCGATGAACGCGCTGAACCCGGTCGCGACCATCGGCTCCCAGCTCGAGGACGTCTTCGAGGTGCACAGGCCGCGCATGAGCAGGCGCGAGCGGCGGGCCGCCGTCGCGGAGCTGCTCGAGATCGTCAGGGTGGGCGCGCAGCGCAGCCGCTCGTTCCCCCACGAGCTCTCCGGCGGCATGCGCCAGAGGGTGATGATCGCGATGGCGTTGGCCCTGCGTCCCCAGCTGATGGTGATGGACGAGCCGACCACGGCGCTCGACGTGCTCGTGCAGCGCGAGATCCTCCGACAGATCTCGCAGCTGCGCGAGGAGTTCGGCTTCTCGGTGATCTTCATCACCCACGACCTGCCGCTGCTGCTCGAGATCAGCGACCGCATCGCCATCATGCGCGAGGGCGAGATCGTCGAGATCGACACCGCCGAGCGCATCTGGAACGCCCCGCAGGACGAGTACACCCGCACCCTGCTGGCGTCTTTCCCCCGCCTGACCGGGGAGAGGGGAGTGGTGGTGCGATGAGCATCCTCGACGTGCGTCACCTCACCAAGACCTACAACGTGCGCGGCGCGGGGCGCATCACCGCCCTGGACGACGTGAGCTTCACGCTGCGCTCCGGCCAGACGATCGGCCTGGTCGGACAGTCCGGCAGCGGCAAGTCGACCATCGCCAAGATCCTGACCCAGCTCGAGACCCCCACCACGGGCGAGGTGCTGCTCGACGGCAGGCCGATCCCGCGTCGCGGACGCGGGCTGCGCAGTTACCGGCAGCAGCTGCGCATGGTGTTCCAGGACCCGTTCGCCTCGCTGAACCCCTACCATTCCATCCGGTACCACCTCGAGCGGCCGCTTCTGCTCGACCGCGTCGTGCCGGCGGACGAGACCGACGGCGAGGTGCGCCGCCTGCTCGAGCGGGTGCGCCTCGATGCCGACGCCGTGATCGATCGCCGACCGCACGAACTCTCCGGCGGGCAGCGCCAGCGGGTCGCGATCGCCCGCGCGCTCGCCTCGCGGCCCGCGATCCTCGTCGCCGACGAGCCGGTCTCGATGCTCGACGTCTCGATCCGCCTGGGGGTGCTGAACCTGCTCGCCGACCTGCAGCGCGAAGAGGGGCTCGGCGTGCTGTACATCACCCACGACCTGGCCACGGCCCGGCACTTCAGCGACGAGATCATGGTGCTCAACCAGGGGCGCGTGGTCGAGCACGGGTCGGCGGACGAGGTGATCCTGCGCCCGCAGGACCCCTACACGCGGGAGCTTCGCGCCGCCTCGCCCGACCCCGAGCGCTGGTTCCTGAGCACGGCGCGAAGCGACGCATCGATCACGGCAGGAGACGCATCATGACCGCGGTCGAACCCCACCCGCCCGTCGACGCGATCGAGGCGGGGACCACGGCGACGACGATCGTCGCCGGGCGCTCCCGCATCCCCTGGCGGTTCCTCGGTGGCCGTGCGCTCTTCTACCTGTTCACGCTGTGGGCGGCGCTGACCATCAACTTCTTCCTGCCGCGGTTCATGAAGGGCGATGCGGTCAGCCAGTATCTCGCGCGGAACCGGAACGTCTCCCCCGAGGCGGCCGACGCGCTGCGCGCGCTGCTGGGGCTCGACACCGACAAGAGCCTGTGGGAGCAGTACCTCGACTACTGGGCGCTGCTGCTGCACGGCGACCTCGGCGTCTCGCTGCTGCACGGGCTGCGTCCGGTGACCGAGGTGATCAGCCAGGCCCTGCCGTGGACGGTCGGACTCGTCGGCTTCGCCACGATCGTGTCCTTCGCGATCGGCACGATCGGCGGTGCGATGGTCGGCTGGCGTCGCGGGGGCAGGCTGGACGCACTGATCCCCATCACGACGTTCCTCAGCACGATCCCCTACTTCTGGCTCGGCCTTCTCGCCATCGCGGTGTTCTCGGTGAACCTGCGCTGGTTCCCCATCGGCAAGGCGTACGGCGTGGGGATGAAGCCCGGCTGGGATCCGGAGTTCATCGGCCAGGTGATCCATCACGGCACGCTGCCCGCCGCGACGATCGTGATCGCGTCGCTGGGCGGATGGATGCTCGGCATGCGCAACATGATGCTGACCGTGCTCGACGAGGACTACATCACGGTCGCCCAGGCCAAGGGCATGCCCAATCGTCGCGTGCTCTGGCGGTATGCCGCCCGCAACGCGGTGCTGCCGCAGATCCAGAGCTTCGCACTGTCGATCGGCTTCATCGTGGGCGGCACCATCGTCATGGAGATGGTGTTCAGCTATCCCGGCGTCGGCAAGCTGCTGCTCGACGCGACCAACGCGAAGGACTACGCGCTCATGCAGGGCGTGTTCCTGGTGATCACCCTCTCGGTGCTCGTCGCCAACATCCTCGCCGACATCGCGTACGCGTTCCTCGACCCGCGCACCCGTCAGACGGAGGCCTGACATGACACTCTCCCCCTCTGCAGACGCGACCACCGCCGTCGAGGCGCCGGCCGGCCGGGCAGGGATGCCCGAGACGGCGACCCTGCGCACTCCGAGCCAGCGCCCGCCCCGGCGCCAGGGCTTCGGCGCGCGCCTCGCCGGCGCCTTCGCGATGTTCCGCAACGGCAAGTCGATCACCGGCCTCGCCGTGCTGGCGTTCTTCGTGCTCGTGGCGATCTTCGCCGACGTGCTGGCGCCCTACTCCCCGACGAAGATCGACAACACGGCACGGCTGCAGCCGCCCTCCGCCGCGCACTGGCTGGGAACGACGCACATCGGCGAAGACGTGCTCAGCCAGGTCATCCACGGCACTCGAGGCATCATCGTCGTCGGGTTCCTGGCCGCGGTCATCGCGACGGTGATCGCGATCACCATCGGCGTGATCGCGGGATACCTGTCGGGCTGGCGCAGCGAGGCGCTCTCCGCGCTCACGAACGTGTTCCTCGTCATCCCCGGGCTGCCGCTGATCATCATCGTGGCCTCGCTGTTCGAGGAGCCGCCGCTGGTGCTCATCGCGGCCGTGCTGGGGCTGACCGGATGGGCCTGGGGTGCGCGCGTGCTGCGCGCCCAGACGATGTCGCTGCGCAACCGCGACTTCATCCAGGCGGCCCGCGCCAACGGGGAGCCGCTGCGCCGCATCATCACGATGGAGATGCTGCCGAACCTCATGGCGCTCATCGCCGCGAGCTTCGTCGGCACCGTCACGGCCGCCATCCTCGGTCTGACCACCCTGTCGTACATCGGCGTCATCCCGGTGACCACCTACAACTGGGGCACGATCCTGAACTGGGCCTCTGCGCAGGGCGCCTTCGCGCAGAACCAGTGGTGGTGGTACCTGCCGCCCGGCCTCTGCATCGCCGCCATCGGAGTCGCGCTGGCGCTGATCAACTTCGGCATCGACGAATACGTCAATCCCCGGCTGCGATCGGCCGGCGAGCGCGCACGGGCGATGCGCAAGAAGGGCCTCGACGTCAACGACGCCGTCACGGCGGTGCGGCCCGGCACGACCACGAACGAGAACAAGAACACGAGAAGATGAGCTCCGAGACGCTGACCCTGCCCTACCTCGACACCTCCCTGCCGACCGCCGACCGCGTCGCCGATCTCCTCCAGCGCATGTCGCTGGAGGAGAAGGTCGGCCAGATGCTGCAGCTCGACGCGAGGGACGACCTCGACGATCACATCCTGCGCCGGCATGCGGGCTCGATCCTGCACACCTCGCCCGAGCGCATCCTGAGGGCGAACGGCCTCACGGCGCAGACCCGGCTGCGCATCCCCCTCCTGGTCGGCGAGGATTGCATCCACGGACACTCCTTCTGGCCCGGCGCGACGATCTATCCGACCCAGCTCGGCATGGCGGCCTCGTGGGACCCGGCGCTTCTCGAGCGCGTCGCCCGCGCCACGGCCGTCGAGGTCGCCGCCACCGGCATCCACTGGACCTTCTCGCCGGTGCTCTGCATCGCCCGCGACCTGCGCTGGGGTCGCGTGAACGAGAGCCTGGGAGAGGACCCGCACCTCATCGGCGAGCTCGCCGCGGCGATGGTGCGCGGCTACCAGGGCGACGGTCTGGACGACCCCACGGCCATCCTGGCCACGGCCAAGCACTTCGCCGGCTACTCCGAGACGCAGGGCGGCCGTGACGCCAGCGAGGCCGACATCTCGCGCCGCAAGCTGCGCTCCTGGTTCCTGCCCCCGTTCGAGCGCGTCGCCCGCGAGGGCTGCCGTGCGTTCATGCTCGGCTACCAGACGATGGACGGCGTGCCCATCACGGTCAACGAGTGGCTGCTCGACGACGTGCTGCGCGGCGAATGGGGGTACACCGGCACCCTCATCACCGACTGGGACAACGTGGGTCGCATGGTGTGGGAGCAGCACGTGCAGCCCGACTACGCGCACGCCGCGACGGCCGCGGTGCACGCGGGCAACGACATGATCATGACCACACCCGGGTTCTTCGAGGGTGCACTCGAGGCCGTCGCGCAGGGGATGCTCGCCGAGGACGCCTTCGACCGCGCGGTCGAGCGTATCCTCACCCTGAAGTTCGAGCTCGGCCTGTTCGAAGACGCCCGTCTGCCGCGGGAGGACCTGCACAGCATCGTCGGGTCCGACGCGCACGCCGAGCTGAACCTCGAGGTCGCCCGGCGGTCGGTCGTGCTGCTGGAGAACGACGGCGTGCTGCCGCTGGCGCCCACGGCGCAGACGCGGATCGCGGTGGTCGGACCTCTCGCCGACGACGCCCAGGAGCAGCTCGGCGACTGGGCCGGCGGTTCGGGGCAGGCGGGCTGGCTCGACGGTCAGCCGGCAGAGATGATCACCACCGTGCTCGACGGCATCCGGCAGATCGCCCCCTGGCAGGTGTCGCACGTCCGCGGCGCGGACATCTGCACCCTGGAGCAGGATCCGCTCGGCGCGAGCTTTCCCGACGGTCAGCCGCGGCCCCCCGTGGTCCGCGCCTGCCCCGCCGAGCCCGACCGCATCGATGAGGCCGTCGCCGCGGCCCGCGATTCCGACGTCGTGGTCGCGGTGGTGGGCGACCGCATCGGCCTGTACGGAGAGGGACGCTCGACCGCCACGCTCGAGCTCATCGGCGGGCAGATCGCGCTGCTCGACGCGCTGATCGCCACGGGAACGCCGGTGATCGTGGTGCTGCTGGCATCGAAGCCCCTGGTGCTGCCGCCGTCGGTCGCGCAGGCCGCGGCGATGCTGTGGGTCGCCAACCCCGGCATGCAGGGCGGCCGCGCGATCGCCGAGATCCTCACCGGCGCCGTGGAGCCCTCGGGACGCCTGCCCATCTCCTTCGCCCGGCACGCCGGCCAGCAGCCGACCTACTACAACCAGATCCGCGGACAGCACGGCGACCGCTACGCCGACCTCACCCAGTCTCCGGCCTGGGCGTTCGGCGAGGGACGTTCGTACACCACCGTCGAGTACCGCGACCTCCTCATCGAGCAGGCGTCGCTCTCGGCATCCGGCACGGTTGTGGCGCACGTGACGGTCGTCAACACCGGTGACAGGCCGGCTCTGGAGACGGTGCAGGTGTACGTGCGCGACGAGGTCACCAGCGTGAGCTGGGCCGACAAGGAGCTCAAGGCGCACACGCAGGTGCACCTCGCCCCGGGCGGCTCGGAGCGCGTGCGCATCGAGCTGCCCGTCGCTGCGTGCACGATCGTGGATGCAGCGGGAGCGCGGGTCGTCGAGCCGGGTCGGTTCCAGCTGCTGGTGGGCCCGTCGTCGCGCGACGAGGCGCTGCTGGCCGCGGGGTTCGAGGTGCGCTGACGCGATGCCGTGCGGCGATCGACCGGGCCGGGGTCAGGCGGGGGCGGTCGTGCCGCGGACGATCAGCTCGAAGGGGAGCGGGGAGGTGAATGCCGCCTCCGGCTCCGCGTCGAGCAGCGCCAGCACCGCGTGCGCGGCGCGCTCTCCCTGGGCGATCGGGAACTGATCGACCGTGGTGAGCTGGAAGAGCTCGCCCAGCTCGTGGCCGTCGATGCCGACGACCGACAGGTCCTGCGGCACGCGGAAGCCCAGATCGCGGGCGGCGAGGATCGCCCCGATCGCCATCTCGTCGGACGCTGCGAAGATCGCCGTGGGTCGCGGACCCGGCCGGCCCAGCAGCTGCTCGGCGGCGCGGAACCCGCCGTCGACGGTGAAGTCCGCGGGCTCGAGGAAGGCCGCGGCGGGGGTGATCCCGGCATCCGCCAGCGCGTGCTCGAAGCCGAGCCGGCGCCGGGAGGGGATGTGGAAGTCCAGGTCGAACTCGGGGCTCGCTCCGATGTGCGCGATGTCGCGGTGTCCCAGCCCGAGCAGGTGCTCCGTCGCCAGGCGCGCGACGGCCGAGTGGTCGACGGTCAGTGTGCGCAGCCCGGGGTTCGGGCCGCCGATCGCGATCACCGGGAGCCCCAGATCGAGCAGCAGCCGCGTCTCGTGCTCGCCGAGCTCGATCGACACGGCGATCACGCCGTCAACGCGCTGACGACGCAGGAAGGTGGCGAACACCTCTCTTCGCACATCGGCGTCGGCGGTGATGTTGTACAGCGTGATGTCGTAGCCCGCCCGCATCAGCGTGCTGGAGACGCCCGAGAGCACCGTCGAGAAGAACCAGCGGTCCAGGAACGGCACGATCACCCCGATGTTGCGGGTGCGACCGGATGCCAGACTCGACGCGCGCGAGGACACGACGTACCCGAGGGATTCCGCGGCGGTGCGCACGCGCTCGCGCGATGCGGGCGACACGTGCCCGCGTCCGCTCAGCGCACGCGAGACGGTCGCGGTCGAAACCCCCGCGAGCTTCGCGACCTCGTCGATGCTCACCATGCCGGCGAACCCTCCCCGTGAGAGATCACATCCCGCTTCGGGAACCGCGTCCTGCGTGATTCCTCGCCCGGAACATGGTCTCTCACGGTGGGGGCCTGCGCGTCAGGCTCGGGTGAACCAGGCGGCCGTGTTGGGGGGCAGCGCGGTGCCGTCGAAGGGCTCCGAGCGGATGACGAACGACACGTCGTCGCCGAGCTCGACCGGCTCCTCGCCCAGGTTCGCCACCACGTGCAGGTCGCCACGTCGGAACGCCACGGCGGACGGGTGGATGTCCTCCCACACCAGCGAGCCGGTGCCCAGCGACCGCGCGCTGCGCTCGGCCAGCAGCGCCTTGTACAGGTTCAGCGTCGAATCGGCGTCGACCTCCTCGGCGTCACGGGCGAACGCCGCCCATTCGGCCGGCTGCGGCAGCCACGACGCACCCGTGTCGTTGAAGCCGTACGCCGGGCCGGATGCCGTCCACGGCAGCGGCACACGGCATCCGTCCCGGCCGTAGCGCTCGCCGTTGGTGCGGAACCAGGTCGGGTCCTGCCGGAACTCGTCGGGGATCTCCATCGCCTCGGGTAGGCCCAGCTCCTCGCCCTGGTAGACGTAGGCAGACCCGGGCAGGGACAGCATGACCGTGGTCGCCGCGCGGCCGCGGGAGAGGCCGACGGCCTGGTCGGGCTTGCCGGCCGAGCGCGGGCCGATGCCGTCGCCCTGCGGGCTGTCAGCGGTCAGCGCCAGACGCGAGGCGTGCCGGATCACGTCGTGGTTGGAGAGCACCCACGTGCTGGGGGCGCCGACGCCGCCGAAGGCGTCGAGCGAGTCGCGGATGACCGTGCGCAGCGCCTCGGCATCCCACGGCGTCATCAGATACGGGAAGTTGAAGGTCTGGTGCATCTCGTCGGGACGCACCCACAACGCGGTCTTCTGCAGGGTCGGCAGCCAGGCCTCGCCGCACAGCGCGCGGTCGCCGTCGTACTCGGCGAGCACCCGGTGCCAGTCGCGGTAGATGTCGTGCACGCCGTCCTGACCCCAGTACGGCACGTTCTCCTCGCCGCCGCCCATGGAGTCGGCATCGGCGACGGGGGCGTAGTCGGGAAGGCCCGCCTCCTTGACCATGCCGTGCGCCACGTCGACGCGGAAGCCGTCGACGCCGCGGTCGAGCCAGAAGCGCAGGACGCTGCGGAACTCCTCCTTGACCTCCTCGTTGGTCCAGTCGAAGTCGGGCTGGGTGACGTCGAAGATGTGCAGGTACCACTGGCCGGGGGTGCCGTCGGCCTCGGTGATGCGCTCCCACATCCCGCCGCCGAACACGCTCTCCCAGTTGTTCGGGGGCAGCTCGCCGTTCTCGCCGCGGCCGTCGCGGAACACGTAGCGGGCGCGCTCGGGACTGCCGGGGGCCGCCTTCAGAGCCTGCTGGAACCAGACGTGCTGGTCGGAGGAGTGGTTGGGCACCAGGTCGACGATCACGCGGATGCCGCGGGCGTGCGCCGCGTTCAGCATCTCGTCGAAGTCGGCCAGCGTGCCGAACAGCGGGTCGACATCGCGGTAGTCGGCGACGTCGTAGCCGGCGTCCTTCTGCGGGCTCGTCATGAACGGGCTCAGCCAGATGGCGTCGATGCCGAGGCTCTTCAGATCGTCGAGGCGGGCGGTGATGCCGGGGAGGTCTCCGATGCCGTCTCCCGATGCGTCCGCGAAGGAGCGGGGATAGATCTGGTAGATGACGGCCGTGCGCCACCATTCGGAACCGGGGGATGCGACCTGTTCGAGCTGTGCCATGCGAACAGGCTACTGCAAGCGCTTACAGTCCGACAGCGCGAATCGAAACGGTTCGATCGCGGTGGTCCGCCGACGCGGCTCAGGACCCCGGGATGACGACGTTCAGCGGCGGTTCGCCCGCCAGCATCCGCTCGATCTGGGTGCGCACCAGCCGCGCCATCCGAGGATTCATCGCCGTCGACGCGCCTCCGCCGTGCGGCGCGATCAGCAGGTTCGGGGCGGTCCAGAGCGGATGCCCGTCGGGCAGCGGCTCCTGCTCGAACACGTCGGATGCGGCACGGATGCGTCCCTCCTGCAGGGCGGGCAGCAGCGCGGACTCGTCGACGAGGGAGCCACGTCCCACGTTGACCAGGAGGGCCCCGGGTGCCATGTGCCCGAGCATCTCCGCATCGAAGACGTGCTGGGTCTCGGCGGATCCCGGAAGGCTCAGCGCGACGATCTCGGCGTTCGGCAGAAGCGCGGGCAGCTCGTCGATCGCGTGCACGGCGAGCTCGCCGACGCCGTCGACCCGCTCGGTGCGCGCGCTGCGCGCCACCGCCGTCAGCTCCACCTCGAAGGGCACCAGACGGCGGGCGATGGCCTTGCCGACCCCGCCGAATCCGACCAGCAGCACGCGCCGGTCGGCCAGGCTCTCGGCGAACACCGGTGCCCACTCGCCGCGCTCCTGCGCGTGCACGAAGCGGGGGAGCTGCCGCTGCGCGGCGATCATCAGACCCACGGCGAGCTCGGCCGTCGACGTCTCGTGCACGCTCGCCGCGTTGGCGAAGGGCATCCCGCCGGGCAGCAGCTTCTCGATGCCGTCGTATCCGATGGACTGGCTCTGCACCAGGCCGACCTCGATCCCCTCCAGGGCGGCGAGCGTTCCGTTCGCGCCGACGTACGGCGGCACGACGATGTCGATGTGCGACGCCGGTGCCGGGCTGCGCATGTCCCACACCCTGAGATCGACCCCGTCGGGCAGATCCCCGATGTCGGCGACGAGGCGGTCGTGGGGCACGGTGACGAGGAGGCTCACGTCTCGACCCTATCGGTCGGCGGACGGGCGGCATGCCCGTTTCGCCCGAGATGACGCGGGAGTAGTCTGGCCGCATCCGATGAAGGAGGGCTCATGATCGTTCCGGAGATCAACTACTGGGCGGTGCTGGTGGCGACCGTGTCGACGATGATCGTCGGCTCCCTCTGGTACGCGCCGAAGGTGTTCGGCACCCGCTGGGCGAAGCTGGCCGGGGTCGATCTCGATCGTCCGGCCTCGTCGGCGGCGATGCCGATCATCACGACGGTCATCGTCAGCTTCCTCACCGCCTGGGTGCTCGCCGGGGCCGCATCCATCGCGTGGCACTTCTACGAGGGCGCGTACTTCTGGGCATCCGTCGTGACCGCCGTCACGCTCTGGGCGGGCTTCATCGCAGCGCGGTTCATCACCCACGACGCCTTCGAGGGCCGATCGACCCGCCTGACGACGCTGAACATCGGGCACGAGCTGGTGACCGTGCTGGTCATGGCCGTGATCATCGGAGTCTGGCCGCCCGCCGGCATCTGACCCGACGCCCGCCGGCCGGGCCGTGTCCCAGCAGTGGCGGGTGCGGATGCTCGGCACCCACCGGTTCTGGGACACGCGTCCGGATTGTGTTTCAGAAGTGGCGGGTGCGGATGCCGGGGACCCGCCGGTTCTGGGACACGCGCCCGGATTGTGTCCCAGCAGTGGCGGGTGCGGGTGCGGCTAGGCGGCGACGCGGGAGACGGCGGCGATCGCGGATGCGAAGAAGCCGATCCCGTCGACGCCGGAGCGCATCGCCGCGGAGGTGTCGGGACCGAAGCCCGGCTCGGTGGCGTGCTCCGGATGCGGCATCAGGCCGACCACGTTGCCGGCGGCGTTCGTGAGGCCGGCGATGTCGCGCAGCGACCCGTTCGGGTTCACACCCGCGTACCGGAACGCGACCAGACCCTCTCCCTCGAGCCGGTCGAGAGTGTCGTCGGCGGCGATGTAGCCCCCCTCGCCGTTCTTGAGCGGGATGACGATCTCCTGGCCCTGCTCGAACGCGCTGGTCCAGGCGGTGTCGGCGTTCTCGACGGTGAGCTTCTGGTCGCGCCGCACGAAGTGCTGATGGTCGTTGCGGATCAGGCCGCCGGGAAGCAGGTGCGCCTCGACGAGCATCTGGAAGCCGTTGCAGATGCCGAGGATCGGCATGCCCTTGGCGGCGGCGTCCTTCACCTCGGCCATGATCGGCGAGAGGGCCGCGATCGCGCCGGAGCGCAGATAGTCGCCGTAGCTGAAGCCGCCGGGAAGCACGAGGGCGTCCACGCCTTCGAGGTCGTGCGAGCCGTGCCACAGGGCGACGGGCTCGGCGCCGGCGATGCGCACGGCGCGCTGCGCATCGCGGTCGTCAAGCGAACCGGGGAAGGTGATGACCCCGATGCGTGCGGTCACTGCGCGACCTCGACGCCCACGACGTCTTCGATCACGGAGTTGGACAGCACGTCCTCGGCGACACGGCGCGCCTCGGCGAGCAGCTCGTCGGTGACCTCGCCGTCGACGGTGAGCTCGAAGCGCTTTCCGATGCGGACCTGGCTGAAGCTGTCGACGCCGAGACGGGCGAAGGCGCCCGAGACGGCCTTCCCCTGCGGGTCGAGCAGTTCGGCCTTGGGCATGACGTCGACGACGATGGTGGGCATAGCTGCGATTCTATGCGATCGCGTGCGGGGTCAGCGGCCCGGGTGGAGGATGCACCCCCCGCTGCTCCACCCGGGCCCGCCGAGGCTCCCATACCTCGGAATGTCGAGGGTCCCCGCCTCGAAGTGCTGCGCGCGTGGCGTCCCATGCGGACAGCGGTCCCCTGGGACAGCAGGCTAGAGTCTTCGCACGATGTGCGCATCGTGGAGAGTGCGCCGACCCGATGCTCTCCAAGGAGACACGATCGCGTGTGCGGGAGGGAAGCATGAAACTCAGCGGGCTGTCGCGTGAGACCGGCGTGAGCACGACGACGCTCAAGCACTGGATCCGGGTGGGCATCCTTCCCCCCGGACGCCTGCGCAACCGCACCACCGCCGTCTACGACGATCGGCACGCGCACCGCGTTCGGCTGATCATCGTGCTGCGCGACCTCTACGATGCGTCGACGAAGGCCATTCGCGGGCTCACCGAGCTGATCGACACCGACGGCGTCACGACGATCGAAGTGATGAACGCGTGCCAGGCCCTCGCCCTCGGCGTCCCCGAGGACATCGCGTCCGATCCGGCGTACGACGAGTACCGCGAGCGCACCCACGAGCTGATGCGTCGACGCGACTGGCGCGGATACCCCGGTGCGGCCGAGCGCGGCATGGCGTTCGCGCTCGCCCAGGCATCCGAGGTGGGACTGGACTACGACGTCGACGAGCTGATGGCGTACGCAGACGCGCTGGAGCCGCTCGCCGGCCGCAACGTCGCCGCGCTGGGCCCGGAGGGATCGCCGGACGAGGTCGCCACGCGGATGCTTGTCGCGGTCAACGCACGCGCGAAGCAGCTCGTCGCGGTGAGCAGTCTGGCGCACGCCGCGGCATCCGTCCGCTCGGCGATCGAGAACGGCAGCGCTCCGGCCGACATCGCCCGCCCTCCCGCCCCGCGCACCCGCTGATCCCCGCCGCCGCCCTGCCCGAGGGGGTCAGGCGGAGCGGAACACGGTGTGCAGGTCGCCGATGACGTCGCGGCCGCCGAGTCCGTTGATCTCGAAGAGCACGCTGATGCCCGCGACGACGTACCCGAGCTCCTCGATCACCCGGCGCCCGGCGGCGAGCGTGCCGCCCGTGGCGAGCACGTCGTCGATGAGCAGGATGCGGGTTCCGCTGGGCAGGTCGTCGTGCATCTCGATGGTGGCGGTGCCGTACTCGAGCGCGTAGTCGACGGATGCCGCGGGCCGGGGCAGCTTGCCGGCCTTGCGGATCGGAACCAGGCCGGTGCCGGCCGTGATGGCCGCCGCGCCGGCGAGGATGAATCCGCGGGCCTCGACGCCGGCCACCACATCGAAGGAGCCGGCGAACGGCGCCACGAGCGCCTCGGTGGTGGCGCGCAGCGCCGCGGCATCCGCCAGCAGCGGAGTGATGTCGCGGAAGAGGATGCCGGGACTCGGATAGTCCGGGATGGAGCGGATCAGTGCCTCGGCGCGCGCCAGTTCGGGATTCACCAGCCAAGGCTATCCGACCGGTCCGGGAGCCCGCTGCGCTCCGTCGTGGGAGCGCTCCCGCAACTCGTGGCATGATGTTCTGCATGACCCGCTCCTTTCCCGACGGCTTCCTGTTCGGCGCGGCCACGGCCGCCTACCAGATCGAGGGCGCGGCCTTCGAGGACGGCCGCACCGCATCCATCTGGGATGCCTTCGCCCGCGTGCCGGGCGCGGTCGTGAACGCCGACAACGGCGACATCGCGTGCGACCACTACCACCGCTACCGCGAAGACGTCGCGCTCATGCGTGAGCTGGGCCTGCAGACCTACCGGTTCTCCACCTCCTGGTCGCGCGTGCGCCCCGACGGCGGAGCGGTGAACCCGCAGGGCATCGACTTCTACAGCCGCCTGGTCGACGAGCTGCTCGAGGCCGGCATCGTGCCCTGGCTGACGCTGCACCACTGGGACATGCCGCAGGCTCTCGAGGAGCAGGGCGGCTGGACGAACCGCGACATCGCCGACCGCTTCGCCGACTACGCGCTCAGCGTGCACGACGCACTGGGCGACCGCGTGCAGCACTGGACCACCATGAACGAGCCGTGGTGCTCGTCGTTCCTCTCCTACACCGCGGGCGTGCACGCGCCGGGCCGCACCAGCATCCGCGACGGACTGCTCGCCGCCCATCACCTGCTGCTGTCGCACGGGCGCGCCGTGCAGGCGCTGCGCGAGCGCGCGCCCGAGCTCGATCTGGGCATCACGCTGAACCTCACCGTCGCCGATGCGGCCGACCCCGCCGACCCCCTCGACGTCGACGCCGCGCGGCGCATCGACGGCCAGTTCAACCGCTGGTTCCTGGATCCGATCTTCCGGGGCAGCTATCCGGCCGACATCGTGCGCGACATCCGCGAGGTCGACCCCGAGGCCGTCGCGACCTGGCAGCAGGCGGTGCGGCCCGATGACCTCGACGTGATCTCCAGTCCGCTCGACGCGCTGGGCATCAACTACTACCACGGCGAGCTGCTGTCGGGACATCCGCAGCCCGGCGCCGAGGGCAATCCGCACGAGACCGAGGGCCAGCAGCGCGTCACCGCTTCGCCCTTCCCGTCCGACGAGGGCATCCACTGGGTCGAGCGCGGCCTGCCCCGTACCGACATGGGCTGGGAGGTGCAGCCCGAGGGGCTCACCCGCCTGCTGGTGCGCGTGGGCGAGGAGTACGCCCCCGACGTCGCCCTGTACGTGACCGAGAACGGCGTCGCCTACGCCGACGTCGTCGCGGCGGACGGCGAGGTGGCGGACGACGACAGGGTGCAGTTCCTGCGCGCGCACATCGCCGCGACCAGGGATGCCATCGACCAGGGCGCCGACGTGCGCGGGTACTTCTACTGGTCGCTGCTGGACAACTACGAGTGGGCCTGGGGCTACGCCAAGCGCTTCGGCCTCGTGCGCGTCGACTACGGCACCCAGGAGCGCACGATCAAGGCGAGCGGGCGGGAGTACGCTCGCATCATCGCCGCCCGCGCGATCTGACCCCGCGGGGCCTCGAGCCCGCGCCCGTCGAAACGAGTACCCGATGCCCCGATCCACGATCGAAGAGGTCGCCGCGCTCGCGGGCGTCTCGCGGTCGACCGTCTCCCGTGTCGTGAACGGCTCCACGGCCGTGAGCGCCGAGGCGCTCGCCGCGGTGCAGAAGGCCATCGCCGAGCTGAACTATGCCCCCAACCGCGCCGCCCGCTCGCTCGCGAGCAGGCAGACCCACGCGATCGGTCTCGTCGTCCCCGAAGACACCACGCGCTTCTTCGGTGACCCGTTCCTCGCATCCGTCGTGGCCGGCATCAATGCCCGGCTGGCTGACTCGGACTACATCCTCAACCTGCTGATCGCGAGCGACGACCCCGGCGGCAAGATGGTGCGCTTCGTGCGCAACGGCGGGGTGGATGCCGCGATCATCGTGTCGCATCACGCCAGCGACTCGTTCGTCGGCAGCATCGCCGACGCCGTGCCTGTCGTGTTCGGCGGGCGCCCGTCGCAACCCCGCGACAGCGACATCATCGTCGACGTCGACAACGTGCGGGCGGCGGCCGACGCGGCCCGGCACCTGATCGACCTCGGGCGGCGGCGCATCGCGACGATCACGGGAACGCTGACGATGTCGTCGGGCGTCGACCGGCGCGACGGGTTCCTCGCGGCGCTGGCCGAGGCGGGTCTCGAGTCCGCCGGGGAGGTCGACGGCGACTTCAGCGAGCAGGGCGGTGCCCAGGCCGCGCTGGAGCTGCTCGGGCAGCCGGAGATCCCGGATGCCCTGTTCATCGCCAGCGACCTGATGTCGCGCGGTGCGATCGGCGTGCTGCGCGGGGCGGGGCTGCGGGTTCCGGAGGACATCGCGATCGTGAGCTTCGACGACTCGCCGCTCGCCGAGGCGTACGAGCTCACCAGCATGCGCCAGCCCATGTTCGAGCAGGGCGAGCTGCTCGCCGGGGTCATCGTCGACCTGCTCGCCGGCGATCAGCCCCCGCCGCTGACCATCATGCCGACCGAGCTGGTCGTGCGCGGTTCGGCCCCCGCGGTCTGAGCGGACGCCGTCCGTCGGGCGCGAGCCGTGTGCTCGACGGCGGATCCGACGCCGGATGCTGCGGCTAAGCCTTGCCCATGCGGGTGAAAGCGCCCAGGACCGTCCGCTCGGATGCCATGAGGTAGCGCTCCAGCTCTTCCGCGGCGGCCGCCGGCCCGCGTTCGAGCAGCGCCGTCAGGACCACGCGGTTCTTGCGCACGAACGGTTCGTGCAGGGCCCGCGGGTCGTCGATCTCGAGGAACACCAGGCGCAGCTCGGCGGCCACGTCGCGGTACGTGCGGGCCAGACGCGGGCTGTCGGACAGGGCGACGATCGCGTCGTGGAAGGCCATGTTCGCGCTGCCGACGCGTCGCCAGTCCTCGGCCGGAAGATTCGCCTCGGCCTCCGCGAGGGAGTCGCGCATCAGCTGAACCGCCGGATGCTCGGGCTCGGACTGCCTCAACGCCGTGCACTCGATCACGCGCCGCGCGCGGTAGATGTCGATGACGTCGGCGATCGTGGGCGAGGCGACCGAGACGCCGCGGTGCGGAACGTGCTCGATCAGTCCTTGCTCGGCGAGCACCCGGAAGGCCTCGCGGAGGGTGTTCCGCGACACCTCGAGCTGCTCGGCGAGGGCGGATTCCGACAGCCGCGAACCGGGGGCGAAGTCGCCGTCGATGATGCGCTCGCGCAGGATGTCGGCGAGGGGCGCGCGGGTGGGCATAACCACAGAGTAGGCGGCCGCGGGGGCATCGCGAAAGATTGTTGAACAATTTATGTCGATGTGTTCTACACTCGTTTCATCCGACACCCACCAACGACGATGGGAACACCCCTCATGTCCGAGCAGAACACTGCACCGCTCTCCGCCGAGGACGAGGCGAGACTGGCCGGCGCGAAGAAGCGCGTCGGCCGCAGCGCCGTCATCGGCGCCATCTTCCTCATGGCGACCTCCGCCATCGGCCCCGGCTTCATCACCCAGACCGCCACCTTCACCGCGCAGATGGGCGCGGCCTTCGCCTTCGCGATCCTCGTCTCGGTGATCATCGACATCGCCGTGCAGCTCAACGTGTGGCGCATGATCACCTCCTCCGGCAAGCGCGCCGGCGAGCTGGCGAACAGCGCCATCCCGTTCTCCGGCCACGTCATCGCCGTGCTGGTGATCGTCGGCGGGCTGGCGTTCAACATCGGCAACATCGCCGGCGGCGGGCTCGGCCTGAACGCGCTGCTCGGCGTCGACCCGAAGCTCGGCGGACTGCTCACCGGAGCGCTGGCGATCATCATCTTCCTCATCAAGCGCGCCGGGCGCGTGATGGACGTCGTGCTCGTCGTGCTCGGTGTCGGCATGATCGTGATGACCGTGATCGTCACGGTCGTCGCGCAGCCCCCGGTCGGCGACGCCCTGCGTCAGACGATCATCCCCGACGACATCGACTTCGCCACGATCACCACGATCGTCGGCGGGACGGTGGGCGGCTACATCACCTACTCCGGTGCGCACCGCTACCTCGACTCCGGGCACACCGGGCCCGAGCACGCCGGCCCGGTCATGCGCGCCGCCGCGAACGGCATTCTCGTCACCGGCATCATGCGCTACGTCCTCTTCCTCGCGATCCTCGGGGTCGTGGCATCCGGCGTCACCCTCGACCTGTCGGGTCAGGCGGCCAACCCCGCCGGCCAGGCGTTCGGCGCCGTGCTCGGCGACGCCGGCCTGCGCATCTTCGGCGCGATCTTCTGGGCCGCGGCCCTCAGCTCGGTGATCGGCGCCGCCTACACCTCGGCCTCGTTCCTCTCCGGCTTCCACCGGCGATTCCTCGGCGGCTGGTCGCTGCAGTGGGCGACCGTCGGGTTCATCGTCGTGTCGCTGATCGTGTACCTGCTGATCGGCACCGCACCGGCCGCGATCCTCGTGTTCGTCGGCGGCTTCAACGGACTCATCCTGCCGATCGGCCTGACCGTGTTCATGTACATCGGCTGGTTCCGCCGCGACCTGCTCGGCACCAGGAGGTACCCGCTCGTGCTGCTCATCGCCGGCACACTCGTGACCGCGCTCACCTGGTACATGGGCGTCGTCTCGATCGGCCCGATCTTCGCGTTCCTCGGCATCGGGGCGTGAGCGGGCGGACGTGGCATCGTGAACGACAGGCGCACAGCGAACGGAGCATGACGTGGCATCCATCGACCTGAACTCGGACCTCGGCGAGAACACCCCCGAGCGGATCGTCGGCGACGACGCCGCCATGCTCGGCATCGTCACGAGCGCGAACGTGGCGTGCGGTTTCCACGCGGGCAGCCCCGAGGGCATCCGCGAGACCCTGTCCGACGCGGTGCGCCGCGGCGTGGTGATCGGCGCCCACCCCGGTTACCGCGACTACGAGAACTTCGGGCGCACGAACGTCGAGATCGACTCGGCCACGCTGCAGGCGCATGTCGAGTATCAGCTCGGCGCGCTCGAGGGACTCGCACGAGCGGTCGGCGGCGCGGTCGCGTACGTCAAGCCGCATGGCGCGCTGTACAACACGATCGCGCGCGACGAGCGGCAGGCGGGCGACGTCGTCGCCGCCGTCAAGGCCATCGACCCGCGCCTGGTGCTGCTGGGCCTCGCCGGCGGCGTGGTGCTGGAGGTCGCGGAGAGGGCGGGCCTGCAGGTCGCCGCCGAGGCGTTCGCCGACCGCGCCTACCAGCCCGACGGGCAGCTCGTCTCGCGCACCCAGGAGGGTGCCGTGCTGCACGATCCCGTCGCCGTCGCCGAGCGGATGGTGCGCTTCGCCGAGACCGGCGTGATCCGCGCGATCGACGGCACCGACGTGCGGGTGGACGCCCAGTCCATCTGCGTGCACGGCGACAGCGCCGGTGCGATCGCGATGGCCGCGGAGACGAGGCGGATGCTGCAGGCGGCCGGCGTGACCATCGCCCCGTTCGCGGGTTCCGGCGCCGGGGTGTGAGATGACGGTCGTCGCCACTTTCGAGCAGCTGATCGCCGCGCGCGCGGCCGACGGCCGCGGCCGCATGTTCGTCACCGACGCGCCCGGCGCGGAGCACGGCGTCTGATGCGCATCCTTACCGCATCCGACCGCGCCCTGCTCGTCGAGGCCGCTGACCTCGACGAGGCGATGCGCCTGAACCTCGCCTGGGACGGCGTGCCGGGCGTGGTCGAACGCATCCCCGGTGCCCGCACCGTGCTGGTGCGGTTCGACCCGCTGCGGGTGTCCGCGGACGAGCTGGCGGCGATGCTCGAGACCACGCGGGTGGATGCGGAGCACGTGCCGCACACCCGTGAGGTGACGATCCCCGTGCGGTACGACGGCGAGGACCTCGACGAGGTCGCGACGCTGCTCGGCGTCTCGGCCGAGGAGGTCGTGAACCGGCACCTCGCCGCCGGATGGCAGGTCGCGTTCTCGGGCTTCGCCCCCGGCTTCGGCTACACAGTCGGCGACGACCCGCTCTTCGACGTGCCGCGCCGCTCCTCGCCGCGCACCCGCGTGCCCGAGGGCTCGGTCGCACTCGCCGGGCACTTCACCGGCGTGTACCCGCGGGAGAGCCCGGGCGGCTGGCAGCTCATCGGCCGCACCGACGCCGTGATGTGGGACATCGATCGCGAGCCGCCCGCGCTGCTCTCGCCGGGCACCCTGGTGCGCTTCGAACGCGCCGCGCGGGAGACACAGGGCGGCCTCGGTGCGGCGGCAGGCGGTCCGGAGCGGAGTTCGGCTCCCCGGGCGGCGGATGCCGACGCGCGAGGCGTCGAGGTGGTCCGGCCGGGACTGCAGCTGCTCGTGCAGGACCTCGGGCGGTACGGGCACGCGGCGCTCGGCGTCTCGGCATCCGGCATCGCCGACCGCACCGCGCTGCGCGACGCCAACCGAGCCGTCGGCAACCGCCCGGACGCGGCCGTGCTCGAGAGCGTCGGCGGAGCCGTGCTGCGCTTTCACGGCGATGGCGTCGCGGCGGTGGCGGGAGCCGCGGGCGAGCTGGCGCTGACGGATGCCGCCGGCGTGGAGCGCACGGTCCGGCACGGCGCTCCGTTCGCGGTCGTCGACGGAGATGAGCTGGTGCTCGCGCATCCCGGTGCAGGGCTGCGGCATGTCATCGCGGTCCGCGGTGGTCTCGTGGCGCACGCCGCGCTCGGCAGCGTGGCATCCGACACCCTGGCGGGCCTCGGCCCCGCGCCGCTCACCGCGGGCGACGTGGTCGAGGTCGGCGGCGAGGCCCCGCACGCCGTCGACCCGTTCCCGCAGGCGCGCATGCTGCCCGTCCCCGGCGAGACCGTCGTGCTCGACATCACTCTCGGACCGCGTGACGAGTGGTTCACCGCTGCGGCGTTGCAGACCCTCGCCGACCAGGAGTGGGCCGTCACGCCGCGCTCCGACCGCGTGGGCATCCGGTTGCACGGAGACGTGCCGCTGGAGCGCGCCGTCGCCGGCGAGCTGCCCAGCGAGGGGGCGGTGAACGGTGCCATCCAGGTTCCGCCCGACGGCCAGCCCGTGCTCTTCCTGCCCGACCACCCGCTCACCGGCGGGTATCCGATCATCGGCGCCCTCACCGACCGCTGCCTGGATCTCGCCGGTCAGCTGCCCCCGGGGGCGCGCGTCCGCTTCCGCATCATCGCCGAGAAGAGCACGTCATGACCAAGATCCTGATCGCCAATCGCGGCGAGATCGCCGTGCGGGTGATCCGCGCCTGCGCCGAAGCCGGATATATGTCGATCGCGGTATACGCCGACCAGGATGCCGACGCCCTGCACGTGCGCCTGGCTGACGAAGCCGTCGGGCTCGGGGGCGCCACCGCGGCGGACACCTATCTGTCGATCGATTCGCTGCTCGACGCGGCCCGCCGCAGCGGCGCCGACGCCGTGCATCCCGGCTACGGCTTCCTGTCCGAGAGCGCCGCCTTCGCCCGCGCGGTCGAGGACGCGGGGCTGATCTGGATCGGACCGTCTGCGGAGAGCATCGAGGCGCTCGGCGACAAGATGACCGCGCGCCGCATCGCCCAGCGCGTGGGGGCTCCTCTCGCCGCCGGCACCGACGAGCCACTCTCCGGCCCGGCCGAGGCGGTCGCCTTCGCCGAGGAGCACGGGGTCCCGATCGCGATCAAGGCGGCCTTCGGTGGCGGCGGGCGCGGCATCAAGGTCGTGCGCGAGCTCGGCGAGGTCGCCGAGGCGTTCGACGCCGCCACCCGCGAGGCCATCGTCGCCTTCGGCCGCGGCGAGTGCTTCGTCGAGCGGTTCCTGGAGAGCCCGCGCCACATCGAGGTGCAGGTGCTCGGCGACGGGCACGGCGGGGTGATCGCCGTCGGCGACCGCGACTGCTCCCTGCAGCGCCGCAACCAGAAGCTCATCGAGGAGGCCCCCGCCCCCGGACTGACGGAACGACAGCGCGAGACGATCCACGAGGCCGCCCGCCGCATCTGCGCCGAGGTCGACTACCGCGGCGCAGGCACCGTCGAGTTCCTGCTCGCCGCCGACGGCACGATCTCCTTCCTCGAGGTGAACACGCGCCTGCAGGTGGAGCATCCCGTCACCGAGCAGGTCGCCGGCGTCGATCTCGTGCGCGAGCAGTTCCGCATCGCGTTCGGCGAGGGCACCTCGCTCAGTGGCACTCCCGAGCCGCGCGGGCACGCGTTCGAGTTCCGCATCAACGCCGAGGACCCCGGCCGCGGATTCCTGCCCAGCCCGGGCGCGGTCGCGGTTCTGCGGGTGCCGGGCGGGCCCGGGGTGCGCTGGGACAGCGGCATCGAAGCCGGGGATGCCGTGCAGCCCGCCTTCGACTCCATGATCGCCAAGCTCATCGTGTTCGCCGATTCGCGCGACGCGGCGCTCGTCCGTGCTCGCCGAGCCCTGCGCGAGCTCGCCGTCGAGGGGCCGGCGACCGTGATCGGCTTCGCCCGGCTGGCGATCGAGCAGCCCGAGTTCGCGACGGACGGCTTCGCCGTGCACACCCAATGGATCGAGAGCGCCCTGCTGCCGCGACTCGAGCCGCAGCTGCGGCCGGCGCCCATGGAAGATGCCGGGTTGCAGCGCTTCCCCGTCGAGATCGACGGCCGTCGCGTGACGCTCGGCGTTCCCACGGCGCTGCTCGCGGGGTTCGCCGGCGCCGCGGCATCCGCCCCCGCGCCGGCGCAGGCCGACCCGGCCGACCTGCGCGCCCCCGCTCCGGGGACACTGGTGCGCTGGCTCGCCGACGACGGTGCGACGGTGGGGGAGGGAGACGCCGTGGCGGTGCTGGATGCGATGAAGATGGAGACCCCCGTCACCGCTCAGCGCGCCGGATCCCTGACGCACGCGGTCGAGGTGGGTGCCACGGTCGCCGCGGATGCCGTGATCGGCCGGATCGCCTGAGACCGGCGACCCGCCGGTGCCGGCCCAGCCATCCACGTGTCCCACAAGTGGTGGCTGTCCGGGGTCCGCACCCGCCGGTGCTGGGATCTCCCCGGTCCTGTGTCCCACTAGTGGCGTGTGCCCGGGGTCCGCACCCGCCGGTTGTGGGACGCGGGCGGACCTGAAGTGACCCGAGACCGGATGCGGGCCGCAGCCGGTCAGATCTCTGCGGCGTGCGTGGTCAGCATCCGAACGGCGGCCGTGACCGTCGCGGCGAGCACCTCCTCGGGCCCGCCGTCCAGGCGCAGGTGACGATGCCCCACCTGCTTCCGGGTGGCCCATCCGAGGTACACGGTCCCCGGCGGGTGACCGTCGTCGGGTCCAGGGCCGCCCACCCCCGTCGTGGACACGCAGAGGTCGGCGTCGAAGAGCGCGCGCGCTCCACGGGCGAGCTGCTCCGCGCAGTCGGCCGAACAGGGATCGGTGCCGTGCTCAAGGCCCAGCAGCTGCTCCTTCACGTCGGTCATGTACGCCACGACGCCGCCCGCGAACCACTCGGCGGCCTCTCCGGCCGCGCCGACCGTACCCGCGAGGTTGCCCGAGGTGAGCGACTCGACCACGGCGATCCGCAGCCCGCGGCTGCGGGCGATGTCACTGAGCCGGTCGAGGTCTGCGGCGTCGCGCTGCACGAGGTCTTCCATGTCGAATGACGTTAGAGCCGCGCGGCGACCGGCGACACGGGGTTGACAGTGTCGCCGGTCCGGATCAGGCCGGATCTCCCCCGAGCGGGCCCACCGCCTCGAGCGGCTTCGGGTCGTCGGCACCCGACCGCCGCAGCCGGGCGATGAGGTTGCCCAGGTGGTAGATGAGGATCGCCCCGATGGTGGCGAGGACGATGCCGCCCAGCTCGAAGCCGGACTCGGTGTCCTTGATCATGAATCCGCCGACCGCGACGATCAGGCCCACGGCCGCCGTGTACTGGTTGACCGGGCGCGAGAAGTCGACCCGGTTGTCCACCCAGATCTTGATGCCGATCACGCCGATCAGACCGTACAGCGCTGTGGTGACGCCGCCGAGCACGCCGGCGGGCACCGAGTTGATCACGGCGCCGAACTTGGGCGACATGCTCAGCAGGATCGCGGTGATGCCGGCCACCCAGTACGCCGCGGTGGAGTAGACGCGAGTGGATGCCATCACGCCGATGTTCTCGCCGTAGGTGGTGGTTCCCGAGCCGCCGAAGAACCCGGCGAGTGAGGTGGAGACGCCGTCGGCGATCAGCGCCTTGCCGGTCTGCCTGTTGATCGCGGGATCTTCGACCATGGTGGCGACACCGCGCACGTGGCCGACGTTCTCGGCGATCAGCACGAGCACGACGGGCAGGAACATCGCCATCGCCGACCACGTGCCGGGCGCGGCGAAGTCGGGGTAGTGGAACTCCGGCAGGCCGATCCAGGCGGCTTCGTCGATCAGCTCCAGGGGTGTCTTGCCGTCGAGCAGAGGGTTCGGGATCGAGAGCTCGCCGCGTACCGCCGCGAAGACGTACCCGGCGATCACGCCGAGGAAGATCGAGATGCGACCGAGGAAGCCGCGGAAGACCACGGCGAAGAGGATGGTGATCGCCAGGGTGAAGGTCGCCGTGTACGGGGACACCTCGTAGTTGCCGCGGGCGGCGCCGGCGAGGTTGAACCCGATCAGCGCGACGATCGTGCCCGCGAGCACCGGCGGCAGGAAGCGGTCGACCCAGCGCACGCCGACGGTGTGCACGACGACGCCGATGATCGCGAGCAGCACGCCGACGGCGACGATGCCGGCGAGTGCCGAGTTCATGCTCGCCGATGCGGTGGCCGCGGTGACCGGGGCGATGAACGCGAAGGACGAGCCCAGGTAGCTGGGCAGCTTGTTGCGCGTGACCAGCAGGAACAGGATCGTCCCGACGCCGCTGAACAGCAGCGTCGTGGGCACCGGGAAGCCCGTGAGGATCGGCACGAGGAACGTGGCGCCGAACATGGCGACGACGTGCTGCACGCCGATCGCGATCGTGGCGGGCCAATTCAGTCTCTCGTCGGGACGGACGACGGCGCCGGGCGCGACAGTGCGACCGTTGCCGTGGATGTTCCACAGCGGCATGGGGGCTCCTCGGGGATCGGACGGCGCGGTCGGGACAAGCTCAGCGCCGAGGAAACACTATCGCCCCCGTGGGGCGCGCTCAGCCCGCGAGGCGCTCGATGAGCTCGCGGTAGCGCGCGGCGGTCTGCGCCACGATCTCCTCGGGCAGCGCGGGCGGCTCGCCCTGCCTGTCCCAGTTGTCGGCGAGCCAGTCGCGCACGATCTGCTTGTCGAAGCTGGCCATGCGCTCCTCGGGCGTCGTGCCGGTACGCCAGCTCTGGGCATCCCAGTAGCGGGAGGAGTCGCTGGTGAGCACCTCGTCGGCGACGCGCAGCGTGCCCTCGGCATCCGTGCCGAACTCGAACTTGGTGTCGGCCAGGATCAGCCCCTTCTGCTCGGCGACGTCCGCGGCGCGGAGATACAGCGACAGCGACGTGTCCCGCAGCTGCGACGCGCGCTCGGCGCCGACCAACTCCACGACCCGCTCGAAGGTGATGTTCTCGTCGTGCTCGCCCATGGGCGCCTTGTAGGCGGGGGTGAACAGCGGCTCGGGCAGGCGGTCGCCGTTCTTGAGGCCGGCGGGAAGGGGGATGCCGCAGACCGTGCCTCGATCGACGTACTCGGCCCAGCCCGTGCCGGTGATGTATCCGCGCACCACGCACTCGATGGGCAGCATCTCGAGGGCCATCGCGAGCATGGCGCGCCCGGCCACGGCATCCGGGATCTCGCCCTCGGCGATGTGGTTGGGCACGTCGGCCAGCTTGCCGAACCACCAGGTGCTCAGGCTCGTCAGCAGCTCGCCCTTCTGCGGGATGCCGGGGGAGAGCACGTGGTCGAATGCGCTCACCCGGTCGGAGGCGACGACGAGGATGCGGGTGTCGCCCGGATCCTCCGACGCGTACAGGTCGCGCACCTTTCCGGAGTAGATGTGCCGCCAGCCGGGGATGCTCTGTGCTTCGCTCACGGGTACATCCTCCCACTCGCGGGCGCGCGCGCGTCCCGGTGTAGCGTTACCGGGTGACCGACTCCCCCTCATCCTCGTCGCCTGCCGATACGCGCGGACCCTCCACGGGGACATACGCGCACGGACACAAGCCGAAGAGTCCCTGGCCCGCACTCTGGGCGCTCGTGATCGGGTTCTTCATGATCCTCGTCGACACGACGATCGTGTCCGTCGCGAACCCGGCCATCAAGGCGGCACTCGACCCCGAGACCAACAACCTCGACAACGTGGTGTGGGTGACCAGCGCCTACCTGCTCGCCTACGCCGTGCCGCTGCTGATCACGGGACGCCTGGGCGACCGCTTCGGACCGAAGAACATCTACCTGATCGGGCTCGTGATCTTCACGGCGTCCTCGCTGTGGTGCGGCCTGTCGACGACGCTCGAGGGGCTGATCGCCGCGCGCGCCGTGCAGGGGCTGGGGGCGGCGTTCATGACGCCGCAGACCATGGCCGTGATCACCCGTACGTTCCCGCCCGCGCGCCGCGGCGCCGCCATGGGCCTGTGGGGCGCCACCGCCGGCGTCGCCACCCTGGTGGGTCCGCTGCTGGGCGGTGTGCTCGTCGACGGGCTCGGCTGGGAGTGGATCTTCTTCATCAACGTCCCCGTCGGCGTCGTCGCCTTCGTGATGGCGTGGGTGCTCGTGCCGAGGCTCCAGACGCATCCGCACCGCTTCGACGTCGTCGGTGTGGTGCTGAGCGCGGTGTCGCTGTTCCTCATCGTCTTCGGCCTGCAGGAGGGCGAGAAGTACGACTGGGGCACGATCACGGGCCCGATCTCGGTGTGGGGACTGATCGGCGCCGGCGTCGTGCTGCTGATCGTGTTCGTGCTGCAGCAGTGGAGGACGAAGAGCGAGGCGCTCGTGCCCCTCGCGCTGTTCCGCGATCGCAACTTCTCGGCGTCGAACCTCGGCATCGCCGCGGTGGGCTTCACGGTGACCGGCATGTCGTTGCCCTTCATGTTCTTCCTGCAGCTGGCGCGCGGACTCACGCCGACCGAATCCGCGCTGCTGATGATCCCGATGGCGGTGATCTCGGGTGCGCTCGCGCCCCTCGCCGGATCCCTGCTCGACCGTGTCGACCCGCGATTCATCCTCGTGCCCGGTCTGCTCTTCGTCGCCGGCGGCGTGCTGTGGAACGCGTCGCTGATGAACGTGGACACCCCGACCTGGATGTTCCTGCTGCCCTCGGCGCTGCTGGGCATCGGCAACGCCGGCATGTGGGGACCGCTCGCCACCGAGGCGACCCGCAACCTGCCGCCGCGCCAGGCCGGCGCCGGCGCGGGCATCTACAACACCACGCGCACCATCGGCTCGGTGGTCGGTTCGTCGGCGATCGCCGCCTTCATGCAGGCGCGTCTCGAGGCGAACCTGCCGGGTCTCGACCAGGCGCCCGCGGGTCTCGGCGGCGGGGGGAAGATGCCCGATGCGATCGCCGAGGGCTTCTCGGCGGGCATGGCGCAGACGATGCTGCTGCCCGCCTGCGTGATGGGCGTCGCGCTCGTGGCATCCCTCTTCATCGGCCGCTACCGCGGCAGGAGCGAGGCGGAGCTGCGCTGAGCGCACGGAACCGGATGCCCGCCGTGCGGCGCGCGCAGCCGCGCGGCGTCAGCGGAGGAGGGCGACGCCTCCCATGCCGATCAGCGCGAAGATGATCGCCCACACGATGATCGAGATGATCTGCCACAGGATCACGGCGTTGCGGCTCGCGCCGAAGGACACCATCATCCCCGACGTGATCTGGCTGGGCAGCACGGTCTGACCCAGCAGGCTCACGCCGGGGACGCCGAAGCGGTCGAACATGCGCTTGACCTTCTCGCGGCGAGGCGACGGCTCGGCCGGCGCCTCGCCGGCGGCGCGCCGGGCGAGCACCTTCGCCCTCGCGGCCGAGGCGGCGAACACGAAGGCCAGCATGGATGCGGTGTTGCCCAGCACGGCGGCCAGCAGCGTGATCGGCAGCGGTACGCCGGCGATGATCCCGATCAGGGTGCCGAAGTAGGACTCGATGAACGGGATCGCGGCTGCGAGCATCACGCCCGCCCACTGCAGCCAGAGGGGAAGGGACTGCGTGAAATCGGTGAGCGCTTCCTGCATGATGGACCTCCGGAGATGTAAAGCCTGTTTGACATGACAAGCATGCTTTACATGCCACCCTTGTGTCAAGCGTGCTTTACAGTGCGGACCCCTTCGCCTACGGTGGAGACGTGCGCAGCAGGGTCAAGGAGCTCCGGGCGGAGGGCGGCCTCTCGCAGCAGGCTCTGGCGACGGCGGTCGGCGTCTCGCGGCAGACCATCAACGCGATCGAGACCGGCCGCTACGACCCGTCGCTGACGCTGGCCGTGCACCTGGCGCGCCACTTCGGTTCCACCGTGGAAGAGATCTTCGATGTCGATGGATGACGAGGCCGGGGATGCCCGGCGGCGGCGTCGGCTGAGCTGGCCGATGTCGCCCGTCAACTCCGTGCTGGTGGCCGTGTGCGCGGTCGGATCGCTGCTGTGCCTCGTGTTCGGGCAGACGATCGCGGGCGTCGCGCTGCTGCTCGGCGCGATCGGCGGGGGTCTCGGCGCGATCCTCGCACGCCGCGGCGGCTCGGGCGATCTCGAGCGCGTGAACGCGCTGGAGTACGCCGATGAGCGCGACCGCGCCGCCGCGGTGAAGGGCCTCGCTGCCGTCGGCGTCATCGCGCTGGTGGTCAGCGCCGCGCAGCTGATGCTGCACGCGATCGTCGATACCGACCCGGTCTCGCGCTGGGCGAGCATCGTGACGTTCCTCGCGCTGGTGATCTGCTGGTTCCTCGCGAACTGGTACTACGTGCGCCGAGGCTGAGCGCCGGATTTCGCCACCGCGGAACGGACGTGATGGGATGACCCGATGACGATCGCGCTCGCTTCTCCCTCGCCGTCCCTCTTCGACTCCTGGGCTGCCGCGGTCGCCGAGTTCGGCGGAGCGCACATCGACGGCGCGGGCCTCGACGCCGGTGTCGTTCCCGACCTCGCCGCCTGTGAGGCGTTCGCGGCCAAGGCCGAGCTGTACGGTCGCCCCGGCGCAGCCCTCCCCGAGGGTCACGTGCCCTGCGACTACTTCTGGATCACCGAGGGCGACGAGGTCGTCGGCTTCATCTCCTTCCGGCGTGAGCTGAACGAGTGGCTGCGCAGTTATGGCGGGCACATCGGCTACGCCGTGCGGCCCTCCCGCCGCCGCCGTGGCATCGCACGCGCGGCGCTCGCGCTCGTGCTCGATCGGGCCCGCAGTAACGGGTACCACCGGGTCATGCTCACCTGCGACGACGACAACACCGGCTCCTCGCGCACGATCGAGGGTGCCGGTGGCGTGCTGCACGACACGATCGATCGGCCCGCTGACGCGGCGAGTGCTCCCGCGACGCGCGTGCGCCAGTACTGGATCGAGCTGTAGCCAGCCGCTGCGATTCGACGTGGATCGCTCGCTCCGGCGGCGAAATCGTGGCTCAACTCACGCAAGCCTTCGGATTTCGTCGCTTTCGAGTCGATTCGCTGCTGGACTCGACAGTGCGCATCACCTAGGGTCGGATGCACGGGACGAAGGGGTCTGACATGCGCATCCTCATCATCGGCGCCGGGGGAGTGGGGTCGGCGGCCGTGCGGATCGCGGTGCGCCGCGACTTCTTCGAGAGCCTGATCGTCGCCGACTACGATCCCGCCCGGCCTCAGGCGCTCATCGCCGGGATGGGCGACGAGCGCCTGTCTGCGGCACAGGTCGACGCGTCGTCGGCTGACTCCGTCGCCGCACTCATCCGCGAACACGGTGCGACCCACGTGCTGAACGCCGTCGACCCGCGCTTCGTCATGCCAATCTTCGACGGATGCTTCGCCGCCGGTGCCGTGTACCTCGACATGGCGATGAGTCTGTCGCAGAGGCATCCGGAGCGGCCCTTCGAGCTCACCGGGGTCAAGCTCGGCGACGAGCAGTTCGCGAAGGCGCGGGAATGGACGGATGCCGGGCGTCTCGCGGTGGTCGGCATAGGCGTCGAGCCCGGGCTGTCAGACGTGTTCGCGCGCTACGCCGAGGACGAGCTGTTCCGGGAGATCGATGAGATCGGCGTGCGAGACGGCGCGAACCTCGTCGTCGCCGGGTACGACTTCGCGCCGTCGTTCTCGATCTGGACGACGATCGAGGAGTGCCTGAACCCGCCGGTGATCTACGAGAAGGATCGTGGCTGGTTCACCACGGCTCCGTTCTCCGAGCCCGAGGTCTTCGACTTTCCCGAGGGCATCGGCCCCGTGGAGTGCGTGAACGTGGAGCATGAGGAGGTCCTGCTCATGCCGCGCTGGACCTCGGCCAAGCGCGTGACGTTCAAGTACGGGCTCGGCGACGAGTTCATCGAGATCCTCAAGATGCTGAACAGGCTGGGGCTCGATCGCACCGAGAAGGTCACCGTCAAGGGGGTGGAGGTCTCTCCGCGCGACGTCGTCGCCGCCGTGCTCCCCGACCCCGCCACCCTCGGCGATCGCATGAGCGGCAAGACCTGTGCCGGGGTCTGGGTGCGCGGCACGGGAAAGGACGGCACTCCCCGTTCGACCTACCTGTACCACGTGGCCGACAACGAGTGGACGATGGCGGAGTACGGCTCGCAGGCGGTCGTCTGGCAGACGGCGATCAACCCGGTCATCGCCCTCGAGCTGCTCGCGCGCGGTGCATGGTCGGGTACCGGCATCCTGGGGCCCGAGGCTTTCGACGCGCGTCCGTTCCTCGAGCTGCTGGCGGCACCGGCCCCGGCCGGGTACGGCTCGCCCTGGGGCATCCAGGAGAAGCCTGTCTGAGCCGGGCATCCCCACGCGACGAGTCGTCGCGTGGGCTCACTCCGCGACGCGAGCCGCGATGTCGTGCCGGTAGTGGGCGCCGTCGAGCGCGATGCGGCCGATCGCGTCGTAGGCGCGCTCCCGGGCATCCGCGAAATCCGAGCCCGTCGCCACGACGTTCAGCACCCGGCCCCCGGTCGCGATGAGCGCACCACCGGGAGCATCCGGGCCGGCGGTCGCCGCATGCACGATCTTCACACCGTCGACCGACGCCGCCTGCGCGAGTCCCTCGATCATGCGACCGGTCTGCGGAGCCTCGGGGTACCCCTCGCTGGCGAGGACGACCGTGATCGCGACGTCGTCGGCGAACTCGGGCCGCGGCTGGTCCTCCAGCGTGCCGGAGGCCGCGGCGAGCAGCAGCTGCGACAACGGCGTGCGAAGGCGCGGCAGCACCACCTGGGTCTCGGGGTCGCCGAAGCGCGCATTGAACTCGATCACGCGCACGCCGCCGGGGGTGAGGATGAGGCCGGCGTACAGCAGGCCGATGAACGGGGTGCCCTCGGCGTCGAGCCGGCGGATGACGGGCAGCGCGATCGTCTCGGTCACCTCGTCGACGAACGCGTCGATGCTGCCGAACTGCTCGGTCAGCCACGGCAGTGGAGAGTAGGCGCCCATGCCGCCGGTGTTCGGCCCGCCGTCGCCGTCGAACGCGCGCTTGAAGTCCTGCGCGGGCGCCAGCGGCCGCACCGTGTCGCCGTCGCTGAGGAAGAAGAGCGACACCTCGGGACCGGTGAGGAACTCCTCGACCAGCACCGGCCCGGAGAGAAGATAGTGCTCGGCGTGCGCGAGCGCCTCGGCCCGGTCGGCGGTGACGATCACGCCCTTGCCCGCGGCGAGACCGTCGGCCTTGACGACATGGGGAGCACCGAGATCGTCGAGCGCGGCCTCCGCCTCGGCGACGGACGTCGCGCGCACAGCGCGCCCGGTGGGCACGCCCGCGGCATCCATGATCCTCTTCGCGAACGCCTTCGAGCCCTCCAGCTGTGCGGCGGCCCTTCCCGGCCCGAACACGGGGATGCCGCGCTCGCGGAGCACGTCGGCGACCCCCGCGACGAGCGGCGCCTCGGGACCGATCACGACCAGGTCGATGCCGCGTTCGTTCGAGAACGCGGCGACCGCGGCCCCGTCCAGCGGATCGACGTCGACGAGGGTGGCGTCCTGGGCGATGCCCGCGTTGCCGGGCGCGGCGAAGATCTCGTGCTCAGTGGTCTCCGAGCGCAGGGAGAGGATGATCGCGTGCTCGCGCGCACCGGAACCGAGGACGAGGATCTTCATGCCCGCAAGCCTACCGGCGGCCCTCGTGCGGGTTACCGTCGCGACGGCGTCGAGGGTTCAGACGGTCACGGGGCGCTCGAGGCCGGAATCCCACGGCAACGTCCAGCCGGTCGCCTCGAACAGGGCGTCCAGGATGCCCGCGGTGAACCCCCACACCACCGTGCCGTCGACCTCGAACGACGGCCCCCGATAGGTCACGCCGTCGCGGTGCAGCACCGAGGTGAATCGGTTGGCGGGGTCGAGCAGCTGGGCGACGGGAATACGGAAGACCTCCACCGTCTCGGCGTGGTCGACCGCGGCGACCCGCGACGGCCGTCGCCACCAGCCCAGGACGGGGGTGACGAGGAAGTTGCTCACCGCCAGGGGGATCTCGGGCAGCGAGGCGAGCACCTCGACGCCCTCGGGGTCCAGGCCGGTCTCCTCCTGCGCCTCGCGCAGCGCCGTGGCGACGGCGTCGGCATCCGCGTCGTCGCGTCCGCCGCCGGGGAAGGAGACCTGACCCGGATGAGACGACAGCGTGGCGGCTCGGCGCTGCAGCAGCACGTCGAGATCGGCCGCCACCGTGGCATCGTCGGTGCGAGCAGGGACACTGTCGAGTCGTCCGAACAGGACGAGCACCGAGGCGGGGTTGGGGCGCGTCGTGCCCGGCGGGTACTGCGGTATCCATCCGGATGCCGTGCGCGCGGCGTGCAGGAGCTCGGCGCGCGCACCGCGCAGTGTGCCGTCGGCATCGTGCATCTCAGCTGTGTCCGTCATCCCCGTCGAGCCTATGCCCGCTCGCCCGGAGCCGGGTCGTAGCCTGGAGTCATGCCCGCCCGCAGGATCGATGTCGACGACGGCCGTGCCGCACTCACCGCGGTGTCGGCCGGCGACGCATCCCGCGCCACGACCGCCACGGCGGTGCGCTATCTTCTGCAGCTGCTCGATGAGAAGGCGCCCGGCAACAGCGTGGAGGTGCGCGTGCCGCCATTCGGCGCCGTGCAGGTCGTGCAGGGGCCGAGGCACACCCGGGGAACGCCGCCGAACGTCGTGGAGATGGACGCGGCGACCTGGATCGCCCTCGCGACGGGCGCGCAGCACTGGACGGATGCCCTCGCCGCCGGCCGCGTGCTGGCATCCGGCACCCGCGCCGACCTGTCGGACCTGCTCCCGCTGCGCCCGTGAGCCCCCCGCCGCCGCCCGCGAGGAACCCGTTTCCGGATGACGCACACGCGCATCCGTCTCGCGTATGCCACCCGGTTCCGCAACCGAGCCGATAGCGTCGGAGGCATGAGACGGATCGCGGCGGTGGGGACGGTGGTGCTGCTGGCATCGGTCCTGGTGGGATGCACGGCACCCGAGACGGCCGATCCCACCGACGTGCAACGGTGGCTGGAGCGCCGGCAGCTGGCCGATGCCGGCATCGGCCAGATGGCGGGGCTCGCAGCGAAGACGGCGGACGTGCAGAGCGCAGAGGACGGGGGCATCCCCTCGGGCGTCCGCATCGACCTCGACGAGCCCGCTCGCATCGGCACGATCGAGTTCTCGTGCTTCGGAGCCGAGACGATGGACGCGCAGGTCCGCATCACGACCGATTCGCACGCCGGAGCGGAGGTGAAGCGGGTGCGCTGCGCCGACGGCGCCGTCAGGTTCGAAAGCACCGTCGGCGACGGCCAGGTAGTCTCGATCGGCGCGGAGGGCTTCAACGAGAACGGGGTCGGGGCGTGGGCCGTCGCGGTCCGCTGACCCGCCCCCAGGCGTGGCGTGGGACAATGGATGCATGTCCCGCAGCACAGTGAACCAGACGGTCGAGGCCACCCTCCGGCCGGTCCCGCGCTACGGCGTGTTCCTGGGGATCGGCGTCGTGCTGGGCGTCATCGTCGCCGGCATTCTCACCGCCGTGGGCAGCTACGAGCCGTCGAAGACCCTCGACGTCGTCTACCCGCCCGGACAGGTCTTCGGCTTCGCGCTGCTGTGGACGGTCCCCATCGGCATCGCGCTCGGCGGCGTGGTCGCGCTCATCCTGGAGCGCGCGGCGCGCCGGCACGCCCGCGTGGTGCGTGTCGAGCACGAGCGGGTCACCGAAGAGGACGACGCGGCCTGATCAGGCGAGCTCGGCGATCACGGGCCGCATGGCCGCGTCGAACGCCACGATGTCTCTGCGCAGTCCGTCGGTGACGGCCACGCTCAGCGCCCCGATCCACCAGATGCCGCGCTGGCTGAACGGCAGCACCTGCACGTTCAGCTCGAAGGAGTGCGCGCGGCGCCCCACTTCGCGCTCGAACTCGGCGATAGCGCTCGCGTAGGCGCGGTACGCGCCGCCCGACGAGCTGACCGATTCGACATAGCGGTTGTGCGCGTCCTGCGCGTACCGCAGGGTTGCGGGCGCATGCGGCACGATCGCGTCGCGCAGATCCTCGGCGCCGGCTGTCGGAAGCGCCACGAGGGTGTCGAATCCGTCGACGAGATCCAGCGGCACGGTCGAGCGGTGCGCACGCGGTTCGACGGTCATGTCCCAGTACTCGCGCCACTGGGTCTCGAGCGCGTCGTCGGCGTCGGCGGCATCCGGACGACGCACCTCCAGCCCGCGCAGGGTCGGCAGGTCCTCGGGCGTGCGGATGCCCAGCAGCTGGCGCAGCGCGAGCGCGACCAGCACCGAGGTACCGGCGTCCTCGCGGATCAGCCACTGCGGCTTGTCGACCATGGCCCCATCGTATGGAAGTCCCCGACGGTATGGAACGAACGCGCCTGTGGCCCCGTCTGCGGCGCGGCGCGGGCGCGATGGTCGGTGGATGTGGCGCGGATCGTCGCCTCCGTGGGATGGATGCCGCGTGTTGCGCCACATCCGTCGAAGGCGGGGCCGCGATGGGCGGGGCGCGGTGGCCAGAGGTCCGGATCCGGGTGGGGAGACTTGCTCAGCGGCGACGGGACAGGATGCGGCGGCGCAGCCGCTCGCGGCGGCGGGACGGCGGGCGCGTGGCATCCACCAGTGCCTGACGGGCGGCGGCCAGGGTCGGGTAGCTGCCGATGCGGCGGCTGTGGCTGTCGTGAACGACGTGCGCATTGCGGTCGACCGTCACGAAGCCGGCGAACTCGCCCTCGTTGGTGGCGACGAACACGTCGTGATCCGCCTGGCGCCAGGCCAGGCCGGCGCCTTCGGTCATCGGATGCTGGGAGAGGAGCGCGCCGGGGCGCGCGGAAGTGTGGATACTGCTCATGATTCTTGACTCGTGTGGCGGGCGGCACGCTGCCGCCTCGGTGCAGTCGGGGGCGCTGGACTCGCATCGGTGCGACCCGGCCACTCATGCCCCGACCGGATGTGCGCTGCGCCGGTGAGATCGGCGGAACATCGCGCAACCACCCATCATAGCAGAGTGCACCGGATCAGGCTGTGATGCCCGCGCGTCGGGCACGGAACGAAGACGCCCGGCCCACCCGCGGGCCGGTAGGCTGTCAGGGTGGCAGCCTCCCCCACCAACCCCTACGCTCAGGCCGGCGTCGACACCGCGGCCGGCGACCTCGCCGTCGAACTCATGAAGGCATCGGTGCGCGCGACGCACGGCCCCGAGGTTCTCGGCGGTGTCGGCGGATTCGCGGGCATGTTCGACGCCAGCGCTCTGCTCGGCTACACGCGTCCTCTGCTGGCGAGCAGCACCGACGGCGTGGGCACCAAGGTCGCGATCGCCCAGGCCATCGACAAGCACGACACGATCGGCCAGGACCTCGTGGGCATGGTGGTCGACGACATCGTCGTGGTCGGTGCCAAGCCGCTGTTCATGACCGACTACATCGCGTGCGGCAAGGTCGTGCCCGAGCGCATCGCCGACATCGTGCGCGGCATCGCCGAGGCCTGCGCCGCGACCGGCACCGCGCTGGTCGGCGGCGAGACCGCCGAGCATCCGGGGCTGCTGGGCCCGCGCGACTACGACGTCGCGGGAGCGGCGACCGGAGTGGTCGAGGCGGATGCCGTGCTCGGCGCCGATCGCGTGCAGGACGGCGACGCCGTCATCGCGCTGGGATCCAGCGGCCTGCACTCCAACGGCTACTCTCTCGTGCGCCACATCGTCGCGAACGCCGGGATCGGGTACGGCGACAACGCCGCCGACTTCGGCGCCACGTGGGGAGAGGTGCTGCTCGAGCCCACGCGGCTGTACACGACGCCGCTGCTGATGCTCCTCGACACCGTTCCGGCGGGCGCCGTGCACTCGCTCAGCCATGTGACCGGCGGTGGCATCGCCGCGAACCTCGCTCGCGTGCTTCCGCAGGGCAGCTGGGCCGAGGTCGACCGCTCGACGTGGTCGCCGAGTCCGGTCTTCCGTGTTCTCGCCGACGTCGCGGGCACCCCGATCATCGACACCGAGGGCACCTGGAACCTCGGCATCGGCTTCCTCGCCGTCGTCGCAGACGAGCACAAGGATGCGGCGATCGCGGCGATCGGAGCTCAGGGCATCGCCGCCTGGCAGGTCGCGACGGTGCGCACCGACTCCCGCCCAGAAGGCGAATTCGAAGAGGGCGCCAAGGGCGTCGATGGTGGAGCTGTGCGCCTGGTCGGCGCCTACGCGGACGGGATGAACTGACACCCCATGTGCGGCATCGTCGGAATGGTCGGAAGCGGCCCCGTCAACCAGGACATCTACGACGCGCTGCTGCTCCTGCAGCACCGCGGGCAGGATGCCACCGGCATCGCCACCGCGGAGCCGAACGGCGTCATGCACATGGCGAAGGCCGAGGGCATGGTGCGCGAGGCCTTCCGCACCCGTGACATGCGCTCCCTGCTGGGGAACATCGGTCTCGGGCACGTGCGCTACGCCACCAAGGGCACCGCCTCCAACGAGGAGGAGATGCAGCCGTTCTACGTGAACGCGCCCTACGGCATCGTGCTCATCCACAACGGCAACCTCACCAACACCCGTGAGCTCACCGCCGACATGGCCCAGCGCGACCGCCGGCACCTGAACTCCTCCAGCGACACCGAGCTGCTGCTGAACGTGCTCGCGCACGAGCTGCAGACCTCCACCTCCGCGGTCGACCTCGACCCCGAGCGCATCTTCGAGGCCGTCGCCCGAACGCACGCCCGAATCGAGGGCGCGTACGCGGTGATCGCGATCATCGCCGGGTACGGCCTTCTCGCGTTCCGCGACCCCTTCGGCATCCGGCCGCTGATCCTGGGCCGCCGCACGACGGCGACGCCCGGCGACGCCGACGAGTGGGTCGTCACCAGTGAGTCCCTGGTGCTCGAGAACGCGGATTACGAGGTCGTTCGCGAGGTCGAGCCCGGCGAGGCCGTGTTCATCACGAACGAGGGCGAGCTGTTCACGCGGCAGTGCGCCGACGGCACGCGGCTGACCCCGTGCGCATTCGAGTACGTGTACCTCGCCCGCCCGGACTCGGTGATGAACGGCGTCTCGGTCTACGAGTCGCGCCTGCGGATGGGCGAGAAGCTGGCCGACACCATCGCCAAGCACGTGCCGCTCGACGAGATCGACGTCGTGATGCCCATCCCCGACTCCTCGCGTCCATCAGCCATGGAGGTCGCGCGCAAGCTCGGCAAGGAGTACCGCGAGGGCTTCTACAAGAACCGCTACGTCGGCCGCACCTTCATCATGCCCGGCCAGGCCGTGCGCAAGAAGAGCGTGCGCCAGAAGCTGAACGCCATGTCGGCCGAGTTCCGCGGCAAGAACGTGCTGCTGATCGACGACTCGATCGTGCGCGGGACGACCAGCAAGCAGATCATCCAGATGGCGCGCGACGCCGGTGCCGCGTCGGTCATCTTCGCCTCGGCGGCGCCGCCCGTGCGGCATCCGCACGTGTACGGCATCAACATGCCCTCGCGTGCCGAGCTGATCGCGCACGACCGAACGATTCCCGAGATCGCCGAGGAGCTCGGCTGCGATCGCATCGTCTACCAGGAGGTCGAGGACCTCAAGGCGGCGATCATCGAGGGGTCAAAGCTGACCGATCTCGACATGAGCTGCTTCGACGGTCGCTACATCACCGGCACCGTGACCCCCGAGTACCTGGAGTGGGTCGAGAAGTCGCAGACGTCGTGACGTCCGCCCACAGCGCACAGGGCGCACGAAGCGGGCCGGCGTGAATGCTCAGCCGCTCTGGCGCGGTCGGGCGCTCGCGGTGCTCGGCATCCTGCTGTGCGCGTTCTCACTGCGCTCGGCGGTGGCATCCCTCTCTCCGGTCATCGATCTGATCTCGGCCGACTTCCCGCTCTCGTCAGCCGTGCTGGGCCTGATCGGCACTCTGCCACCCGTGTGCTTCGCCGTCTTCGGCCTGCTCACACCGATCCTCGAACAGCGGCTGGGGCTCGAGCGGATAACCGTGGTCGCCCTGGCGGCGATCGCCGCCGGCCTGGTCCTGCGCGGGGTGATCGGCGACTCGGTCGGGCTGGTGCTCGCGACGGCGCTGGTGTTCGCCGGCGTCGGGATGGGCAACATCCTCATGCCGCCGCTGGTGAAGAAGTACTTCGCCGATCGCATCGGACTGATGATGACGCTGTACACGACGTCGATGGCCTTCTCGACGTTCGTGCCGCCGCTGGTCGCCGTGCCCGTGGCGGATGCCGCGGGTTGGCGGTTCTCGCTCGCGATGTGGGCGGTCTTCGCCGCCGCGGGCGTCGTCCCCTGGCTCGTGATGCTGATGCGACAGCGCGCATCCACCGGCTCGGCGGAGTCGCTCCGCGAGCCGGAGCACGAGCAGACTCAGGACGATCCGGTGTTCACCGCCACGGGGCCGATCGCGACGTCCCCCACCAGCCGGCGTCTGTTCGGCCGGCTCGCTCGGATCCCGCTGGTGTGGGCGCTGGCGGTGGTCTTCGGCACATCGTCGATCATGGCGTACGTCTCGTTCGCGTGGCTCCCCGTGATCGTGATCGACGTCGCGGGAGTCACTCCGGGAACGGCCGGCTTCCTGCTCTCGCTGTTCGCGTTCATGGGGCTGCCCGCATCGCTGCTCATCCCCGTGCTCGTGGTGAGGTTCCACGCCACGCGCCCGCTCTTCCTGACCGGAGCGATCTGCGGCATCGTCGGGATCGCCGGCCTGCTGCTCGCCCCGCTGCCGGGTCTGCTGTGGCTGTGGGTGGCGTTGTTCGGCATCGTCGGCCTGCTGTTCCCGCTGGCGCTCGTGCTGATCAGCATCCGTTCCCGCACGCCGGAGAGCGCCGTGCTGCTGTCGAGCTTCGTGCAGAGCGTCGGCTACGTGCTCGCTGCTCTCTTCCCGGTGCTCGTCGGGGTCCTGCACGACGCGACCGGAGGCTGGAGCGTGCCGCTGGTGGTGATCGGGGGAGTGCTCATCGCGAGCATCCCGGCCGGCATGCTCGCGGGCCGGCGCCGTACCGTCGAAGACGAGTGGGAGCGCCGCCGCGGAGCGTGGTGACGGTCGACGTCGCTCAGCGCGCCCGGGGGAGGCGCCGGGACACGACGAAACCCTGGTCGAGCCAGCGGATGCTCGTCGACCAGGGTGACGGTGTTGCGGGGAGGCGGATCAGGCTCGCTCGAGCTCGTCCTCGTCCTCGTCTTCGTACTCGTCGGCCCACTTGTCGACGTACTGGTCACTGTCGGTGGTCGGATGCCCGAGCTCACGCTCGAGTGCCGAGTAGTTCACCTCAGGACTGTACGCCTTGAGTTCGCGGGCGATCTTGGTGTGCTTCGCCTTCTGACGGCCACGGCCCATGCGCGAGACCCCCTTTTTACGAGTTCAGCAGCGGGCTGTGCGGGGCCCGATGATATTCACGGCACCGGCGCGAGGCCGGTAAGAGTAGCATTCAGGATAGCACGCACGCCAGAGCCTGAGGCCGTCCTGCGGCCGGTGAGGGGAACGATCGCCATGACAGATTCCACGCACTCAGCATCCGACGAAGCGGCTCAGAACGCCGCGCTGCAGAAGGCCGTGATCGTCGGCCTGCAGCCCGGGCAGCCGCCGCACGTGCTGGCCGAGGCCGTGCGCTACGCCAAGCTCCTCGGTGCACCGCTCGTGGTGGTGCACGTCGATGTGACGCGCTTCGTCACGTACGAGGATCCGGACGGCTACGTGCACTCGGCTCCGATCGATCTGAACCTCGAAGCCGGCGTGGCGGAGTTCGAGGACGTGCAGCGAGAGGTGTCGTCCGCCCTGGGGAAGGAGGACATCGTGTGGACGGCGCGGCAGCTCGTCGGCGACCCCGCCCTCGCGATCAAGCAGCTCGCGAACAAGCTCGATGCGGAGCTGATCGTCATCGGCACGCGCAAGCGCGGACTCGGCGAGTCGATCCGCGAGTTCTTCACCGGTTCGGTGGCCGCCCGCCTGGCGCATCGCCAGCATCGGCCCGTGCTGGTGATCCCGCAGGGTGAACAGGTGCCCGACGAGCAGAAGGACATCTGGACCGAGTAGGCGACGGCTCGGCCTGCCGGCCCGGTCCGATTCCTCGGTCCGGCGTTACTCAGGCGCCGGCGGGGGCCGGGGGCGGGGTGCCGCTCCAGGTCGCGATTCGTCGCGTTTTGGCATCCGGTCGGTCGTCCAGGTCGCGATTCGTCCCGCTTTGGCGCCTATTTACCGGGACGAGCTGCGACCTGGGCGGGCGCCGGGGCCGGAAACCGGTACGAACTGCGACTCGGCCGGCGGCCGCCGACCGGAGTCGGATGCCGGACGCCGGCTGCGGGCCGGGGTGCCGCTCCAGGTCGCGATTCGTCCCGGTTTGGCCTTCGGCCGGTCGTCCAGGTCAGGGGGGCGGCTGCCGGCCGGGACGCCGCTCCAGGTCGCGATTCGTCCCGCTTTGGCATCCGGCCGGTCGTCCAGGTCGCGATTCGTCTCGCTTTGGCGCCTGTTTACCGGGACGAACTGCGACCTCGGCGGGATGCGGGTGCGGATACCGAGACGAATTGCGACTCGGCTGGCGGTCGCCGACCGGAGTCGGATGCCGGACGCCGGCTGCGGGCCGGGGGTGCCGCTCCAGGTCGCGATTGGTCCCGCTTTGGCATCCGGTCGGTCGTTCAGGTCGCGATTCGTCCCGCTTTGGCGCCTGTTTACCGGGACGAACTGCGACCTGGGCGGGTTGCGGGGCCGCAAACCGGGACGAACTGCGACTTGGACGACGGGGCGCCGACCTGGAACGACGGGGGCGCCGACGCGGACGTCGAGGCGCCAGCCCGGACGACCAGGCGGCCACCCGGACGACAGGGGCCGACCCGGGCGGGCGCGGGATCCCGCGCCCGCCGCGCGCACGGGCCGCGGCCGGCGCTCCGGATCAGTCGCGTGGAGTGGCAAGGGCGCGCGTCACGGCGCGCGAGGCCTCGTCCATCGCCTGCTCCAGCTCGCTCACGACGGATGCCGCCAGCATCCCGCCCTTCGCGACGTGCGTGCGCAGATCGGTGCGCACCTGCGCGCGGAACGCGTTGATCGAGGCATCCGCCCGCTGCAGGTTCTCGCGGCTGCTGACCCGTTCGTCGCTCATCCCCGCGGCGCGCGAGCGCTCTTTGGCGGACTTCTTCTCCTCGTGCGCGGCCGTCGCCAGGTCGGCCCGCAGGCTGCGCATGGCCTCCTGTACGCTCTGGCGCACCTCGCTCGCGATCAGCCGCACGGAGTCGGCGAGTCCCTCCTCGATGCCGGCGAGGTCCTGCTCGCGAGAGGCGAGCTCGGCACGACCGGCATCCGTGATGGCGTAGATGGTGGTGCGTCCCTCGACGGTCTTGGTGACGAGGCCCTCCTCCTCGAGCTTCGCCAGGCGGGGGTAGATCGTGCCCGCGCTGGGCGTGTAGGTGCCGCCCGTGCGATCGGTCAGTGCCTGGATGATGCCGTACCCGTGCTGAGGCGCTTCGTTCAGCAGTGACAGCAGGTACAGGCGCAGGTCGCCGTGCGAGAAGACCGCGGGTGTCATGATTCCTCCCATTCGGCGTCGTCGGCCACGCTCACGCGCGGACGACGCAGCACGGTGATACCGCCCGAGACGGTGTTGGCGCGCACATCGACGAAGCTGCCGGCGAGCTCTCCCATCTGGCCGGAATAGCTGCTGGGTCCGCCGCTGGAGCGCTCCACGCCGTCGACGAGCAGCTTGCCGCTCATGCTGCGCAGCACGTAGTGGGCGGGCAGGGTCTCGTCCAGGCGCACGGTGGTGGCTCCCGAGACGGTGTTCAGGTTGATGGTGTTCGCGTCGCCGATGGCGTCGATGAGGATCGAGCCCGAGACGGTGTCGACGGTCGCCTTGCGCAGTGTGCCGGTCACCGCGACGTCGCCGGAGACGCTGTTCGCACTCACCGAACCCGACAGGCCCCGCAGCTGCACGTCGCCCGAGACGGAGTTGGCGGTCAGGTCGCCGGAGACGTCGTCGGCGATGATGTCGCCCGACACGGTGTTGAGCCGCATGTCGTTGCGGATGCCCGAGACGAGAGCGCCCGCGCTGACCACGCCCAGCGTGAGCGCGATGGCACGCGGCACGGCCACGCTGATCTCGGCCTTGGGGCCGCCGGCTCCGAAGTTGCGGAACACTTCGAGGAAGTTGTCCCAGCCGATCTGCGGGTGGTCGATCTCGATCTGCGTGCCGTCGGATTCGACGCGCAGGTCCTTGATGGTGACACCGTGCACCTCGATGCGGATGCCGGGTTCGTCGTGCGCGACGACATCGACCTGCCCGCCGACGAGCCCGACCTTGAGCCGGGACGCGGAGGCGATGTCGATGACGCGTTCCTCGCCCGGGGCGATGAGCCACTTCTCGGTCATGTCGTTCTCTTCCTGTCTGAGGCGATATCGAGATATATCGCGTATCGGGAGCGTAACACGATATATCTCGACTCTGTCAAGGGTGTGCGGGAAACTACCAGGAAGAACGCTTGATCTTGACGCTGCGTCAACTTCTACGGTGGTCATATCGACGGATTCACGAGGAGGAAGCGCATGGACTGGTCGATCCAGGAGATCGCCCGGCTCGCCGGAACCACGAGCAGAACGCTGCGTCACTACGACGACATCGGGCTGCTCGAGCCATCCCGCGTCGCATCGAACGGCTACCGCCATTACGACGAGGCGGGGCTGGTGCGCCTGCAGCGCATCCTGCTGCTGCGCGAGCTGGGACTGGGCCTGCCGCAGATCGCCGGGGTGCTGGACGCGTCGGCGGGAGCGGATGCCCGGGCCGAGGCATCCGCTCTCGAGACGCACCTCGGCTGGCTCCGGCAGGAGCAGCAGCGTCTCGCCAGGCAGATCGCCTCCGTCGAATCCACCATCACCGCATTGACAGAGAGGAAGGACCTCATGGCAGAGAACATGTTCGACGGCTTCGACCACACCGAGTACAAGGAGGAGGTCGAGCAGCGCTGGGGCGCGAAGGCCTATGCCGACGGCGACCGCTGGTGGCGCGGTCTGAGCGATGACGAGCGCGCGGCCTGGCAGCAGTGTGTCTCCGACCTGGGCCGGGACTGGATCGCCGCCGCGGAGCGCGGCGTCGACCCGGCGTCCGACGAGGCGCAGGATGTCGCCCGTCGTCACGTCGAGTGGCTCACCGGCGTGCCGGGCACCCCGGCATCCGTCCCGGGTGGCGACGTGAAGGGCTACGTGATCGGCCTCGGCGAGATGTACGTCGCCGACCCCCGCTTCGGGGCGAACTACGCCACGCGCGACGGAGGCACCGCCGGCGCGGAATTCGTCCGCGACGCGCTGAGCGTGTACGCGGAGGCGAATCTGTAAGCCGCACGATTCGCAGGACATCGCACGAAACACAGGATGCTGCCCGCCGGGGGCTCCTGTGTTTCGTGCGATCTCCTGTGGTCGGCGGGTCGCGGGCGGTCGGCGGGTGATCGCGCGTGGTCGGGCGAGCACCCGGGCGAGCATCCGGCCGCGCAGTGGCGTGCGGCCCGGCGAGGGCCCGGGATAGTCTGGCTGACGATGAGCATCACCCGCCGCAGTCTGCTCCTCGGTGCCGGAACGGGCGCCGTGGCGATGCTGCTCGCCGCATGCACGCCCGAGCCCGCACCGAAGCCGACGCGGAGCATCCCGGTGCCCGAGCCGACCGCACCCTCGCAGGTGCCGGCGCCGGCGGCCTGGGCGCGCAGCACCTGGTCCACCGATCCGTATTCGTACGGGGCGGTGAGCTACCTTCCCGCCGGCGCCGAACCGGCGCAGCGCGAGACGCTCGCGAAACCGATCAGCGATCGTGTCTTCTTCGCGGGCGAAGCGCTCGACCCCACCAACCCGGGAACGGTGCTCGGTGCCGTCGACTCCGGCCGCGGCGCAGCGCTCGACCTGATGTCGGTGGGCGCCGAGAAGGAGCGGATCGCCGTGATCGGCGCCGGAGCGGCCGGCGTCGTCGCGGCGCGGATGCTGGCCGACAGCGGACGCGCGGTGACGATCTTCGAGGCACGGGAGCGCTCGGGCGGACGCATCCTGAGCCAGAGCGGCGACGACTGGCCGATCCCCGCTCAGCTGGGCGCCTGGCTGATCACCGACGAACAGGTGGCCGCGCTGGGCGACCGCCTCACTACTCTCGGCGAGAACCACCTCGAGCTCGAGCCCGCGACCGGATGGTCCGAGGAAGGCCGCGTCGACGCGGTCGACGGGACAGCCATCGCGCAGGCCGTGGAGAAGGCGCAGGCGCTCCCCTCCGACCTCCCGCTCACCGAGGCGCTCACCCGCAACGGCGCGGATCCCGACGACCCGGCGCTCATGGCATCCCTCGCCTGGCTCGCCGCCACCACCGGCGCCGATCCCGCCCGGGCCTCGAGCTGGTACCCGCCCGCGTTCGCGTCGGATGCCCTCACAGGCACCACCGACGACCTGGGCGCGTTCTTCGACGCGTACCTCGACGATCTCGAGGTCACCCTCGCGTCGCCCGTGGTGCGCGTCGCCTACGACGACACCGGGGTGAGCCTGCGCCTGGGAACAGGCGAGGCGCTCTCGTTCGACCGTGTGATCGTCACCGCACCGATCGGGGTGCTGCAGCGGCAGGGGATCGAGTTCGCCCCGGCGCTGCCCTTCTCGCACCGCGGTGCGATCGCCGCTCTGGCATCCGGGTTCATCGAGACGGTGTGGATGCGTTTCGAGGAGCCGTTCTGGGATGCCGAGGAACCGATCTGGCACGTCGTCGGCGGCGACGGGCTCATCCGCACCTGGCTGAACCTGCTGCCGGCCACCGGTGAGCCGGTGCTGGTCGGCATCGTCGGCGGCCCCGAGGCCGAGCAGTTCGCGGCGCTCAGCGACCGGCAGTCGCGTGCCGCCGCCCGGCAGTCGCTGGCCTTCTTCGCTCCGCCGGCTGAGGAGAAGGGCTGATCTCACCCCACGGCGCCAGGCGCACCGGCACCCGGCTGAGCAGCACCAGCGACGTCGCGACGAGGGCGAAGATCGACAGCGCCAGCAGGCACGAGATCGCCATCTCCGGCAGGCCGGACACCTGCCGCGGGTCGAGGAAGTAGTACGGGTACCAGCCGATGAACCGGCCCCGCACGATCGTGAAGACGCCCCACAGCACCGGGTAGAGCAGCACGAAGGGCAGCACCCGCCACGATGCGGTGCGGCGCCCGGGGCCGATCAGCCAGGCGATGACGGCGAGAGCGGGCAGCACGTAGTGCAGGACCACATCGGACCACGGCACAGTGATCGGGATGCCGCGCAGCCCCGCCTGCCAGACGATGATCGAGAACGCGAGGCCTGCGGTGGTCGTCCAGCTGAGCACCAGTGCGCGGGCGCTGGTCAGCCACGGCGGGTCCTCGGCGCGACGCAGCGCGATGACCCCGGCGACGAGGGAGAGCGCCGTGAAGGCGACGTTGGACTGGATCGTCAGGTAGGCGAAGAAGTTGTCGCTGGCCAGGGTCTGCGATCCCATGCCCCACAGCATCCGGTGCGTGAGCGAGACCAGGCACACGATCGCGCCGAGCAGGCGGGACCATCCGAAGATCCTTCTCGTCAGCACGCGGGCGTCGTCCTCCTGGCGGTGTGCGCTCGTTCGGGCGGAGCGGGCAGCCGTTCCACGAGTCTACGTAACGCCGCGGCCGAGCGCCCGGGCTCGGCGACTAGAGTGACGCCGTGACCTCCCCGACCGCTGTGCGCACCGTCGCGCGCCGGGCGGTGCTCGTCGCGGTCGGCGGCATGCTGGGCACCGCCGCGCGGCTGGGTCTCGGGATGCTCATTCCCGACGCCGCCCTCGGCGCGCTGTGCGCCAACATCGTCGGGTCGCTCGCGCTGGGCATCCTCACCGCCCGCCTGCCGGCCTCCGATCTGCGGGTCTTCCTCGGCACCGGAGTGCTGGGCGGGTTCACGACCTACAGCGCCTTCGCGGTGGACAGCGTGGTGATGTGGTCGTCGGCACCGTTGCTCGCATCGCTCTACGTGGTCGCCAGCATCGTTCTCGGCGTGGCCGCTGCAGCAGCGGGCATGCGCCTCGGCCGCCGGCGGGTGCTCCGATGAGTCCGCTGGTGTTCCTGCTCGCCGCCGCGTGCGGCGGTCTCGGCGCGGCCGTGCGGTACCTCGTCGACCTCGGCATCGGGCGGGTGGCCGGCACTCGCTTCCCCTGGGGGGTGCTCGTGATCAACACGACCGGGTCGTTCGCGCTCGGGATCGTCATCGGGATGCTGCCCGACGCGGCATTCGTCGTCGGCGCCGGCTTCCTGGGCGGGTACACGACCTTCAGCACGGCGATGATCGACACGGTCGCGCTGTGGCGCGACGGCGAGCGCGGGGCATCCGCCTTCAACGCCGCGGGGATGCTGGTGCTGGGCCTCGCCGCGGCGGCGCTCGGGCTGGCGGTGGGAGACTCCGTCTGAGCTCCCAGCACCTTCCTAGCCCCGTAATGTACATCTGTACAGAAGGGGGTGGGATGTCGGATGCCGCACCGCGCCGCAGGCGCGACCCGGAGACCCGGCGCCGTGTGATCGTCACGGCCGCCGCAGAGCTGATCGTCGAGACCGGCGTCGGCGCGCTCACCCACCGGTCCATCGCCGCGCGCGCCGGGGTCCCCCTCGGGGCGACCACGCAGTACTTCGCCACGCTCGACGAACTGCGCGGTGAGGCGCTGCGCCACCTCGCCGCCGAGATCGACGCCCGCGTCGAGGGCATCCGTGCCACCCTCGCCGTGCGCGGCACGACCCCCGCGGTGCTGACCGATCTCATCCTGCAGGGTCTCGCCGACGCCCGCGCGCTCGAAGCGGACCGCGCCGTGGTGACCGCCGCGGTCAACGACCCGCAGCTGCGCGAGCTCGCCCGCCGCTGGTCGGAGCAGATGGCCGGATTCCTCGTCGCCGACCACGGCCGCGATCGTGCGACCGCCGCAGCGATCTTCATCGACGGAGTGCTGTGGCACTCCCGCATCGACGACGCGCCCCTGAGCGCCTCCCTCATCGAGTCCGCCCTCGCCGGGATCCTCGGCGACAGCATCCGTCCTCCGTCCGAGAGCGAGTGAAACGAGCACCGTGTCGAACCTCTCCGTCCTGAGCCTGCGCAACCGTGCGCTGATCGCGCTGATCACGATCGTCTCCGCCGTCTTCGGCGGCCTGGCCCTCACCAACCTCAAGCAGGAGCTCATCCCCTCGCTCGAGCTGCCGGCGCTCATCGTCATGACGAGCTACCCCGGCGCCTCGCCCGAGGTCGTCGAGAACGACGTCTCCACGCCGATCGAGGAGGCCATCCAGGGCGTTCCCGGGCTCGAGTCGACCGATGCGACGAGCACCACGAACTCCTCGATCGTGCAGGCGGCCTTCACCTACGGCACGAACCTCGCGACCGCCGAGCAGAAGATGCAGCAGGCGATCAACCGCATCTCGCAGCAGCTGCCGGATGACGTCACACCTCAGGTGCTCAGCGTCTCGATCGACGACTTCCCTGTGATCCAGATCGCGGTGACCGGCTTCGACGACGCCGAGGCGGCGCAGACCGACCTGGAGAGTACGGTCATCCCGGATCTCGAGGACGTGGACGGCGTCAACGCGGCCGAGATCGTCGGCGGCGTCGGCCAGCGCATCACGATCACGCCCGAGCCGTCGACGAGCGCGGGGGCGCGGGCGCTGCTGGCGGCAGGGAAGACCCCGAGCCAGGCGATCGGCGATGCGCTGCAGCAGAACGGCGTGCTGCTGCCGGGCGGTGACATCACCGAGGACGGCGAGACCCTGACCGTGCAGTCCGGCTCGCGGATCACCTCGGCCGAGGAGCTGGCCGCGCTGCCGCTGGTGGGCACCGACCTGACGGTCGGCGACGTCACGACGGTCGAGCAGGCCACCGACCCGGTCAGCTCGATCTCGCGCGTGGACGGCGAGGACGCCCTGTCGATCGCGGTGACGAAGCTGCCAGCGGCGAACACGGTGGAGGTGTCTCAGGGGGTGCTGGCTGCTCTCGACGAGGTCGGCGAGACGTTCCCGGATGCCGAGTTCACCGTCGTGTTCGACCAGGCGCCGTTCATCGAGCAGTCGATCGAGACGCTCGCCACCGAGGGACTGCTGGGCCTGGCGTTCGCGGTGCTCGTGATCCTCGTCTTCCTGCTGTCGATCCGCTCGACGCTCGTCACCGCGATCTCGATCCCGACCAGCGTGCTGATCACTTTCATCGGGCTGCAGGCCTTCGGGTACTCGCTGAACGTGCTCACGCTCGGGGCGCTCACGATCGCCATCGGCCGCGTGGTCGACGACTCCATCGTCGTGATCGAGAACATCAAGCGGCACTATGTCCAAGGCGCCGACAAGGGGGAGGCGATCCGCCTTGCGGTGCGCGAGGTCGCCGCGGCGATCACGGCGTCCACCATCACCACGGTGGCGGTGTTCCTGCCGATCGTGTTCGTCGGCGACATGGTCGGGGAGCTGTTCCGCCCGTTCGCGATGACCGTCACGATCGCGATGGCCGCCTCGCTCCTGGTGGCGCTGACGATCGTTCCCGTGCTGGCGTACTGGTTCCTGAAGCCCGGCAAGCCGCTGCTCGACGACGACGGCAACCGGATCGATCCGGAGCATCCGGATGCCCCGCCGACCCCGCTGCAGCGCGTGTACCGTCCGATCCTCGGGTGGACGCTCAAGCACTCCGCGACCACGGTCGTGATCGCGGTGATCGTGCTGGCCGGCACCCTCGCGGCCGCACCGCTGATGAAGATCAACTTCCTCAGCGACTCGGGCCAGAACACCATGACCGTCAGCCAGGACGTCGGTGCGACGGCCAGCCTGCAGACGCAGTCGGATGCTGCGAAGCAGGTCGAGGACGTACTCAACGGCATCGACGGCATCGACCACGTGCAGGCCTCGATCGGCTCGAGCGGCTCGGCCCTGCGCGACGCCTTCTCGGGCGGCGCGGGCATCACCTACTCGATCCAGACCAGCGACGACGCCGACCAGGAGGACCTGCGCGCCGAGGTGCAGAAGAGAATCGACGACCTGGACGACGCCGGCGAGGTGACGGTCGGTGCATCGTCGGGCGGCTTCGCATCCAGCGACATCGAGATCACGGTGACCGCGCCCACCGGCGACGCGCTGCAGAAGGCCACGGATGCGCTGATGGAGGACCTCGACGGGCGGGAGGGCGTCGGCGAGGTCACGAACAACCTCGCCGCGTCGCTGCCGTACATCGCCGTCGAGGTCGACCGTGAGAAGGCCGCGGCGCGCGGTCTGTCCGAGGTGGCCGTGGGCTCGATCGTGTCGAACACGATGCGCCCCCAGCAGCTCGGCTCGATCGAGGTCGACGACACCGCGCTGACCGTGTACCTCGTCGACCCCGAGCCGCCGGCATCGGTCGAGGAGCTCGAGGAGCTGTCGATCCCGACCCCGTCGGGCGTCGTGGAGCTGCGGGATCTCGCGACGGTCGAGCAGCGCGACGGACCCACGTCGATCTCGACCGAGCAGGGGCGCCGCACCGCGACGATCACCGTGCCGCCGGCATCCGACGACCTGGCCGTCGCCACGCGATCGGTCACCGCGGCTCTGGACGAGGTGGACCTGCCCGAGGGCGCTCGCGCCGAGATCGGCGGCGTCGCCCAGCAGCAGGCGGACTCGTTCTCGCAGCTGGGCCTCGCGATGCTGGCCGCCATCCTCATCGTCTACGTGGTGATGGTCGCGACGTTCAAGTCGCTGCGCCAGCCGTTGCTGCTGCTCGTCTCGGTGCCCTTCGCGGCGACCGGGGCGATCCTGCTGCAGATCGCCACCGGCGTGCCGCTGGGCGTGGCCTCGCTGATCGGCGTGCTGATGCTGATCGGCATCGTCGTGACGAACGCGATCGTCCTGGTCGACCTCGTCAACCAGTACCGCGAGAAGGGGCTCTCGACGCCCGAGGCCGTCATGGCCGGTGGCGAGAAGCGTCTGCGGCCGATCCTCATGACGGCCCTCGCGACGATCTTCGCGCTCACCCCGATGGCCCTCGGCATCACAGGCCACGGCGGGTTCATCTCCCAGCCGCTCGCGATCGTCGTGATCGGCGGGCTGGTGTCCTCCACCGTGCTGACGCTGATCGTGCTGCCGACGCTCTACAACCTCGTCGAGGGCGCACGGGAGCGCCGGGCCGCCAAGCGCGCCGCGCGCGGCGGAGGAGAGGCCGATGGCGAGGGTGGTGCGCACGACGCGGCCGGCCCCGACGCGGGACCCGCCACGGGCGCCGCCGTCGCAGCGGATCCCGCACCCGCGCACTCCGCCGCCACCGGCTCGGGAGCGGCCTCGGCGCCGGCCGATGCGGAGCCGGATGCCCCGGGCGCGGCGGCCGGGACGGTGGACGCGAGCGCGGTCGCGCGCATCCCGCACCTGGAGTCGGAGCCGTACGAGACCGCGCGCCGCGGCGATCAGATGCTGGCGGCGGCGGCTGCAGCATCCGCCGCCGCTGCTGCCGCGGCCTCGGCGGCCGCCGCCGCGGCATCCGTCGTGGCCAACGCCACGGCCGACAGCTCCGAGCACCACCCGACTCGCCGGGAGCTGCGCTCCCGCGGGCTGCCCGAGGCGAACCAGGTGGACTGAGGACGCGAAACGCTCCGGGTCAGGAGAAGCGGATGCCCCACTCCAGCGTCCACGACTCGTCGCGGCCGAGGTGGCGCAGCCCGCGGCCCGAGTTGAACGCGTCGGCCGGTGCGGTCATCGGCTCGACCGCGACGACGAGGGACTGCCCGGGATAGCGGTCTGTGGTGAACGCCTGCACATAGCCGAAGCCCGCTCCCTGCTGCAGGGTGACGGCTCGGCCGTCCGGCGCGGTGAGCGTCGTGCGCACCATGCCGTCGGGGTCGCGGTGCAGGTTCGCGAAACCGGTGTCGAGCTGCACGTCGCCCAGGCGGCGGCCCTCGCGCAGGTCGGTGCCCGCGGCCACCGGCGACTCGCCGATCGGCAGCATCCGCTCGTCGGTCTCGAAGTAGGTCTCGGCGGGAACGCGCAGCACCAGCTCGCTCGGGTCGACGTCGCCGATCGTGACGAACGGGTGAGTTCCCAGGGCGACCGCCGCCGGCTCCGGCGACCGGTTGGTCAGGGTGTGCGTGACGTTGATGCCGGCATCCGTCAGCGCGTACCGCACGGTCGTCTCGACGAGGTACGGATACCCGGTCTGCGGGACGACGGCGGCCGAGAGCGCGACGGCGTCTTCGGTCTGCTCGACGATCTCGTACGCCGTGAAGCGCAGCAGCCCGTGACTGGCGTTGCGGAACTTCGGCTCGGTGATCGACAGCGAACGGGCGGTGCCGCCGTCCTGCCACACCCCGTCGCGGATGCGGTTCGGCCACGGTGCGAGCACGACTCCCGAGCACATCGGCGTCGGCTGGTCCCCGGGATACGGGGGCACGATGTCGACGCCGTCGACGGTCAGGTGCCGCAGCGACGCCCCGACCTGGGTGATCTGGGCGGTCACACCGGCACGGCGCAGGTGGATCTGGATTCCGGTGGGGGAGGGTGCTGCGACGGAGGACATGCCGCCATCGTACGACCAGGCCACCTTTCAGGATGGTCCGGTAGTGTGGTGGGGTCGGCTTCGGGCATCCGCGCACCTGCGGAGTTTTCGAGGGTGAAACTGCTCTCCTTGTGAGCCCAGGGGCCGATGGTTCATCAACCATCACATGAATGGCCCCGGCCGACGGATGCCCGGGTATGTCCGCCGTGCGCTGATCTCTGTGCGCACCAACGCGGACGCTGTTCTCGTGTCAGAGACAGTGAGGAAACACCATGCCCAAGAACGGCAAGCCCAAGGGCGGACGTCCGTCCCGCAACTTCGAGCCGCGCTACGCGAAGAAGACGTCGTTCCACGACCGTCACGCCGGCGGTCGCCCGTCCCGGGACGACGATCGGCGCACGGATGCCGGTGAGCGCCGCGCGTACTCGAGCGACGCACGCACGGCCGACCGCCGCCCCGGCAGCATCAGCCCCAAGCACCGCGGCTACCGCCCGGCCGAGGGCGGCGCGGCCGGACAGAAGCGCCGCTGGACCGACTCCGAGCGGGCGGGCCGCGACGAGGCCCGCGCCATCCGCAACCGCGCCGAGTCGGGTCGCCGGGAGAGCCCGCACCACCGCGGCGAGCGGGACGAGCGTCCGCGCCGTGACGACCGGCCGGGCGGCTTCCGCCGCGACGACCGTGGCGGCTTCGCCCGCGACGACCGTGGGTCGCGCGGCTACGAGCGCCGCGATGACCGTCCGCGTCGTGACGACCGGGCCGGCGGCTACAGCCGCGATGAGCGTCCCCGGTTCGATCGGGACGACCGTGGTGGCCGGGGCTTCAACCGCGACGACCGTGCGCGCAACGACCGCGGCGACCGCAGCGACCGCAGCGACCGCAGCGACCGCGGCGACCGCAGCGAACGCGGCGGATACGAGCGCCGTGAGCAGACCTCGCGGTTCGAGCGCGACGACCGCCGTCCGTTCCAGCGCGACGACCGCACCCGCCGCGACGACCGCCCGCAGCGGGAGGACCGTCCTCGCCGTGATGACCGCGGTGGTGCGCAGCGCAGCTACGAGCGCAGCGAGCGTCCCCGCTTCGAGCGTGACGACCGCGGCCCGCGTGGCGCCGAGCGCCGCAGCGAGCGGCCGGCGCGGGACGACCGCCCGCGGTTCGAGCGCACGGAGCGCCCGCGGTTCGAGCGCACGGAGCGCCCCCGCTTCGACGACCGTCCGCGGTTCGATCGTGGCGACCGCCCCGAGCGACCCCGTCGGGATCAGGCCGAGCGCCCCGCCCGTCCCCGCCGCGAGGACCGACCCAGCCGCAGTGACTGGAACCGCACCCCGGCCGCCCCGCACCAGGTCGACGACGTCGTGCACGAGCGCCTCGAGGCTCAGGCCGTGCAGGCCGGCGAGGTCGCGGACATCACCTTCGGCGATCTCGGCCTCGGCTCGAACATCGTCGAGATCCTGAGGAACCTCGGCGCCGAGACGCCGTTCCCCATCCAGGCGGCGACCATTCCGAGCATCCTCGAGGGACGCGACGTGCTGGGCCGCGGACGCACGGGCTCGGGCAAGACGATCGCCTTCGGCGCCCCGCTGGTCGAGAGCATCCTGCTGTCGCAGAAGGGCAGGCGCCGTGAGATCGGCCGCAAGCCGCGGGCGATCATCCTCGCCCCGACTCGTGAGCTCGCGCTGCAGATCGACCGCACTGTGCAGCCGATCGCCCGCAGCGTCGGGCTGTTCACCACGCAGATCTACGGCGGCGTGCCGCAGGCGCGTCAGGTCGGTGCGCTGAAGAAGGGTGTGGACATCGTGATCGGCACCCCCGGCCGGGTCGAGGACCTCATGGAGCAGCGCAAGCTCGACCTCTCCGAGGTGCGGGTCGCCGTGCTCGACGAGGCGGATCACATGACCGAGCTCGGCTTCGTCGAGCCCGTGCAGCGGATCCTGCGTGCCACGGGAACGGCGCTCGATGACCGCGAGTCCAGCCAGAAGCTGCTGTTCTCCGCCACGCTCGACCGCGAGGTCGCGTCGCTCGTCGAGGAGTTCCTCGTCGAGCCCGCCGTCTACGAAGTCGCCGGCGAGGACCAGCAGTCGAGCACCATCGAGCACCGCGTGCTGGTCATCGAGCACCGCGACAAGGCCGAGGTGCTCACCTCGCTCGTGGACCGCGACGGCCAGACCCTGGTCTTCGCCCGCACGCGTGCCTACGCGGAGATGCTCGCGGAGCAGTTCGAGGACGCCGGCATCGCGGCGGTGTCGCTGCACGGCGACCTGAACCAGGCCAAGCGCACCCGCAACCTGCAGAAGCTGACCGCCGGCAAGGTGCAGGTGCTCGTCGCCACGGATGTCGCCGCGCGTGGCATCCACGTCGACGACATCGACCTGGTCGTTCAGGCCGACGCGCCCGACGAATACAAGACGTACCTGCACCGTTCGGGTCGCACCGGCCGTGCGGGGCGCTCGGGCCGTGTCGTCACGCTGATCACCCGTCAGCGTCGCCGCCGCATGGAGGATCTGCTGGACCGCGCCGAGATCGAGGCGCCCTTCGAGAGCGCGCAGCCGGGCGACGACGTGATCGAGGAGATCTCCGGTCGCGTCCCGACCGCGGCGGAGCTCACCGCCTGATCACGCCGCTCCCGAAGCCGTCGTCCCGCACCCGAAACGGTGCGTGGCGGCGGCTTCTCGCGTGCATGCGCGCATAGGGTGTCCTGATGGACTGGCAGCAAGCGGCTTCGGTGGGCAGCGCGGCATGGACCTCGGTGGCTCTGCTCGCGAGTGCGTTGGCGGGTATGCAGGGGCGAGGCAAGCTGTGGTGGTTCTTCATCACGATGCTCTGCGGCCCGCTGGCCCTCTTCTTCCTGGCGATCTGGACGAAGCCGCTGAAGGAGCGCGACTGATCGTCGTCTCGACGTGGCAGCCTCGAAAGGCTCGGCGTGCCCGGCTCAGAAGAGCATCTCCGGCTGCGAGGCCGGGGGAGCGGATGCCGGAGCCGGCCGCATGCGGGCACGCATGATCCCCCGCATCCGATCGTGGTCCTCCTCCGACTGCGTGTGCAGGCCGTGGGCGCGGATCAGCGGTCGCATCCGCTTGGCCAGCCACTGACGGTAGCCCTTCGGGGCCTCGGCCGCCGCCCCCGGGTACAGCCCGCGGTAGGAGGCGACCAGGTCGGGGCGCTCGCGCTGCAGCCATTCGAAGAACCAGGGCTTCACGCCGGCGCGCAGGTGCAGCGCACCGTACACGGCGTGGTCGGCGCCGGCATCCGCGATCCGCGACAGCGCCTGGTCGATCGCTCCGACCGAGTCGGTGATGTGCGGCAGGACGGGCATCAGGAAGATCCCGACCCGGAATCCGGCGTCCGTCAGGGCGCGCACGGTGTCGAGCCGGGCCTGCGTGGTCGGCGTGCCCGGTTCGATGGAATGCTGCAGCGCGTCGTCGTACATCGCGATGGACATCTGGATGTCGATCGGCACGCGCTTCGCAGCCTCCCTCAGCAGGGGGATGTCGCGGCGGACCAGCGTGCCCTTGGTGAGGATCGACATCGGCGTGCCGGATTCCGCCAGCGCCTGGATGATCCCCGGCATCAGCCGATACCTCCCCTCGGCCCGCTGATACGGGTCGGTGTTCGTGCCCAGCGCGACGGTCTCCTGCTGCCAGGAGCCGCGGCGCAGCTCGCGCCGGAGCACGTCGACGATGTTCGTCTTCACGACGATCTGAGAATCGAAGTCGTGCCCCGCATCCAGATCGAGATACTGGTGCGTTCCGCGAGCGAAGCAGTAGACGCATGCATGACTGCATCCGCGGTAGGGGTTGATCGTCCAGTTGAACGGCATCCGCGACGGTCCGGGTACCTCGTTCAGTGCCGACTTGGCCAGCACCTCGTGGAACGTCATGCCGGAGAACTCCGGCGTGGTGACGGACTGCACGATGCCGTTGCGGTTCTCCAGGCCGGGCAGCGCGTCAGGATCCGCATCGTCGATCGTCTGTCCTTGCCACCGCATCTCGATATTAGAACATAACAACGAAGTGACATCAAGGCATCGACGGCGTGGTGCGTACATATCAGCGGCTCACGCAACTGCCTCTTGACAATCGGACCTGGGCAGTGAGAACGTTTCCAGTAACGTTGGAAACGTTTCCAGAGCGCAGCACGGGAGCCCCATGGTCAAGGTCACCATCACGCAGGTCGCCGCGCGCGCCGGCGTCTCGATCGCGTCGGCCTCCCGAGCCCTCAACGGCGGCACCGCGAGCGTGGAGACCATCGCCAAGGTGCGTCAGGCGGCCGCCGATCTCGGTTACGTCGCCGATGCCACCGCCCAGTCGCTCAAGCGTGGGCGCACCTTCCAGCTCGCGTACGCCGTGGCCGACATCGGCAACCCCGTCTACGTGGAGATGATGACGTCGATCCAGGAGGTGATCGCCGCATCGGGCTACCGGCTGCTCCTCTCCTCGACCGGCAGCTCGTCCTCGTCGGTCGACGTGGTGCGCGACCTGAGCCGCGGGTACGTCGACGGGTTGATCATCTCGCCGCTGCGCGTGACCGAGGAGCTTCTCGCCGCCCTCGCCGCCGCTCCGCTGCCCGTCGTCGTGCTCGGCCGCGTGCCGGATGACGCAGGCTTCGACACCGTGCGCGCCGACTCGCTCACCGCCATGCGCCAGGTCGTCGACCACCTCGTGGAGCAGTCTCACCGCGACCTCGCGTTCATCAACGGACCGATCGACACGACACCGGGCGCGTTCCGTCGCGAGGGCTTCGCCGGCGCGCTCGCCGCACATCCGGGCGTGCACGCGCAGAGCGTCTCCGCCGCGGACTTCACCATCGCGGCCGGCTACGACGCCGCCCTGCCGCTGCTGCGGGCTGCCGACCGACCGCAGGCCATCATCGCCGCCAACGACCTCATCGGCATCGGCGCGCTGCGCGCCGCGGAGGACCTCGGGCTCTCCGTGCCGGAGGATCTGGCCGTGACCGGTATCGACGACACCCCGCTCGCCTCCGTCGTCCGGCCCGGGCTCACCAGCGTCGACATGGGGGCAGCCGACCGCGGTCGCGTCGCGGCCGAGCTGCTGCTCGCGCGGATCGCCGATCCGCAGCGCGCCGTGCACACCGTCGCGATCGCTCCCCAGCTCGTCGTCCGCGGGTCGACGCTGCGCTCGGCGACGTCGCCGGACGAAGGGGAGATCGTCGCGATCGACGAGGAGAGGGTCGCCGGATGAGCACCGCAACCGACAGGAAGCAGACGGCGCGCACGAACCCGAAGGTGCGGCAGATCGGCGCCCGCACCCGGGCGCAGCGCAAAGAGGCGATCGCGCTCGTCATCCCCGCGCTGCTGCCGATCATCGTCTTCTCGGTGATCCCGCTCGTGAGCGGCGTCGCCATCGGCTTCACCGACGCGACGCTCAAGCGCAACGCCGAGATCCGTTTCAACGGTCTCGAGAACTACATCGACCTCGCCGGGAATCAGCGCTTCTGGGGGTCGTTCGGCATCGGGCTCGTCTGGTCCGCCTCGGTCGCCCTGCTGACGCTGATCTGCGCCATGTGCCTCGCGCTGCTGCTCAACAGCAACCTGCGTCTCAAGGGCCTCACGCGCGTGCTGGCGCTGATCCCCTGGGCCATGCCCCCCGTGGTCATCGCGATCGTGTGGCGCATGATCTACAACCCGAACTCGGGTCCGCTCAACGGGGTGCTGGAGTGGTTCGGGCTGCCCGGCGTCAACTGGCTCGGCGACTTCTCCACGGCGCTGCCCGCCGTGATCGTCGTCGGAGTCTGGTCCGGCATCCCGCAGACGACCGTTCTGCTGCTGGCCGGGATGCAGTCGATCTCGGCCGAGCAGCACGAGGCGGCGGCCGTGGACGGTGCGGGTGTCTTCCGGCGCTTCTGGCACGTCACCCTGCCGGCGCTGCGCCCCGTCATCATCGCCGTCACCTCCCTCGACTTCATCTGGCAGTTCAACTCCTTCGGACTGATCTACGTGCTCACCGAGGGCGGCCCGGGCGGGCAGACCATGATCCCGCCGCTGTTCACCTACCTCGAGGCGTTCCGCAACCGCGAGATCGGCGCCGCCTCGGCGATGGGCAACGTGCTCGTCGTCGCGATCCTGATCATCCTCTCGCTCTACCTCATCAATCAGTTCCGGCAGAACAAGGGGGCCCGCGCGTGAACGCCAAGCGTCCCTGGTACGCCACCGTCCTGATGTACGCCGCCCTGGCGTTCTTCCTCGCCTTCCTCGGCTTTCCGCTGGTGTGGCTGGTGTCGGCGTCCTTCAAGTCGTCGCAGGAGCTGAACTCCCTCGCAGTCAACCTGATCCCCGCGGAATGGGACTTCTCCAACTACGCCTCGGCCCTGGAGCGGCAGAACCTCATCCCCGCGGCCGGCAACTCCCTGCTGGTGTCGGTGGTGACGATGATCATCACCGTGCTGCTGTCGATGCCGATGGCGTACGCACTGGCGCGCCTGCGCGGCAGGCTCCGGGCCGCGGGCACCGTGTGGATCCTCACCAGCCAGGTGTTCCCCAGCATCCTGATCATCATCCCGCTGTTCCTGGTGCTGCGGACGATCAACCTCAACGACACCCTGTTCGGGCTGATCCTCGTCTACGTCACCTTCACCATGCCGTTCACGCTGTGGATGCTGCAGGGCTACGTCGCCGCGATCCCACCGGAGCTCGAAGAGGCGGCCGAGATGGACGGGGCCAACCGGCTCACGATCCTGCGCCGGATCGTGCTGCCGCTGCTCGCACCGGGGCTGGTCGCCACGGCGATGTTCACCTTCGTGTCGGCGTGGAACGAGTTCTTCCTCGCCCTCGTGCTGCTGCAGAGCCCGGAGCTGTACACGCTGCCGATCGCGCTGCGCTCCTTCCTGGGCGCCGAGGGGCAGACGCAGCTCGGCCCGCTCGCGGCCGGAGCGGTGCTCGCCACCATCCCCTCCCTGATCATCTTCAGCGTCCTGCAGAAGAAGCTCACCGGCGGCATGCTCGCCGGTGCCGTCAAGGGCTGAACCGCCGCCCCCGCACACCCGCCCCCGCACACCCGTCCACGCACCGACAGATCCACCGAGAAAGGCGATCATCATGAAGAGAATCCGAGGCATCGGCGCCATCGCATTCGCCGGCGTCGCAGCCCTGGCGCTGACGTCCTGCACGCAGGGAAGCGCCACGCAGAACAGCGGAGAAGGCGAGGACGGGGCGGTCACGCTCCAGTTCCAGTCCCTCTCCGACCAGCCCGCCACCCAGGCCGCGATCAAGAAGATCGTCGACGCCTGGAACGGCGACAACCCCGACATCCAGGTCGAGATCGTCCAGGCCGGATGGGACGGCACCTACGACAAGCTGATCACCCAGTTCACGGGTGGGACGGCCCCGGACATCATCCACTTCGAGGCGAGCTCGATCGTCTCGTTCGCCGCCGACGGCTACCTCGCCGACCTGAGCGAGTACATCGATCCCGAGCTGAAGTCCGACATCTCCGAGGGCATCTGGGACTCGGTGACCGTCGGCGACGAGATCATCGCGTACCCGTCGACACTGCAGTCGTACATGGCCTTCGCCAACGCCGATCTGCTCAAGGAGGCCGGCGTCGAGGTCCCCACCGGCGACACCATGAGCTGGGACGAGCTGGCCGAGATCGCCAAGGCCACGACCACCACCGACCACAAGGGGCTCGGCTGGGGTCTGGCCTCGCCCACGGCGACGATGATGAGCCTGTCGCTGGGCTTCGACGGCGGCTTCTTCGACGGCGAGGGCGAGGAGGCCACGATCGAGGTCGGCGACGACGAGCTCGCCGTGCCCGAGCGCATCCACGACATGGCCTACGCAGACAAGTCGCTCGATCTGACCTCGCTGACGCAGTCGGGCTCGGACGTCCTCGCATCGTTCTACGGCGGCAAGATCGCGATGACCGTGCAGGGTTCGTTCCAGGCGACGAACATCGCCAAGGACGCCCCGGAGGGCCTCGACTGGGTCGCACTCCCGCCGCTGGAGGGCTCCGCGGGTGCGGTGCAGGCCGCCAATCCGCAGACCTACTCGGTGAACATCGACTCCGAGCACGTCGAGGAGTCCACCGAGTTCCTGAACTACTTCCTCGGTGCCGACAACCTCGCCGAGATCGCCTACGCCGACGCTCTCATCCCGTCGTCGGGCGAGGCGCGCGCCGCGGTCGAGAAGCTCGCCGCTGACAACCCCGCGTGGACGCAGGTGCTCGCCTCCGGCGAGGGCCTCGAGGGCCCGCCGTTCCTGAAGGTGGACAAGTACACCGAATGGAAGGACACCATCGCGACCCCGGCGTACCAGCAGTACCTGGCGGACAAGATCGACAAGGAGCAGCTGGCGAAGCAGCTCTCCGACGGCTGGGCCGACATCGCCGGTTGAGACATGAGGGGGCGGGCCGGGTGCCCGCCCCCTCCGACGGATGACACACGAAACGAGGAGTGGAATGGACGTGCTGCAGAGCCGGGTGGCCGGAGTGCTTGCGGGGGCCGCGGTGGGCGATGCGCTCGGAGGGGCGACCGAGGGCTGGACCCCTGAGCAGATCGAGGAGCGCCACGGCGGCCGGGTCGAGGGGATCGTCGGTCCCTTCCTCGCCGACTGGCGCACGGCCCGGCCGATCGCTCCGTACCACAAGGGCGACGGACACGTGACCGACGACACCCTCATGACGCATGCGCTCATCGAGGTGTACGTGAAGCGCCGTCGCCACCTCGACGCGTTCGACGTGGCGGGTGACCTGGTTCCGCTGATGATCGGCGAGCGCCGCTGGATCCCCGAGCTCGAGGACGAGGCGCTCATCCTGCAGCGCGTCTTCCTGGCAGAGAAGTGGATCGTCGCGAAGCTGCACTACGGGCACGCGGATCCGCGCGAGGCGGGGGTCGGCAACGTCGTGAACTGCGGCGCGACCATGTACATGGCACCGGTGGGCCTCGTGCACATCGGCGATCCCCGCGGGGCGTACGCCGAGGCCATCGACCTGGCGGGCGCCCACCAGTCCTCCTACGGACGCGAGGCGGCCGGTGTCTTCGCGGCCGCCGTCGCCGCCGCGGCGGCTCCCGGGGCGACCGTCGCCGATGTACGCGCCGCGGTCGGCGAGGTCGCGCACGACGGCACCGCCGCCGCGATCGCCGCCGTGTTCGACGCCGTCGACGCCTTCCGCGCCGCGGGCGGGTCGGAGGACCCGCGCGAGCTGGGCCGGGTCATCCGCGCCGCCGTCGCACCGTACGACACCGTGGGCGACCAGTACCGCGCGCCCGCGATGGATGCGCGCCTGCCCTCGCGCACGAAGTCGATCGAGGAGCTTCCCGTCGCGCTCGGGTTCGTGCTCGCGCACGACGGAGACGCCCGCGCATCCGTCCTCGACGCCGTGAACTACGGCCGCGACTCGGACTCGATCGCGACGATGGCCGGCGCCATCTGCGGCGGACTCGGCGGGATCGACGTCATCCCCGCCGAGTGGGTGCAGGAGGTCACCACCGCCAGCCGTCTCGATCTCGACGGCGTCGTGACCGCGATGACCGAGGTGGTCCGTGACATCGCCGGTGAGGATGCCCGGCGCGCCGCCCGCCGTGCGGACGCCCTCCACACGCTGCTCGGCCGGGAGGCGGCGGCGTGAGACTGACCTGGGCCCAGCCCGAGGACCTCGTGCCCGCCGAGCTCGCGGCGCTCCGCGAGCAGGGCGCACCCGAGCCCGCCCTCGCCGCCGTGGAGCAGCGCTGGGCGGACGCGGGTGGTTCCACGGCTCTGGCGCCGTCCGGCGCGAGTGCGACGCCGGCGAGCCCCGAACTGCGCGCGCTGGCCAGGGAGCTGCTCGCCGAGCTGCAGCTCCAGCAGCAGCCGAGCAGCGCGGAGCCCGACGACTGGGCCGAGATCGAGGCGCTCCTCCCCGAGCCGCCGACGTTCTCCGCACGCGCGACGTTCGACCGCGTGCACGGCGCCTGGGCGGGGCGGGCCGCGGGCTGCCTTCTCGGCAAGCCCGTGGAGAAGATCCCGCGTGAGGGCATCGAGCGCATCGCCCGCGCGACCGGGAACTGGCCCATCCGCACGTACTTCACGGCGCGCGGCCTGCCGGCGGAGATCGCGCAGCGCTGGCCGTGGAATCGGCGGTCGGCGCCGACGTCGCTGGTCGAGAACATCGACGGGATGCCCGAGGACGACGACCTCAACTTCCCGATCCTGGCGCTGGACCTGCTCGAGCAGCACGGCGCCGACCTCACCACGGACGACGTCGCGCAGGCGTGGCTCGCCTCTCTCCCCGCCGGCCGCGTGTTCACGGCCGAGCGGGCGGCGTACCGCAACATCCTCGACGCCCGGCCGGTGCCGGAGACCGCCACCCACCTCAACCCGTTCCGGGAGTGGATCGGCGCTCTCATCCGCGCCGACGTGCACGGCTGGGCCCACCCCGGCGACGTGCGCGCGGCTGCGCGGTCGGCGTGGATCGACGCGCGTCTCAGCCACACCCGCAACGGCGTCTACGGCGAGATCTGGGTCGCTGCGCTGTGCGCGGCCTCTCTCGTCGCGGCGACGCCGGACGAGGTGCTCGACGCGGCAGACGCGGTCGTGCCCCCGGCATCCCGTCTCGCCGCCGCCGTGCGCCTCGGCCGTGCCACCGGACGCGAGCTGGCCGCCGGGCGCCTCACGACGGCCGCGGCGCTCGACGCGCTGCACGCCGAGTTCGCCGGCATGCACTGGGTGCACACGCTGAACAACGCCGCCCTCATCGCCTGTGCCCTGCAGGCGCACGGCGACGACTTCGGCTCGGCGATCGCGCTCGCGGTCGCCGGGGGCTGGGACACCGACTCCGCCGGCGCGACCGTCGGATCCGTCGTGGGCGGTCTGATCGGCGCGGATGCGATCGACCCCGCCTGGACCGATCCGCTGCGCGACAGCATCGCGACGTCGATGCCCGGCGGCGCAGAGCGTTCGATCCGCGGGCTGGCCGAGCGCACCCTCCGGCTCTCGGGGGCGCCGGCATGACCGTCGTCATCGTCGGCAGCGTGAACCAGGACGTGGTCGCCAGGGTCGATCGCATCCCCGGCCCCGGCGAGACCGTGCTGGGAACATCGCTCACGCGCTCCGGCGGTGGGAAGGGCGCGAACCAGGCGGTCGCTGCGCGCCGCGCGGGCGGTGCGGAGGTCGCCTTCGTCGGGGCGGTGGGCACGGATGCCGACGGCGCGGTGCTGCGCGCTGCGCTGGAGGGCGACGGCATCGACGTGTCCGGTCTGGCCGAGGTGGACGGGCCGAGCGGGACCGCCCTGATCGCCGTGGACGACGACGCCGAGAACACGATCGTCGTGGTGCCGGGAGCCAATGCCGCGCTGCCTCGCCTCGCCGAGGCTCAGCGCACGGTCGTCGCCCGATCGCTCGTGCTGCTGACCCAGCTCGAGGTGCCGATCTCGCTGGTGGAGGATGCCGCGGCGCTCCGGCCCACCGGCAGCTGGCACGTGCTCAACGCCGCGCCGTCGAGTCCGTTCGTCTCCGCAGCCGAGCGGCTGCTCCCGGGCATCGACGTGCTCATCGTCAACGAGCACGAGGCGCGGGAGATCGCCGGGGCCGACGATCTGGAGTCGGCGGTGACCGTGCTCTCGGCCCGCGTGCGTGCGCTCGTGGTCACGCTCGGCGAGCGCGGGTCGCTCGTCGTCGTCGGCGGCGAGCGCGTTCACGTGCCCGCGTTCGCGGCCCGCGCGGTCGACACGACCGGTGCCGGCGACACCTTCTGCGGCGTCTTCGCCGCGCGCCTGGCGGCATCCGGTCGCCTGCCTGCGGATGCTGATGCCGCCCTGCTGGCAGACGCCGCGCGCTGGGGCGCCGCCGCGTCGGCCATCTCCGTGACCCGACCCGGCGCACAGGACGCCGTCCCCCAGGCCGCCGAGGTCGCGCGCCTGCGTGAAGAGAGCGAGTAAGACGTGAGCAGCGGATTCGATCCCCTCCGACCGCGAGAGCTGGACCGCCCGACACCCGTGCCGCTGCGAGCGGACGGCGAACTCGTCGACGTGACCTCCGGCGAGGCCGCCCTGACGATGGACGACGGCAAGATCTTCGTCGCCCCGTCCGACCCCGCAGAGCTCGAAGACTGGCGCACGCAGCTGGCCGCGTGGCGCGACGGCGCCCGCGCACGGCACGGCGTGCCGACCCGCTACGACGACCCGGAGTCCGCCTGGGCGAGCAGCTGCTTCACGGTCGCGCAGGTGTGGCTGTGGGACGAGCTGTTCTTCGACTTCGATGCTCAGCGCTTCACGCCGGAGCGCTTCGTGGCCGATGCCCGCACGCGCTTCGGCGGCCTGGACGGCATCGTGCTCTGGCACGCCTACCCGGTGATCGGCATCGACGACCGCAACCAGTGGGACTTCTACGACGTGCCCGGTCTCGTCGAGGCCGCGGCCGTTCTGCACGAGCTGGGCGTCGCCGTCTTCGTCGACTACAACCCCTGGGACACCGGCACGCGCCGGTCCGGGGACGACGCCGCCGAGCTGGCCGCCACCGTGCGGCGCCTCGGCGCCGACGGCATCTTCCTCGACACGCTCAAGAAGGCCGATCCCGAGATGGTGGCGGTGCTGGATGCCGCCCGCCCCGGCATCGGCCTGGAGGGGGAGTCGAAGCTCGCGACCGAGCGCATCGCCGATCACACCCTCTCCTGGGCGCAGTGGTTCGCCGACTCGGAGGTTCCCGGTGTGCTGCGGGCGCACTGGTTCGAGCGCCGCCACATGCAGCATCACATCAGACGCTGGCACCGTGACCACGCGGAGGAACTGCGCTCGGCCTGGCTGAACGGTGTCGGGATGATGGTCTGGGAGGTCGTGTTCGGCGTCTGGGTGGGCTGGAACGAGCGCGATTCCGCGACCCTGCGCCGCATACTCCCCGTGCAGCGCGGTCTGCACCGCTGGCTCGTCGAGGGCGAGTGGACGCCGCTGGCCGTGCACAGCGCGCCGGTGTTCGGCTCGACCTTCGCATGCGACGGGTCGACGCTGCTGCTGCTGGCCAACACCTCGGACGCCGACGTCGTGCACCGGCTGGAGGGGGACGGCTGGCATCCGATCCACGCGGGCGATACCGCGCAGGAGATCCTCGTCCCCGCGCGCGGCATCGCGGCGGCGCTCCGCAGCAGCGGGGCCGCCCCCTCGGAGCTCTCGGACGTGCGGGCCGCGCTGGCCGGGGAGGCGCCCGTCGCCGACGCGTCCTTCCCGCATCGACGCGCGCGCAGGCTCGCCCCCGCCCCCGCGCGGATGCGGCTCGCGCCGGACGACATCCGCACCCGCCTCAGCGGCCGCACGGTGACCGTCCCGGCGGGCGAGCACGTGCTGACCGTGCGGCACCGAGCACGCGAGACGGGCATGTACGACGGAGCCCCCTATGTGGACGAGTGGAAGCCGCTGCCCCCGCGCCTGCACGACCAGCGCACGCTGGAGCGCGTGGCCGAGCTGAGCCACCCCGTGCGCGTGGCGAGCATCGAGGTCAGCGAAGCCGAGTACGCGCTCTTCCTCGACGCGATCGGCGAGCAGGCGGCATCGCGTGATCCCGACAGGCCGGCCACCGGCGTGACCTTCGCGCGCGCTCGCGAGTACGCCTCGTGGGCGGGAGGCCGCCTTCCGAGCGAGGACGAGTGGCAGCTCGCCGCGGCTCTTCCCGGCTTCGAGCGGCGCGCCCCCGAGGTGTGGAACTGGACCGAGTCGGAGCACTCCGACGGTCGCACCCGCTTCGTGATGCTCAAGGGCGGCAGCGCGCATGAGAGCGTCGGCTCGGACTGGTACGTCGACGGCGGCGTGCGCGAGCCGGAGTTCGCGCTGAAGTTCCTGCTGCCGGGGCTCGGGCAGGACGCATCGCCGTCCATCGGCTTCCGGGTCTGCTGGGAGGAGACGGCATGACGACGCCGCTGAACGGACTTCGGGTCGTGGACGCCTCCACGCTGTTCGCGGGCCCGATGGCCGCCATGCATCTCGGCGACATGGGAGCCGAGGTGATCAAGGTCGAGCATCCGACCCGCCCCGATCCCGCCCGCGGTCACGGCCCGAGCAGGGACGGGCAGAACCTCTGGTGGAAGACGCTCGGCCGCAACAAGCGCACGGTCGCGATCGACCTGCACACCGACGGGGGGCGCGAGGCGTTCCTGCGCCTGGCGCGCACCGCCGACGTGGTGATCGAGAACTTCCGCCCCGGCACGCTCGAGCGCTGGGGGCTGGGCTATGAGCAGCTCTCGGCGCAGAATCCCGGTCTCGTGCTCGCGCGCGTGACCGGTTTCGGGCAGATCGGCCCGTACCGCAGCCGTCCCGGCTTCGGCACGCTGGCCGAGGCCATGAGCGGGTTCGCGGCATCCACCGGGGAACCCGACGGCCCTCCCACGCTGCCGCCGTTCGGGCTGGCCGACGGCATCGCCTCGCTCGCCACCGCCTACGCCGTCATGGTCGCCCTGCACGCGCGCAGCGCGTCGGGCCGGGGCCAGGTCGTCGACGTCGCGATCATCGAGCCGATCCTGGCGATGCTCGGTCCGCAGATCACCCGGTGGGATCAGCTGCAGACCGCTCAGCCGCGGATGGGCAACCGCTCGACGAACAACTCTCCGCGCAACGCCTACCGCGCCGCCGACGGGTCGTGGGTGGCGGTGTCGGCGAGCGCGCTGTCGATCGCAGAACGGGTGGTCACGCTGGTCGGGCGCGCGGATCTGGCCGATGAGCCCTGGTTCGCCACCGGCGCGACGCGGGCGGAGCACGCCGACGAGATCGACGAGGCCGTCGGCGCCTGGATCGCACGGCACTCGCGCGACGAGGTGATCGCAGCGTTCGAAGAGGCGCAGGCCGCCGTCGCGCCCGTGTACGAGCCCGGCGACATCGTCGCGGATCCGCAGTTCAACGCCCTCGGCACGATCCACCGCATCCACGATGAGGATCTGGGTGAGATCGCCATGCAGGGGCCGCTGTTCCGGCTCTCGCGCGACGACTCGAGCATCGCGTTCACCGGCCGGGCGCACGGCGCCGACACCGACGCCGTGCTGACCGAGCTCGGGTTCGACGACGACGCGATCGCACGTCTGCGCACGGAAGGATCGGTGGCATGACGGACCGTCCCGTCCTCGTCGCCCTCTACGCCCCGGCGGATCGGCCGCAGCGCTTCGGCAGCGCATTGGACGCGGGTGCCGACGCCGTGGTCCTCGACCTCGAGGATGCCGTGACGGCCACCCGCAAGGACGAGGCCAGGGCGACGCTGTCCGCGTTCGCCGAGCAGTGGAGCGCCCGCGACGCCGAAGCGCGACCCGCCGTTCAGGTGCGCGTGAACGCGCCGGGATCCCGCTGGCACGACGCCGACATCGCCGCCGTGCTGGAGCTGCCGGACGAGTTCGGCATCCGGCTGCCGAAGACGCAGTCGGCCGAGCAGGTGCGCACCGTGCGGGCGGCGGCGCCGGGACGCGGCGTGCACGCACTGCTCGAGAGCGCGCTGGCCGTCGAGCGGGCGTTCGAGATCGCCGGTTCCGGAGTGGCCTCGATCGCCGCCGGCGAGGCCGATCTCCGGTCGGAGCTGGGCGTCCCCGCAGGCCCGATCGGAGAACCGGGGCTCGCGTACTCGCGCGCACGGCTCGTGAACGCCGCCGCCGCGGCAGGGCTGCCGGCACCGCTCATGGCCGTCTGGGCCGACGTCGCCGACCTGGACGGGCTGGAGCGGAGCTGCCGGACGGGCAAGACGCTCGGATACGCCGGACGCACCGCGATCCATCCCCGGCAGATCCCGGTCATCCGCAGCGTCTTCACACCAGCGCCGGCGGAGGTCGATCGTGCGCGGCACATCCTGGACCGGGTCGCGTCGGCCGCGGCCGACGGCACGGGCGCGTTCGTGCTCGAGGACGGAACCTTCGTCGACGTCGCCATGGTGCGCGCCGCGGAGCGGATCGTCGCCGCGGCGCCCCGCGCCTGAGACACTGCCCGCGCCTGAGACGCTGCCCGCACCCGTGCGGTGCTCGGATGGGGTGCGTCACAATGGAGGTATGAGCGCCACGCAGTCCCGGCATGCGTCGCGTGCACCGCTCGCCGTGCGGATCGCCCTTCCGATCGGCGTGCTGTTCACCGCAGTCGCATCGCTGGCGACGCTCGGCGGCGTGCTGGCGTCGGTGCCCGCCGAGGATGAGCTGCCCGCACCCGCCGCGGTCATGTCGCTGCCGGACGTCGTCGTCGCGCAGACGGTGGCTGCCGATCCATGTGCGACCGACGCGGTGACGTCGGCGCTGCGCTCGGACGACGACGCCGCCGTGATCGCGGCGTTCGGCGGGGGCGAGGCGTTCCGTGCGGCTATCGCGGCCGGGAACGCGCCGTGCGTCGCGCTCGACGACCCGCGGCGCGCTTGGGTCGTGGTCAACAAGCTGCGACCCCTCCACCCGGTCGACTATGCGCCCGCCTCGGTGACCGCGTCGAGCCTGCAGGGCACCTCGCGCTCGGTCAGCATGCGTCCCGCTGCCGCAGAGGCGCTGGAGCGGATGGCGGGCGCGGCCCGCACCGCCGGCGTGGGGGCGCTGGGCGTCAACAACGCCTATCGCTCGTACGGACTGCAGCAGGTGACGTACTCGCGGTTCGTGCGGGCCGAAGGACAGGCCGGGGCGGATGCGGGGTCTGCGCGCCCCGGTCACAGCGAGCACCAGACCGGTCTGGCCCTCGACGTGGTCGCCTGCTCGCCCGGTTGCGGCGGGATCGGCCAGTTCGGCGGCACGGCGCAGGGCGAGTGGGTCGCGGCGCACGCGTGGGAGTTTGGCTTCATCGTGCGCTACGAGAAGGGTGCCACCGGAACGACCGGCTACATGCCGGAGCCGTGGCATCTGCGCTACATCGGCGAGGAACTGGCGAAGGCCTACCACGAGGGCGGCTTCCACACCCTGGAGGAGTTCTTCGGTCTGCCGGATGCTCCGAACTACGCGCCCTGAGCCGCTGAGCGGCCGACTGTCGCTTCCCACAAAACCCGAAACGCAGTCCCATGCGTTGTGAGACGCATTCCCACAATCCGCTGTCGTGGGCGGTGGCCGGGACGTAGACTCGCCGGTGCGACGACGCACACGACTTTCAGGACTTTCAGGAGGACGTCATGGAACGCGACATCTACGAAGAGGATCACGAGGCCTTCCGCGATCTCGTCAAGGACTTCGTCAAGCGCCACGCCACGAACGAGAACATCGAGAAGTGGGAGGCGGCCGGCGAGATCGACCGCGAGACCATGCTCGCAGCGGGCGAGGCCGGGCTGATCGGCCTGTCGGTTCCGGAGGAGTTCGGCGGCGCCGGAATGCTGCAGGACTACCGCTTCCGCACCATCGTGATGGAGGAGGTCATCGCGGCCGGGGCGGGCTCGCTGGCGGGTGCCTTCGGCATCCAGGACGACCTCGCCGTCCCCTACCTCGTGCACATGGGCACGCAGGAGCAGAAGGAGAAGTGGCTGCCGCGCATGGCCACCGGCGAGGTGCTCGGCGCTCTCGCCATGACCGATCCGGGTGCCGGCTCCGACCTGCGCGGCATCAAGACAAACGCGAAGAAGGTCGACGGCGGGTACATCCTCAACGGCGCGAAGACCTTCATCTCCTCCGGCACGACGGCCGACATCGTGGTCACCTTCGTCAAGACGGGCGAGGGCAACCGCCCCGACGCGTTCAGCCTGCTCATCGTCGAGAAGGGCATGGAAGGGTTCGATCAGGGCAAGAAGCTCAGCAAGATGGGCTTCCACGGCTGGGACACGGCCGAGCTGAGTTTCACCGACGTCTTCGTCCCCGACGAGAACCTCATCAGCGGCAAGGAGGGCCAGGGCTTCATCCAGCTGATGATGAACCTGCCGCTCGAGCGCCTGTCGATCGGCGTCGCGGCGGCAGCCGCCGCCCAGGCCGCGACGGACTGGACCATCGCCTACACGAAGGATCGCGAGGCGTTCGGCGAGCGCATCGCCGACTTCCAGAACACCCGGTTCCGTCTGGCCGACATGGTCACCACCACGGAGGTCATGTGGGCGTACGTCGACCGCGCGCTGCTGGCCTACAAGGACGGCAAGCTCAGCGCCGAGGACGCCGCGAAGGTGAAGTTCTGGACGACCGAGCGCGAGTGGGAGGTGCTCGACACGGGTGTGCAGCTGCACGGCGGCTACGGCTACATCATGGAGTACCCGATCGCGAAGGCGTTCACCGACGCCCGCGTGCACCGCATCTACGGCGGCACCAACGAGATCATGCGCGACCTCGTCGGCCGTCAGATCGCCGGAAAGCGCTGACGCTGGGTCCGCTCGAGGCCGTCCGGATGCCGCATCCGGGCGGCCTCGCTCCTGCTTCGGCCCGGCGCCCGCTCAGGCGACCGGCCTCGCGGCCGCTTCGCGAGCGGTCTTCGACGCCGGGGACGCGGCGCCGAGCTTCCAGTAGCCGGTGAAGCTCACCCGGTCCTTCTCGACGCCGCGCTCGCCGACGAGCAGGCGGCGGGCGCCGGATGCGAGCGCCTGCTCGCCCGCGATGTAGGCGTGGAACGGCGCGTCCGGCAGCTCGAGCCCGCGCAGGGCCTGAAGCGCTCCGACGCCCGGAGCATCCGCCTCCGTTCGCACCACCCACTGCACCTCGACACCGGCGGGATGCGGGAACGCGAGCGCGTCGTCCTGCGACGCGACCTCGATGACGACCCGCCCGGAGGCCGACGCGGGCAGCGACGCGCAGATGCCGGCGATCGCGGGCAGCGCCGTCTCGTCGCCGACGAGCACGACGCGATCCTCTCCGCGCGCGGGGTTGAAGCAGAGCCCCTCATCGATCACCAGCACGTGCTCACCCGGTCTGCAGGTCTCCGCCCAGCGGGAGGCGGGACCCGCCGTGGCGTCAGGTCGTCTCGCTGGCGCTCGCTCAGCACCGGCGCCCGCCGAGCCGTGCAGCACGAAGTCGACGTCGATCTCGGCACCGGCGTCCGCGGTCGCCGCGCGGTGCGCGCGCACGGTGTAGTTGCGCATGACCGGGCGCTCGCCGTCGGGGATGCGCAAGAACCTCAGGTACCCGAAGACCTTGTTCGCCTTCTCCGGCACGCGCTCCAGACCGGCCTCGCCGCCGATCGGCAGGAACAGCCGGAACCACTGGTCGTAGCCCATGGGTGTGAAGCGGTCGACCTCGCCCCCGCCGAGGGTCACCCGCATCCACCTTCCCGACAGTCGCTGTGTGCGCAGCACGGTCAGGTGGATGAGCTCGGGCGAGACGGGCTTGACGATCTTGCTGATGGGCATGGCGGATCCTCTCAGGACGGCTGCCAGGGAAAGGTGACGGTGAACACGAGGGCGAAGGCGGCGAGCGTCGCGACCGTGAAGACGGTGTCGCGGATGCGCCACCGCAGCAGATGACGCTCGGTGCGGGTCGGATGCGCGCCGAAGGCGCGGGCATCCATCGACAGGGCGACCCGCTCGGCATGGCGGATGCCCGACGCCAGCAGCGGCACGATGTACCCCCAGCCGCGCACGAGCCGGGCGATCGGTCCGCGGCCGCCGAAGCGACCGCCGCCGCCATGACCCCGCACCCGGTGCGCGGCCCGGATGACGGCGAGCTCGTACCCGAAGCGCGGCACGAACCGGTAGGCGGCCAGTGCCGTGTAGCCGATGCGGTAGGGCACGTGCAGCTGCTGCACCGACGCGCGGACGAGGTCGGGCCCGGCGGTGGTGAGCCCGCCGATCAGGGCCAGGCCGACGATGGCGGCCAGGCGCAGGGCGGTCGCCAGCCCGATCGTCAGGGCGCCCTGATGCAGCGTCCCGCTGCCGAGGCTCAGCACCACGGGCGTCGCGGCGACCTCGGCGGGGTCGATCCAGACGGCGAAGCCGACCGTGAGCACGGCGATGCCCAGCGGCATCCCGGCCAGCAGCAGCGCCACCGTGCGACGGGTGAGCCATGCCCCGCTGAGGAGCATGGCGTACGAAAGAGCGAGGAGCACCGCGGGGGTGACGAGGTCGCGGGTCGCGACGAGCAGGGCCATGGCGGGGACCACCGCCGCGATCTTGGCGAGCGGGTTGAGATGGTGCAGCCAGAAGCGAGGGGATGCCGGTGCCTCGGAATAGGGGTCGACCGGTGTCGTCCCGGTCGTGGCGGGTGCGGGGCTCGGCGGCCCGCCGTGAGCGGGCCGCGTCGGCGGCAGCACCTCGCCGGTGCGCCCCGCGGCGAGCATCCGGCCATCGTGCAGCAGCACGGTGTGGGTGGCGTACTCCTCCACCAGGCGCAGATCGTGCGTGACGACCACGATCGTGGTGCCCTGCCGCTGCAGCTCCCGCAGCAGGTCGAGCAGTTCCACGGCCCGTGCCCGGTCCTGGCCGAAGGTGGGCTCGTCGAGAGCGACGACGGCGGGCCGGGTGATCAGGGCCGTTCCGACCGACAGTCGCCGCTTCTCGCCACCCGAGAGCAGGAACGGATGCACGCCGGCCCGGTGCCTCAGCCCGAACCGGTCGAGCATGTCGTCCACCCTGGCGTCGATCTCGACGGGGTCCAGGCGCTGCAGGCGCAGGCCGTGGGCGAGCTCGTCGCGCACGGTCGCGGCGATGAACTGGTGCTCGGGGTTCTGGAACACGAAGCCGACGTGTGCGCTCAGCTGACGCGGTGACGCCCGTCCGGCGTCGAGACCGCCGACCGTCACGCTGCCGCGCGGCGGCGGCACCACGCCGCCGAGCGCCTGCAGCAGGGTGGTCTTCCCCGCGCCGTTCGGACCGACGATCGCGGTGAACGATCCCGCGTCGATGTCGAGGGAAGGGACCTCCAGCAGCGTGGTCCCGCTCCTGGCGACGTGCAGTCCGCGCACGGTGATCGCGGCGGGGTGCTCATCCGTCGTCCGTGCGGATGCCGTCGCGGCGTCGCCGGCCGCCGGATCGTCCCGCGCCGGCAGGAGCTCAGCGGGCAGCCAGACCCCGAGCGCGAGCAGCTCGTCGGCGTGCTCGTGGATCGTCTGCGGCGCCGGGCCGTCCAGCAGCATCCGTCCTTCGCGATCCAGCACGATGACGCGGGTCGCGAAGCGCAGCGCGGCATCCACGTCGTGCTCCACCAGCACGAGCGCGCGGTCGGCGTCGGCGGCGAGCTCGGCGAGCGCGCCGTACACATCGTCCACGCCGGCCGGGTCGAGGTTGGCGGTGGGTTCGTCGAGGACGATCACGCGCGATCGCATGGCGATCGCACACGCGATCGCGAGGCGCTGGCGCCCCCCACCCGAGAGGGCGTCGGGGTTCTCGTGCCGGCGACGCCACAGCCCCACCTTTCTCAGCGCGTGCTCGGCCCGCCCTCGCACCTCGGATGCCGGCAGCAGCAGGTTCTCGAGGGCGAAGGCCACCTCATCGAGCACCGTGCCGGTGACCAGCTGCGAGTCCGGATCCTGGAACACCATCGAGATCTCGGTGCTGAGCCGGGAGACGGGGGTGGTGCGCGTGTCGAGCCCGGCGACCTGCACCGAGCCCTGCATGGCGGCGTCGATCGACTGCGGGATCAGCCCGTTCAGGGCGAGGGTGAGCGTGGACTTTCCCGAACCGCTCGGACCGAGGACGAGCACCACTTCGCCGGCGGAGACGTCGAAGGACACTTCCTGCGGAGAGGGATGCGCAGCATCCGCGTGCGTGACGCTGAGGTCCTGCACGCGCAGGAGAGGCACGGTCGTGCGCACGGGCTGTCCTCTGTCGGCGGGTCGGTGCCTACCAACTTAGCCTACCCTTACCTGGAGTCGTGGCCGGCGCTGTGATGCGACGACCGCGGGGCGATGCCCGCCCGGCGGAGCGCATTGCCGACGGCGATGCCGACGCCCGTCCAGGCGACCGGACCCAGCACTGAGATCGTCAGGTACACCAGCTGCACCCACGGGGCGAACGTGCCGAGGTCCACGACGAGGCCGACGACCACCGCGACCAGGACGCCGATGACCACCGCCGAGACGAAGAACCGCCAGCGGCCCCAGGCTCGATAGCGGGTGAGCGCCGCCACGCCCTCCTGGATGGCGCCGAACAGCAGGGCCGTGCCGATGAAGCGCATCGCGAACGTCGGATTGAAGGCGCTGGAGATGAGCGCGGCGATGACGTGCGTGATGAGGGCGACCAGCGGACGCCTCAGCACCTCCTGCGCGATGATGCCCGGGAGCACGTGCACACCGAGCACGAGCCCGTAGAGGTACGGGGTGACGGCCAGCACTCCGAGCGTGATCACGCCGGCGATGCCGCCCAGGATGCCGGTGGCGACGCCGATCGCCGCGCAGACGAGCAGTGTGCGCGTGCTCAGGGCGGCGGCGGAGGGCACCGATCAAGGCTATCGGCGATCGGAGGGAGCTGCGGCCGCTCGCACCGGAGAATATCCGGCTCGCGGAGGATCGCTGGCGTCGTGTCGCCGGGCCGGACTAGTTTGAACGGCGGATGTCGCAGCGCAGCGGCATCCGGAGAACAGGAGCGACTCATGAGACGAACACCCCTCAGAGTGACAGCGGCCGTATCCCTGGCCGCGTTGTTCATCGGATCCACGGCCACCACCGGCTTCGCCGCCGAGGGGGTGAGGACTCCCACCCCGGTCGAGGGCGCGCCCGGGCACTACATCGTCGTGCTCAAGGCGGACCCGCTCGCGACGTACGACGGCGACACGAAGGGGCTCCGGGCCACCAAGCCCGCGAAGGGCGAGAAGCTCGATGCCCACTCCGCCGACTCGCAGAAGTACATCGCGCACCTCAAGAACGAGCAGCGCAAGCTCGCCAAGGAGAAGGGCCTCACCCCCGACGCGGACTACCAGGTCACGCTGAACGGGTTCTCGGCCGACCTCAGCGGCGAGCAGGTCGACAGGCTGCGTGCCTCGAAGGACGTCCTCGGGGTGTATCCCGACAGCATCCGCCACCCGCAGGCGCAGTCCTCCACGGACTTCCTCGGTCTCGGCGATGACGACAGGGGCCTTCGCGGCGTCTGGCAGAAGACCGGCGGCGTCCGCACCGCGGGCAGGGGCGTGGTGGTCGGCGTGGTCGACACGGGCATCGCGCCGGAGAACCCCTCGTTCGCCGGAGACAAGCTGAAGAAGGCCAAGCACCACAAGTCCCAGGGCCGGCCCTACACCGACGGCTCCTACGTCTACTACGACAAGGCCGACGGCAACACCTTCAAGAGCCCGATCGTCACGGGTCAGGAGTGGAACAAGCACGACTACTCCACCAAGATCGTCGGCGCGCAGTACTTCTCCAGCGGCGCCGCCGCCGCGGGCTTCGACTTCCAGTACGACTTCCTCTCGCCGCGCGACGGCGCCGGGCACGGCTCGCACACCGCGAGCACCGCGGCGGGGAACTTCGGCGTGGAGGCCTCCGTCTCGGGCGTCGACTTCGGCACCGTCTCGGGCGTCGCGCCGGCCGCCAAGGTCGCCGCGTACAAGGCCTGCTACGAAGGGCCGGATCCGGCCGTCACCGAAGACGACATCTGCGCGCTCAGCGACCTGGTGTCGGCGATCGACGCGGCCGTCGAGGACGGCGTCGACGTGATCAACTACTCCATCGGAGGCGGCGCCGCCACGGGGGTCGTCGAGCCCGACGACCTCGCCTTCCTCAATGCGGCGGCCGCCGGCATCTTCGTCGCGGTCAGCGCAGGCAACAGCGGGCCCGACCCGGTCACCGCCGACCACGCCTCGCCCTGGTACACCACGGTCGCGGCATCCACCATCCCGACCTGGGAGGGCACCGTGCGCTTCCCGGGGTTCGAGAAGGCGGGCGCATCGGTGAGCGTGCCCTTCGGCAGCCAGGTCAACGGACCGGCGATCTACTCGGGCGATGCGGCTGCCGGTGACGGCGCGCAGCTGTGCCTCCCCGGGTCCCTCGACCCGGCCGCGGTCGAGGACCACATCGTGGTGTGCGACCGTGGCGAGAACGCCCGCGCCGAGAAGTCCGATGTCGTGAAGGCGGCCGGCGGCATCGGGATGATCCTCGTGAACGTCCCCGGTGGTGCGGACTCGCTCGACAACGACTTCCACGCGGTTCCGACCGTGCACCTCGCCGCCGCGCACCGCGCGGCCGTGCTGGATTACGTGCGTGGCGGCGTCGACCGGCCGGTGACGCTCGTCGGCGAGAACACGACCGGCGTCGTCACGCCCGTGCCGCAGATCGCCGGATTCTCGAGTCGCGGCCCCATGAAGGCCGCCGGCTCCGACATCATCAAGCCGGATGTCGCCGCCCCCGGCGTCGCGATCCTCGCGGCGACGAACAACGCGAGCAAGGCCGAGCCGACCTTCGGCATCCTGTCGGGCACGTCCATGGCGTCGCCGCACGTCGCGGGTCTCGCCGCGCTGTACCTCGGCGAGCGACCGGATGCGACTCCGGCCGAGATCAAGTCGGCGCTGATGACCACGGCCTACGACACGGTGAACGCCGATGGGACGAAGAGCACCGACGTGTTCGCGCAGGGTGCCGGCCAGGTCGACGCCGAGCGCTACTTCGATCCGGGCCTGCTGTACCTCAACGGCGTGCAGGACTGGGCGTCCTACATCGAGGGCGTGCTGCCCGGAACCTTCGCCGGGGTGGACCCGATCGACGGCAGCGACCTCAACGTCGCGTCGATCTCGATCGGCACGCTCGCCAGCGCGCAGACCGTCACGCGCACGGTCACGTCGACCGCACGGGGCGTCTACCGCGCCGAGGCGTTGATCCCGGGCGTGGATGTCACGGTCGAGCCGTCGACCCTGCGCTTCTCGAAGGCCGGCGAGTCGAAGAGCTTCACGGTCACGTTCGACAACGCCACCGCACCGGTCGAGAAGTGGGCCACGGGCTCGCTCACGTGGAAGGCGAAGGGCAAGCGCGGCGACGTCCGCTCGCCCCTGGCGGTCTTCCCGGTCACCGCCGACGCTCCGGCCGAGATCTCGGCGACCGGAGCCGACGGATCGAGCTCGATCGAGATCATCCCCGGCGTGAACGGCGAGCTGCCGCTGAACGTCAGCGGGCTGACGCCGCTGGAGCTGCTCGTCGACGAGGCGAACCCCGTCGACGGTCACTCGGGCGATCAGGACTCCGGCGACGAGAACAAGGACGTCTCCTGGATCGTCGAGGTGCCCGAGGGCACGACGCTGAGCCGTTTCGACCTGGACTCGTCGGATGACGAGGGCAGCGACCTCGACCTCACCGTCTATCGCGTGGTCTCTCCCACCGACCTGCGCTACTACGAGAAGTGGCAGTCGGCGACGGCGTCGGCGGACGAGCAGGTGACCATCACCGGGCCCACCGCGGGCACGTACATGGTGGTGGCGAACATCTACGCGGCGCCGAACCCGATGACGTGGGACATGACCCACGCCGACGTGGCTCCGGGGGCGGATCGGGGATCGTTGACGGCGACCCCGAACCCGCTGGAGGTCACTCGCGGTCGGGCCACCTCCTACGACCTGTCGTGGAACGGTCTCGAGGCCGGGTCGGCCTACCTGGGCGTCGTGCAGTACGGCGACTCCGACGTGCGCACGATCGTGACGGTCGACGCGCGGTAGTCCCGTCGCACGACGGCGGGCCGGTCCTTCGGGACGGCCCGCCGTCGTGCCAGGGGCCGGCGGCGTGCGGCGTCAGCCCTCGGACGGCAGGCGGATCTCGACGCCGTCCAGCGGATGCTTCTCGAGGTACGAAGCGATGTAGGGGCAGTACGCGGCGATCGCGTCACCGGTCGCGGCGGCATCCGCCAGCGCCTCGGCCGCGAGCTGTCGCGCCAGGCCGCGTCCCTCGAAAGCGTGGTCGATCTCGGTGTGCGTGAACCGGAACTCGCCGGGTCGCCGGCGGAACTCCGCGAAACCGGCGAGCGTGCCGTCCGAGTGGATCTCGTAGCGCGAGGCGTCGTCGTTGCGGGTGACCGTGATCTCGGGCATCTCTCCTCCTTCGATTGCGTCCAACCTACGCGTCTCGGGCCTGTGGAGGGAGAGACCGGCGTCGGCGCCGGTCGTTACGCTGGAGGGATGCCGCAGCATCCGTCCGAACCGTACGAGGGCGTCCCGTACCCGGACGAGCCGTGGGGCGAGCCCGAGGAGATGGACTGGGTCCCGCCGGAGGACGGCTACGAGCCGCCGCTGGACTGGGGCACGGCCCCGTCGACGCCCCCGTCCGGGTCCGCCGCGACGCGTCCGGGCGGCGAGCACCGGCGGGAGCAGGCGAAGGCGGCTCCCGCGCGATTCCCGACCGCGGCCGAGGCGCTGCGCATCGTGTTCGGGTACGACGGGTTCCGCGGCGACCAGGCGGCGATCGTCGATCAGGTCATCGCCGGCGGGGATGCCGTCGTGCTGATGCCCACCGGCGGCGGCAAGTCGATCACCTATCAGGTGCCCGCTCTCGTGCGCGAGGGAACCGGGCTGGTGATCAGCCCGCTCATCGCCCTCATGCACGACCAGGTCGATGCGCTGCGCGCCAACGGCGTGCGCGCCGCCTATCTCAACTCCACACAGTCGCCCGACGAGCGCAGGCAGGTGGAGCGGGCATACGTCGACGGCGAGCTCGACCTCATCTACGTCGCGCCGGAGCGGCTCTCCTCCGTGCAGACGACCCGTCTGCTTCAGCGCGGCGTCCTCAGCGTGATCGCGATCGACGAGGCCCACTGCGTGTCGCAATGGGGTCACGACTTCCGGCCCGACTACCTGGCGCTCGGCGATCTCGCCGAGCGGTTCCCCGGTGTCCCGCGGATGGCCCTCACGGCGACCGCCACCCGCGCCACCCACGCCGAGCTCACCGAGCGCCTGCAGCTGGAGGGTGCGGAGCACTTCGTCGCGAGCTTCGACAGGCCCAACATCCAGTACCGCATCGTGCCAAAGGTCGACCCGCGCCGGCAGCTGGTGGACTTCATCCGCTCGCAGGCCGAAGGCGCGGCCGGCATCGTCTACGCCCTGAGCCGCAAGTCGGTGGAGCAGACCGCCGACTACCTCGCCGGTCAGGGCCTCGACGCGCTGCCGTACCACGCGGGGCTGCCGGCCGAGGTGCGCGCGGCCAACCAGTCGCGGTTCCTGCGCGAGGACGGTGTGGTGATGGTGGCCACGATCGCCTTCGGCATGGGAATCGACAAACCCGACGTGCGCTTCGTCGCGCACATCGACCTGCCGAAGTCCGTCGAGGGGTACTACCAGGAGACGGGCCGCGCCGGACGCGACGGCGAGGCGTCGGTCGCGTGGATGGCGTACGGACTCGGCGACGTGGTGCAGCAACGACGACTCATCGACCAGAGCCCGGGCGATCGCACCTTCAAGATGCGGATGGGTCAGCATCTGGATGCCATGCTCGCGCTGTGCGAGACCGTGGAGTGCCGCAGGCAGAACCTGCTCGGCTACTTCGGTCAGGAGAGCGCGCCGTGCGGCAACTGCGACACCTGCCTGGAGAGGCCCGACACCTTCGACGGCCTCGTGCCCGCGCAGAAGCTGCTCTCCACGATCGTGCGACTCAAGCGCGAGCGCAACCAGGCGTTCGGCGCCGGGCACCTCATCGACATCCTCCGCGGATCCTCGAACGACCGCATCCGCAAGATGCGTCACGAGCAGATCGCCACGTACGGCATCGGCGCCGATCTCTCCGAGCAGGACTGGCGCAGCGTCGTGCGGCAGCTGCTCGCCCGCGGCATCCTCGTCGCGCAGGGCGAGTACGGCACGCTCGCACCGGGTGAGGCCGCCACCGGGGTGCTGCGAGGCGACACCCCCGTGCCGTTGCGCAAGGACACCATCGGGCGGACCAGCGCAGGGCGGGCCCGCAAGGCGAGCGCGGCCTCGGAGTCCGTCGCCTCGGGCGACCGCTCGCTGTTCGAGGCGCTGCGCGCCTGGCGGGCCGAGACCGCGCGCGAGATCGGCAAACCCGCGTACATCGTGTTCGGAGATGCGACCCTGCGTGCCCTCGCCGAGACGCGGCCCACGACCATGGGCGGCCTGGCCGGCATCACCGGAATCGGCGAGAAGAAGCGGGATGCCTACGGAGAGGCCGTGCTCGAGGTGATTGCGGCGCACTGACCCGCGGGTGTCGCTCCGCGCTGACGAACGCCTTCAGGGAGGGGTGAATACCGGGGTGAGTGAGGGCCACATGCCGTGCAGGTCGCGGCGCCTCTCCTAGGCTGAGCGCCAGCTGTGCGCGGCGGCTGCGTCTTCACGCTCCGGGGGAGCATCACGGTCGTTTCCGCGCCTTGATGGAGGAGGAAAATGACTATGACCAATCGACGAAGTCGATCGCACGCCCGCATCGGGGCGACAGCGGTCATCGGTGCGATGGCGCTCGGAAGCGTCTTCGCCGCACCGGTGGCGTACGCGGCCGACAATCTCGAGTCGGGCGATCTCGAGATCACCCACCAGCTGAACCAGGGGTACCGATCCGGCGATTACGCCGCGGACTGGAATGACGGATACGGCCCGATTCCGATCATGACCGACACCGCGGTCGATGGATCGCCGGTCGACCTCGGCAACCCCCAGGACCTCTGGGACGGCAACACCTGGCAGACGCCCGCGGCCGGCGACGGGCAGACGAACCCGTGGGGCTACTACATCCGCAGCAACGACCATCTGCTGCCGCAGGTGATGGGAACCGTGGACGCGATCCCCGCGCCGCAGTGCGTGGCCGACACGGTGCGCATCCATGCCACCGCCGAGATCGAGAACCTGGGCCCGACGCGCGGCGTCTGGACCCTGGGAAACGCGACGCTGTACAACGCCGGCGTGGAAGCGGACAGCCAGTCCTTCGGCCGCAGCGGCACGTCGACGCCGGTCGGCGCCGTCGTTCCGATCGAGCTCACCGGCGAGGTTCCGCTGGCCGCCGTCCAGAACGGCGACATCGACTTCGCCATCTCGATCGAGACCTACCACGACGGCCCGAAGGCCTGGGAGTTCCGCGACTTCCACGCGACCTACGACGTGCTGTGCGACCCGGCGGCGAACGACGTCGAGCGCACGGTCATGCCGAACGAGCCCACCACGATCGACCTGACCGATGAGGTCGTCACCGACCTCGCCGACCCCGACTGGAGCACGCTCACCCTGCGTGACGACGCGGGCGATCCCGTGAAGACCCTCACCACCGACGCCGGCACCTACGAGGTCGTCGGCTCCACGATCGTGTTCACCCCGGACCCCGACTTCCCCGGTGGCGACACGCCGCCGGTCACCTGGGCCGTGGAAGACACCGATGGCAAGTCCGCCGAGGCGAGCCTCGACCTGCTCGTGGCGCGTCCGCCGGTGGGCGAGCCGCTCCGCGGCACGACCGAAGCGACCGACCCGGTGCGCCTCGACCCGGTCGCCGACGCGGAAGCACGCGACGGCGCGACGATCGACCCGACCTCCGTCCGCCTGGTCGGACCGGCCGGCGAACTCGTCACCGAGCTGACCGTCCCGGGCGAGGGCACGTACACCGTCGACCCCGACACCGGCGAGATCGCGTTCGTCGCGGTTCCGGGCTTCGACGGTGTCAGCTCGGTGAACTACTCCATCGCCGACAGCCGTGGGCTCCGCGGCGAGAACGTCGTCGAGGTCGAGGTCACGCGCGTTCCGGCTCAGCTCGAACTGAGCGACGACAGCATCCGGGCGGACGAGTTCACCGCAGAGGACGGAGGGATCGAGGCGACCATCACGTTCTGCCGGGCCGGTGAGGACGTGCGCTTCGAGGCGACGCCGCTGAGCGGCCAGAACGTCGACCCGATCGTCGTCGAGGCCGTCGCCGACCAGAACGGCACCGCGACGGCGGTGTTCTCGGGCACCGGGCAGGACGCCGCGTTCGTGGGCGACTACGAGGTGACGGTCACGTGCGGCACGGTCGAGCTCAGCACCGCGTTCACCGTGACGGCCGCTCCCGAGGAGCCGACTCCGGCGCCGAGCACCGACGACGACGGCCTCGCCACCACCGGTGGCGGCGCACCGGCGGCGGCGCTGTGGTCCGCGCTCGGCCTGCTCGCGGCGGGTGGCGCGCTCACCGTGGTCCGCCGGATCGGCGCTCGCCGCGCCTGACGGATGCCGGGCACCGCTCGGCTGAGCGGATGCTCCCGCCGCCCCGCAGCTCCGGCTGCGGGGCGGCGGTCCGTTCGTACCGGGCGACCGCCGGCGTCGTGCTGTGGGGTGGCGACAACGCAGACGGAGTTCGACCGGCGACCCCTTTGGTGGAGTTCCACAGCGGAGTTCGGGGCGCGTTGTCGCAGATCTACCATCGAATCATCCCCGCTCCCGCACGAGAGGAACAGTCATGGTCGACGCCGCCGTCCGCCCCGCCGCCGCATCCGCACGTGAAGCAGGCATCGACGTGCAGCGGGTCCACCGGCTGCTCATGGGAACATGGGCGCAGACCCGCCGCGACGCCCGCGAGATGATCAAGGATCCCGCCTTCTGGCGCGACGACAGCCTCGGCAAGGACCGGCACCGCGAGCGCGTCCTCACGCAGCTGCACCTGCTGGTCGAGAACGGTGCCGTGCACCGCGCGTTCCCGAAGCAGTACGGCGGCGCCGACGACAACGGCGGCAACATCGCCGGCTTCGAGGAGCTCGTCGCGGCCGACCCGAGCCTGCAGATCAAGTCCGGCGTGCAGTGGGGACTGTTCGGCGGCGCCGTGCTGCAGCTGGGCACCGACGAGCACCACAGACGATGGCTGCCCGGCATCATGGACCTCTCCATACCCGGCGCCTTCGCGATGACCGAGATCGGGCACGGGTCCGACGTCGCGGCCGTCGGCACCACCGCGACGTACGACCCCGAGACCGAGGAGTTCGTGATCGACACGCCGTTCCGCGCGGCGACCAAGGAGTACCTCGGCAACGCCGCCCTGCACGGCATCGCCGCGACCGTGTTCGCGCAGCTGATCACGAACGGCGTGAACCACGGCGTGCACTGCTTCTACGTGCCGCTGCGCGACGAGGACGGGAACGACCTGCCCGGCATCGGCCGCGAGGACGACGGACTCAAGGGCGGGCTGAACGGCATCGACAACGGCCGGCTCAGTTTCGATCACGTGCGCGTTCCGCGCACCAACCTGCTCAACAAGTACGGCGACGTCGCCGCCGACGGCACCTACACCAGCCCGATCGACAGTCCCGGGCGTCGCTTCTTCACCATGCTCGGCACGCTGGTGCAGGGCCGGGTATCCCTCGACGGCGCCGCGTCCTGGGCATCCGCTCTCGGCCTGCACATCGCGATCACCTACGGCTCCCAGCGTCGTCAGTTCGACGGCGCGAACGGGCAGGAGACCGTGCTGCTCGACTACGGCAAGCACCAGCGCCGTCTGCTGCCGCGCCTGGCGACCACCTACGCGCAGATCTTCGCGCACGACGAGTTCCTGCAGAAGTTCGACGGCGTCTTCTCGGGCCGCACCGACACCCCCGACGACCGTGAGGACCTCGAGACCCTCGCCGCCGCACTCAAGCCGCTGTCGACCTGGCACGCCCTCGACACCCTGCAGGAGGCGCGCGAGGCGTGCGGCGGGGCCGGGTTCATGTTCGAGAACCGCCTGGTCGGCCTGCGGCAGGACCTCGACGTCTACGTCACCTTCGAGGGCGACAACAACGTGCTGCTGCAGCTGGTCGGCAAGCGGCTGCTCACCGACTACGCCCGGCAGTTCAAGGGCAAGGATGCGGCGGCACTGGCCAAGTACGCGGTCGGACAGACCGCCGGCAAGGTCTTCCACGGTGCAGGTCTGCGCGCCCTCGGCCAGGCGGTGGCCGACCTGGGATCGACCGCCCGCTCGGTCGAGCTGGGTCTGCGCGCCGAGCAGCAGCATGAGCTGCTCACCGAGCGCGTGCAGCAGATGGTCGCCGACATCGCCGGTCGGCTGCGCCCCGCGGGCAGGGACAAGGTCCTCGGTGAGAAGCTGTTCAACGAGAACCAGGCCGAGCTCATCGAGGCCGCCCGTGCCCACGGCGAGCTGCTGCAGTGGGAGGCGTTCACCGACGCCGTCAACGCGATCGACGACGAGAGCACCCGGCAGGTGCTCACCTGGCTCCGCGACCTGTTCGGGCTGTCCCTCGTCGAGAAGCACCTCGCCTGGCACCTCATCAACGGACGCCTGTCGACGCAGCGTGCGGCGGCGGTCTCCAGCTACATCGACCGGCTGTGCGCGCGTCTGCGCCCCCACGCGCTCGAGCTCGTCGGCGCGTTCGGCTATGAGCCCGAGCACGTGCGCGCCCCCATCGCGAGCGGCATCGAGCAGCAGCGTCAGGACGAGGCCCGCGCCCACTACGCCGCGCTCGCCGCATCCGGTGAGGCGCCGATCTCCGAGAAGGAGTTCCGTCGCCGCGCCGAGCGCGCGTAGCTCCCCGTCGTCGATAGCGTGATGCCATGGCATCCCTGTTGACCGGACCGGACGCCCGAGCCCGCTGCGCCTGGGTCGGCGACGACGCCGAGTATCGCCGCTATCACGACGAGGAGTGGGGCACGCCGCTGCGCGGCGACCGCGCGCTGTTCGAGAAGATGTCGCTGGAGGGGTTCCAGGCGGGGCTGAGCTGGATCACGATCCTACGCAAGCGCCCGCGGTTCCGCGAGGTCTTCGCCGGCTTCGATCCGGCGACCGTCGCCGCGTTCGACGGCGACGACGTGGAGCGGCTGATGGCGGATGCCGGGATCATCCGCAACAGGGCCAAGATCGAGGCGGCCGTCTCGAACGCCGCGCTGGTGCGCGACATGGCCGAGGGGGAGCTCGACGCGCTGATGTGGTCGTTCGCCCCCGTGGCATCCGCCCGCCCGCGCCCGGGAACCCTGGCCGACGTGCCCGCGGTGACACCGGAGTCCACCGCGCTGAGCAGGGCGCTGCGCGCTCGCGGATTCCGCTTCGTCGGGCCGACGACGATGTACGCGCTCATGCAGTCCGCCGGCATGGTCGACGACCACGTCGAAGGATGCTGGCGGGCCTGAGACGCGCGTCTGCGCCGCGCGTCGCAGCGGATATGATCGTCGCGGGGGAGCCTTCCTGCGCCATCGCGCCCGCGTGCGCCGCGGGCGGCCCCGGGAGGGAGACCGCTCGTGTCGAGGCGGATCACGTCGCAGCCCCCGGTGCTGGCCGGGTACAGCTACGTGCGACCGCTGGGAACGGGCGGCTTCGCCGATGTGTTCCTCTACGAGCAGGACATGCCGCGCCGGGTCGCGGCCGTCAAGGTGCTGCTGGCGGATGCCGTGAGCCCCGACGTGCTGCGCATGTTCAACGTCGAGGCGGACATCTCCGCCCGGCTCAGCGCGCACCCGTCGATCGTCACCATCTATCAGGCCTCCATCTCGGCCGACGGACGCCCGTACTTCGCCATGGAGTACTGCCCCGACACGATGAGCGCGCGCTACCGGAAGGGTCCGCTCCCGCTGGATGAGGTGCTCGACACGGGAGTGCGCATCGCGGGCGCACTGGAGACCGTGCACCGCGCCGGGCTCCTGCATCGCGACATCAAGCCCTCCAACGTGCTGATCAACTCCCTCGGCACTCCCGTGCTCGCCGACTTCGGCATCGCCGCCGCCGTCGTCGACGCCGGCGACGACGACGTCTTCGCGATGTCGGTGCCGTGGAGCTCGCCCGAGGTGCTGCAGGAACGCGTCACGGGATCGGTCGCGAGCGAGGTGTGGAGCCTGGCGGCGACGCTCTACACGCTGCTCGCCGGACGCAGCCCCTTCGAGCGCGACGACCGCGCGTCGAACAGCCGGGACCAGCTGCGACAGCGCATCATCCGCGCGCGCTACACGCCGCTCGCCGCGGTCGGGGTGCCGCAGCGCATCGACACGATCCTCGCGACGGCGATGCACCGCGATCCCGCGCGCCGGTTCCCCTCGATGGCCGCGTTCGCCGACCAGCTGCGGATGGCGCAGTACGAGCTCGGCGTCGCGCCGACGGCGTTCGAGGCGGCATCCGCGGAGTGGGCGGCGGCCGCTCCGGTGAGCTTCTCGGATTCGGCGTCCCGAGGGCCGGTCATCACGACGGTCGCGCCGGACTCGCGCCGCGCCGCGCGCGCGGAGAAGCAGCGGACCAGTCTTCGGCAGCGCGACGATCCGCCCGTGGCTGCACCGCGGCGCTCGCCGTGGGTCGCCGGCGTGATCGGCGCACTCGTCGGTGCCGCGGCGATCGCCGTGATCGGTGTCGCGGTGCTGCTCGCGACCGGGGCGATCTGATGGCGGCCGGGGGCCGAGCGCCGAGCACGACGCCGGTGCGCACACGAGGAAGGGTGATCGCGGCCGTCTCCGGCGCGGTCGCCGTGCTCGTCGTGATCGTGCTCGCCGTCACCGCGCAGGGGTACCAGTCGCAGGAGGTGCCGCGGTCGGATTCCACGGTGTGGGTGCTGCGCGAGTCGGGGCAGTACGCGCGCGTCAACACCGAACTCGCCGAGATCGACACCGTTCGCGATGTCGACTCGCCGGAGGCCGTGTGGCAGAGCGGGTCCTCGGCGGCGCTCTACAGCCAGGGCAGTCGCCAGCGCTGGGATCTCGACCCGGCTGACCCCGACGATCTCCTCTCGGATGCGGGTGAGGACGGCGCCCCCGCCGCCTCGGAGCCCACGCCCGCCGGCACCCGGCAGATCGTCTCGGCGGGCCGGCACGTGGCGTACCGCACCGACACCGGACAGGTCTCCGTCTCGACCCTGGAGCGGGGAGCGGCGACCGCCCTCGTCGATCCTTTCGCCGACGTCGAGGTCGCCGAGGGCCAGGACCCGCCGACCTACGTCGCCGATGCGGTCGGCCTGTCGCCCGACGGAGTGCTCGCCCTGTACTCGTCCGAGGAGCGCGCCGTGCGCGTCTTCGACATCGAGGAGCACCGCTTCGTCGGCGACCCCGTGCAGGTGCCGTCGGCCGCGCCGGGAGACGCCGAGCTGGGGATGACGGTCGTCGGCGAGCGCTGGGCGCTGCTCGAGCCCGGCGAGGGCAGGCTGTGGATCGCGGGCCGCGATGAGCCGATCGAGGTCGACGTCGCCGACGACGCGGTGATGCAGAGCGGTGCGTCGGCCGGCGACGACCTGCTGATCGCCGACTCCGCCGGTCTGGTCTCGGTGGCACTGAGCAGCGGCGAGGCGCAGCGCATCGCCGATGCGGAGGGCGAGCCCGCGGCGCCGGTCGTCGTCGGGTCGTCGCGGTACGCCGCGTGGCTGAACGCCGATGCGGGCACGCTGTGGACCGACGGTCGTGCGACCGCGCTCGACGTTCCCGGTGAGGCGCTGGAATCCGCAGACATCCGCCCCGCGTTCCGCGGCAACGGCGACCGCGCGGTGCTCACCGAGGTCACCACCGGGCTGATCTGGACCGCACCCGACGGCCGCCTCATCCCGCTCGAGCAGTGGGATGTGGAGGACGAGACGGAGCAGCAGGAGGGCACCGTCGTCGTCGAGGACGTCGCCGAGCAGCTGCCGCCGGTCGCGGTGGACGACGTCTTCGGCGTGCGCAGCGGCGAGCAGGTGGTGCTGTCCGTGCTCCTGAACGACCACGACCCCAACCGCAAGGACGTGCTGACGATCGAGCCGTCCTCGATCGAGGGCGGCCTCGCCGACCCCTCCTTCGGGGAGCTGTCGCTCGTCGCCGACGGCCAGACCCTGGTGGTCGACGTGGGTGCGAAGGCGGGACGCACCAGCTTCACCTACGCGGTCACCGACGGCGCGGCGGTCTCGAAACCGGCGACGGTCACCCTGACCGTGATCGACGCCGGCGTGAACACGGCACCGGTCTGGTGCGGAGTGGACGCGTGCCGGCAGGAATGGCCTTCGCCGGAGCTTCTGCCGGGCGGGAGCACCGTCGTGCCGGTGCTGTCGGGTTGGGTCGACCCCGAGGGCGACGCGTTCGTGCTCAGCGACGCGTACGAGGCCGATTCGGCCGCTCCCGTCATGGTCGTCCCCATGGCCGACGGTCATGTCGCGATCCGTCACACGGATCCGAACGCGAAGGATGCCGTCATCGCCGTGACGATCGCGGTCGCGGATGCCCGCGGGGCCGTCGCCGAGAAGACGCTCGACGTGCGCGTCAGCAGCAGCCCGTCGCTGCGGGCGATGCCTGTGGCTCTCACCGCGCGCATCGGCGAGCCGCAGGCGATCCGCGTCGCCGACCACCTCTTCGGCGGATCCGGTTCGTACCGCCTGATCGACGCGGTGCAGACGGCAGCCACGGCCGACGGGATGACGGTGCTCCCCAACACCGCATCCGGTGAGGTGGAGGTGACGGTCGCCGAACCCGGACAGTACGTCGTGACCTACACCGCGCAGGACGTCTCGACGCAGGCCGAGCAGTCGGCGGTGATCCGGATCACCGCCGTCGACGGAGCCGCCGCGCTCGCGATGGCGCCGGTGACGGCGTTCGTGCGCGACGGCGAGGACACGACCGTCGACGTGCTGCGCGCCGTGCAGAACACGAGCGGCCGTGTGCTGATCCTCGCCGACGCGGTCAGTTCGACGCCGCAGCTCGCGGTGGATGTCGTGGGGAGCGAGAGGCTGCGGGTGAGCGGCACCACCGAGGACGGCGAGCCCGGCGTCATCGGCACCGCGAAGGTGACGGTGGCGGACGGGTCGGGCGCCGCCGTGCAGGGTACGGTGACCGTGTTCCTCGCTGCGCCGTCGACGGTCACGCGACCGATCGTCTTCCCGGACGCCGTCACCGTGCGCGCCGGCGCGCTCGCGCGCGTGGACGTGACGGCGAACGACGTCGCGCTGCGCGGCGAGCCCCTCATCGTGTCGCCGGAGGTCACGGGATCGGGAGAGCCCGACGAACTCGTCTTCGCCGACGACGACGGACTGCGCTACCTGGCACCGAGCAGCCCCGGCACCTACCGGCTCACGTACTCGGTGTCGCTCGAGCGCAGCCCCGAGCTCTCCGACACGGGAACGGTGATCGTCACCGTGGTGCCGCCGGGGACGAACAGGGCGCCGAACCCGGCCGCGCTGACCGCCCGCGTGCTGAGCGGCCAGACGGTCACGCTGGCCGTACCCAGCACCGGCATGGACGCCGACGGCGACCGGGTGACGCTCGCCGCGGTGCAGCAGCCCGCCAAGGGCGACGGCAGCGCCACCATCTCGGCCGCAGGAGATGCGATCGTCTACCGCGCACCGGCCGGAGGCGTCGACGGCGGTCAGGTGGCGTTCCGCTACACGGTGCGCGACGCGCAGGGTGAGGAGGGATCCGGCGCCGTGCGCATCGGCGTGCTCGACGCGAGCGTGAGCGATGCCGCCCCGGTGGCCTACAGCGACTACGTGCGGGTGGACGCCGGCGCGACCACTCCCGTGGTCCTCGACCCGCGGGGGAACGACTCCGATCCGGCCCAGGGCGAACTGGAGATCGTCGACCTCGTGCCCAACGCCCCGGCGGTTCCCGGCAACCCGCTCTACGAGCGACTCGATGCGCTCATCGACCGCGACACCTCTCTGGAGGACGGCCGTGTGGTGCTGCGCGCCGGCGATGCGGTCGGCACCAACTCGTACTTCTACACGCTGCGCTCCACGCGCACGGGCAGCACCTCGCAGGGTCTGATCGTCGTCTCGGTCGTCGACGGCGCCGTCGCCGACCAGCCCGTCGTATCCGACACCGTGCTCACCGCGCGCGATCGTGCGGAGATCGCCGCGGGCGGGATCGACGTCGTCACCGGGCACGTGCGGTGGGCGTCCGGCGATGCCTCGGCGCTGACGCTCAGCCTGTGGGGTGAGCCCGACGGCTACTCGGTGAGCGGCAGCCGCATCGTCGGCGACGCACCCGAACACGGCGACCTCGTCCCGTTCCAGCTCACCGGAACCTCGCCGGCGGGCCGTGACATCGTCGGCTACGGCTTCCTGCACATCCCTGCCTTCGAAGACATGCGCGTGCAGCTGAAGCCGGGAGCGGAGCCCGTGGTCGTCGACGAGGACACGTCGAAGAGCTTCGATGTGCGCGACTTCCTCGACCTGCCGGCATCCGACGACGTCGAGATCGGCGACCGTGAGTTCGTGGCGCAGCGCGCCGCGGCGACGTGCGCTCGCGGCAGCGGAGCGACGGCCGTGTACGACGCGGGACGCGAGGCGCCCTGGTCGGACACCTGTCTCGTGCCGGTGCGCCTCGAGGGGCAGCGCACCTGGTCCCACGTCGATGTGCCGATCGGCATCCGCCCGGCCGCGCCGCAGCTCGTGCTCTCGTCGATCTCGCACACCGTCGCCCCCGGCGCGTCGACCGACATCGACCTGTACGCGGGCATGGCCTCCTGGGAGGGCGGCCGCGAAGGCGACCGGGGCTCCCTGGAATATCGCGTCGCACACACCGGCTCCGCGTTCATCGTCACCCAGAAGGGGCGAACACTGACCGTGCAAGCCCGCGCGGACGCGCGCTCCGGAATGCAGGAGGCGGTCACCGTGACCGTGCCCTCCTACGGCGAGCCCTCGGCGACGCTGCGTCTGGTCGTGGGTGCCGCGCCGCCCGATGCGCCGCGCGGCGCGACTCTCACCCGGCAGTGCGTCGTCACGAGCGGAAGCTGCTCGATCGAGGTCGTCGACGTCGCTGGCGAGTACGACCCGTTCGACGGCAGACCCGGTGCGGGGCTTCGGCTCGTGTCGCTCGGCTCCGGTGCGCGGTGCGACGTCGCCACGCTGTCCGCCGCCGGCGACCGTGCGATCACGGCGACGTGGCCGGGTGGCGGGCAGGCGCCGGGTGGCCGGTGCGTCGTGCCGTTCACCGTGGCGGATGCACAGGATCGAACCGGGTCCGGCACGCTGACGCTCGACCTGCAGGGCTTCCCGCAGGCCCCTGCGAGCGTCACCACCGCGGGCTTCAGCCGCTCCGGCGTCGAGCTCGAGGTGGCGCTGGGTGAGGCCGCCAGGGCGCATCCGGCCGTGACCGGCGTCACCGTCTTCCAGGACGGCGGTTCCGCGAACGCCACCTGCCGCCCGGCGGGAGGCGTCTTCCGCTGCACGGTGAGCGGTCTCGCGAACGGAGAGCCGCACGCGTTCACCGCCGCGGCCGTGAATGCCGTCGGCACCTCGGCCAGGACATCGCCGCACACCAGCTGGGCGTATGCGGCGCCGGCGATCACGGACGCCACGGCGGAGCCGGTGTACCGTCCGAACGGAAGCGACCGCGGCCGCGGCGTGGTGGCCCTGTCGATCAGCGCTGCCGCCGATGCGAGGGCGTTCCGCGTCGCCGAGACGGGCGACGTCATCGACCGCACCGGCGCGACCACCACCGCCGAGATCGCCCTGTCGCCGGGCGCGCAGACACTGACGCTCGTGCCGATCAGCCAGTTCCAGCCGCCCACCGGCGGCGGCAACGAGGGGGGCACGCACCGGCTCTCGGTGACGGTCGCGGGTGCGCCGTACTTCGACCCGGGCCGAGCCCAGGCGACGGCGGTGTCGAACAGCGCCGTGAACGTGTCCGGCATCGTCGCGAAGGCGAACGGCAGCGCCCAGGCGCTCGATGTGGTCTACCTGGCCTGGCGGTCCGGGCAGGCCGTGTGCCGTGCCGACGGCGACGGACGACTCGCGGTCTCGGGCGCCGAGGTGCAGTCCGCCTCGCCGTCCCTGCAGGGCCTCGAGGCGTATCAGGTCTACAACGTGAAGGCCTGCGCGTCGAACGGCTACGGTGTCGCGGAGTCGAGCACCACCCGCGTCTTCACCTTCACCTTCGTCGACGGTCCGGGCGGCGACACCACCTACACCGTGGCGACCACGCCGACCCGGCAGGGCGACCGCTATTCGTACCCCCTCGCCTCGGCGCCGGCGATCGACGTCGAGCCCGGATTCGCGGCCCGGTACGACATGTACGGGTCGTGGCGCGGCGAGTTCGCACTGAATCCCGACGCCTCGCCCGGGCAGGTCCGCGCCCGCGCCTGCCACGCGAGCCAGACCGACCGATGCTCCGGTGCGGTCGACATCACGGCCACCACGGCGCCCACCGTCGTCGAGGTGAGGTTCGCGAACTGCATGTCGATCATCGACTCGTCCAGCGCCGTGAGCGTCTCGGCCGCGGCCCGCGGCTCGTACACGGTGAACGCGGCGCCGGCCCCGGACACCGTCGGATCGTTCGACGTCACGGTCTCGTGGACGGGTGCGTATGCGACCCTGTCGCCGATCACGCAGAGGATGACCGGATGTCTGTGACCCCGGGTGGCGCGAAGGCCGCGCCTGCCCTTCGAGAGGATGCCCCATGACCATCGCCCCTGAACAGGCTTCCTGGTTCGCCGACACGTTCTCGATCCTGACCGGCAACGTCGAGCAGGCGATCCTCGGCAAGCGGCACGTGATCGAGCTGGTGCTGGCGACCGCCGTCACCGGCGGGCATGTGCTGCTGGAGGACTTCCCCGGCACGGGGAAGACGGCGCTGGCCCGCTCGATCGCGCAGACCGTCACGGGGACGAGCACGCGCATCCAGTTCACGCCCGACCTGCTTCCCGGGGACGTGACCGGCATCACCGTCTACGACCAGAAGGCGGGGGAGTTCGAGTTCCATGCGGGACCCGTCTTCGCGAACATCGTGCTCGCCGATGAGATCAACCGTGCGAGTCCGAAGACGCAGTCCGCCCTGCTCGAGGTGATGGAAGAGGGAACGGTCACGGTCGACGGCGTCACGCGGCCGGTCGGATCGCCGTTCCTCGTGCTGGCGACGCAGAACCCGATCGAGCAGGGCGGCACCTATCGCCTGCCGGAGGCGCAGCTGGACCGCTTCATGATCAAGACCTCGATCGGGTATCCCGACGATGCGGCGACGATGCGCATCCTGCAGGCCGCGCCCGAGACGAAGAAGGAGCTCAAGGGGATCGCCGGCACCGACACGCTGCTCACGATGGGCGAGCTGGCCAGGACCGTCTACGTCAACCCGCTGGTGTCCGACTACATCATGCGCATCGTCGACGCCACCCGGAGGGCCTCGGAGGTGCGTCTCGGCGTCAGCGTGCGCGGCGCGCTCGCGCTCTCGCGACTCGTGATGACCTGGGCGGCGAAGAACGGCCGGACGTACGTGACCCCCGACGACGTGCGCGAGCTCGCGGTGGTCGCGCTCGCGCACCGCCTGGTGCTCGAACCGGAGGCCGAGTTCGACGGCGTCACCGCCGTCGCCGTCATCGGGCAGATCCTGCTCGACGTCGAGCCCCCGCGCGAGAACGGCACTGCGTGAGCCTCAGCACCGATTCGCGGATCACGAGGGCGTCGGCCGACACGAGCACGTCGACGAGGACCTCCACGGTCACGCGATACGCGACCACACGGCGCGGCCCCGTCCGCGAGGCGGTGTCCGGCGTGCACCGGGTGGTGCGCATCCTCGGCCGTGCCGTGCGCGGCGCGGCGATGTGGGCGCGGGAGACGGTCAGCGCCGCCGGCGCGTTCGTGGTGTTCGCGCTGCTGCTCGGGGCGGCGGCGGGCTCCGTGTTCGGGTGGGTGGAGGGCTGGGCGGTCGCGGCGATCGCGCTCGCGCTGCTCATCCTGTGCATCCCGTTCGTGCTCGGCGCCCACGACTATCGCATCGGGCTTGTGCTGGACCGGGACCGGGTCGTCGCGGGGTCCCAGATCGCGGCGACGCTCGACGTGCGCAACGACGGCACTCGGCTGTCGCTCCCGGGCGTCGTCGACGTCCCGGTCGGAGCGGGACTCGTCGAAGCGCACGTACCGCTGCTGCGCCCGGGCGCGCACCACCGCGAGGAGCTCGTGATCGCCGCACATCGGCGCGGAGTCATCGACGTCGGGCCCATGACGATCGCCCGCGGCGATCCGATCGGGCTGCTGCATCGCGAACTCAGCTGGCCGGAGGTGCAGCGCATCCACGTGCATCCGGTGACCGTGCGCATCCCGAGCACGGCCGCAGGCCTCATCCGCGATCTGGAGGGCACGCCCAGCACCGCCCTCGTCGACGCCGATCTCTCCTTCCATGCGGTCCGGGAGTACGTCGTCGGCGACTCGCAGCGCCACGTCCACTGGAAGTCGACGGCCAAGACGGGCCGGCTGATGGTCCGGCAGTACGAGGAGTCCCGCCACGCCAGGATCGCGGTGGTCCTCGATCTCGCATCCGACTCCTACGAGAGCGACGACGAGTTCGAGAACACCGTCAGCGCCGCGGCATCCCTGGCTCTGCAGGGCGTCTGGGAGGGGCGGGATGTGCTCTTCGCGGTCGGCGGCCGCGTTCCCGAGCAGGGCAGCGCGGCGACGCAGTCGATCAGGACGCTTTCCACGCTGACGCCGCGCGCGCTGCTCGACGGCACGTCGACCGTCGACCTCGCCGACGACGTGATGCGGCTCGAGGCGGTCACGGCGCTGACGGCGCAGGCCTATCCCGATCTCTCGATCGCGTTCCTCCTCACCGGCTCGCGGGTGCCGGTCGACCGGCTGCGGCACGCCGCCGTGCGGCTTCCCGCCGCCGTCGAGGCGGTCGCGGTGCGCAGCGAGCTCGGCGCCGAGCCCACCCTGCGAAACGCCCGAGAGCTCTCGGTCCTGACGCTGGGTGCGCTGGCGGACCTGCCGCAGATGCTCGCGAGAGGAGCCCTGCGGTGAGCGCGAAGGAACCGGGCGCGCGCCGCGCGGTGGGGTCGCCGGTGCTCACCCTGTGGACGCTCGGGTACCTGGTCGCAGGGGTCGCGCTCGCGACGGCCGCCGCCTGGCCGGTGTACGAGTCGCCGCGCGCGATCGTGACCGGCATGATCGGCGGAACGGCCGGGGTGGCGCTCGGTCTGCTGGCCCGCGCGCGGCAGTGGGGAGCGGTGCTCGGCGGCCTGGGCGCGGTGGGCGCCTACCTCGTGCTCGCCGTTCCGCTGGCCGTACCCGCAGGACTCCGATCCCTGCCCGCGTTCCCCGGCGCCCTGCGTGACGCCGTTCTGGGCGTCGTCACCGGCTGGAAGCAGATCCTCACCCTCGCGCCGCCGCTCGGCGAGTACCAGGCCGTGCTCGTTCCGCTGCTCGTGGTCACCCTGTTCGGCGGATTCGCCGCGTCGATGCTCGCACTGCACCCGGGGCGGCGAGCGGTGGCAGCGGTCCTCGTGGTCATCGCGATGTCGGTCTTCGGCATCGCCTTCGGCGTCTCCGGAGCCGGCGCCTCGGCGCGACTCGGCGATGTGTCGATCCCGGCTGCCCGTGAGCTCGCCGTCGGCGTCGGCGTGTTCGCCGTGTCGCTCACGTGGCTGATCGGCCGCTCGCGCCTGCAGCGCGCCGCCGCCCTGCGCGCGGTGACGGTGCAGAGCGTCGCCCGGCGGGGCGCCCCGGTCTGGCCGGCCGTCCGCCGCCGCGTGCTCGCCGGGCTCCTGGTCGTGGTCGCACTCGCCGCCGGTGTGGCGGTCGTGCCCGCCGCGTCGAGCTGGTCGGCGCGCTCGGTGCTCAGGGACGACGTCGAGCCGATGGTCGTCGTACGCGCGCAGCCCAGCCCGCTTTCCGCCTACCGGTCGTGGTTCAGCGGGGAGCGGCTCGGCGAGACCGTTCTGCGGATCGACGGCGACCCGGGCGGGATCGATCGCATCCGCATGGTCACCCTCGACTCCTATGACGGGCAGGACTTCCACATCTCCGACAGCACGCGGTTCACCCGCCTGCCGCGCGTGGCGGCGCCCGGAGACGGCCGCGCCCGGCTCGAGATCACGATCGGCGACGCGTATGCCGGCATCTGGCTCCCCGCCCCGGGCGTCCTCGCGGCGGCGCCGGTGTTCGCCGGCGACCGCGCCGACGCTCTCGCGGACGGGTTCCACATCGACGACGACGGTGCGACGGCGATCACGATCGCGGAGACGGCCGACGGCACGCCCGGGCTCGTGCCCGGAGACCGCTACACCGTCGTCTCGCAGGCGACGGCGACAGACGAGACGGAGTTCACCGGCGCGCGCAGCGGTGAGGCGACTCTCGACCCCGAGGCCCACCCCGCGCTCGCGGAGTGGGCAGATCTCCAGGAGCAGCCTCGCACCGGCGCCGGGTTTCTGGAGCTCGTCGACCGTCTGCGCTCGCGCGGATACCTCAGCCATTCGCTGCTGGACGACGACGCGGCGTCGGGGTGGATCACGGCGCTGAAGGCGGCCGGCGGCTACTCGTTCGCGCCGAGCTACGCGGGCCATTCCGCTGCGCGGATCGAAGAGCTCTTCACATCCCTGCGCGAGCAGCAGGCGCGGGTCGGGGCGGACGCGCCGCCCGAGCAGCTCGTCGCGGCGGTCGGCGACGACGAGCAGTTCGCCGCCGCCGCTGCGCTGCTCGCGCGCCACTGGGGGTTCGAGTCCCGGGTCGTCATCGGGTTCCGCCTCCCCGAGGCGCAGGAGGTGCCCGGTGCGGTGCCGTGCACGGACGTCTGCACGGGGGCCGGCATGGGCGCCTGGGTCGAGGTCCGCGCGGCGGGCGGCGACTGGGTGGCGGTGGACGTCACTCCCCAGTTCGCCCTGCTGCCGAGCACGATCACCGAGGGCGAGCAGCTGCCGGAGCATCCGACCGTTCCCGAGCAGCCGCGCAGCGATGCGCTCGATCCGCCTCCGGCCCAGAACGACTCGCAGTCCGATGCGGCACCGCTTCAACAGCAGGACTCCGCACTGCTCGACGCGCTCCTTCCGGTGCTGCGCGTCGCGGGGATCAGCCTGCTCGCCCTCGTGCTGCTCGTGCTCCCGCTCGTCGTCGTCCTCGTCGCGAAGCAGCTGCGCCGTCGCGGACGCCTCACGGCCGACGATGCGGAGGCGCGTCTGGTCGGCGCGTGGGAGGAGCTCGCCGACATCTACGTCGACAGCGGGATCCCTCTGGGACAGACGGGAACCCGGGTCCAGAGCGCGCGCGTCGCCGATCGGCCGGCGGCGGTGGAGCTCGCCGGCATCGTCGACCAGGCCGTCTTCTCTCCACATCCGCCGACGGATGCCGACGCCGACACGGCCTGGGACATCGTCGACCGGGAGCGAGCCGAACTGGCATCCGGCGCGCCGCGGCGGCAGCGGCTGCGTGCGCGGCTCAGCCTGCGCTCGTCGCTGCTGCGGATTCGCGCGCACCGCGGGCGCGCGCTGTCGCTGCGGCGGCGGGCGCTCGATACGCTCGCAGTGGCCGGCACGAACAGGCAGGAGAACGCATGAACCCGCTCGCACAGCCGCGGCTGGCAGAGACGGTCGTCGACACGGTGATGCTGTGGATGCTCCCCGTCATGGTCGTCGGCGTGATCGTGGGCGCCGCCCTGTACGTCTGGTACGCGATCGCGCTGTCGAAGCTCTTCCCCCGACTCGGTGCGCCGGGTTGGAAGGGCTGGGTGCCGATCCTCAACGAGGCGACGATCCTGTCGCTCGGCGGAAAGCCGGCATGGAACGTCGTGTTCCTCCTCATTCCCGTCGTGCAGCTGTACGGTCTGTACCTCAAGGCCGTCGCCGCGCACCGGATCAACGAGCGGTTCGGTCGCGGTGCGGGAACGACCGTGTTGGCGGTGCTGCTTCCGCCGGTGTGGGCGACCCTGCTGGCGAGGGGAGTGCCGCCGTATCCGGAAGGCGACCGGCTGGCGGAGCTGTGGCCCGTCGCCCGGCGCGAGTCGTCGCCTCCCGCCGGACACGCTCCCGTCGCGCCCACGCCCACCCTGCACAGTGGTCAGGAGGGCTATCTGGCGGCACCCATCCTTCCGCCGCGATCGACCCCGCCGGAGGCGACGCCACCGGTGCCGGCGCGGTCGCGTGCCGACGATCAGCTGATCGTCTCCGTGCCCGGCATGCCATCGCATGAGCCGAGCGCGCCGCCGGTGCCCTCGCCCTCCGCCGGTGCTGCGCCGATCGATCCCGAGCCCTCGCCGCCTCGCGAGGAGCGGCCCGCGCCGCCCGCGGCGCCGGTCCCCCCGCAGGCGCCGACGGGAGCGCTCGAATCCGATGCGGCCGATCTCGACACGGTGGACCTCGCCTCGCTCTCCGCACCCTCGATCTTCGCGGCACCCGCGTCCAGGGCCGATCGGGCCGCGAGCGGCCCTTCGGCGCAAGCGCCGCACATCCGTCCTGCACCCGTCGTCCGACCGGATGCCTCCGCCGCATCCGTTCCCCCGGTTCCGAGCGCCGGTGCGGAACCGGAGCAGGACGATGTCGAGGCGACCGTCGTGGTGCCGCGACGGCGCGGCGCGCGCCGGGTCCTCGTGCTCGACGACGGACGCCGGTTCGCGCTGTCTTCGACGAGCGTCGTGATCGGACGCAGCCCCGAGGGCGAGCAGGGCGAGCAGCGGCTGTCCATCCCGGACCGGACCCGCACCCTGTCCAAGACGCACGCGCGCCTGGTCGTGCACGGTGAGGAGTGGCGTCTGACCGACCTGCACTCGACCAACGGCGTGGTGGTCGTGGCCGATGACGGCGCCGAGACGCTGCTCGATCCCGGCGAGAGCGTGATCGGGGCGGGACGCTTCATCCTCGGCGAGGTCGGGATGCACGTCGCCGTGGAGTCCGGGTCGTGACCGCGGACGTCGTCCTCAACGTCGCCGCGCTCACCGACGTCGGCCTGAAACGGGCGATCAACGAGGACTCCGTGCTGGCGGAGTTCCCGGTCTTCCTCGTCGCCGACGGCATGGGCGGCCACGATGCGGGCGACAGGGCGAGCGCCGCCGTGGTCGAGGCGTTCGCGCCTCTCGTCGGCTCCGCGGTCTCGGTAGCCGAGGTGGGGGCCGCCCTCGCGACTGCGAACGAGACCGTGTCGTCGATCGCCGCGCAGCATGCTCGGGGTGCGGGGAGCACCGTGGCGGCGGTCGCGCTCGTCGAGCACGACCGTGCGCCGCACTGGCTGGTCTTCAACGTCGGCGACTCCCGGGTGTACCGGCACCGGGGTTCGGCTCTCGATCAGCTCACGATCGATCATTCCCTCGGACAGGAGCTGGTGGATGCCGGTGAGCTGCGCCCCGAGGATCTGGCCGATTTCCCGCAGCGGAACGTGATCACGCGTGCGGTCGGGGCCGCCGAGAGCGTCGCCGACAGCTGGCTGGTCCCCGTCGTCGACGGTGAGCGCCTGCTGATCTGCTCGGATGGACTCAGCGGGGAGATCAGCGACGAGAGCATCCGGGCGACGCTGACGATGTGCGGCCGGCCGGAGACGGCCGCCGAGGCGCTGGTGCGCCGGGCGAAGGAGTCGGGCGGCCGGGACAACATCTCTGTGGTGGTGATCGACGTCGTGTCCGGAGGTGCGGCGGCGCAGAGCGATGGTGCGACCGACAGTCGGCTCCTGTCCGCATCGCGCACGGACTCGATGCTCGAGGGTACGACGGTGCCGGTGCGGAGGAGCAGCTGACATGGACGACGACGCGGCCGTCGACGAGACGGTGGTGCTGTCGCGGCGGGCACGGCGCGCGCGGGCCGCAGCTCGCGGGGACATGCCCGGAGACGAGGCGGCCGGACCGACGGATGCGGACGATGCGGTCGATGAGCGCACGGTCGTCATCGACCGGACCGGGCTGGATGAGCGCACGGTCGTCATGCGCCGGACCGGGCTGGATGAGCGCACGGTCGTCATGCGCCGGACCGCCGTCGACGAGAGCACGGTGGTCATCGACCGGACGCGGCGCACCGACGCGGGTTCGGATGGTGAGACGACGGATGCGGATGCGGGCGCCGCACCCGACGTCGACCCCGCGACTCTCGACACCGTCAAGGCGCCGCCGCGCCGCGACGTGCCGGAGCGCGCTCCGGCGATCTACAAGCCGCGCCCCGCGCCGCTGGTGCCCTCGCGACCGCCGGCGGTCGGCGGCGCGGCGGCCACGCGGGACACGGACACGGTCACGGCGTCGGTCGTGCGCAGAGGCAGGCGAGCGGGGCTGATCGCCATCGTGTCGGTCGGGGCGGCGTGCGTGATCTCGGTGGCCGGCCTGGCGACCCTGGGTCTGATGATCCTGGGCTGACAGCGCGCAGGCGCAGGCTGCAGGGCCACAGGCCGCCTGCCCTCATGGATACGTCTGCCCATGCGACGGCACGCCACGCCCGATACGATGAGGATCGTCCGTGTCGCTCCGTGCGCACGCGATGATGCGACGAGGTCGGCGCACCGCCGCCGCCAGCAAGTGTTCCTTGGGGGGAATGTGCCATGAAGGCGTTGACGTGGGCGCGATCGCGTCCGAAGACCCTGGCAGCCGCCGCCGGCGTCGTGATCGGCGCCGTGACCCTCACCACCATGGCCGTGGCCTATGACGGCCTGCCCACGACGAAGGTCGACCTGAACGACGCCGGTGTGTGGCTGACGAACAGCTCCAGCCTGCTGGTCGGCCACTTCAACCACGAGTCCACCGTGCTCGACGGCGGGCTGCGCACCCCGGGCGACACCTTCGACGTGCAGCAGGACGGTTCGGCGGTCGTGGTCGTCGACTCCGGCAACTCCACCGTCACGGCGGTCGACCCCGCACGCGTCGCGCTCGCCGACACCACGACCGTTCCCGGGGACTCGCAGGTCGCGCTCGGCGGCCGCACGGTCGCGGTGATGGACCGCGGCTCCGGCCGGCTCTGGGTGGTGCCCTTCCAGGGCATCGCCGGATTCGAGCCCCGCGGTGCCGAGCCGCTCGCCGAGCTCGGCAAGAACGCCGCAGTCACAGTCGGCCGCGACGGCACGGTGCACGGCGTCTCCACAGAGCGCGGCGAGATCCTCTCGATCACCACCGATGTGCAGGGCCTGGTCCAAGAGGAGAAGACCACCTCCATCGGCGAGATCGACGACGCCGAGAGTCCCACGATCACGGCGGTGGGCGACACACCCGTCGTCCTCGATTCCGCGGGCACCCTCATCGCTCCCGAGGGGCTGCGGGTCGAGCTCGGTGGCGTCGGGGGCGCTGTTCTGCAGCAGCCCTCCGAGACGACGGACGCCGTCGCCGTCGCCACCGAGAGCGAACTGGTGCGGGTGCCGCTGGACGGCGGAGAGCCGGTGCGCACCTCCGTGGGCGGCACGGGCGCCGCGGCCGCACCGGTGTGGCTGCGCGGCTGCACCTACGGCGCGTGGGCCGGCTCCGCGAAGTTCCTGCGCGACTGCGCGGGCGAGTCCGCCGACGTCTCGGAGACGATCCCCGGAGCCGAGACCGCGACGGCGCTCACCTTCCGGGTCAACCGCGACGTGATCGTGCTCAACGACATCTTCAGCGGGGCGGCCTGGATGGCCAACGAGAGCCTGCAGAGGGTCGATGACTGGAGCGTCATCGTTCCGCCCGAGGGCGAGACCGAGGACGACGAGGAGACCACCGAGGAGACGGTCGAGACGACTCTCCCCGAGCGCAAGAAGGAGAACACGCCGCCCACGGCGGAGGACGACCCGGGGCTCGGCGTGCGTCCGGGCTCCACCACGATGCTCCCCGTGCTCGACAACGACAACGATCCCGACGGCGACGTGCTCGTGGCCTCGCTCACCGGCAAGCAGCCCTCCATCGGCGAGGTGCAGCCGGTGCTCGAGGGCGCGGCGCTGCAGATCAGCGTGCCCGAGGATGCCCAGGGCTCGGCGTCCTTCGAGTACCGCGCCGACGACGGCCGCCGTGGAAGCGACACCGCGATCGTGTCGGTGTCGGTGCATGACTGGAGCGTGAACGCGGCGCCCAAGCCCAAGCGCATGACCCGGCTCGCCGTCGAGGCCGGCGGCACGATCTCGTACAACGTGCTGCCCGACTGGCTGGATCCGGACGGTGACGACATCTACCTGCGCGAGGTGATCGCCGCCCCCGGCGACGAGGTGGAGTTCACCACGGGCGGGCAGATCACCTATCGCGCCGTCGCGAGCCTCCCCGGTCGCAAGGACGTGCAGGTCACGGTCTCCGACGGGCTGGGCGAGACGGCGACCGGCGTCATCCGGCTCGACGTCCAGCAGGCCGGCACCACCGTGCCCAAGACCAACGCCGACCACGTCGTGACCCGTCCGGGCGAGCCGGTGACCGTCTCGCCGCTCACCAACGACGCCAGCTCCGGCCGCGAGCAGCTGCGGCTCGCATCCGTCGCCGACGTCGAGGGCGCGCAGATCGACACGGATCACGTGAACAAGCAGTTCACGTTCCAGGCGGACGCGGTCGGTGTCTACTACGTGCAGTACCTCGTGGCAGCCGGCCCCAACGCGGTGCCCGGTCTGGTGCGCGTCGACGTGATCGACACCTCCGACAGCGAACTGCCGCCGGTGGCCGTCCGCGACGTCGCACTGCTGCCCGTCGGCGGCGAGGTGCTGCTCGACGCGCTCGCCAACGACTCCGATCCCGCCGGTGGCGTACTCGTGATGCAGTCGGCCACCATCGACGAGGACAGCCGAGGCATCTCGGTGTCGGTCCTCGAGCATCAGACGCTGCGCATCGGCGACCAGGGCGGCCTCGACAAGCCCGCACGGATCACTTACCGGATCTCCAACGGCATCCGCTCGGCCGAGGGAGAGGTGGTCGTCCTGCCGATCCCCGCCCCCGAGCGGATCCTGTCGCCCGTGGCGGTGGACGACGAGGTCATCGTGCGGGCCGGCGACGTCGTCACGATCCCCGTGCTGGCCAACGACTCGCATCCGAGCGGTGACGCGATCCATGTCGTGCCGACGCTCGTCGAGCCGCTGGTCGACCCGGACGACGGCGAGATCTTCGTCTCCCAGGACACGGTTCGCTTCCGGGCCGGCCCGAAGGCCAAGACCGTGAACGCCACCTACGAGATCATCGACTCGATGGGGCAGAAGGCCGCCGCCTACATCCGCATCCAGGTCCTGCCCGTCAACGAGGAGAAGAACGCGGCTCCACTGCCGCGTGACCTCACCGTGCGCACGCTCAGCGGCGCCTCCCAGCACATCGCGATCCCGCTGGACGGCATCGACCCCGACGGCGACTCCGTCGAGCTGCTTGGAATCGGCTCCAGCCCCCAGAAGGGACGCGTCGTCGAGACGTCGCAGAACTTCCTCACCTATGAGGCCTTCGACGACGCGGTCGGCGTCGACACGTTCACCTACCGCGTGCGCGACTGGCTCGGCAAGGAGGCGACCGGCAGCATCCGCGTCGGCATCGCCCCGCGCGAGACGGTCAACCAGGCGCCGTACGCGGTGAAGGACTCCGTGGTGGTGCGGCCGGGCCGTGAGATCGCCGTGCCGGTGCTCGTCAACGACTCCGACCCGGAGGGCGGCGAGATCGTGCTCGTCGACGACATCGAGCTGCCCGACGTCGACGGCCTGAGCGCGCGCGTCTCGGGTGACAGGGTGCTGGTGAGCGTGCCCGATCGCGAACTCGAGACCTCGCTGAGGTACACGATCGTCGACGAGCTCGGTGCGACGGCGAACGCGGTCGTGCAGGTGACGGTCGACCCCGACGTGCCGCTGCGCGCCCCGGTCGCGCGAGACGATCGCGTGCTGGTGACGGACGTCAAGGACAGCGACTCCGTCGACGTCGAGGTGCTGGCGAACGATGAGGACCCCGACGGCACCGCGCAGGCTCTGACGATCGAGGCGGGTGAAGGCGGCACAGTGCGTCCCGACCGCACGGTGCGCGTGACGATCGGCGAGAAGGCGCACCTCGTGCGCTACACGATCACCGACCGCGACGAGCAGGAGGCATCCGCCTTCATCTTCGTGCCCTCGCTGGCGGACATGCGCCCGATCCTCGACAGCGTCGAGCCCGTCGTCGTCAAGAGCGGCGAGACCAAGACGCTGCCGCTGGCGGAGTACGTCACCGTGTTCGGAGGCGGTCGCGCCATCATCACCGAAGCGGCGAAGGTGCTCGCCCCACACAGCAACGGCGACAACCTCATCCAGGATGAGACCACGCTGGTCTACACCTCGGCGAAGGGCTTCTTCGGCAAGGACGCACTGACCTTCGAGGTCACCGACGGCGAGACGGTCGAAGACCCGAAGGGGCGCAAGGCCACACTGACGATCCCGATCACCGTGCTGCCGCCCGACAACCAGCCGCCCACGTTCACCGACGCGGAGATGCGCGTCGCACCCGGCGAGGATGCGACGACGCTCGACCTGGCGGCACTGGCATCCGACCCGGACCCCGACGACGAGCTGAGCTTCCGGCTCGCCGGCACCTCCGGTGAGGGGGTCACCGCGCGGGTCGACGGGGGGACGCTCTCGGTCGAGGCGTCGACCGACGCCCGAAAGGGCACCACGGCGCGTGTCGAGGTGACCGTCACCGACGGCGAGGCCGAGCCCGTGACAGGTCAGGTGACCGTGCTCGTGACCGCCTCCACGCGAGACGTCGCCGTCGCCAACCCCGACGTGTACGACGAGGTCGATCAGGGCGAGCCGGTGACCGTGCCGGTGCTGAAGAACGACATCAACCCGTTCCCCGAGACGCCGCTGAGCATCGTCTCCGCGTCGCTCGAGACCGGCAGGGCCGACGTACGGATGGACGGCGACGAGGTCGTCGTGACGTCGGGCGCGGACTTCGTGGGCACCGTCGTGGTGCGATACCGCATCCAGGATGCGACGAAGGACCCGGACCGCGAGGTCGACGGACGGATCACGCTGACGGTGCAGGGGGTACCGGACGCCCCCGGCACGCCGACCGTGGTGAGCGTCGAGGACCGCACCGTGGTGCTCTCGTGGGCGGCGCCCGTGAACAACGGCGCCGAGATCACCGGGTACACGGTGCGTTCGGTGAAGGGCAGCGCGTACTCGCGCCAGTGCGCCTCGACCACCTGCACGCTGGATGGGCTCAACAACAACGTCGAGTACGTCTTCCAGGTCACCGCGACCAACCGCGTGGGCGACTCCAAGCCGTCGCCGCCCAGCGAGGTGGCGCGTCCGGATGCCCGTCCCGACACCCCCAGCGCCCCGACGCTGGTGTTCGGCGACCGGGAGCTCGACGTCGCGTGGACCACACCGAGCACTCCCGGCTCCCCGGTGGAGTCGTACACGCTGCAGATCACCCCGGCGCCGCCGGCGGGCCCCTCGGAGCTGGCCGGCATCACCGGCAACAGCATGACCTGGAAGGGCCTGGAGAACGGCACCTCGTACCAGGTGCGCATCCGCGCCCACAACAAGGCGCCCGAGCCGTCGGAGTGGAGCCTGTATTCGGCTCGCGAGATCCCGGCCGGTCCTCCGAAGGCTCCCGCGCAGCCGACCACCGCCGAGCTCGATCCGGTCGGCACGCGTGCTCAGATGCAGGTGCGCTGGTCGGCGCCCGACAAGAACGGCGCGGAGATCTCGGGCTACATCCTCGAGGTCCGCCAGGGCGGCTCCGTCGTCCAGACGCTGCGCCCGGCGGCGGGCACCACCACGCAGGCCGTGACCGTGCCCCCGTCGGAGTCGAGCTACACCTTCCGGATCAGGGCGATCAACAAGGCCGGCGACGGCGAGTGGAGCCCGGAGTCCGCGGCTCGCCGCGGCGTGCTCGCCCCCGGCGCGCCCACGAACGTGCAGGCCACGCCGGGGAACAACACCGTCACGGTGTCGTACACACCGGGCCCGCGCAACGGCGCCACCGCGGGTGAGGTGAGCTACCAGTACCGGATCGGCGCCAACGGCAGCTGGAACGCGATGCCGGGAGACAAGGTCATCCGCAGCGGAGTCGCGAACAACGGCACGTACACGATCCACGTCCGAGCCGTGTCGACCGTCGCGGGCATCGGCTCCAAGTCCAGCCCGGCGTCGGCCGGGTCGAACGCCGTCGCGCCGTTCGGGCCGCCCAACGTGCCCAGCGTGTCGGCGAGCGTGAACGGGCAGACGATCACCTGGCACGTCGGCGCCACCGCGCGCAACGGCCGCGACGTCACGGTCTCCTGGCGGGACAACCGCGGTCACTCCGGTTCGGTCGGAGCCGGCGGCGGCAACGTCGCGCTCGGCTACAACTGGAGCACTCCGGTGTCGTTCACCGTGACCGTGAGGGACAGCCAGGGGCAGACGAAGTCGGTCACCGGCAACAGCGGCACCGGAGCCCAGCCGCTTCCTGAGGTGTGGGTGAGCAGGGGAGGTCCGGCGACGTACGGGCCCAGCAACTGCCAGAACGTGCGCGTGACCACCTCGGGCAACTTCCCGGCGGGCAACTACGTGGTGGATGCCTACAAGAGCGGCGCCTGGTTCGGCAACAATCAGGCCAACGCGAAGTACATTCCTGCGGGAGGCAGTGCGGATCTCGGGTCGTATGTGTGCCCTGGTGAGGCCGGCAAGCCGGTGACGGTGCAGATCCAGGGCGTCAACGCGACCATCCACGGAACGAACTGGTGATGGCCGACCGTGGGCGGGATGGGGATCTCTGCCCATCCCGCCGCCTGTCGGCGCGTGCGGGCACGAAGTTATGATGGAGCGGCACACGCGTGTCGCGACCGCTGTTCGACGACCTGATTCCGTGGGAAGAGGCCGAGGGGGGAATCCGCAGCTATGAGAGCTCTGTCGTGGGTGCGCGCGCGCCCCAAGACGGTGGCGTCCGCAGCGGGCGTGGTCGCCGGTGCCGTGCTCATCACCGGCATGGCGGTCGCCTATGACGGCCTTCCCACCGCGAAGGTCGAGCTGAACGACGCCGGCGTCTGGCTGACGAACACCTCGAGCCTGCTGGTGGGGCACTTCAACCACGAATCCACGGTCATCGACGGCGGACTGCGCGCCACCAGCGACAGCTACGACATCCTCCAGGATGCCGAGACCGTGCTGATCGAGGACGACGGCAACGACACTCTCACGGCGGTCGACCCGGCGCGGATGGCGATGACCGACAGCGCGCCGATCCCATCCGAGGCGAAGGTCGCTCTCGGGCGCAGGACGACCGCGGTGCTCAACCGCAAGTCCGGCGAGCTCTGGGTGACGTCGGCGAAGGGTCTGTCGGGGTTCGACATCAAGGGCGTGGACCCGGTCGCCGAGCTCGGCGAGGGTGCCGACGTGACCGTCGGCCGCGACGGCACCGTCTACGCGCTCTCGGGGGAGCGCGGAGAGGTCGTCACGATCCCGACCGACCCCGAGGGGCTCCCGCTGGATCCCCAGACGTCGTCGGTGGGAGAGATCGATCTGGCCGAGCCGCCGTCGATCACCGTCGTCGGCTCCACTCCGGTCGTGCTCGACCCTGCCGCCGGCGTCGTCACGACGCCTGGCGGGTTCCGCACCGACATCGACGGTGCGTCGGATGCCGTGCTGCAGCAGGCGTCCGAGGCATCCGATGCGGTCGCCGTGGCCACGGCGTCCGCATTGCTGCGCGTTCCGATCGGCGGGGGAGAGCCGTCGGCCACCGCAGTGTCGGGAACCGGGAACCCCGCGCAGCCCGTGCAGCTGCGCGGCTGCACCTACGCGGCGTGGGCGGGGTCCGCGCAGTTCGTGCGCGACTGCTCCGGTGACTCCCTCGACGTCGAGAGCGAGATCCCCGGCGGGCGCGAGAGCGCCCGGGTGGCGTTCCGCGTCAACCGCGACATCATCGTGCTCAACGACGTCATGGGCGGCGCAGCCTGGATGGCCAACAAGAGCCTGCAGCGCGTGGACGACTGGAGTGTGCTGGTCCCGCCGGAGGGCGAGAGCGAGGACGAGGAGGAGAACACCGAGGAGACGGTGGTCACCTCGCTCCCCAAGCGCACGGAGAAGAACACGAACCCCACGGCCGAGAACGACAGGTTCGGCGTGCGCCCCGGCGGCAGCACGCTGCTGCCGGTGACCGACAACGACAACGACCCGGACGGCGACGTGCTGGCCGCCTCGCTCGCGGGCAAGCAGCCGGGGGTCGGCACCGTCCAGCCGATCCTCAACGGGTCCGCGCTGCAGATCAGCGTGCCGGAGGACGCGAAGGGGGCGGCGACCTTCGAGTACGAGGTGGACGACGGGCGCACGGGCAAGGACACCGCCGTCGTCACGGTCACCGTGTACGACGAGAAGACGAACACGGCGCCCAAGCCGAAGCGCACCACCAAGCTGGCCGTCGAGGTGGGAGGCACGGTCTCGTACAACGTGCTGCCGGACTGGATCGACCCCGAGGGCGACGACGTCTACCTGAAGTCGGTCGTGGCCGCTCCCGGAGACGAGGTCGAGTTCACCACCGACGGTCAGATCACCTACAAGGCGATCGCCAGTCTGCAGGGCCGCAAGAGCATCGACATCGTCATCGCGGATGCGCTCGGCGAGCTCGCCAAGGGCAGGATCCAGCTCGACGTGAAGCCGGCCGGCACGACGAACCCGCTGACCAACGCCGACCACGTGATCACCCGGGTCGGCGAGACGATCACCGTCTTCCCGACGGTCAACGACACGAGCTCCGGCCAGGAGCAGCTCCGCCTGGCGCGCGTCGAGCCCGTCGACGGCACCGTCATCGTCCCCGACTATTCGAACAAGCGCTTCACCTTCAAGGCGGGCACCGCTGGCACCTACTACGTGCAGTATCTGGTCAACTCCGGACCCAAGCAGGCCGAGGGCCTGGTGCGCGTGGACGTCCTCGACACCCGCGAGAGCGAGCTGCCCCCGGTCGCCGTGCGCGATGTGGCGCTTCTGCCGAAGGGCAGCGAGGCGCTGATCGGCGTGCTCTCCAACGACACCGACCCCTCGGGCGGGGTGCTCGTGGTGCAGTCGGTGACGGTTCCCCCGCAGAGCGGGATCTCGGTCTCGGTGCTCAACCACGAGACGCTGCGGATCAGCGACGAGGGCGCCTTCGACGAACAGGTGCGCATCAGCTACCGCATCTCGAACGGCTCGAAGTCCGCCGAGGGCGACGTGATCGTCATCCCGATCGATGCTCCCTCGAAGCTGCTGCCACCGGTCGCGAACGATGACGAGGCGGTCGTGCGTGCCGGTGACGTCGTCACCATCCCGGTGCTCGACAACGACGTGCATCCCAGCGGAGACGTCATGCACGTCGTGCCGGAGCTGGCGGAGTCGCCCGATCCCGAGTCCGGTGAGGCGTTCGTGTCGCAGGATGCCGTGCGCTTCCGCGCCGGTGCCAAGGCGCAGACCGTCTACCTGACCTATGAGGCCGTCGACTCGAGGGGGCAGAAGGACGGCGGTCTCGTGACCGTGCAGATCCTCCCGCTCAACGACAAGACGAACGCGGCGCCGCACCCGCAGGACCTGACGGCGCGCGCGCTCGCGGGCACGAGCGTGAACATCCCGGTGCCGCTGGACGGCCTCGACGCGGACGGCGACTCGGTGGAGCTGGTCGGGCTCGATCGCGCACCGACCCAGGGACGCATCTCCGAGGTGGGACCGAACTTCCTGACGTTCGAGGCCTTCAAGGGCTCGGCCGGCGTGGACACCTTCAGCTACCGGGTGCGCGACCGCCTCGGGCAGGAGGGCGTGGGCACGGTGCGCGTCGGCATCGCCCCGCCGGAGGCGCTGAACCAGGCGCCGTACGCCGTCCGGGACTCGGTCGTCGTCCGCCCGGGACGGTCGGTGGCCGTGCCGGTGCTCGCCAACGACTCCGACCCCGAGGGCGACCGGATCGGCATCGTGACGGGCGGCATCCTGCCATCGGATGAGCAGGGGGTGACGGCCGAGGTCGCTGGAGACCGGCTCGTCATCGATGTGCCCGATCGGGAGCTCGAGACCTCGCTGCAGTACACGGTCCGCGATGCCAAGGGTGCGAAGGCGACGGCTCCGGTCTCAGTGACGGTTGACGAGGACGTTCCCCTGATGACGCCGGTCGCGCGCGACGACCGGGTCCAGGTCACGGATGTCAAGGACAGCCTGAGTGTCGACCTCGACATCCTCCGCAACGACGAGGATCCCGACGGCACCGTCGAGGGACTCACGGTCGAGGTGGAGCCGGGCGCCCGCCTGCTCGAGGACGGCACCGCACGGGTCACGGTCACGGATGAGCGTCAGTTGATCCGCTACACCGTGACCGATCAGGACGAGCTCGCGGCCTCCGCGTTCATCTTCGTCCCGGCGCTCAGCGAGCTGCGGCCCACGCTCACCTCGACGAAGCCGCTCGAGGTGCAGAGCGGCGAGACCAGGGAGCTTCCGCTGGCGGAGTACGTCACGGTCGCGGGCGGCGGCGACGTGCGCATCACCGAGGCGGCCAAGGTCAGCGCCGTGAACTCGAACGGCGATTCGCTCATCAAGGATCTGACCACGCTGGTCTACACCTCGAAGGACAGGTACTTCGGCGAGGACGCTCTGACCTTCGAGGTCACCGACGGCGACGGACCCGACGACCCCGAGGGGCGCAAGTCGGTGCTGACCATCCCGATCACGGTGCTTCCTCCCGACAACCAGCAGCCGGAGTTCGTCAACGCGCAGATGCAGGTCGCACCGGGCGAGAAAGCGGTCGCGCTGGATCTTGCCGCGCTGACGACGGACCCGGACGCCGAGGACGCCGACAGGCTGGAGTTCTCGATCACGGACGAGCCCGGCGAGGGTGTGTCGGCGCGCATCGACGGCACCAAGCTCATGGCCGAGGCGTCGTCGAACACGCCGAAGGGCACCACGGTCTCGGTGGGCATCGAGGTCACCGACGGCACCACCGAGCCGGTCGAGGGCAGCGTCGAGATCGCCGTGACGGCATCCACCCGCGAGCTTCCCGTCGCGAGTCCAGACACGATCGACCAGGCCGATCAGGGCAAGACCATCCGGGTGCCGGTGCTGCAGAACGACATCAACCCGTTCAAGGCCGAAGGCGACCCGCTCAAGGTCACCTCCGCGCAGGTCGAGAGCGGTGAGGGAGCCGCGAAGGTCGTCGGAGACGAGGTCGACATCACGCCGGGCAAGAGCTTCGTGGGCGTCATGGTGGTGCGCTACCGCATCCAGGATGCGACGAAGGACCCCGACCGCGAGGTCGACGGCCGCGTGACCGTGACCGTGCAGGGCGTTCCGGATGCCCCGGGCAAGCCCACCGTCTCGGCCGTGGAGGATCGCACCGTCGTGCTGGCGTGGGCGTCGCCGTCGAACAACGGCGCGGAGATCACCGAGTACACGGTCTCCTCGGTGGGCGGCCGGCCCTACTCCAAGACGTGCTCGTCGACGACCTGCACGCTGGACGGGCTCACGAACAACGTCGAGTACACCTTCCAGGTGACGGCGCGCAACCGCGTCGGCGAGGGCCCGGCGTCACCGGTGTCGGCGCCGGCTCGGCCGGACACGCGCCCCGACACGCCGATCCCGCCGACCCTCGAGTTCGGCGACCAGTCGCTGAAGGTGGCCTGGACCACGCCGCCGTCGAGCGGTTCGCCGGTGGACTCGTTCACTCTGGAGATCTCGCCCACCCCGCCCTCCGGCATCGGCCAGAAGACGAACGTCACCGGCAACTCGCTCGTGTGGGAGGGGCTGGAGAACGGCACGAGCTATACCGTGCGGGTCCGCGCCCACAACAAGGCACCGGAGCCGTCGGAGTGGAGCAACTCCTCGCTGCCCGAGATCCCGGCAGGGCCTCCGGGTGCGGTCGCCGCGCCGACCGTGAACAACGCTCCCGCCGTGGGCAGCGAGGCGCAGATGACCGTGAGCTGGGACCCGGCTCCTCAGAACGGCGACGCGATCCGGCAGTACGAGCTCACCGTCTACCGCGGTGGCGCCGTCTTCAAGACCGTGCCGGTCACAGGCAGCCAGACCTCGCAGACCGTTCCCGTTCCGACGAACACCACCGATTACACGTACTCGGTGCGGGCGGAGAACAAGGCCGGCTGGGGTGCGCCCAGTCCGCAGTCCGCCGCGTACCGCGCCGTGGGACCGCCCGCCGCGCCGACCGGCGTGACGGCACGGCCGGCCGACAACGCCATCCACGTCACCTTCAACGCCCCCGAGGGCAACGGCGCGCGGGTCGAGGAGCTGCGCTACCAGTATCTGATCACCGGTGGCGGCTGGACGAACTGGGACGGCAAGTCGGCCATCGCCGCGCGCAACGGCACCACCTACACGGTGAAGGTGCGCGCCTACTCGGTGGTCGCGGGCGCGCAATCGAATCCGGGGGCCGCGGGCACGTCCGGGAGCGTCGTCCCGTTCGGTGCCCCGCACGCACCCACCGGTTCGGCGTCGAAGTCGGGCGACACGTCGATCAAGCTCACCTGGAACGCCTCGGGGTCGGGCAACGGGCGTCCGATCACCGTGTACACGAGCGTCGACGGCGGGTCGTGGGTCAAGAGGTCCGCGCTGTCCGGGTCGGTCGACAAGGGCAACGGCTACAACCAGACGCACACCATCAAGGTGCGGGTGGTGGCATCCGAGGGCGGATCCGCGGAGTCGCCCACCTACAAGGCCACGACGAGCGCACCGCCCCAGCCGAAGATCTGGGTCACGCAGGGCGACGCGGCGGGCAGCTGCGTCAACGGATGCCGGCGCTACATCGTCAACTGGTCGGATGCGAATCTGGGCAACATGAGCGTCCAGTGCTACTCCAGTGCCGACGGTGCCATCTCGGATCCGTCGGGCAATGTCTACACCTACTCCGTGAACTTCGATGGACAGGGTTCCAAGCAGCTCGGCTGCTACAAGGGCCGTGACGACGTCGACGTGTGGGTGAACGTCCTGAACTGGGGCGACAACGTGGACACCGAGAAGCGCTTCTGGGCGAGACCGTAGCCGGCGCACCCCCGAGACATCGAACAACGAAGAGGAATGAAACTGACATGAGCATGACCCCCGAACAGGCCACCTGGTTCCAGGGCACCTTCCAGCGCCTGGTGGAGAACGTCGACAAGGCGCTGCAGGGCAAGCCCGACGTCGTCGGACTCGTGATCGCGGCCATGCTGGCCGAGGGCCACGTGCTCCTCGAGGACGCTCCGGGCACCGGCAAGACCAGCCTCGCCAAGGCGCTCGCCGCAACCGTGCAGGGCACCAGCTCGCGCATCCAGTTCACCCCCGACCTGCTCCCGTCCGACGTGACCGGTGTCACGATCTACGACCAGCAGACGCACAAGTTCGAGTTCCACAAGGGACCGATCTTCGCCTCGATCGTGCTCGCCGACGAGATCAACCGCGCCTCGCCCAAGACGCAGTCGGCTCTGCTCGAGGTCATGGAGGAGTCGCGCGTCACGGTCGACGGCGTCACCCACGAGGCAGGACGGCCGTTCCTGGTCATCGCCACGCAGAACCCCGTCGAGCAGGCGGGAACGTACAAGCTGCCCGAGGCGCAGCTGGACCGCTTCCTGATCAAGACCTCGATCGGCTATCCCGACCTCGCGGTGACCGAGAGCATCCTGGCGGGGGCCGCGCAGCGCAACCCCGCCGCCGCCCTGTCTCCGGTCATCACGACCAGCGCCGTCGCCGACATGGCCGACCTCGCCGCCACCGTGCACGTCGAGTCGGCAGTGCTGCGCTACGCGGCCGAGCTGGCCGAGGGCACCCGCAAGGACTCCGCGATCCGGCTGGGCGTCTCCGTCCGCGGAGCGATCGCCATGATCCGCATCGCCAAGGTCTGGGCGGCCGCGAACGGTCGTCACTACGTGCTGCCCGATGACATCAAGGCGCTGGCCCGCCCGGTGTGGCAGCACCGTCTGCTGCTCGACGCCGAGGCCGAGTTCGCCGGCACGTCGGCCGACACGGTGATCGGCCGCGTGCTCGAGAGCGTGGCGGCACCGCAGGCACGAACGGCGGCGTGATGTCGGCAGGGACGATCGCCGCTCCCCAGCCGGGAGAGCGCGAGGCCGGATGGCGCGACATCGTCGCGGTCGTCGCCGGCCGCGTGCTCGACCGGCTGCGGCTCATCGCCTCTGTCGTCCGCCCGCTCGGATGGACGCTGATGGCGATGGCCGTCGCGTTCTGGATCATCGGATCGCTGATGGGCTGGCACGAGCTGCGGGTCGCCGCGCTCGTGCTGACCGCGGTCGTGCTGGTGTGCGCGGCGTACCTGATCGGCCGCACCGAGTACGACGTCGCCCTCGACCTGGCCCGCACCCGGGTCGTCGTCGGGGAGCGCGCGGTGGGCGCGCTGACGCTGTCGAACGGCGGATCGCGTGCGATCCTGCCGTCGCGTGTCGTCCTCCCCGTCGGCTCCGGCCGCGGTGAGTTCTCCATTCAGCGACTCGCTCCGGGACAGGAGGCCGAGGAGCTGTTCGCGATCCCGACCCAGCGCCGTGGGGTCGTGAAGGTCGGCCCCGTGAGCGTGGTCCGCGGCGATCCGCTCGGCGTCTTCGAGCGTGCGCACCGGCGCGACGACCCCGTCGACCTGTTCGTGCACCCCAGGACGGTGCTGTTCGGAGGCCAGTCGCTCGGCTTCCTGCGCGACCTCGAGGGGATGCCCGCCACCGACCTGTCCCGCGACGACGTGTCGTTCCACGCGCTGCTGGAATACCAGCCGGGTGATGACCTGCGGCACGTGCACTGGAAGTCGACCGCTCGCACGGGCGTCATGATGGTGCGCCAGTTCGAGGAGACCCGCCGTTCGCACTTCGTCATCGGGCTGTCGCGCTCCAGCGGCGACTACCGTTCCGAGGACGACTTCGAGCTCGGCGTCTCGGTGGCCGGGTCCATCGGCCTGCGCGCCCTGCGCGACTCGCAGCGCGTCGACATCCGCGTGCAGGGGCGCGAACTGGCATCCGGCACCGGCAAGCAGCTGCTCGACTCGCTCTCGACGGTCGAGCAGTCCAAGCCGCGCGAGGGCGGCATCTCCGAGCTCGCAGGCGTGCTCGCCGCGCACATGCCGCTGGCCAGCGTCGTGGTGCTCGTGTGCGGATCCGCCGTGGCGACCGAGGACCTGCGGCTCGCCTGCTCGCGCCTTCCGTTCGGGGCCCGCGCGCTCGCGGTCGTGACGCAGACCGGACTCGAGCAGCCCGCGCTGCGCAAGATCGGCGACGCGGACGTCGTGACCATCGGCGCCCTCGAACAGCTCCCGCTCGCTCTGCAGAAGGTTCTCGCATGACCGCCTCCGCGTCCGTCCCCGCCGCGCACCCGATGCGCCGCTGGGTGCTCGATCTCGTGGCCGTCGCCGTGCTGACGGTGGTCGCGCTGATCGGCTTCTGGCCGACGTTCGGCGGTCCGAGCTTCCTGCTCGCGGCCCTCGGCGGTCTGGTGCTCGGCCTCGCGATCGCCGCGGTCTGCGCCTGGCGGCGCTGGGGCATCCTCATCGTCGCCGGCATGACGATCGTCGTCTACTTCGTCTTCGGCGGCGCGCTCGCCCTGCCGCACACCGCCATCGCCGGCTTCCTCCCCTCCCTCGACACGCTCGCGGGTCTCGCGATCGGCGCCGTCACGTCGTGGAAGCAGATGCTCACGACCGTCGCACCGGTGTCGGCCGCCGACGGGCACCTGCTGGTGCCGTTCATCGTGGCACTGGTGACCGGTGTGACGGCGACGTCGCTCGCGCTGCGCCTGAGCCGGGTGGCGTGGGCGCTGGCGCCGGTGCTCGCCGCGCTGATCCTCGTCATCGCCCTCGGTGTTCCCGACCCCGCGTTCCCGCTCGTGCAGGGCATCGTCCTGGCGGTCGGTGCAGTGATCTGGATGTCGCTGCGCGCCTGGTGGGTGCCGCAGCACAGTGCCGTCGACGTGTCGGAGGCGGATCCGTCCCGGGCGGCGCACATGCGAATGCGACGACTGGTCGGTGGTGTGGCCGTCGTGGCGATCGCGACCGGCGTGGGCGTCGCCGCCGGCGCCGTGGCCGCGCCCACCGAGCCGCGGCACATCTTCCGCGACGCGATCATCCCGCCGTTCAACATCCGGGACTATCCGAGCCCGCTGCAGTCGTATCGCAAGAACGTGCGCGACCAGAAGGAGAAGACCCTCTTCACGGTCACGGGTCTGCCCGAGGGTGCGCGCATCCGCCTCGCGGCGATGGACGACTGGGACGGCGTGGTGTACAACGTCACCGAGGGCGGACCGGAGACCTCCAGCGCCTTCACACCGTTGCGCTCCGGCATGGCGCCCGAGGAGGAGGGTGTCCCCACCTCGCTCCGCGTGGAGATCGACGAGTACTCGGGCGTCTGGCTTCCCGGCGTCGTCACGGCGGACGACATCGCCTTCGACGGCCCGCGTGCGGACGACCTGCGCCGTGGCGCCTTCCACAACACGGGGACCGGCACGACGGTCGTCACCCCGGGGCTGAAGAAGGGCGATGCCTACACGATCGACGCGATCATCCCCGCCGAGGTCGAGGACGAGCAGCTCAAGGACGTCGAGTTCGCCAATCTCAAGCCCTACGACGTGACCAACGTCCCCGAAGACCTCGGCAACATCGCTGCCGACGAGACCACCGACGCCGAGACCCCCATCGAGAAGGTGCGGGCGCTGGAGACGTTCTTCGCCGAGGGCGGGTTCTTCAGTCACGGTCTCGAGGGCGAGGTGCTCTCGCGCGCCGGGCACACCACCGAGCGCATCAGCACACTGCTGGGCGGTGATCAGATGATCGGCGACGACGAGCAGTACGCGGTCGTCATGGCTCTCGCCGCGCACGAGATCGGCATCCCGGCCCGGGTCGTGATGGGCTACTACCCCAAGAAGGACCAGCAGGGCGGCCCCGTCTTCGCCGCCACCGGCGACGACGTGCACGCCTGGGTCGAGGTGGCGTTCGAAGGCTTCGGCTGGGTGCCGTTCGACCCCACGCCGCCCGAGGACAAGGTTCCCAACGACCAGAACACCAAGCCGAAGGTCGACCCCAAGCCGCAGGTGCTGCAGCCGCCGCCCCCGCCGCAGGAGCCGGTCGACCTGCCGCCGACGGTTCCCGACGACCGCGAGCCCGAGGACGATTCGCCGAACATCCTCGGAATCATCGGTGTGATCCTCGCCATCGGCGGCGTCTCGCTGCTGGTGCTGCTGATCCTCAGCTCTCCGTTCATCGTCATCGGCGCGTGGAAGGCCGCGAAGCGGCGGGCTCGCCGCAGCGCGGAGAGCTCCTCGGACCGGATCAGCGGAGGGTGGGACGAGCTGACCGACCGGGCGATCGACTACGGGGCCCGTCTCGCACCGGGCGGCACCCGGATCGAGGAGGCCGCCACCGTCGCATCCGTCCTGTCGGTTCCGACGGTGACGGCGCTCGCCGATCGCGCGGACGGCCAGGTGTTCGGTCCGCACGATCCGACGCCGGAAGAAGTCGACGCGTTCTGGTCAGAGGTGGATGCCGTCGTGGGCGGGCTCGGTGAGCAGGCCGGATTCTGGAAGCGCATGAAGGCGCGGCTCAGCATCCGATCGCTCACCGGAAGCGGGCGCATCGCCGCACGGATGCAGGAGCTCAAGGACGCCGCGACAGCGCGCGTACGCCGCGCACCTGGCAACATCGACAAGAACAGCACGCGATCCGAGAGCGAGACCCCATGACGATGCTTCCCGCCGGCGACGTCGCGCCGATCAACAGGCGAGCCGTCGCGTACATCATCGACGCCGCCATCGGCGCCGGGATCAGCGTCGTCGTCCCGGTCGTCGTGATGTCGGTCGTCGCCGCCGCGAGCGGTGACGTGCTCACCGCCCTCGTGATCGCCGGCCCGCTGTTCAGCATCCTCGGCCTCGCCTGGCTGGTCGTCTACACCCTCATGCAGGCGGGCAAGGGGTCGATCGGCATGCGCACCCAGGGGCTGCGGCTGGCCGGAGTCGCCGACGGCGCACCGATCGGCTTCGGGCGCGCACTGCTCCGCAACATCGTCTGGGGTCTGGCGGCGGCGATCGTCGTCGGCTATTTCACGGTGCTGTTCGACGGCTCCGGTCGATTCCAGGGCTGGCACGACAAGGTGGCGGGAGCGATCATGCTCGACGCGCGCACGTCGCCTGCGCCCGCGGCGCGTGCGCGTCAGCACGAAGCCGTCGGTGCCCCCTCAGCACCCGGTCACGCGGCACCGGCGGCGCCGCAGACCGCGATGCCCGGTTTCGGTGCCCCGCCCGCCCAGACGTCGATGCCGGGTTTCGGTGCCCCGCCCGCATCGTTCGCCCCGCCGGCGCCGCAGGCCGCAGCGCCGGCGCCGCAGCCGCCGACGACGGATGCCGCCCCGCCGGCGCCCGTCGCCCCGTCGGCGCCCGTCGCCGCGCAGGCGCCCGCCGACGACGAGTTCGCGGAGCACACGGTCATGTCGCCCCGGATCAAACGTGATCTGCCCGACGACCCGCTCATCTCGTTCGTTCCCGGCGTGACGCAGGAGCCGGTCAGGCCGGCCGAGCGGCTGGTGGAGCCGGCCGTCGCCGAACCGGCCGTCGCCGAACCGGCCGTCGCCGAACCGGCGATGCCTGAGCCGGCCGCCCCGGAAGAGGTCCCCGCTTCTTCGCCGGCAACCGCCGAGTTCGAGGCCCCCGCCGCGGAACCGGCGGTGCCGACGGCGGCGTTCACCGCCCCGGTCGCCGAGGCCGATCCGTACGACGCCGACGACATCGAGTCCACCCGCATCAGCGTGCCCGGTCATCGTCTCGTCTTCACCTGGGACGACGGCCAGCGCGCGACGGTCTCCGGGCGCACCGTCTTCGGACGCAATCCCGAAGAGGTCGACGGTGCCGGCAACGTCGCCGTGCGTGACGAGACGCGTTCCCTGTCGAAGACCCACTTCGAGGCAGGCTCCGACGTGAACGGCGGCTGGGTCATGGACCGCCAGTCGACCAACGGCACGACGCTGGTGCGCGACGGCGTGCGCATCGCGTGCCCGCCCGGCCAGCGGGTTCCGGTGCGCCTGGGGGACGTCCTCGAGATCGGCGACCGCATCGTGACGATCGGAGGGTACGTGTGACGGCTCCGATCCTGACCTCCGGCGGCGGATCCACCGACGTCGGCGCACGGCGCAGGCTCAACGAGGACTCCTACCTCGCAGCGGCGCCGCTGTTCATCGTGGCCGACGGCATGGGCGGGCACGACGCGGGCGAGGTCGCCAGCGCCACGGTCATCGAGCACTTCTCGAGCCTGGTCGGCCAGGACGCCCTGTCGATCGGTCAGGTGCGCGACGCACTGGCATCCGCGCGGGCGGCCGTGGGCGCGCTCGGGCACGGCGCCACCGGCGCGGGAACGACGCTGAGCGGCGTCGCGGTCGCCACGGTCGACGGGCTCGGCTACTGGCTCGTGCTCAACATCGGCGACTCGCGCACGTACCAGTTCTCGAACGGCGAGCTCGAGCAGATCACGGTCGACCACTCGTACGTGCAGGAGCTGATCGACGAGGGCGAGCTCACCCCGCAGCAGGCGATGATCGATTCACGTCGAAACATCATCACCCGGGCGATCGGAGCGGGCAGCGTCGGCGACGCCGACTACTGGCTGTTCCCCGCGGAGCGCGGCGATCGCATGCTGGTCTGCTCCGACGGTCTGACCACCGAGCTGACCGACCAGCGCATCGCCGAGATCCTCGCGGGCGAGCCCGACCCGCAGCGGGCCGCGGATATCCTGACTGCAGAGGCAGTGCGGGCCGGGGGGCGCGACAACGTGACCGTGGTGATCGTCGACGCGCTGACCGTGGCGTCCGTGCGCGGCGTCCACGTGCAGGCGGACGAAGCAGATGACCTTGCCGACACGCGACCGCGTGCCGCGGCGGATGGAGGAATGCGATGAGTGACGTGGTCTACCGGCCCGGTGAGTGGCAGGTCGTCGTCGAGGAGTCGGGAGTCGCCGCCCTTCCCGCGGATGCCGGCGCCGACAAGGTCGTCGCGCTGTCGCAGATGCTCAGCCGCGGCGTGCCCGAGCTGACCGAGGTCATCGACGTGCTCTCGGGCGGGGCCATCACCGGCCTGGGCTCATTCGCGGTCGCGCTGGTCGGTCCGAGCGGCACCCGATTCGCCGTGCGCGGCGCCGTGACCGTGACGACCGGGTACGACGAGAGCTTCTCGGGCGAGGACATCACCACCTGGAGCGAGCGATTCCTCACCGGCCCGGCGCGCTTCGAGATCGGCTTCGGCGACCGCGCGGATGCCGTCGCCTACCCGATCCGCTCCGGCGTGGTGCTCGCAGGGGGCATCCGCGTGGGCGAGGAGTTCAGCGCGCCGCCGGCGGAGGAAGCGGATGCCGCCGACGGCACCGCATCCGCGACCACGCTCGACGCCGACGGGTCGGCGCCGACGGAGGAAGTCGCCCTCACCGCCGCGGAGGACTCGGTCGAGGATCCGGAGCCGGGCGAGACGCTCGAGCTGGACGCCGAGCCCGAGCCGGAGCCGGAGCCCGAACCCGAACCCGAACCCGAACCCGAACCCGAACCCGAACCCGAGCCGGAGCCCGAGCCGCAGCCCGAGCCGGAGCCCGAGGATCCGGATGCCCGCGACGACGTGCCGTCCGAGACGATCACCCCGGACGACGTCGTGCTGATCCGCGGCGCCGGCGAGAGCACCGAGGCGCCGACCGAGACGCTCGCGCCCGCCGACCTGGCGGCCACCATCGCGCCGGCCGCCGCCTATCCCCCGGCGGCCCCCGTACCGCCGGCGTCCAGCGCGCCGACCGCACCCGTCGTCCCGCCGCCACCCGCGCCGGACGCGTTCGCGCCGCAGGCCGACCCGGGCCTGGACATCGGCGACCACGACGGCGCGACCATCTCGCTCGCCGAGGCACGGCGGCTGCGCGCCGCGACGTCCGGCCCGGAGAGCCCCACCGAGGTGCTCCCCGTGCTCGCAGGCGAGGCCGGCGGGGTCTCGGCCCGCATCCGCCTCTCCACCGGTCAGCTGGTCGAGCTGGACCGACCGGTGATCATCGGCCGTAAGCCCCGGGCCACGCGCGCCAGCGGCAGCACGATGCCGCACCTGATCGCCGTCGACAGCCCGGAGTCGGACATCTCCCGCAATCACCTCGAGGTGCGGCCGGAGGGCGACTCCGTCGTCGTCATCGACCTGCACACCACCAACGGCTCCACTCTGCTGCGTCCCGGCGCCGACCCGGTGCGCCTGCACCCGGGCGAGCAGACCCTCGTGCTCGGCGGCGATGTCATCGATGTGGGCGATGGGGTGACGGTCACCGTCGAGGAGTTCGGATGACGCGCGCCCCGTCGCCGCCGCCCGAGCTCCCGGGCTTCACCTATGTCCGCTCGCTGGGCACGGGCGGGTTCGCCGACGTCTTCCTCTACGAACAGCAGCTGCCCAAGCGCGAGGTCGCCGTCAAGGTGCTGCTCGCCGACCGGCTGAGCGCCGGCGCGGCCGAGGAGTTCACCAACGAGGCGAACGTGATGGCGCTGCTGTCCACGCACCCCGCCATCGTGACGATCTACCAGGCGGGTGTGGCCGAAGACGGCCGCCCCTACCTGGTCATGGAATACTGCCCCAGGCCCAACCTGCAGGTGCGCACGCGCAAGGAGCCGTTCTCGGTGGCCGAAGCGCTCCGCGTCGGCGTGCAGGTGAGTGGCGCGGTCGAGACCGCGCACCGCGCGGGCGTCCTGCACCGCGACATCAAGCCCGCGAACATCCTCGTCACGGCGTACAACAGGCCGGCGCTCACCGACTTCGGCATCGCATCCACGACGGGGGCCGAGGGGGAGGCGGCGGGGATGTCCATCCCGTGGTCGCCGCCGGAGTCGTTCGCCGAGAACCCCACCACCGGCGTGCGCACCGACGTGTACGCCCTGGGTGCGACGGTGTTCACGCTGCTCTCGGGCCGCTCGCCGTTCGAGCGCAAGGGCGAGCGCAACAGCAGTGCCGATCTGATCGAGCGCATCGAGCGGATGGCCGTGCCGTCGCTGGACCGTCCCGACGTTCCGGGCAGTCTGCAGAACGCCCTCGCCCGTGCGATGGCCAAGCGCCCCGAGGACCGCTACCCCAGCGCCGTCGCGTTCGCACGGGCCCTGCAGAAGGTGCAGATCGAGCTCGCGCACTCCGTGACGCCGATCGACATCGTCGACGAGCACCCGCAGCACGACGACGAGGTCGACGACGACGACGGTCTCACCCGAGTCCGCGAGGTCCGCTCGATCAACCCCGACACGCAGTCGCCGACGCGTCCGTCGGCGACGACCGTGCGCAAGCATCCGGATGCCCCGCTCGCCCACCCGCCGCGGTTCGAGCCTGCGCCGGCAGCGTCCGAGCTCGACGAGACCCAGCGTCGCGCACCCGCGTCGTCGGCCGCCCCGGACGACGACGATGACGAGCCGACTCTGCTGCGCGGGCCCCAGGTGGTCGCACCCGACGGCCGCCCTACGGTCGCGGTCGCCTCGCCATCCGCCCCCGCCCCGCAGACCGTGCCCGCCGCTCCCGCGGAGCATGCGCGCCGTCGGGGCATGCCCTGGTGGGGCTGGGTCGTCGCGGCAGCGGGGGTGGCCGTGGTGGTGCTCGTCGTGATCTTCGGCGGCACGCTCGCCGACGCCGTGCTCCCGAAGGCGACTCCGAAGGCCGAGGAGACGGTCGCACCTCAGGATCCGATCTCCGGCATCGTGCCCTCGGTCACCGATCTGAAGGGCACCGACGACGGGGGACGGGTCAGCTTCAGCTGGAAGAACCCGCAGGCCGAGGAAGGCGATTCGTACCTCTGGTACGAGGTGACCCTCGACGGCCCCGGGCAGTCTCAGATCACGGAGGAGACGGCCGTCACGCTCGACGGCGAGCGATCGGAGCGCACCTGCATCGAGGTGCTTCTCAAGCGCGACGACGGCAGGTCCTCTCCTCAACCGGTGCGGGGGTGCGTTGGCTGATGGACATCACGGTCGAATATGCGGGGGAGTACTTCTCCCTCGATCCGAAGGAGCCGTTCTACGTCGGTCGGCAGGGCGACCTGGAACTCGATGACAACCTGTTCCTGCACCGGCACTTCCTGGAGATCTCGCACGCCGAGGGCCTGTGGTGGCTCGCCAACGTGGGTGCGCGTCTGACGGCGACGGTCACGGACTCGTCCGGTGGGGTGAACGCCTGGCTGGCGCCGGGTGCGCGGCTGCCGATCGTGTTCGAGCAGACGACCGTGGTCTTCACCGCCGGTCCGACCACCTACGAGCTGACGATCCACGCCAAGGGGCCCGCCTTCCGCATCGCTCCGCGCGACGGCGCCGACGACGGCGAATCGACGATCGGCAACGTGCCGCTCACCGAGAGTCAGAAGCTGCTGATCCTGGCCCTCGCCGAGCCGGTGCTGCGCCGTGAGGGCACGGGGACCAGCGAGATCCCCAGCTCCGCCAAGGCGGCCGAGCGGCTCGGCTGGACGAGCACGAGATTCAACCGCAAGCTCGACAACGTCTGCGACAAGTTCGATCGCGTCGGTGTGCAGGGCATGCGCGGGGGCCAGGGCAAGCTGGCCACCAACCGGCGCGCGCGCCTCGTCGAGCACGCGGTGTCGAGCCGTCTCGTGACGCGCGACGACCTCGCTCTGCTGGACGCGCCGCCCGCCGGTGACGACGACGCCGACGCCTAGCGTGTGATGTCGAGGGGATGCGGGCCACGCGATAGTGTGAAGCGCGCGTGTTGAAGGAAAGCGGGTAAGCCATGTCGCCTCAGACGACGACTGTCGCGCCGACGCAGCTCATGCGCCTCTCGGTGCAGTGGGAATCCCAGCGCATCGACGTCGGAGTGCCCGGCGGGGTCCCGGTCGCCGAGGTGCTTCCCTCCCTCACCCGGCGGCTGCGCGTGCTCGACAGCGTGTCCGCATCATCGGGCTTCCGCCTGGTGCAGGCCGACGGGACCGCCCTCGACGGCGACCGCACGCTGTCCGCTCAGGGCGTGCACGACGGCGACTTCCTCGTGCTGGAGCAGGGCGCGACCGCCGCACAGTCCAAGCGCTATGACGACCTCGTCGAGGCGGTCGCCGACGTCGTCGAGGAGAACGCGCCGGCCTGGTCGGCGCAGAACTCGGTGACGACCGCCACGGTCGTGGCATCCGTCCTCCTCCTGCTGGGCCTCGTGCCGGCGGTGTGGTCGTGGGTCGACACCCGCACGGTCGTCACGGCCGCCGGGATCGGTGCGGCCGCAGTCGTGCTGATGACCTGTGCGCTGGTGATGGATCGCACCCGCGCTCCGGAGCAGGCGGCCATGGCGCTGGCGCTGGTCTCCTCGGTGTACGCGGGGGTCGCCGGCTACACCGTGCTGCCGTCGGACGGCGGATGGGGGATGCCGCTGGTCTTCGGCGCCGGCGCGACGCTCGTGTTCGGCGTGGTGACGATGCTGGCGCTCAAGCGTCTGCGCGAGTACGGGCTGATCCCCGTCGCGGTGGGCGGCGTGCTGCTCGTGATCGGCGCGGTCACCACCTGGTTGTCGGCTCCCGTCGCGGGAACCATGGCGGCGGCGATGGCGCTCGCCGGCATCGCGGGGCTGGGGGCGCCGTGGATCGCGCTGGCCTCCGTTCCGCTGCGCGTGGTCTCCGCCCGCGACGACTCGGAGGTGTACGACGCGCCGACGCACATCGCGCCCCAGCAGGTCGCGAAGCTCTACGTCCGCGCGCACCGCTACCAGGTGTCGCTGCGCATCGCGGTCTGCCTCGTCGTGCTCGTCGCGACGGCTCCCGTGGTGGGCTCCGGCGTGTGGGGCCTCGTGCTGGCCGCGGTCACCTACGGCGGAATGTTCCTGGGCGCCAGGCAGGTGTACTCGCGCTTCGACATCGTCGCGGTCGCCGCGGGGGTGCTCTCGGGCGTCGTGCTCGGCGTGGTCACCGCCATCCTCACCCACCCCGACTGGATCGGTGGACTGGTCATCGCACTGGCGGTGGCGGCCGTGTGCGTCATCGTCGTCGTGCTGCTGAGCACCAAGGCGCGCCTGGGGCTGACGCGCTTCGCCGACTTCGCGGAATGGGCCACGATCGCCCTGCTGCTGCCCCTGGCCATCATCGCCGGAGGCTGGTTCTGATCCATGGCATCCAAAGCTGAGCTGCTCCAGGCACAGGCCTTCAACCGCCGCCGGCTGCAGACCGCCTTCACCAGCGGCGCGCCCGGCGGGCGCGAGCTGCCACCCGGCAAGCCGCTGCGCGGCGTGGTCGTCAGCGTCGCCCTCGGCATCCTGACCGTCATCGTCTCCCTGCTGATCGGCACGTTCACCGGCAACCTGCCCAAGGGCTGGGGCGACGGCTCGATCATCGTCGTCAGCGGCGAGGGGACCCGGTACGTCGCCCTGGCCGACACGCTGTACCCCGTCAAGAACCTCGCCAGCGCACGGCTGCTCGTGGGCACCACGAAGGTCACCTCGGTGCCGGCGTCGAAGCTCGACGGCATCGACCGCGACCCCTCGCCCGTGGGCATCGACGGCGCTCCGGATCAGCTTCCCGCCCCCGACCGCCAGTACACCGGCGCCTGGCTGAGCTGCGTCGCCGCCTCGCAGCCGCTCGAGCTCTCGACGCGGCTGCTCGACGACGCGCCGGGCTCGGCGGATCAGGCCGCGCTCGTCAAGGACGACGACGGTGGGTACTGGTACATCCAGGGGGATCGTCGCTACGCCGTGGCGTCCGACAACGTCCCCGTCATCGCCAGCGTGTTCCTCGGCATCGACGACATCAGCGCCGTGCCGACGGTCTCGGCGCTGTGGCTGAACCTCGTGATGCCCGCGACCCCGCTGGCGGTCAACCTGGGCAGCTCGCTGGGATCCGACGCCGGAGCCGCCGGCCTGATCGTGGGGCAGGTCGTGCGGACCCAGTCCGACGGGAACGTCGTGGCCGAGTACATCGTCGACGGGCGCGGGAAGCTGGTGCCGGCCACGCCGTTCGCCCGCACGCTGATGACCGCGTACGTCGGCGTCGATCCCGTGACGATGACGGTCGCCGAGGCGACCGATCTGAAGAACGTGAACTCGGATGCCGTGCCGGCGGACTGGCCGACACGTGTCCCCGTCGAGGTCGAGGACGCGTCGTCCGTGTGCCTGCAGATGGCGCCCGGAGCCGAAGGCCCCGCCGTCTCGGTCGCCTCCGTCCCCGACGACATCGAGCCGGGCACCCGGGTGACACCCGGGTCGGGCGCCGCGATCACCGCTCGGAACTCGGGCGAGGGCGCCACCTACGGATTCGTCTCCGAGGCCGGGGTGTACTTCCCGGTCGCATCGGCCACGGATCTCGAGCTGCTCGGTTACAAGACCACCCAGTCGGTGACGGTTCCCGCGGCGTGGACCCAATTGCTCGAGCAGGGGCCGGCATTGAGCCGCGAGATCGCGCAGAGGACGGCACCGAGGCTGGAGGAGTGATGGCACGGACCGGTCTGCGCGGCGCGGCGGCGACCATCGGCATCCTCACCCTGCTGGCGACGGGTGGCGCGAGCACGGCCGCCGCATCCGTGCCTGCGACACCACCCGCGACGGCGGCTCCGGCCGTCGACGCGGCCGGGCAGCAGTGCACACCGAACAAGCGCGTCCTCACCCCGGGGCCCAGCTACCTCATCGAGCGGCTCGGCCTCGCCGAGGCCTGGACCCTCAGCCGCGGCCGCGGCGTGACAGTGGCCGTCGTGGACTCGGGCGTCGAAGCGGGCAACGTGCATCTGTCCGGGGCCCTGGTGCCCGGTCGCAGCACGTTCGGCGACGGATCGGCCCGGGCCGACGACGACCTCTTCGGGCACGGGACGGCGATCGCCGGGCTCATCGCCGCGCGCAGGGTCGAGGGCTCAGGGGTCGTCGGCATCGCCCCCGAGGCGAAGATCATGCCGGTCCGGGTCTTCGAGTCCGCTCCCGAAGACGGTCAGTCCTCGCGCGATCTCACACCCCCGTCTGCAGGTTCCGTCTCAGCGGGGATCCGCTGGGCGGCCGACCACGGCGCCCAGATCATCAACGTCTCGCTCTCGGACGACCGCGCCCTCCCGCAGTACCGCAGTGCCGTCGCCTACGCTCACGCGCGGGGCTCGCTCGTGATCGCCAGCGCGGGGAACCGCAACACGGCGAATGCCGATCGGCCCGATCCGGCGCACTTCTACCCCGGGGAGCTCGACGGCGCGATCGCCGTGTCGGGCGTGCTGAAGAACGGCGACTGGGATCCGGGCTCCTCATACGCCGGTGAGCACGTCGACATCGCGGCCCCCGGCCAGTCCATGCCCTCGGCGTACATCTCGGGCGGCGACTGCGTCTTCAACGGCGACTCCGCATCGTCGAGCTACGCCACGGCCGTGGTCTCCGGTGCCGCCGCCCTCGTGGCCGCCCGTTTTCCCGACGAGTCCCCTGACCAGTGGGCGTTCCGGCTGACGCAGTCCGCGATGCGGGTCTCGCCCGCCGAGCGCAGCGACACCGTCGGCTGGGGCGAGGTCCGGCCGGCCGCGGCGCTCGCACTCGTCGATGACGGCGCCCTTCCCGGCCCGCCGTCTGCCGTGCATCCCGCTCCCTCGTCCGCGCCGCCGGAGAGCCGGACCATCCCGATCGACCCCGTGGCCGACCCGCTGCAGCCCGCGCGCACGATCGTGGGCTGGACGCTGGGCGCCGGGGCGATGGTCTCCACGATCGTGCTGCTGCTCGCCCGCGCCCGCGCGCGGCGCCTGCGGGACTGATCCGCGGCGCTCGAGCCGCGCTCGCACGCGGGGCACAGGATGGGGAGTCCTCCCCCTATGGCGCTCTTGCGCCTCTCCGTAGGATTGCCTCAACGGCCCAGGAGAGAGGGAGCCCATCGTGAATCTGGATATGGCGGATGCCAATCGGCTGATGGCGGAGCTGCAGGAGACCGCGGCAGAGCTGCAGCGCGAGCTGCGCGCGCTGGCCAGCGCGTCGGGCGAGCTCACCCCCGTTACCGTGCAGGACGAGAAGAAGGCGGTCACGCTGACTCTGGCGCGCAACGGCGCCGTCGAGTCGCTCGCCCTCGACGAGGACTGGCGCGACAGGATCGGCGAGGACGCCCTCGCGTTCACGGTCAGCACGTGCTACCGGAACGCGCTCGAGCAGCGCGCCGGACAGTGGATGAAGGCCTACGCCGAGAACGCCGAGCAGGCCGCCGCGGATGCCGAGGTCTCCGTGCCCCGGCCGGCGCCCGTGCAGCTCGGCGACCCCAGCGCGGACTGGGGCATCGAGGGCCGCGAGCAGCTGCGTGCGATGTACGACGCCGCGGATGCCGAGCAGCAGGACTTCTTGGCGCACCGCGCGCAGCGCGCCCGCCAGGCGCGCGACGGGGTGAACTCGTCCAAGACGGTCACGGTCACCCGCGAGGGCGACACCATCACCGCGGTGAAGCTCGACGAGCGCTGGGTGCGAAACACCAACGACGTCGTGATCGAGCGCGAGATCGTGAGCGCGATGAACGGCGTGATGGCGATGGCCGCGCGCGAGCGAGAGAACAAGTACGAGGGTTTCCCGGCGATCGAGCAGATCGCCAAGCTCGGGCACAACCCTCGTGAGCTGATGCGCCGCATGGGCGCGATCCGCTGAGACAGGGAGTTTTGAGACATGGGCTTTCCCAGCATTCCGGGTCTTGACGACGTCATCGACGCCGTCAACCCCGTCGACGAGATCGTCGACTTCGGCAAGAACGTCATGGAGGGCGACATCCTGGGCGCGACGGGGAACCTCCTCGACGCGGCCACGCCGCTCGACGAGATCGTCCGTGCGGGCGGCGACGTGATCAGCGCGATCAACCCCTTCGATGGCAGCGCCGACGGCGGCGGCGTCCAGCAGGCGTCCCCGTCGGTGCTTCCGGATGCGGAGGGCGAGTCGGTGCTGCCGACGCCGCCTCCGATGCCGGCCGCCGCGTCGTTCGGTCCGGAGGGCTCCGTCGACGTCGACACGACCTATCTGCGCAGGGACGCCGGTCTGTGGAGTTCGGCCGCCGGATCGTACGGCTCCGTCGCTTCGGCGGCGGACGGACTCGACATCGACACCGCCGCGTTCTCGTTCATCGGTGGCCAGGCCGCGAGTGCGTACAAGACCTTCCAGGCGACCATGGTGGCGCTGCTGAACACCGCACCCGAAGCGCACGAAGGCTTCGCCGAGTCGCTGAAGCTGACGGCCGAGGCATACGACCAGCGCGACGTGGAGTCCAAGGGTCGGCAGACGCAAGACGTCAACACCGACTACAAGGATCCGGGTGGCGGCGGGGACACCGGGGGCAGCAGTGGCGGGTCCGGTGGCGGATCGGGCAGTGCCGGCGGCGGCAGCGTCGGCGGAGGCGGCGGGGGCGTCGAGCAGCCCCAGGTGGACGGATCGATCGACGGCGACACGGGCGAAGCGGCCGAGGACGCGCGGCTGGATGCGCGCGCCGACCGGCTCGACGCCCGCGCCGACGCGTTGGACAAGCAGGCCGATCAGGCGGACAAGCACGCCGAGAAGGCCCAGGAGCAGGTCGATGCGCTCGAGAAGCAGATCGACGCGCTCGAGGAGCGCGCGGCCGAACTCGACCGGAGTGCCACCGACACCGAGCGTCGTGCCACGGAGCTCGACCTGAAGGCCGAGCAGCAGATGCAGGCCGGTGAGCCCGAGGCCGCTCTGCAGACCCGCACTGAGTCGGCGGCATTGCGTGCGGAGGCGGCCGCGCAGCGTGCGGAGGCCGCCGAGATCCGGGAGCAGATCGAGAAGCTCGAGGCCAAGCAGGACGACGCGGCCGAAGAGGTCGCCGATGCCCGTGAGGATGCTGCGGAGCTGCGTGACAAGGCCGCGGACCTGCGTGACAAGGCGGCGGAGCTGCGCGATCAGGCGGCCGGCGACGGGACGAGCAGCACGAATTTCCAGGTCGACGACGACTTCGAGGTCCAGCCCGACCCGAACGTGGACGGCGATGTCGGTGGCGACGCTGACGGCGACGCCGGTGGCGACGTCGACGGCGGCCAGACGACGGGCGCGGACGACGGCGAGGACGTCGCCTCGCAGCCCGACGGCGATGACGGCCAGTCCCAGACCGACGGCGGAGAGGACGGCCAGCAGTCTCAGCCCGACGGCGAGGACGGCCAGTCTCAGACCGACGGCGAGGACGGCCAGTCCCAGCCCGACGGAGAGAACGGCCAGCCGCAGACCCTCCCGGAGACCGAGTTCGAGGCTCAGCCGGTTCCCGGCGTCTTCGAGGGCGGCCCCGCGATCGTCGATATCGACGGCACGCCCGCACCGGAGCAACCCGCACAGGCGCCTTCCTGGCAGACCCGGCTCAACAGCTGATCTCAGATCTTCCGACGGAAAGTAGACGACATCATGGCACGACCCAGGATCCCCGGCGTCCCGCACGGCCCCTCCTCCGGTTCTCCCAACCGCCCGCCGAGCGCTTTCGACGGCCCCAACGCGAACCGGAACTCGTCCAGGAACGGCTCCGGCTCGGGCAGCGGCCGGGACAACGCTCCCGACGTGGAGAAGTCGAAGTCCAAGTTCCAGGAGTTCGTCGACACGGCGAGCTCGGTCGTGGACCTCATCAACGGGCTTCTCGAGCTCGCCAGCCACATCCCCTTCATCGGCGACCTGATCGACAAGATCAACGACCTGATCCGCAAGATGTTCGAGAAGGTCAACGAGGCCATCCAGAAGACGGCCGACGTCTTCGCCTACGTGGGCAGTCCGACCACTCTGCGCCAGGCCGGCCTGAGCTGGGTGAGCAGCGTGGGCGCTCCCGCGACGCAGGCCACCTCGACGATCGTCAGCTCGGCGCTGCCCAGCACCGGGCACTGGGAGGGAGCCGCGCACAACGCGTACATCGCCCGGGTCGACCTGCAGCAGCCGGCGGCGGAGGACCTCTACAACAAGTGCGTGATGATCGACGGCGAGCTGAACACCTTCGCCGACGCGATCGTCGACTTCTGGGTGTCGTTCTCCATCGCGGCGATCACCACGGCGATCGGTGTCGGACTCGGCATCGCCGAGATCGTGTCGGTCGTCGGCGCACCGGGTGGCGTGGCCACGATCATCGCCGAGGTCGGGTTCTTCATCATCGACGTGATCGACCTCATCAACATCATCCTGACCGCGAACGAGGCGGCATCGACGTTCATGATGAACGTGACCAACGAGCTCGGCTCGACCATGGCGTTCCCCGGCGGCGCCTGGCCGCGGCACGCGGCCTGATCATGGCCGACCGCGAGCAGAACGCGACCGGGGCCGCCGAGCAGAGCGGCGCCCTGATGCTGGACTTCGGCGACAGGCGTGAGCGGATCCCCGCGGGTGCCGCGTTCGTCGTCGGCCGCGGGACCGAGCTCTCGATCGACGACAATCCCTACGTGCACCGGCGCTTCCTCGAGATCGCCCAGCGCGACGGCATCTGGTGGCTCGCCAATGTCGGCTCGGGTCTGGCCGCATCGGTGTCCTCGGCCGACGGGCTGGCGCAGTCGTGGCTGGCGCCGGGCGACGACATGCCTCTGGTGTTCGGGGCGACGACGGTGATGTTCACCGCCGGCGAGACGACGTACGAGTTCTCGTTGAAGGCGGAATCGCCGTTCTACGAGGTCTCGACATCCTGGAACGGCTCGGGCGATGCGGATGACGTCGCCGCGCTGCTCTCACCGGTGCAGCGCATCCTGCTCACCGCGCTCGCCGAACCGCTGCTGCGGCAGGGAGCGGCGGGGTCCGCGCAGCTGACCTCGACCGACGAGGTGGCGGCGCGACTGGGATGGTCGACCGCGAAGCTCGAGCGACGCCTGGGCAGTCTGTGCGACAAGTTCGCGCGCCTCGGCATCCGCGGTCTGGAACGTGGAGCCGGCGGTGAGCTGCTCGCCTCGCAGCGCTCCCGTCTCGTGGAGCACGCGATCGGCGCCCGGATCGTGACGCCCCGCGACCTTGAGCTTCTCGAGGCCTTCGTGGCGCAGGAGCCCGACGCCCTGATCGCGTGACCGCGCATCCGGGAGCGTCACCGACGCACCTGATATACACGTAGGGGGCGCATTCCAAGGCGGTGGGGGCCGCCGGCGCCTGCAGGCCGTGACGACGAGGAGGATACGGATGAGCACTCCGGCTGGGTGGTATGACGACGGTTCCGGGCGCCAGCGCTGGTGGGACGGTGAGCAGTGGACGGAGCGGTACGCCGACGGTGACGCCACGGCCGCGGGTTCGGCGCCGTCTGCGCCGGACGCGATGACCGGTGCGCCGGCGGGTGCGGATGCTCCCGCGTACGCGGCCCCGGGTTACGCACCCGCGGTTGCACCTGCGGGGCCGAAGGCGGCTCCGACTCTCGGTTTCGTGGGGCTGGGCCTGGCGGTGCTGGGCACGATCCTGGCCTGCATCCCGACGGTGGTCACGTTCCCCATCGGGCTGGTTCTGCTGCTCGCGGCGTTCGTGGTCTCGATGATCGCGGTGTTCAAGAAGAACACGGCGAAGTGGCCGTCGATCGTGGGCATCATCCTCTCGGTCGTGGGCGGCGTCATCGGCGCCATCGTCTTCACCGTGGTCTTCGTTGTGAGCGTGGCGACCGCCGTCGGTCAGAGCCTTCCCACCGACTTCCCGACCTCGATCACCAGCGAGCAGCCCTCGGACGAGCCCACCGACGGCGAGAGCGAGGGACGCCCCTCGCCCGAGGCCATCGGTGAGGGTGCGAAGCAGCTTCTTCACGACGGCGGCATCACGCAGTACGACGATCTGCCCGAGTTCTATCCGTGCGTGGGGCAGTACTTCTATGATTCCGATCTCTCGGATGAGGCGCTTCAGGAGGCCGCGCGCGGGGCCGACGTGACCGGGTCGGAGCGCGAGCTCGCGATCGCCACGGCGCAGGAAGCCATCCTCGCCTGCGCGCCGCAGCAGTGAGGCAGCCTTCTCCATGGGGAATGCTCCCCATGGAGAAGGCGGCGCGGCCGGGCTAGGATCGTCGCGGACAGCAACATGGGAGGGGGTGGCGCATGATCCAGATCATGCAGCTCGACGAGGACTCGGCAGACCTGCAGGTGAAACTCGTCCTCGAGTGCATCGACAAGCTCAACACCTGCCTCGAGACGGTCGCTTCACTCGAGGAAGGGCAGACGAGTCTTCTGTGGACGGCCGACGGCAAGTCCGTGGAACTCACTGCGGCGCTGAAGGCGAAGTACCGGGCCGGCGGCCTGTGGCTGCAGGAACTGCACAAGCAGGTGGAAGAAGCCCGCGCGAACCTGTTGCAGGCGATCAAGGACACCAAGCTTCTGGACGACAACCAGAAGGCCGGCTACCAGGACCTGCTCTATCGCGCCGTGGGACCCCTCACGCCGATGAAGCCGATCGCCATCTGACCAGGAGGAAGCATGGGACAGAACGTCGAACGGCTCGGCCGTCTGCAGATCAACCGCACGAACTTCATGGTCATCGCGCAGCGCACCATCCAGACCGCGCAGCGCACCTCGGTCGACGCCGTCGTCGGCACCGCTGCGGCCAACATGAACAAGGCGGCGGGCGTGACCGGCTTCGAGGGCAACCTCGGGGAGAAGATCGAGGACAGGCTCCGCAAGCTGCGCACGGCGCTCGACGCGTTCGGCGAGTACCAGTCGAAGCTGACCATCGCCGTCAATGCCGCGAACCAGGCCATGGACGACACATCGGGCGGTGCGGCGGCGCTGCCCGGCGTGCAGCTCACGTCCGACCAGCGGAGCACGATCAAGATGGCCACCGACACGAACAGTCCCGTGCAGGTCTCGCCGGGTGTCACGATGACACCCGAGCAGGCGAAGCAGCACTACCTCGATCAGGCCGAGGCGGATCGCGAGGAAGAGGCGCGCAAGCTCAACGACGCCCTCGACAAGCGTCTGCAGGAGATCATCGACGGGATGCCGACGACGGAGTTCGAGCCGGAGAAGCCGAAGCAGGAGGAGCCGGAAGACCCCGGCACGGGCGGCAACCCGACGGTGGACAATCCCGGCCTCAACGGTGGTGACGGAACCGGATCGGGCAACGGCACGGGCGGCGGGAACGACGGCCGCTACACCGGCCCCGGTGTCCAGGATCCCGGAACGAACAACCCTCAGTACGATCCGCCGAAGCCTCCGGTGCACGTCATCGATCCGCCGGTCTTCCGCCCGCCGATCGTCGATCCGCCGTTCTACTATGAGGACCCGCGCGTCGACGGCGGTGTCGACGGGAACACTCCTGGTCCCGGTGGCGGCGGGAATCTGCCCCCCGGTGGCGGTGTGAACCCGCCCGGCGGAGGTCCCGGTGGTGGCGCTGGAGGCGGAGGAGCCGGCAGTGGCGTCGCCGGTGGTGTCGCGGGCGGTGTCGCCGGCCGGGTCGGCGGCGCCGGTCTCGCAGCCGGACTCAGCCGGGTCGGTGGAGTCGGTGGCATCGGCGGCCCCGCGGGTCTCGGCGGCGCACCGGGTGCGGCGTCCGGAACCGGAGCCGGGGGAGCCGCTGTCGCGCAGTCCGGCGCGGGCGGCGCTCGCGGGATGGTCGCCGGTGGCGCCGGAGCCCACGGTGGCGCGGGCGGAAGCGGCAAGAAGAACCGCAGGCGCGGTCAGGATCTGCTCGCGTTCGAGGTCGACGACGAGGACGAGACGACCCCCGACCTGGGAGCCGCCGCCGCGGCCGGCCGGGCCGAGTCCGACGGCCGGGAAGAGCTCGGCTGGTAGAAGGACCTTCCGTCAGACCGCCCACTCGCTCTGCGGGTGGGCGGTCTGCTGTCTGCGGGGCCGGCTGAGGCCCGGCTCAGCCCGCGACCACGTACACGATGCAGTCTCCGAGCTGAAGAGTCATGCCGGGCACCAGACCGAACCGCTGGTGCGGTGTCATCGGTCCCGATCGTCCGTCGCTCGTGCGCATCGAGGAGCCGTTACCCGACCCGAGATCCTCGAACCAGGTCTGATCGCCGATGACGCCGAACCGGCCGTGTGTGCGCGACACGGAGCGGTCGCCGTCGGGAACCGTGATGAGTGCCGCGTCGGCGCGTTCCCCGGCAGGCAGGGCGGGGGCGCGTCCGATGTAGCCGGTCCCATGGATCGGCACGGTCGTTCCGTCTTGGAAGCGCAGCGCCACGGCGGCCTGGGGAGGAGCAGCAGGCTCCTCCGGCACGGCCACGGCCGACGCGGAGACGACCGGGCTCGGGGTGGGCGCATCGGGCTCGCGTGCGCCGAGCACCTCGGGCGCCGGTGCCGGCGCTTCGGCGGAGGGAGCGAGCGCTTCGGCGGAGGGAGCCGGCGCTTCGGTGGAGGGAGCGAGCGCTGCGGGCTCGGAGCGCGGTGCGGACACGACCGGTGCCGGGGCCGCCGCGGGAGCGGCTCCGCGACCGACGACGCGGCGGTGCACGAGCTCGGCGTCGCCGCCGAGCACCAGGACGTCGCCCGGGACCAGGAAGTACGGCGTCTGCGGCGTGAGTTCTGTGACGCCTCCGCCGAGATGACGCACCGATGCGCCGTTCGCCGAGCCCAGATCCTGCACCCACAGCTGCTCGTCCTCGACGCCGAACGACGCGTGCGTGCGCGACAGCGACCGCGCGCCGTCGGGGACGCGCACGAGGATCGCATCCGGGATCGACTCCGGCGCCCGAGGGGCCCGGCCGATGAACCCGAGGCCCGTCGCCTGGATCACGGTGCCGTCGGCCAGCTCGAAGACGGGTACCGTTCCCGCACCCGACGGTCCGGGCTGAACAGGAGCGGCAGCGGGAGCGGGAGCGGGCTCGACCGACGCATCGGGTCGGGTGAGAGGAGTGGCCGTGATGACGCCCACCGCACCGGGCGCCTCTCCTGCGCCGGTGCCGATCACGCGTGCGTCGAGCATCGGGGCGATGGCGAGGGCGGCGGGGTCCTGCCGGGCCTTGCGGACGTCGATCACCCGCGCCCCCGACAGGCCGTCGAGCGCACCGGAGGCGGCGAGGCCCACCGGCAGCAGCACCGGCAGCACGTGTGCGAGACCCATCACCAGGCTGCGCGGGAGGAGCCGCGCGGCGCCGACCGTGACACCGGCGTCGCGTCGCACGGTTCGGATGCCGCAGGCCAGGTTCCCGGGCGTCGCGCCGGTGTGCCCCTCCCAGACCCAGCCGATGACCCATAGCTCGACCACGGTCACGGCCAGCAGCGGAAGCGACCCTGTGAGCAGCCAGACGACCGCGCCGATCAGTGTCACGATCGCGACATCGATGAGGTACGCACCGGCGCGCTGCCCTGCCGAGGCACGAAGGCGCCTCGCGACAGCGCCGTGCGACAGCGTGGACGGTGAGCGGAGCGGAGCCGGTGCCGGCGGAGTGAGAGTCACGAGAAGACCTCCAGGATCTGTCCGGCGATCCCCGAGCCGTACACGAGCGCGGCGGGGGAGAGCGCGAGGAGGATGGCTTCGAAGATGTCGCCCGTGCGCGACCAGCCCAACGAACGCCAGTCGCGCGCCAGCGGCACGGCCAGGCATCCGACGATCCCGCCGGACACCACCAGCACGAGGGTGATCAGCAGCGGGCTGAGCGGCAGCGCCGTCAGCAGCGCGGTGGCGGCCGAGACGGCGATCACGGCGCCGGCGACCATCGCGGCGCCGCGCGCGAGCCCGTCGCGCAGGCTGCGCGAGGTCAGCAGGAGATAGCATCCGATCCCCAGTGTTCCGCCGAGCACGCACCACATCTCCACGCTCGGACCTCCGAGGGTGAGCAGCGCGTACAGCGACGACAGCAGGGCCAGTGCGCACGCCGTCACCGTCCCGGCCTCCGAGCGCCGGCGCGCCAGCAGGAACTGGTGCGCGGCCTGGTCGGCGTGCACCGGCGACGGCTCCGCCGCCGGACGCGCGCGGATGCCCTGGGCGTCGCGGATCACGAACGGCGTGTCGATCAGGTCCCCGGCGTCGACGTCGAGCGCGGCGCCGCGCATGTAGTGGAAGATCGGGGCGGCGCACGCGACCTGCAGCGCGGCGACGGCCGTCGCGGACACGTCGGCGATGAACGCCGCGGCGTTGAGTACCGCGAAGACCGACCAGAGTGCCGCGATCACCCCGGTGGTTCCGGCCGCGATGCGCCCGTGCACGCGCGCGGCGGCGTGGCGGACGCACGCCGCCGTCGCCCCCGCGACCGCCCCGGTGGCCATCATCGCGCCCGCGTCTCCGAAACCCGAGAGGGCGAGCGCCCCGGCGGCGGATGCGAGCACCGGGGCGAAGAACGCGACATAGGTGGTCCGATCGCGCACGGGCTGCGCGAGCAGCGCCACGGCGCCCGCCAGCAGCACCGTGACGGAGACCGAGATCGTCAGCGGCGATGGAGCGACGACGGTGCACACCACCAGGGCGACGGCGATCACGAGCAGCAGTGCGAGCGCCGTCCAGCGAGGGCGGCCCAGCCCGGTGCCCTCCGTCGTCCGCCCGCTGCGCGAGGCGCGCGCCGGCGCAGGGGCCGCGCGGTCGAACAGCCAGATCACGCCCCCGTCGCCGGGAGTCACCGACACCTCGCTGTCGAGGTCGATCGCCGCGCCGGAGGTGGTCGTGCTGACGTACCGCTCCAGGTCGACGCCGCCGACGGTGAGCAGCTCGGCGACGGTGGAGTCGGCGGGGACGACGAGATCGTGACGGCTGTGGGCGTCTGCGACGGTGAGCCGAATTGTCTTCGCTGACATTCCCAGCCCCTCGACGATCCCCGGCACGCTCATGCCCGCATCCTGCCACAATAGTATCCGACTCGAGGAGGGCCAGTCGTGAGCAACACCAGCATCCGCCGTGCACCGAAACCCCCGGCAGGCGGGCAACTCACCCTGCAGCAGGCCCCCGAGCTCCCCAAACCCGAGGGCACCTCGAACACGTTGATGATGGCCCTGCCGATGGTCGGCAGCCTCGGCTCGGTGGCGGTGCTCTCGCTCTCGCAGGGCGGCGACTCCACGCGCACCTACATCATGGGCGGGATGTTCCTGTTCATGGCGCTGTCCATGGTGGGCGGGCAGATGTGGCGCCAGAAGTCGCAGCACTCGACGAACGTCGAGAACACCCGCCGCGAGTACCTCGCTTACCTCGCCGAGACGCGGGATGCCGTGCGCGAGGTCGCCTCCCGCCAGCGCAGGTACGAGGAGTGGATGCTCCCGATGCCCGAGACGCTGCCGTTCATCGTCGAGGAGGGCTCCCGGGTGTGGGAGCGTGCGGTCAGCGACCGGGGCTTCCTCATGGCGCGCGTGGGCACGGCCACCCAGCCCCTGGCCATGACCCTCGACGAGGCGCCCATCCCGGCTCTGGCGCAGCTCGACCCCGTCAGTGCGTCGGCGGCTCACCGCTTCGTGCTCACCCACGACCAGGTGCCCGACCTGCCGTTCGCGCTCGACATCGGCACCTGTGCGCGACTCGAGGTCGCCGGCGAGACCGTGCGTGCGCGAGGGCTCGTGCGCGCCGTCGTCGCGCACCTGGCCACGTTCGCCGCCCCTGAGGACCTGCAGGTCGCGGTGATCGCCACGCACGCCGATCTTCCCTACTGGGAGTGGATGAAGTGGCTCCCGCACGCCCAGTCCGACACCGTCACCGATGCCGTCGGCGGCGCTCGCCGCATCGGCACGTCCTGGTCCGACATCGAAGGGCTCGTCGTCGACACCCGCTCGCGCGGTCCGGTCAGCGGCCAGGGCGGCGGCGCGGTCCCGCACCTCGTCGTGATCACCGACGGCGCGGAGCTGCCCCCCGGGCATCCGCTGCGCGAAGAGGGCGGCGTCGACGGCGTCACCGTCATCGACATCCCCCGCGAGTGGGGCGAGCTCGCCGACCCGTACACGATCCGCCTGGTCATCGACGACAAGGCCGACGAGGGCTCCCAGCTCATCGTCGCCCGTCGCGGCGCGGGCGCCGTGCACGGCACCCCGGACTTCCTGGGCATCGCGTCGGCCGAGGCCGTGGCGCGTCGCCTCACCGGGCTCGTCGAGTCGGTCGAGGACGACGAGGCGGGCGGCGGCGGACCCCGTACGATCTCGGCGGAGCTGACCGATCTGCTGGGGCTGCCCGACGTGCGCGACTTCGACCCGGAAGTCGCCTGGAAGCCGCGCTCCGCTCGCGACAGGCTCCGCGTGCCCATCGGACTGACCGCCACGGGACAGCCGATGATCCTCGACATCAAGGAATCCGCCCAGCAGGGCATGGGCCCGCACGGCATGCTCATCGGCGCCACCGGTTCGGGAAAGTCCGAGGTGCTGCGCACCCTGGTGCTCTCGCTCGCGATGACGCACTCCTCCGAGGCGCTGAACTTCGTGCTGATCGACTTCAAGGGCGGGGCGACGTTCGCGGGCATGGCCGACATGCCGCACGTCTCGGCCGTGATCACGAACCTCGGCGACGACCTGACGCTGGTCGACCGCATGCAGGACGCCATCCAGGGCGAGATGACCCGGCGGCAGGAACTGCTGCGCGACGCCGGCAACTTCGCCAACGTCACCGACTACGAGGCCGCCCGCAAGGGCGGGCGCACCGACCTCAAACCGCTGCCCGCGCTGCTCATCGTCGCCGACGAGTTCTCGGAGCTGCTGGCGGCCAAACCCGACTTCACCGAGCTGTTCGTCGCGATCGGTCGTCTCGGCCGCTCCCTTCAGGTGCACCTGCTGCTGTCGACGCAGCGCCTGGAGGAGGGCAAACTGCGAGGACTCGACTCGCACCTGTCGTACCGAATCGGCCTGAAGACGTTCTCGGGTGCGGATTCGCGCGCGGTCATCGGGGTTCCCGACGCCTTCACCCTTCCCGGCGGCGGCGGTCACGGCATCCTGAAGTCGGATGCCGAGACGCTGACGCAGTTCCGCGCCGCATACGTCTCCGCCCCGCCGAAGACGCGTCGGCGCCGCTCAGGAGCGTCGCCCGACGCCCCCGAGCTCGACCAGCCGATCCGCGCCATCGAGGCCAGGACGTTCACGGCGGCGCCGGTCGTGCTGCAGGAGACGCCCGACGAGCCGGCGCCCGCGCTCGAGGTGCAGAGCAGCGAACCCGCAGAGAAGCGCGTGACCTTCGACATCGCGGTGTCCCTGATGAAGGGACGGAGCATGCCCGCGCACCAGGTGTGGCTGCCGCCGCTCGACGTTCCGCCCACCTTCGACGAGCTGCTCGGCGACCTCGTCGAGGACCCGCAGCTCGGGCTGATCTCGCCTCGGTGGCGCCAGGCGGGGCCGCTCACCCTCCCGCTGGGCATCGTGGACCGTCCGCTCGAGCAGCGCCGCGACAGCCTGGTCATGAGCCTGCTCGGCGCCGGCGGCCACCTGGCGATCGTCGGCGGTGCCCGCAGCGGCAAGAGCACCCTGGCGCGCAGCGTGCTGACCGGCATCGCCCTGACGCACACGCCCGTCGAGGTGCAGTTCTACGTGATGGACTTCGGCGGTGGCACCTTCGTGCCGTTCGGCAAGATGGCGCACGTCGCGGGAGTCGCCGGCCGGAACCAGCCCGACGTGCTCCGGCGGATGTTCCAGGAGGTCGTGGGGATCGTGAACGCCCGCGAGCGGTACTTCACCGCCAACGGCATCGACTCGATCGAGACGTACCGGCGCCTGCGCGCCCAGGGCAGGGCGGATGACGGATACGGCGACGTGTTCCTGGTCATCGACGGCTGGCCGACCATCCGGGCCGAGTTCGACGAGATGGAGTTCGAGATCCAGTCTCTGGCCGGCCGGGCGCTCACGTTCGGTGTGCACCTGATCGTCACGACCACGCGCTGGATGGACTTCCGCACCGCGATCCGCGACACGTTCGGCTCGAAGCTGGAGCTGCGCCTCGGCGACACCAGCGACTCCGAGATCGACCGCAAGGTGGCCGTCAACGTGCCGCAGGGGCGACCGGGCCGCGGCCTCGCGCCCTCGAAGCACCACATGCTCACGGCTCTGCCGCGCGTGGACGGGTCGGGCGATCCGAACACGCTGAGCGAGGGCGTCGAGGATCTGATCGATCGTGTGAACGCGGCCTGGAAGGGCCCGCGGGGACCGAAGCTGCGCCTGCTCCCCGAGATGCTCGAGCTCTCGGAGCTGCGCTCCCGCGCGGCGGGGACGCCGCTCGAGAAGCAGGTGCTGCTCGGCGTCGACGAGGCGGAGCTCGCGCCCACCGCCTTCGATGTCAGGCGCAACCCGCACCTGTTCCTGTTCGGCGACAGCCAGTCGGGCAAGTCGAGCTTCCTGCGCGGCTTCTCCCGGGAGATCATGCGCACCATGTCGCCGAAAGAGGCGCAGTTCTTCGTCGTCGACTACCGTCGTGCGCTGCTGTCGGAGATCCCCGACGACTACCTCGCCGGCTATTACACGACCGCTCAGCAGGCGACCGAGGAGCTCGCGGGTCTCACCGAGTATCTGCGCAGCCGCCTCCCCGGTCCCGACGTCACGCCCCAGCAGCTGCGCGACAGATCCTGGTGGACCGGTGCCGAGGTCTTCATCCTCGTCGACGACTACGACCTCGTGAACACGCAGTCCGGCAACCCGATCGGGGTGCTGCAGCCGCTGCTCGCCCAGGCGACCGACGTCGGGCTGCACCTCACGCTGACCCGTCGCTCCGGTGGCGCCTCACGCGCCACCTTCGAGCCGGTGATGCAGACCCTGCGGGACCTCGCCTCCCCCGGGATCCTGTTGTCGGGAAGCCCCGACGAGGGCCAGCTGATCGGCAACGTCAAGGCGTCCCTGGCGGTCCCCGGCCGGGCCAAGGTGGTCACGCGCGAGCGCGGCCTGCAGATCATGCAGCTCGCCTTCGCGCCGTCGTCGCAGCTCTAGCCGAGCGGCGTGAGGGCATGGGGACGTCTGCGTGGGCAGAGCTACCCATAGGCATCCCCATCCCGAATCCGTAAGGTGTTACTTGTCGCCGGGCATCGGCGTCACGGCCCTCAGGGCTGAAAGCATTCAGGGCAGACCAGCCCTCAGATCCAGGAGGTGACCGTGACCGGAGGAGTCTCCGCAGCGGATGGTGCCCTTCAGCGTGGCGCCAGCATCGTCAACCAGTCGAAGGCGTCCATCGTCGCCGAGCTGAACGCGATCCAGGGCAAGCTGTCCGGAATCGGCGCGGCATGGCAGGGCCAGGGCTCGTCTGCCTTCCAGCAGACGTTCCAGGCTTGGCAGGACAAGTCGCGAAAGATCACGAACGCGCTCGACCAGTTCGAGCAGAACCTGATCGACTCGCAGTCGGCATACTCCGCCACCGACGACACGTCGGCACAGGCGCAGAACAAGTTCATGGGCCGTCTCGGCTGAGACCGGAGGGGAGAGAGATCATGACCGGTGGATACAAGATGGATTTCGGTACCGTCGAGATGGCGGGTACCGACCTCGGCTCGGGTGCGAACAACATCGAGACCAAGCTGACCGAGATGGAGAACGCCCTCAAGCCGCTGCAGGCTGACTGGACGGGTTCCGCCTCCGAGGCCTACACCCGCGCGAAGGCGCAGTGGAACGCTGCCCTGACCGAGATGAAGCAGCTTCTCGCCGAGATCGGAAAGCAGGTCATCCAGGACTCTGCCGACGGTCACGCCAACGAGAAGAAGAACGAGGGGCGCTGGTAACCAGCTCCCGCACCGCCAGAGACGGCGGTTGCACGTCGCCGGCCGCCGCACCCGAGCAATCGGGTGCGGCGGCCGGTCTCGTCTTCCCGGGCGCGACGCCGCGGCGCGCCCGTGCCACAGACCAGGAGAACCCATGACGGATCCCGAGGCCGTTCACGCCGAGCTCGTCTCCGGTGACCCGGCGGGCCTGCGCTCCGCGGGAGCCGTCCTCGCCGAGGTGCTCGACGGACTCGACGACGCGTGGGATTCCCTGGGAACGGCCGCCCGCCGACCGCACTGGAGCGGAGACGCGGCGGTCGCCTTCCAAGGCCGCATCGGCGGCCTGAGCGGCGGCCTCGTCGTCATGCGGGCACGCATCGGCCTGCTCGGCACGCTCATCGAGAGCGGCGCGAAGACCTACGAAGCCATGCGCGAGGTCGCCGACGAGATCCTGTGGATGTGGCAGAGGCGCCCGGCAGGATTGCCGGAGCCCATGGAGAAGCTGTTCCGCAACCTCATCAACATCCAGTTCCGTGCGCTCCGAGAGGGGTACGGGCAGGACCTGATGGCGCTGGCATCTTTCACCACAGAGGATCCGGTCGACCTCGACGCGCTCGACGACGACATGCGCGAATGGATCGAAGACGGACGCCGCGACACCGAGGACTGGCTGACCGAGGACGGACGCGACCTGGGACCGCTGATCCCGAACACCTACGCCACCGGCGATTCACGCAACCTGGTGCCGCAGGGCCTCGCCTACGACGACGACACCGACAACCTGCTGCAGGTGTACTACGACAAGGACAACGACGACGGCAAGGGGAGCGGGCCGTCCGCCATCTCGGTGATCGACAACGCGACGGGCGAGGAGAGCGCGCACGTCTATCTCGGCGGCGGCGACAGCGACTACTCCACCCCGATCCACGCAGGCGGCGTCGCGATCAGCGGTGACAAGGTGTACGTCACCTCCGCCGGCAAGGACGGCGATCCGCCTCAGCTCTTCGTCTACTCCAAGGCCGATCTCATGAGGCGCGGCCACCCGATCGAGCAGGACGGCGACCTGCAGCCGTCCGAGGTCATCCAGCCGATCGAGGGACCGCACGAGCTGCCTCGGGGCGCGAGCGCCTACGTGGCGGTGAAGGAGGGCGATCCGAACACGGTGTACGTCGGCGACTTCACCAAGAAGAGCGAGGGCCCTGGCCGGCTGTACGAGATCGACGAGAACAGGCTGGGCGACGAGGGCGGGCTCGCAGCGGCGACCCGGCATCCGATCATCACGCCGCCGGAGGCCCAGGGCGTCGTCGTCGCCGACAACGGCCAGTTCATCTACTCCACCTCGTGGGGACGCGACGCCCCCGGTGCCCTGGTGCTCGCCACGCGCGACGGGGACGAGGTCTCCCGCACCGATCTGCCGAACATGGCCGAGGGCATCGCCCTGGTCGACGGCAAGATCGTCACCACCTACGAATCCGGTGCCGAGCACTACAGTTCCGACAACGCCGGCGGCCTGGACTGGGGGACGCTGGACGACGACGAGGCGCTCTGGCTGAGCGCGCAGATGACCCGTACGCCGCTGTCCGAGCTGGGCCTGACGAGCGGCGAGGTCGAGGCGGACCCGCAGTCGATCGTGGCGGCGGGCGGTGAGCTCTTCGCGGTCTCCGACGCGATCGACGCGCAGTCGACGGCCATCGGGGGCGCACGCGTCTCCGGCGCGATGTTCGGGAGGGTGCCCGCAGGGAACGTCCTCGCGTCACGTCTCAGCGCGCTCGTCGACGCCGCCGGAGATCGGCTGCGCACGGGCGCGGAGATGTCCGACCGCGCGGCGCAGAACCTCAGGGCCACGGCGCGCAGCATCGAGGTGACCGACGACCGCTCGCGCGAGCGTCAGATGAGGATCGGGCAGCGCCTGGGCGGCTGAGCCGCTCAGCCGGCGTCGGTGAGGTGCCGGGCTTGGTGCCCGAGCACCTTCACCATGATGCCGCGCCGGCGCAGCTCGGCGACGGTGCGGGTCTCCTCGTCGCGGTCACGACCCAGCGCGTGCACGTTGGCCACCACGAGCACGTCTCCGCTGCGCAGCGTGTCGATCAGGCGCGCCAGGCGATCGCCCCAGCTCTCGAGGATCTCGGGTGCCGGATGCCGGAATCCCTCGATCGGCACGCCGAATCGGGTCAGGTCCTCACGCTGCTGCGTGACCGACGGCATCCCCTCGCGCGCCACCACGAGGCCCACCAGTCGGGTGCCCTCTGGCCGTGCCGACCACCAGTCGTGCGCGTCGTTCGCCAGACAGGTCGGGCAGGTGGCCGCGGCGTGAGGAAGATGCAGCGGGCTGGTGAGCGGCGTCGCCTGCGCACCGATCTCCGGGGGATTCTTCGCCTCGCTCATGGTCCTACCTCCGGTTCCATTCTGCCCGAGTCGCCGGGCGGAATGCGCCCTCGAGGGCGCCGGCGCTCACAGCATCCCGAGCGCCCGCACCGCCTCGCGCTCCTCGACCAGCTCGGCCACCGACGCATCCACCCGCGCCCGCGCCCAGTCGTCGATCTCGAGCCCCTCGACGATGCTCCACCGACCGGCCACGGACCGCACGGGGAACGACGAGATCAGCCCCTCGGGCACACCGTACTCGCCGTGCGAGATCACTCCGGCGCTGGTCCAGTCGTCGGTGCCCTGCACCCAGTCGCGCACGTGGTCGATCGTGGCGCTCGCCGCGGAGGCCACGGAGGACGACCCGCGCACCTCGATGATCTCGGCCCCACGCTTGGCCACACGCGGGATGAACGTGTCCTCCTGCCAGCGGCGCACGTCGCCCACGCGGTCGACGAGCAGCGCACCGACAGGAGCGCCGGCCACAGTCGCATGAGAGGTGTCGGGGAACTGCGTCGCGGAGTGGTTGCCCCAGATCGGCACGCGGCGGATGTCCGAGACCGACGCCCCGAGTGTCTGTGCGAGCTGCGCGCGCGCCCGGTTCTCGTCGAGGCGCGTCAGTGCCGTGAACCGCTCCGCGGGGACTCCCTCGGCGGCGGATGCGGCGATCAGGGCGTTCGTGTTCGCGGGGTTGCCGACGACGGTCACGCGGATGTCAGAGGCGGCTCGCGCCGCGATCGCCGCGCCCTGGGGCCCGAAGATGCCGGCGTTCGCGGCCAGGAGGTCGGCCCGCTCCATGCCCGGCCCGCGCGGGCGGGCCCCGACGAGCAGGGCGATGTTCGCGCCCTCGAAACCGGTGGCGGCGTCATCGGTGACCTCCACGTGTTCGAGGAGCGGGAACGCGCCGTCCTGCAGCTCGAGTGCGGCGCCCTCGGCCGCGCCGAGTCCCTGCGGGATCTCGAGCAGTCGCAGGCGCACCGGCTCATCCGCCCCGAGCATGTCCCCTGCCGCGATGCGGAACAGCAGGGCGTATCCGATCTGTCCGCCGGCTCCCGTGATCGTGATCGTCGTCGCCATGATCCGAGCCTACGTCGATGCGCACGGCCGGCGCGCGGGGTACCTTTTCTGCATGACCTTCAACCCGGATGCCGACATCTCCGGCAACACCACCCGTCGCCGAGGACGCACCGCCGCCATCGCCGGCGGCGGCGTGGGCGTGCTCGGTCTCGTCGCCCTGGTCGTGGCGATGCTGGGCGGGCCGGATCTCACCGGGCTGGTCGGGGGAGCGCCGGGCGGCGAGAACCCGCCGGCGTCGAGCGGCGAGAACACGCTCGCCGAGTGCAAGACGGGTGAGGACGCCAACGCGAACGACGACTGCCGCATGGCGGGCGCCGAGGTCGTGCTCAACGACTACTGGGAGCAGCACGTCGACGGCTACGCCGCTCCGACGATGACGGTCGTCGACGGTCAGACCGCCACCCAGTGCGGCACCGCGTCCAACGCCGTCGGCCCGTTCTACTGCCCGCCGGAGCAGGGCGTGTACATCGACCCGGACTTCTTCCAGCTCATGCGGCAGCAGTTCGGCGCCTCGGCCGGAGAACTCGCCCAGCTGTACATCGTCGGGCACGAGTGGGGGCACCACATCCAGAACATCACGGGCGTGATGGACGAGCATCCGAACAACGGCACGGGGCCTTCCAGCAACGGCGTTCGCATCGAGCTGCAGGCCGACTGTTATGCGGGAGCGTGGCTCGGCGACGTCGCCGAGCTGGAGGACGACAACGGCGTCCGGTACATCGAGACCCCCACCGAGGCGCAGCTGGCCGATGCGGTGAACGCCGCCTACACCGTCGGCGACGACCACATCCAGCAGCAGTCGGGCGGATTCGTGAGCCCCGAGAGCTTCACCCACGGCACGAGCAAACAGCGCCAGTTCTGGTTCGCCAACGGCTACAAGAACGGTCTCGGCGTCTGCGACACCTTCGCAGCCGGCGTGAAACTGTAAGCCCGGGCGGTTCTCCCTCGCCGCATATCCCTTCCGGGATACGGTGAGAAGGCCCGAACTGCGGGTCCTCGGGGGAGGAGAGCACATGGAACCGGACGGACTGTATCCGCCGATAGAGCCGTACGATACGGGCGATCTGCTCGTCGGCGACGGCAACCGCATCTACTGGGAGCAGAGCGGGAATCCCGACGGCAAGCCCGTCGTGTTCCTGCACGGAGGCCCCGGAGGCGGCACCTCGCCCTGGCAGCGGCGCTTCTTCGACCCGGAGATCTACCGCATCGTGCTCTTCGACCAGCGCGGATGCGGGCGCAGCACTCCGCATGCCAGCGACCCGGCCGCCGACCTGCGCTTCAACACCACCTGGCACCTGGTGGCCGACATGGAACTGCTGCGCAAGAACCTCGGCATCCAGAAGTGGCAGGTGTTCGGGGGCTCGTGGGGGAGCACGCTCGCCCTGGCGTACGCGCAGTCGCATCCGGATGCCGTCAGCGAGCTCGTGCTTCGAGGCATCTTCACGCTGCGCCGCCACGAGCTGGAGTGGTTCTACGAGGGCGGCGCCGCGGCCCTGTTCCCCGACCTGTGGGCGGACTACGAGGCGGTCATCCCGCCCGTCGAGCGGAGCCGGATGATCGAGGCGTATCATCGGCGTCTCTTCGACACCGATCCCGAGGTGCACGTGCCCGCCGCGGTCGCGTGGACGAAGTGGGAGGCGTCGACCGTCACGCTGCGACCCGACCCGAAGCTCGTCGCCGGGGCGACGGATGCCACGCACGCGACGGCGTTCGCGCGCATCGAGAACCACTACTTCCTCAACAGGGGCTGGCTGGAGGAGGGGCAGCTCATCGACGGTGTCGGCGTCATCCGCGACATCCCCGCGGTGATCGTGCAGGGGCGCTACGACGTCTGCACGCCGATGATGACGGCCTGGGATCTGCACACCGCGTGGCCCGAGGCCCAGCTGGTGGTCGTCGACGACGCCGGGCACTCGGCGGCCGAGCCCGGTATCGCCCGCGCGCTGCGCGCCGCGACCGACCGCTTCGCGCAGCGCTGAACCCCGCTCGGTTCCGAGCGATCAGGCGCGCAGCGCCTGCAGGAGCGTGCGGATCAGGCCGAGCACCCCGCCACGGGCGCGGAAGCGGGTCAGCCCGGCGCTGACGGCGGCGCCGGTGCGCGAGGAGACGAACCAGGGCGGCTTGGGAAGGATCGTGAACCGGCCACCGCCGTTGACCAACGGCAGCGAGCGGGGGAACGGGCGGAACGGCCCGCGCACCACGGAGCGCTCGACCCCGTCGACCAGCAGCGCGTTGTGCACCACGCCGATCCCGCTGCCGACATCGTCGACGGTGCTGCCCGGAAACGCGCCCCAGGTGAGCGTGGGTGTGATGAAGCCGAACGCCGTCCAGCCGTTGATCGCGATCGACCCGTAGCGCAGTGCGGCGATCGCGCGTTCGAAGCCGCTGCCCAGCGATCGCTCGGTGACCGGATCGATGATCACGTTGCCACCGAGCGTGCCCTGCAGCTGGTCGTTGGCGTGCGCCACGGCGGCGTCGAGGAAGGCCTGTCCGGTGCCCGCCACCTCGACCACACCCAGCACCGGGGCGAAGTACTCCGTGGTCTGCAGGGCCGTGGCGTCCTGTCCATCGCCGACCTCGACCAGCAGCCGGTCGGCGAGCACCAGGGCATCCGGGTAGTCCTCGCCCGCCCGCCGCATGCGGTCGGGCGAGCCCGGGTACCAGATCGGTCGCTCCGGGGCACCCGCGTAGGCGCGACGCAGAGCGGCGCGGAACTGCGCGGCCTGCGGCCAGTCGGACGACAGGATCACCACCTGCCCGGCGATGCAGTTGTGCCCGCAGTTCTGCAGGCGCATGGTGGCGATGTGCTCGGCCTGGTAGGTGATGTCGGCATCGGTCCACTCGCCCGGCACGACGATGATCGGCGACACCCCGCCGAGCTCTGCGGTGATCGGCTTCTTCAGCTGCGGGCGGTTCTCGCGGCGCCGTCGTGCGGCGGCCGGTCCGGAGCCCCAGACGATGGCGTCGAACGTCGCGGCGGAGCCCGTGATGTGCACGTGCACGAGATCGCGATGGCCGGTCAGGTAGGCGCCGACGGCCGGTCCGCCGCGCACGATGCGCAGCAAGCCCGGCTCGATGAGCGGCGCGAGCGCGCGCTCGTACACGGGCACCATCGGGTCCTGCGTGGGGTTGACCTTCAGCAGAGCCACGCGGTTGTGCGCCAGCAGCTCGTAGATGACATCGAGCACGGGGATCGAGGTGATGTTCCCGGCCCCCAGCACCAGGCCGACGCCACCGGATGCCGCAGGAGTCAGCTGTGCCAGGCCGGCAGTGCTCCGCGCGGTGCGCGGGGTGATGCCCGGCTGCAGCCACACCTCGCCGCTGAAGCCCGAGAGCAGAAACCTGTCGATCCCGGTCAGCGGGAAGGCATCGATGCGGGTCCGCCCGCCGGGTGCCCGGCCGATGCCGACGCCGCTGAGCGCGCTGCGCCCCTCGGCGAGCCGGGTCAGCGTGTCGGCGTAGGCGTCGAGGGCGCCGAGCACCGAGTACGGGCCGCTCAGCCACTCCTCGCCGCGCAGCGGATGGTTGCCGCGCAGCCCCTTGGAGTCGGCGGCGGTCGTCGCCCAGTCCTCGATCGTCGCCGCCACGCTCGCGCGCAGCGCACGCAGCAGCGTCACGCGCTGCGCGACGGTGAGGCTCGACCAGGTGCGCGAGCCCTGCTGCAGCAGGGCGATGTCGACGTCGAGCGCTTCGCGCTCGTCGTCCGTCAGCGCAGGGGGAGCGGATGCTGCGGCATCCTTCTTCGCCGTCTGCACGGGGGCATCCTGAGTCATCGTCGTCTCCTCCGGGGTGGCACCCAGCCTAGATGCTCTCGGGACCCGGTTCCACGGTCGGGCGACCGCGCGGTCAGATCAGGGAGAGCTCGCGCAGCTTGGCCTCGACATCGGCGTTCGAGGGCTCCACGTGGTGGCTGGCATCCGGGTAGACGACCACCGGGATGTTGGTGCGCCCGGAGATCTCCTTCGCCACATCCGCGGCGGCGGGGTCTGCGACCAGGTCGACGTACGTGTATTCGACGCCGAGTTCGTCGAGCTGCTTCTTGGTGCGACGGCAGTCGATGCACCAGGCGGCGCCGAACATGGTGATGGTGTCGGAGGCAGGAGCGGTCATGTCTCCAGCCTACGACCGCTCCGGATGCCCGGCGCCGCCGCGGTGCCTCAGAGCACCTTCGAGAGGAAGTCCTGCGTGCGGGCCTCCTGCGGATTGTCGAAGATGTCGGCGGGCGGACCGGACTCGACGACCTTGCCGTCGGCCATGAACACGACGCGGTCGGCGACCTCGCGGGCGAAGCCCATCTCGTGGGTGACCAGCACCATCGTCATGCCCGATGCCGCGAGGTCGCGGATCACCTGCAGCACCTCGCCCACCATCTCCGGGTCCAGCGCGCTGGTCGCCTCGTCGAAGAGCATGATCCCGGGACTCATGGCCAGCGCGCGCGCGATCGCGACGCGCTGCTTCTGGCCGCCGGAGAGGGATGCCGGCCGGGCATCCGCCTTGTCCGCCAGCCCGACCCGGGTGAGCAGCTCGACGGCGCGTTTCCGCGCCTCGGTCTTGCTGAGCATCCTCAGCTCGATCGGCGCGAGCGCCACGTTCTCCACCGCGGTCATGTGCGGGAACAGGTTGAAGTGCTGGAACACCATGCCCACGCGCTGGCGCACGGCATCCAGGTTCTTCCCCTTCGCCGTGGCGATGTTCTCGCCGAGGATCAGCACCTCGCCGCTGGTGACCTCCTCGAGACGGTTCAGGCAGCGCAGCAGTGTGGATTTGCCCGAGCCGGACGGGCCGATCACCGCGATGACCTCGCCGTTGGTGACGGTCAGGTCGATGCCGGTGAGCACGTGGTTCTTCCCGAAGGACTTGTGCAGCTCGCGCACCTCGATCGGAGGTCCCGACGTCGTGGCGACGGGGCGGGTGTAGGTCGGTTCGCTGTTCGTCATGGTCATCCCCTACTTGTTGAACTTCCGGTCGACCCAGTTGGAAAGCATCGTGAGCAGCCAGATCACGATGAAGTACAGCGCGCCGACGATGATCCAGATCTCGAACGAGCGGAAGGTCGACGCGATCACGATGCGGCCCTGGTAGGTCAGCTCCGCGAAGCCGAGCACCGACAGCAGCGAGGTGTCCTTGAGCGTGATGATGAACTGGTTGATGAGGTTCGGCGTCATGATCTTGAACGCCTGCGGCATCACCACGCGGCGCATCGAGGCGCCCCAGCCCAGGCCCAGGGAGCGCGATGCCTCCATCTGGCCCGGGTCGACCGACTGCACGCCGCCGCGCACGATCTCGGTGATGTACGCACCGGCGTTGAGCGAGAGCGTGATCACGCCGGCGGTCAGCGCGTCCAGCGGCTGTCCGGTGACGGCCGGCACCCCGAAGTAGAAGAAGAACGCCTGCACGAGCACCGGGGTGCCGCGGAAGATGTTCACGTACGCGCCGGCCAGGATGCGCAGGAAGGGATTGGCTGACAGTTTCAGGATGCCGAACAGGATGCCCAGGATCATCGCGAACAGGATCGCCAGCGCCGTGGCCAGCAGCGTGAGCAGCAGACCCTGCGTGAGCGGCCCGATCGAGGTCTGCAGCAGCGCCCAGAAGGAGTCGTCGGTGGCCTCGGCGTCGTCGATCGCCAGGTAGCGGTCGACGATCTGCTGGTAGGCGCCGGACTCCTTGGCGTTCTTCAGCCCGTCGTTGAACATCTGCAGCAGCTCGGCGTTCTGGCCCTTGAGCACGGCGAAGCCGTAGTCGGCACCGGGCTCGGGGTCGGTGACGATCTTGAGCGGCACGTTGCCCGATGCGATGCCGAACTGCAGCACCGGCGCGTCCTCGAAGGTCGCCGCGGAGTTGCCCGTCGCGACGTCGTTGTACATGTCGGCCGAGTCCTGGAACGCGTTGACCGTGAACCCGATCTCCTCACCGAGCTGCTCGGCGAAGTCGTAGCCGACCGTGCCGGTCTTGACGGCGACGGTCTTGCCCTCCAGATCCTCGTACGAGGTGATGTCGCTGTCCTTCGCGACCGCCATCTGCACGCCCGACTGGTAGTAGGGGTCCGAGAAGTCGAAGACCTTCTTGCGCTCGTCGGTGATGCTCATGCCGGCGATCACGCCGTCGGCCTGCCCGGCCGTCACCGCGGCCAGGGCGGCGTCGAAGCCGAGCGGCTTGATGTCCACCTCGAAGCCCTGGTTGGAGGCGATGGCGCGCAGCAGGTCCATGTCGATGCCGACGTTCTCACCTCCCAGCTGGTAGATGAACGGCGCGAAGGTGGTGTCGGTCGCGATCGTGAAGGTGTCGCCGGTCTTCTCGACATCGGTCGTGAACGCGGGGTTCTCCGGCAGCTCACCCGGCTTGCCCGGGTCGAGGGTCTCGTTGCCCAGCGCGGCCTTGCCCGCCCCGATGGTGGCGGCGTCGGGAGCGGCGTCACCCAGGTAGTCGTCGAGGATCTCCTGGTAGGTGCCGTTCTCGATGAGGTTCTTCAGACCTTCGTTGAACGCCTTGCGCAGGGCCTCGTTGTCGCCCTTCTTGACGGCCATGCCGTAACTGGACGCCTTCTCCTGCTCGGTGACCGTCTTCAGATCGACGTTCCCCGTGGCGATGCCGTAGGCGAGGATCGGGTAGTCGTCGAAGACCGCGGCGGAGTTGCCGGTGGTGACGTCGTTGTAGGCGTCAGCGGCGTCCTGGAAGCCGGTGACGGTGAAGCCGTTCTCCTTGCCGAGCTTCTCGGCGAAGGCGTAGCCCTCGGTGCCCGTCTTGGCGGAGACCGTCTTGCCCTGCAGGTCCTCGTAGCCCTGGATGCTGGTGTCGTCCTTCGCGACGGCCATCTGGATGCCCGAGTCGAAGTAGGGGTTGGAGAAGTCGAAGGTCTTCTCGCGCTCGGCGGTGATGGACATGCCGGCCATGACGGCATCCGCCTGGCCCGCGGTCACGGCCGCCAGTGCCCCGTCGAAGCCGAGCACGTCGATCTTGACGTCGAAGCCCTGGTCCTCGGCGACCGCGTTGATCAGGTCGATGTCGATGCCGCGCAGCTCGCCGTCGCGCTGGAACTCGAAGGGCGCCCAGGTGGTGTCGGTCGCGATCGTGAAGGTCTCGCCCTTCACGCCGTCGTCGGTGGAAGCGGGCTTGGTCGCCGCGTTCGCGACCCCGACCGCACCGCCGATCGTGAACAGCAGGATGAACATCGTGGTGATGCTCGCGAGGAGAGCGAGGCGGTTCTCGCGCCACCAGCTCGCCGGTTGTCTGAGCAGATTCATAGAGTCCTCATCGTCGTCGTCGACCTCTTTGCCTGGCCCGTGCCACCTTAGTATCCCCGGCGGCGGCGCACCGGCGGACTCGGCGCACAGTGAAAGATGGCACGATTGAACGCGCGTCGCATCGTTCCGGGGGAGGTGAGCCGGTGAGCGCATCCGTCACGGTGATCGTCCCGACGTTCAACGAGCGCGGCAACGTGGCCGAGCTCGTCTCGCGCACGGCCGCCGCGCTCGCCGGCCGCGACGCGGAGATGCTCTTCGTCGACGACAGCACCGACGACACGATGGCCGAGATCGCGCGGGTCTCGGCGTCCGCCCCGCTTCGCGTGCGGGGCATCCACCGCGACCACAACACGGCGGGGCTGGGCGGTGCCGTCGCTCTCGGGCTCGCCGAGGCGAACGGCGACGTCTGCATCGTCATGGACGGCGACCTGCAGCATCCGCCCGAACTGCTGCCGGCCCTGCTGGCCCGCTACGAGGAGGGCGGGGCCGATATCGTCGCCGCATCCCGCTACATCGGCGGCGGCGATTCCGCGGGCCTGGGCACGGCGGTGCGCTTCGGCGTCTCGAAGGCGGCCACCGCCGTCACCAAGGCGATGTTCCTGCGCCGGCTGTGGCGAAGCACCGATCCCATGACCGGGTTCTTCCTCGTCGATCGCACCCGCATCGACGTGGACCGGCTGCGCCCGCAGGGGTTCAAGATCCTGCTCGAGATCCTCGTGCGCGGGGGCGAGCGGCACGACCTGCGCATCGCCGAGGTGCCGATGGCGTTCGGCGAACGGCGGCACGGCACCTCGAAGGCGAGTCTGCGCCAGGGAACGACCTTCCTGGCTCACCTGGCGCGGCTGCGGTTCGGCAAGATGGGCCTGTTCGCGCTGATCGGCGGATTCGGCGCGGTCGCGAACATCGGCCTCATGTGGCTGCTCACCCACCTGGGCATGCCGTACGTGCCGGCTGCGATCATCGGCGCGGGGGCGACGATCATCGGCAACTTCGTCCTGCAGGAGCTGTTCGTGTTCCGCGAGGAGCGCCACGACGCGTCGCGTCTGTGGGTGCGCTTCGCGGCATCCGTCTCGTTCAACAGCGTCGAGGCGGCCCTGCGCATCCCGGTGATGGCGCTCATGGTCGAGACGTGGCACATCTCCGCGGTGGTGGCTACCGCGATCTCGCTGGTGGTCGCCTTCTTCGCGCGCTTCCTGTTCCACGCGCTGGTCGTGTACGCGCCGCGGCGGCGTCCGAGCGCGGATGCCCCGGACGAGCCGCCCGTCGACACGGCCGCACTGCGTGTGCTGAAGGCGATCGATGCCGAGGCCATGCGGCCCGGCGAGCTCTGACGGGGCGCTCTCACGACGCGCGTCATCGACCGGTGACCGCGCGGGTCGCTCCCGCTATTCTGGGCCGGTGGATCAGAACGTGCGGGGGATGCGCTTCAGACTCGATCGGATGCGCCCGCGCGATCCGGCGGAGCCGCATCGCGTCGCCAGCTCGCTGGAGCTGTTCTTCGACCTCGTCTTCGTCATCGCGGTGAGCATCGGATCCAGCGAGCTGCATCACGCCCTGTCCGCCGGGCACGCTGTGCACGGACTCATCTCCTATGCGATGGTGTTCTTCGGCATCTGGTGGGCCTGGATGAACTTCACCTGGTTCGCCACCTCGTTCGGCTGCGACGACTGGCTGTACCGGGTGCTCACGATCGTGCAGATGAGCGGCGTGCTCGTGCTGGCCGCCGGCATCGGCCCCGCTTTCGACGAGCACCACCCGGATTTCACCGTGCTCGTCATCGCGTACATCGTGATGCGGGTGGCGATGGTGCTGCAGTGGCTGCGGGCGTCGCGGGCCGCGCCCGGCACGCGCGGCACCGCCCTGCGCTACGCGATCGGAATCTCGGCGGCGCAGGTGCTCTGGGTCGGATTCCTGTTCGTGCCCGATGCGGCGAAGCCGGTGGTCTTCGCGGCGCTCGCGCTGGCGGAGATCGCGGTGCCGGTGGTCGCCGAACTGCGCGTGCAGACGCCGTGGCATCCGCACCACATCACCGAGCGGTACAGCCTGTTCACCCTGATCGTGCTGGGTGAGAGTCTGCTCGCCTCGGCGACGGCCATCATCGGCGCCCGGGAGAAGGTCGACTCCATCGGGCCGCTGATCGGGGTCGCCGCTGTCGCGCTGGTCTCGGCGGCGGCGATGTGGTGGATCTACTTCTGGCCGCCGCATCACCGGGCGATCTCGACGCTCTGGCACTCGTTGCGGTACGGCTACACCCACTATTTCGTGTTCGCGGCGGCGGCGGCCTTCTCCGCCGGTGTCGAGGTGCAGATCGACGCTCTCACCGGCGACACCGATCTCGACCCCCTCGCCGTGTCGTTCACGGCGAGCGTGCCGATCGCCCTGTTCCTGATCGGCATCTGGTTCGTGGCCATCCGCGAGAATGCCGGCCGTGTGGTCAACACGGTCGTGCCGCTGGGCGCCCTGTTGGTGCTCGTCGACCCGCTGCTCCCGTTCTCGGTGACCCTGACGGCCGCGATCATGGTCGCGATCGTGGTCGTGCTGGTGCTTCGATCGCCGGTGCGCCGGGGTGCGCTCGCCGCCTGACGGAGCGGCAGCCGTGCCGGAGCGGCTCGCAGCGTTGTCAACCCCATATGCTCCGTCGCGTGCGCCCGCCACGCTGGATGACACGGCGGGCCGCTCGGCCGGCCATACGGAAGGGAGCAAGTGATGACCATCGGCACCGGAATCGTTCTGTTCGTCATCGGCGCGATCCTCGCCTTCGCGATCAACGTCGACGTGGAGTGGGCGAACCTCGACATGATCGGCTACATCCTGATGGGCGCCGGCGCGGTCGCGTTCGTCGTCGGCCTGATCCTCATGCTCGCGCGCCGCAACCGCAGGCCGGTCGACGGCACCGTCCGCGACGACGTGCTCTGACGACGCAGCGGGCCCGCCCGGGCCCGCTGGGGCTCAGGATGCCGAGGCGAGGGCGGCCGGGCGGGCCGCGGCGGTCAGGTCGAGGGCCAGCAGCATGCCCAGCGCCTCGTCGCGTGTGGCGAACTGCTCGGGCAGGGGAAGGTTTCGGAACCAGCGCACCTGCACGAAACCGTCGTGCTCGCTGACGCAGGCGACGAGACGGTGCACGTCATCGTTGAGCGACATGTCGAAGATCACCCAGTCGTCCGGTGAGACTTGGCACAGTGTGAATCGGTCCTGCAGTTCCGTGGTCATCGCACCCTCCTGAGCGCCCTGCTCCCCCGGTCATCAGTGTGGGTGTCGGCGCGCGACGATATCCAGCCGTTGACGGCGGAGGGGCGCTCTGTTATGAGCCGATGCTCACGGGATGATGACGAGCTTGCCGCGCGTGTGTCCGCGCCGGCTGGCGCGGAAGGCGTCGGCCGTCCGCTCCAGAGGGAACGTCTCGGCGACCTCCACGCGCAGTCCGCCCTCGTCGGCGAGGCGGGCGAGCCTCTCGGTCTCGGCTCCGTCTGGGCGCACCCAGATGTGTCGACCCCCGTGCTCGGTCACCGACGAGTCGGCGACCGACACGTGGACGCCGTCGGGGGCGAGCACCTCGAGGGTGACCGGCAGCACACCTCCGGCGAAGTCCGCGACGGCGTCGACGGGTCCGTCGGCCAAGGCGTGCACGCGATCGGCGAGCCCGTCGCCGTAGGTGACCGGGTGCGCGCCGAGGCTGCGCAGGTAGTCATGGTTGTGCTCGGATGCCGTGCCGATCACGCGGGCGCCGCGGGCGATCGCGATCTGCACGGCGAGACTTCCCACGCCTCCGGCGGCTGCATGGATCAGGACGGTGCGGGCGTGCAGCTCACCGAGGGCATCGATGGCGCGTAGCGCCGTGCCGCCGGCGAGAGGCAGGGCGCCGGCCTGCTCCCAGGAGAGGGATGCCGGCTTGCGCGCGACCGCGGTGACCGGGACCGCCACGCGCTCGGCGAAGGTGCCCGCGTTCACCGAGTCCTTGCGGGCATAGGCCATGACCTCGTCGCCGATCTGGAACTCGGGGGTGTCCATGCCGACAGCGACGACCACCCCCGCGACGTCCCAGCCGGGGATGACCGGGAAGTGCGTCGGCAGGATCGCATCGAGGTACCCGGCCATGAGCTTCCAGTCGACCGGGTTCACCCCTGCCGCGCGCACCTCGACGAGGACCGATGCCGGCGGCAGCTTCGGCTCGGGAAGCTCGCGCACCTCCAGCGTGTCGAGATCGGTGCTGAACTGCTCGTAGACGACGGCGCGCATGGGACCTCCTGTCCGAACGGCGGATGCGGTCGGCATCCACTCTTGCACGCGCAACAGCGGTCGGGGCCGTTCGCCAGGCGCGTGGATGCCTCACCCACCCGCTCGCGCGCGGGCATCACAGTCCCTGACCGGCGTCCCAGAGCCGCTCGGTGCGACCGGCGAGCAGGGCGTCGAGCGAGAGCGCCTGGGTGTCGGTGAGCGAGGCGACGTAGTCGATGATGCCGCGCCCGCGCGCGAGGGACTCCAGGTCGGTGTCCGTGCGCGCCTCCACGCGTTCGGGGGCATCCGTTCGCAGGCGACGGTAGTCGTCGGTGGCGAGCTCGACGAGGTCGATCAGGCGGCGCGGGGCGCGGCGGGCGTCGCGCGGATCGTCGAGCCAGGCGGCGAAGCCGCCGACGAGGCGCTCCAGGACGCTTGCCTGGCCGCGCTGATAGACGGCGAGGTCGGGACGTTCGAGGATGAACCGCTCGTGCAGGAACTTCAGCACCGCCACCTCGTGCCAGCTCTGGCGGTTGAGGGCGACGTGGCCGGAGCGGACGTCGGGATGCCGGTGCACCTCGATCGACGACTGCAGCCGTGCGATCCAGGCGGTGGTGAAGCGGGCGAGGCCGCGCTCGCTGGCGAGCGAGCCGTCGAAGGGTTCGGCGACGAGCTCGTCGATCACGGCGCTCGAGACCTTCGCGACGGCTTCGCTGAAGGCATCCGGATCGGCGATCCAGGCATCCTTGCTCTGCAGCCGGCGCCAGAGCAGCTCCAGGGAGTGGCCGGGTGTCCTCGTGTCGGCGGCGAGGGTCTGCTCGTCGGCGGCGCGCAGCTGGGCGAGCCCGCGGCGCCAGGTGCGGAACTCGGCCGAGAGCGTGGCGGGGTTCAGCAGACCGGCGCGGTAGAAGTCGTCGAGATCGTGCAGCGAGTAGGCGATGTCGTCGGAGATGTCCATGATCGAGCACTCGACGCTCTGCTGACCGCGCTCGATGAGCGGGTAGGCGGAGAGCGCCTGCCGGGCATCCCGCTCATCCACCGCGTAGTAGCTGAACTTGCTCGCGCCGCCGCGGCGGGCGCCGCCCTCGCCGCGCCGCCACGGATACTTCAGCACGGCGGCGCGCACCGCCGCGGTGAGATTCAGGCCGACGCCCGGCCGGTCGTGCTCGTCGAGGCGGGTGAGGATGCGGTAGGTCTGGGCATTGCCCTCGAAGCCTTCGCTCAGGCCGAACCGGGACCGGGCGAGACGGTCGAGCGTCTGCTCGCCGAGGTGGCCGAAGGGCGGATGCCCGAGGTCGTGCGCCGCGGCAGCCGCCTGCACCACGACCGGGTGCGCGCCGCCGAGTTCGGCGACGACGCGACTCGCCTCGTCATCGCGCGTGGACAGGTGGGTGGCGATCGCGCGGGCGACGGCGGCGACCTTGACCGAGTGGGTGAGCCGGTTGTGCACGGCCAGGCCGGCGCCCGCCTGCGAGATGACCTGCGTGACCGCCGACAGGCGTGAGTAGAAGGGGGAGAAGCGGATGCGCTCGACGTCGACCCGGAACTGCGGATGCCCTTCCGCCTGCTGGAACTCGTTCAGCGCCTCGGGCAGGCGGCGTTCCTGACGGGGATCGAGTGCGTCCTGGGGCATGTGGTCAGTGTGCCATGGGTGAGTGGCGGGGAAGGGGTCGCGGGAGGTCGCATCATGAGCAGCGAAGGTCGGACCAGACCTCGATCACACGATCGACGTCGGGATATCCGCCGGCATCGAGTTCGTCGCGCACGTGCTCGCGAACGACTTCGACGTGCGCCTGGCCTTCGAGGCGGTCTTCCGGAATCTCTGCGCCTTCTGATTGAGTGTCGACCAGCAACTGCTGCCACTCAGAACTGCTCTCGGCCGTGACACGTGCATCTGCGAGGGCGGCTGACGCGATCTCCGACGCCTCCTGAGGGGTGTCCGCCGTGCTCGGGGCGATCCACCACTGGGCGGTGCATTCGCCGTAGGACGTCGCGAAGGTGTCCTCGCGGTCGGGCGTTCCCCGAACCGCACCGCACCCGCTCAACGCGATCGTGCCTGCGATGCCGAGGACCACCAAAGAGAGGGCACGTGACATCGACACAGAATAGTCGCGGCCGCTGAAGATCGTCCGCTCGACAGGATGAGACTTGCATCTCAAGCCGCTTGAGACAGCATGCTCGAGGGTATGAACAGCACAGCAGAGAACCTCTACGGCATCGGCGAGGTCGCGCGCCGCACCGGTCTGAGCGTCAGCGCGATCCGGTACTACGCGGACGAGGAGATCGTCCCGCCGACCCGGACGACGGATGCCGGCCACCGCCTCTACGATGTCGCAGCGGTGGCGAGGCTCGAGTTCGTGCGCACCCTCCGCGACCTTGACACGGGGCTCGATCGCATCCGGCTCCTGGTGCAGGGGAACGCATCGCTGCAGGACCTGCTGGCCGAGCATCTCGAGACCGTCGAAGGGCAGGCATCCGCCCTGCAGCGGCGTCGAGCCGTGCTCCGCGCACTCGTGAGCACCAGAGGAGGGGAGGAGCGGCTCCGCCTGCTGCAGAAGCTGGTCGGTCTCACCGATGCCGAGCGCGAGCGGCTCGTCGATGACTTCTGGGCGGAGGTGACCGACCGGATGCCCGCCGGTGTGCGGGAGCGCATCGTCGCCGACCGGCCCGAGCTGCCCGCGGACCCGTCGCCGCGCCAGCTCGACGCGTGGCTCACGCTGGCTGATCTGTTGCAGGACTCCGGCTTCCGCGAACAGGTGCGCGCGTACCTGCACGACACGTACCTGGGCGAGCCCGTTGAGCGGATGGGCGATCCTGCCGTGCAGCAGTTCATCGCATCCGCTGGCGAGCATCTCATGCCGAAGCTGACCGCGGCACACGACGCGGGTCTGGCCGCCGACGACCCGCACGTCGCGCGTCTCGCCGCGCAGTTCGTCGAGCAGAGCGCGCGCGCCGCGGGGATGGAAGCCGACGATGGCCTGCGTCAGAGATTGGCCGCCGGCTACCGTCGGCTGCGTTCGCTGACCACCGACGCCCTTGAACATCCGCAGTATCGTGCCACCCACGCGCGCTATCTCGCGCTGGTCGCGACGATCAACGGCACGCAGCATCCCGACGAGGAGCTGCGGGACGCCTCGCGCCCGCGGCCGGACGGCGAGCGCAGCCGTCTCGACGAGCTGGGCGAATGGCTCGCGGATGCCCTGATGGCCGGTGCGTGACGTCGCCGCGCCGACGTCGCCAGGACGGTGCAGCGAGTGCTTCTGCGGCGGATGCCGAGGGCCGCGGATCCTCTGCTGCGTCGGTCAGTCGTCGACGACGATGATCTCGAACTGCGCCGGGTTGTTCTGTGCATCCACCCACGGCTGGATGCGGGATATGACCGACTCCGCCGAGTCGCCCTGTACACCGAAGGGGAAAGCACGTGCTTCGGACATCGAGGCCCACGTCGTGATGTTCTGGCCGGCATCATTCGAGGTCTGAAGCCGCCGGATCAGCACGATCGTCTTGCCGGTGGCCGCCGACTGGGCGAGCATCTCAGAGCCAGAGCTTCCGGTGTCGTTGCCCACAGCGCCGATCGCCTGCGCGACCTCTTGCCGCACCAGCTCCGGCAACGGCTGCTGCATGTCGACGATGATGAATGAGCCATCGCTGGTCTCATACGGGCGCAACGTTCCGCGCTGACCGTTGAGCTGCTTCGCCTGCTCAGCGGTCAGCGGATCTCCCGGCGCGCCGGTGATGGGTTCGGTCGCGGTCGTCGTCGACGCCGCGTCGGGTGAAGCGGATGCCGACGGTTGCCCCGACCCGTTCTCCACGGCCGCGCAAGCGCTCAGGAGGAGGACGGCCGCAAGCGGGGCCGCCAGCAGCATCGGAGTGATTCGGGAGCGCATAGCCGAATCATAGCGTTGAGCCCCCGCGGACCGTCCTCGGACCTGTTTCGGCATTTGTCGAGACCGCTCGGGGGTGAGTTCCGACGAACAACGCTCGGATCAGGGCACGCGGTTGGCGATGATGAATGCACGTCCTACCCAAGGAGTTCCGATGCGCAGCACAAAGTTCGGCATCACCGTCCTCGCGGGCGGCGTCGCCCTTGCCCTCCTCCTGTCGAGCTGCAGCTCTGCGTCGCCCGACTCAGACACGTCGATGGGCTCGTCGATCGCGACCTTCGACCTCGGTGTCCGAGAGATCCCGATGACTCTCGACGTCGCCCAGAACTACGACCCTCAGATCATGGCGATCGCGGGTGCCGTGAACCAGCCGCTCGAGATCCCCAACCTCGACGGCACCTTCACTTCCGTGCTTGCCGAGGCGGTGAGTCAGCCCGATGAGCTCACCCTCGTCTATGACCTTCGCGACGACGCGATCTTCTCAGACGGAGCGCCCCTGACCGCTGAGGACGTCGTCTGGTCGATCGAGCGCCTTCGGCAACCCGACACGCATACGGCGGCCGAGGTCGCGAGCATCGCCGGCGTCGCCGCCACAGGTCCGCACCAGGTCACGGTCACGATGGCGCACCCCGCTCCCGGCCTGCGCGGTTCTCTCGCGCTCATCTCCTTCGTCCACCAGGCGAAGTACGGCACCGAGGCGGGAGCTGCGCTCGGTACGTCCGAGGCGCCGCCGATCGGAACCGGCCCGTACGTCGTCGACACGTACACCGCCGACAGTCTTACGCTGGCGCGCAATCCTGAGTTCACCGGTGAGCCCCCGGCCATCGAGACGCTGAACGTCGTGGCCATCGCCGACGACAACGCAGCCCAGCTGGCCATGCGTTCGGGTGAGCTCGACGGCATCCAGGTCGATGACATCAAGTCGGCGCCGCAGTGGGAGTCGATAGAGGGTGTCGTGGCACATTCCTCTGCCGCGCTCTGGGTCGATTGCATCACGATGGACACGTCGAAGGCGCCGTTCGACGACGTGCATGTGCGACGTGCGGTGGCCTATGCGACGGATGCCGCGGGCCTGCTGGCCGCCAACTACGGAGATTTCGCGGTGCTGAGTCCGGGCGTCATCGCGCCCGAGGTCGTCGCCTCGATCGAGCCTGAGTCGGGCGCCCTGGACGCAGTCATCGCCGACAGTGCGCGGTATGACTTCAATCTCGAGCGGGCTCGTGAAGAACTCGCCCTTTCGGCCCACCCCGACGGCTTCAGCGCCGAGTTCGTCTCATGGTCGCCGGCCGGAGACATCGTGGCTCAGAGCCTGACTCAGAACCTCGGAGAGATCGGTATCGAGTTGACGGTCAAGAATCGCACGTTCGGCGAGTTCGGCGGCGACATGGTCGCAGGCAACGATCCGGCCATCGCGTTCTTCCGTCTCGCGGCCACGGTACCCGACCCGAGCTCGTGGTACGGGATCGCGACGAATCCCGAAGACCCTTTCAACCCGGCGAACTTCGACAACGACGCAGCGACAGCCGCGTTCGCCAAGGTCCAGACCTCCGAGCCGGCGACGCGATGGGAGGGCGTGGCCGAGCTGATCCGGATCTTCACCGACGAGGTGCCGTACGTGCCGCTCGCCCAGCCCGACTACGTCTTCGCGACGGCGCCGGGGGTCACCTTCACTCAGGATCCGGACTTCATCCAGATGGCGAGCGGCGCCTGGATCGAGACCGTCCGTGCCGCTGGCTGACCCGAAGGACGGCGAGCATGCAGCCGCGCACCATCCACGCCCGCACGACCAAGGACATCAGATGAGCTCCCACCTCGTATCCGTTACCGCGGATGCCATTCACCACACCCTCGCCCGCACTGCGGAGGACCTGCTCAACTACGACATCCTCGGTGTTGCCGCTCAGCTCGTCATCCCCGGCATCCCGGAACCGATCACGGTTGCGAGCGGTCCCGTCTCCGCAGACGGCGACCGGCCGTTGACCGGCAGCGAGCTCTACCCGATCGGCAGCCAGTCGAAGACCTTCACCGCCGCCTGCGTGCTGCTTCTCGCGCGGGAAGGGGCGATCCGGCTGACCGACCCGATCTCGCGCTACCTGCCGGGACTCCCGATCGTCGACGACAGCGCGACGATCGAGCAGTTCCTCATGCACACGAGCGGGATCGGAGACTTCGTAGCGGGCTACCTGGAGCTGCCACACCCCATGCCCAGCTTCACCTTCGACGAGCTCATGACGCTCGCACGGGTGCAGGGCAAGCGCTTCGAGGCGGGAAGCCGCTACGAGTACTGCAACACCGATATCGTCGTCCTCGCCCGCATGTGCGAACTCGTCACGGGAACTCCCTTCGAGCAGCTGCTCCGGCAGCGGATCTTCGAGCCCCTGGGCATGCACGACACCTTCGCGGCAGCGGGACAGCCGCTCCCGCGCGAGCGAATGGCGCGCGGATACTACGTCCCCGAGAACGGTTACGTCGGTCCTCCCATCGATACGACGGCGTTGAAGGACTTCAGCGTCGCATCCGCCTCGGGGAACATCGTGTCCTCGTTGCCCGACATGCTGCGATGGACGACGGCGATGCAGTCACCGGAGAACCCCACCGGTCTGTCCGTGGCCGACTTCGTCGTGGACCCGATCGACGCGGGATCGACGCCGCCGCACTGGTTCTCGCAAGGGCTCGGCGACCGCGGCATCGAGGGCATCCGTTGGGCGGGCCGAACGTTCTGGGGCCATCGCGGCGGCTTCTACGGGTATCTCTCGGCCACCTTCTTCGACCCCGAGTCGGGAATCTCCTTCGCCTCCTTCATGACGATGACCACACGTCGCGGCATCATCCACATCCCGGACGAGACCCAGGCGTACAACTTCCAGACATTCCTGCAGCTCTGCGCGACGACGGCGATGAACGCCGTCGAGTCGCCCCAGCCGCAGCCCGCCTCCTGACGATTGGACGACCATGACCGACTATGTAGGCGAGAACGCTGATCGCCTGGTGACCATCGAGCTGCGCAGCAGCTCGTTTCCCCGCGACGTCATCCGCCCCCTGCACGAGGCCTCGCTGCGCCAGCTCGGTGAGAGCTCGATCAGCGGTGCTGCAGCCCGAGCCCTTCGAGAGCGCATCGGCCCCGGAGACGTCGTCTTCATCCTGACCGGTTCGGGATATCCCCCGGCCATGCCGAAGGGCGAGAACGACGGTCCTCCCGGGGGCGCCCATCTCGCCCACGCACTCTTCCGAGGGCTGGGGGCCGTTCCCGTGTTCGTCTGCGAGGCGCGACATGTCGATCCGATCGTCGCCTCGAGCCAGGCTGCGGGCTTGATGATCCACCCGTTCGAACACGCGAAGGGCGTCGGCCTCGGTGCCAGCATCGCCGCGATCCCCGACGGTGCCGATGTCGACACGTGGATCACCGACGTGCTCGACGAGTACGACCCGAAGGCCATCATCAGCATCGAGAAGGTCGGCCCCGGCGAGAACGGGCACCTCCACGGCATTACGGGCCAGCCCGCCACCGACGGCGGTGCCATGTGGGGCTTCACCGACATCTCCGGCCTCGTCACGCAGGCGCGGGAGCGCGGGGTGCTGTCGATCGGCGTCGGCGACGGCGGCAATGAGATCGGGTTCGCAAACCTGTCGGAGGAAGTGGCCGCGGTCGCGCCGCACGGCGCGGCCATCTGCTGCACCGTCGGCGTCGACATCCTCTTCCCGGCGACGTGCTCCAACTGGGGTGCCTATGCGATCGAGGCCGTCCTCGCGGCCGATCTCGGTCGCCCTGAGCTGATGCACACGCCCCAGATGGAACAGCGGGTGCTGCAGGCCTGTCTGGATGCAGGCGGCGTCGAGGCCGTCGACTGTTCGACGAAGTTCCTGCTGGACGGCTTCTCGGGAACCGCATCGATGGCGCTCGTCGAGCTTCTCGGTGAGCTCGTTCGCAAGAGCGTCGAGGCACCATACCGGGGACCGGCACATTGACCGTACGATCAAGGACATGGGCTCGACGGTGAGGACCAGCGCGACACGTCGCCCGACGGCCGAAGCCGCGGGCGCGGAGCGACTGGCCGCGCGGATCGACACCATGTCGGACGTGCTGCAGAGAGCCGCCGAGGACATGCTTCCCTTCGGCGTGCTCGGCGCCGCCGCGATGATCGACCTCCCCGGTGCGGAGCGCCCCGTGGTGATCGCAGCGGGTTCGGTCGATCGGGCGGGTGGGCGAGAGCTCTCCGGTGCCGAGCTGCACCCGATCGGCAGCCAGTCGCGGATGTTCGCGGCGGCGTGCGTGCTCTCGCTCGCGCGCGAGGGCCACTTCATGCTGGACGATCGCATCTCGAAGTACATCCCGGACATCCCCACGGTCGACGATCACGCGACGATCGATCACTTCATCAACCACACGAGCGGCATCGGCGACTTCGCGGCGAGCTATGACCTGCTGCCCTTCCCGATGCCCACGTTCTCGTTCGACGAGCTCATGTCGCTCACGAAGCTCCAGGGTCGCCGTTTCGTCGCCGGCTCGAAGTACGAGTACAGCAACACCGACATCGTCGTGCTCGCCCGGCTTTGCGAGGTCGTCACGGGTGAGCCGTTCGAGAACGTCCTGTCGGCACGGGTACTCGAGCCCTTGGGGATGACGGACACCATGGTCGCCGCCGGCCAGGTGCTGCCGAGCGACCGAATGGCCCACGGCTACTTCCTGCCGGAGGGCGCCGCCGAGGACGATCTGGTCGATACTGCTTCCCTGGCCGACTTCAGCGTCGCCGCGGCTGCCGGCAACATCATCTCGTCCCTGCCCGACATGCTGACCTGGTCGCGGGCGATGCTCTCGCCCGGCAATGCGATCGGGCTCAGCCACGAGGACTTCACCACCAACCCCGTCGACGCGCACACCGACTTCCCGCACTGGTACACCCAGCACGTCTCGGCCCGCGGAGTCGAGGGGCACACCTGGGGGGGACGCACCTTCTGGGGCCATCGGGGCGGGTTCTACGGCTACCTGTCCGGCACACTTTTCGAGCCGGAGTCCGGGGTGGCCGTCTCAGCGTTCCTGACAATGGTCACCCGCCGAGGCATCGTCAACCTTCCGAACGAGCCGCAGACGCACACCTTCCAGACCTTTCTCCAGCTCTGCGCGAGGGCAGCCGTGGACATGGTCGAGTTGCCATGAGGTGGCCGGCGGCCGGCGGTGAGGCGAAGCGCCCGGGGGTGCGCCGCCGTGTCTGACCTGCAGCCGCTGGTCGACGAGCTGGCAGCGCTGCTCGGCCGGGCAGTGACGATCGACGACCCCAAACTGCGCTTGCTGGCGCACAGCGCGCACCAAGGTCCCGTCGATGAGCATCGCGTCCACTCGATCATGCAGCTGCGGGCAAGCCCGGAGGCGGAGAAGTACGTCTTCGGCCCGGGAATCGTCTCGAAGACCCGGCCGTTCCGAGTTCCCGCCCATAAAGGCATGGCGCTCCTTGCCCGTCTGGGCGTGCCCATCCGATTCCAGAATGCTCACCTCGGATTTCTCTGGCTGATCGACGACGATGAGTCCCTGACCGAGCAGCAGCTCGAGGAGTGCGTGCGGACTGCTGCCCGGGCGGGCGAGGCGCTCTATCGCGGACGCCTCAAGGACGATCGCCGGCGCGCCCGGGAGCGGGAGCTCTTCGAGAGCCTCATCAGCTCCAGCGCGACGGAGCGCAGCGCCGGCGCGAGCGAGCTCGCCCGGCAGGGGACGATCGAGGCCTCCGAGCAGTGCCGCGTGCTTCTCGTCGCCGCATCGGCGCGCGGGCGCCGGCGGCAGTCCGTGGCGGACCGGATCACGGTTGAAAGCGCTCTTCGCCGTGGCCTGAACCGCCCATGGCCGATACGCGGCATCGTCATGAGCCGGAACGATGGCCTCGGGTATGCCCTCATCGCCCACCCGCCGAGTCAGACGACGGTGATCGACCCTCTCGAGGTGGCGCGGAAGATCAGCGCGGAGGTGTCCGAGTCACTCGACCAAGATATCGACGTCGGTGTCGGCATCGGTCCCGTGGTCGATGTCTCGAACGCTCATCTGTCGTTCCGGCGCGCGCAACATGCCCTGCGGATCCGCGACGCGATTCCGGAGTTCGGGGAGATCGTCGAGTGGGATGCTCTCGGCGTCTATCAGACTCTCGTCGCCCTTCCCCCGGACGAACTCAACGCATCCGCCATTCCCGCCGGCCTTCGGGCCCTGCTCGAGGCGGGAGCGGGTGACAACATGCTCCTCGATACTCTCGAGTGCTTCCTCGGGTCGGCGGGCAACGTGCAGAAGTCGGCGAGCGCGCTGCACGTGCACCGCGCGACGCTCTACTATCGCCTGGCCCGCATCGAGGAGATCACCGGATGCTCGCTGGCGAGCGGTGACGATCGTCTTCTGCTCCACCTCGGGATCAAGATCGCGCGGCTCCTGCGCGAGATCCCCGCGCCGGCAGAGCGGCAGCGTGAGCAGTGACCCGACTGTTTCCGACAGTTGTCGAGTCGGAGAGTTGAAGCGCTTGGCGTCTGTCCGGTGTCTGTCGCAATCGACGCACTTAGTCTTCTTACGACATGACGGCAGGCACGACTTTCTGAAAGAACTGGGGCAGGGGTGATGAGTGGGTTCGTATTCGCGCTGAAGCGACTGGCGTTCGCCGTCGTGCTGCTCGTCGTCGTGAGCATTCTCGTGTTCAGTCTTCAATCGCTGTCGACGGATGGGATGATCGCGACCATTCTCGGCGGTCGCCCCGGTACGCCGGAGCAGATCGACGCGATCCGCCTCGAGTACCGGCTCGACGACCCGTGGACGGCACGCTATGGTGACTGGCTCATCAGCGCGCTCCAGGGCGATCTGGGATCCTCGATCCGCTCGGGACAGTCGGTGTCCGGCATGATCGTGGACCGGCTTCCGCTCACTCTGGGGCTGATCACCTTCGCGATCGTCATCATCGTGACAGCCGGCGTGCTCATGGGAATGCTCGCCGGCATCCGTCGCGGTACGATCGCCGACCGCCTGGTGACGATGCTGTCGCTCTTCGGGCTGAGCGCGCCGGTCTTCGTGACGGGAATCGTTCTGCTCTACGTGTTCGGCGTGCTTCTCGGCTGGTTCCCGGTGTATGGCGCCGGGACCGGCGCGTTCGGTGACCGACTGCGTCATCTCGCGCTGCCCGCTCTCGCCCTCGCGGTCTCCCTCGTGGCGATCATCGCGCGACAGACACGCGCGGTCACTCTGACCGTGATGGAACAGGACTACATCACCTTCGCGCGCTCCCGGGGTCTGTCCCCGGCGAGGATCCTTCTGCGTTACGCCCTGCGCAACGTGGCGTTGCCGCTCGTGACGATAACCGGGCTCATCGTCATCGCGCTCGTCAGCGGTACCGTGCTCGTCGAGCAGGTGTTCTCCATCGACGGACTGGGCAGCCTCATGGTCCGGTCCGTCCAAGCGGTCGACGTCCCCGTCGTTCAGGGAATCGCCCTCGTGTTCGCCGTGCTCGTCGTCGCTGTGAACCTCCTGGTCGATCTCGTCGGCATGTGGATCGACCCTCGCACGATGTACACGGCGAAAGGGTGATCCATGACTGCATCCGATACGGTCACCGCTCCCGGGGACACGCGCCTTCGGCGCCGCATGCCCCCGCTCCTCGTCTGCGTGGCGGCGCTCGTCCTTCTCGTGATCGTCTCGTGGGCGGTTCTGGGTGAGTGGCTGGCACCCCATGACCCGCATGCGCAGAACCCGCTGCTCAACGTGCAGCCGCCCAGCTTCGAGCACTGGTTCGGGACTGACCAGCTCGGGCGCGACGTGTTCTCGCGCGTCGTGGCGGGCACGGGCAACGCCATCATCGGTCCGGTATGCGTCGCTCTCGGAGCTGTCGTGCTCGGGCTGTTCTTCGGCATGATCGCCGGTTATCACGGCCGCTGGACGGACAGTGTCATCGCGCGGACGGCGGACATCTTCTACTCGCTGCCCGCCCTGCTGATCGCGATCGTCGTCGTCGGCATCGTCAGCGGCAGTTACTGGGTGACGGTGGCGGTGCTGATCTTCCTGACCTTCCCCGGCGACGTGCGGATCTTCCGCAGCGTGACTCTCGTCGAGACGCGCCTGCAGTACGTCGATGCGGCGCGCACGCTCGGTGTCCGGCCGGCGGGCATCATCGCTCGTCACATCCTGCCGAACATCATCCCGACGGTCCTCGCCACCCTGATGCTGGAGTTCGCGACGGCGCTCGTCGGATTCTCCGCGCTCGCGTTCCTCGGCCTGGGTGTCGATGCGGGCGGATTGGACTGGGGCACGATCATCGCCGACGGGCAGAGGCAGCTCTTCGTGAATCCGATGATGTCGGTGGGAACCGCACTCGTGATCATCGCGGTGGCCGCCAGCGTGACGATCGTCGGGGACTGGCTCTATGACCGCTTCTCCAGGAAGGCAGGACGATGAACTCATCCCCGTCGCAGCCGGCCCGCCGGCTGCTCGATGTCGAGTCGTTCAGTGTCTTCGCGGGTATGGGGAGCGAGCGGCGTACGCTCGTGTCCGACGTGACGCTCTCGCTCGGCGCCGGCGACACGGCTGCCATCGTCGGAGAGTCGGGGAGTGGCAAATCGATGCTGGTCAAGGGCATCACGAAGCTCCTCCCGCATGGCACTTCCGCAGAGGGCGCCGTGTGGTTCGACGGTCAGAGGATCGACCGCTCGACACAGCGCCGGCTCCGCAGCATCCGCGGGCGACGGATGAGCCTCCTGCTGCAGGACCCCTTCACCATCCTCAACCCACTCCAGACCGTCGGAACGACGATCGCCGAGTCCTTCGATCCCACGGTCAGGCGCCGCCCGGCGGAGGTGAGGGCTGAAGTCGAAAGGCGACTGGACGAGGTCGGCATCGACGGTGCAGTTGCACGCAAACGGCCTTTCGAGCTGTCGGGCGGGATGCGTCAGCGGGTCGCGATGGCTGCGGCGCTCGCCTCCGATCCGGAGCTGCTCATCGCCGACGAGCCGACGACCGCGCTGGACTCGAGCACGCAGGACGACGTGCTGCGCCTGCTGGCCTCGTTCCAGTCCAGCCGCGGCATGGCGCTGCTGCTCATCACGCACGATCTTCGCATCGCGTTCGACATGTGCGACACCATCCACGTCATGTACGCGGGGTCGATCGTCGAGAGCGGTTCGTCTTCGCGCCTACTCGAAGACGTCGGGCACCCCTATACCGCGGGGCTGATGGTGGCGGACCCGCTTGCTGAGAGCTACACCGACGAACTCGCCGGAATCCCTGGCACGGTGCCGGCCGCGGATGCGGTGGCAGAGAGATGTCCGTTCTCCGACCGCTGCAGCTGGGCGACCGATGCCTGCCGCAGCGGCCGACCACAGCTCGTGCCCATCGGCGTCGGGCGGCTCTCGAGGTGCATCCGGATCGACACGATTCGCACCGAGCTGCGCGACGCCGTACTGACATCGGCCCGACCCGCTCCCCGGCCCGCGTACGTGGCGTCAGAGGAGCTCCTGCGCATCGAAGGCCTGACGAAGCGCTTCACGACGCAGCGGCTGGTCGGTCGTTCCATCTCGTCGCTTGCGCTCGCCGGCGTCGACCTCACGATCGGAGCCGGAGAGTCCGTGGGTCTCATCGGAGAGTCGGGCTCCGGCAAGACCACCATCGCCCGATCAATCGTCGGTCTCTCCCGTTCGGATGCCGGTCTCATCGTCCTCGACGGAGTCGACATCTCGGACTACCGTCGTCTGAGTCGCGCTGAGCTGCACCGCGTGCGGCGGAGTGTGCAGACGGTCTTCCAAGACCCGTTCGCCTCGCTCAACCGTTCGCATACTGTGCGAACGGCGATTCGCGAGGCCATCGTGCACCGGGGTGACTCCGTGGGTGTCGACGCTGAGATCCGCGAACTCCTCGACAGAGTCTCCCTCCCGTCGGCGCTCGCCGACCGATATCCCTCTGCACTCTCGGGTGGCCAGCGTCAGCGGGTCTCGATCGCCCGTGCACTCGCGATGCGGCCGCGACTGCTCATCTGCGACGAGCCGGTCGCGGCACTCGATGTCTCCGTCCAGGCCCAGATCCTGGAACTGCTCCGAAGTATCCGCAAGGAGTCGGGCACCGGGATGCTGTTCATCACTCATGACCTGGCGGTCGCCCGGCAGATGGCGGATCGCCTGGTCGTGCTCAGGAACGGCACGGTCGTCGAGCATGGCGGGACCGACACCGTGCTCGACTCGCCGCAGCACTCGTACACCAGGAAGCTGGTGGCCGCGATCCCGCCGCCTCACGGGATCGAGCCACATCCCGCCGACGATCCGATCGTGACCCACGGTCCGGTGCACTGAGGAGTGTTTCTGACTTCTGCTATCCGACATCAACCGATGAGCGCTCTGTGCTCGGAAGGGACTTGTACTACACCATGTATTTTCCTTTAGACGAATACCACGAGCGCTGGGCGCGCGTGGAAGCGGAGATGGTGCGTCGAGGGTTTCAACACGCCATCGTCTGGGGGCGCGGCGCTGGGACCTACGAGGCTCACGGCGACCTGCTCTACCTGACCAACTTCTATTCCGTGAACACCGGTGCCACGTTCATGCCGTCCTCGGGAATGACCGGAACCGGCTTCGCGGCCGCCCTTCTCTCGGTGGGGCAGCCGCCGGAGCTGATCATCGATACGAACTACTACTCAGAGGAGTTCCTCGCAACCGACCGGATCGTCTACCAGGAACGCCAGGTCGAATACAACATCCCTGCGCTGGTCGCCGCGACTCTGAACGCGCGAGTACCCGGCGAGCGGGTCGCCATGGTCGGTGAGAGTGTGCTTCCGGTCATGTACGCCCGAATCGTCGAGCGGCTGTGTCCCGGTATCGAGTTCGTCGAGCAGGACGACCTCGTGCTGGCCGTGCGCTTGCACAAGAGTGCCCGCGAGCTCGACTGCTACCGCGAGGCAGGTCAGATCGCTACGGCGGCCATGACCAAGCAGCTTGAAGCTGCTCGCAAGCCGGGCACGAAGCAGACGGAGGTCGCTGCGGCCGGTATCGCCGAGCTGATCCGACTCGGGGGAGTGCAGCACGCCGCGCCGGTATCCAGTGGCAACGGCGACAGCCGGCTCGGTGAAGATCCGCTGACGGGTTCAGCACGGGATATCGAGATCCGCGACGGCGACCTTGTGCGCACCTGGCTGTACGGGCCGATGTGGCAAGGCTACTGGCTCGATCCAGGTCGCACCATCGTCGCCGGCAGATCCAGCGCGCGCCAACGAGAGGCGATCTCTGCGGTGAACGGTCTCGTGCAGACGATGTTCGAGACGTTCCGCCCGGGCACGACGTTGAGTGAGATCGCCACAGTTGCCAGCACGTTGCGGGACGACATCGGATTCGGCACGGACTTCGAGTTCATTCCGCCCGTGGCAGGCCATGGTCTGGGCCTGTACTGGGAACCGCCGAACCTCTGGGCGACAACGCAACTGCTCGAGGACAGCCTCAACAAGGGTGACGAAGCGCTCTGGGAGGGTCAGGTGATCTCGGTCGAGTACTTCCTGAAGGTGGATGGCGTCGGCAGCATTGGTGTCGAGCAGAATCTCATCGTGCACGCCGATGGCAATGAGTTGCTGACACCCATCGACCTCGAGTGGTGGTGAGGCCCGCGGCCTGACGGCGCTTGCGCAAGTGAGCGCCTGACACCTCGCCCCGGTCGCAGGGATTCTGCGACCGGGGCGACGGTGCCCGGGCTATCCTCCCATCATGGCCAACCGCGCGAACAAGCCCGAGTTGCAGGCAAACACCGTTGCGGAGTGGGAAGCCTGGTTGAACTCGGACCCCGACCCGAACGGGGTCAGACTACGACTGCGCAAGAAGGCAACGAGCCGACCGGGGATCACGTACGCCGAGGCACTCGATGTCGCACTGTGCTTTGGGTGGATCGATGGGCAATCACAATCGGTCGATGCCGACTACTTCTTGCAGACTTTCACGCCACGGCGCCCGCGAAGCATGTGGTCAAAGGTCAACATCGGTCACGTGACTCGACTGATCGAGGAAGGTCGGATGCGTCCCGAAGGTCAGCGCGAGATCGACCGCGCGAAGGCGGACGGACGATGGGACAGCGCGTATCGGCAGCGCGACGGTGAACTTCCCGTGGAGCTGCAGGAAGCTTTGGACGCCGACCCCGAGATCGCCAGAGCATTCGCATCCCAATCGGCGCAGAACCGATTCTCGATGGCCTTCCGCGTGGCCAACCTCAAGCGGCCAGCCTCGCGCGCTGCGCGCGTTGCCCAGTACGTCGAGATGCTCAAACGAGGCGAGACCCTTCACTGACGACGGCCCCATCATGCACCGCAGAACTTTGCGGTCAATCCGAGGGAATGCGGTCAACGAGGGCATCGTGCCTGATGACCTCATGAGCGCATCGCACGACGTCATCACCCCCGCCGAGCTCGGTCGCGAGCTCGGCCACAAGGACACTTCGAACCACGCGTCGGCCGCATCCGGCTCTGCGGCCCGAGTGTCGGCCATGGGCGAACGGCCCAGAAGCTGCTCTTCACCAGGGCAAAGCAAAACCCCCGCCATGTAGAAGCTAGGCGAGGGTTTCTGGGATCACTGTAATGATGATCCGTGTGGCTCCGACCGGCATCGATCCGGTGACCTTTCGATCTTCAGTTGGATTCGGTGGGTTGGTGGGTGCTCAGTGGTGCCCGTTTGGCGCGTCAGTACGCGGGATGCGTCGTGGTTGGACGCAGGTGGTTTTGGGTGGATTCAGTGAAGCAACCGGCAGGGACCGGCACGCACACTGTGCTCACACTCTGGCACCTTCCTCTCCCCTGAGCGTGCCTTCCTCTATCGCTCGCACCAGGATGACCGGAATGCCGCCGTTCGAGTCATTCGTGAAAATACGGACCTCACGCTCTGCACGCGTGACGGCAAGATACAGCAAAGAAAGCAGCCTCCGACGTTCGGGGGATGCTGCGTTCTCGGGTATCGCCGGAAGTCCGACGACAAGGACGGTTTCGAACTGCAGCCCAGCCAAGTTCTCGGCCGAACCGATCACGATGCCCTTGCTGCGGTAGCCGAAGCCGTCGACGTCCTCGCGTGATGTGATCGCTCGAACATGAAACTTCTCGTTGGCGCTGAGGGCTGAAGCAAGCTTGCGATACGGTGCGCTCAGGCGGTCATCGACGATTGCAATCGCCATACGGCCACGACCGTAGACGTCGTGGACGGCTCTGATGATGTCATACTCTTCCGCCTCTTCAGTGCTTGCGTTCCGAACAATCGGCACCTCACCGTCCTTCTGGGACGATTCGATCGTCGCAAAATCGACGAGCCACTCGTCGCCGAACGCGTAGGTCGGGAAACCGTGGTGGATGTGCTTTACGAGATTGAGGACCTGCGGTGTGAATCGGTGGACGGTTGTAAGTTCCAGATCGGTCGAGTCTGCAAGTGAATCGTCGTCCCTCCCATATTCCCCAGACCTGACGTCGTCGGCCGCAGCGCCGATATATTTCGCTGCTGGCGACTGCCGTGGATCGAGCGCCATGAAGATGCGGGGATAATTGTGTGCATCCGACGGCAGGTAATGCAGCACCTGCCGTTCGAGTGGGCTGAAGAGATGAAACTCATCAACGAAGACAAGGTCGTAACCGACAGATTTGCGTCTGCGATTCCAAGAATGGCTGGTGAGATGGCCTAGAAAGTCAGCCATCACCTGGTCAGTGGTTACGAGCGAGCGATCCTCCAAGCTCTGCATGTACGCGGTGTACAGAGCGAAGATGATCCGGAAATCCTGCCGTCCTTCGATCGGCATCATCCAGGCGGAGCGCGGCGTCTGTGCATATCGTGCTTCGGCGCCGTGTGACGGGAATATCCCGGCGGCGCCAATAACCGATCCGAACTCGGTCAGCAGATCCCAAGCAAAGGCAAGCCGCTCGCCATCATCGGACGATTCAAGCCCGTTGAGAATGGTTTTCGAGGCGCCGGAGCGGTAAGTCACCCAATCGGTGGCGAGGAAATCTTCGATCACCCCACGGATTTCGTCGAGCTGCGCTTGTTTGCCTGAATCGCTGTCCTCTCCCACTACAGAGTAGTGGGAGGGGCCATCAGCGGTGATGGGAAGGATCTCTTCCGCAAGTGCGAGTAGAGGAACGATGTCGAGCTCAGGCAACGGGCCGAGCCCTAGCATGTCAATATTTCCAGAGATCTGGTTTGCAAGTGCCCAGCTGTGTGTTGTGATCAGAACGCGAATTTCTTCGCCGCGTGCTCGTGCCTGCACGATCTCCCGCGCGGCTTTCAGAGTGAGGGCGAGCGTCTTCCCGGATCCAGCAGGGCCGCGGAGTCTGATTGATCGAGTGGTTGAGGCGTCGATAAACGACCGCTGGTCTGGACTCGTTGCCCTGAGCCAGCCCGCGAGCGATACGTCCTGTTGTTCGCTCGTCTGGACACGGGGGAGAAACACCTCAGCGTCGACCTCGCCACGCCGCTTCGACAGGTGGTCCTGGAGATCGGAAATCGCCTGTTCCCAGTCTTGGATCACAGACTTAGGGAAGCGTGGGATCTCTTGCTGCAGTTGTTCGAGTCTTATGGGCGGGGTTGAATCATCACTTCGCCAGAACACGGTGAGACCGGGCCCCTGGTTGATTCGTTCCGTAATCCATCGGTGCCCACCACCACCGTGACCGGGAACGGCGAAAAAAGAAATAAGGTTGTCATGCTTGTACTGATGCCACGCCTTGGGGAGCGATACCTGGGACATCGTGGTTCGTTCGGCGTAAGAGGCCATTCGGCTGATAACTTCGCGCCGGTGCTTGATCAATGCGTCCGGAACAAGGTTGTCCTGCGTGTGGGACTCTCGCCAGATCATCACCAACGGTGTGTCGCGGTCGTCATCGGTGGTCAAGAGAACGTCCGACTCGTCGTAGTGTGCAACGAAAATGCGCGGTGTGGCGTCAAGCGCTGCCTCGTCGATGGCCGACGCGACAAGACGGAGCGCTCGTGGTGACGTGATTAGCGGTTTCAATGGAGTTGTTCCTCTAGTCGTTCGGCATAGGCATTTCGCGTTTCCTCATACTCGTCGGGTAACCCAATAGGCATGAAAACCAAGGCGAATCGCTGGACGACCGCATGGGAAAAGCGTTCAGAAAGCGCGCCGATTCGCCGGTACCCGCTGGCAGCGCGAGATGGACCAAGCGTGATGGATTGCTCCCAGACCTGTTCTATGTGCCGTAGGTACGCGAAATAGCCTTCTTCATAGCCGGGAGCGATCGCGTTTAGGAACAGAGAGTCGCCACGGGGCTGGGTAAAGCGCTGCTTGATCGCCTTCTTCGCCTCTTTGAGCAGGCTGTCGGGCTTACGCCCCGTTTGGATCAGATTCTGCGATCGAACCAGATCCGTTGTCGCGTTCTGGACAGTTGTCCACCGCCGAGCGGCGATGCGGATTCCTTCGCATGCATCTTGCAGCAGCTCTGTTGTGGGGGGTGGCACTTCGTAGGCAAGCGACACTTCGGTCGGGTCGTCGACTTCATTGCACCAAGCGACGAGTCGTTCATTGCTTGGAGGGCGTAGCCCAGCCTCGCTCAATGCCGCTTTGAACGCTTCAACGTGGGCCTTCTGCAATATCCCGTGTTGTTCAGGGAAGTAGATCTCGAGCAGGTACTCGTTCGGGCTGAGAAGCGGGATGCAAGTTATCCGACCTGAGTGCTTGTTATAGGCGAGGTCACAGTCAGCGGTGACGACCAGGAGATGGCGGTTCCAGGGGGTGCCCTCTCCTGTAGCCAACTCCAGTACGTCGCCCTGCTGGAGCTCCTCTTCTGCGGTTCGGGAGTTGACTTCGTTGATCAATGCGCCTCGCGGGGTCGAAGGGGTTGGTGGCGAGTGTAGTCGATATGGGACTCCGCCCTGCGCTGCCGAGGAGCGCCCGGACCGTAGCGGAGCGAGGACCGGACGCACCGCAGGCGGCGCTAGCGGCCGGAGGCCGGCCTTGAACGAGTATGGAAAGTCCTCACAGCTCGGGTCACTTCGTCGACCGCCGAACTCGCGTGGCTGTTGCCTTGACGTCTTCGGGCTTGACTGCGCGGGCCTCGAACCGTCGGTGCCACTCGTCGAACACCGGAAGCAGCTTCGGGTCGCGACGCTTCAGCGCTACCGACATGAACGACGCCAGATCATCGATTGGTCGCGTGATCCGTTCATCCGCGGGGTTCTGACGAATCCGAGCTGCTTCGATGCGTTCTTGCCGAACAGGGCAGTGAATTCCTCAGAGACGATGGAACGCATCCGCCTGCGCAGCTTCAGCTGCTCGTCGAGGGCAGGAGTGATTCCTCCGAAGTCGCTGTCGATGACTGAGAGGAACGGCTCGAGTACGATATCGATCAGGGGGTCCGCCTTGAGTAGTTCTCGCACCGCCTGCACATGCTGCTCGTTGTATCGGTGGCGGAGCGCGCTCGGCGACACCCCCTGCCACTTGGCAAGCGCGGAGAGCTCAGGGCGCGGATCCGCGACTGCCTGACCGTAGCGCAAGGGACAGAACGAAGTCACGGTCAAGATCGCGAGCATCGCGGAGCCGACGGCACCGCCAGAGGCAAACGCCCTTCCGTTCCGTCCCGTCTTCTTCGACGGTCTGTCGGTCACGCCTACGTGAAGGAGACCGGTGGTCGCCCTCGTGTCGCGTTCTCGCTCCGTGCCAAGGAGATGAAGCCGACCGGCAAGCCGCGAGGCGGCGAGTGATGATGACCTGGTCGTGGCGCCTCGAACGCGCGTACTGGGCGGCGGAGTGGCCGCTGCTGTGGCGACGCGGCTGGTGGCTGCTTCCCACCCTGCTCGTGCTCGCGATGATGAGCGCGATCCCGTTCGTCGGCCAGCTGATCAACTGGATGCTCGCAGGCATGATCGCCGTCATCGTGCTCCGGCGGATTCTGGCGGCACGTCATCTCGACACTCTCCTTCAGCGCCGTTGGCAGTCTGACGTGGCCAAGGGTGTTGTCGCCTCCTGGCCAGCGCTGGCCAGAAACCTCCGTCTCGAGGTCAAGGACCTGTCCGGTGTCGCTCTCGTGACGGGTGCCGGCCGACCAGAGTGGGACGGCTACACGTGTGTCATTCCCATCGACCAAATGGTCATCGAACGTGACGAGTCAGTGGAGCAGGCTGACTGTCGGCTGATCGCTGAGATCCTGCGGCGTGAGGGCTCCGTCGGCTTCCGGTGTCAGCATGCAGCACCGCACGAGCATCCCCTGCTCTGGGTGAGCGACGCTGTGGCCTGGTGCTACTCGAGCAGAGGGACTGGGTCCGCCGAGCGGAGGCCCTCGTAGAGTCTTGCGTCACCCGGTTGTAGAAACACGTGAGGCTGGCTCGTCTTACCGTCCGGAAGACCGCCAGGCTACGAGGGCTATTGTCCGCCGTGTCCCGGTGCACCCGATTAAGGTGCCTATTTTGGCGGTGATCGGCGGGCTGCTGACGCTGCGTCGGTGTGGGGACCGCTACCGAGACAAGACCGGCACAAGCGCCGTGCGGGAGGCGTTTCGCCCGGCTCCGCTCGCTCAACGACCGGCGGCCCTCCCGCTTCGCCGAGGAAACCGCCCTTCACCAGGGCAAAGCAAAACCCCCGCCATGTAGAAGCTAGGCGAGGGTTTCTGGGATCACTGTAATGATGATCCGTGTGGCTCCGACCGGCATCGATCCGGTGACCTTTCGATTTTCAGTCGAACGCTCTACCAACTGAGCTACAGAGCCTCGCGGCACATCGTGATCTGCCGCGTCTTAGACGAAGAGCCTCCTCGAAAGAAGGCTCATCGCTAGGAGCGACCCTGACGGGACTTGAACCCGCGACCTCCGCCGTGACAGGGCGGCACGCTAACCAACTGCGCTACAGGGCCATAACTTTTCAATTGTATCGGAAGAGTGACCCCAACGGGATTCGAACCCGTGCTACCGCCGTGAAAGGGCGGCGTCCTAGGCCGCTAAACGATGGGGCCGAAGGTCTGCCTTGGGGGCGTTCCCTGCCGACGCTCAAGCATAAGGGAACCACCGAGCAAAAACGAAATCGAGGGCGCGTCTGCGCACACCCCGGGCGTTTCGAGAGGACGATGGTCTCGTCTCCTGCCTCTGCCTGGGTCCAAGCGGCCCGCACCGAGACCCGCGCCGAAGCTGAGAACCTGTTGCGAATGTGACGAATGTTGTTAGTGTGGCATCTGTGAAACCGGCGGAAGGGGCCGCGTGAACGACGACTTCCAGGCGTATGCGGCCGCGGCATCCGAAGACTGCGGCTGTGCACCCACGCCCGCCGAACGACGCGCCCTGTGGCCCTCCTCGCAGGTGACCCGGCGCGGTGCGATCACCGTGGGCGCGCTCAGCGCCATCGCCCTCACCGCCTTCGGCGTCGCGAACGGCACGCAGGCCGCCCACGCCGCCGACTACCCCAGCTGGGACGACGTGCAGCGGGCCAAGGCCAGCGAGTCGGCCAAGGGCGCCGAGATCAAGCGCATCGAAGGCCTGATCCAGTCGCTCACGCAGCGCGCCGCGGCTGCCGAGGCCGCCGCACGCGCCGCCGGCGACGAGTTCTACGAGGCCCAGCAGGCGTTCTTCGAGCAGGCCCAGGCCGCCGAAGACCTGCAGAGCCAGGCCGACGAGCAGGCCAAGATCGCCGACGAGAGCTCGGTGAAGGCCGGCCAGGTCGCCACCCAGCTGTACCGCACCGGCGGAGACCAGGCCGCCCTCGAGCTGTTCCTCGCCGACTCTTCTGGCAGCGCCGACGACCTGCTCTCGCGTCTGGGCAGCATGGATCAGCTGCTGGAGTACAACAAGACGGTCGCCGACAAGGCCGCCGCCGCGCGAGACTCGGCGCAGTCGCTCAGCAACCAGGCCAAGACCGCACGCGACGAGCGCGACCGCCTGCAGAAGATCGCGGAAGAGAAGATGATCCGCGCGCAGCAGGCATCCGATGCCGCTCAGGCCGCGTTGCAGGAGAAGCAGGACAACCTCACCACGCTGCAGGCGCAGCTCTCCGCCCTCAAGGACAAGACGGCCGCGACCGTCGCCGGCTACAAAGAGGGCGAGCGCAAGCGCAAAGAGGCCGAGGCCAAGCGCCGCCGCGAAGAAGAGGAGCGCCGCAAGCGCGAAGCCGCGGAGGCCGCAAAGAACCACCAGAACAACGGTGGCGGCGGCGGCGGTGGGGGAGGCGGCTCCGGATCCGGTTCCTGGCGCCGGCCTCACGGCGGCTTCATCTCCTCGTACTACGGCTGGCGCCCGGTCACGTGCAGCGGCGGCAAGTGCGGATCCCGCCTGCACGGCGGCCTCGACTTCGCCGCCGGATGCGGCGCGCCGATCTTCGCGGCCGCGTCGGGGCGGGTCGACTTCGCCGGCTACAACGGCGGCTTCGGCAACTTCATCCGCATCCAGCACGGCGGCGGCATCGCCACCGGCTACGCGCACCAGTCCCGCTTCGCCGTCCGCTACGGCCAGCACGTCAGCGCCGGCCAGGTCATCGGCTACTCCGGCAACACCGGCAACTCGCTGGGATGCCACCTGCACTTCGAGGTGTACATCAACGGCGGCCGCACGAACCCGTACTCGTTCCTGTCGGCCCGCGGGGCGCTGTAACCCGCATCCTCCTACGACGAGACCCCCGGCGCCCGCCGGGGGTCTCGTCGTCTGCGCGGAGCGCGGGCGGGCTCAGTGGCTCTCGGCCCCGAAGCGCTCGATCGCCTCGTCGAGGATGCGCTGCGCCTCGGCCGCGTTCCCCCACTCGTCGACCTTGACCCACTTGTTGGGCTCGAGGTCCTTGTAGTGCTCGAAGAAGTGCGCGATCTCCTTCTTCGTGTACTCGGCCAGATCGTCGACATCCTGGATGTGCGACCAGCGCGGGTCCTTCGAGAGCACGGCCACGAGCTTGTCGTCGCCACCGGCCTCGTCGCTCATCTTCAGCACGGCCACCGGACGCACATTCACGACGACGCCGGGGTAGATCGCGTGGTCAAGCAGCACCAGCACGTCCAGCGGGTCGCCGTCCTCACCCAGCGTGTCATCGAAATAGCCGTAGTCGGCCGGGTAGCCGAAGGTCGTGTAGAGCACCCGGTCGAGGTGGACCCGACCGGTCTCGTGGTCGACCTCGTACTTCACGCGGCTGCCGCGCGGGATCTCGATGACGGCGTCATGTGCCATTCGTATGCTCCTCGGGAGATGTGTGGGGTTGGATGCCGCAGATCAGCCTACTCGCGGCTCGCCGGCGGCGAGGCGCTGGCCGTACGGTGGAGGGATGCCGTCGCTCGATCCCGCCGTCGCCGAAGTCCGCCGCGTCGTGCGCGCAGCCCTCGCACCCCACGCGGAACGCGCGGTGCTCGTCGCGCTCTCGGGCGGCGCCGATTCCCTCGCCCTCACCGCGGCCGCGGTCTTCGAAGCCGCCAAGCTCGGCATCGCGCTGACGGCCGCCGTGGTCGACCACCGCCTGCAGGACGGTTCGGATGCTGTCGCGCAACGCGCCGCCGGGCAGGCCCGCGCACTGGGGGCGGATGCCCGGGTGCTGACCGTCGACGTCGACCGGCAGCATCCGGACGGACTGGAAGCCGCCGCCCGGGATGCCCGCTACGCGGCGCTGCGCAGCTGCGCGCACGAGATCGGAGCACGGGTCGTGCTGCTCGGGCACACCCTCGACGATCAGGCAGAGACCGTGCTGCTCGGCCTGGCCCGCGGATCGGGCGCGGCGAGCCTGCAGGGGATGGCCCCGGCACGCGAGGACGACGACGGGATGCTGTGGCTTCGGCCGATGCTGTCGGTGCGGCGCGCGACCACGCGCGCGTGCTGCGCGGCATCCGATCTCGACGTCTGGGACGACCCACACAACGTCGACCCGCGATTCGTCCGCGTCCGGGCGCGCGAGCGCGTGCTGCCGGTGCTGGAGGACGAGCTCGGGCCCGGCATCGCCGAGGCGCTCGCACGCACGGCGGAGCAGTTGCGCGAGGATGCCGAAGCCTTCGAGGAGATGATCCACGAGACCATCGAGGACATCGTCGAGCACGCCGAGGCGGGCATCTCGGTCAGTGTCGCCGCTCTCGCGGCCAACCCGGCCGCGCTGCGCAACCGGATCATCCGGCTGGTCGTCGACAGCGAGTTCGGTGCGGTGCTCAGCCGCGTGCAGACGCTCGAGGTGGCACGCCTCGCCACGGACTGGTCCGGCCAGGGGCCCATCGATCTGCCCGGATGCACGGCACGGCGCGCCGGCGGGCGCATCGTCTTCGCCGCCCGCTGAGCGGCGCCGCACCGGTGCCGGCCGCGCCTCCTGGGAGGCCGCCGAACGCTACTTCTTTCCGAACAGCCCGCCCAGGACGTCGCCGATCACGTTGCCGCCCTGCGACGACGACCCCGACGAGCCCCCGAACATGCCGCCGAGGCCGCCGAGGATGTCACCCAGCCCGCCGCCCGACGACGGGCTCTGCTGACCGCCGCCGAGCAGGCCGCCCAGGATGTCGCCGATGCCCCCGCCGCCGTCCCCGGTGCCCTTGCCCTTGGTCGCCTTCGCGATGAGGCCCATGACGATGGGCGCGAGGATCGGCAGCAGCTTGCCGAAGTCGATGCCGCCGGCCGTCTTCTCCGACGTCGTGAGGCGGTCGATGACGTCCTGCTGCTTGTCGCCGAAGACGTGCTTGACGATCTTCCCGCCGTCGGCCTGGTCCACGTCGTCGACCTTCGACGCCCCGCTGAAGCCGTCGTGCCGGTTCAACGCCTGCTCGATCGCCGACGACCCCTCCGGGGTCTCGGCGTTCTTCGCCAGGCCGCCGAGCAGGGCTGCACCGCCCTCCTGCACCGCCTGGCGGGCGACATCCTGACTCACGCCGAACTTCTCCGCGATGTCGTCGATCGGCACCTGCTTGAGGATCTCGTCGAGGTTCATGTGTTCCTTCCCCGCGGGCATCCACCCGCTTCACGGCTCACAGTAGTGCGGATGCCAAGGCGCCACGACCTAAAATCGACCTATGCGCGCAGCGGACATCTCAGCAGACCTCGCCCAGATCCTCGTCACGGAGGAGGAGATCCACGCCAAGCTCGATGAGCTCGCCGCGCGCGTGGCATCCGACTACGAGGGCAAGGACCTGATCCTCGTGGGCGTGCTCAAGGGCGCGGTGATGGTGATGGCCGACTTCGCGCGCTCGCTGCCGTTCCATGCGCCGATGGACTGGATGGCGGTGTCCAGCTACGGCGCGAGCACAAAGTCCAGCGGCGTGGTGCAGATCCGCAAGGACCTCGACACCGACCTGAACGGCAAGCACGTGCTCATCGTCGAGGACATCATCGACTCCGGTCTGACGCTGAGCTGGCTGCTGGAGAACTTCGAGTCCCGCGGCGCGGAGTCGATCGAGGTGCTCGCCCTGCTGCGCAAGCCCGAGGCGGCGAAGGTGGAGATCGACTGCAAGTACGTCGGGTTCGACATCCCCGTCGAATTCGTCGTCGGCTACGGACTCGACTACGCCGAGCGCTACCGAAACCTGCGCGACGTCGCCGTGCTCGCCCCGCACGTCTACAGCTGAGGAGCGTTCGGCGCAGCACGCCGGCAGCCGTCCCGCGGCGTACGCCGTGGGTGAACGCACAGCGGCCCGCTAGGGCCCGGGCGGTACGCTGAACGCATCATGGATGTCAAGAAGGTCTCCCGGAATCCGCTGATCTACGTCGCGCTGATCGGTGTGCTGCTGTTCGCCGGCTTCCTGCTGATCTCGAACCTGTCGGCGCCCAAGCAGATCACCGTGCAGCAGGGCCTCGAGCTGCTCGACGGCAAGACGGTGACGCAGGCGGTCAACACCGACGGCGACCAGCGCGTGGACCTCACGCTCTCGAAGGAGTTCGAGGGCGCCAAGAACGTGCAGTTCTACTACGTCGAGGCTCGGGGCGACCAGGTCGTCGAGGCGATCGACAAGGCCACGCTCAAGGACGGATACAAGGACGTCGTGCCGCGTGCCACGTGGTTCGACGGATTCCTCTCCCTTCTTCTGCCGCTGGTGCTGCTGGGCCTGCTCTTCTGGTGGCTGCTCTCCTCGATGCAGGGCGGCGGCAGCAAGGTCATGCAGTTCGGCAAGTCCAAGGCCAAGCTGGTCAGCAAGGAGACCCCCACCGTCACCTTCGCCGACGTCGCCGGCGCCGACGAGGCCATCGAGGAGCTCCACGAGATCAAGGAGTTCCTGCAGGATCCCGCCAAGTTCCAGGCGATCGGCGCCCGCATCCCCAAGGGCGTGCTCCTGTACGGCCCTCCCGGAACCGGCAAGACCCTCCTGGCCCGCGCCGTCGCCGGCGAGGCAGGGGCGCCCTTCTACTCCATCTCCGGGTCGGACTTCGTCGAGATGTTCGTCGGCGTCGGAGCATCCCGTGTGCGCGACCTGTTCAACCAGGCCAAGGAGAACGCCCCGGCGATCATCTTCATCGACGAGATCGACGCCGTCGGTCGTCACCGCGGCGCCGGCATGGGCGGTGGAAACGACGAGCGCGAGCAGACGCTGAACCAGATGCTCGTCGAGATGGACGGCTTCGACCCGAACGCGAACGTCATCGTCATCGCCGCGACCAACCGCCCCGACATCCTCGACCCGGCGCTGCTGCGCCCCGGCCGCTTCGACCGCCAGATCGGCGTCGATGCGCCCGACCTGAAGGGCCGGCAGAAGATCCTCGAGGTGCACGCCAAGGGCAAGCCGCTGTCGAAGTCGGTCGAGCTCGAGGTCGTGGCCCGCAAGACGCCGGGCTTCACCGGCGCCGACCTCGCGAACGTGCTGAACGAGGCCGCGCTGCTGACCGCCCGCTCGAACGCGCAGCTGATCGACAACCGCGCGCTCGACGAGGCCATCGATCGCGTCATCGCCGGTCCGCAGCGCCGCACGCGCGTGATGAAGGACCGCGAGAAGCTCATCACCGCGTACCACGAGGGCGGGCATGCGCTCGCCGCCGCGGCGATGAACCACACCGATCCGGTCACCAAGATCACGATCCTGCCCCGCGGCAAGGCGCTCGGCTACACCATGGTGCTGCCGCTGGACGACAAGTACTCCGTCACCCGCAATGAGCTGCAGGATCAGCTCACCTACGCCATGGGCGGACGCGTCGCCGAGGAGCTCGTCTTCCACGACCCGACCACCGGCGCCTCGAACGACATCGAGAAGGCGACGAGCATCGCCCGCAAGATGGTCATCGAATACGGCATGACGGCCCAACTCGGACCGGTCAAGCTCGGCTCCGAGGGCGGCGAGCCCTTCGCCGGCCGCGACATGGGCCGTGGACGTGAGTACTCCGAGAGCATCGCCGAGCGCGTCGACACCGAGGTGCGCGCCCTGATCGAGCAGGCGCACAACGAGGCCTACCAGGTGATCAGTGAGAACCGTGACATCCTCGACCGCCTCGCGCTGGCGCTGCTCGAAGAGGAGACCCTCGACCACCACCAGATCGCCGAGATCTTCACCGAGGTGCGCAAGCTCCCCGAGCGCCCCCAGTGGCTCTCGAGCGAGGAGCGCCCGGTCTCGGCTCTGCCTCCCATCGAGGTGCCCGTGCGCCGCGACGAGGCGGCCGCCGCACAGGCGCCCGCCGAGTCCACGACCGCGCGCGCGGCCGGGCCGAAGGCCGCCGGCGGACAGGCCCGCCCGGCGACGGCGTGACGTGACCGTCGACAGGGCACGGGTCGAGCGGCTCACCCGCGAGCTGCTCGAGGCGATCGGCGAGGATCCGGCGCGCCCGGGACTCCGGCAGACCCCCGCGCGCATGGGCGAGCTGTACGCCGAGTTCTTCTCCGGCGTGGGCGAGGACCCCGCCGTGCACCTGGAGCGCACGATCAGCGTCTCGCACGGGCCCGCGCCCGACACGCTGCCCTCGGGCGCCGTGCTGCTGCGCGACATCCGCTTCCGCTCTGTGTGCGAGCACCACCTGCTGCCCTTCGCAGGGCTGGCGCACATCGCGTACCTCCCCGGTGAGCAGGTGGTCGGCCTGGGCGCACTCGTCAAGGTCGTCGAGACCCTCGCCGCCCGTCCCCAGGTGCAGGAGCGGCTGGGGGAGCAGGTGGCGGATGCGATCGCCGAGAACCTCGACACCCGCGGTGTGCTCGTCGTCCTCGACGCCTCGCACGGCTGCGTCACCATGCGCGGCGGCCGCCAGCCGCTGGCATCCACCCTCACCATCGCCGCGCGGGGCGAGCTCAGCGATCCGGCCGCGCGCGCCGAGCTCATCTCCCTCATCGGCGCCGCTGCACCGCATGCGCAGGAGCCGGGGCGATGACGGCCATCTGGGGCATCCTCAACGTCACCCCCGATTCGTTCAGCGACGGTGGTCGGTACGCCGAGACCGACACCGCCCTCGCCCGGGCGCACCTGCTGCGGGCCCAGGGCGCTGCTGTCATCGACGTGGGCGGGGAGTCCACTCGTCCCGGGGCGGAGCGAGTCAGCCCCGCGGTCGAGCAGGGCCGGGTGCTTCCGGTCATCGAGGAACTGACCGCGGCGGGCATCCCGACCTCGATCGACACGCTCAACGCCGACACGGCCGCCGCCGCCGTCCGCGCGGGTGCGCGCATCGTCAACGACGTCTCCGGCGGCCTCGCCGACGAGGGGATGCTGGCGGCGGTGGCCGATCTCGACGCCGACATCGCGATCGGTCACTGGCGCGGCCCCTCGTCCGACATGTACGCCCGCGCACAGTACGCGCGGGTCGCACGCGAGGTGGCGGGCGAGCTGCGCGAGCGGGTGGAGGCGGCCGCGGTCGCCGGCATCGCACCGGCGCGGATCATCGTCGATCCCGGCGTCGGGTTCGCCAAGAGCGGGCGGCAGAACTGGGACGTGCTCGGCGGGCTCGAGGAGGTCGTCGCACTCGGACACCGTGTGCTCGTGGGCACGTCGCGCAAGCGCTTCCTCGCCGACGCCCTGACCTCCGCCGCGGCCGATGAGACCGTCGACGAGCGTCGCCGCGATCTTGCGACAGCCGTCACCAGCGTGCTCGCCGCGCGCGCCGGGGCTTGGGCCGTGCGGGTGCACGACGTGGCAGCCACACGAGACGCGCTGGCCGTCGCCCGCGCGTGGGACGGAGCCTGAGATGGACGCGCTCGACGAGATCGTGCTGACCGGCCTGACGGTGTTCGGCCGACACGGCGTCTTCGATTTCGAGCGTCGTGACGGGCAGGAGTTCACCATCGATCTCGCACTCGGGCTGTCGCTGCAGGCGGCGGCCGCCTCGGACGACGTCGCCGACACGGTGCATTACGGCGAAGTCGCCGAGCGCGTGTCCGCGATCGTCGCGGGGGAGCCGGTGAATCTCATCGAGACGCTCGCCCAGCGCATCGCCGACGCGGTGCTGGAGGACGAGCGGGTGCGCGCGGTGCGCGTGACCGTGCACAAGCCGCACGCGCCGATCATCCAGACCTTCTCGGACGTGGCGGTCACCGTGAACCGGTGGCGGGCATGACCCGGTTCCGCCTGCCCCAGCCGCCGGATCCGCGGCCCGGCCGCGATCCGCAGGTGGCCGTGATCGCCCTGGGGTCGAACGAAGGCGACCGGGGCGAGACGCTCCGAGCCGCCGCGGAGCGGCTGCGCCGGCTGCCGCTGGTCGACCGGTTCGTCATGTCGGAGCCCGTCGAGACGGTCGCTGTGAAGGCCGACGGACCGGACCCGGATGCCCCGCCCTACCTGAACGCCGTCGCGCTCATGACCACCAGGCTCGCCCCGCAGGTGCTGCTCGGCATGCTGCACGCCGTCGAGGAGGAGCAGGGGCGGGTGCGCCGCGAGCGGTGGGGGGACCGCACCCTCGATCTCGACCTGATCGCCTACGGCGACTTCCGCAGCGACGCGGAGCACCTGATGGTGCCGCATCCGCGCGCCGCGGAACGGTTGTTCGTGCTGGAACCGTGGCTGAGCGTCGACCCGGATGCCGTGCTCCCCGGCGCCGGGCGCGTCGACGACCTCGTGCGCGCCCTGAGGGCGGACCCGTGAGACGCACCTCGATCGGCGCCCTGGTCGTGCTCGCCGTGCTCTCGGCGGGAGCCGGCTACGGGTTCGATCAGGTGCTCACGATGACCGGGCGCGCGACCTTCACGCCATCGGTGTTCCTGCCGGTGCTGCTCGTGCTGCTCGCCGTGGCCGTGCTCGCACTGGCGTGGCCGGTTCGTCGCAGCGTGCGCGGGGGCAAGCGCATCGACCCGTTCCGGGCGCTGCGCGCTTCGACCCTCGCCCGGGCATCCAGCCTGCTCGGAGCGATCCTGGCGGGATTCGCGATCGGACTGCTCGTGTTCCTCTCCACACGACCGGTGCCCGCGCCGGTAGGGTCGACAGTGGCGATGATCGCCCTGATCGTCGGTGCGCTTGTGCTGATCGGGGCCGCGCTGGCCGCCGAACAGTTCTGCACTCTGCCGAAGGATCCTGATGAACGAGAGCCCGACGACCCCGCCGCGTGATCCGAACGGATTCGGAGCGCCCGTACCCCCGGTGCCGCCGATCGCCCCGCCGGCCCCGCCCGTGCCCGTTCCCGCCGAACAGCAGGCCGCGGATGCCGTGAGCCGGCCGACGCCGCCGCCGGCCGCCCCCGCCCCACCCGCTCCCGGGACCCCGGCTCCGGCCGCATCGGCGCCGGCCGCACCCGAGGCGGCGGCCGCGCTGGACGAGGGCACCTACCGCGAGCTGCGCACTCCGCGCAGCAGCGGCGCGCTCGCCCTCGACGGGACGTGGCACCAGATCTCCCCGCGCTACGTCGTCTCGCAGTTCGTGCAGAACGCGATCCTCATCGCGTTCGTGGTGGCCGCCGCGCTCATCGTGGGACTCGTGCTCGACCAGTCCTGGGTGTGGATCCCCGCCGGGGCGATCACCCTGATCACGCTCCTGACACTGGTCATCCTCCCGAGGCAGGCGAAGGCGCTGGGATACATGCTGCGCGCCGACGACGTGGTGTTCCGCAAGGGCATCCTCTGGCAGCGGATCGTGGCCGTGCCCTACGGGCGCATGCAGCTGGTCGACATCACCCAGGGACCGCTCGACCGCACCTTCGGCATCTCGCAGCTGAAGATGGTCACAGCCGCGGCGACCACCGGCGTGCAGATTCCCGGACTCACCCAGGCCGCCGCCGAGGCGCTGCGCGACACTCTCATCGAGGTCGCCGAGACCCGCCGGACCGGGCTGTGAGCACGCCCGCACCGCACGGCGCCCCCGCAGCCGAGCCGGCCACGGTGCTGCCCGAGGGCGGCTCGTCGTCGCTCGCCGACGGCGAATGGCACCGGATGCATCCGCTGACGCCTCTGTTCAAGGGCGGACTGGCGCTGATCGTCGTCGCGGGAATCGTGATCTCGAACAGGCGCGACAAGGTCGTCAACTGGCTGGTGGCGATCTTCGCACCGCGGGAGGCCGACTACGTCGACTACGGGGGCGGCGACCCGGTGGACTGGGTCGTGTCCAACAACATGGTCGTCGTCGCCCTCCTGATCGTGCTGGGCGTGGTGATCGTCTTCATCGCGGCGTTCTGGTTCGTGTGGCGCTTCCAGCAGTTCCGCATCACCGGCGACCACGTCGAGGTGCGCAAGGGCTTGATCTTCCGCTCGCACCGCCGTGCTCCGCTCGATCGCGTGCAGGGCGTCAACCTGACCCGCCCCTTCCCCGCGCGCCTGATCGGCCTCGCCAAGCTCGAGGTGGTCGGCGCCGGCACCGACGCGAACGTGCCCCTGGAATACCTCGCCACCGTGCGCGCCGAGTCGGTGCGCGCAGACATCCTGCGCCTGGCATCCGGCGCCCGCGCGGCGCGCGAGCAGGGGCGCTCCGGAGCACCCGCGCCGACGACCGGCACCTCACCGCTCGCGGGCTCGGTGAACGCAGGTGTCTCCGGCCTGATCATGGGCGTCGACCTCGCCGATGTCGCACCCGAGAGCGTCGTGAAGATTCCCACAGGCCGGCTCGTCGGCTCCCAGCTGATCCACGCGGTGCTCTGGCTGGTGTTCTTCGGTGCCATTCTCGCCGTGTCGATGGGAGGCATCCTGATCGGCGCCGTCCAGGACGGCGATGCCGAGGTCGGTCTCATCTCGATCGGTGCGGGGCTGGCCATCGGCATCCCCATGCTGCTCGCCTTGATCGCGATCACCTGGACGCAGATCTCCAAGTCGCTGCGCTACTCGATCGCCCCCACCCCCGACGGTGTGCGGATCACCTACGGACTGCTGACCACGGTCACCGAGACGCTGCCGCCCGGGCGCATCTTCGCCGTCGAGGTGTCGCAGTCGCTGCTGTGGCGTCCGTTCGGATGGTGGACGATCAAGATCAACCGGATGAGCGGCAAGAGCGCCGCCCAGCAGCAGAACGGCAACGCCCAGCAGTTCAACACGGTGCTGCCCGTCGGCAAGCGCGCCGACGTCGAGCGTGTGCTCGCCCTGGTGCTGCCGGATGCCCCGCGCAGCGACATCCCCCTCGTCTGGGAGCACGGCATCCTCGGCCCCGTCCAGGGCGACCCGTACCGCAGCATCCCCCGGCGTGCCTGGTGGCGCCGTCCCCTGTCGTGGAGACGGCACGGGTACGCACTGACCGAGTACGGCGTGCTGATGCGGCGCGGCGTGCTCTGGCGCAAGCTCGCGGTGTTCCCGCTCGCCCGCCTGCAGGGCCTCTCGATCGGCCAGGGGCCCATCGACCGGATGCAGGGCGTCGCGCACGCGCAGATCCACTCCATCACGGGGCCGATCTCGGGCGTGCTCTCGGGCCTCGAGCGCGCGGATGCGATCGCACTGCTCGACGAGGCGAGCAGCGCCGCAGCCCTCGCTGCAGCGCGCGACCATTCCCACCGCTGGGGCGAGCACGCCGCCACCCAGCCTGCGCCGGCACCGCCCTTCGCTTCCGCACCGACCATGCCCGCGCCTCCCGCCGCGCCTCCGGCGGGTCCTACGGCACCGCCGGCCTGGCGGCCGCCTTCTCCTTCCGCGGCGCCGACCGCGCCTCCGGCTCCTGCGCCCAGCACGCGTCCGGCCGCCCCGCCGCCCGCGGGGCCGTCCGCGCCTCCGCCACCCGCCCCGTGACGAGGATGCGGGCATGAACCGGGATGGGCGTCTCGGAATCGGCGTGATCGGAGCCGGACGCGTCGGCCCGGTCGTCGGCGCCGCGCTCGCCGGCGCGGGCCACGCCCTGACCGGCATCACCTCGGGTTCGGACGACGAACGGGCCGGTGCGGTGCTGCCCGGTGTGCCCGTGCTGGACGCGCTGGAAGTGGTGCGCCGCAGCGAGCTGGTCGTGATCGCCGTGCCGCATGAGGAGCTGCCAGGGCTCGTCAGCGGTATCGCGGAGCTCGGCGGATGGCAGATGGGTCAGCTGGTGCTGCACACCGATGCGAGTCATGGTGTCGAGGTGTTGCGGCCCGCGGCCGAACGCGGCGCGATCCCGCTGGCCGTGCACCCGGCGATCGCGTTCACGGGCACCACCATGGATCTGCGCCAGCTGCAGGCATCCTTCGCCGCGGTCACGGCGCCGGCAGCCGTGCTGCCCATCGCGCAGGCGCTCGCGGTGGAGATGGGCTGCGAACCCGTCGTCATCGCCGAGGACGACCGTCCGGCGTACGGCGAGGCGATCGCCACGGCATCCGAGTTCTCCCGCTCGATCGTCGGCCAGGCGACGTCGCTGCTGCGGGACGTCGGGGTCGACAACCCCGGCGGTTATCTGTCAGCGCTGGTCTCGTCGACCGTCGAGCAGGCTCTGCGCGAGGCATCCGGCCCCCTGGACCCGCCCGTCGGCCTCTGATCGCTCGCCCCGGCGTCCCCGTTCGTGGCGTGGATGGTCGCTTCGCGCGGGCTGCGAGCTTGGCGGGCTCGTCGATGTGGCGTGAATGGTTGCTTCGCGCGGTCGGATGCAACGATGTGCGCCACATCGGCGGGGTGGGTGGTGCGAGTGGGGCGGGGTGCGAGCCTGGCGGGCTCGTCGATGTGGCGTGAATGGTTGCTTCGCGCGGTCGGATGCGGCGATGTGCGCCACATCCTCGCGGCGGGTGGTGGGTGGTGCGAGTGGGTGCGGGGTGCGAGCCTGGCGGGCTCGTAGATGTGGCGTGAATGGTTGCTTCGTGCGGGGGGATGCGGCGATGTGCGCCACATCCGCGGGGTGGGTGGTGCGAGTGGGTCGGGGTGCGAACCAGGTCAGCGACCTCCGGAGAACCCTCCGCCGCCTCCGCCACCCGAGAAGCCGCCGCCTGTCGATCCGCCCGAGGAGCTCGGCGGGGTGTACGTCGCCGCCGCGTTCATGGACGAGGAATACGTCGACAGTCGTGAGCTGATCGACGTGCCGACGGCGACATCCATCCAGCCCGGGCTTCGGCCCGACGACGAGTACGTCGTCTCGAGGACCTTCGACCAGCTCTGCTCCTCGCCCAGCAGCATGGCGTAGGGGAGAAGCTTCTCGTACAGGTGCACGACGTCGACCGTGCCGTCGCTGCGCCGTTCGGCGCCCTGGTAAGACTGCAGCATCCGCAGCCGGTCGGCCTCGGCGACGCGGATGAATTCCTTCACCCCGAGCAGGTGCTCGTATCGCAGCGCACCCTCGTGCGTCAGCACGCTGTGCTTCCCGAAGGCGACGAACGAGGTGATCACGACGACCACGAAGGCGAGGATCATGGTGACGATCGACAGGCCGAACATCTCCCGGTCCTTCGTGGCCGACCAGATCACGAAGCCGAGGGTCGCGAGCAGCAGCGCGACGGAGAGCCAGCCGAACGTCATCGCCGCTCGGCTGCGCTCTGTGCTCATCCAGCCGCGGCCTGTCGCCTCCGCTCGTCCCTTCGCGGTGAGCTTCTCCATGCGCTTGGCGAACTTCGTGCTGGACCGGGGAATGGCGCGCACGGTCGCATCCCGCGGGAACAGCGACGTGAGCGCGGCCGCGTCGAGCGGGTCCGCGGCTCGGGCGCGGTCCAGCAGGCGCAGAGCCGGCCGCTTCTTGGCATCCGGTTCCTCCTCGAGCCGGACGGCGCCCTGCACGGCCAGATGCACCATCTGCGCCGGGACCGGGTTCGGGGCCCCCGGGACGAGCGGAGCCGCCGCCAGCGGGGGGAGGTCGGCCGGCACGTCGAACTGGGCGACGACGATCCCCGTCGCCGTCCGGCGCCGCCGCACCAGCGCGGCGAAGGATGCCCACACGCCGGCGGCCATCCCGATCGAGCCGAGTCCGACGAGGGCGGGGCCGAAGTCGGCGACCGGGTCAGGCATCCGCGCGGCGGGCTGCGTCACCGTGCCGGCCTCGAACCCGATCGCGACGGTGACGCCGTCGCCGGCAGCGCGGTCGCCCGAGGAGAACGTGAACGCTGCACCCTGCGACGTGGCGTCGGGACCGGCGAAAGTGCAGGGGTTCCGCTCCCCGGCGAAGCCCGCATAGCAGGCGACGTCACCGGTGAGTGCATCGGCCAGCTCGGGCGAGAACACGACGGCGGCGTCGAACCGGCCGATGGCCTGCGTGCTGTTCAGCGGCAGCAGATTCCAGTAGAACTCGTCGTTGCCCGTCTCGGTGCCGTGGATCATGACATCGCGCATCGTCGATTCGATGACATAGGTGGTCGACCCGTGCGCGTAGTCGTCGTTCCCGGTCAGCACGAGCAGCATGCCGTCCTCGGTCTCGGTCTCATACGGCACGTCGCGGCCGTCGGCATCCTGCACCGACACGATCTCGACGCCCAGCCCCGCACCGTTCAGCCGCTGCGGATAGCCGCGGATGATGCCCTTGTTCTGATCCGTGTCGGGGAACTCGGCCACCAGGGTCTCGGTCACGTGCGCGACCGTGCGCCCGCTCGCGTCGAGTGACACCTCGTAGCGGGAGTCCCAGGACGAGTAGGAGAAGTCGTCGACGTCGGCTGCTGCGCCGGCTGCGGGCAGCGCCCCGGCGAGCGCGCCGAGCGCGACGGTGAGGATGATGAGAAGACGCGCTCGTACGGGGGACCGATGCGTGCGGAGGTCGTATCGCATGTGTTCGAGGCTAACCCGACCCTCGCGCATCGCCCAGGCGCGGCGGGGACTCGCCGGTAGACTGTGAGGACTTTCTGCAAGGAGCCCCCACCCATGACTGACGCGTCTGCGCCGACCACCGCCGCTGCCCCCTCGACGGAGTCGGGGACCGAGGAGGAGAACGACGTCTTCGAGCAGAAGGCGGTTCGTCTGGCCAAGCGCGAGAAGCTGATCGCGGGGCGTGCGGATGCCGGGGGCGGGGCGTTCCCCGTCGGCGTGCCGGTGACCCACGCCATCCCGGCGCTGCGCGCGCAGTACGGTGAGCTCGAAGCGGGTGCCGAGACCGGCGAGACGGTGGGCGTCGCGGGCCGCGTGGTCTTCAGCCGCAACACGGGCAAGCTCTGCTTCGCCACTCTGCAGGCCGGCGACGGCTCGCGCATCCAGGCGATGGTCTCGCTCGCGAACGTGGGCGAGGAGTCGCTGGCGGCGTGGAAGGAGCTCGTCGACCTCGGAGATCACGTCTTCGTGCACGGGGAGGTCATCTCCAGCCGCCGCGGCGAGCTGTCGATCATGGCCGACGACTGGGCGATCGCGTCGAAGGCGATCCTGCCCCTGCCGAACGTGTACGGCGAGCTGAGCGAGGAGTCGCGCGTGCGCAGCCGCTTCCTCGATCTCATCGTCCGTGACCAGGCCCGCGTCACGGTGCGTGCCCGCGCCGCGGTGAACGCCAGTCTGCGCGCCACGTTCACGAGCCACGACTACCTCGAGGTGGAGACGCCCATGCTGCAGGTGCAGCACGGCGGCGCGTCCGCCCGCCCCTTCATCACGCACTCCAACGCGTTCGACACCGAGCTGTACCTGCGGATCGCCCCCGAGCTGTACCTGAAGCGCGCGGTCGTGGGCGGCATCGAGCGGGTGTACGAGATCAACCGCAACTTCCGCAACGAGGGCGCCGACTCCACGCATTCGCCCGAGTTCGCCATGCTCGAGGCCTACCAGGCCTACGGCGACTACAACCAGATGGCCGAGCTCACCCAGGAGCTCGTGCAGAACGCCGCCCTCGCGGTCGCGGGCTCGACCACCGTCACCTGGGCCGACGGCACCGAGTACGACCTCGGCGGCGAGTGGGACCGCATCTCGATGTACGACTCGCTGTCGGCGGCGTGCGGTCGCGCGGTGACGCCGCAGGACGCGGTGGAGGATCTGATCGCGTTCGCCGAGGCGAACGGGGTGGACATCCCGCCGCACGCGACCCACGGAAAGCTCGTCGAGGAGCTGTGGGAGCACTTCGTGAAGGGCGACCTCGTGCGCCCCACCTTCGTGATGGACTTCCCTGTCGACACGTCGCCGCTGGTGCGCGAGCACCGCTCGATCGATGGCGTCGTGGAGAAGTGGGACCTGTACGTCCGCGGGTTCGAGCTGGCCACCGGGTACTCCGAGCTGGTCGACCCGGTGATCCAGCGCGAGCGCTTCGTCGAGCAGGCGAAGCTCGCCGCGCGCGGCGATGTGGAGGCCATGCCCGTCGATGAGGAGTTCCTGCGCGCCCTCGAGCACGGCATGCCGCCTTCGGGAGGCATAGGCATGGGCATCGATCGTCTGCTCATGGCGGTGACGGGTCTGGGCATCCGCGAGACCATCCTCTTCCCGCTGGTCAAGTAGCAGGCGTCACGGCCGCCGCAGCGCCCATTCGGGCAGCACGGCGGCCGACAGCGTGCCGGCGATGAGCGACGCGAGCCCGTATTCCGGATCGATCTCTAGCGCCTGATCGACGTACTGCCCGGCCTGCGACGAGCGCCCCAGCGCCCAGGCGAGCCACGCGGCCGCGGTGAGGGCCGGCGCCTTGGCATGGCGCGGCGCCAGCGCGGCCGCGCGCCGGACCACCTGCAGGGCGCAGCCCAGGCGGTCGGAGTCGGGTCGCGGACCTCGACCGAGGAACACGTCGCCCACGGCGGGCGGGATCTCGGCACCCGCATCGGCGTAGTCCAGCTGGGCGCCCAGCGCGCGGCTTCCGAACTCCTCGTCGGTCGCCCACTGCACGAGGATCGCATCGCGCAGCACCGGACGGTTCAGGCACCACAGCAGGGCGGCGCACCCGTACGGGTCCTCGTCGTGGGGTGCGTCGAGAAGGTCCTCCGCGAACGCCGGCAGGTCATCGAGCAGAGTGTCGGCCACCACCAGTGTGAGCGGGTTCTCGCCGGAGGCGGGCCTGCTGCGACCGGTCCGGTGCCGGTCGAGCACCTCGTCCAGCTCGCGCAGCGCACGGCCGACACGCTCGCGCTGCACGAGGTCTGCGGCCGGCAGCTCTGCTCCCGCCGTCTGGTCACCGCTGACATCGCCGATGCCCGGGATGCCGGTCGGCGAGGGAATGTCTTCGAGGGGCAGGACGACCGGTTCCTCGTCGAGGTAGTCGCCCCACCCGTCGGGCGTGACGCAGAGCGCGTCCACCACGCGCAGGCCTGTCTGGGCGAGGACCTCGACCAGCGTCTCGACGACGGTCAGGTGGGGAAGCAGGATGCCGTCAGGCACCCGTTGCGGCGGAACGTCGGTGTAGACGACCACGGCCGCCGCATCGATCTCGCTCACCTGCAGGAGGGCGTGCAGAGCGGCTTCGGCGAACTCGTCGGGGTCGGATTCGGGAGAGGGCAGATCGACGCGCATGGCGCCGTAGGTGCGTGCGCCGTGGAACGGCAGCATCACGATGCTGCGCCGCGGCGTGAAGCCGGCCAGGGCCGGGACGAGGCCGAGGAGCTCGGCGGGATCTGTGGCGTGGATGATCGTGCTCATGTGAGGGAGTGTGCCCGTGCGCGGCGACGCTCGGACGGTGAGAACCCGGCACCTGTGCAGAGCAGGTCGATGGCGGCCGATTGTGGAGGGAGACTGACAGGAAGGCGGCGTACGATGGAGCCGTGGACAATTTCTGGGTCGCTGCGGCATGGTCCATCCTGCCGACCATCGGCGTGAGCGTGGTCTTCGTCGTGGTGCTGCGCGGCATCATGCGCTTCGACCGCACCGAACGCCGGGTGCACGCCCAGATCGAGGCGGAGGAGCGCGCGGCGCGGGGACTCCCGCCCAGGGCATCCTGATTCCCGGCCCTGCCGGAACGCTCGCGCTCGGCCGCACTGCCGGCTTTGTCGTGCGCTGCGGCTACTCTGATGCAGAGCGACGTCGTCGCGCGGGCGGGGAGGGGGTGCGATCGTGACCTTCGGGCTGGAATCCTGGCCGTGGTGGCTGGCGCTCGGCTACCTCATCATCGACCTCGCCGTCCGCATCGTCTCGATCATCGTCGTGCCCCGCAATCGGCGCCCGACCTCGGCGATGGCCTGGCTGCTCGCGATCTTCTTCATCCCCGTCGTGGGAGTGCTGCTGTTCCTGCTGATCGGCAATCCCAAGTTGCCCCGAGCACGACGGCGCAAGCAGGAGCGCATCAACGAGTACATCGCCGACACGGGCAGTCACCTGAACTTCGGCACGCTGCGTCCGGACGCGCCGGACTGGTTCCCGCCACTGGTCATGATGAACCAGCAGATGGGCGCGCTGCCCCTCGCCGGCGACAACGGGGCGCACCTGATCAGCGACTACCAGGAGTCGCTCGACGAGATGGCGGATGCGATCCGCGGTGCCGAGAGCTACGTGCACATCGAGTTCTACATCATGCAGTACGACGCGGCGACGGAGAACCTGTTCCACGCGCTGGAGCAGGCGGCCGCCCGGGGCATCCCGGTGCGCGTGCTGCTGGACTACTGGGCGAACCGCTGGAAGCCGCGATACCGCCAGACCATCCGCCGGCTGGAGAGGATGGGCGCCGACTGGCACCTGATGCTCCCCGTGCAGCCGCTGCGCGGCCGCATTCAGCGTCCGGACCTGCGCAATCACCGCAAGCTGCTCGTCGTCGACGGACGCGTCGGCTTCGTCGGCTCGCAGAACATCACCGACTCCTCCTACAACCTGCCCAAGAACATCCGCCAGGGGCTGCACTGGGTCGACCTGATGGTGCGCGTCGACGGGCCCGTCGTCGCGAGCCTCAACGCGGTGTTCCTCAGCGACTACTACGCCGAGACCGACCGGGTGCCCGAGGGCATCGACATCACCAGCGTGGAGTCGGGCACCGGAGATCTGGACTGCCAGATCGTCCCCTCGGGGCCCGGGTTCGAGGTCGAGAACAACCTGCGCCTGTTCCTCGGTCTGCTCTACGCGGCCAAGGACCGGATCATGATCGTCAGTCCGTACTTCGTGCCCGACGAGGCGCTGCTGCTCGCCGTCACGGCTGCGGTCGACCGGGGCGTGCAGGTGGAGCTGTTCGTGTCGGAGCAGGGCGATCAGGCGATGGTCTACCACGCGCAGCGCAGCTACTACGAGGCGCTGCTGCGCGCCGGCATCCGCATCTGGATGTATCCCAAGCCGTACATCCTGCACACCAAGAGCCTCACGATCGACGACCAGGTCGCGGTGATCGGCTCGAGCAACATGGACATGCGCTCATTCGGTCTGAACATGGAGGTCTCGATGCTCGTGCGCGGCGAGGAGTTCGTCGACGAGATGCGCGTCGTCGAGGACGAGTACCGTGCGCTCAGCCGCGAGCTCACGCTCGAGGAGTGGATGCAGCAGCCGCTGCGCTCCACCGTGCTCGACAACCTCGCCCGCCTCACCTCCGCCCTGCAGTGACGCGGCTTTGAGACGGATGCCCCGTCGCGGACACTGGGAGGTATGAGCCCTTCGCGTCTGGTCCCGTCCATCCTCGTGCTCGCCGGTGCGGTGATGCTCGCCGCCGGATGCTCGACCGCTCCCTCCTCGCCGGCACCGACGAGCACGGCGACCGGGTCCGGAGCATCCGGCCCGGCTCAGCCCGACGAGCGCAGCGCCGGCGACATCGAGGTCGCCTGGCTCGACGGAGGGCGCTCCTTCGCGGTCGTCACCTGGGGATCATCGAGCGCCGGCTGCCGTCCCGTCGCCGACGGGGTGACCGGGAAGGGTCAGAACGTCGACGTGACGCTGGCGGACCCCCCTGGCGATGCCGCAGAGGCCTGCACCGACGACCTCGTACCGAGGGCCGCGATCGTCGGCGTTCCGGAGGGAGTCGACGCCGCACAGGACGTCGAGGTGCGCGTGACCTACGGTGACGTGATCGACGACGAGAGCCTCGACGGCTTCGTCGGGGCCCTCGAACCGGGACTGTCGACCGGCGATCAGGGGCCCTCCGCCGGCTGGTTCGACGACCGCGGCCTGGTGCTGCTGACGTGGGGATCGTCTTCCTGCCAGCCGCAGGTCGAGAGGATCGAGCAGTCCGGCGCCGGGGCGACGGTGACCTTCGCCGACATCGACGGCGTGTGCACGATGGACTTCGCGCCGCGCACGACCGTCGTCGTGCTCGATCAGGAGCCTGCGGACGACGACTCGCCCTTCACGCTCACTCTGCAGGGCGGCGGGCTCGACGGGACCGTGGACGTGCTCGGCTGACCCGGGCGGCGCGGGTCAGAATCGTGACACGTCGTGTCCAGCGGGCAGGGCGATCGTGAGACCGCCCTGCTCGATGCGGCAGACGATGCGCACCGCGGTGCCGAGTTCGTCGCCGTCGAGCTCGATCGAGGTGGGCGCGACCATCGCGGCCTCAGCGCTGCCGGCGCGCAGATAGCGGATGGAGTTCTCCTTGCCGCGGCGATCCAGCACTCGGCGGCCCGCGCGCGTGCGGCGCAGCACGGAGTTGTCCCACCACACCTTCCGCCAGATGCCCAGCCACCCGAGCGGGCCGGTCGGCTGGATCACCGCGATGTCCATCGTCCCGTCGTCGAGCGAGGCATCCGGCATCAGCGCGATGCCCGCGGGCAGCGCGCCGCAGTTCGCGAACAGCATGCTGTGCACCTTCGCGGAGTGCAGCCGGCCATCGTCCAGCTGATACACGACGCGGAACGGCCGGGCGCCGGGGAGCGAGCGCGCGGCCCCGTCGAGATATGCCACCCAGCCGACGCTCCGCTTCAGATCCGGGCGCGTGTTGGCGATCATGTCGGCATCCAGCCCCATCCCGGCGAGCACGACGAAGGCATGCTCGGTCCGCGTGCCGTCCTCGCGGGTGAGCGCGGCCCAGCCGATGTCCACCCGATGGGTGAATCCGGTGAAGACCGACTCAATGACGCGATCGGGATCGAGCAACGGCAGCCCGAGGTTGCGCGCGAAGAGGTTGCCGGTGCCGCCGGGCACGACCGCGAACGGGATGCCGGTGCCGGCCATCGCCTCCGACACCGAGCGCACGGTGCCGTCGCCCCCCGCCGCGAGCACGGCAGAGGCGCCTTCGGCCAGTGCTCTGCGCGTGATCTCCTGGCCGGGATCCTCGATGCTCGTCTCGTAGAAGCGGGGCGGCGCCCAGCCATGCCGCTTCGAGAGGGACGTCAGCGAGGAGCGCAGGCGCCGGGCATCCACCTTCACCGGGTTGAGCACGAGAGCGGCGTGCGCGCTCTCGCTCCCGGATGCCGACATGCCGCCACTCTACGACCGAACCCCGCCGCGGGAGCGCATCGGGGCGACGGAGGCGTCAGGGCCGCTGGATAGACTTGCACAATGATCGATCTCGCCCTTCTCCGCGACGAGCCCGAGCTCGTCCGACGCTCACAGATCGCGCGCGGAAACGCGCCCGAAACCGTCGACGCGGCGATCGAGGCCGACCGATCGCGACGTGACGCACTCAGCCTGTTCGAGTCGCTGCGCGCCGAGCAGAACGCCTTCGGCAAGACCGTCGCCAAGGCGCCCAAGGACGAGAAGGCCGCGCTCGTCGCGCAGGCCAAGGAGCTCGCCGACCGCGTGAAGGCCGCTCAGCAGGCCGCCAACGAGGCGGCCGAGACGGCCGCATCCGCGTTGAACCGCATCGAGAACGTCGTCATCGACGGCGTCCCCGCAGGCGGCGAGGAGGACTTCGTCGAGCTGCGTCGCGTGGGTGAGGTCCCCCGCTTCGACTTCGAGCCGCGCGACCACCTCGAACTCGGTGAGTTGCTCGACGCCATCGACATGGAGCGGGGCGCGAAGGTCTCGGGCGCGCGCTTCTACTTCCTCAAGGGCATCGGCGCACGGCTCGAGATCGCGCTGATGAACCTGGCCCTCGACAAGGCGCTGCAGAACGGCTTCACGCCGATGATCGTGCCGACGCTCGTGCGCCCCGAGATCATGCAGGGCACCGGGTTCCTCGGCGAACACGCCGACGAGGTGTACCACCTCGACAAGGAGGACATGTACCTCGTCGGCACGAGCGAGGTGCCGCTCGCGGGGTACCACAAGGACGAGATCGTGGACCTGTCCGCCGGGGCCCTCCGCTACGCGGGCTGGTCCACCTGCTACCGCAGCGAGGCCGGGTCGCACGGCAAGGACACCCGCGGCATCATCCGCGTGCACCAGTTCAACAAGCTGGAGATGTTCGTCTACACCGCGCCCGAGGATGCCGAGGCCGAACACGAGCGCCTGGTCGCGCTGCAGGAGGAGATGCTGACAGCGCTCGGCCTGTCGTACCGCGTGATCGATGTCGCCGCCGGCGACCTGGGCTCCAGCGCTGCGCGCAAGTTCGACATCGAGGCCTGGGTGCCCACGCAGGGTGCATTCCGCGAGCTCACCTCGACCTCGAACTGCACGACGTACCAGGCCCGCCGTCTCGACGTGCGCTACCGGCCGGAGGCGGAGGATGGGGCTCAGGCGAAGACGCGCAACGTCGCCACGCTGAACGGTACGCTCGCCACCACCCGCTGGATCGTCGCGCTGCTCGAGACGCACCAGCAGCAGGACGGCTCGGTCACGGTGCCCGAAGTGCTGCGACCGTACCTGGGCGGCATCGAGGTGCTGCGACCGCGGGGATGGTCGGAGAACGCCATCGACGCACAGGGCGCCGAGTGAGCTTCCGCGGTCTCGTCGGCCTGGACATCGACGGCACGATCCTGCTGCAGGACGAGACGCTGAGCCCGCAGGTGCGCGAGGCCGTGGCCGAGGTGCGCGACGCCGGATACGAGGTGATGCTGGCCACGGGGCGCAGCTGGGGCGGCACGCGTCGTTACATCGAGGAGCTCGGCCTGACGGCCGAGTACGCGGTGTGCTCGAACGGGGCGGTCATCATGCGCCGCGTGGACGGCGAGTGGCAGCGGTGGCACGTCGAGGTGTTCGATCCTGCACCGGTGCTCGAGCTGCTGCGCGGCAGGCTGCCCGAGGCGCGCTACATGGTCGAGCTCGGCTCGGGACAACGTCTGTACACCGACGCCGTCGACGACTGGACGCTCGACGGGGGCTACGAGGTGGAGTTCGACGAGCTCGCCGAGCAGCCCGTCTCACGCATCGTCGTCGTCTCGCCGCAGCACGACGAGCAGGACTTCCAGCGGCTGGTGGCTGAGGCGGGACTGAACGAGGTCTCGTACGCCGTCGGGTGGACCGCCTGGCTGGACATCGCGCCGCACGGTGTCGACAAGGGCACGGCTCTGGAGCGGGTGCGCCAGCGCCTGGGCATGACGGGCGACACCGTCTTCGTCGCCGGCGACGGCCGCAACGACATCGGCATGTTCGGCTGGGCGCTCGCCGGGGGAGGGCGCGCGGTCGCGATGGGCCAGGCTCCTGACGAGGTGAAGGAGGCCGCCGGTGAGGAGACCACGCACGTCGAGGTCGGCGGGCTGGCCACGGCTCTGCGCACGCTCCTGCCGACGGCGTGACCGGGCGCGGCGAGCCAGGACGCGGCGCGGGGAGGAGCCAATCCAGGATCCGCCCAGGTGGGCACGTGAAAATGGGATGTCGGCGTGTTCGCGACCTCAGGGAACCGGATAGACTCGACGCCTGATCGTCCGGTGTGAACCGGGTGAGGAGGGTTGTCCGAGCGGCCGATGGAGCTGGTCTTGAAAACCAGTGGGCAGAGATGTCTCGTGGGTTCGAATCCCACACCCTCCGCGGAAAGTCCTGAAAGGCACTGAGTGAGCGAGTCCAGCAAGCGCCGGAACCCGGTCGCACGTCACGGTCAGCTGCGTTCCCCCGGAGCGACGGGTCAGCTGCTGAAACTGATCGGCATCGCCATGGCGGTCGTCCTGGTGAGCGGGATCGGCGTGGCCGGATTCGTCTTCGGCGGTCTGCTCGGCACCGTGAGCGCGAATGCTGTCGAGCTGGAGGACCAGAAGGAACTGCCGCCCGACATCGCCGCGTACGACGGCGGCTTCGACATCCTGCTCACGGGCGTGGACACCTGCGAGCCCAAGTACGCGCACCTGTTCAAGGAGCGCTGCACCGGCAAGGATGCCGGCGGCACCCTCAACGACGTGAACCTGCTCGTGCACGTGTCGGCCGAGCCGCGCCGGATCACGGCGGTCAGCTTTCCGCGCGACCTGATGATCCCGATCCCGGAGTGCGCGGACATCAATGGCAACACCCGCTCGGCGATGAGCAAGCAGCCGCTGAACGTGGCGTACGACCACGGCGGGGAGAAGGGCGGCCTGAACTGCGTCGCCAAGACCATCTCGGAGCTCACCGGTGAGGACATCGAGTTCGCGGCGAAGGTCACCTTCGGTGGCGTGATCGAGATCACGGATGCGATCGGCGGCGTCGACGTGTGCCTGGCGAACCCGATCCGCGACCGCTTCACCGGGTTGGACATGGCTGCGGGCGACCACACCATCAAGGGCCTGAAGGCTCTGCAGTTCCTGCGCACCCGGCACGGCGTCGGCGACGGCAGCGACCTGGGACGCATCGGCAACCAGCAGCAGTACATGTCGAGCCTGGTGCGCAAGCTCATCAGCGGTGAGGTGCTGGGCAACGTGGGCACCATGCTCAAGCTCGCCGACACCGGACTGAACAACGTCGAGGCATCCACGTCGCTCGCCGATCCGATGAAGATCGCGCAGATCGCGCTGGCCGTCAAGGACGTGCCGTTCGAGGACATCGTCTTCGTGCAGTACCCCACCGTCGACGACCCGTACGACCGCAACAAGGTCGTGCCGAACCAGGCGGCGGCGACGCAGCTCTGGGATGCCATCGCGGCCAACAAGCAGCTGCGGATCACGCACGAGAACACGAGCAACGACGGCGTGGTCGTCAAGGAGCCCGAAGCGGGCGAGACCACTGCGCCTACGCCCACGACGTCGGCGACGCCGTCGGACGACGTGGCCGAGCTCCCCTCGTCGATCCGCGGCACCTCCGCCGCTCAGCAGACCTGCTCGAACGGCAACGTGGGCCGCTGAGGTCGCCGAGCGACGATCGGACCAGGTCCCTCAGCGGATGGCTGAGTCGCCCCACAGGGTCGCGGTCGCGCGTCGATAGGCGGCCAACGGCTCGGTGTCGCCCGTTCCCGCCGACACCGCGGCATGTGTGGCCCAGTCGGGCATCTTGCCGGTGAGCACGCTCGCCGCCTGGCGCGCCATGCCGAGCGCGACGTACTCGGCGGGCTCGGGGAAGCCGACGGGTAGCGCGAACGTCGCGCGAGCGGCGTCCTGAAGCGCACGATATCGCGCACCGCCGCCGACGAACAGGGCCCGCGACCCCCGCACCCCTGCACGCTCGACTGCCGTACAGGCGTCGACGAGCGAGCAGACCACGCCTTCGACCGCAGCGCGCGCGAGCGCGGCCGGGGTGAGATTCCCCAGGGTGATCCCGAGGAGCGATCCGGTCGCGTCGGGAAGATTCGGCGTGCGCTCACCGGAGAGATACGGCACGAGGCGGAGCCCGTCGGATGCCCCTGAGGAGGCGAGTTCGTCGAACGCGACGTGGTCGACTCCCAGAAGCCTCGCGGTGGCGTCGAGCACGAGAGAGGCGTTCAGGGTGCAGGCGAGGGGGAGATACCGACCCGTCGCATCGGCGAAGCCGGCAACCAGACCGCTCGCATCGCGGGTGGGGATGTCGGAGACCGCGAAGACCGTGCCGGAGGTGCCCACCGACACGACCAGATCGCCGGTGCGAGCGCCGATCCCGAGCGCGGCCGCGGCGTTGTCGCCGGCACCCGGCCCGAGAACGGCCCCGGACGACGTCGTCCCGGCCCGCTCAGCCGGGCCGAGAACGCGAGGGAGGACGGGCATGCGTCCGAGAATCCCCTCGACGATGTCTTCGCGGTAGGTTCCCGTCTCGGCGTCGAAGTACCCGGTTCCCGAAGCGTCGGAGCGATCCGTGGTCAGCGCGTTCAGGTCGGCGCGGCCGGGCTCGTTGCCCGCCAGACGCCACGTGAGCCAGTCGTGAGGCAGACACACGGCCGCGATGCGAGCCGCGTTATCGGGTTCGTTGCGGGCGATCCAGGCGAGCTTGCTGACCGTGAACGAGGCGACCGGGACCAGCCCGGTGGCCTCCGCCCACCATCGCGCGCCGTCGTCGCCGCGCTCCCGGACCAGTCTGTCGGCGTCTCCCGCGGTGCGCGTGTCGTTCCACAGCAGCGCAGGTCGGATGACCGCGCCCTCGGCGTCGAGCACGACGCACCCGTGCTGCTGGCCGCCGACCGAGATCGCCGCGACATCGTCGATTCCTCCCGCTTCGGCGATCGCCTGCTGCAGGGCATCCCACCAAGCCTGCGGATCCACCTCGGTTCCGGAGGGGTGCGCGGCGCGGCCGGAGCGCACGACACGCCCGGTGTCGGCGTCGCAGATGACGACTTTGCAGGACTGCGTCGAGCTGTCGACGCCGGCGACGAGAGTCATACCCCTACTCTGCCAGGCCGTCCGGCGCCGCGAGGTCCGTCAGCGTCGTGTCAGCTAGGGTCACCGCTGACCCTCGCTGCGGCGGGTCCGGTCGCGGGTTCGCTCCTCGCCGCGCGAACGGTTATGCTTGCTACGCGCATCCGTCCTCGTGCCGGATGCCTGGAGACGTCGCATAGTCAGGCCTAGTGCACCACCCTGCTAAGGTGGAGTCCTCGCAAGGGGACCGAGGGTTCAAATCCCTCCGTCTCCGCCATTTTTCTGCTGGTCAGAGATGATTTTCCTTTCCCGTCTTGCTGTCCGGTAACCGGCTGTCGGCACAGGCTTGGCTGTCGGATCGGCTTTCTGCGTGTCATCCCGAGCGCGAGGCTGGTCCAGGTGTATCACTGCCTCGTGCTCGATCGTGAAATCGCCACGACCTTCGGCTGGGTCATCTCCTCGTAGGCGAATCGCACGCCTTCGCGCCCCATCGAACCGTATTTGCTCCCGCCGAACGGCATGGAGTCGAGTCGGTAGTCGGACGAGTCGTTGATCATCACACCGCCGGCGTCGATGGCGTCTGCGACCCGGAGTGCGCGATTCAGGTCGCTGGTGAAGACGCCGGCCTGCAGGGCGTAGTCGCTGTCGTTGGCGGCGAAGATCGCGGATCGTTCATCGTCGAACGGCTCCACGATGACGATCGGGGCGAAGACCTCCTCGTGCCAGAGGCGGCACGTGCGCGGAACGCCCGTCAGGACCGCGGGAGTCAGCACCGAGCCGTTCCGCTCTCCGCCCGTGAGCAGCGTGGCTCCGTCAGCGACGGCTTCCTGGATTTTCGCGCACGCGGTCTCCGCCGCCTGCGCGCTGATCATCGGGCCGACGTCCGTGGCGTCGAGTCGGGGATTCCCCGAGAGGAGACTGTCGGCCGCGGCGACGAACTCCTTCAGGAAGGCGGGGAAGACGGATCGCTGCACGAGGATGCGTTGCGCGCCGATGCAGTTCTGCCCCGCCGCCCAGAAGGAACCCGAGACCGCAGCCTCGATGGCGAGGTCGAGATCAGCGTCCTCGAACACGAGGACGGGCGCGTTGCCGCCGAGTTCCATGGCGAGCTTCTTGATGCCGGCGGAGGCGGCGATGGCCTGACCGGTAGCGAAACCGCCTGTGAACGAGACCATGCGCACATTCCTCGCCCGAACCAGGGCCTGCGCCACGTGCCGGTTTCCTCGCACGACCGTGACGACGTTCTCGGGGAGCCCCGACTCGTAGAGCAGATCGACGAGGAGCTGCGCGGTGAGGGGAGTCTGCTGCGCGGGCTTCAACAGCACCGCGTTGCCGCCAGCGAGAGCCGGACCGAGCTTGTGTGCCACGAGGTTCAGCGCGTCGTTGTAAGGGGTTATGGCGACGATCAGGCCGAGCGGCTCACGTGAGTACCACCCCAGACGGTTCTCGTCACCGGGAAAGGAGTCGAAGGGAATGACCTCGCCGGCGTTGCGTCGCGCCTCCGCCGCGGAGAGGAGAAGCGTGTTGACCGCGCGGGAGACCTCTTTCCGTGCCTGGCGGATGGTCTTCCCTGCTTCCGAGACGATGAGCTGCGACACGCTCTCCGAGCGCTCGCGCAGCAGTGCCGCAGCGCCTTCCAGGATCGTTGCACGCCGGTGACGCGGGAGCGCGGCCGCGGTCGCTGTGGCCGACTGGGTGACGTCCAGCGCGTCCAGGGCCTGTTCGACCGTGAACGAGGGGAGAGTGGCGATCTCCGCGCCGGTGAACTTGTCGACGACCACCAGGTCGTCGTGCGTGGGGGCGGCGAGTACGTCAGGCATCGATTTTCTCCTTCTCGTGTGAGTGGATGGCGATGATGTCGGTGATCAGCGCGAAGGCCGTCTCGATGCGACCGGCTCCGGGGCCGGTGATCGTGACCGTTCCCAGCAGGTCGGTCTCGAACGAGACGGCGTTGGTTGCGCCGGGGACATGGGCCAGCGGGTGGTCAGCCCCGACCGCCTGCGGAACGACATCCGCGACGACCCGGCCGTCCTCTGTCCGACGGGCGGAGCCGATGAGCTTGTAGCGTTTCCCCTCGCGTGCGGCGTCGACGATGTCGTCCGCCGTGAGGCCGCTGATCCCGGTCGTGTCGACATCGGCGGGCGAGATGCCGGCGCTGAGCAGTTCGTTCGCGAGGATCGCCACCTTCAGCTGCACATCGGATCCGCCGATGTCTGCAGTCGGATCGGCCTCCGCGTAGCCTTCGGCCTGCGCTTCCGCGACAGAGCTCTCCAGCGAGAGCCCGGCCTCCATGCGGCCGATCACGTAGTTCGAGGTGCCGTTCAACACCCCCTGGAAGCCGCGGATCGACAGGCCGACGAGCTGATCGCGTGCGAGCCCGAGCACCGGGGTCCCGCTGAGCACGGTCCCTTCGTAAGCGAACAGGGCGCCGTTGTCCGCGGCGAGCCTCGTGAGCGCCTCGCCGTGGAACGCGACCGGACCCTTGTTCGTCGTCGTCACGCTCTTTCCTGATTCCAATGCCCAACGCACGTGAGACGCTGCCGGCTCGCCGTCGATCCGGTCCGTGAACGTAGCCTCGACGACGACGTCTGCGGGGCTGTCCCGGATGACGCGCTCATTGTCGGCGGTCGCGGACCCACCGGCGAACGACGCGAACGTCGTGCCGCGGGGCAAGGACAGCACTGTCCCCAGGTCAATGCCTTCGCTCTGAACGAGCGATCCCATCAGCAGATCGGTGATCGCGACGACCTTGAGCCCGAAGCCCAGGGGCGCGAAGCGGGCCGGATCCTCGACGATGAGCTGGGCGAGAGCACGGTTGACGCCGCCGAAGCCGATGAGTGCCAGGTTGTACGTGCGCATCTCTGCATACTCCTTCGTGAGCGGGATGATGCTCCCACTATCACTCCGCGGCTGTACCGCCCCCTACGGCCGAAACGACCGAGGAGCATGCCGATTCGGCGGTGTCTCGGGGTGCGCGCTGCCGAACGGTCCGCGGAGGAGCCACACACTCCGCCTCTCGCACCGCCGGCGTCCGACCCTCGTCAGGAAGATCCTGGGATCAGAACCTGCGGTTCGTCGTCGTGCGCAACGACATCGCCGTGGTGATGTTCCGCACCCCGGGGAGGGCCGCGATCATCGTCCAGACCTCGCGTAGACGTTCGGGATCCGCGGCCTCGACCCGCACGATGAGATCGAGTTCTCCCGTGACCACGTCACTCAGGACGACTTCTGGAATCGCGTCGATGGCGGTGATGACGTCGACACCGCGCACGCGGTCATGACGGTCGATGAGCAGCGTCGCGCTGACACGAGGCTGTTCACCGGGGTGCCGCTCGGAGATCGTGTACCCCAGGATGTGCTCATCCCGTTCGAGGCGCCTGATCCGCTGACTCACGGCATTGCGGGAGAGATGGACCATCGCACCGAGCCGGGCCAGGCTCACCCGCGCGTCGGCGCGGAGCTCCGAGAGGATCTGGCGATTGATCGCGTCGAGCTCACGCATGGTTCTACTGGTGCCTCTCCTGGTCGTAGCGGACAGAAGGATGCCGGTCCATCGGAACTCGGGTTCAGAACGTGCTCACAGACGTATCTTGACACGAATCCTGAGTGGAGTGAGTAAATCATCGCTTGATTTCTCGGCAGGTTTGGGCATTCGGCGCGCGTCCTTCTCATGTACACCTTGAGGATACGTCGCATATATTACGCTAGCCTCAACTTGTGGAGCCAGAGCGAGTCGCCATCGTCGGAGCGGGGATCGTCGGTCTCTCGACCGCCTATTTCCTCCAGGAACGCGGAGTGGAGGTCACCGTCGTCGACCGAATCGGAGTCGCGGCTGGTGCGTCCTGGGGCAACGCCGGATGGCTGGCACCCGCGCTGACCGTCCCGCTACCTGAGCCCGCCATGCTCCGGTACGGAGCCAGCGCGATGTTCCGGCGCGAAGCGGCCCTGAGCATCCCGAGACTCTTCGACCCGCGACTCATCCGATTCCTCGCCGGATTCACGATCCACTCGGCGCCCTCGGCCTGGAGGTCGGCGATGGCCGTGTTCACCGAGATGAATCGGGTGAGCATGGACGCGTTCGACGAGCTCACCGATGACGCGGTCGACGAACCCACGCATGTCGCCGAGCCGCTGCTCAACGGTTTCGTCTCCGACAGGGCGAGGGACACTCTGGCACGGGCGTTGGACGCGGTCGTGAAGGCTGGCGGCGAAGCCGACTACGACGTCGTCGATGGGGACGAGTTGCGAGCGATCGAACCGGTGCTCAGCGATCGGGTCACGACCGGCCTCCGACTGCACGGACAGCGCTACATCGATCCGCCACGATTCGTGGACTCTCTCGCCCGCGCCGTCCGCGGACGTGGTGGCGAGATCATCGGCGACTTCGACGTCACGGAGATCCGCGACGGGGCGCGCGGCGTAGAGGTGCGGAGTGCCGGTGAGAAATCGCTGGCGGCGGATGCGGTGGTGATCGCGAATGGCACTTGGCTCGGCGAGCTGGCGCGGCCGTTCGGCGTCCGCCAGCCGGTGCAGCCCGGGAAGGGCTACAGCTTCAGCGTCGTCCCCGAGATCATGCCCACCCACCCCATCGACCTCCCCGGCCAGCACGTCGCCTGCACTCCACTGGGAGATCGATTCCGGATCAGCGGCGTGATGGAATTGAGCTCGGTCGAGCGACCGTTCGATCGCCGCCGCATCGCCTCCGTCGTCAGCGCTGTCCGCCCGATGCTCACCGGCATCGACTGGGAGGACCGCAGGGAGGAGTGGTTCGGAGCCCGCCCCTGCACTCCCGACGGCCTACCGCTGATCGGCCCCACCAGGTCGCCGCGCGTCTTCGTCGCGGGAGGCCACGGAATGTGGGGCGTCACGCTCGGGCCGCTGACCGGACGTTACCTCGCCTCCGCGATCACCGGCGGACCGGTGGACCCCCTGATGCCGATGTTCGACCCGCTCCGCTAGCCCCGCACCGACGTAAGGACACTTGATGAAGCGTGCTCCCGCCCTCGACGACCTCGACCTCTTCGAACTCCCCTCTGATCCGGTCCTGTCACCGGACGGGCAGCGAGTCGTCTACTCGGTGCGCACGGTCAACACCCGCACCGACGAGCACGAGCACGCCCTGCGGATGCTGGACGTCTCCCGCAATCGATCGTCGGCGTTGACGGACGGCACGACGGATGTGTCTCCGCGCTGGTCGCCCGACGGTGAGCTTCTCGCGTTCCTCCGAGAGGTCGACGGCGTTCCTCAGATCCACATCCTGCGGATGTCTGACGTCGGGGAGCCGGTCGCCGTGACGCGACTGCCTCACGGTGCCGGAACTCCCGTGTGGAGTCCGGATGGCGGGCGGATCGCCTTCAACGCTCCGGTGCACCCGGCGGGCGACTCGCGTGACACCGCGTCGCCGATCGTCGTGCGCACCCTCGGGTACAAGAACGACGGCAGCGAGATGAGCATGGCACGCTCGCAGGTCCACGTCCTGGACGTCGCGACCCTCGAATGCCGTGCGCTCACCGAAGTCGAATGGAACACCAGGCGCGTCTCCTGGCATCCCGACGGAGAGTCCCTCCTGACCGTCGGCGGCGGACAACCGGATGCCGATCGCTTGGCCACCAGCGGCGTATATCGACTGGATGCACGCGCCGCGGAGCCCGCCGCGCCCGAACTCCTGGCGCTGAAGGACGGTGCCGCTCTGGCCGCGTGGTGGACGCGATCAAGCGACGGCATGATCGTGGTCGGGCGTGAGTATCCCGGCGCCGGTCCTCAGTACCTGCTGCGAGTGGATGGCGACGGCCGTGAAGTCGACAACCTGACGGCCACCTTCGACCGCAACCTCGTCCTCGGCTCTCCCGGCTATCCCGGTGCGATGCCCTGGGAGGGCGACGGGGACATCATCTACTTCTGCGCGCGGGACGGCGGTGCGACGCAGCTGTTCTCGATCTCCCAGGCAGGAGTTGTGCGGCATGTGAGGGGATCCGCGACGGAGGTGATCGCCGGGATGTCGGTCGCCGGCGACCGGGTCGCGATCGTCTGCGTGACGCCGACCTCGCCCGGAGTCGTCCTCGTCGTCGACGTGTCGACCGGTGAGGAACTGGCACGCAGTACAGAGAACGCCGGCATCGCTGCCGAGATCCGGCTCATCGAGCCGCAAGAGCGTGCGTTCACACTCCGCAACGGCCGGACCGTACACGGATGGGTCACCCGGCATCCGTCCGCTCCCGACCGGGGTCCACTGCTGCTCGACATCCACGGTGGGCCGCACAACGCCTGGAACGGGGCGTTCGATCAATCTCACTATTACCAGCAGGTGCTGGCTGCTCGGGGGTGGACCATCCTCACCGTCAATCCGGTGGGCAGCGACGGGTACGGCGAGGCGTTCTTCAACGGCAACGTCGGGGCATGGGGCCACGGCGACGAGGCAGACTTCCTCGAGCCCATCGACGCGCTGGTCGCCGAGGGGATCGTCGACCCCCAGCGGCTTGCGGTGGCTGGATACAGCTACGGCGGATACTCGACCTGCTGGTTGACGTCGCACACGGATCGCTTCGCGGCGGCGATCGCCGGAGGCCTGATCTGCGACACGATGGGCGTGACCTCCTCGGACGAGGGCGGACCTGAGATCCTCTGCGAGCTCGACGCCACGCCCTGGGGGGACCAGGAGACACTCAAGGCGCAATCGCCCTACCTCTCGGTCGGCGCCGTGACGACCCCTACGCTCATCCTCCACGGCGAGGCGGACAAACGCTGCCCGATGGATCAGGCGGAGCGGTGGTTCGTCTCGTTGCGCACGCAGGGGGTGGCCACCGAGATGGTCGTCTACCCGGGCGCTTCGCACCTGTTCGTGGTCACCGGTCGGCCGTCGCACCGCGTCGACTACGGTCGACGACTCGTCGCGTGGCTGGACGAATTCGTGAGCCTATGACGATCGTCCGTTCCCGAGCACCGTCGACATCGGTGTGAATCCACCATCCATCCATACCGTTCCGACCAAGAGTCGTGGCAATGTGCACCGTCGAGAAGTCATCAGTCCTGTCTCGACATGCGGACCTCTCACGACAGAGATATGCAGTCTAAGCTTGCGCTCAAGCGACGACGCTCAAATCCCGTTCACCGTAGAAGTGGAGATTTCATGCGAATCACAAAACGCCTTGTTCCCCTAGTAAGTGCAGGGCTGGTGGTGGCACTCTGCAGCGGAGGTGCATCCGCCGGAGTCTCTGCGCAGGCGCAGGAGAGTTCGGACAATATCCTACGTATCCCCGTCGGAGGTGGAGGCGTCATCGACACGATGAACCCCTTCACGATGCTCAACCAGGCTTCTTTCGACCTGGCGCAGATCCAGTACGAATCGCTGGTGATGCCGACTGCTCCCGATGGTGCAGACGGCCCCGGCCTGGCGGAGAAGTGGACCGTCGACGGCAACACCTGGACGTACGAGCTTCGCCCCGACCTGAAGTGGTCGGATGGTGAAGACCTGACGGCCGAGGACGTCGCCTGGAACTACAACACCATCATGACCAACCCCAAGCTCGCCATCGCCAATGGCAACTTGGCTGACAATGTCGCCTCCGTCACTGCGATAGACGAGGACACCGTCGAGATCGTCACGGAAACCCCTCAGGCGATCAACCCCGGAAAGCTCTACATCACCCCGAAGCACATCTGGGCCGACATGGAGAGCCCGGAGACCTACGAGAACATCGAGAACGTCGTGGGATCGGGCCCCTTCGTCATGAGCTCATACTCCCGTGGGGTGTCGGCGCACATGAAGGCCAACCCGCTCAACTGGCGCGGAGTTCCCAAGCTGGACGGCATCGAGGTCATCAGCTACAAGAACAAGGACGCAGAGGTCCTGGCCCTGAAGGCTGGAGAGATCGACTGGTCCAACAGGCTCACCGCCTCGCAGTTCGACTCACTGACCGGTGCGGAGAACATCGAGCCCGTCGAAACCGGAGGAGGGCGCTACCTCGGCCTTTCCATGAACGTGGGATCGACGACTCTCGATGGAACGCCGATGGGCGACGGAGCTGAAGTTCTTCACGACGTGGTGGTGCGCAAGGCCATCCGCCAGGCCATCGACACGCAGCAGTTGGTCGACAAGGTGCTCGGTGGGCACGGATGGACGGGACCGGAGATCCTGGGCCCGCCGACGAAGCCGTACTACAGCGACTACGAGGACATCGTCGACCCGTACTCGCCGGATGCCGCCAACGAAGCGCTCGACAGCGCCGGGTACACGAAGGGCGCCGATGGCTACCGAGTGGACAAGAACGGCGACCCGATCAACCTGCGACTGACCTTCGACGGTTCCGGCGCAGCCGAACCGCAGATCGCCTCGTTCATCGAGCCGTGGCTGAAGGAGATCGGCATCAAGGTCACGCTGATGCCGCAGAGCATCGACCAGCGCGACCAGGGGCGGCACACGGGCAATTACGACCTCACCCTCAACGGCTGGGGTAACCCGATCGACCCCGACTACATGCTGTACATCAACACGTGCGGTACGAGGGCTCCGGCCGCGGACGGCGCCGGCAACGGTAGCGCCGACAACTGGTGCGACCCCGAGTTCGATGAGCTGTACAAGAAGCAGCACGTTGAACTCGACCAGGACACGCGCACGAAGCTGGTGCAGGATGCGCTGACCATCCACTACGAAGCGGCCGTGGTCGCCGTCCTCTACTACCCGGCTGCTCTGCAGGCGTACCGTACGGACCGGATCGCCCACGTAACCAAGATCCAGAACGATTTCACCGCCTACCAGGACTTCCACGACCTCACGCTGGTGGGCCAGGAAGACGGGGCCTCGCCCGCCTCCCCCGCAGAGGGCGGAATGAGCTGGGCGTGGATCGTCGTGATCGTCGCACTGGTGATCGTCGCGGGCGGCGTGGCCGTCATGGTCGTCCGCCGTCGGAAGACAGCGGCGGACCGCGAGTAGGAAATCGCCCGACTGACCGCTCGTTCCCTCGGCTTCGTGCCGGGGGAACGAACGGCCGGGCGGGCAGAGCACGGAACACGGCGCCCTCGATGAAGGTTGCTGATTCGACCAAGCTAACGGAGGTTGTGGCGATGCGGAGAGTCAAGAGCAGTCGGGCCCGACGGGTGCCGGGAAGGGTCACGGGATAGCGCGATGTCGGAAACCGAACTCATCCAGATGACCGAAGCTCCCGGCGTGGCCGGCGGGGAGACCTCCATGAGGTCATCGACCTATCTGCGCTACGTCGCAAGCAAGTTCGTGGGCGTGGCGATCAGTCTGATCCTGGTCGTGCTGATGAGCTTCTTCGCCTTTCGGATCCTTCCCGGCGACCCGGTCGCCAGCCTGACCAGGGGCAGGCCGGTCCTCGGGCCGCAACTCGAACAGCTCAAAAAGGAGTTCGGGCTCGATCAGCCGCTCTGGACACAGTTCGTCATCTACATGCAGCACCTGTTCCAGGGTGACCTCGGCGAGTCTTACACGTATCGCGCGCCGGTCTCCGACCTCATCATGGACTACCTGTTCCCGACCCTTCTGCTGACCACCACCTCCGCTGGGATCGCGATCGCGCTGGGCCTGTGGTTCGGGCAGCGGGCGGCGTGGAGGCGGGGGAGCTGGTTCGACACCCTGAGCACCGGCACCGCCCTCATCTTCTGGTCCATGCCCACCTTCTGGTTCGGCCTGATCCTGCTCCTCATCTTCGCGGGCGTGCTGCATGTCCTCCCTGCGGGGGGAATGGTGACGCCGGGCGCGAATCTCACCGGACTCCCCTATGCGTGGGACCTGATACGACATCTGGCCCTCCCCGTCGCGACGATGGTGGCCGTCAGCTACGCCCAGTACTCGTTGATCATGCGGGCATCCCTCATCGAGGAGATGACGTCGGACTACCTGACCACCGCGCGGGCCAAGGGGCTGACGGAGGACGCCGTCCGTCGCAAGCACGCGGTGCCGAACGCGCTGCTCCCGACGATCACGATCGTCTTCCTGCAGATCGGCGGTCTCATCGCCGGAGCTGTCACCGTGGAGACGGTCTTCTCCTGGCCCGGACTCGGGTTCCTCACCTTCCAGGCGCTCTCGGGTCCTGACCTCCCTCTACTGCAAGGAACGTTCGTGGTGTTCTCCTCGATCATCATCCTCATGAACTTCGCCGCTGACCTCGTCTACCGTGCCATCGATCCGAGGGTGACGTCCGCATGACCATCACAGAGCGAACAACCGACGCGAAGAGCGCCGCCGAGCGTCCCCTTGCCAGCGCGAAGAAACTGACCCGAGCCCGCAGGCGGCAGCGGTTCCAGGAGTTCTGGGCGGACTTCCGCCGGAGCAGGACCGGAATGTTCGGCCTGATCGTCCTCATCGTCTTCATCGGCATCGCCGTCGCCGCCCCGTTGATCGCCAACGAGTCGCTCCTGGACCCGACCAAGGTGCACAACGCCCTCAATGCACCACCGTCGTGGGAGCATCCGCTGGGGACGGACCCGCTGGGCAGGTCTGTGCTCGTGATGCTGATGTGGGGAGCGCGCGTCTCGCTGACCGTCGGGATCGCCGCGACGGTCATGTCGGTGCTCATCGGCACGGTGTTCGGGCTGCTGGCCGGTCACTTCGTCGGGTGGCGCTCATCCGTTCTGATGCGCATCGTTGACTTCTTCCTGGTCATCCCCTCCCTCCTCCTCGCCATCGTGCTCGCGAGCGTGCTGCAGAGAGGGCTGCTGACACTCATCATCGCGATCGGGGCGGCCTCGTGGGCGGGCACGGCGCGACTGGTGCGCTCGCAGACCCTGTCGATCGAGACGAGAGGGTACGTCAAGCGTGCTACCGCTCTGGGCGCAGGACACACGCACATCCTGGGGAAGCACGTGCTTCCTGGGGTGATGCCGCTGGTGCTCACCAGCACGAGCCTCGCCATCGGCTCCGCGATCAATGCCGAGGCGACGCTGTCCTTCCTCGGCATCGGCAGCGGCGACACGTCGTGGGGGGCGATGCTGCAGACCGCCCTCAGCAGTGGCGCCGCCACCGCGGGCTACTGGTGGATGGTGTTCCCGCCCGGTGTCGCGATCGTCATCGTCGTGCTCGCATTCACCCTGGTCGGCCGTGCGATCGAGTCCATTGTCAACCCGAATCTGAGAGGCCGCTGATGCCGTCGCTGACCTTCGAGGACGTGTCGATCGTCTACGAGACGCAATCGGAAGAGGGCCGGGGTGCAGTCGCCGCGGTCAAGAACATCAACCTGGTCCTGCCCGAAGGGGGAAGCCTGGGCATCGCCGGCGAATCGGGCTCGGGCAAATCCACGCTCGCGATGTCGGTGCTCCGATTGCTTCCCCGCAATGCACGGGTGAGCGGCAAGGTCCTCCTCGGAGAGAAGGACGTCAACACGCTCAGCTGGGGCGAGCTGCGAGTGGTGCGCTGGGGTGACGCTGCCATCGTGTTCCAGGGGGCGATGCACTCGTTGAATCCCGTTCAGCGGGTGGGCAGGCAGATCACCGAGGCACTCGCGATCCACGTCAAGGGCAAGTACGGCACCGATGCGCTGCGCGAGCGACGGGCGGCGGACCTGCTCGCTCAGGTCGATCTGCAGCCGCACATGCTGCGATCCTTCCCGCACGAGCTCTCCGGGGGGCAGAAGCAGCGGGTCATGATCGCGATGGCGCTCGCCTGCGAACCTCAGCTCATCATCGCCGACGAGCCGACGACCGCACTCGACGTGGTGGTGCAGGACCAGGTGCTGACGGTGCTCACCGACCTGATCCGCGAGCGCGGCATCTCGCTCGTCATGATCAGCCACGACCTCTCCGTGCTGGCGAAGGTCTGCACCAGGATCGCGGTGATGTATGCCGGCGAGGTGGTCGAGCTCGGCGCGGCGCACGACGTCATGACCGATCCGCAGCATCCGCACACCCGCGCGCTCGCCGCAGCCTTTCCCCTGATCGGGGATCCGGAGAGTCGTCTCAACCCGGTCAGCCGGCATGGTGAGGTAACGGCTCCGGCGGCGGTGGCGACCGATGAGCGAGAGCAGCTCGGCGAGGTGCTGCTCTCGGCGCGCAACGTGAATGTCGCGTTCCACGGCAGGCACGGCGTGGTCAAAGCCGTCGACGACGTCTCCTTGGAATGCCGCGCGGGGGAGATCACCGCACTCGTCGGCCAGTCAGGGTCGGGCAAGACGACCCTTGCGCACACGCTGCTCGGGCTTCAGGCGCCGGACAGCGGCGAAGTGCTCTTCCGGGGAAAGCCCCTGGCGCAGGAGGCGCGTGCGCTGAAGGAGTACCGGCGCCACGTCCAGCTGATCCTGCAGGATCCGAGCGACGCTCTGAACCCGAAGCACTCCGTCTACGAATCCGTCGCCGAGGGCATCCGCATCCACTCCTTGCCGGGCGAAGAGCGCGAACGCGCGTCGCAGGCGCTCACCCAGGCTGAGCTGACGCCCCCGGAGCGGTTCTTCGGCTCCCTTCCGCGGGAGCTCTCGGGCGGCCAGCGCCAACGTGTCGTGATCGCCGGGGCGCTGGCCCTCGGGCCGCAGTTCCTTGTGGCGGATGAGCCGGTCGCCTCCCTGGACGCGTCCGTGCGAGGCGACATCCTTGCCCTCCTCCTCAAGCTCAAGCGCGAGCTCGGCCTCGGGGCGCTCGTGATCACGCACGACCTGGGGCTCGCATGGAACATCGCCGACCGGGTGATCGTGATGCATAAGGGCAGACTCGTCGAGTCGGGCGCGGTCGAAGACGTGCTGCTCAACCCGCAGCACTCCTACACCAGGGAACTCCTCTCGGTGGTTCCCACGATGGACTCACCCCGGTCATGAAACATGCGGGCTGCCAAAGCTTCGCAGCCCCGTGAAGAAGGAAAGGTACAGAACCGACTATGAGCGACGCCCTCTCACCCATCGCTGTGGGCTCCCCGATTTCCCCGTCTGTCGTCGAGCTCTGCTCGCAGCTCATCGCGATCGACTCCAGCAACTACGGTCCGGGCGGCCCCAACGGGGAACGAGCGGTGGCCGACTACATCGTGGAGCGGTTGACAGCGGTGGGGTATGAGCCCGTCGTCCTGGAGTCCGCACCGGGTCGCGCGAACGTGCTCCTGCGGGTGCCGGGGCGGGAGTCGGGCCTGGACGCGTTCCTCGTGCACGGGCACACGGACGTCGTCCCGGCGGAAGCGGATCAGTGGTCGGTCGATCCGTTCGCCGGCGTGATCAAGGACGGCTACATCTGGGGCCGCGGGGCGATGGACATGAAGGACATGGTCGCGAGCACCCTGAGCACTCTTCTGCGCTGGAAGGAGAAGGGGACAGGTCCGAGGCGCGACATGGTGTTCGCCTTCGTGGCCGATGAGGAGGCGGGCGGCACCTTCGGTGCTCAGTGGCTGGTGTCCGAGCACCCCGAGTGGTTCGCCGGGGTGGGTGCGGCGATCAGCGAGGGCGGCGGAACTCCGGTGAGCGAGAAGGATGCCGACGGCAAGACCCACTGGTTCTACCCCGTCGGCACGGCGGAACGAGGAACGCTGCACATGCGGCTGCGGGCCACAGGCGAGTCCGGGCATGCCTCGAGAGGATGGGCCGACAACGCGGTGACGCATCTGATCGACGCGCTGGGTCGTCTCGCGCACCACGGGTGGCCGATCTCCCTCATCCCGACCAGTCGCGCCTTCATCGAGCAGACCGCCGCAGAACTCGGGATCGCCGTCGACCTCTCCACCGACGAGGGGGTCGAGGCCGCGCTCGTGGCCCTCGGGCCCGTGCTGCGCAGCGACGTCCCCACGCGGGGCTCGCTCAATCCGACCGTGCTGCAGGCCGGCTACAAGGTCAACGTCATCCCGGGAGTGGCCGAGGCCGAGATCGACGTGCGGAGCATCCCGGGCACGGAGGAGAAGATGCTCGAGGAGATCGATCATCTCCTCGGACCGCGTGTCACCCGGGAGTTCATCGCCGAGGCGCCCGGGATCTCCGCGCCCTTCGACTCCGAGTGGTTCTCGGCGATCGCCGACGCCATCGTCGCCGCCGACGACGAGGCGGTCGTGCTGCCCTACCTGCTCGGTGGGGGCACGGATGCGAAGGCCTTCGCGAAGCTCGGGATCCCGGGGTACGGCTTCGCTCCTCTCGGTCGTGATCCGGAGGGGCGCCGCGAGGGAGGCATGCACGGCGTGGATGAGCGGATGCCCATCGCCGCGCTCGAGATCGGGGCGACCATTCTCGAGAAGTTCCTGACGGAGGTGTGACGATGGGCGCGCTGGCCGACGAGCTGGAGCGCGAGGCGAGCGGCTTCGCCGGACGGGTTGGGTACTCCGTGTCGCACCTGAGCACGGGGGCCACGGTCGCCCGGCGCGAGGACGAGTACTTTCCCACGGCGAGCGCGTGCAAGCTCCCGCTCCTCACCGCGTTCCACGCCTTCGCTGACGAGGGCGGGGCGAGCTGGGACGACATCGCCCACATCGATGAGGGCGACCTCGCGGACGGTTCCGGCATTCTGCAGCATCTTGATCTTCCGCGTGACATCTCTCTGCGGGATGCTGCCTGGCTGATGATCTGCCTGTCGGACAACACCGCCACCAACATCCTGTTGCGCGCGTTGACCGTCGAGGGTGCCAATCAGGTGATCGACCGGGTCATCGGAGACGGGATCCACCTGGACAAGTTCGCGGGATACGTGTCGGGTGCGCCGGTGCGGTCGATGGGCCGGGCGACCCCGGCGGCGTTCGGACGCTACCTCCGCGATCTGGCGGAGGACCGGCTGCCCGGCGCTGCGGCGACACGGGCTGTGGCCGCCGAGCAGATCTATCGAGGCACGATTCCCCGATACCTCCCATGGGACGCCTACGCTCCCGACCGACTCAGAATCGCCAACAAGACGGGTTCGCTTCCCGGCATCTGCACGGATGTCGCGGTGCTGACCGCCGGCAAGGACACGGTGACAATGGCGTTCATGACCGACGCCGACGAGGCGGGGGACGGTCTTGCGAACGAGGGGCAGGAGTGCATCGCGCGGATGGCCAGACTCGTTCACGACGCCTGGCTGGGCGGGGTGTCATGACGCGCTCGGTGCTCGCCGGAGGCCTGGTGATCGACGGGACCGGGGCGGAGGGCTATGTCGCCGACGTGACCATCGACGGCGGGGAGATCGTCTCGATCGATCCGGCGAGCGATTCGCACGGGAGCGTTCCGGTGCGCGACCTCGGCGGCCGCGTCGTCGCCCCGGGGTTCATCGACACGCACTCGCACGCAGACAACGCGCCGCTCAGAGCCGAGGCGGACGTCTCGAAGATCCTGCAGGGTGTGACGACGGAGATCGTGGGCAACTGCGGACTCAGTCTCGCGCCCCGATCCAGAAAGCGGGGAGAGGCGCTCAGTTCTTACCTCGAGCGCTTCTTCCCCGTGCAGGAGTGGCAGGGGGAGTCGTTCGTCGACTTTCTCGCGCTCACAGATCGAGCCGGATACATCACCAACTATGCGCCCCTCGTCGGGCACAACACGCTGCGCATCGCAGCCATGGGTTTCGAAGCCCGGGAACCGACCGCCGCGGAGGCGGCGGAGATGCGGCGAATGCTCGAGTCCGCTCTGGATGCCGGGGCCGTCGGATTCACAAGCGGCTTGGTCTACCCTCCCGGCCGCTTCGCCGGAACCGTGGAGCTGGTGGATCTTGCTCATTCGCTCGTCGGCCGTCCCGCCCTGTACGCGTCCCACGTGCGGAGCGAGAGCGGCGATCGCATCGCCGCCGCCGAGGAGGCCATCACCGTGGGGCGCGATGCCGGCGTGCGCGTGCAGATCTCTCACCACAAGGCGATGGGCAAAGCGCACTGGGGGGAAGTGGCGCTGACCCTCGCCCTCGCCCGCGACGCACGGGCGTCCGGGGTCGACGTGCGCTTCGACGTCTACCCTTACACCGCGTCGAGCACGAGCCTCGCCTCCTGCCTGCCCGCGCGGCTGGCCGGTCTCCCCAACGACGAGCTGCTTGCGGCGCTCGAACGGCCAGAGATCGTGGCCACGCTACGCAGAGAGCTCGCGATGGACGACTGGGACAACCACGTGGCGCAGGCCGGTGGGTACTCGGGAATCCTCATCGCCAGCACGTACGACGGACGCTTCGAGGGACAGACGCTGGAGGAGGCCGCGAGGGAGCTCGGGGTGGACGGGGCAGATGCCCTCGTGCACGTCCTGCTCTCGGAGCGCCTGCGCGCGAGCATGATCTGCTTCGCGATGAGCGAGGCCGACGTCGAGGCGGCGATGCGCGACGAGTTCACCAGCATCGGCTCAGATGGACTGCCGCCGGGGCTTCCCGGCAAGCCGCATCCGCGGCAGTGGGGGACTTTCCCGCGGGTGCTCAGCCGCTACGTGCGGGAGCGCGGAGTGCTCGGACTCGAGCAGGCGGTGCACCGCATGACGGGGCTGCCGGCGGAGACCTTCCGGCTTCCGGGCGTCGGCCGGATCGCCGAAGGATACGCCGCGGATCTTGTGGTCTTCGATCCCGCCGGCATCGAGGACCGTGCGACCTACGCGGATCCCGAGCGTGGTCCCCGCGGTGTCGACGCCGTCTACGTGAACGGCGTGGAGGTGGTCTCCACGCAGGGATTCACCGGACGGCGTGCGGGTCGCCGGCTTCGATCGGCCTGAGGATGACGACCGCGAGGCCCGGCTCAGTCGTAGAAGACCTCGCGGGCGGCTGCAGCGACGGTCGAGACGATCTTGAACGCCTTCATCGCATCCGTCATCGTCGGGGCATCGAAGGCGATCCGGCGATCGCCGGTCTGCTCGACCGTGGGGATGTTCGCGGTGGTGTCCGCGAGCTGAACGGCGTCGAACTCGACCTCGATGCGGTGCGCACGAGTCAGAGGATCGGTGCGGCCTGCGTGCGCCGCGGCCCGCCCGGCCGCGTCTCGCTGCAGCTGGAAGGCCCGCGCCGGCGGAAGGCAGATCGCCGTGTACCGGCTCACGTACTCCTTGACCGCGACGTGTTCGGCGTCCGGCGCGTAGCGGAGCGCATCTTCACATGCCTTGTCGTCGCCCGTGACCATGATGACCGGCACGCCGTGTTCCTTCGCCAGCGCCGCGTTGAGGTAGCCCTCGCTCGCCGGCTCGCCGTCGAGCCAGACGCCGAGGATGGAGTTGCCGAGGTAGGTGTGCGAGAGGACTCCCTTCTCTCCGGCGCCGGCGTGGTAGCCGAGGAAGACCACGGCATCCGCTTCCTCGATGCCCTGCATCATCCCCAGCGGCTTGTGACGACCCGTCAGCAGACGCACCCGCTCGTCGAGCTCCTCCAGCAGGATGTTGCGCATCGACGCGTGTGCCTCGTTGATCACGATGTCGTCGACGCCCGCCTCGAGAAGGCCGAGCGCGACCGCGTTGGCATCGGCGGTGAACAGCTTGCGGAACCGATGCCACTCGTCCCCGCGCGGCTCGACGTCGAGGGGGAAGGTGACGCCGGTGGCACCTTCCATGTCAGCCGAGATCATCGCGCGCATGCCAGTCCTCTTCTCCTCGACCCTGCGGTCGATTGCGTCAGTTTAGGTTGCAAAAATGCTATCGTATGCCGCTCTCTTTGCTGTCTTTCCCGCATGCAACGACTCGGCCGCGCTAATATAGGCAGCGTAAAATTGCTCCACGCGATGGAGACGGCTTCATCGAGGGAGACCCATGAGTGATCCGAATCATGCCACACAGAATGTGTTCGACGGCGCCGTGCAGTTCCCGGTGCTCGTCCTCAAGCATGATGCCCTGACCAACAATCTCGCGGAGATGCGGGACTTCTGCGCGGACAACGATGTCACCCTCGCGCCGCACTGCAAGACGCACCTCAGCCCGGAGCTGTGGCAGATGCAGCAGGAGTACGGAGCGGAGCTTGCGACAGTCGCGACCGTCGCGCAGGCCGCGGCGTTCTTCGATCACGGTGTGCGCCGCATCCTCATCGCGAACGAGGTCGTCGACCGGGCGGGGCTCCGCGCGATGAGCGAGATGCGGCGCAGCGATCCCGGGTTCCAGATCACCATGCTCGTGGATTCGGTCGAGGCGATCACGCTCATCGAGCGCATCCTCGAGGAGGTCGCCGCTGACCTTCCGCCGCTGCCCGTGCTGGTCGAACTCGGCGCCCGAGGCCTTCGCTCCGGCGCGAGGACGGTGGATGAGGTGATCGAAGTGGCGACAGCGGCATCCGCGACACGCGTTCTCGACCTGATCGGCGTAGAGGGGTACGAGGGCGTCTTCGGAAAGCTGTCGGGGACGGAACGCGACGACGCCATCAACGACTACCTCGACTCCGGTGTCGTGGCGGTCAGGGAACTGATCGACCGCGGGCTCGTCGTCGCTCCCGCCATCGCCACCTTCGGCGGGTCACGCTTCTACCCGGCAGTGGTCGAACGCGTGCGGGGCGCGCTGTCGCCATCCGAGGCGACCGTCGTGCTTCGCAGCGGATGCTATCTGGCTCACGATCACGGAAGCTATGCCGCGTCCCACGGGGACGTGCCCTCCCGGGTGGGGAAGCCGCGGCTGACTCCCGCGATGGAGGTCTGGGGAGTCGTGCTGTCGCTGCCCGAGCCGGGACTGGCCATCGCCGGTGTCGGCAAGCGTGACGTCTCCCACGACGAGGGGATGCCCGTACCGCTGGCGATCCGCAGGGAGGGCGTCGTCAGCGAGCTGACGGGGCTGAGCGTCACCCGGCTCAACGATCAGCATGCGCTGATCCGCATGAGCCCGGACGCCGTCCCTGTGCGGGTCGGCGACCTCATGGCGTTCGGCATCTCGCATCCGTGCACCACCCTCGACAAGTGGCGCACCGCCTACATCGTCGACGACGACTACGGCATCGAGAGCGTCGTGCACACGCTGTTCCACTGATGCCCGTTCGGCTCCGGCGACCGGAGCCGAACGGGTCACACCGCCGTGACGATGAAGGTCTGGATGGCGGCCGGGGTGGTCGGCGTGAGGCGGATCTCGCACCGAAGTCGTCCGTTGCGCCCGGGGATATGCCACACCAGGTGAGCCGGGGAGTCGCCCCGCGCCTCGGAAGCGTCACGGGTGTGCTCGGGCTCCAGGCCGCCCACGCTCTCGATCGCGGAGGCGATCGTCGCCACACGTTCGTCGTAGGGGATGTCCGGCGCCACGTTGTCGGCGAAGATCCTGTCGGCGACGCTGTCATCCCAGGCCACCACGAGGGATTCGGCCGCCTCCCGCAATGCGACGGTCTCCGGCCAGGGTGCCGCGCCGACGACTCGGCGGCCGAGGTGGCGGACCGCCAGATCGAGCGCCTCGGCGACCGGCACCTTCGCACCGGAGTACGTCGCGTTCTCGAAGCCCACTACGCCGATCTGCGCCTCGTGGCTCCACCGCATATGCGTGCTGAAGCCGGGGTAGCCCCCGGAGTGGTATGCCTGAGTGCCCCAGACGGGATCCCGCTCGACGAAGAGCCCCAACCCGTATCCCTGCTCTCCGTGCGAGGTCTCGGGTGCGTCGGGGTCTGCGGCGATCGATCGATGTATCTGCTGCATCTCGCGTCTGCTTGCCGGAGAGAGCGGCCCGTCCTGTGCGCCGGCGGGCGAGAACGCGGAAGCGAGCCAGCCCGCCCAGCGGGCGAGATCGTGCGGCGTCGAGAACAGGCCGCCCATGGGGGAGAAGACGCCAGGATCGGAGAACGGCAGCTCCACCCACCGGTCACCGCTCCGTCGGTAGCCGAGGGCCAGTTCGCTGCCGGCGTCCTGGGCGCGGAACCCGGTGGAGTCGAGCCGGAGGGGCCGGAGCAGTTCCTCCGTGACGACCTCGATGTAGGGCCGCTGGGTGACCGAGGCGATCACCTGGCCGAGCAGCGCGTAGCCGAGGTTCGAGTACTCGAAGGCGGTGCCGGGGATCGAGACCGTGGGGACACCGGCCCGGAGGAGCGCCCCGAGCTCCGCCCGCGTCATGGCCTCCTGCCGATCACCCCACGGGTCGTCAGTGGGGAGCCCGGCGGACATCGTCATGAGCATCCGGACCGTCGGTGTGACCGGATCGGATGGCGGCGTGTTCGGCGTGAACTCGGGCACGAACGCCGTGATCGGCGTGTCCAGATCGAGGAGTCCCCGGTCGCGCAGCAGGAGGAGGGTCGCGCACGTGAAGCTCTTGGTGCAGGACGCAATGCGGAACGCCGTGCGCCCCTGGGGTGCGGAGCCGCCCAGCTGGAGCTGGCCGAACCCTCCCTCGAGCTCGATGCCCTCCGCGCTGAAGAGGACGAACGCGCTGGCGGGCGTGTGCCCGTCGTCGACCCGCCGCTGGAAGGTGTCGAAGATCGCTTGCACCGGTGCTGCCGGATCGTCGGAGAACCGCGGTGATGTCATGGGGTACCCCTTCGTCCGTACTCGGGCTGCCCTCGGATGGAGCGAGGATTCGCCGCGTATCATCCTAGGTTACCCAGTGAATACGGGGCGCCTGTCACTCAGGCGCGAGTATTTCGAACGTATGTTGAGTGAGTTGTCACGTGCGTTCGTGAGAGGCGAGACGGCCGCGTCCTCAGTCCTGCAGGTAGATGCCCAGCTCGTTGCTGATGCGGTCGCGCTCCGCCAGCCGGCGCTTGGCGCCCTTCGCGCTCGCGGTGGCCAGCGTGGTGACGAGGTGGATGATGGCGGCGATGGCGGTGGGGGAGTCGGCATAGGACACACTGTCCGTGGGGACGACGATGGACGCCGCCGCCAGCGCGGTGACCGGTGAGTCCTCCGAATCGGTGATGGCGACGACGGTCCCGCCCGCCGCGATGAACTGCTCGCACAGCTCGATCGTGTCGCGTCGATAGCGACGGAGGGAGAACGCCACGAGAACGTCCGTCGGCTTCGTCTCCCGCAGGACCTCGACGGAGCGGATGACGGTGTTGTCGACGAGGAAGACCTCTGCCAGGCCGCCGGAGAGGTCGCGCGCGAGAAGCGTCGCGTACGCGAAGGACTTGCCGCTGCCCATCACGAACCGGCGGCGTGCCGCGACGACGATGCCCGCGAGGACGATCGCGGAGTTGTCCTCGAGCACCCGGTCGAGCGCGACGGAGAGGGTCTCCCTCTCCTTGTCGATCACTCGCTGCTGCAGCACGCTGGAGAGCGAGCGCTGCTGGAGTCTCGCCCGGTATCGCTCACCGGCCGAGCGGAGGCTCATGTGTTCCTGGTGGCTGCCCGAGGGAGGCACGGGGGTCGTCATGAGTATCAGCGCGCAGGAAGGGCCGCTACCACGTCGATTTCGACGAGGACGTTGTTGAGTTCGGAGCCGACGGTGGTTCGCACCGGGTACGGGGCCGCGAAGGACTCGGCGTACACGGCGTTGAACTCGGCGGCATCTCGCTTGGGATCCTGCAGGTGCACCGTGCACTTGACCACATCGTGCAGCTCGGCACCCGCGTGCCGCAGGATCTCCTGGATGTTGTGCAGCACGAGTCGCGTCTGCTCGCCCACGCTCTCGGGGACCTCTCCGGTCGCCGCGTCCCGCGGGAGCACACCGGCGGTGAAGAGGAACCCGTTGCTCAGGACGGCCTGGCTGTAGGGTCCTGCCGGGGCCGGTGCGCCGGGTGCCACTAGGGCTTCTCTGCTCATGATCTCCTCTTTCCGTCTCGTGGGAATCGTAGCCGTCGTGGGCGGCTGATATCCTCTTTCTGTTCCCACATGGTCAGTGTGCTCGCTCGCGAAGGCGAATCGACCACCACTCACTGCTCAGCGCCGATTCAGTAGGGCTCACCATGCCAACGCACGCTCTGTCCGCCGTTCCGCTTGGCACCGTGGAGGGAGCAGTGCTCGGCGCTCTCGAGATCGAGCATACGCGGGAGGGAATCGCTCCCCGAAGGCTGCCCGCCTGGACGCGCGCACAGTACGGATCCCCGGTGATGGAGTGGGTGGCGAACCAGACGACGGGCGTGCACCTGGACTTCATGACATTCGCCGATGTGATCGAATTCGACGTCATGATCACGCGCAATCTCGCGGAGGGGACCGACAGCTCCGAGCGATTGTCGACCTTCGTCGCCGTGGTCGGCGGCGTCGAGACCGATCGAGTCGCCCTCGACGAAGGACATCGGCTGTGGGTGCGCGAAGACAAGAGCCACACGGAGGAGCCTGGAGCGGCCTCGCGCTTCTCCCTTCAGCTCGGTTCCTCGGGCGGCTCCGAGCGTCGTGTCGTGATCTGGCTGCCGCACAACAGCTGGGTCGAGATCCGCGGCGTGCGCGCGTCGGCTCCCCTGCTGCCCGCCAGTCCACGTGGCGAGATCACCTGGCTGCATCACGGCAGCTCGATCAGTCACGGCTCGAACGCGGACGGCCCCCGGGGGACCTGGCCCGCCATCGCGGCCGCAGGGCTCGGAGTGGACGTTGTCAACCTCGGATTCAACGGGCAGGCGCTCCTCGACCCGTTCACAGCCCGGAGCATCCGCGACACCGCTGCCGACGTCATCACGCTCAAAATCGGGATCAACATCGTGAACGGCGACGTGATGAGGGCGCGGGCATTGATCCCTGCCATCCACGGTTTCCTCGACACGATTCGTGAGGGACACCCGCTCACGCCGATCGTGTTCATCTCGCCGATCGCCTGCCCGATCCATGAGGACATCCCGGGCCCCACCGTCGTGATCGAGGAGGGGACGACGGAGTTGTGCTTCGGCACGCCGAGAGCTCTCGACGAGAACGACGGGGTGCTGACGCTGCGGAGGATCCGGGCACTCACCGAAAAGGCGATTGGCGACAGATCCGTGACGGACTCTCGGCTGTTCTACATGGACGGACGTGACCTCTTCACGGAGCACGACGCGCACCTTCTCTACGACAACCTGCATCCCGACGGCGACGGCTACCGATTGATGGGGGAGCGGTTCGCCGCGCACGCGCGATCGGCGGGTTCGTCGCTGGCGACGGCCTTCGCGATCGCCGAGGAGGGGCGTGTCCTCCGCATGACCGCAGGGCGTTCCTCCGAAGGAGACGGAGAGGACTGAGCAGTCGTGGACCCGAAACCGACTGACCGCATCGATGAGAAGATCCTCGCTGAGCTCTCGCGCAACAGCCGGATGTCGCATGCCGAGATCGGGCAGCGCGTCTCCCTCTCGAGAAACGCCGTCCGCCAGCGAATCGAACGGCTCGAACGGGATGGGCACATCCGGAGCTACACCATCGTGCGCGGGCGCTCGACGGCGCAGGGAAGTACGGTCTCGGCGATCCTGCACGTCTACCGACAGGACAGGATGCGAGGGGTCGACGTGCTGGGAGAACTGCAGCTGATCCCCGAGGTGGTGAGCTGCGACGTGCTGAGCGGCGACTTCGACCTCCTCGTCCGTGTCGAGGCGCGATCCATCGATCGGGTGCGCGAGATCTGGGAGCACATCGCCGCGCTTCCCGGCGTGCGCGACACCGTGACGGCGCTGACGCTCGCCAGCGTGATCAGCAGGCCGACAGCGTAGGTTCCGCCCATCCGGTCCACAACACCTCAAGGGCAGACGGAAGAGCGGTCACGCCGAGGTGGAACCGTCCTGCGAGCGCACGGCCCGGAAGAGCGCCGCCGCGACGACGAGGTCCTCCCATGCCATACCGGTGCTCTTGAAGACGCGCGGTCTGCGGACGTCCACCTCGCGCGCGCCCAGGACGACGTCACGCAGAGGGACGAGCGATGCCGGATCCAGAGAACCCGAGGACACCGGGATCATCACGTCCCCCGCCTCGCGCAACGCCGTGGCGACGTCCTCGACGACGACCTGAGCGCGACCGAGGAGAGCGACATCCAGCTCACGGGCATCCGGCTCGTGCGAGCCGACGGCGACAGTGCACGAGTCCGAGGGCACCAGGCCCCCGTCGAAGAGTGGGTCGCGTGCCGTCGTAGCGCAGACGATGAGCTGCGCCTCGCGCACATCGCCGCTCGTCCCGGTGCGGGCCTCGGTTCCTTCTGCGCGCAGCTTCCTCGCGAAGTCCGACGCACGCTCAGCGTTCCTCGCCACGACCGTCACGCGCCCGATCGGCCGGACCGCCTTCATCGCGGCGACATGTCCTTCGGCCTGTGGACCGGAACCGAACACGACCATGTGCTCCACCTCAGCCGGAGCGAGCAGATCCGCCGCGGCGGCGGAGACCGCGGGGGTGCGCAGGGTCGTCAACGCGGCGCCGTCGATCAGCGCGCTCGGCGTGAGGGTCTCCGCATCCATCAGCAGATAGACGCCCTGGATGCGCTCCCTGCCCCTCCCCGGGTTCGCCGGCGCGACACTCGCCACCTTGACGCCGAAGAACTCCGCGGAGTCGCTCGGCATGATGAGCACCTGGCCGTGGGACACGGGGAGAACGCTGCGGTCGAAGTCCTCAGCAGGATCCGCTCCGCCTTGGAGATGCCGTTGGACGGCGCGGACCGCGTCGAGCACGGTGACCCGTTCGAAGACCTCGGACGCCGAGATCCAGAGCATGTCGGAACCATTCATGTGCGGGAATCCCATCTGGCGAGTCGATCTCCCTCAGCACGGGGGAACCTGTTCTGCCTCTCTCCTGTCACGCCGATCCCGTCCTAGTGGCCCGCGAGCGAGTAGCCGGGTATCGCCGCGATGAGCTGACGCGTGTAGGTTTCCCGTGGTGCGTCGAAGATCGCGTCCGGTTCGCCGCTCTCGACGACCTTTCCCGCGTGCATCACGTAGACGTAGTGTGAGACCAGCCGGACGACCGCGAGGTCGTGGCTGATGAACAGATAGGAAAGCCCGCGCTCGCGCTGCAGCGACACCATGAGGTCGAGGATCTGCTCCTGGACCAGCACATCGAGCGCGCTCACGGCCTCGTCCATGACGACGAGCTCGGGATCGAGGGCGAGGGCACGGGCGATCGCGATCCGCTGGCGCTGCCCGCCGGAGAGCTCGTGGGGGAAGCGGTCGACATACGACCGGGGGAGTGCGACCTGATCCAGCAGGTCGACGACGGCCTTCTTCCGGCTCGCCGCATTGCCGATCCGGTGGACGCGCAACGGCTCATCGATCACCTGCTCGATCGTGTATCGCGGATCGAGCGAAGCGTACGGATTCTGGAACACCGGCTGCACGGATCGCCGGAACTCCAGCAAGCGCCTCCGCGAGAACGTCGAGATGTCCTCGCCGCGGAAGCGGACGGATCCGCCGTCCGCATCCTCAAGCTTCAGCGCGAGGCGCGCCGTCGTCGACTTGCCGGAGCCGGATTCGCCGACGATCGCAACCGTCTGGCCCTTCGGGACCGTCAGACTCACACCATCGAGCGCGAGGAACGGTTCCGACCTGCCGCGGATCCGGTATTTCTTGACCGCGTCGATCACCTGGATCAGTGGTTGCGGCGCACCTTCCGCTCCTCCACGCGCACGGTCGCCGCCCTCCTGGAGCACCGGCGCGACCTTCGCACTCGCTATGCCAGGAGCGGCGGCGAGCAGCCGCTTCGTGTACTCGTGCTGCGGGTCGGCCACGAGTTCGGAGGCGAGCCCCGTCTCCACGATCTCCCCGCGAAACATGACCGCGACCCGATCGGCACGCTCCGCCGCGAGCGCGAGATCGTGCGTGATCAACAGGACCGCCGTACCCATCTCCGTCGCCAGCTCACCCATCTGGTCGAGCACGAGGCGTTGCACGGTGACGTCGAGGGCAGACGTCGGCTCATCCGCTAGCAGCAGCTCGGGACGGCAGGCGAGTGCTGTCGCGATGAGGACGCGCTGGCGCATGCCCCCGGAGAACTCATGGGGGTACTGGCCGAATCGGCTGGTCGCGTCGGCGATGCCCGCGTGCTCGAGGAGCGTGATCGTCTCGCGCTTCGCCGCGTCGCCCTTGGCGCGACCATGCACTTCCAGCGCCTCGACGATCTGCTTGCCGATCTTCATCGCGGGGTTCAGGTTGGTCATCGGATCCTGCGGCACGAGACCGATGCGGTTACCGCGGATGCCGGTCATCGCCTTCTCGCTCATCGCGGTGATGTCGAGCTCTTTCAGGGTGATGGTGCCCGCGACGATCCTGCCGTTGTCGGCGAGAAGGCGGTTGACGCAGGCCGCGAGCGTCGACTTTCCCGAGCCGGACTCGCCGACCACGGCGACGGTCTCTCCGGCGGCGACGTCCAGATCCACGTTGCGGATCGCCTCGATCTCGCCCCGCGAGGTGGAGAACGCGACGGTCAGCCCGCGGATGCTGAGCACCGGCTCCGGGGCGGATCGCGGGTCGAGATCAGCGGTGTTCATCTCGTCGGTCATCGTTCTGCCGCCTCGCTTGTCGCGGGAGCGGGGCCGTCGGCGAGTGTGTCGACGGCGGCATCGAACAGCACCTCGTAGATCGGATCATTCCCGACAAGGTCGGGAAGCTCGAGGGAGGCGTCGTCTCCGGCCGTCGGGAGTCGTCCGACGGTGCCGTACAACCGCATCGCCGCACCGGCGATGACGAACTCGCGATCGAGCCCGAAGGCGAACCAGGTTCCGGTGAAGCCGGTGTGACCGAGCAGAGTGATCTGCTGCCCGCCCACGGGAAGCGCATACCGGCGGAAGCCGATCGCCTGGCTCGGTTCGATCCGGCTCGGCGCGCTGAACTCGCGCAGCACCGCTTCCGACACGAACTCTTCGCCACGCAGTGCGGACCCGAGTGTGAGCAGGTCGTCGACGGTGGAGAACAAGCCGGCGTGCCCGGACACTCCGCTCATGGCGTGGGCTGTGTTTCCGTCATTGACCTCACCGCGGACAGGGTGATCCCGCCAGCCATCGAAGCTCTCCGCCGCGAACGGCACGGGGAACGGGCGGCCGGAGCGGATCATCGCGTACTCATAGGCGTCGCTGTCGGCCGCGGCTGCCGCCGACTCGGCCGGGATCGGGCCGTAGCGGCTGCGGAGTCTGAGCGGATCGGCAACGAACGTGCGATAGGCCTCCTGCAGCGGCGACTCCGTCACCCTCTCCACGACCGCGCCGGCGAGGATGAGGCCGAGGTCGGAGTAGCTGCGGGCGGTGCCGGGCGATGTGACGAGTGGCAGCCGCTGCACGTGCGCGATGGCGCTGTCGCGATCGCGGGCCTCCATGTAGAGCGGCCACCACGGGGGGAGTCCTGAGGTGTGGGTGAGGAGTTCCGCGAGGGTGACCCGGTCCTTCTCCCCACTGGTGAACCCCGGGAGGAAGGCGCCGACGCGGTCGGAGAGACGAAGCGCGCCCTCGTCGACGAGACGCATGATGATCGTGGTTGTCGAAGCGACCTTGGTGATCGAGGCGATATCGATGAGGTGTTCGCGGGAGAGGGGCACGTCGACGGTGCCGGGTCCCTGGAGCGAGGCGCGGCCGGCAGTCGCCACCTCGGTGCCCCGGTGCGTTTGGATGCCGACGATCGCGCTCGCCGGATGTGTTCCGGCGTCGCCGAGCTCGAGGAGGCGCTCCGCAGCGCTCTGGACTGTCATGCTGATCTCCGGCCGATCGTCTCGAAACTCAGCTCGGGCATGCTCGTGAACTCCTCTCCCCGCGGGATGGTCCCGCCGGGGCCGGGTTCGATCCGGCCGAGCACGCGCTCGCCGGCGGCTCCCGTGCAGCTCGGCACGTTGCCGGGCAGCCCGTGAGCGGTCGCCCAGCCGATGAGAGCGAAGGCGACCGCTTCCTTGGTGTCCGAATCGACTCCGAGATCGCCCGTGGTGCTCATCCGGACACCGGGCAGCAGCTCGGCGATCCGACGCATCAGCACCGGGTTCCGCACCCCTCCGCCGGAGGAGACGAGCACGCCTACATCGGCGGCGCGGATCGCGTCGGCGACGGTGCGCGCCGTGAGTTCGGTGAGCGTGGCGACCAGGTCGGCGAAACTCAGCTCGGCCCGTTCCGAGTTGCCGGATCGAAGGCGGGAGAGATGCTCACGCACGTACGCGAGGTGGAACAGCTCCTTGCCCGAGCTCTTCGGCGCCGGCAGCGCGTAGTAAGGCTCGGCGAGCAGACTCGCCAGCAGCGCGGGGTCGACGGTGCCGGCCGACGCCAGAGTGCCGTCGACATCGAAGGTGTCTGGGGTCTCCGCCGAGTCCGTCACCACGGCGTCGATGAGCGCGTTCGCGGGTCCGATATCCCACGCGATCGGATCCTCGTCCTCGGCGATCACCGTCACGTTCGAGATGCCTCCGAGGTTCAGGGCCGCGGCACGCAGCCCGAGGTCCACGAACGGGCGCAGCAGGATGCGATCGAGGATGGGCACGAGCGGCGCTCCCTGTCCGCCGGCGGCGAGGTCGGCCGAACGAACGTCGGAGAGCACCGGCATCCCGCTCGATTCGGCAATCCACGCAGGCTGCCCGAGCTGCAGCGTGCCCCGGGCGAGCCCGCCCTCCACCCAGTGGAACACGGTCTGCCCGTGCGAGCAGATGAGGTCGACCGGGCCGTACCCCGCGTCGCGATGTGCGGTGATGGCCGCGACGACGGCACGGGCGAACTCCTGCCCGATCTCGGCGTCCAACTCGCAGATCGTGTCGACACCGACTCGGGCGGGAGGCAGCGCGGCGATGAGTCGCTCGCGCAGCGCCGTCGGGTACGGGGTGGATGCGCTGTGCTCGATCTGCGCATGCACGCCACCGGCGACGTCCCCGTCCGTCGGGGCGAAGTTCACAATTGCGACGTCGATGCCGTCGTGGGACGTGCCTGAGATCATTCCGAGTACGCGCATCTAGCGGGGGTCCTTTCCTGCGGGGCGGGTGTGGCGGCATCCCTGATGACCTTGCGCAGCACGCCGTTCGACGCGTCGAGAGCGCGCCGCGCGGCATCGACGGTCAAGCCGGTGGCGATACAGGCGATCGCGAGCTTCGCGTTCCAGTCGGCGGCCTCGAGCGCGGTGCGGGCGACCGTCTTGTCCGCTCCGGTGGCGAGCATGACGATGCGGACGGCGCGGTGCACGAGCTTCGCGTTCGAGGCCTTCACGTCGACCATGAGCGTCTTGTACGTCTTGCCGAGACCGATCATGGTGATCGTGGAGAACATGTTCAGCACCATCTTGGTCGCTGTCCCGGCGCCGAGACGAGTAGAACCCGTGACGATCTCGGGACCGACGTCGAGCTCGATCCCGAAATCGACCATGTTCGATATCGGCGCCTCCGTGTTGCAGACAAGTCCCACCGTCAGCGCTCCGTGTGCTGATGCGTGGCGCAGAGCCCCCATCACGTACGGCGTCCGACCACTCGAGGCGATGCCGACGACCGTGTCGAGCGGCCCGGGGGAGAGCTGCGCAAGGTCCGCAGCGCCACTCTCCTCGCTGTCCTCCGCCGATTCGATCGAGCTGACGAGCGCGCTCGGTCCTCCCGCGATCAGTCCGACCACCACATCTCTGCTGGTGCCGAACGTCGGCGGCACCTCCGAGGCGTCCAGGACGCCGAGGCGTCCGCTTGTCCCCGCTCCGACGTAGATGAGACGGCCGCCGGCGAGCATCCGCGTGGATGCCTCCTGGATCGCGGCCGAGATGACCGGAGCGGCCTGGCGCACGCTCGCGGCGATCCCGGAATCCCGGTCGTTCATCATCGCGACCAGCTCGGACGTGCTGAGCGCATCGAGCATCAGCTCGTCGTCGAGCACCCTCTCGGTGGCGAGACTGTCGAGTTCGGCGTTCAGCGCGGTCTGCTCGTCGGTGAGCCCGATCGACGTGGGCCCTTCCTGCCCGTCCGGGCCGTGTGCGGCCATCAGCGGCCTCCGGTCTTCGGGTCGAGGGCGGTGCGCAGACTGTCACCCAGCAAATTCAGACCGATCACTGCGCAGATGAGCGCGGCACCGGGGAAGAGCAGCATCCAGGGGGCGATGCTCGACAGTGTCTGCGCTTCGTAGACCATGCCGCCCAGCGAGGCAGCAGGCGGCGGCGTGCCGAATCCGAGGAAGCTCAGCGACGCCTCGGTGAGGATCGCCCAGGAGAGCGACAGCGTCACCTGCACCACGAGCACGCCGCGCATGTTCGGGATTACGTGCTCCATGAGCGTCGAGATCCGACTGCGTCCGATCGCGGTCGACGCGACGACGTACTCGGCGCTCCGCAGGCTCAGCACGGGTCCCCGTGCGACGCGGGCGAAGATCGGCATGTACACGATGGCGATGGCGATGGCGACCGTGAGCCAGCTCCGCTCCAGGCTCGCGGCGAGCGCCAGGGCCAGCAGCAGTGAGGGGAACGCGAAGAGCACGTTGTTCACGATGCCCACGGCCCGGTCGACGAGTCCGAGATAGAAGCCCGCGATCACCCCGAGGAAGGTGCCCGCCAGGAAGGCGAACGTGACCGAGACGATCGCGATGACGAGGGAACTCGCGAGACCGGCGCAGATGCGCGAGAAGGTGTCGCGGCCGAACTGATCCGTCCCGAACCAGTGCTCGGAGTTCGGTGGCACCAGTGATTGAGAGACGTTCTGTGCTGCCGGGTCGTGCGGGAGCAGGCCGAACACCGAGAGCAGGGAGAGCACGACGACGATGACCATCAGCACGATCGCGACGATGCCCGAGACGGATCGGAAGGCGGTGCGCCACACGCGCGAGCGACGACCCGCGTCAATCGCGACCTCGGGTACGACGTTCATTCCCGCGGCGGCGCTCATTGGACACGCACCTTCGGGTCGACGACACGATAGAGCAGATCAGTGAGCAGATTCACCAGCACGAACATCGTCGCGATGATGAGGACCGTGCTCTGCACCACGGCGTACTCCTTCTGGTTCAGGCCGAGCAGGGTCTGCCGTCCGATGCCCGGGATGGCGAAGATCTGCTCGACCAGGAGCGCGCCGCCCAGCAGGAAGCCGAACTGCAGACCGGTCATCGTCACGACGGGGATCAGCGCGTTGCGCAGCACATGCCGCACCTGCAGTCGCCGAGGCGGCACCCCCTTGGCCCTGGCGGTGCGGATGTAGTCCTCGGAGCGGATCTCCAGGATCGCTGTTCGCGTGGTCTGCAGGACGGGCGAGGCGATGCTGACGCCGAGCACGAGACAGGGGAGGAGCATCTGCTGCAGGTTCAGTAGTGGATCCTCGAAGAGCGTGGCGTAACCGGCGCCGTTCGGGTACCAGCCCCACACCTCGGCCACCCAGCTCCCCAGCACGGTGGCGAGCAAGAACGTGGGGATCGAGAGGGCGAGGAGACTGCCGGCCTGGGTGATGTTGTCAGCGATCCCACCCGGGCGGTTCGCCGCGTACGTTCCGCCGGGGATGCCGATCGCGAGGCCGATGACGATCGAGATGATGGCGAGCTCGAACGTGTTCGGCATGGCTTGGGCGGTCATCGCCGCGACTGTCTGGTGGGAGGTGGTGTTGATGCCGAGGTTTCCGGTGAGCACGCCGCCCAGCCAGGTGAAATATTGCACGACGAGTGGCTGGTCGATGCCGTAATAGGACCGGAGTTTGGCGATCTGCTCGGGGGAGAGTGCGCCTGCCTCTGTGCCGTAGGCGGCGGTGATCTGGTCGCCGGGCACGACACGCAAGATGATGAACGTCAGAATCGACACTCCGACCAGGGTGAGGATCGCCTCGCCCAGGCGCCGGGTGACCGGGTGACGGAGTATGTGCATCAGTGTTGTCATGTGCGAGTTCAGTCCTCGAGCGGTCGGTGCTCCGAGAGCGGGGAACAACTGGTGTGGTGGGGAACTGGGACAGCCCGTTCCCCACCACACGTCGTCTACTTCGAGATGTTCGCCTTCCACAGCCCGGTGAGACCCGCGTCGATGCGCGCCTCGTAGTCGTTCACCGCAGCGTTCAACACGATGAACTTCTTAGGGGTGAAGAGCCACGCCCACACCGCGTTGTCGACGAGGTAGCTGGAGAGCTTCGTGTAGATGGCCTTGCGCTCCGCGATGTCGGTCGTCGCGATTCCCTCGGCGAACAGTGCGTCGAGCTCGGGCGAGCTGTAGCCCGCGACGTTGTTGAAGCTTCCCGTCGAGGTGAAGTAGCGCGCGTATCCGGTATGCGGATCGGTGCCGCCGCCGTTCGCCGCGATCGCCGCATCGAAGTCACCGGCGAGCCACTTGTCCACGTAGGCGCTCGAGTCGAGAGTCTCGACCTTCACCTTAATGCCGACCAGTGCGAGCTGAGCCTGCACGGTCTGAGCCTCGTCGACAGCCGTCGAGTACAGGCCCTGCGAGGTGATGATGTCGAGATCGAAGCCGTCCGGAGTGCCGGCCTTCGTCAGGTACTCCTTCGCCTTGTCGAGGTCCTGTTCGGGACACGGCTGCGCGGTGACGTCCGAGCGGAACTCCGGCGCGGTGATCGGACCGGTGACCTCTCCCGCACTGAGGGCGGCGGAGTCGATGACCTCCTGGCGCGAGATCGCGCACTGGATCGCGAGACGCTTGTTCACGTCGGCGAGTACTGGCGATGCGGCGCGAAGCTGGAGCACGTGATACTGCAGCGAGCCCACCTCTTCCGTCTTTGTGACGTTCGATGCTGCGGTCTTCGCGGTGACCGGGTTGTCGAAGATCGCGACGTCGATCAGTTCGGTCTTCAGCGCAGAGACCATGGCCTGGCTCTCCGGGATGATGCGGAACTCGAGTTCGGCGACACCCGGCTTGCCGAGGAAGAAGTCGTCGTTGCGCTCGAGAGTGATCGATTCGTTTGCGACGCGCTTCGCCCACTTGTAGGGGCCGGAGCCGACGGGCGTGGTCTGCAGCGTCTCGATGTCGACATCCGACGGGACGATGCCGGTGTTCACCCCGTTGAGGCCGGAGAGGAACGAGGCATCAGGGTTCTTCAACGTGATGACCACTGACGTCGGGGACGGCGCCTCGATCGACTCGACAGAAGCGAAGAACGAAGAGGAGCTCGCGGCCGAATCCGGATCCATGATGAGGTCGTACGTGTACTTCACGTCTTCCGAATCGAGCGCGGATCCATCGCTGAACTTCAGACCCTCCTTCAGTGTGAAGGTGTAGGTCAGGTTGTCGTCGGAGATCTCCGGGAGATCGGCGAGATTGCCGATGATCACGCTGTCCTTGTCGGTGCTGAGCAGCGGACTGTAGATCTGCGAGAGCACCTGGAACGACTGCTCGGATGTCGTCGTCCAAGGCAGGGTCTGCGCCACGTCGGCCGTGATCCCGAAGACCATCGTCGAGTCGGGGTCTGCGGCGCCGCCACCCTCGTTCGGCTTGCCGGATCCGCCGCTGGCGCATCCGGCGAGCAGCAGCGATGCCGTTATCAGCATCGCAGCGGCGGTAGCCGATCTGTGCGTGGAGCGTATGACCTTCATCCCAGTTCTCCCTTGAACAAGTGATCTTCACCGATGGTCGGCGACGCAGGTGGCGTCACAGATACAGGCGTGATAAAAAGCTACCTAGATGCACTTCAGCGTGTCAATAATTGCCCGGCGCTGGCCGAGGACGTCTGCCGGGTCCCGACGGACATCGCTTCGACGAGGTCCACCGCGGGGGACAGGATGTTGTTCTGCTTCGCCACCTCTGCTCGAAGGCGTGCACAGGACGGCGGCCGCCTACCAGGAACGTGAGGAATCCGATTGGTCGAGGACATGCTGGCGCGGTTGCGTCAGACACTTCCGACGCTGCGTCCGAGCGAGCGGCGGATTGCCGAGGCGACGCTGGCTGATCCTGCGGCCGTCTCTTCGCTGCGCATCACGGAGCTCGCCGCGCACTGCGACACGTCGACGGCGACGGTTGCGCGCTTCTGCCGGACGATCGGCTTCGAGAACTACAAGAGCTTCTGCCTCGCTCTCGCGGGTGCAGTCGCCGATGAGAACGGCCGCAGGCGCCAGTTCGGCGTCTCGGAAGGCGACATCGCCCCGACAGACGCCACGAGCGAGGTGGTTCGCAAACTCGCCTACCAGGAAGCGCGCGCAGTGCAGGAGACGGCCGAGATGCTCAACCTGGAAGAGGTGGATCGAGTGGTCGACGCGATCATCGCAGCGCCATTCATCGACGTCTACGGATCCTCGTCGAGCGGCCTCGCCGCGCAGGATCTCGCCTACAAGCTCCGACGGATCGGCTATTACACAAGCGCGTGGAGCGACGCGCACCTCGGCATGACGAGCGCGGCGGTGCTGCGACCCGGTTCCGTCGCGATCGCCTTCTCCCACTCCGGCGAGACGGAGGAGGCGCTCACCGCGCTAGATATCGCGAAGCGCACCGGCGCGTACACGGTGGCCGTTACGAACTTCCCCGGATCCCCTCTCGCGGACCTCGCCGACTCTGTCCTGGCGACGGCATCCCGCGAAACCCGTTTCCGCTATGGCGCGATGTCGAGCCGTATGGCGCAGCTGATGATCGTGGACGTGCTCTTCACCGGCGTCGCGCAACGCCGGCCGGACGCCGTCACCCAGGCGCTAGCCGCGACTCTGTCCGCAGTGGAAGGACGCCGTCGGCCGTCGCCGGAGGTGGGGTAGTTGTCTTTCCCACGGAGATCACGTGCAGCGTGGCATGATCGCGCCGAGGACTCAGGCCCGTTTGGCGAGTCGCGCTTCGAGGTTGGCACGCACCGCCGGCCACTCGGTCTCGAGGATCGAGTACTCCACGCTGTCCCGGAGCGCACCGTTGCGATAGCGCGACATCGCCCGCATGACGCCGTCCTGCTTCGCGCCGAGTCTTTCGATCGCTGCACGGGACCGAAAGTTCATCCACTGCGCGGTGAGGCCGACGCGAAAGACGCCGAGCGTCTCGAACGCATGACTCAGCAGAAGGAGCTTCGACTCGGCGTTCGTGCCGCTACCGTGTGCTGACGGCCGATTCCAGGTGTAGCCGATGTGCAGGCGAGGTGCGCCTGCGTCGATGTCGTAGTACGTCGTCATGCCGAGGGCTCGGCCGGCGGCGTCGAACGCGGTGAACGGCACCATCTGGCCCTTCTCGCTGAGTACGAGCCGGCGCTCGATCTCGACGGCCAGGCCGTCCGGGCTGGGAACAGACGTATACCAGGCGGTCCGCCACAGATCGCCCTCCTGCAATGCTTCGATCAGCTCATCGTGATGGTCACGTTGGAGTGGTCGGAGTTCGACGAGCCGGCCGGTCAGCGTGACAGGGGAGGGTGTCGTGCGAAAGGGCATGCGCCTATTCAACCAGCGATACCGCGGCGGGATGATCCGAGGTCTCTTCTTATCCTTCGCAGACGCGGTGGTTACCCCTCGCAGACGCGGATGTTCGCTTCAACGCCTCCTACCAGACACCGATCCCCGAGACCAGGGGATCGCATGATCCCCGGTCGAGGTCCATCGTTCTCGACATGTCCGAGAACACGCATGAACCCAGCCAGATGGATGCCGAGCAGAAGCGGCGAGACCAGCTCCTGCGGGCCGAGGAGTCCACCGAGGCCGATGCCGCGCCGCGCATCGAGGTGTCGGAGCACGATGGGAACGTGCGGATCGACGTCGCCGACACGGCGGCGGTCCGCCCGGGCCCGGGCCCGGGCGTCGAGACCGAACCGGAGTGAGGCGCCTGCCATGATCTGGCGTCGGCCCCGGTACCCTCATGAGCATGGCAACCGCGACGACGCAGACCACCCGGCGCGAGGCGTTCGGCTCTCGGAACGTCTTCATCCTGTCGGCCATCGGCTCGGCCGTCGGCCTCGGAAACATCTGGCGCTTCCCCTACGTCGCCTATGAGGGCGGCGGCGGAGCGTTCCTGATCCCGTATCTCTGCGCGCTGCTGACCGCGGGCATCCCGTTGCTTTTCTTCGACTACGCGATCGGTCACCGCTTCCGCGGATCGGCCCCTCTCGCCTTCCGGCGCATGCACCGGGCGGCCGAGCCGCTCGGCTGGTGGCAGGTGCTGATCTGCGTGGTCATCGCGACCTATTACGCCGTGATCATCGCCTGGGCGGCGATGTACACCTGGTTCTCGGCGCAGATCACCTGGGGCAAGGGCAACGAAGAGGCGTTCTTCGGGGAGTTCCTGCAGGTCGCGAACGTCGCCGAGACCGGCGTCTCCACCCAGTTCGTCCCGCAGGTCGGGATTCCCCTCATCGCGGTCTGGGTGATCGTGATCGTCATCATGGGCCTCGGCGTCAAGCGCGGCATCGGCCGGGCGAACACCGTGCTCATGCCGCTGCTGACACTCATGTTCGCGGTGCTGGTCGTCCAGGCGCTCTTCCTGCCCGGCGCGGCCGAGGGCCTGAACGCGTTCTTCACCCCGAACTGGGAGGCGCTCGCCGACCCCGGCGTCTGGGCATCCGCGTACGGACACATCTTCTTCTCCCTGTCGGTGGCCTTCGGCATCATGGTCACCTACTCGTCGTACCTCAAGCGCAAGACCGACCTGACCGGCTCCGGGCTCGTGGTCGCGTTCGCCAACTCGGGCTTCGAGATCCTCGCCGGCATCGGCGTCTTCGCAGCGCTCGGCTTCATGGCGCAGGCGCAGGGCGTGGATGTCTCCGGGGTCGCAGAATCCGGCATCACCCTGGCCTTCGTGGCGTTCCCGACGATCGTCTCCCAGGCGACCGGAGGCTCGATCATCGGCGTGCTGTTCTTCGGCGCGCTGGTGTTCGCCGGCATCACCTCTCTCATCTCGGTGCTCGAGGTGGTCGTCGCGGCCCTGCAGGACAAGCTCGGGTGGGGGCGCGTGCGCACCACGCTCACCGTCTCCATCCCGGTCGCGCTCATCTCGATCGCGATGTTCTCGACGACGACGGCGCTGGCCGTGCTCGACACCACCGACGCCTTCGTCAACGCGTTCGGCATCATGGCGGTCGCGCTCGTCGCGGTGATCGTCGTGGCGTGGATCCTGCACAAGCTGCCGGTGCTGCGCGAGCACCTCAACCGGCGCTCCAGCTTCCGCATCGGGCGGTTCTGGATGCTGCTGGTCGGAGCGCTCGCCCCGGTCGTGCTCGGCTACCTGTTCGTCAGCGAGATCATCGCCAAGACCGGCGAGCCGTACTCGGGTTATCCGCAGTGGTTCCTCGCCATCTTCGGCTGGGGCATGGTGATCTCTCTCGTGGTGCTCGCGGTTCTGCTGTCGCTGCTGCCGTGGCGGCGGAACTCGCACGCGAAGGAGGATCCGGAGTACGACGCGTTCCTCGTCGAGGAGGACTACGAGCCGGATGCCGAGACCGGCGCCGTCAGAGTCGCGTCGATGTCGAAGGGAGCGCGCTCATGACCCCCGTCGCCATCGTCATGATGGTCATCGCCATGGTCACCGTCTGGGGTGGGCTCATCGCCGGCGTCGTGAACCTCGCCCGGCACCCCGAGGCGACCGAGGCGGAGCCGGATCCGCCCGTCGAACTCTGAGCCCGCGCCCGCGCTCCGAGTTCGCGCCCGCGCTCCCCGCTCCGCGTGGTCTCAGCGCGCGGCGATCCAGTCGGTGACGCGCTCGATCGTCTGCAGGAAGCCGTTCTCATCGGGCCGGTTGAGATGCCCGTGCGTCGTGCCGGGCTCCAGCGACAGCTCGATCGGCACGCCTGCGCTCTTCAGCGTCACGGCGAACAGCTCACCCGACACGCGCAGTTCATCCGTGTCGTCGTTGATCATGATCGTCGGCGGGAAGCCGGCGACGTCGGCCGCCGTGGCGCGTCCCGGGATCGCCGTCACGGGCGCATCGTCGACCTCCCCGCCGAGGTAGGTGCGGTACATCCTCATCACGGCCGGAGGTGCGAAGACATCGGCGTCCGGGTTCGCGTCAAGGGCCGCGCGCAGATCGGCCGACGGCGGGGGCTGCACCGCCAGCAGCGTCGGGTAGGCGAGGAAGACACCCGCGGGCAGGGGAGCGGATGCCGTGGCCGGCGCGTGACCGAGCATCCGCAGCACCGCGCCCGCGATCAGGTTGCCGCCGGCGCTGGTGCCTCCGGCGAACAGGCGTGTCGGGTCGGCGCCGAGATCGCCCGCGTGTGCGACCAGCCAGGACCACGCGGTAAGGATGTCGTCAGACGCTGCCGGGAACACGCCTTCGCCGTCGGCCACGAGCCGATAGTCGACGGAGGCGACGGCGGCACCGCGCTCGGCGAAGGCGCGGGACACGGCATCCGCCTCGGGCATGTCCAGGTCTCCCTGCACGAACCCGCCGCCGTGCGCCCAGAGCAGGGCGCTTCCAGCGAGCGGGCCGGCGCCGGCCGGATACACACGGACCATGCCGTCGAGGGCGGACTGAGCAGACGTCATACCACCAGGATGCCAGGCGGTCGACGCGACTACTGGTGAGAGATGCTGCCTGGTGGTTGAATCCCACCATGGTGATGGCGCGGACGACCGAGCTCGAGTCGGCGCGCGTGGCCAACGCCCTGCGCGAAGACATCATGCTCGGCCGCCGCCAGCCCGGATCCCGACTCGTCGAGCGGGACATCGCCGCCGAGCTGCAGGTGTCGAGGCTTCCGGTGCGCGAGGCGATCAAGGCGCTCGTCGCCGACGGCATCGTGGTGGCCAGGCCCCGCACCTGGGCGGTGGTGCGGGAGTTCTCGGTGCACGACCTGCAGGACTTCGCCGAGGTGCGCGAGGCGATGGAGACCCTCGCCTTCGTGCTCGCCACCCAGCGCGCCGACGACGCCGGGCTGCGGATGCTCGAATCGCTGATCGACCGCGAGGAGTCGGCCGCCTCGGAGGGCGACGTCGACGCGTCGCGCACGGCATCTGCCATGTTCCACATCACCGCCGTCGGCCTGGCCGAGAACGCGATGCTCACCGAGCTCGCCGCGAGCCTGGTGACGCGTCTGCGCTGGCTGTTCGGGCAGCACGTCGAGTTGTCGCACATGGTCTCGAGCCATCGGGTCATCCTCGCCGCCATGAGGCGGCGTGACGTCGACGCCATCCGACGGCTGATCCCCGAGCACCTGGCGTACGGCCGGGCAGCCGCCGAGCGCCGCCTGCTCGAGCGCGTGCGCGAGGGCGCGCAGCATCCGGAGAAGCCCAAGCGGCCGGAGCACCGCGGGCACGCCCGGTGAGCGGTGCCGCCTGGCGGGGTCTCGTCGGTGTCCCCGCCTGCGGGTACGCTCGACACGGGAGGTAGCGTGGGACGAACAGCGGATGCCATCGCAGAGGGCGTCGCCATCGCCACGGCGGCCGCCCGGCTGACGGTGAAGAACCACATCCTGGTCGGCACGATCGCCCGGGGCGGCGTCTTCGACGCCGCGCGCTACGCCGAAGACGCCAAGGCGGCCCTGCTCGCCATGGCGCAGGAGTCGGACGACGCGGCCGAGCTGCTCGACGCGCTGCGCAAGCGCGCCCGCGGCCGCCATTCCGACCCGCACGGAACGCATGACTACCGCGACCGCGACGTGCGCAACCTCCGCAGACGCGCCAAGCAGTCGATCGGCGTCGCCGAGCGACTGCGCAAGATGACGGAGAACCCCGAGGCGCTGCACTCCCTGGTGGAAGATGCGCGGATCGCCGCTTGGGGCGACGTGCGCGGCAATCTCGACCGCCGGCTCCAGGTCGAGGGCATGCGGCCGGATCAGGATCCCGACTACGAGCGGATGCGGGAGGCGAGGATGCAGGCGCTCAAGCTCGTCGATCTGCAGGCGCTGTCCTCCGCGCAGCGGGCGAGGAAGAAGCGCGAGCGCTCGGCGGAGAAGGCGGCCGAGAAGGAGGCCTCGAAGGAGACCGCCAAGTCCGGTCGCGCCTCCCGCCGCGAGGCGCGACACGCGGACCGCGGGTGAGGCCTCACGGCGATTTCGTGTCCCGCAAGAAGGTGATGTAGGCTGGTCCCTGGCCCGCTCGGCGGGCAGTGCGCCTGTAGCTCAATGGATAGAGCATCTGACTACGGATCAGAAGGTTGGGGGTTCGAGTCCCTCCAGGCGCGCGACACACCACGAAGAGCCCGGCCGTCGGCCGGGCTCTTCGTCGTCGTGCCGAGGCTTTCACCCCGATCAGTCGGGATCCGGCGAACTCATGCGGCCTGCGCCTTCGGCTTCGCGCTCAGGCGGATGGCCGAGATCAGGAAGAAGACCGCCCCGACCCCGGCGTAGCCGGCCGGGCCCGAGATCATCCCGCCTCCCTGCAGACCCTGGAACAGGAATGCGGCACCGGCGAGCACCGAGATGCCACCGGAGAGCATCTGGGCGACCTGCCCGCCGCTGCGGCGGTTGCGGATCGCGGCGACGAACTGCGGCACACCGGCGACGATCGCCCAGAGGCCCCAGACGGCGACGGCGCCGGCGACCGAGATCGAAGAGACGACGCCGAGAGCGACGGCGACTGCCGCACTCGCGACGACGTTCGTCCATTCAGCGGCCTTCGGGCGCTCCTTGTCGGGGTCGGCGCGCAGCTGCCACAGCACGGCTGCGGCATCGAAGAGGGGGTAGAGCACGAGCAGTGTCGTCAGCAGCGCGCTCGGCTCGGATGCGCTCGCGGACGTCGCGAACACGATCCCCACCCAGAGGATCGCGAAGGCGAAGCGCGTGAAGTAGAGCTTGCGAAGCGCACGGCCGTACGAGAGCGCGGTCGAGGAATCGGTGACGGTCATGACTTGTCCTTGAGGTCTTGTCGCGGATTGCTCAGGCGACGGTCGTGGTGAGGGTGACGGGGACGTTGCCGCGGGTCGCGTTCGAGTACGGGCAGACCTGGTGTGCGCCAGCGGCGAGGTCGTCGGCGGTCTGCTGGTCGATGCCGGCGCCGAAGTGCACGGTCAGCGCCGCGCTCAAACCCAGTGCGCCATCATCGCTCTTGCCGATCGAGACCTCGGCGGTGACGGTCGAATCGGCGATGGTGGTGCGACGCTGCGCGGCGACCAGCTTCAGGGCCGAGTGGAAGCAGGAAGCCCATCCTGCGGCGAACAGCTGCTCGGGGTTCGTCGCGCCACCCGGACCGCCCATGGTGACGGGGAGCGCGAGGGTGAGGTCGAGCAGGCCGTCGTCGGTGGTGGCGCGACCTCCGGCGCGGCCCTCACCGGTCGAGGTGGCGGTGGTGGTGTACAGGGGCGTGGACATGCGGTTCTCCTTCGGGATGCGACTAAGTAGAGTTACTAGTTCGTCTACATCGGTAATGTAGACTACTTGGTACACCGAACGCAAGCAGGGAGACGCATGGAGCAGAAGGCGCCACAGGCGGAGGGCGGCAGATCCGGTCGAGCGACTCGCGCGCGCATCCTGCAGGCGGCCGACGAACTGTTCTACGCGGAGGGGATCCGGGCGACGAGCGCCGACCGGATCATCGCCGAGGTGGGCATCACGAAGGTCACCTTCTACCGCCACTTCCCCAGCAAGGGTGAGCTCGTGGTGGCCTATCTGACCCGGCAGGCGGCCGCCGAGCGCGGCTGGATCACCGGCATCCGTCGGACCGGCGACGCCACGGCGTCACTGGACGCCTTGGCGGCCGGCATCGGCGCTGCCAGCTGCAGCCCCGGCTTCCGCGGATGCGCGTTCATCAACGCCGCCGCGGAGTTCTCCGACCCCGGCGATCCGGTGCGAGCCGCCGTCGAGGAGCATCGCAGCTGGATGCTCGGCGAGTTCGCCGCGATCGCGCACGATGCGGGCGCGACGGATGCGGCATCCGTCGCGCGGCAGCTGATGCTCCTGCGCGACGGGGCCATGGTGAACGGCTACCTCGGCGAACCGGAGTCGGTCGCCGGTGCGCTCACGACGGCCTTCCACGCGGTGATCGGCGCCCCCGCGCGCTGACCGCGGCGATCGCGCGCCGGTCGGTGACGGTGCGCATCACGCCTCGCGCAGACTGTGCAGTGCCGGATCGCGGTCGGCGAAGCCCGCCGCAGTCTCGATGATGACCCGTTGCATCGCCGCGACAGCCGCGCCCGGTGTGACATCGGACCGGTGCGCCAGGCTCACGGTACGGGTGAGCGGGGTCGACAGGCGGGCGGAGCGCAGCGAGGGGCGGTCGGTGAGTGCCATCGCGGGCACGACGGCCACGCCCAGCCCGCGCTCCACGAACCGCAGCACCGTGTCCATCTCCGGACCCTCGAGAACCGGTGTCGGTGACAGTCCCGCGGCGCGGAACGCGGCATCCGTCGTCGCCCGCAGATCGTAACTGCGGTCCAGGGCGATGATCGGCAGGTCGGCGAGGTAGGCCATGCCGATCGCCGCTCCGGCGGCGACGAGCGGCGTCGCGGATGATGTGACCACGACCAGCTCCTCGGCGAGCAGCGGGATGCGGCTGAGCGTCACCCCCGGCAGGGGTCGGGCGTCGGATGACGTGATCAGCGCGATGTCGAGCTCGCCCACGGCGAGCTGCTCCACCAGCGAGCGGGAGCCGGCTTCCGCCAGGTGAAGGTCGACTCCCGGATGCGCTCCGTGGAAGGTGCTGAGCGCCTCGGCCACCAGGCTCACGCACAGTGTGGGCGGCGCGCCCAGGCGCACGCGGCCGCGACGGAGCCCGGCGAGCTCGTCCATCTCGTCGCGGATCGCCTCGACCTCGGCCAGAATCCGCTGCGCGCGGGGAAGCAGTGCCTCGCCCGCGGGGGTGAGCGAGATGTGACCGCGCGCGCGACGCAGCAGGTCGGTGCCGAGTTCGCGCTCGAGTGTGGAGATCTGCCGGCTGAGCGAGGGCTGCGCGAGGTGCAGCGCCTCGGAGGCGCGGGTGAAGTGCCCCAGTCTGGCCACTTCAACGAAGCCGCGGAGCTGTTCCAGATTCATGCTCACAGGCTATCGAGTTCACGCGCATAATGCATTGGAGTTATCGCTGTGGCGCGCGTAGCGTCGGCCGTATGAGCACTCGCGAACGACAGATCTCCACCACCGTTCTCGTCATCGGCACCGGCGGATCCGGACTCCGGGCGGCGATCGAGGTCGCCGAACACGGCATCGACGTCCTCGCCGTCGGCAAGCGCCCGCGGCAGGATGCGCACACCTCTCTCGCCGCCGGCGGGATCAACGCCGCACTCGGCACCATGGATGCCGATGACAGCTGGCAGCAGCATGCTGCCGACACCATCAAGGAGAGCTATCTGCTCGCCGACCCGCACACCGTCGAGGTCGTCACGAAGGGCGCCGAACGGGGCATCCGGGATCTCGAGCGCTGGGGTATGGACTTCGCTCGCGAGGACGACGGTCGCATCTCGCAGCGCTTCTTCGGCGCGCACACCTTCCGCCGCACGGCGTTCGCTGGCGACTACACCGGGCTCGAGATCCAGCGCACCCTCGTGCGCCGGGCGGAGCAGCTCGACGTGCCCATCCTCGACGGCGTCTACATCACGCGCGTCCTGGTCAGGGACAACGTCGTGTTCGGTGCCTACGGTTTCGACCAGGCCGACGGGACCCGCTACCTCATCCACGCCGACGCGGTCATCCTGGCAGCCGGAGGCCACACCCGCATCTGGCGGCGCACCTCGTCGCGCCGCGACGAGAACACCGGCGACTCGTTCCGGCTCGCCGTCGACGCGGGTGCACGGCTGCGCGATCCGGAGCTCGTGCAGTTCCACCCCTCCGGCATCATCGAGCCGGAGAACGCTGCCGGCACCCTGGTGTCCGAGGCGGCCCGCGGTGAGGGCGGCGTGCTGCGCAACGGCCTGGGCGAGCGGTTCATGGCGAACTACGACGCCGAGCGGATGGAGCTCTCCACCCGCGACCGCGTCGCGCTCGCCGCGTACACGGAGATCAAGCAGGGCCGCGGCACCGAGAACGGCGGCGTGTTGCTCGACGTCTCGCACCTGCCGCGCGAGACGATCATGTCGCGGCTGCCGCGCGTCTATCAGACGATGCTCGAGCTGCAGATGCTCGACATCACCACCGATCCGATCGAGATCGCCCCGACGGCGCATTACTCCATGGGCGGGGTGTGGGTGCGGTCGGAGGATCACGGCACCGACGTCGACGGGCTCTTCGCCGTCGGCGAGGCGTCGAGCGGGCTGCACGGCGCGAACCGGCTCGGCGGCAACTCGCTCATCGAGCTGCTCGTCTACGGGCGCATCGTCGCGCAGGCGGCGATGGCGCACGCGCTCGGCCTCGAATCCCAGCATCGGTCGGCGGATGCCGTCGCGCAGGCTCGCGCGGAGATCGACGACCTGCTCGCCGCCGACGGGCATGAGAACGTGCGCGCGCTGCAGCGCGCCATCCGCAACACCATGACCGAGCACGCCGGCGTGGTCCGCGACGAGCAAGGACTGCTCGCAGGGCTGCGCGAGCTGGACGCCATCGAATCCCGCATGACCGAAGTCGGCATCCACCCCGACATCGCCGGGTACCAGGACCTCGCGCACGCCTTCGACCTGAAGGCCTCGGCGATCGCGGCACGTGCGACGCTCGAGGCGGCGCTGGAGCGCCGAGAGACCCGCGGATGCCACAACCGCAGCGATCACCCCGAGACCGATCCCGCGCTGCAGGTGAACCTCGTCTGGTCGCCGACCGCGGGCGTCACCCGCGAGCCCATCGCTCCGGTCCCGACCGAGATCGCCGAGCTCATGCGCGACGTCGACACCGCCGGGAAACTGGTCGAGTAGCGGCGGGAGCGGCGCGCGGGATGAGCGGACCGAGGGGGCCCTTCGCCGGGGACGAAGGGCCGCTCCCGTGGTCGCCGGCTACGCGATGTGCTCCTCGATCCAGTCGTCGGCGATCTTCTGGATGTCGTCGCCCGCGGCGATGCGACCGTTCATCTCCATCAGATCCTCGGTCGTCAGCGCGGCCGAGATGGCGTTCAGCACGTCCTTCACCTCGGCCGTCACCGCGTCCTCGCGGATCGTCGGGATGACGTTGGCAGGGAGGAACAGGCCCTTGTCATCCACGAGGCTGACGAAGCCACCCTCCTCGATCGCGGGGTCGGAGCTGAACATGTCGCCGACCTGAGCCTGGCCGTTCTGAAGTGCTGCGAGGGTGAGGGGTCCGCCAGCATCGAGCACCTTGAACTCCTTGAACTTCAGCCCATAGACCTGCTCCAGGCCGGGAAGGCCGATCTGCCGGCTCTTCCACTCCGCGGGACCCGCCAGCACGAGCTCACCGGCCACGGCCTGCAGATCCGAGATGTTGACGAGATCGTGCTTCTGCGCGACGTCGGGGTCGACGACCAGCACATCGGTGTTCTCCGCCTCCGCTTCGTCGAGCACCTCGATGCCTTCGGGAGCCAGCTTCTCCTGAAGCTGCTGGCGGATGGCGGCGCGATCGGTCTCCTGGGTAGACGGATCGAGTTCTCCGAGCAGGTACCCGTTGTACTCGGGGAGAAGGTCGATGGAGCCGTCGCGCAGCGCCTGCAGGTACACCTCGCGGCTGCCGATGTTCAGCTTCTCCTCCACATCGACGCCGGCATCGCGCAGTGCATGCGAGTAGATGGTGGCGAGCAGCTGGCTCTCGGCGAAGTCGGCCGAGCCGACGACCAGCGAGGTCGAGCCGGCGGAGCCACCGTCCTCGTCTCCGGAGCTCAGCGGGTCCCCGCCGGAGCAGGCCGTCAGGGCGAGGGCGGTAACGGTGATCGCCGCGAGGATGAGTTTCTTGCGCATCGTGGGTCCTTTCGCAGGAGGGTCGGGATGAATGGGATGTCAGGCGACGCGCAGGGCGCGAGTCTCCGTGTCGAGTGCGGGTGGAATCGGTGCGCGCACGGCGCGGCGGGTGAGGCCGGGCGAGACGAGCGTGCGACCCAGAAGCGCGAAGCCCAGTTCGAGGACGATCGCGAGCACGGCGAGCACGAGCGATCCGCCGGCCATCTGCGCATAATCGTTTCCGGCGCGCCCGTCGATGATGAACCGGCCGAGTCCGTCCAGGGAGACGTACGCGGCCACGGTGGCGGTCGAGACCACCTGCAGCGTCGCACCGCGTACCCCCGAGAGCGTCAGCGGCAGCGCGCACGGGATCTCGATTCGCAGGACGATCTGCAGGGTGGAGTAACCCATCCCGCGTGCGGCATCGATCACGGAGTGGTCGATGGCGCGGATGCCGCTCGCCACGCCGCTGAGGATCGGAGGCACCGCGAGGAGCACGAGAACGATCAGCGCGGGGATCACGAAGGCGAGATTGTTCGCGATCGTGGGTGCGATGAGCAGCACCAACAGGATCAGCAGCCCCAGGGTCGGCAGCGCTCGCATGGCGTTCACGGAGCCCATGATCAGGCTCTCGCCCCTGCCGGTGTGTCCGACGAAGACGCCCAGGGGAACGGCGATCGCCGCGGCGACGAGTAGCGACACGGCGGAGTACATCAAGTGCATGAGCGCCTGGAAGGGGATAGAGCCGGCACCGCTCCAGTTCTCGGGATCGACGAGCCAGTTCAGGATGTCCATCAGAGTGCTCCTCTCCGGCTCCACGGCGTCATGATCCTGCCCACCAGCACGAGCAGGCGATCGAGCAGGAGGGCGAGCAGCAGGCAGATGACCAGACCCGCGATGATGGGGACGAAGAGGCGACGGCTGAAGCCCAGCGTGAAGAGGGACCCGAGCTGCGCGATCCCGATTACCGCAGCCATCGTCACGATAGAGATGTTCGACACCACGACCACCCTGAGCCCGCTGAGGATGGCGGGAACTGAGATGGGCAGCTGGATCTTGAAGAACGTCTGCGAGCGGGTGTAGCCCACGCCCTGTGCGGCCTTGACGACATCGGGCGACACCGCATCGAGGCCGTCGGCCACGACACGGACCAGAAGGGCGACCGTGTAGATCACCAGGGCCACCACCACGTTCAGCGGGTCGAGGATCTTCGTACCCATCAGCTTGGGCAGCAGGATGAACAGCGCCAGCGAGGGGATCGTGTAGAACAGGCTCGTGCCGCCCACGATGTAGGGGTAGCTTCTGCGGTGGTTGAAGGCGAGGTAGCCCAACGGGACGGAGAGCAGCAGCCCGATCGCCGTCGGAAGCAGAGTGAGCCAGAGGTGCGCGAGGGTCAGCTCAAGGATCTGATCGAGGTTGTTCGCGATCCAGTCGAGCCTCATGAGGCCCGCTCCGTCTCGAGGCTCCCCATCGCGCCACGCATCACGGACTCGTGGCCGATGGTGCCCGCGTAGGTCCCCCCGTCGTTCACCACGATGGCCCGGCCACTCGGGCTTGCGAGCACCGCGTCGAGCAGTTCACGAAGACTGCCCCGGGGCAGCGACACCGGGGCCGCGACGGTGATCCTGTCCGCGGTCAGCGTCTCCCCGTCGGCTTCGGCCCACCCGAGCGGCTCATCGTTCTCGCCGCAGGCGACGACCCAGTCAGAAGCCTGTCCGAGCAGCCGCTCGTGCACGCGCACCGCGGGGGTGGCCTCCAGCGGCAGCCGGTCGATCCGTTCGAAGCTGAGGGCGTGGTACCCCCGCGAGACGCCGAGGAAGTCGGCGACGAACTGATCCGCGGGGTTCGCGAGAATCTCGGCAGGGCTGCCGACCTGCGCCAGCACGCCGCCCTCTTTCAGCACGACGATCTGGTCGCCGAGCTTCAGAGCCTCTTCGATGTCGTGCGTCACCATCACGATCGTCTTGGCCAGATCTGCCTGGATCTTCAAGAACTCGTCCTGCAGCTGCTTGCGCACGATCGGATCCACGGCGCTGAACGGCTCGTCCATCAGCATGTACGGTGGGTCGGCGGCGAGGGCGCGGGCTACCCCGACGCGCTGCTGCTGGCCACCGGAGAGCTGCCACGGGTAACGGCTCGCATAGCTGCGATCGAGGCCGACGAGCTCGAGTAGATCGAGGGCGCGCTCGCGGCTGGCGCGTCTGTCGCTCTTGTTCAGGAAGGGCACTGCGCAGACATTGTCGAGCACGGTCTGGTGCGGGAACAGACCGGCGTTCTGAATCACGTACCCGATCCTGCGACGCATCCGGATCGTGTCGGTCCGCGCGTTATCCTCGCCGCCGAGCAGGATCGAGCCCGAGCTCTGCTCGATCAGTCGATTCACCATGCGAAGCGTGGTGGTCTTGCCGCATCCCGAGGGGCCGACGAGCACGGTGATCTTCCCCGTCGGGGCGACGAACGAGAGGTCGTCGACCGCCGTGGTGCCGTTGTCATACGTCTTGACGACGCTCTTGAACTCGATCATGCGCGGACTCCCCGGGTGATCGAGCATTCGGTCGCCGCGGCCTGCCGGGTAGTGATGGGACTGGGCGAAGTCATCTTCGTCTCCTTCGCGACGGTGCGAGTGATCAGGTAGAGTTTCATCTGACGAAACAGCAGATGTTCATACTGTAATAATCTGCAGGCAGATCTGGCAAGACTTCGATTGCAGAGGGAGGCACGATGACGTACACACTTCCGACCGGGCTCACCGTTCATGACGTCGAGAGGATCGCAGGAGGCGCTGCCGTGACCGTCTCCGAATCCGCACGCGCGGCGATCGAGGAGCACCATCGCTCGGCCGACCTCATCTCTCAGCAGCATCCGGTGTACGGTCGCTCGACGGGAGTGGGCGCGAATCGGCTGACCGCGGCGGAGGTCGATCCGGTGGCACACGGAATGAATCTGCTGCGCAGTCACGCCGTCGACGCGGGACCCGTGGTCGAACGCGCACGCGTGCGCGCCATGCTGGCGGTGCGGCTGAACCAACTGCTGCATCCGGGGTCGGGGATCGATGTCTCGCTTGTCGACGGCCTCGCACGGATGCTGGCCGCTGACAGCCTGCCCGAACTGCGACGATTCGGCGGCATCGGAACGGCGGATCTGCCGGCCCTCGCCGGGACGGCTCTCGCGCTCGCGGGTGAGCGCCCCGTCGATCGAGCAGGATTCGAGCCCGTCGGTCCGATCCGCTCCGACAGCGCCCTGCCGTTCATGAGCTCGAGCGCATTGACGCTCGCCGGTGCGGCACTGACCGCTGCCCGCCTCGACGACCTCGTCCAGGCGCAGGTCGGGGCCTTCGCGCTGTCCGCTCTCGCGATCCGTGCGAATCCCTCCGCCTTCTCCGGCGAGGCCGCACTCGCCGTGGCGTCTCCCGCGGCGGCCCAGCACGCGGCGCGACTCTCCGCCGTCATCGGCGACACCGCATGGACGCCAGCGCGCATTCAGGACCCGTTCGCCTATCGCGGGTTCCTGCCGGCGATCAGCGTGCTCGCCGGCGCCACGGAACGCCTGTGCGAAGCAGTCGAAGCGCTGATGAGCCGCGCAGGCGAGAACCCCCGGTTCTTCGCCGAGGACGGAAACGTGGTGCATCACGGCGCATTCCTCGAGATGTGGCTCGCCCATGAACTCGACGCGACAGCGATCGCTTTGGCGCAGAATGCGCCCCTGGCACTCGCGCGGCTCCGTTTCACGAACGACGACTCCTTCACCGGGTTGCCTCGCTTCCTGGCGGCCGGGACCGCCGGCGGCTCCGGCACGATGATCGTCGAGTACGTCGCCGCGAGCGCGATGGGCGACATCCACGCGGCCGCAGCGCCGATCTCGGTTCACGGCGCGGTGCTCTCCTGCGGCGTAGAAGAGGATGCGACGTTCGCACCGACGGCGCTCGATAAGCTCGAGCGTGCGACCACCGGCTTCGAGGTCATGGTGGCCTCCGAGGTCCTCGTTGCGGTTCGGGCACTGCGGTTGCGCGGGACTGACGGCCCGAGCGGCGTGCTCTCGCCAGGGCTGGCGCAGCTGGTCGGCGTCGCGAGCCGACTTCCGGCCGGGATGGCCGATCGTGATCTGCGCGGGGATGTCGAGCTCGCCCGCGAACTCATCCCGGCGTTCGCAGCTGCCGTGCGGAATCCGGGTCGTGACTAGACTTCGGTGGGACGCCGGTTCGACAGGGGGAATGATGGCCGGAAGTGCGGCGGACGGCGCGGGCGCCGAGGTCGATGCCTCGCTCGGCCCGCAGTCGGTGCACCGCGCACTCGAGGTTCTGACGCACGTCGTCGATCATGGACCACTGGCGCTGAGCGACATCGCTCGAGCGAGCAGGCTGCCGACGAGCACCACGTTGCGCATGCTGCGCGCGCTGGAGCACTGGGGCTACGCCTCGCGGGGGACGGATGGGCGATACTCGCCCGGGGTGCGCTTCGTGCAGTCGACGATGTCGAACGACAATGCCCGTGCCGAGGAACTCATCGACCTCTCCGCCGCGCTCATGCAGCGCCTCACGGCCCAGACGCAGGAGTCGAGCTACCTCGCCATCCCGGGACCCGCGAACACCTGCACCTTCCTCCGAGAGGTGCAGAGCCCGTTGCCGATCCGCCACGTCGGGTTCGACGGCTGGGCGGGCAGGACGGTTCCGATGTCCGGCTCGGTCGTGGGAGAGATCTTCGAAAACCGGACTCCCGAAGAGGGCTACGTCGTGATGGCCGCGGTCGACGACCCCGACGCGACGGTCGTGGGTGCCCCGGTGCACGGCTCCGGCGGCGCGATCATCGCGGCGATCAGCGTGGCCGGCCCCAGGTACCGGATGGACGGGAGCAGGATCGCGGAGTTCGGCCACACTGTCGTCGCGGCAGCGCAAGAGCTCACCGCACAGCTCGAAGCGCGCACACCCTGACCCAGGCGCCTCTCGCGTATGACATGACCCAGCCTTCTGTCGCGTGGCCGGGCCTAGGCTGGAAGGGTGACTGCGTACGTCTCGGCCTTCGATCTCTTCTCCATCGGAGTGGGTCCCTCGAGCTCCCACACCGTCGGCCCGATGCGCGCCGGCGTCGACTTCGCCGCGCGGCTGCAGGCCGAGGGCCTGCTCGAGCGCGTCGCACGCGTCACCTGCGAGCTGTTCGGCTCGCTCGGCGCCACGGGTATCGGTCACGGTACGCCGGATGCCGTGGTCGCGGGCCTGCAGGGTCTGCTTCCCGAGACGTGCGATCCCGACGACGTGCGCGCCGCGTGGCAGGAATGGCCCGCAGGAAAGCAGCTGGACCTGGCGGGCCGGCATCCGATCGCCTTCGCGAAGGACGACGTGGTCTTCAGCCCGCGCACGCGTCTGCCCGGGCATCCGAACGCGATGACCCTGCGCGCGCTGGATGCCGACGGCGCAGAAGTCGCCGAGCAGATCTACTACTCGGTCGGCGGCGGGTTCATCCGCCGCGACGGCGAGCAGGCGCGCGTGACCGCAGCGGTGCAGCCGTACCCGTACGCCGACGCCGCGTCGCTGCTGGCCCTGTGCGATGAGCACGGACTCTCGATCGCCGAGGTCGCGCGACTGAACGAGACCGCGCTGCGCAGTGAGGACGAGGTCGCCGCAGGCCTCGACGCGATCTGGGACGCGATGAGCGCCTGCGTCGATGCGGGGCTGCACACCGGCGGCACCCTGCCGGGCATCCTCAAGGTGAAGCGCCGTGCAGCCGACATCCGGGAGCAGCTCGAGTCCGTGGAATCCGACGGTCACCGCGAGCTCCCCGGCGAGTGGCTGGGCGCGTTCGCGCTGGCCGTCAACGAGGAGAACGCCGCAGGCGGAAGGGTGGTCACCGCACCCACCAACGGCGCCGCGGGCATCCTTCCCGCCGTCGCCATGTACTGGTGGCGGTTCCTGGCCGACTCGGGTCTCGGTGCGGGCAACGCCGTCACGCCGTACGGGGAGCTCGTCGGCAGCGCGCTGCTGGGGTTCGGCTCCGAGTCCACGCCCGCCATCGGGGAGCTGGACGAGGCGCAGACCGCCGAGGCGAACCGCCGCCGCGGCATCCGTCGCTTCCTGCTCACCGCCACGGCGCTCGGATCGCTGTTCAAGGCCAACGCATCGATCTCCGGCGCGGAGGGCGGATGCCAGGCCGAGGTCGGCTCGGCGTGCGCGATGGCCGCCGGCGGCCTGACCGCCGTGATGGGCGGCACGAACCGGCAGATCGAGAATGCCGCCGAGATCGCGATGGAGCACCATCTGGGACTCACGTGCGACCCGATCGGCGGGCTCGTGCAGATCCCGTGCATCGAGCGCAACGCGATCGCAGCATCCACCGCGGTCGCAGCCGCGCGGCTGGCCCTGCGCGGCGACGGCGAGCACTACGTCTCGCTGGACGCGGTCGTCGAGACGATGCGCCAGACCGGTGCCGACATGTCGACCAAGTACAAGGAGACCAGCGAGGGCGGTCTCGCGGTGAACGTCATCGAGTGCTGACGGGATGGCGACCAGACGCGGCAGGGGCAGGCCTCCAGGCGGATCCGACGCTCGTGCCCGGATCGCGGCCGCCGCGGTGCACGAGTTCGGCGAGCACGGCTACGAGGGCGCCACGGTGCGTGCGATCGCAGCGCGGGCCGAGGTCGACGCCGCGCTCGTGCACCACTACTTCGGCGCGAAGGCGGATCTGTTCGCGGAGATCACCGACCTGCCGTTGCGTCCTGATCTCGAGGTGCCGCGCATTCTGCGCGGTCCGCGTGATGCGGCGGGGGAGCGGATCGTACGCTTCGTGCTCGAATCGTTCGAGCACCCCGGCGTACGCAAGCGCGGTGTCATCCTGCTGCGCACGGCGATCGGCGGAAAGCTCACGGCGCCACTGGTCACCGGCTTCCTCTCGCGCGAGCTGCTGCCGCGCATCGCGGCGGAACTGGACGCCCCCGATGCCGAGCTGCGCGCCTCGCTGGTGGCTTCGCAGATCGCCGGCCTGCTGATCGCCCGTCACGTCGTTCGCCTGCCGGCGATGGCGGATGCCACGGTCGACGAGCTCGTCGCCCGCATCGCCCCGACCGTGCAGCGCTACCTGTTCGGCTGAGTCCGCGGGGGAGCGCGCTTCGGCGCTCGGGTGGACATCGCGCCCCAGGTCGCGATTCGTCTCGGAATCCGGGCATCCGCTCCGCTCAGGTCGCGATTCGTCCCGGTATCCAGGCATCCGCTCCGCCCAGGTCGCGATTCGTCCCGGAAAGCCGGCGGGAAAGCGGGACCATCTGCGACCTGGACTCCTCGGCGAGCCGGCTGGGTGGCGGGCATCCGCCCCGCCGGATGTGGCGCAACACGCCGCATGCTCCGCGTGGAGACGACCGGATGCGCCACATCCACGGGATAGATCGCGGGTCGCAGGTCTCGATCGCGGGTTGACGCGCATCCCGCCGAGGAGAATAATTCAACGAACGATGAATAATTCGGATGCGGTGGTGATCGACGGACTCCGGGTGCGGCGCGGGCGCCGCGAGGTGTTCGACGGGCTGTCGCTGCGTATTCCGCGCGGGCAGGTCATCGGCCTGCTCGGCCCGTCGGGATGCGGCAAGACGACGCTCATGCGCTCCATCGTCGGCGTGCAGCGCACTCACGGGGGCAGCGTCGAGGTGTTCGGGGAGCCGGCGGGATCACGCCGATTGCGCCGGGTCGTCTCGTACGGCACGCAGGGATCCGCGGTGTACACCGACCTGACGGTGCGCGAGAACCTTCGCTACTTCGCATCCGTCGCCGCCGCGCCGCGCAGCGACGTCGACCGCGTGATGCGCCAGGTCGGTCTCGCGGCCCACGCGCAGCAGACGGTCGACGATCTCAGCGGCGGGCAGCTCAATCGTGTCTCGCTCGGCGCGGCACTGCTGGGCGCGCCTGAGCTGGTGGTGCTCGATGAGCCGACCGTCGGTCTCGACCCGGTGCTGCGCGCCGAGCTGTGGAACCTCTTCCGCGAGATCGCGGACGCCGGCACGACCATGCTCGTCTCGAGCCACGTCATGGACGAGGCGCTGCGCTGTGACCGGCTGCTGCTCATGCGCGACGGGCGCATCGTGGCCGACACCACGCCGCAACAGTTGCTCGCCGACACGGGCCAGTCGGATGCTGAGGCCGCATTCCTCACGCTCATCCGGCGCGACGAGGGGGAGCATCGCGAAACGCGCCGTTCCCGACGCGAGGAGGAGCGATGATGCGCACTCTCGCCACCGCGGGCCGCGTGCTGCAGCAACTGCGCCACGACCCTCGCTCCATCGCGCTGATGCTCGTCGCGCCGAGCCTGCTGGTCGGGCTGTTCGCCTGGCTGTTCGCCGATCAGGACGGCGTCTTCGACCGTTTCGGCGGAGCGATCCTGGCTCTGTTCCCGTTCATCGTCATGTTCCTGATCACGTCGATCACGACTCTGCGCGAACGTCGGTCGGGCACTCTCGAGCGCCTGATGACCACTCCGCTGGGCAAGGCCGACTTCATTCTGGGTTACGCGCTCGCGTTCGGGCTCATGGCCGTCCTGCAGGCCGTGATCACGGTCGCCTTCTCCGTGTACGTGTGCGGTCTGAACGTCGACGGCCCGCTGTGGCAGCTGGGGCTGGTCGCCGTGGTCAACGCCGTGCTCGGCACGGCCCTGGGGCTGCTGGCCAGTGCGTTCGCCTCGACCGAGTTCCAGGCCGTGCAGTTCATGCCCCTGCTGGTGTTCCCGCAGATCATCCTGGGCGGGCTGTTCATGCCGCGCGACGAGATGCCCGACGTGCTCTACGCGATCTCGGACTGGCTGCCGCTCAGCCACGCGATCGACGCGATCCAGGCGGTCACGGCGGGCGATGAGGGCTGGGATGTCGGCGCGCCGGTGCTGATCGTGGCGGCGTTCGCGGCGGCGTTCCTCGTGCTCGCGCCCCTCACGCTGCGCCGCCGCACGCCCTGACAGGTCGGTGCGGCACGCCTCGGACCGTCGGGTTCGGGTCGCAGATCGTCGCATGCGCCGTGGGGATGCCGCGTGTTGCGCCACATCCGCGGGAGCGGGAGGGGTAAGAGCTGGAGCGGGGGAGGGTGCGCCCACGGAGGGGGTAGCCGGCTCACCCGCGCGCGGCGCGGTTCTTCGTGTGGCGGGTCGGCGCCGCCTGCCAGGGATCCTCCGGCCACGGATGCTTCGGATAGCGCCCACGCATCTCAGCCCGCACCTGCGTGTACGGACCGGACCAGAACGAGCCGAGGTCGTCGGTGACCGCGAGCGGGCGACCAGCGGGCGAGAGCAGGTGAAACAGCACGGGCACACGTCCGTCGACGAGACGAGGCGTCTCGGCCCAGCCGAAGCACTCCTGCAGCTTCACGGCAACGACGGGCCGGGCCGTCGGATCGTCCGCAGGTGGGTACGCGATGCGGATGCGACTGCCGCTGGGCACTTGCAGCCGCTCCGGCGCCAAGGCGTCGAAGTGTGAGGCGGCCGGCCACGGCAGCAGCCGGCGCAGGGCGGATGTCAGATCGATCCGCGCCGCCGGGGCTCCTCCCGCGAGGGCGTCGAGCTCGGGACCGAGCCAGTCGTCCAATCCGGCGAGCAGGGCGGCATCCGATACCTCCGGCCACGGTTGCCCCAGCTCGCGGTGCAGCAGCGCGAGTCGACGGCGTAGGTCGTCCGCGGCATCCGACCAGCTGAACAGTCCCAGCCCGTCGCGGCGCACCGCGCGCCGCACGGCGTCGCGCCCGGTTGCGGCATCGGCACGCGCCGGCACCGACGAGCGCACGATCGCGCCGATGCGGCGCTCGCGCCGGGCCTGCACGCGGCCGCCGACGAGTTCCGCCTCGATCCGGTCGGTGATCAGCTGCTCCGCAGCCCGCTCGGCGTGCTCCTCCGAGATCACGGCTGCGGCGCGGATGACCGCTCCCGATCCGGCTGCCGCTCGGCCCGTGGCGCGGGCGACGTCGGCGACGGCCAGCCACTCGGCATCCGCCAGCTGCCCGCGCACGCCGCCGCGGGTGCCGGATGCCAGCAGGAACGCCGCACCGTCCGCTGAGCGCTCCACGCGCCGGGCGATCCGCTCGGGAAAGGCGAGCCCGATGACGAGTCCGACGTCGTCGAGGCCCGACCGGGCGGCCCGCGAGCCGGGAATCAGGCGCCGCAGCCGTTCGGCGTCGCGCTGCCACCGTCGAGTGTCGGGTCCGTCGCCGTGACGCAGCGCACGGATCGCCTGGGCCACGTCGGCATCCGCGATGCGCAGATCGCCGCTGAGCAGCGCGACCACTTCGGCGGCGAGCCGATCGCCGACGACAGGTCCGCCGTCCCGCAGCGCGCGTGCCAGCCGGGGATCTGTCGGGATGCGGGCGAGCGCGCGACCTTCGTCCGTGGCGCGCCCATCCTCGTCGATCACGCCAAGGCCGCGCAGCACCGAGACCGCGTCGGCGAGGCTGGCGGCCGGCAGCGGGTCGATCAGCCGAAGACCCGCACCTTCGGGCGTGCCCCAGCAGGCCAGCAGGAGTGCGGCGTCGGTCAGGTCGGCTGTCGCGATCTCGGGCGCGGACCGGGCAGGTGCTGCCGCGTAGCCGCGCTCGTCGACGCACCGGATCACGGTTCCCGGGCCCTGCCGTGTGGCGCGTCCCGCCCGCTGCACGCAGGAGGAGCGGGATGCCGCCGACGTGACGAGTCCGCTCATGCCGCGCGACGCGTCGCGCTGCGGATTCCGGGCGAGGCAGCTGTCCACCACGAGCCGCACGCCCGGCACGGTCAGCGACGACTCGGCGAGCGAGGTGGTCACGACGATGCGCGGGGGCTGCTCCGGCAGACGCCCGCGGATCACGGCATCCTGCTCCGCCGCGGGAAGCCGGCCGTGCAGCTCGCGCACGTCGAAGCCGCGTGCAGCGTCGCGGATGCGGCGTGCGACCTCGGACACCTCGCGGGCGCCTGGCGCGAAGACGAGCACGTCGGCGGCGGGATCGTCCCGGATCAGCTCGCGGGCGGCGGATGCTGCGGTGCCGGCGACGTGCTCGAGGAACGCCCGGGTCACACCGCGCTCGTCCAGCCGCGGCGACGGGCTGGGCGCCCAGCGCTCGGTGAGCGGGTGAGCCGGCACGACGTGGTCGATGACGGGCGCGGGGGAGTCGGCGGACCCGATCACGGCCGCGATGCGCTCCGCGTCGAGAGTCGCCGACATCGCCACCAGCGCAAGATCGTCGCGCAGATCCCGCACCTCGCCGAGCAGCCCGATGAGCAGGTCGGTCTCGAGGGCGCGCTCGTGCACCTCGTCGATGATCACGGCGCCCACGCCGTCGAGGCCGGGGTCGTCCAGCATCCGCCGCAGCAGCACGCCGGCCGTGACGAACTCGACCCGCGTGCCGCGGCCGACGGCGCGCTCGCCGCGGACCGTGAAGCCCACCCGGTCGCCGAGCGCAGAGCCGTCGAGCTGTGCGAGCCGTCGTGCCGCGGCGCGGGCGGCGACGCGCCTGGGCTGGGTGACGATCACTCGGCCGGCGCTGCGGGATGCCAGCATCGGCGGCACGAGTGTGGTCTTTCCGGTGCCGGGCGGAGAGGTGACGACGACCCCACGGCTCGCGTCGAGCGCGGTTCCCAGGTCGTCGAGCGCCGAGGCGAACGAGAGACCCTCGCCGATCCGGGCCAGATCGAACATCGAGGGCCTACAGATTCAGCAGGAGCAGGGTGATCACGGTCACGGCGATGACGGCGAGCAGACCGCCCCCGCATCCGATCGCGACGATCGCGCCGTAGCCGAGCCGCGAGACGCGTGCACCGGAGGCCCGCATCGCGGCGAGGAACTCGCCCCCGCCGTTGGCGGAGAACGCTTGTGCGGCGTTCACCTGGTTGACACCGCGCCCGGCCGTGGCAGCGGCGCCCGCGATCGGGGCATCGACCATGCCCGCCACGACGTTCGCGGCGTTCAGTCCGAGGGCGCGGTTGACCGCACCCGGGTCGGCGAGGATGGGAAAGCTCTGCCCTGCGGCGACCAGCGTGATGCGCTGGGCGGCCGACTTGACGGTCACCTGGCTCGCGGGGACGCTCAAGCGCTGCGTCCATCCCGTGGGCGACGCGACCCAGAGGGTGACGACGCCGCCGCTCACCGCCGCCTGGGCGGGGAACCACCCTCCGGTCGCGGTGTCGCCCAGCGCTCCGGAGAACACGGCGTACGGCAGGTGGTTCGGCATGCTCATGCTGCGAGTCTACGGACGCATCCGCCGGCATCCGTTCCGTGCGGGCCGAAGAGGCGGATGCCCTCTGCCGGGGCGGACGCAAGAGGCCGTCCCGAGAACGGGACGGCCTCTTCGTCAGATCGATGTCACTCGGCGCTGGGCGGGGCGTCCGGCGCGGCTGCCTCGCGTGCGGCGGATGCCCGGGGTGCGGATGCGCGAGGGGCGGATGCCGCGGGGGCCGCCTCGGACGCCTGGGCGACAGCGGTGCCGAAGCCGCGGCCGACGGCCTGACCCTGGATGATGGCTGCGAGGTCGAGGCCGGTGGCGGCGCTGACGCTGTCGAACACCGAGCGCATGGCCTTGGCGCTGTCTCCGCCGACGACGCTGGAGGCGCCGTCCTCGCCGGTGCCGCCGATGATCGACACGTTGCCGATCGTGGAGTATCCCTTGGCGAACTCGGCCATGATCGACGGCAGCACCTCGAGCACGCGCTGCGACAGGAAGGCCTCCTGGTTGGACGCGATGGCCTTGGCCTCTGCCTCGACGGCGGCCGCGCGGGCCTCACCCTCGGCGCGGATGGCTTCGGCCTCGGCGTTGGCGCGCAGGCGGCGGGCTTCGGACTCCGCCTCGGCCTGGGCGCGCAGCGCGTTGGCCTCACCGGTCGCCTTCGCCTCGGCGGCGGCGGCCTCACCGGCCGCGCGGGCCTTGTCGGCCTGCGCCTGCTGCTCGGCGATGCGGGTGCGCGCCTCGGCCTGCTTGACCTGCTCGATGGCAGCCGCCTCGGCGGACTTCTCGCGGGTGAACAGGTCGGCCTGGGCGCGCGTCTCGGCCTCGTACCGCTGCGCGTCGGCGACGCGCTTGACGTCGGCATCCAGCTGCGCCTGCTTGTTCTCTGCCTGCTGCTGCAGAACGGCCTGCTCGGCCTGAGCGCGGGCGAGCTGCTCCGCCTGCTCGGCCTCGGCGCGGGCGCGGCCGATGCCGGCGTTCGCATTGGCGGTGTTCGTGTCGAGCGCGGTCTGCTCGATCAGGTTGGCTTCCTGGTTGGCGATGTTCTTCTGGTTGATCGCACGGTCGGCGTTGGTCTGCGAGATCTCGGCGGCCTGGCGCTTCGCCTGGATCTCGGGCGCACCGAGCGACTGGATGTAGCCGACCTTGTCGGTGATGCCCTTGATCTGGAACGAGTCGAGGATCAGACCCTGGTCGGCCAGCTCGTTGGAGACGTCGGCGGCGATCTGGTCGGAGAACTTCTTGCGCTCGCGCATCAGCTCGGTCACCGACAGCGTGGCCACGATGCCTCGGAGCGCACCTTCGAGCTGCTCGGTGGTGAACTGCTCGATGGCCTTGTCCTGCGAAGCGAATCGCTCGGCGGCGCGGCGCACGTAGAGCGGGTCGGAGCCGATCTTCACGATCGCGACGCCGTCGACGTTGAGGGTGACGCTGTCGAGGGACTGGGCTTCGGCGTTCAGCAGCACCTGGCGCGAACGCAGCGAGATGATCTCGTGGCGCTGCGTGATGGGGTTGACCAGCGACTTGCCGTTGACGATCACCGTGACCGGCGATTCGGCCATCTCGGAGCTGGTGCTGCCGTCGGCGTTGATGACGGCCCGCTGCACCTTCTGCTTGCGGCCCGAGATGACGAGGGCTTCGTCGGCACGGGCGACCTTGATCCAGCTGCGCGCGAACAGCAGCAGGATGAGTCCGACGATGACGACACCGACGACGGCGATGCCGACGATGATCAGGATGCCGAGTGCTCCGGCGATCTCCATAGTGTTCCCTTTCCCCTCAGAAGGTTGTTGACCTCCACCCTGCCAGAAGTGGGGAGTCAGAACGCGCGGAGGGCCGCGGCTACAGCCCGCGCAGCTTCTGGGTGAGCTCGAGCAGGGCGCGCAATTCGTCGTCGTCGAGCTTCGACATCCGCTCGGCGATCGAGCGCCCGTGCGAGGCGGCGAGCGTGCGGAAGGCGCGTACCCCGGCATCCGTCGCGGTGACGACGGCCCCGCGCCGGTCGTCGGGATCGGCGTTCTTCGTGACCAGCTGGCGGGAGACCATCCGGTCGACGAGGCGCGAGACGCTGGGCTGACTGATCAGCGACTTCGCGGTGATGTCGCGCAGTCGCGCGGTCATCTCGCACGAGCGGACGACGGTGAGCAGCACGTCGTACTCGGCCTGCGTGATCTCGGCGCCCTCGAAGTCGGCGGTCATCTCGCCGAAGAGTTCGTGCTGCGCGCGGAAAAGGCTCTCCCACGCCTGCAGGGCGAGCTGTCGGTCGGTCATCCTCTCAGCGTACTGTCGCGCGACGACATCGAGCGTGACGCGCAGTAAGGGCCGGTCGGAGAGGCTTCCGGCCGGCCCTTGTCCCTTGCACCAAGAGTGTCCTGCAATCACATGCGGTGGATGCCACAGCAAACATTCACCGTGCGATGAGTGTATAACGACGAGGTAACGAATGTAAAGGTTTGATTACGGATGTGCCAGCGACTAGAGCAGCAGCTGTCCGCGTCGGCGTGTCAGGTAGGCGGTCTCGGCGCTATTGCCCGCCAGCGCGATCGCCTCGTCATACGCGGCGCGGGCATCCTGCGTGCGACCCAGCCTGCGCAGCAGATCGGCGCGCGTCGCGTGGAACGCATGGTAGCCGGTCAGCGTCTTCTCCAGCCCGTCGATGGTCGCAAGTGCTGCCTCCGGTCCATCGACCTCGGCGACTGCGATGGCCCTGTTGAGGGCGACGACCGGCGACGGGTCGAGGCGCACGAGCTGATCGTAGAGAGCGAGAACCTGTGACCAGTCGGTGTCGCGGATGCCGCTGGCAGAGGTGTGCACAGCGCCGATCGCTGCGAGGATCTGGTAGCGTCCCGGGGCAACCCCGGCTGCGGCGGCCGCCAGTCGTTCGCGCACCAACCGGTGGCCTTCAGCAACCAGCACCGTGTCCCACGACTCGCGGTGCTGCTCGTCCAACGGAACCAGCTCGCCCGCCGCTGAGATTCGGGCGGTACGTCGGGCCTCGGTCAACAGCATCAATGCCAGCAGTCCGGTCACCTCGCCTTCCTCCGGCATGAGGGTGCGGACCAGGCGCGTGAGCCGAATCGCCTCCGCCGTCAGGTCGGCACGAACCGGCTCCGCGCCGGGCCCGGTGGCGAGGTAGCCCTCGTTGAAGGTCAGAAAGAGCACTGCGAGTACGCCTGACATCCGGGGGAGCAGATCAGTCTCAGAAGGCATCCTGTAGGGGATGCCTGCCGCCTTGATCTTGGCCTTGGCGCGAGTGATGCGCTGACCCATCGTGCTCTCGGACACCAGGAAGGCGCGGGCGATCTCTGCCACGGTCAGGCCACCGACCATGCGCAGCGTCAGCGCCACTCGGGACTCCATCGCCAACGCCGGATGGCAGCAGACGAAGATCAACCGAAGCCGGTCGTCGTCGATGGCACCGGCCCACTCGGCAGGTGCCTGCTCGTACACCATCTGGGCTTCCCTGTGCTTGTCGTCGCGCTTGTTCTCGCGCCGTACTCGATCGATGGCCTTGCGGTGGGCGGTGGTGGTGAGCCAGGCGCCGGGATTCGGTGGCACACCGCCGGCATGCCATCGCTCGACGGCCATCGCGAACGCTTCCGCGGCGGCTTCTTCGGCGGTGTCGAGGTTGCCGAAGCGTCTGGCCAGGCCTGCGACCACACGAGCCCACTCTTCTCGGTGCGCACGCGTGAGCGCCTCCGAGACGTCGCTCACGCGAAGGGCCGCACTTCGATCTTCCGATCACAGATCTTCGATGCCTCGGCGGCGAGCGCGAGTGCGACATCGAGATCGGGTGCCTCCCACACCCAGACTCCGGCGAGGTATTCCTTCGACTCCACGAACGGGCCGTCGCTGAGCATCGGCTGCTCGCCTCGGTTGTCGACGACCGTAGCCGCCTCGGTGCCGGCGAGTCCCCCCGCGAAGACCCAATACCCCTCGGCGATGAGCCGTTCGTTGAACGCGCTGATCGCCGGCCGTCGGTCCGTGCGACCGGGATTGCTCTTGTCGTCGATCACGGAAACGAGATACTGCATCTCAAGATCCTCTCTTGTGGTTGCGGTTGAACCCGACGATCAGAACGTTGCATACTCGGGTCGTCCCGCCGGCCGATAGGTCTGGATCGTGACGCCTTTCGAATCCGAACGTGAGTCGAGCGGCTTCATCGCGATGTCGCGGCCTGAGTCGGCGAAGAGGCGGGCCCCCTGTCCGAGAATCACCGGGATGGTGATGAGTTCCATCTCGTCGACGAGGTTCTTCTCCAGCAGCCACTGAATGAGATGACTGCTTCCGTGCACCTGCAGCTCGCCGTCCCTGCTGGCCTTCAACTCTGTGATGGCGGCGAAGAGGTCATCTCCCAGGACGGCGGTGTTTGCCCAGTCCGGCTCCGTCAGCGTTCTGGACGCCACGTGCTTCGGCTTCGAGTTCAGAGCAACTCCGATCGGGTGCCGCTTCAGATCATCCATCGTGCCCCAGAACCTGTAGAGAATGTCATATGTCCGACGTCCGAAGAGGAACGCGTCGGCGCGCTGGAACGTCGCGGCGATGTGATCGCGGGTCGTGTCGTCACCCGCTCCCCTCGCCCATCCGCCCCGTTCGAAACCACCTGCGCGGTCCTCCTCGGTCGAGCCGCCATTACCCTGGGTCACTCCGTCGAGGGTGATCTGAGTGATCGTCGTGAGATTCATTGTTCCGTCCTCCGTGCGCTGAGCGCCACCGTATGCGGCGCCTTTCACCTTCAACGAACGACTCCACCCGAATCCGACAACAGCCGAAGATCGGGTACGCGGACTTCATGTGATCGACGACGAAAGCCGGTGGTCGTCGAGTTCTTTCATGGCTGCGGCCGTCCGCCACACAGTGGGTCCGAGGATGCCGGCCAGAAAGTGCTTCGTCTCCGCGCTTGCATCGGGTCACGTTGCCACTGGGCTCTCGGCGGTGCAAGGCCACCCTTCGCGATCAGCAGGACGACTGTGGGTCGCGTGCCCGTTCTAGCAGATGCGGTGAGACGGATCGCCGAGGTCCTCGACTGCAGCGGAGACGGCGTGGGCGAGGGCGTCAGCGTGGGTTTTGGTCTCGTTGCTGAGCTGTGCAAACCCTCGATTGGCCAGTGGGACGAGCCATCGGGTGCCGGCGCCGGCGATGTTGACGACGCGATGGGTGATTCGTGTGCCTCGCCTGCTGGCTTGGACCCAGTACTCGCCGCGGTACCACCAGCCACCCTCCATGGCGATCATCGACCGCTCATCATCGACGTCAACGCGTATGGTCGAAGGGGCCCCGCGAACCGCGAATCGTACCGGACCGCCCTCGAGCGAGAGCCCTTCGAACCCGAATCGGTGCCCGACAAGCCAGCCGTTCGCTGAGGTCACTTGCCCGAGCGCGACACTCAGCAGCAGGCGTCTGACGGCATCGGCCGATGCATCGAGTTCGACAGTGACTTCCGCGAGGGGTGTGCGGTGATGCTGTCTGGACACGCTCATGTGGATGCTCCCAGTTCCTGTGATCGAGGCACCGCCCTCCATGACGCCGCCGTCGCCCCACGACGTCGTCAAGCAGGTGGGTATTCAGGCCGCGCTCCCGCTGCGGGCCGCGAGCAAAGCCGTGAACTTGTTCTTCTTGCTGTTCTGGAACGCAGCGCAGAGCCAGCGGCCGTCGACTCCACGCTTGAAGACGAAGGTCTGAACCTTGTCGAGCTTGATTCGGTCACGCTTGCCGATGCCGCCCTCGCTCACGACGATCGCCAAGTCGGTGCCGATGAACCGAATATCAGTGACGCGAACGCTCATGCGACTGCCCTTTTGGAAGCGGGTGAGCACGGGCTCATGGTCGCGGGCGATCGCGGCGCGCCCACGGCTCACTGTCCCGATGAAGGTCACGTAGGTCGCGTCCTCAGTGAACAGGTCCGCATACGCCTTCGCATCGCCGGCATCCCATGCCGCAACCATCAGACCGAGGACATCGTCTATACTTTGTTGCATGGAAGCAATAGTTGCATGAACGCAAGCAATGAGCAAGCGGGAGAACTCGACCCCGCCCTCTATCGCCGATACCTCGCGGCACTGACCCTGTTTCATCAGGCAGCCGCAGATTCGGCCGGTCTGTCCGGTACCGACTACCAGGCGAGTAATCTGCTGGATCTTGACGGCCCGATGACCAGCGGCGAGCTCGCCAGGCGTCTCGGACTGTCACTCGCCGCTGGATCCCGCCTTGCAGACCGTTTGATCGAGGCGGGGATCGCGCGTCGCAGCCATGACACCTCGGATCGCAGACGTGTCGTCATCGAGCACACGGGCGCCTTGCCTGAAAGCATCGATCACGCACTCCGACGGGTCCGCGAACCCATCGCAAGAGCACTCGCCGCTTTGTCAGATGAGCAGCTCTCGGGAGTGGGCGCATATCTCACAGCGGCCGCCGACACCTACGCCGAGTCCGCGCGGTCGCTCAGAGACTCCGAATAGCCGGGCTGCGGGCTGCCTTCCGGGTGATGGCATGCTGGACGAACCATGAGCACCGTCGCCGCGCCGCCTCACCGCCGTCCACGACCGGTGCGCGATGCGGCGCAGTACTTCCTGTTCCTCGTGCCGCTGGGCGCCGTCGTGAACATCTACCTGCTGATCACGGACAGCGTGACGATCTCACGGCGAAACGAGTTGGTCAGCAGCGCGTTCGGCCGGCCGTTCGCGTGGGTCGAGCAGGACCTCTCGCGCTACGACCCGATCGCCTATCCGGCGACCATCGACTTCGAGTTCCAGCGCGCCTGGCACGATCCTGTCGTCACGACCTACGACGGATGGCTGTTCGCCGCGAACACGGTGATCCTCACGACGGCTCTGACTCTGCTCGTCCTCGGACTCGTTGCCGTGGTGAAGCGTGTGAGGGTGGAGCGCCGGCGCTCCATGGAGAGCTGATCAGTCGCGGGCTGCGCTGTTCCACGCCGCGACGAACGCGCTCGCGTGGGCACGACCCCAGTCGGACCCGCCGGACGTGCTGATCGTCGACTCCGCCACGAAGCAGAACGCCGCCTCTTCGTCGCGCTCGACGCAGACCCGTTCACCGGTTCGGGCGAGGTCACGCAGAGCGGGGGCGAAGGCGGCGAGCGCAGCATCCTTCACCCTCCTGTCGACCTCCAGACGGATGCCGGTGGCGCTGCTCGCTTCGAAGGACAGGAAGGTTCCGGCGCTGACGACACGGGATGCTGCGCTCGCGCGCTCGGCGAGCTCGACCGGCGGATACGTCAGATTCACCGCGGAATCGTCGGACGCGATGTGCCGCAGGCCGATGCGCTCGAACCCGGCGGCCGGCGCGGCCGCCCCGAGACTGCGGGCCAGAGGGAGGAGGGCCCCCCGGCCGCGGATGGTGAATCGCGCAGCGACGTCGTCGGTCCAGACATCCTGCACCACATCCGCGTCAGGGGGAGGGAGCGCCGCGAGCAGATCCCGAACCGCGTCGCCGCGAGCGCCCGGCGCGAGCAGGACGAGGTCGCTGGCGACCGATACGGTCATCGATCTATCGGCGGCGGCGTCGACGATCTCCTGCGCGCGCTGGACATCCGCCTCATCGCCCACTCTGACCCGGATCGACGATCGCTCGATCTCCACGGCCCGCAGGGCGACCTCGCCCTCCAACCGCGCGCGCACCTGCAGGGCAGGGTCTGCCCAGTCGCCGGGAGGCCCGTCGATGGCCAGGATGCCCTGCTCATCGGCGATCGCGAGATGAGCGGGCAGCCAACCTTCGTCACCGACACCCTCGCGCCACGTGCTGATCGTCGCATCCGGGTCGGTGGTCACCAGAGCGAGGTGCTCCACACTGCCGGATTCTCCGGCGCTCAGCGTCCCCGAGAGCAGGCGGGGATCAGCGCGCAGGGCACGCAATCGGTCGAGAACGCGTGCGCCGGCATCGGCGTCGAGCAGGGCCGGAAAGCTCCACCCGTCCGTGTGGATCTCGATGCGCACCCGGTCGGCGCCGGCCTCGGCGGCGAAGGCGCGCACGTGCTGCACGAGCGCTGTGATCGTGCCGTCGTCGAGATCCGCAGTCGTGCGCACCGTGCCGCTGACCCCGCCGGTGAACGGCATCCCGTCGATGGTCGTCACGTCGACCTCGGCGACCGCCGGGTCGTCCGAGAACTCGTGAGCGAACGCGGGAGCCAGACCGTCGCCGGTCGCGCATCCGGTCAGGACCGTCGCGGCAGCCGAAGCGACCAGGGCGATCGCGAGCGACGCGCGCAGCATCCGGGATCGATGCCGCACCGGGCTACCTCTGCTCATACCGCCTCCAGATGAAGTCTGGCAGACGTGCTCGGAGGTGGAGCATCTCGTCGCCGTACGATTCAGTCATGCGCTCCGCCAGGCTCGTCCTGTTCCGCCTCAGATGGGACGTCATCTCCGCTGTCGTGCTCATCGGCCTGTCGTTCGTTCCGGGCGTGGCGCATCAGGGTCTCGAACTCGCTGAGCTGCCCGACCGGCCGCTGGACCCGTTCGGGGTCGCGCTCATCGTCATCCAGGGCGGTGCTGTCGCCCTGCTGCGCCGATGGCCCCGATGGGCCCTGGCTCTCACCGGTTGCGCATTCGCCGCGTTCCAGCTGCTCGGCTTCCCCACGACGTTCGCCGCGCTAGGCCTGCTTGTCGTCCTGGTGGGCGCGGGAGCGCTGGTCGAGGAGCATCGGGGGGCGACCGCGTTGATCGCGCTGACCGGCTACGTTGCTCTCGCGGCAGTGGTGATCGGGCTCGAGACCGACCTGGACGTGCTCGACGCCTTGGTCTTCGGGGCGATGCTCACTGCGCTCTGGCTCTTCGGCTCGTGGCTCAGATCGCAGGCGGTCGCGCGTCGCAACCGAGTGGAGAGCGCGGAACGAGAGGCGATCGCCGCGGAACGGATGCGCATCGCACGTGAGTTGCACGACGTGGTCACTCATCATGTGACGGCCATGGTCTTTCAGGCCGAGGCCGGGCAATACCTCCAGGCGATCGATCCGAAGACCAAGGATGTCCTGGTCTCGATCGCCGACGGCGGCCGAGCATCGCTGGGAGAGCTGCGCAGCCTGCTCGGCGCACTGGACGGCGAGGCCGACATCATCCGAGCGCCCGCCGACCAGCAGATCGGCGACCTCGGGGCCCGTGCCCGCGCGGCCGGCCAAGCGGTCGAGCTCGCGGAGCGCGGCGAGCCTCGACCGCTGCGAGGAGTCGCCGGAATCGCGGTCGTCCGCATCGTGCAGGAGAGCATCACGAATGCCATGAAGCATGCACGGGACGGGGCGGCAGCGGTGAGCATCGAGTACCGCGAACGTGAGATCCTGATCGAAGTGGTCAGTTCCGGTCACGCAACGGCTTCGTCGTCTGCACCGGAAGGACGGGGGATCATCGGGATGCGTGAGCGGGTGGCGCTCGTGGGCGGGGAGTTCCACGCCGGACCGGTCGGCGATCGATTCGTCGTGCGCGCGCGGGTGCTCGCATGATCGGACAGCCGGTGACAGCGCCGCTGCGTGTCGTCGTGTGCGACGACCAGGAGCTCGTGCGCACCGGATTCGTCACCATCATCGACGCCGAACCCGACCTCGCCGTCGTCGGCACCGCCGCCGACGGCGAGGAAGCCGTGCGGGTGGCTCGGCGTGAGCGACCGGACGTCGTGATCATGGACATCCGCATGCCACTTCTCGACGGGATCGAGGCCACCCGGAGGATCGCAGGGCCGGGCGTTCCAGACGCGGCCCGTGTGCTTGTCGTGACGACGTTCTCGCTGGATTCGCTCGTGTACGACGCGCTGCGCGCGGGAGCCAGCGGCTTCCTGCTCAAAGACGCCAGGCCCGCCGAGCTGACGGCGGCGATCCGGGCCGTCGCCGCCGGGGAATCGCTGATCGCGCCGGCCGTGACGCGAGCGCTCATCGGCCGCTACGGCGAGCGGCTGCGTCCCGCCGAGCGCGAGGATGCGGTGTTCGACGCCCTCACACCCCGCGAACGAGAGGTGCTGATCCTCGTCGCCGACGGGCGATCGAACGCCGAGATCGCCGAACAGCTCGTGATCAGCCACGAGACGGTGAAGACGTACGTGTCACGCATCCTCGCGAAGCTCGACGTACGGGATCGGGTGCAGGCCGTCGTGCTCGCTCACCGTGCGGGAATCGCCACCTGGTCCTGATCCTTCCAGCGGGGCCGCCGGCCCCGTGACCTCATCGACGGATCCCCCAAGAGAGGGACCCCAAGTGTCCACCGGCGCGCGTTTCCGGGGTGTCCACAGCCCCCGTAGCGTCGAGTTCGCACTCGAGATCGAACACCGGCAAGGAGCACGAATGACGACGTCGACACCACACATCCGCACCTCGGACGAGGATCAGAAGCCCCGCACCCGCGGCTGGGTGAGAGTGACCATCGTCGTGGTCGCGCTCACCGTCGCGATGCTGATCACGAACTCCATCGCCGCGGCGCTGCACGATCCAGTGGCCGCGCTCATCGTCGGTCCCGTCCTGGCGGTCGCGATCGCAGCGCTGCACGTCTGGGTCGGGAGACGAATCGAGCGTCGCCGCGTTGCGGACTTCGCGCCGAAGGGCGCGGGCCGCCACCTGCTGGTCGGGATCGGAGTCGGCCTGGCGCTCTCAGCGGTGACGATCGGCATCCTCGCCCTGTTCGGCGCCTACCGGATCACCGGCTGGGGCTCGCTCGCCGGCGCGCTAGCGGTGGTCGGAACGATGTGCGCGATCGCCGTCTCGGAAGAGGTGTTGTTCCGTGGGGTCCTGTTCCGGCTCATCCAGGGCCGGTGGGGCGCTGGCGCGGCGCTCGGCGCCTCGGCGATCATCTTCGGACTCATGCACCTGCTCAACCCGGGCGCGTCCGTCTGGGGCGCGATCACCATCGCGATCGAGGCCGGACTCATGCTCGGCGCGGCGTACCTCGTCACCGGATCGCTGTGGCTGGCGATCGGTCTGCACTTCGGCTGGAACGTGGCCACGGTCGGCATCTTCGGCACCGTCGTGTCGGGGGCGGAGGCGCGCGAGTCGCTCGTCACCGCGGTGACGGCGGGACCGGACTGGTTCTCCGGGGGAGGCTTCGGACCCGAGGGCAGCATCGTCGCCGTGCTCGTCTGCTCTGCGGCGACAGTGCTGTTCCTGCGGACGGCGCATCGTCGAGGCCGACTGCGGCTTCGTCGCCGCTGATGTGCGGCGCATCGGACCACGGATGCCGGGCCCCACCCCGCAGCGTGGGAGCGGTGGCCGGCCCGCCGTCGTCGCGGATCGGCCTACGACTGCTCTTCGCCCGGCGGATCCAGCAGAATCAGGATGCGCTGCAGGTGCATGGCGGTGAGCACGCCGGGGCCTGTGACGGCATCGGCCTCGATCGAGCGGGTGTGCACGGCGCGCAGCAGGTCGTCTACCGCCCTCTCGGCCTCTTCCCGCAGCGCATCGTCCTGCTCGTCGGCGAGCAGATCGGCGACAGCACGCGTCGCCGCCGACAGTGGGTCGACGAGCCCCGGGTCGAGCGGGAACGATCCGGGTCGCTGCCAGATCGTGTCGCCGAGGCAGCCCGAGACGTCGTGGATCTGGTGTGCCACGGCATCGAGCATCTCCAGGCGGGTGTGCTCTGACTCGGTGCCCGTCCGGCGCATCCGTGCCCGCGCGTTCCAGCGGCGGCTCTCGTCTGCCTCGAGGAGCGCACTCCGCACGGAGCGACTGGTTTCGGCGAGTGCCCCGGCCCGGTCGTTCCACGCGCTGTGCTCGGGCGGCCAGGACTCCGCGACGGCCGCGGAGATGTCGCGCAGGTGCTCGGCGAGACGATGCTGGAACGCGCCGATGCGTGAAGCCGCCTCGGTCACGAGCGGAGCCGGTGGCACCACGAGATTCACCGTGAGGCCGATCACGACGCCCAGAGCGGTCTGCGCGACGTAGCCGAGGGAGTAGTCCTCGGCATTGGAGCCGCCGACGATGAGCACGAACAGTGCCGCCACCGGGATGTACTCCCGGCCCGACCCGAACCAGCCGGTGCCCGAGATCAGGATGCCCAGGCCCACCGCGGTCACGATGGTCCACAGGTTCGGTCCGACGGTGAACACGATGAGCACGGCGATACCGGTGCCGACGGCGAGGCCCAGCAGGGTCTGCAGGCTTGATCGCGCGGACGACATGAGCGTCGGATACATGCTGATCAGCGCCCCGAAGGGTGCGTAGTACGGGTACTCGTCGGTGACGCCGGGCATGAGCGGGGCGAGCGTCCAGGCGATGCCGACGGCGACGGCCGTCTTCACCGCGAGCAGCAGACGCGCGGGCGCCACCGCATCGCGCAGCGATCGAACGATCCTGCGCTCGCGCATACTCCGACCTCACTCTCGTCGTCAACCGGGCAGGCCCAGTCCACAGTGGGCGGTCGCGCGGGGAAAGGGGATTCCGCGGTGCGGCGACGTTTGGGACAATCCGGGCCCGCGGAACCGACGCCGGACGTCGCAGGCGCCCGGCGTCGGAGATCACCGGTAGGTTCGCTGCATGACCTACAGCGACACCATGGCCACACCTGTGGGTCTCGTCGCGGTCGAAAGCGACGGTGCCGCGATCACGCGCGTGTTCTGGCCGGCGGATGCCGGACCGCGCGCTCCCGGGAATCCGGATCCGCTGGTGAGGGAGGCGCTGCGTCGACTGCAGGCGTACTTCGGAGGGGAGCGCGTCGCCTTCGATCTGCCGATCGATCTCGGGCGGCAGACCCGCGCCACGCACGCGGTGCTCATGGCGCTGTACGAGACCGTCGGGCACGGCGAGACCGTCACCTACGGTCAACTCGCTGCCCGCAGCGGCACCGACGTGCCCGCACGGGGCATCGGCGCCATCATGGGCGCGAACCCGTTGCCTCTCCTCGTCCCGTGCCATCGCGTGGTCGCGAGCGACGGGCTCGGGGGATACTCGGGGGGAGGTCCCGGTGAGGGACTGCTCACCAAGCGCTGGCTGCTCGAGCACGAGGGAGCCCTGCCGACGGCGCTGTTCTGAGCGGCGGGAGGGAACATGGCCGGGTACGGCGGGCGACCAGGCGCACGGCGCGAGCATCCGATCGTCGCGGTGCATCCGAACGACGAGGCGCCGGCGCCGAGCGGGCAGTGGCCCGCGAGCATTCCCGCCGTCGCACAGGTGCTGCGCGACGGTCTGGCGCTGCCGCCGGGTGTGACCTTCCTCGTCGGCGAGAACGGCAGCGGCAAGTCGACGCTCGTCGAGGGCATCGCGCTCGCCTACGGACTCTCTCCCGAGGGCGGCTCACGGCAGGCACGGCACAGCACGCGTCCGACGGAGTCGCCGCTGTCGGACTGGCTGCGTCTGCAGCGCGGCGTCGGCGCCAGCCGGTGGGGCTTCTTCCTGCGGGCCGAGACGATGCACTCGTTCTACACGTATCTCGAACTCAACCCCTCCCTGAGTGGTCCGGATGTGGCTTTCCACGAGATGAGCCACGGCGAATCGTTCCTCGCGCTGCTCGGATCGCGTTTCGACGACCCGGGCTTCTACTGCCTCGATGAGCCCGAGGCCGCGCTCTCGTTCGGCTCGACGCTCACTCTCATCTCGGTCCTTCAGCGCATCGCCGCCGAGGGCGGGCAGGTGCTCTGCGCGACGCACTCCCCGGTGCTCGCCGCGCTCCCCGGCGCGCGCATTCTCGAGGTCGGCGACTGGGGCCTGCGCGAAGCGCAGTGGGACGACCTCGAGCTCGTGCGGCACTGGCGCTCCTTCCTCGGTGCGCCCGAGCGGTACCTGCGGCACCTGCTCGACTGAGGCGAGACCGCCCGTCAGGCGCGGGGACGAGCGCGGATGTGCGATCGCATCACAGGCCGCCGCTGCAGACCAGGGTCTGCCCGCTGACGTAGTCCGACTCGGGCAGGCACAGCAGGTAGACCGCACCGGCGGCCTCCTCGGTCGTGCCGACGCGGCCGAGCGGGATCATGGTCTCCGACATCTCTCGCAGTCCCGCACTGATTCCGACGGTGATCGAGCGTCCGTCGATGTCGATCCGGCGGTCGCCGTCGTGCTCCGTGAGCCGGGTGCCGATCAGCCCGAACGCCACGGTGTTGACCGTGACGTTGTACCTGCCCCACTCCTTGGACAGCGTCTTCGTCAGCCCCGTCACTCCGGCTTTCGCCGCCGCGTAGTTCGCCTGGCCGGCATTTCCCCCGAGACCGGCGATCGATGAGATGTTGACGACCTTCCGACACGTCGGCCGGCCCGTCGCGGCCTCGGCCTTCGCGAGGCGCGAGATCGTGGGCTGCGCGGCACGGAGAATGCGGAAGGGGGCCTTGAGATGCACGTCGACGATGGCATCCCACTGCGTGTCGGTCATGTTCTGGATCACCGAGTCCCACGTGTACCCGGCGTTGTTGACGATGATGTCGAGACCTCCGTAGGAGTCGATGGCCGCGCCGACGAACCTGTCGCCGAAGTCGGGGTCGGTCACGTTGCCGACGACGGCCACCGCCTGCCCGCCTGCTGTGCGGATGCTGCGAACCGTGTCCTCCGCGGGCTCGGCGTCGAGGTCGTTGACGACCAGTCGAGCACCTTCACGGGCGAGTTTCAGCGCGATCTCGCGTCCGATTCCGCGCCCCGAACCTGACACGAGCGCCACTTTGCCGTCGAGCGTTCCCACGGTGTCTCCCTGTCTTCCTCCGGGGCCGAGGCGAGGCGCCTCGGGAAACCGGGTCATGCCGCCCTCTCATAGAGGGTGACGACGGCGGCCCCACCGAGACCGATGTTGTGCTGCAGCCCGAGAGCTGCGCCGTCGACCTGTCGGGGGCCGGCGGTCCCGCGGAGCTGCCACACCAGCTCGGCGCACTGCGCCAGGCCGGTCGCGCCCAGCGGGTGACCTTTCGAGAGCAGCCCGCCCGACGGGTTCGTGACGACGCGGCCTCCGTAGGTGTTGTCGCCATCGGAGACGAGTCGCTCCCCGGTGCCTTCCGGTGTCAGTCCGAGCGCTTCGTAGGCGAGCAGTTCGTTGGTGGCGAAGCAGTCGTGCAGCTCGACGACGGGGATGTCCGTCGGTGAGACCCCGGACGACTCGTAGACCTGCTGCGCCGCGCTCGCCGTCATGTCGTAGCCGACGAGCTGCCGCAGGTCGTTGGCTTCGAAGGTGCTCGCCGTGTCCGTCGTCATGGCCTGTGCGCGAATGCGGACCGTCGCATCGATGCCGTGGGCGGCCGCGAACTCGGGCGTGCAGAGCACGGCGGCGGCGGCGCCGCAGGTGGGCGGACAGCACATCAGACGCGTGAGCGGCGCGAAGACGGACGGAGAGCGCAGCACGTCATCCAGGGTCAACGGCTCACGGAAGACCGCATACGGATTGCCGGCCGCGTGCCGCCGCGCCTTGACCGAGACCTTCGCGAACGTCTCGGCGCTCGTGCCGTACTGCTCCATGTGCGCCCGCCCCGCGCCGCCGAAGTACTGGGCGGCCATCGGGGCATCGCTAGCGCCCTGCACCGCCGCGGTGACCTCGTCGAATCGTGCGAACGGCGACAGCCGGTCGCTCCAGGCGGCGCTCAGTGCGCCCGGCGTCATCTGCTCGAACCCGACGGCGAGGACGCAGTCGGCCATCCCGGACTCGATCGCCTGGCGAGCGAGGAAGAGCGCCGTGGATCCGGTGGAGCAGTTGTTGTTGACGTTCACGATCGGGATGCCACTGAGCCCGACCCGGTACAGCGCCGCCTGGCCGGAGGTGGAGTCCCCGTACACCCAGCCGGCATAAGCCTGCTGCACGTCGCCGTAGTCGACGCCGGCATCTCGCAGTGCCCTGATCGTCGCGGTCGATGCCATGTCCTCGTATCGGGCGCCGGCGCTCGGCTTGGAGAAAGGAACCATCCCGACGCCCGCCACCACGGTCTTCGTCATGCGCGCCTCCTCGCTGAGCCTCGGTCGCTCGTCGCCGACGCGACGTGCGTCGCCCGTGAGGCACTATGACGGATTCCCGAAAATTAGTCAAGCTGGACTAGTCAGGCCGGATGTGGCAGCGGCTAACATGCAGTCATGGCATCCGGTCAGGCAGCGCTGCCCGTTCAGAAGCGAGCGTGGGACACGCGCGAGCGCATTCTCGATGCGGCTGTGACCTGCCTGGCCGAGCACGGCTACGCGGCGACGACGACATCCAGGATCCAGGAGCGCGCCGGCGTCTCGCGGGGGAGCCTGCTGCACCAGTTCCCCGCGCGGGACGACCTGCTCATCGCCGCAGTGCAGCATCTCGCGCAGCAGTGGACGAACTCGTCACCCGCCGAGGAGGGCGGGGGGCAGGTCTCCATCGACGAAGCCGTGGAGATCCTCTGGGCGAGCTTTCAAGGAACCCTGTTCCGCGCCGCTCTGCAGCTGTGGGCCGCCGCCGACCACCGACCGGAGCTCGCCGCGGCACTGCGGCCCCGCGAGCGCGAGCTGGGGATGCGCATCCGCGCTGTCATCGCCGAGCGCTTCGGCCCGGAGTGCGCCGCCCACCCGTTGTTCGAGGACCTCACCCGCACGCTGCTGAGCAGCATGCGCGGTGTGGCTCTGACCCACACGTTCCAGGCCCGCGACCATGAGCGCGATCCGAACCTGCCGGGCTGGAAGCGCCTCGCGCACCACGTTCTGGAGTCATCGACTGACTAGTACAGCTTGACTATTACTTTCGGACAGGGCACGATAACCGGGAATTGCAATGACGCAACCCCGATCGGAGCAACATGGGAACCGCACACCCGGATTCCGCCGTCCTGACCCCCGGCACGCCGTTCGTCACCGCCATCCGGCGGTACGCCGAGATGCGTCCCGACGAGGTCGTGATCACCGACGACACCGGGGTGATCACCCGGCGCGAACTCGAGTCGCGCACCAACCGGCTCGCTCGGGCCTACGCCGGCCTGGGTGTACAGGAAGGCGACCTCGTCACGATCGGGCTGCCCAACGGCATCCCGTTCTTCGAGGCGGTGATCGCGGTCTGGAAGCTCGGTGCCACGCCGCAGCCGGTGTCGCACCGTCTGCCGGCGCGTGAGCTGGAGTCGATCATCGAGGTCGCCGGCTCATCACTGGTGGTGGGGCTGGAGGCCGGCGCGCGGTGGGCGAGCATACCGGCGGGCTTCGAGCCCGATCCGCAGCTCGACGACGGGCCCCTCCCCGTCGTGATCTCGAAGAGCTGGAAGGCACCGACCTCGGGCGGCAGCACGGGCACCCCCAAGGTGATCGTCTCGACCGGCCCCGCGGTGATCGACGTGCTGCTTCCGCTCATGCCGCTGTTCAAGATGGATCACGGCGGCGTGAAGCTCACGACGACGCCGTTGAGCCACAACATGGGGATCATGTTCTCCTCGGGCCCGCTCATCACCGGCGGCACGCTGGTGATCGCGCCGCGCTTCGACGCCGCGGCGACCCTGGAGCTGATCGACCGGCATGGAGTGGACTGGACGTGTCTCGTGCCGACTATGCTGCACCGGATCGCCAAGCTGCCCGCCGAAGTGCGCGACCGTGCGGACCTCTCGACGCTGCGCGCCATCGCGACCGGCGGCGCGATGCTCCCGCAGTGGCTCAAGGAGTTCTGGGTGGATTGGATCGGCGGCGACCGTCTCTCCGAGTTCTACGCCTCGACCGAGACGCAGGCGATCGTCATCGCGACCGGGGAGGACTGGATCGCGCACCCGGGGACGGTCGGACGCGTTGCGATCGGAGAGCTCCAGGTGCGCGACAGCCGGGGCCGTGTGCTTCCGGACGGCGAGACCGGCGAGCTGTGGGTGCGCCGCGGCGCCGGAGCACCGCCTCCCTACCTCTATCTCGGCGCCACGCCGGAACGCGACGAGCAGGGATGGGAGACGGTGGGCGACATGGGGCACACCGACGACGGGTGGCTGTACCTCGCCGACCGGAAGGCCGACATGGCGGTCGTGGGCGGATTCAACGTCTACCCGGCAGAAGTCGAAGGGGCGCTGGAGGCTCATCCGGCAGTGCTGTCGAGCTGCGTCTACGGCATCCCGGACGAGGAGTACGGAAACGTGCTGCACGCCATCGTGCAGACCTCGACGCCGGTGAGCGACGACGAGCTCAGAGCCCATCTGCAGGAGCGGCTCGTGCCGTACAAGATCCCCCGCGCGTTCGAGCGAAGCGACGAGGCGATCCGCGACGACGCCGGCAAGGTGCGCCGATCGGCGCTGCGTGCGCGCAAGCTGGCCGCAGCGGAGCAGCCCCGTCCGGCGTGAGGCCCGGACCGCGCCCTCTCAGCCGAGCACCCGGGTCAGCTTGTGCGGGTTGCACACCTGACGGATGCCGCGGATCATCCCCGAGGGATCGAACTCGATCGTCATCACATCGACGCGGCCGGAGTGGGCGAGCGCCAGGGCCGGCTCGCCGTTGACGTCCAGCGGCGTGATCGTGAACGGGTGGGACGGGTCGTAGGCAGCGGCCTTCTCGCGCACGCCGACGAAGAAGCGGTGCACCTTCGCGGCACCGAAGATCGGATTCCGGGTCGCCGAGACGACGCCCCCGCCATCCGTCCACAGGATCGTCTCGTCGGTGAGCAGCCCCAGCAGTGCCTGCAGATCTCCGCCCTGCACGGCATCGACCAGCGCCGTCAGCGTCCGCGGGTCAGCGGCGCGCGGCGGCGTCGAATCGTCGTCGAGTCGCAGCCGGCGCTCGCCCCGGGAGATCAGCTGCCGCACCGCCGCCGGAGACTTCTCCAGGACCTCGCCGATCTCCACCGCCGACATGGCGTAGGCGCGGTGCAGCACCACCGCCGCCCGCGCCTCGGGGGTCAGCTGCTCGGCGAGGTGCAGCAGGGCCAGCGAGAGCATCTCGCGGTCGGCGACCGCCTCTTCCGGCAGTCGCGAGGTCGCCACGGGCTCGGGCAGCCAGTGCCCGGTGTACTCCTCGCGCACGGATGACAGGGAGCGCACGCGATCGATCGCCCGCCGCACGCACGTCGTGGTCAGCCACGCCGGCCACGAGCGGATGCCGTCGGCATCCGCCCGCTCGGCGTTCAGCGCGTCGATCGCCACCTCGGAGACGACGTCCTCGGCGTGGCCGAAGTCTCCGAGCATCCGGTACGCGATGCCGATCAGCCGGCCGCGCTCGGTCTCCCAGGCGCGGGTCGCGGGGGTGATGACGGTGGTCATGGTTGACACGCTACCGCCGCCATCCCCCTGTCAGACGATCGGATGCCGGTCATCGACCGGCGGCTCCATCCGCGTCGAGATGGCGATCCGGTTCCACACGTTGATGGTGCAGATGGCCATCACGATCCCGCCCATCTCGCTGTCGGAGAAGTGCTGCGCCGCAGCATCCCAGATCTCGTCGGTCACCGTGTCCGGGCCGAGTTGCGTGATCGCGTCGGTCAGCGCCAGCACCGCCAGCTCCTTCGGCTCGAACAGGTTGCGGGCGTGCTGCCACGCCCCGACCGCGTGCAGCGTGCGCTGGGGGATGCCGTGCTTCGCGCCATCGGTGGCGTGCATGTCGACGCAGAAGCCGCACCCGTTCAGGATCGAGGCTCGCAGCTTGATCAACTCGTACAGGCGCTTCTCGACCGATTTGCTCGCATACGCCTCCATCCCGATCACGGCGGCGTAGCCGAGCTTGTTGGTGCGTCCGATGTCGATCCTGGTCATGGTGTCCTCTCCGGCGGCTCGTTCGAGGCCGTCACAACCATGTCGGAGACCGGACCGAAAGTGTGACAGGCGTCATGCGCATCTCGCACACGGTCGACCCTGCGACAATGGAAGCACCCCGTGCGACCGACCCGAGGAGTCCCCTGTTGTCCAGCAGCGACGCGCAGTACATCTCCACCCGCGGCGGCATGCAGCCGCAGCCGTTCAGCGAGACGCTGCTCGAGGGACTCGCGCCCGACGGCGGCCTCGCCGTGCCCGAGACCCTGCCCCGCGTCGAGGCCGAGACGCTCGAGCGCTGGCGCGCGCTCACCTACCCGCAGCTCGCGGCCGAGGTGCTCGGGCTCTTCGCCGGAGACATCCCGCGCGAAGACCTCGCCCGGATGACCGCCGCGGCCTACGCCGATTTCCCTGACGAGGTCGTGCCGTTGCGCTCCATCGGCGACGGCATCACGCTCGTCGGCCTCTCCGAAGGGCCGACCCTCGCCTTCAAGGACATGGCGATGCAGTTCCTCGGGCAGGCGCTGGAGGACGTGCTGGAGAAGAAGGACCGCGTGCTGAACATCGTCGGCGCGACCTCGGGAGACACCGGGTCGGCAGCCGAGCACGCCCTGCGGGGCAAGGAGCGCGTCTCGGTGTTCATGCTGTCGCCGCAGGGCCGGATGAGCTCGTTCCAGCGGGCGCAGATGTATTCGCTCGATGACGCCAACGTGCACAACATCGCCGTCGAGGGGGTCTTCGACGACTGCCAGAACCTGGTCAAGGCGCTGGCCGGCGATCTCGACTTCAAGCGCGCGCAGCACCTCGGTGCCGTCAACTCCATCAACCTGGGGCGCATCGCCGCCCAGGTCGTCTACTACTTCTGGGCCTGGCTGCGCGTGACCGACGCCGTGGAGCCGGAGTACCGCCCAGGGTTCGAGGTGTCGTTCACGGTGCCCTCGGGCAACTTCGGCAACATCCTCTCGGGGCACTTCGCCAAGGGAATGGGCGTGCCGATCCGACGTCTGGTGCTCGCGGCGAACGAGAACAACGTGCTCGACGAGTTCTTCCGCACGGGCGTCTACCGCCCCCGGTCGGCCGCCGACACCCATGCCACGTCGAGCCCGTCGATGGACATCTCGAAGGCCTCCAACCTCGAGCGCTTCATCTTCGACCTGGTGGGGCGCGACGGCCAGGGCGTCATCGACGCGTGGGCGGCGCTGGATTCGCAGGGCTTCTTCGACTTCTCGGCCGAGCAGCCGCGCTTCGAGGCGGAGTTCGGCATCGTCAGCGGCACCTCGACGCACACCGACCGACTCGCGACGATCCGGTCGGTGTACGAGGGCTCCGGCGAGATCATCGATCCGCACACGGCAGACGGCGTGAAGGTCGCGCGTGAGTTCGTCGAGCACGACGTGCCGATGCTCGTGCTCGAGACCGCCAAGCCGCAGAAGTTCGCCGAGACGATCACCGAGGCCATCGGCGTCGAGCTGGAATTCTCACCCGAGCTGCGGCAGATGATGGATGCCCCGCAGCACGTCACCGAGATGGCGGACGACGAGGCGGCGCTGCGCGCCTTCGTGTCGGAGCACGCGCTGCACTGACGCGATCGGCTCAGGCGCGCGGTTCAGCACGCGCACGCGGGTGCACGAGTCCGGAGAGCGCTCCGAGGGCGGCACCGGCCAGAGTGTCGATCACGCGTTCCAGCGCGATGCCGAGATCGCCCGATGTGCCGGTCGCCGCTCCCAGGAGCAGCAGCACCAGCGGCGTGATGAGCGTCAGGGCCAGCGCGTAGTTGCGCACGACGACGAGCTCGATCGAGAACTGCAGCACGCCCAGCAGGAGCGCCAGCCACAGGCCGCTCGGATGCAGCGCGGCGAGCAGAACGTACGCTCCCGCACCCACGATGGTTCCCAGCAGCCGGTGCAGGGCGCGCTCGAAGGCCGCGCGGCGAGTGGTGGCGACGCCGACGACGGCGATCGCGGCGCCGACGACCCAATACATCCGGGCGGGATCCAGCCAGAGGCCGACCGGCACGCCGACCGCCGACACGATCGCGACGCGCAGGATGAGCAACTTCGCATCCGCGTCCCAGGCGGGACCCGGAAACAGCCGGCGCAACGGGCGGGCCCGCACCGCCCGCATCCGTCGGAGAAGCAGCGGCGCGGCCGAGACGAGCAGGCAGAACACGCAGCCCGCCGCGACCGCCGAGACGTACACCCATCCTGGGACGGGCGCAGACGACGCGACGGTCGCGGAGAGGCCGAACACGAGCACGAAGAACAGGGGCCCCGGAGGTCCGAGACGGAACCCGAACGCGAGAGTCGCGCTGACGATCGCGACGACGACGATGCCGACCGTCACCGTCACGGGACTCGCCGCCGCTGCGGCGCCGAGTGCGGCGCTGAGAACGAGAGCGCCTGCCACGATCGGCAGCACACGCACGCGCTCCGCCACCGGCGACGACGCCGCGAAGAGCACCGTGAACGCGCCGGAGGCCGCGAAGTAGCCGAGAAGCGGATGACCGATGAGTGTCATCAACGCGATCGGAGCCGCGATGCCCACGCCGGCCTGCAAGCCGATCTGCCAACGAGGGCCGCGAGAGGGACCGAAGGCGAACAGGCTCACGACTCCATTCTCTCCGGTTTCGCGCGCATGCCGTCTCGTCGAGTGCTCGACGGCCCGCGTCTCGCACGGCAGCGATCACTAGGCTGAGCGGATGAGCACCGCCCGCCCCGGCATCGCCGAGCGCCTGTCCCGGATGATCCAGCTGCCGACCGTCTCCGCCGAGCTCGAGCAGCGCGGTCATGCGCCCTTCGAGGCGTTCGAGCGGCTGATCGCCGAGCTCTACCCGCTCGTGCACGAGCACCTGACGTTCGAGAAGCACACCGAACTCGGACTGCTCTTCCACTGGAAGGGGCGAGATGCGGCATCCGACCCCGTGGTGCTCATGGCGCACTACGACGTCGTGCCGGTCGACGAGTCCGACGCCTGGACGCACCCGCCCTTCGACGGGGTCATCGCCGACGGGCGGGTGTACGGCCGCGGCGCGCTCGACGACAAGGGGCCGCTGATCGTCGTCATCGAAGCCGTGGAGAACCTGCTGGCCGCCGGCTTCACGCCCGCCCGCGACGTGTACCTCTCCATCGGCGGCAACGAGGAGACCTTTGGTGATGCGGCTCTCGCCATCTCGAACGCGTTCCGCGAGCGCGGCATCACGCCGTGGATGGTCGTCGACGAAGGCGGTGCCGTCGTCGACTCGCCGCTGCCGTTCGTGCCCGGCGGCGCCGCGATGATCGGCGTCGGGGAGAAGGGCATCGTGACGCTGCGGCTCTCGGCGCGCGGTGACGGCGGTCACGCCTCCACCCCGCCGACGCTCACGGCGGTGCGCCGCGTCGCCCGCGCGGTCAGCAGACTGGGACCGTCCACGTTCCGCGCCCGGTCGCCGAAGGCGGTGCAGCGGATGCTGGCACAGTTCGCCACCCGCACACCGGGCGCCGCCGGCTTCGGGCTGAGGATGCTGAGCCGGATGCCCGCACTCACCGCGCTGCTGTTCGCCCGGCTCGGTGGTGAGCCGGCTGCGCTCGTGCGCACCACGGTCGCGGCGACCATGCAGTCCGGCGGGACGGCGGCGAACGTCATCCCGTCTCAGGCATCCGCCACGATCAACCTCCGGCTCGCGCTCGGCGAGACGATAGACGGGACAGTGCTTCGGGTGCGCGACCGGCTCGCCGACCCGTCGGTCGCGATCGAGGTGCTCGACGGCAGCGACCCCTCGCCGGAATCCGCAGCCGACGGAGAGCCCTGGGCACTGCTCGCCGCCGCGCTGGGCGTCTCGCATCCCGGCATCCCCGCCACCCCTTACGTGATGATGGCGGCGACCGACTCCCGGCACTTCCACCGCTTCTCGCCCGCCGTGTACCGGTTCGCCCCGCTGGAGATGTCGGCCGCGCAGCGGGCGTCCATCCACGGCGTCGACGAGTACGTCGACGTCGACGCCCTCGAACGAGGGGAGCGGTTCCATCGCGCGCTCATCGAGCGGCTACAGTGAGCTGACCCGACCCTTCGAGGCACCCGAACAGGAGGCGCGATGACGCGCACCGACACCACCCGCGTGACCCTCGGCGCGCTCGCCGCCGTGGTCGGCTTCCTCGCGTTCGTCGAGTTCACCAGCGGTGTGCTGCAGGGCTACTACACGCCGATGCTGACCGACATCGCCCGGCATCTGGGAATCCACGACGCCGATGTGAACTGGCTCGAAGGCGCCCAGCTGATGCTCTCGGCGCTCGTCGTCCCGGCCTTCGCCAAGCTCGGCGACATGATCGGGCACAAGCGGATGCTGCTCGTCTCGACAGCGCTGACCGCAGCGGCCGCCCTGGTGCTGCCCTTCACCGACTCGTTCGTCGTCTTCCTCATCGGCTGGGCGCTGATGGGCTTCTACGTGGTGTGGCTGCCGCTGGAGATCGCCCTGATCTGGTCGCGCTCGCGATCGATGGAGGGCCGGTCGGTGATCACCGCGCGCGCCGCGGGCCTGCTCGTCGCGGCGCTGGAGACCGGCGCCATCCTCGGGGCGCTGGCGGGCGGAGCGCTCATCGACGTGCTGCCGCTCACGGTTGTGCTGCTCGTGCCCGCGGTGCTGATCGTGGTCTGCTTCTTCGTGATCCTGTTCGGGGTGAAGGAGTCGCCTGAGCTCACCGGCGGGCGACTCGACACGGTCGGCATCACCCTCATCTCGCTGGCGCTCATCGCGTTCACCGGCGGGCTCAGCCTGCTGCGCCTTCCGGGCGGACTGACGAGCGCCTGGGCGTGGGGTGTCGTCGTGCTCGGCGTCCTGCTCGTCGTTCCGTTCGTGCTCTGGGAGCTGCGCCACGACGATCCGGTGATCGACGTGCGCATGTTCCGCTCACCGGCGCTCGGCCCCGTGTTCCTCACCGCAGGGCTGTTCGGGGTGAGTGTGCTGGGTGCCCAGGCGCCGCTGTCGACGTTCGCCCGCACCGACCCGTCGGTGTACGGCTACGGACTCGGCACGACGGGGTTCGCGACCTCGCTGATCATCGGCATCTACCTGATCGCGATGATCACCGGCGCCCTGCTGTTTCCCGTCATCGCACGTCTGACCGCGCCGAGGGTGACGCTGATGGGTGCTTCGGCGCTCGTCGGCGTGGGCTTCCTGCTGTTCCTCCCATTCCACGACACCTACCTGCAGGTGGTGACGAACATGGTGATCGCCGGCCTGGGGTCGGGTGCGCTCGTGGCCGCGCTGCCCGCCGCGGCAGCATCCGCCGCCCCCTCGACGCAGACCGGGGTCGCGACCGGGCTGACCAACTCCGTCAAGACGGTCGGCGGGGCGATCGCCTCGTGCGTCTTCGGCATCGCGCTGCTGAACGGCGTGGCGGATGCCACCGCCACCGGCTCCGAGGCGACCGCCGGCTCGCTGACCGGCTACCTCACGGTGTGGATCGTGTGCGGCGTGACCGCGCTGGCGGCCGCCGCACTGCTGGCGTTCGTGCCGAAGCAGGCGTTCACCGACCGCACGGCCCAGGGCGTCCCGGTCGCCTGACGGGGGCGGGGCGGGGCGCTTGCCCCTTCGCCGAGTGCGCCGATGCTGCCGAGTGCACGGCCTGTTCGCGCGAACAAGCCGTGCACTCGGCGAGGTCCCGTGCTTCGACGGGGGCGGGTCAGTCGCCCTTCACGTTGACGATCTGGCGCAGCGTGTGCCGGATCGACACCAGGTCGGCGGCGTCGGCCATCACCTGATCGATCGGCTTGTACGCCTGCGGGATCTCGTCGATGAAGGCGTCCGTGTCACGGAACTCGATCCCGGCCATCGCCTCGCGCAGCTGGTCGTGCGTGAACGTGCGCCGCGCCGCCGACCGGGAGTACTCCCGACCCGCCCCGTGCGGTGACGAGTTCAGCGACAGCGGGTTGCCGAGCCCCTCCACCACGTAAGACGCGGTGCCCATCGATCCGGGGATGAGCCCGGGCCGACCGACGTCCGCCTGGATGGCGCCCTTCCGGGACACCCACACCTGCTTGCCGAAGTGCTTCTCCGACTCGGTGAAGTTGTGGTGGCAGTTGATGCGCTCCTGCTCGTCGACCGGGGTGCCAGCGAACTCCGACACCTGGCGCACGACCCGGTCCATCATCTCCTCCCTGTTCAGCAGGGCGAAGTGCTGGGCCCACCGCAGCTCCCGGATGTACCGGGTGAACTCCGGCGTGCCCTCCACCAGATACGCCAGGTCGGGGTGGGGAAGGTCGATCCAGAACTGCTTGGCCAGCCGCTGCGCGACGGAGATGTGGTGCGCGGCGATCTTGTTGCCGACGCCCCGGGAGCCGGAGTGCAGGAACAGCCACACCCGGTCGAGCTCGTCGAGCGACACCTCGATGAAGTGGTTGCCCGAACCGAGTGTGCCCAGCTGCAGCATCCAGTTGCCGGCGTACGAAGTCGGGTCGAAGCCCGCCTTCTCGGCGAGGCTCTCCAGTTCCGCGATCCGGGGCTCGGCGGTCGCGACGATCTTGCGGTTGTACCGTCCTGCCGAGAGCGGGACGGCGCGCTCGATCGCCTCGCGCAGCGGGGCGAGGTCGCGCTGGGCGAACTCGGATGCCGAGAACTGCGTGCGCACGGCGATCATGCCGCAGCCGATGTCGACGCCGACGGCGGCGGGGATGATGGCGCCGAGCGTCGGGATGACCGAGCCGACCGTCGCCCCCTTGCCGAGGTGCGCATCCGGCATGAGTGCCAGATGCGGCTGGATGAACGGCATGCGTGCGGTGGTGTGCGCCTGATCGAGCGTCTTGTCGTCGATCAGTGACGCCCACGACAGCAGCCGTGCGGAGAGCCTCTCCATGATTCCTTTCCTTCTGTGATGTGCCGGTCACAGGTCACGGAGGATTCAAGGGAAATGCCCCGGACCTGACGGTGCGGGGCATGCGAGCAGCGGATGCTGTCACACGGCGCGCGCCGGAGGGTACGACTCGTCGCGGTCATTGCGCTTCAGTTCGAAGGCAAGGACCGTGGGAAGGCTCCGCTGCTGAGCGGTCATCCGTCGTCTCCTCGGCTGGCTGCTGCGCCGTTCGGCACAGCCTTGCAACCATAGGGGTCTTCGCTCGTCCCCGTCAACTCTCGCCGGCGCCGCCGAGTGCACTCGACGCGGTGCGCAGCCATATCCCGTGACGCGGTCAGCCCGCGTCGCGCGGCGGGTTGTGCATGATCTCGAGGCGGATGCCGTTGTCGTCTTCGAGGAAGGTGGCGTAGTAGCGCTCCGCGAACCGCGGATACTCCTTCGGCTCGCGCACGGCCGCCCACCCCGCATCCAGCGCGATCCGGTGCAGCCGGTCGACCTCCTCGCGAGAGTCGACGGCGAACGCCAGGTGCTGCCAGCCGACGCGGCCATGCACGTGCGGCCCGGTCCCCGCATCGCGTGAGGGGTAGAGCAGGATCTCCGGCTGACCGGGCCGCCGCCAGTACGCATGATCCTCTGCGTCGTACGCACGCGTGTAGCCCAGCGCCGCGAAGACCGGATCGAACTGGGCGGATGCCCGGGGAACGTCATCGACGGTGATGCCGAGGTGATCCAAGGTCGCCATCCTTACAGTGTGCCGGACGCCGCCGACATCCGGCAGGGCAGACTGGTGTCATGACCGCCGCCGCCCCCACCCGCGCTTGCGAGCCGCCCCACGTCGTCCCGCGCCGTCGTCACCTGCGCGCCGGCGGGAAGGGCTGACGATGCTCGCCCACCTGCCCCTGCGTGCGGCGATCTTCGATCTGGACGGGACGCTGATCGATCAGCGGGTCGCGCAGGATGCTGCGGCGGTCGCCTTCGCCGCCGATCACGGCATCGTCGCCGACGATGTCGCCGAGCGCTGGCACGTGATCGCGCACCGCCACTACCGCCGTTATCAGACTCGAGAGATCACCTTCGAGCAGCAGAGGTGCGAACGCGTGCGCGAGTTCCTCGGCCGCGACTTCTCTGACGCTGACGCGACCGAGATCTTCGGCGCCTACCTCACACGCTACGAGGCAGGCTGGCAGATCTACGCCGACGCTGTGCCCGTGCTGCGCCGTGCGCGCGAGGCGGGCCTGGTCGTCGCGCTGCTCACCAACGGCCAGCAGACGCAGCAGTTCCGCAAGCTCGAGCGCTTCGCTCTGGTCTCCGAGATCGACGTCGTGCTCTGCTCGTCGGAGCTGCCCGCGGGCAAGCCCGACCCCAGGGCGTACGCGGCCGTGCTCGATCGGCTCGGTGTCGCCGCGGACGAGGCGGTGATGATCGGCGACTCCATCGAGGCCGACGTTCAGGGTGCCCTCGCGGCGGGTCTGCACGCCGTCCACCTGGCCCGGCTCGGGGAGGAGCCGGTCGGGCACGTTCACCACGCCGTCTCCCTGGACGAGCTCCGCTTCGCGCCGGCCGAGCGCACCGCCTGACACCGGACGGCGCCGCCGGGGCCGCGACTACCCGGCAGCGTCCGCCGAGACCATCCAGGACATGCCATAACGGTCGACGAGCGTGCCGAAGCGACCGCCCCACGGCGGCGTCTCGAAAGGCATCGTGACGGTGCCGCCTTCGCTGAGACCATCCCAGACGGCCTGCATCCGGGCCTCCTCGCCGCTGATGGAGATCGAGATGTTCTGAGGTTCCCGATACTCCATGCCGGTGGGCGTGTCAGAACCGGCGAGCACCATTCCGTCTTCGGTGGCGAGCCAGGAATGCATGATCTTTTCGGCGTCGGCCGGATCCTGCGGCATGTCGGGGAACGCAGAGAACTCGACCAGGTCGAGCTTGCCGCCCAGCACCGACTGGTAGAACGTCATCGCCTCGCGCGCGTTGTCGCGGAACGACAGGTAGGGATTGAGCACAGCCATCGGTTCACCTTCCGATCGGATGCCGGCGTCGTCGCCGACTTGCTACAGTCTGCGACCGGCCACCGACATCGGCAAGGAGGTTCTCATCCGGCGGCGCCGTCACGCGGCGGGTTGTGGACGAACTCCAGGCGGATGCCGCTGGCGTCCTCCACGAAGGACGCGTAGTAGCGCTCGCTGAAGCGCGGATACGACTTGGGGTCCCGGACGGCGGTCCACCCGGCCTCGATGGCGATGCGATGCAGTCGATCGACCTCGTCGCGCGATTCCGCGGAGAACGCGAGGTGCTGCCAGCCCGCCTCGCCGTGGCTGTGCGGCGAGGCATCCGCCTCGTCCCTGATCTGGAAGATGATGATCTCCGTCTCGTCGCCGTTGTCCCACGAGATCCCGTGTGGCGCCTCGATGCCCATCGAATAGCCGAGCGCTGTCAGCACCGGATGGAACTGTCGCCTGCCCTGGTCGATGTCGAGGACGGAGATGCCGAGGTGGTCGAGAAGAGCCATGCGACCCAGTCTGACCGATGCCCGGTGCCGCCACACGGGTGCCCGTCAGTGCGGTGCGTGATACTCCGCCTCACCGCGCTTCCAATAGCCCTTCACAACGGCTTTCGCCGTGTCGACGCCCCAGCGCTCCAGCAGCGCGCGCCCCGGCTTGACGATCGCCTGCTCAGCTGCGATGAAGCAGAACGGGTCCTCTCCCGGTGCATCCGCCTCGCCGAGACCGTCGAGGAAGGCGATCAGCGCCGAGCCCGCCGGTGCGTCGCCGCGGTGCAGCCACTCGACGGCGACGGGCGCGTCGATGGCGACCTCGTGTTCGCTGGAGACGACCTCGATCGCGATGCGCGCCGGTGTGCCGGACGGGATGGATGCCGCGAAGCGGCGGATCGCGGGGATCGCCGTCTCGTCGCCGACGAGCAGCCAGGCGCCCGGGTCGCCCGTGATCACCGCCGACCCGCGCGGACCGCCGACGCCGACGAAGGATCCGAGAGGAGCCGATGCCGCCCACGGTGCGCCCACTCCCGCATCGCCGTGCACGGCGAACTCGACGTCGAGCCAGTCCTGCCCCCAGGCGAGCGGCGTGTACTCCCGGCTGGGCGATGCTCGAAGCTCCTCCACCGACTCGGCCGGGCCGTCGGCGAAGAACAGCCGCATGTGATCGTCGGCGCCGGGGGAGTCGAACCCCGCGAGGTCGGCGCCCTCCAGGCGCACGCGCACGTAGTTCGGGGCCAGCCACTCGCGGTCCGCGAGCGTCACGGAGCGGAACCGCAGGTCGAGACCCCGGCGTTCGATCGAGAAGGCGGATTTCACATCGGTCATGAAGTAAGGCTAACCTAATTCGCAGCGGGTAAGGCTCGCCTAACCCCATCAGCGCATCCTCGGCGCACCGACCACCGCAGAACAGGAGACTCTCCATGTCCATGCCCAGACTCACCTCAGCTGTCGCGCTCGGCGCCGTCGCGCTTCTCGCCCTCGCGGGCTGCAGCAGCGCGCCGGCGACCGCGGACGGTCAGGAGAAGCCTGCCGCCGCCGAGGACCACTATCCCGTGACCGTGACCGACATGGCGGGCAACGAGGTCACGATCGAGAGCGCTGACAGCGTCGTCGTCACCGACAACCGCCTGTTCCAGCTGGTCTCCGACTGGGGCGTCGAGCTCACGGCCGCACCCCGTGCTCTGATGAGCCCGAACAACCCCCTCAAGGCGGAGGAGGGCATCCTCGATCTGGGCACCCACGCCGAGCCCGACTTCGAGAAGGTCGTCGAAGCCGACCCCGACCTGATCGTGAACGGCTACCGCTACAGCGGTCACGCCGAGGACATGCAGAAGGCGGCGCCGGACGCGGCCTTCGTCGACATGACCAACGACGAGCTCGGCACCGACGAGTACCTCGTCGACAGTGTCACCCTGCTCGGCGAGATCTTCGACAAGGAGGACGAGGCGCAGGCCGTCATCGACGACTTCCACGCGGCCGTCGACGCGGCGAAGAAGGCGTACGACCCGGAGACGACCGTGATGGGCCTGGTCACGAGCGGCAACGAGATCCGCTACTCCAGCCCCGAGGACGGACGCGGATCGAGCATCTTCTTCAGCCTGGTCGGCCTGACTCCGGCGCTCGAGAGCGAAGGCTCGGCGAACGACAAGGGCGACGACATCTCCATCGAGGCGATCGCCGAGTCCGATGCGGACTTCTTCCTGGTCCTCGATCGTGAGGCGGCCTTCGCCGACAGCGAGTCCTCGCCCGCGCGTGACCTCATCGCTGGCTCGACGGCGCTGGAGAACGTTCCCGCGGTCAAGGACGACGCCATCTACGTGATGCCCGACGACTTCTATCTCACCGAGGACATCGTCGCGTACACCACCGTGCTCAAGGAGCTGACCGAGGCGTTCGCCGCGCAGTCATGACGCACTGACTCCCGCGCGTAGCCGCGATCCGACGGATCGTGGCTACGCGCGTTCCCGACACAGGAAGGAGCGGCGATGGCATCGTCCGATGCAGTGGCGACGCGCATCACACACGTCGACGGGCTCTCCGCGAGCAAGCGATCCCGCACAGCACGGCACCGGTCGCGCCTGGTCAGGGCTCTTCCCCTGACGATCGCGATCGTGCTCACCGCGGGCCTGCTCACCCTCTCGGTGTTCACCGGCGTCGCCGACATCACGGACACCGCCGGTCGCGGTCACGAGTTCACCTGGATCACGCGCGTTCCGCGCACGATCGCCCTCGTGCTGGCCGGTGCGAGCATGGCGATGGCCGGGCTCATCATGCAGCTGATGACGCAGAACCGGTTCGTCGAGCCGACCACCGTCGGCACGACCGAGTGGGCCGGGCTCGGGCTGCTGCTCACCTACATCGCGATGCCGATGCCCTCGGTGATGGTGCGCATGGCGGTCGCGATCGTGTTCGCCTTCGTCGGGACGCTGATCTTCTTCCTGTTCCTGCGCCGGGTCACCCTGCGCTCCTCCCTGATCGTCCCGATCGTCGGCATCATGTTCGGCGCAGTCATCAGCGCCGTCTCGACCTTCATCGCTCTCGAGTTCGACCTGCTGCAGACCCTCGGTGCCTGGTTCGCCGGTCGCTTCACGGGTATCGAGGCGGGGCGGTACGAGCCGCTGTGGATCGTCGCGGTCGTCGCCGTCATCGTCGTCGTCGTCGCCGATCGCTTCACCGTCGCCGGACTCGGCAAGGACGTCGCCACCAACGCCGGTCTGAACTACGAGCGTGTGGTCCTCCTCGGCGTCGGTCTGGTCTCCATCGTCACGGGCGTCGTGACCGTCGTGATCGGCGCGCTGCCGTTCCTGGGTCTGATCGTGCCGAACATCGTCTCGATGATCCGCGGCGACAACCTGCGCACCAACATCCCCTGGGTGTTCCTCACGGGCATCTGGATCGTCACCGTGTGCGACCTCATCGGCCGCGTGGTGATCATGCCCTTCGAGGTCCCGGTGTCGCTCGTGCTCGGCGCCGTCGGATCCGTCGTGTTCATCCTCCTGCTGCTGCGCGCGAGGAGAAGCAGTGCTGTCTGACGTCTCGACCGCTCCGGCCCGGGCATCCACTTCCCCCGGCGGACGCAGCGCGGGCGCCTACGCGAGCCGGGCTCACCGCAGGCGCTACCTGCTCATCCTCACCGGGCTGATCATCGCAGCCGCGGCCGTGATCGCCCTCGTGCTCACCTGGGACAACCAGCAGGTGGCCTTCAGCGACAAGTGGTGGCGCATCGCGCGGATGCGCTCCGAATCGCTCATCGTGATCGCCCTGGTCACCCTCTGCCACTCCTTCGCGACCGTCTCGTTCCAGACGGCCACGAACAACCGCATCATCACCCCGTCGATCATGGGGTTCGAATCGCTGTACATCCTGATCCAGACCGCCGCGGTGTTCTTCTTCGGCGTCAGCGGGCTCGCCGAGATCGACGGCTTCGCGCAGTTCCTGCTCCAGGCGGCGGGCATGATCGTCTTCGCCGTGCTTCTCTACTCCTGGCTGTTCTCGGGCAGGCTCGGCAACCTGCACGTCATGCTGCTGGTCGGCATCATCATCGGCACGGGCCTGGGGGCCCTCTCGACGTTCCTGCAGCGGATGCTCGACCCGAACGAGTTCGACGTGCTGCGCGCGCGCATGTTCGGGAACGTCGGCAACGCGAACACCGACTACCTGTGGTTCGTCGTCCCGGTCTGTCTCGCGACGGCATCCGCGATCTGGTTGCTGGCGCGGCGGCTGGACACGATCGCGCTGGGCAGCGAGATCAGCACCAACCTCGGCGTGAACCACCGGCGCCAGGTCATGCTCGTCCTCACGCTCGTCACGATCCTGATGGCGATGAGCACGTCACTGGTCGGCCCGATGACCTTCCTGGGCTTCCTCGTCGCGACGCTCGCGTACGCCGTCACCGACACGTACAGCCACCGGCGCATCCTGCCGGTGGCATGGCTTCTCGGCTTCGTCATCCTCGGCGGCGCCTACTTCCTGCTGAGGCACGTGCTGCCGATGGTCGACACGGTCACCATCATCGTCGAGCTCGTCGGCGGCCTCGTCTTCCTCATCGTCGTTCTGAGAAGGGGACGCCTGTGATCCGTCTGTCCAACGTCGTCAAGCGCTACAGCAGCGACGTCGAGATCGGTCCGGTCTCGATCGACCTGCCCGCGGGAGGCATCGTCGCGCTCGTGGGCCCCAACGGCGCCGGCAAGTCGACGGTGCTCACCATGATGGGCCGGCTCATCGCACCCGATGCCGGAACGGTGGAGATCGGCGGTCTCGATGTGCACCGCACGCCGTCGAAGCAGGTCGCCACGACCGTGTCGATCCTGCGCCAGGAGAACCACTTCGTCACCCGCCTGACCGTGCGTCAGCTGGTGGGCTTCGGCCGTTACCCGTACAGCGGAGGACGGCTCACGCAGCACGATGAGGACAAGATCTCCGAGGCCATCGACTTCCTGAACCTCACCGATCTCGAGCAGCGCTTCCTCGATCAGCTCTCGGGCGGGCAGCGCCAGCGCGCCTACGTCGCCATGGTCCTCGCCCAGGACACCGAGTACCTGCTGCTCGACGAGCCGCTGAACAACCTCGACGCGCAGCACTCTGTGCAGATGATGCAGCAGCTGCGCCGCGCCGCCGACGAGCTCGGACGCACCATCGTCATCGTGCTGCACGACATCAACTTCGCCGCGGCGTACAGCGACTACATCGTCGCGATGGAGGAGGGCCGGATCGCCGTGCACGGCACCCCCGACGAGATCATCCGCGACGACGTCCTCACGGCGGTCTTCCGCACGCCGGTGACCGTGGTGGACGGGCCGAGCGGGAGGTTCGCCGTCTACCACCGGTGACGGGCTCCGCTCAGCGACGCCGGTGGTCCTCGGGGGCCAGACGCGGGCCACGGCGCGGCTCGGCGACACCCGAGGCGAAGATCAGGCGGATGATGCGCTGGCGGTGCCCGGCCCACGGCGCGAGCAGCTCCAGCATCCCCTCGTCGCCGGTCCGGCGGCCCGTGAGGGCGTAGCCGACCTCGTGGGCGAGATGGAAGTCGCCGACGCTGACGGCATCCGGATCGCCGAGAGCGCGGATGCGCGTCTCAGCCGAGGTCCAGGGGCCGATCCCGGGCAGGCTCGTGAGCACGCGATCGCGGGCTTCGCCGTCGGATGCCCTCAGCACGGCCCGCTCGATGCTCGGCCCGCGCACGGCCGACCGGGCGATCGTCCGCGCCTGTGACGGTTCGACCGCGGCGCGGTGGAAGGCCCAGGACGGGATGGAGCGCCAGCCTTCGGACGAGGGAGCGGCCGACATCGGGCGCGGCGTGGGCCCCGGAGCACGCTCGCCGTAACGGCTGACCAGGTGGCGCCAGGCGCCGAACGCCTGCATGGCGGTGACCTTCTGCTCGAGAATCGCGCACGCCAGGGCGTCGAAAACGCGGCGCGTGCGGGACATCCGGATGCCCGGGTTGCGTCGGGCGACCTCCGCGAGCATCGGATGCGAGGACACGTCGAACCCGCTGAGGTCGTCGTCCGCGCCGCACAGTGCGGGCACCTGGTCGAGTGCCTCGCCGGCGCCGGGTCCCCACGCCGTCGCGCGCACGCCGCCGCCGCCGGCCCGCAGGCAGAGCGTCGCGATCCCGGCATCCGTCCGGAACGCCATCCAGATGCGACCCCCCTCGATGACCATCGCGGGGTCGGTCCCTCCGCGCCGCAGCATGCCCACGGTCGCCATCAGATCCAGCGGATGCGCGGGGCGGTACACGCACTCGCGCGCCGCCGTGCGCGCGAGCGGCGCAGCATCCGTCAAGGTCATACCGAAACCCTACGCGCGACGGCTGACATCCCCTGCTCTCGCGAGCCCGCGGCAGGTCAGAAGCGGTCGGGCGAGGGGGTGCCGTGACCGTAGCGGATGACGACGTCGGCGTGCCGGTCGAAGCGGTAGCCCACCCCGCGCACCGTGCGCACGATGTCCTCGTGTCTGCCGAGCTTGGCCCGCAGGCGGCGCACGTGCACGTCGATCGTGCGCTCGCCCGGGGCATCGTCGTCGGAGGACGCCTGCCACAGCGCCGAGACGAGCTCGCTGCGCTCGATGGTGCGGCCCTCGCGCAGCACCAGGTACTGCAGCAGCTCGAACTCCTTGTAGGTGAAGGCGGCGGATTCGCCGTCGAGCAGCACGCGCTTGCGGGAGATGTCGACGACGACGCCGGACTCCTCGTCCAGCTCCTCCTCGACGGCGGCGTTGGCGCGGGCGATCGCGCCGGGCTCGTGCAGGGCGAGGCGCACGACGTCGAGGTCGCGACCGCCGGCCGACTGCGGGGCCAGGGCGACGGTGGCGTGCGTCTCGGCGTTCGGGGCGAGTTCGGCCAGAGTGCGTCGCAGGGCGTCGACCAGCACCGGAAGGCTCACGCCCGAGGCGGCGGCCTTGATCTCGTCGATGCCGACATAGAGGGCGAAGCCGCGCGGCGAGCGGATGGAGGGCAGGTCGGCGACGGCGGCGTCGGCGGGGGAGACGATGCGGACGGGCGCGGTGACGGGACGCTCGAGAAGTGCGGTGTTCGGCATGATGATGGTCCTTGAGGGAGGCGAGCCGTCGGGCTCGGAATGCGTTGCACGAATGACCGGGATGAGCCGGTGGGAGATGAGCGCGAAGGGTGGGCGCTCAGAGACTCTCCCCTCAGATCGAGAAGGAGTCGGCTGGGTGGTTGCGCCTTAGCAACACATTCGGCAACACATGCCAACGCGACCGGGCATCATCATCCCGGCAGTCCCGTTCGCCTCCTGGGCGGACAAGGGGCGTGCGTTGGTGGTCATGGGGCTGATTATTTCCCATCGTGACCCGCTATGTCAAAACGTGACAATCCGCGCCGCGAAACACGACGTAACGTTGTGGGGGTGACATCAACAGCTCGTGCCCCCGAACCCGAGATCGTCAACGAGAAGGACGCGTCGCGTTACACCCTCACCCGCGACGGCGTGCTGCTGAGCGTGCTCGACTACCGCGACGACGGACGCACCGTCGCGATGACCCGGGCCTACACGGTCCCCGCCTTCCGTGGGCACGGGTACGCGGCCGAGGTCGTCGCCGGCGCGGTCGCCGACATCGAGGCCGCCGGAGATCGATCGGTGGACGCCGTCTGCTGGTACGTCGCCGACTGGTTCGAAGCGCATCCCGACAAGGCGCACCTGCTGCGTCGGCGGTGAGCTCGCGCCGAGGTGGCGCAATCGGCGCCATCCCCGCGGCGGATGCTGCAGATCGCGCCACATGAGCAGTCGGGCCGGGCCGCACCACGGCACGCCTCGAACGCGATGTCGGAGGGTCTGCCTACCGTGGACACATGCGAATCCTGCACACCTCCGACTGGCACATCGGCCGCACGTTCCACGGGCACTCCACGCTCGCGGCGCTGGCCGAGGTGCTCGATGCGCTGGTCGGTCAGGTGCGCGAGAACGACGTCGACGTGGTGATCGTCGCGGGCGACGTCTTCGACTCGGCCACGCCTGCGGCATCCGCGTACACCCTCCTCGACGAGACGCTGCTGGCACTGCACGAGACCGGCGCGACGGTCATCATGACCAGCGGCAACCACGACTCCGCGGCGCGACTCGGCTTCCACTCGCGGCTGCTTCGCGACGGGATCCATGTCCTGACCGACCCGCTCGCGATCGCGGCGCCCGTCACCGTGCGCGACGAACACGGGCCGGTGCATTTCTTCGGCATCCCCTACCTGGAGCCGGCCATCGTGCGCCGCCTCTGGCCGGATGCCGTGCTGCGCACGCAGGCGCAGGTGATGCACCACGCCATGGGGCTGGTCCGAGAGGGCATGGCGCGGAACGGCGGGCGCTCGGTCGCCGTCGCGCACTGCTTCGCCGCGGGCGTGGACCCGACCGCAGGCCTCGAGCGAGAGGTGCGTCAGGGTGGACTCGACGTGGTGCCGCTGGCATCCTTCGACGGCCCCGACTACGTCGCGCTGGGGCACATCCACGGCCGTCAGCAGCTCGGGGAGCAGGTGCGCTACTCGGGCGCCCCGCTGCACTACAGCTTCGGCGAGCAGCACAAGGAGCGCGGTTCCTGGCTCGTCGACCTCGACGCCGACGGCCTGGCGAGCACCCGGTGGCTGGCGCTTCCGGTGCCGCGTGCACTCGTGACGCTCATCGGCGCGCTCGACGAGATCCTCTCCGACGAGAACGCCGGCGCGCACGTCGGCGACTGGGTGTGCGCGGTCTACACCGATGCGGTTCCGCAGCACGAGCCGATGCGCCGCCTGCGCGAGCGCTTCCCGTTCTGCGCGCTGGTGCAGCACCAGCCGTCCGGGGCGGATGCCGCTGAGGACCGTTCCTACGCGCAGCGGCTGCGCACTGCGGTGACCGACCCGGAGCGGATCGAGGCCTTCCTCGAGCATGTGCGCGGCGGCGAGGGCGCCACCGAGCGCGAGGCGGAGCTGATCCGCGAGGTGCTCGATGATCGGGTGCGCGCCGAGGCGCTCGTCTGATGCAGCTGCACCGGCTCGAGGTCGAGGGGTTCGGCCCGTTCCGTGCACGCCAGGTGGTCGAGTTCGACGCCTTCGCCGATGACGGCATCTTCCTGATCGCCGGGCGAACCGGCGCCGGCAAGTCGTCGATCCTGGACGCCGTCTGCTTCGGGCTCTACGGCGGTGTGCCGCGCTACGACGGCGGCGAGAAGCGGCTGCGCAGCGATCACTGCGAACCGGAGGACGTCACCGAGGCGCTCGTCGAGTTCAGCACCGTCTCCGGCCGCTATCGGGTGACCCGCTCTCCCGCCTATGAGCGCCCGGCCAAGCGCGGCGGCGGCATGACGACTCAGCAGCCCTCGGCACTGCTGGAGGAGCTCGTCGGGGGCGAGTGGGTCGGGCGCGCGGCGCGCGTAGTCGATGTCGCGCACGAGCTGGAGGAGATCCTGCAGCTGAGCCAGGAGCAGTTCCTTCAGGTGATCCTGCTCGCGCAGAATCGGTTCGCCGACTTTCTGCTCGCCGACAGCCGGGAGCGTCAGGCGCTGCTGCGGCGGCTGTTCGGCACCGAGCGGTTCTCCGATTACCAGGCGCGCTTCGACGAACGGCGCCGTGCCGCCGAGCAGGCTCTCGCCGGTCGCAGGGCGACCGTCGACGCGCGACTGGAGGAGGCCGAGCGGGTGGTCTCGGAGGCCGCGCTGTGGGGTGAGGATGCGGATGCCCCGCCCGGCACGACGGATGCTCGGATCGAACGCCTCCGCCGAGCGATCACACGCGCCGACTATCAGGTGGAGCGCTCCGCAACCGAGCGTGCCGCGGCGGAGAAGGCTCTCGGAGAAGCAGACGTGGCGCTCGTCGCGCTCAAGGAGCAGCGGCAGGGGCAGGCGGACCGCGACCGCGCGCGAGCGGCCCTCGCGGAGTTGGAGGCACAGGCCGACGAGATCGCCGATGCGGCGACCCGACGGGACCGCGCCCGCGCGGCCGACGGGCTGCGCGGGCTGATCACGACGGCTGCGCGCACATCGGCGGCCGCGCAGCGGGCGGCGCAGGCCGAGGCGGATGCCGTGGACGCGGCGACGGATGCGGGCGTCGAGCGGCGCGACGACGCGGAGGGCCCGACCACCCATTACCGTTCCTGGGCATCCGACCGCACGCGCGAGATCGGTGCCTGGCAGCAGGCTGCCGCACTCGAGGCATCCGCTCCCCAGCGCAGGAAGGAGCTCGCGACGGCCCGCGAGACCGAGAGCGGGCTGACCGCCGCCTTGGCCGCGATCGACGTCGAGCGCGAGACGCTTCCCGAGCGCGTCGCGCAGCTGAACGTCGAGCGTGACGCGGCCCGCACGCGGGGCGCTCTCGCCGAGGCAGCCGCACAGGCCGTCACCGCGGCCGAGACCCGCGCCGCCGGCGTGCTCGACGTGGAGCGGCTCACCGCTGACATCGCCGAGGCCGCTCGCGCCGAATCCGAGGCGAGCGACGCGCACGCGCGCGCCCAGGCCGAGCTCTCCACACTGCGCAGACGAAGGCTCGACGGCTACGCCGGTGAGCTCGCCGAGGCTCTGGTGGCGGGGGAGCCGTGCGCCGTGTGCGGTTCCGTCGAGCATCCTTCACCTGCCGAGCACGTCGATCCGGTGACGGCCGACGACATCGCAGCCGCGGAGAAGGTCCGCGATGCCGCGGCGAACGCCGAGAGGGAGGCGACCCGTGCCCTGTCGGCCGTGACAGCCGCCCGGGCAGCGGCCACCGAGCGGGCGGGCGGCCGCACGGCCGAGCAGGCGGCCACAGAGCTCGAGCGCACCCGCACCGAGCACGAGGCGGCCCTCGCGGCGGCCGCGCGCGCTGAGGCGCTGACGGCCGAGCTCGACTCCCTGCAGCAGGATGCCGCGGATGTCGAGGCACGGCGCACAGCGGCATCCGAGGCGCTCCAGTCTGCCCGCACCGCGCTCTCCCTCATCGAGCAGCGCATCGCGGACGCCGACCAGCTCATCGCCAGCGCCCGCGGTGATCACGAGACCGTCGCTGCCCGCGTCTCGGAGGCTCAGCGGCAGATCACCGCCGCGACGGCGGCAGCAGATGCGATGGATGCGAATGCGGATGCTGCGGCTCGCGCGCGAGCGGCTCAGGATGAGCGTGACCGGGCCATCGAGGATTCCATGTTCGACGACGTCACCGCGGCCGAGCAGGCCCTGGTCAGTGCCGCCGAGATCCAAGCACTCGACGAACGCGTCACCGCACATCGCATCGCACGCGAGAAGGAGCGCGCCCTGCTGCTCGACCTCGAGCTCCGCACGCTTCCCGAGGAGCCGATCGACCTCGTGCCGGCACAGGAGGCGGCCGCCACCGCACGCGCCTCCTGGCTGCGCGCCGTCGACGACGACAGCCGTGCGCGCGGCGTGCAGTCCGGCCTCATCGCCGTCGTCGATGCCGCTGCATCCGAGCATTCGGCCTCGGCGGAGGACACCGCCGAGTTCGAGACGCTGCGCAACCTCGCCGACACCCTGGCGGGGCGCTCGGGCAACACCCGCAGGATGAACCTCGAGACCTTCGTGCTCGCCGCCGAGCTCGAGGAGATCGTCGCCGCGGCCAACCTGCGACTGCGCGACATGTCCGACGGGCGCTACGAGCTGCGGCACTCCGACGCGCTGGCGGCACGCGGGGCAGCATCCGGCCTCGGCATCGTGGTCTTCGACGCCTTCACCGGCCAGACCCGGCCCGCGAAGTCGCTCTCCGGAGGAGAGACGTTCCTGTCCTCGCTCGCGCTCGCGCTGGGGCTCGCCGAGGTGGTCACGGCGCGCGCCGGCGGCATCCGACTCGACACCCTCTTCATCGACGAGGGCTTCGGATCGCTCGACTCCGACACGCTCGAGACCGCCATGCGCACCCTGGACGAGCTGCGTCAGGGCGGCCGCACCGTCGGGGTGATCAGCCACGTCGAGGCCATGCAGGAGCAGATCCCCGCTCAGGTGACCGTCCGCGCCCTCCCCGACGGACCGAGTGTCATCGACGCGCCGGCGAGCTGACGCGAACCCGCCCCGGATCCGCCGGTGTCCTCACCCCGTTTCGGCGGCGCTCAGACTCCGTACTCGCGCCGCACGTGCTCCCACAGCTCAGCGCTGCATGCGGCGACGACGTCGTCCCACAGCTGCGTCGCGCCGTCCTGCGCACGGTCGGAAACCACCCGCAGCACGCGGATCGGCACATCGAACCGCTGCGCGACCCACACGAGGGCGAACGTCTCCATGTCGACGAGCACACCGCCGAGCGACCGGATCCGGGCCACGGCATCCGCGTCGTCGACGAAGCTGTCGCCCGTCGCGATCGTGACCCCCTCGCGTCCGGTCTGCAGGAGGGCGGGCAGTCCGACGTGCTGGCCGATGACACCGTCGAGGTCCTGCACATCGTGCTGAATGGCGGCGCCCACCTCGTAGATGCCGGACTCGATGTCGTCGCTGACGGCACCCGCCGTGCCTACGACGACGATCTCGTCGTAGCGCTTCGCATCCAGGGCACGGGTCAGCGCGTGGGCCGCCATGAGCTTGCCGGGACCGGTGACGAGGCGATCGAAGCCGGGGAGCTCTGCGGGGAACGCCTGCAGCTCGGAGGCCAGGGCGGCGACGAGAAGTTTCACGCATCCATCCTGTCAGGTGGAGACTGGTAGTCCCGACGAAGGAGGCCGCCGTGACCATGCAGCAGCAGATCGCCGAAGAGCTCGGTGTCAAGCCGGAGATCGACCCCGCCGCCGAAGCCGAGGCGAGAATCGCCTTTCTGACCGACTATCTGCGAGCCACCGGCGCGCGAGGGTTCGTGCTGGGCATCTCCGGTGGGCAGGATTCCACCCTGGCAGGGCGGCTCGCGCAGCTCGCCGTGGAGCGGGTGCGCGAAGGCGGGGGAGAGGCGACGTTCGTCGCGGTGCGGCTGCCGTACCGGGTGCAGGCGGATGCCGCGGATGCCGAGGCCGCGATCGCGTTCATCGGAGCGGACCGTTCCCTGACGGTCAACATCCAGCACGGCGTGGACGGGCTGCAGCAGGATCTCGAGGAGGGCGTGGGCGAGAGCATCAGCGACTTCAACCGCGGCAACATCAAGGCGCGCCTGCGGATGGTCACGCAATACGCGCTCGGCGGCCACGACGGCCTGCTGGTGATCGGCACGGATCACGCAGCCGAAGCGGTCACCGGCTTCTACACGAAGTTCGGCGACGGCGCTGCGGATCTGACCCCGCTGTCCGGACTCGACAAGCGGCAGGGACGGACACTGCTCAAGCACCTCGGCGCGCCCGAGCACCTGTACCTGAAGGTGCCGACGGCCGACCTGCTCGATGGCGTGCCCGGGCGCCCGGACGAAGACGAGCTCGGCCTGACCTACGAGCAGATCGACGACTACCTCGAGGGCCGCTCGGTGCCGGCCGAGGTGGCCCGGCTCATCGAGTCGAAGTACATCGCCACGCAGCACAAGCGTCACCTCCCGGTAACGCCGCAGGACACCTGGTGGCGTTGACCCGACGGGCCTGGACGGGCGCGGCGGGGGTCGTCCCGATCGTCGGAGTCGCCTCCATCCTGGCGGCCGCGCTCGCTGCCGCCCTCGTTCCCGGCCCGGCGGTGCTCATCGTCGTGCTCGCTGTCGTGCTCGTCGGCGGGGCGCTCGGGCTGCTGCTGGTGCGACATCGCGGAGCGGAGGGGCGGCATCGCCGGGTCGCCGCGGTGCGCGACGCGTGGGCGGCGGCAAGACCGGACGCGGTGCGGGAGCCCGACGGTGCGCCGGATGCGCGCGATGTGGCGCTCGCGCTGCCGCGCGGCTGGCGCGTGGAGTCCGCTCGGGGGCGTGTCCGCTTCGAGGTGGACGGTGCCGTCGTGCATGCCGAGACCTGGGTGCTTCGCGCCGCCGGTGGTTCGCGGCGCGACCCTCGCCGGCGGGAGGTGGTGGTCATCGCGGCGCGCACGGGTGCCGTGAGGGCATGGCTGCCGATCGGGGCATCCGTCGATCCGCTGCTGGTCGCACCGTCGTGGGGCGACGCTGCGTCACCCGAGCCGAGCTGGATGCCCGCGGTCCGCGAGCGGACGGCGGCACATGAGGACCTCCTGGCGGCGTTGAGCGTCGGGGACGACCGGGTGGTCCTCTTCGCGCTCGACGACCCTCGTCCGCAGGCGATGCTCGCGCGGGCGAGGCTCGTCAGGGATGTCGCTGCGCGCATCGGGTGAGCCGGGACGCGTTCGGCGCGGGATGCGGGGAGGCGATGTCCCACCCGGCCGTTAGTGTCGAAGGCGAGCAAGGGAGAGGGGCATCGTGCGGGTCGTCACGGCGGAGAATCGGGTGGTCTGGAGCGCGAGCGATCTGAAGCTCGCAGCGGAGTGCGAGTTCGCCTGGGCGCGCGCGCTGGACGCCAAGCTCGGTCGGGTGTCCGCGGTCGAGGAGCCCGAGGATGCCACGCTCGCCCGCGCCGCGAAGCTCGGCGACGTGCACGAGGTCGCAGTGCTGGACAGGTACATCGCCGAACTCGGCGAATCGGTCGACGGCGGGCCCGGCGTGGTCGTGCTGCCCAAGGTCTCCTCCGCCGATGCCGACGAGCTCGGCGGCGCAGTGCGCGAGACCGAGCGGGCCCTGCGCTCCGGTGCCGGGGTGGTGTTCCAGGCCGCGTTCTCGACCCCGGAGTTCGTCGGCTTCGCCGACTTCCTCTTCCGCGACGCGGACGGCGGCTGGCGCGTGCAGGACTCCAAGCTCGCTCGCACCGCCCGCGCCACGGCGCTCATGCAGCTGGCGGCATATGTCGATCAGCTCGATCGGCTGGGCATACCGCGATCCGACGAGGTGGATCTGATCCTCGGCGACGGAACCACCAGCACGCACCGCGTCGCCGACGTGCTCCCGCTCTTCCACGTGCGCCGGGCGCGGCTGCGTGCGCTGATCGCCGACCGCGACGTCGAGGCGGGGGCGGCCGGAACGCCGCTCGCCTGGGGCGACGACCGCGGAGACCTGCAGATCTCGGCGTGCGGCCGGTGCGCGACCTGTGAGGAGCAGGTCCTCGCGCACCGGGACCTGCTCCTGGTCGCCCGTATGCGTCCCGTGCAGCGCCAGCGCCTGCGCGCGGCGGGCATCCGGACCGTCGACGATCTCGCCGCGGCGACCCGCGCTCCGGACGGCATGAACTCCGACACCTTCGCCGGGCTCCGCGCTCAGGCGCGGCTGCAGGCCGGGGTCGCACTCGAACCGGGCGATGTCCCGCCGTTCGAGCTGATCTCGCCGAACGCGATCGGCCTGATGCCGCGCCCCAGCCGCGGCGACCTGTTCTTCGACTTCGAGGGCGACCCGCTCTACACCGAGCCGGTGAGCGGGCCGAACACCAGGCCGCAGTGGGGTATCGACTACCTGTTCGGCTGGACCGACAACGACGAGCAGTACTCCGCGCTGTGGGCGCACACCTTCGCCGACGAGAGGCAGGCGCTGCTCGACTTCCTGGAGTTCGTCAGACTGCGCAGGCACACGCACCCCGATCTGCACATCTACCATTACGCGCCGTACGAGACCTCCCATCTGGCCGCGATGGCCGCCCGGCACGGAGTCGGCGAGGCCGACGTCGACCGGCTGCTGCGCGAGGGCGTGTTCGTCGACCTGTATCCCATCGTGCTGCGCTCGGTGCGGATCGGCTCGCGGTCCTACTCGATCAAGAAGCTCGAACCGCTGTACATGGGCGATGAGGTGCGCACCAGCGACGTGCAGAAGGGCGACGACTCGATCGTCCGGTACGTACAGGCGCGGGCACTGGCGGATGCCGGTCAGGATGCCGAGGCGCAGGCCATCCTCGACGATCTGGCCGACTACAACCGGTACGACTGCGTCTCCACACGTCGCCTTCGCAACTGGCTGATCGGGCTGGCGAAGCAGGAGGGCGTGCTGCCGGCGCCTCCCGACGATCCGGAGACCCGTGCCTATGAGCCGGCCCCGCTCTCGCTGGCGCTGCAGGCCGCAGCACTGCACGCCGAGCGCGAGGGCCGTAGCGGCGAGGAGTTCCGAGTCGCCGCGGCGGCGATCGACTACCACCCGCGCGAGGCCAAGAGCTTCTGGCAGGGGCATTTCCAGCGCCTGCGTGAGCCGGTCTCGATCTGGGAGTCGACCCGCGACGTGCTTCGCGTGGATGCCGCATCCAGCGCTTCCGTCGAGGACTGGGGCGTCGCCGAGGGACAGCGGGTGCAGACCCGGCTGCTGAGGCTGCGCGGCGAGGTCGCACCGGGCAGCACCCTCGGTGCCGGAGCACGCCCGTTCGCGCTGTACGCCGCACCAGCGCCCTTCGCCGCGCAGGGGCCCTCGCGAGTGATCCACGTGCCGCACGAGGTCGAGGTCGTCGAAGTGCTCGACGACGGGTACCTGGTGCGCGAGCGCACGGTCGGAGGCCAGACCTGGGATGAGCTCCCCCTCGCGCTGGCGCCGGCGGCGCCTCCGAACGCGGCGACCCAGCAGGGCGCGATCGAGGACTGGGCGGCGTCCGTGCACCACGCGGCACCGGGCTTCCCGGCCGACGCGGCCACCGACATCCTGCGTCGCATCGCCCCGCGCACGGTGTCCGGCACCGGGCTGCCGAAGGCGGGGGACGACCGGATCGACGCGATCGTGCGCGGCATCCTCGATCTCGACGACAGCTATCTCGCCGTGCAGGGGCCACCCGGCACCGGCAAGACCTACACCGGCTCGCAGGTGATCGCGCGGCTGGTGAACGAGCACAACTATCGCATCGGCGTGGTCGCGCAGTCACATGCCATCGTCGAGAACCTGCTGCAGCGCGTGGTGGCCGACGGGGTTCCGCCATCGAAGGTGGCGAAGAAGCCCAAGGACGAGGAGGCCCCGGCGGCCTACACCGTGATCCGCAAGGACGGCATGGCCGCGTTCCTCGCCGAGCACGACCAGGGCGGCGCCGTGGTCGGCGGCACGGCCTGGGACTTCAGCAACATCCGACGCGTCGACCGGAAGGGCCTCGACCTGCTCGTGATCGACGAGGCCGGGCAGTTCTCCCTGGCCTCGACGATCGCGGTCGCTGCAGGCGCCAAGCGCCTGCTGCTGCTCGGAGACCCGCAGCAGCTGCCGCAGGTGAGCCAGGGCACGCACCCCGAGCCGGTGAACACATCGGCACTGGGCTGGGTGATGGACGGGGACTCGGTCATCGATCCGGCGTACGGGTACTTCCTCGCCGAGTCCTGGCGCATGCATCCCGAGGTGGCAGCCCCCGTCTCGGCGCTGTCCTACGCGGGACGCCTGGCGTCGGCTCCCGGGGCCGAGCGGCGCATCGTCGAGCGCGTAGAGCCGGGGCTGCACGTCGTCCCGGTGCGGCACCGCGGCAATGCGACGCAGTCGCCCGAAGAGGCGGCCGAGGTGGTCAGCATCGTGCGCGACCTCGTCGGGCGGGGGTACGTGGACGGGATGGAGGACGCGGCGCAGCGGCCCCTCGAGCAGTCGGACATCATCGTGGTGGCGCCCTACAACGCCCAGAAGCAGCTCATCCACGACGAACTCGCCGCCGCAGGCTTCGGGGAAGTGGCCGTCGGCACGGTGGACAACTTCCAGGGCAAGGAGGCGGTCGTCTCGATCACATCCCTGGCGGCCTCCAGTGGCCGGGACGCCCCGCGCGGGCCGGAGTTCCTGCTGCTGCAGAACCGTCTGAACGTCGCGATCTCGCGAGCCAAGAGCGTCGCCTACCTCGTGCACTCGCCGGCTCTGCTCGACGACCTGCCCTGGACGCCGGAGGGCGTCGCGCGCCTGAGCGCCTTCGCGCATCTGGTCGGGGCCGACCGCGACTGACCGGATGCCGGACCGACAGCGGCGGTCGAACTCAGACGGTGCCGTACAGGCGGTCGCCGGCGTCGCCGAGACCGGGCACGATGTAGCCCTTCTCGTCGAGGCGCTCATCCAGCGCACCGAGAACGAGGGTGACGTCGCGGTCGCCCACGAGGTCCTCGATCGCCGCGACGCCCTCGGGGGTGCCCAGCAGGCAGATCGCGGTGACGTCCTTCGCGCCGCGATCGAAGAGGAACTGGATGGCCGCGCCCAGCGAGCCGCCGGTCGCGAGCATCGGGTCGATGGCGAAGCACTGCCGGTCGCTGAGGTCGTCGGGAAGGCGCTCGGCGTACGTGGTCGGCTCGAAGGTCTCCTCGTCGCGCACCATGCCCAGAAAACCGACCTCGGCGGTGGGGATGAGCTTCACCAGACCCTCGAGCATCCCGAGGCCGGCACGCAGAATCGGCACGACGATGGGGCGCGGCTCCGCGATCTTCACTCCCATGGTCCGCGTGACCGGCGTCTGGATCTCGATCGGGGCGACCTTCACCCCGCGGGTCGCCTCGTAGGCGAGCAGCGTCACCAGCTCCTCGGTCAGCTGACGGAAGACCGGTGACGGCGTCCTCTCATCCCGCAGCACCGTGAGCTTGTGAGTGATGAGCGGGTGATCGGCCACATGAACGCGCATGGATACAGGTTACTGGGATGCCCGCTCGGCGGCCGAACGGGCTTCGCGGCGCGCACGCCAGGTGGCGTTCGTCTTCTTCGCCGTGACAGCGGTCACGACGCCGGCGACGAGAGCGGGCAGAGTCATGAGCATGATCACGAGGGCGGGGCTGTTGTCCATGACCTCCACACTACGGAGAAGAGCGGGGGCCGACATCCGCCGTGCGGGGGAGATCGCGTCATCCCTCGGCGGGCGGATGCCGCGGTTAGGCTCGAGCACATGACCGCTGTGCACGACGAGGCGATGGGCCGCGCGCTGGCGCTCGCCGCCGCTGCCGGCGCCGCGGGTGACGTCCCGGTCGGCGCTGTGGTCCTCGATCCCGCCGGACGCATCGTCGGCGAGGGACGCAACATCCGCGAGCAGACCCATGATCCGACCGGTCACGCCGAGATCGTCGCCCTGCGTGAAGCGGCCGAGGTGCACGGCGGCTGGAACCTCGAGGATCACACCCTGGTCGTCACGCTGGAGCCGTGCGTGATGTGCGCGGGCGCCATCCTGCAGGCGCGCGTCGGGCGGGTGGTGTTCGCCGCCTGGGACGACAAGGCGGGCGCAGCGGGATCGATGTACGACCTGCTGCGCGATCGCCGCCTGCCGTACCGCGCCGAGGTGATCGGCGGCATCCGGGCCGATGAGGCCACCGTGCTGCTGCGCGACTTCTTTGAGTCACGGCGCTGACGCGTTCCACGCCCTCGCTCCACCCGCCCTCGGCGAGCAGATGTGTCGCAGATGGTCGCTTCGGCGCACGCGATGCGGCCATCTTCGACACATCGACGGGGTGCTGAAGGGGCCAGGGGCGTCGGCCCGCCCCGGTGATCGTCAGTCGGAGGACTTCAGGACGAACACATCGGTCGAGGGCTCGGGATCGAGCGACGGACGGTAGACGTCGGGCTCCAGGTAGATCACACGGGCGGCGGGCACCGCATCGCGGATGCGGCGTTCGATCTCGTTGATGTCGTCGGCGGCATCGCGCACCGACTTGTCGGCGCTCAGCGCGATCTTCGCGGCGACCATGAGCTCGTCCGGGCCGAGGTAGAGCGTCTTGATGTGGATGAGCTTCTCCACGTCGGGACCGCCCGAGATCGCGTCGACGATGAGGTCGTGGTCGACGCGGCTCGCTCCCTCTCCGACCAGCAGGCTCTTGGTCTCCATGCCCAGGATGAGCGCGATCGCGATCAGCAGCAGGCCGATCATCAGCGTGCCCAGCGCATCGAAGAGGGGGTCGCCCGTGATGAGCGTCAGGCCGACGCCGAGCAGCGCGAACGTGAGACCGGTGAGAGCGCCGGTGTCCTCCAGCAGCACGACGGGCAGCTCGGGGGCCTTCGAGCGCCGCACGAACGAGAACCAGGACTGGCCCTTCTCGCGCACCCGGTTGCTCTCCTTGATCGCCGTTCTCAGCGACAGCGACTCGAGCACGATCGAGATGACCAGCACCGCCAGCGGCAGCCACCACCAGGTGGCGTCGACCGCGTGCGGATGGATGAGCTTCTCCACGCCCTCGTAGACCGCAAAGAGGCCGCCCAGCGAGAAGAGCACGATCGAGACGACGAACGCCGAGACGTAGCGCTCCCGCCCGTAGCCGAACGGGTGGTCGCGGTCGGCCTCGCGCCTGGCCTTGCGGCCACCGAGCATCAGCAGCAGCTGATTGCCGGAGTCCGCCACCGAGTGGATCGCCTCGGCGAGCATGGACGCCGACCCGGAGAGCGCCCAGGCGAGGAACTTGGCGAGGGCGATGCCCAAGTTCGCCAGGAATGCCGCGATGATCGCCTTGCTGCCGCCCGATGCGCTCATGGCTCGAGTCTACGCGGCACCCGCCCGCGCACACGGGATCACATGGCCGCGTGGGAGCAGGTGGGCTGCGGCTGGCCCCGCTCGTAGGATGGCGGTATGGTCGACGCCCTTCCCTCGCTCGCGTTCCTCGGTGCCGGTTCGATGGGCGGTGCGATCCTGCAGGGGGTCGTCGCTTCCGGCGTCCCCGTCGAGGGTGGCATCGTGGCGACCAATCGCTCGCGCGCGAAGGCGGATGCCCTGGCATCCCTGCCCGGTGTGACGAGCATCGCACTGGAGGAGAACCCGGACGGGAACACGGATGCCGCCAGTGCCGCGCGCATCGTGCTGGTCGGCGTCAAGCCTGCCATGGTCCGCGACCTGCTCCGCGAGATCGCGCCGTCGCTGCGCGACGACGCGATCGTCGTGAGCCTCGCCGCGGGCGTGACACTCGGCACCTTCGCGGATGCCCTGGGCGCGGGCGCGCATGCCGTGCGCTCGATGCCGAACACCCCCGCCACCGTCGGGCGGGCGGTCACGGGGATCGCCGCGGGAGCGTCGGCCACCGCCGAGGACATGGCTCTGGTGCGCGCGCTCTTCGAGACGGTCGGCGCGGTGATCGAGGTGCCCGAGGCGCAGATCGATCCGCTCTCGACGGTGTCCGGCTCGGGACCCGCGTACGTCTACGTGCTCATCGAGGAGCTCACGAAGGCGGCGAAGGGCATGGGTTTCTCGACCGCCGACGCCCGGCTGATGGCCGAGCAGACCTTCATCGGGGCGGCGGCCCTGCTGCAGGCCTCCGGTGACGACCCCGCCGAGCTGCGCCGCCGTGTGACGAGCCCCAAGGGCACCACCGAGCGCGCGGTCGCCGTGCTGCAGGAGGCGCGTCTCGACGACGTGTTCGCGCGCGCCACCGCCGCCGCGCTCGCACGGGCCAAGGAGCTCGCCGCCGGCTGAGGACGCGCCCGCGCGCGCATGTCGCAGAACTGGCGGGTGCGGATGCGACGGACCCGCCCCTACTGATCCGCGCTCGCCGGCGTGTCTCAGTATCTGAGGGTGTGAGCGCGCTGGACCCGCAGGTACTGAGACACGGTCCCGCCGGAGGCCGGATCCGGCTCAGCGGTCGAGGCCGGCGAAGCGCTCGATGTCGCTGTTCGTGCCCGAGACGATGATGAGGTCGTGGTTGGTGACGACGGTGTTCGCCTCAGCATAGCGGAACGGCTTGCCCGGGCTCTTCACGCCGACCACCGTGACCTTGTACTTGGTGCGCACCCCCGACTCGTTCAGGCCGACACCGCGGATGAACTTCGGGGGATACATCTTGGCCAGCACGAAGTCGTCGTCGAAGCGGATGAAATCCAGCATCCGACCGCTCACGAGGTGCGCGACGCGCTCGCCCGCCTCGCGCTCAGGGTAGATCACGTGGTTGGCGCCGACGCGCGCGAGGATCTTGCCGTGCGACTGCGAAACGGCCTTGGCCCAGATCTGCGGCACCTTGAGGTCGACGAGGTTGGCGGTGATCAGCACGGATGCCTCGATCAGCGAACCGACGGCCACGACCGCCACCTGGAAGTCCTGCGCGCCGATCTGACGCAGCGCGTCGATGTTGCGGGCATCCGCCTGCACGGTGTGCGTGACCCGCTCCGACCACTTCTGCACGAGACCGAGGTCTTCGTCGATGGCGAGCACCTCGCGATCGAGCCGGTCGAGCTCACCCGCGCAGGCCGCGCCGAAGCGGCCCAGTCCGATCACGAGCACCGGCGCGTCGCCGCGAACCATCTCAACCAACGATCGGCCTTTCCACCGGCAGCGAGTAGAGCTGCGAACGGGACGTCGCGGCGACCGCCGCGGCGAGAGTCACTGTACCAACGCGGCCCATGAAGATGGTCGCCGCGAGCACGTAGGTCGCCGAGTCCGGGAGCTCGGCGGTGAGGCCGGAGGTGAGTCCTACGGTGCCGAAGGCGGAGATCACGTCGAACAGCACGTCGATCACGGGCGCCTTGGTGATCTGGGCGATGATCACCGTCGACACCGCCACGATCGTGGCGCCCCAGGCGACGACCGAGAGGGCGACACGCTGCACGTCCGAGGGGATGCGGCGGCCGAACGCCTCGACCGACTGGCGGCCCTTCGCCTCGGACCACACGGCGATGGCGAGCACGGCGAGGGTGGTGACCTTGATGCCCCCGGCGGTGGATGCCGACCCACCGCCGACGAACATGAGCATGCAGGCGACCAGCATCGACGACCCGTTCATGTCGCTCATGTCGATCACGCTGAACCCGCCGGACCTGGTCATCGCGGAGAGGAACAAGGCGTTGACGGTGGTCTCGCTCGCATCCATGGAGCCGAACGTGCGTGGGTTGTCGAACTCGAGCACGAGGAACACCGCGGCGCCGACCACGAAGAGGGAAACCGTCGTGATCAGCGTGAGCTTGGAATGCAGCGACCAGCGCTTCACATGCCAGACGTGCTTCGCGAGGGTGTAGATGACCGGGAAGCCGATGCTGCCCAGGAACACGCTGATCATCAGCACGATCAGCACCAGGTAATCGTCGGCGAACACGGTGACCCCGCCGGCGTTCGGGGTGAAGCCCGTGTTCGTGAAGGACATCGCCGCGTAGAAGGGCGCCTCCCACAGTGCCGCGACGGGCTCGACGCCTGCCCAGAGCAACGCGGGGTAGAGGATGACGGCCACGACGCCCTCGATCACCAGGGTCGACAGCACCACGGTGGTCAACAGCTGGCCCACCTCGCCGAGACGCACGGTCTGGCTCTCGTTCACCGGTCCGCCGTGCGCGCGCATCGGGTTGGTGTCGCCGGCGGCGAGCAGCTTTGCGCGCAACCCGAGCCGACGGGAGATGACCATGCCCATCAGCGAGGCGAGGGTCAGCACACCCATCCCGCCGATGTTCACTCCGAGGAAGATCAGGACGATGCCGAACGGCGACCAGTGGCTGCTCATGTCCACCGTCGACAGGCCGGTGACGCAGATCGTCGACATCGCGGTGAACAGAGCATCGCTCAACGGAGTCACCTTGCCCGATGCCGAGGAGATCGGCAGGGAGAGCAGCGCGGTGAACAGCAGGATCAGAGCGGCGAACACGGCGATCGCGAACTGCGACGGCGACGAGGTGATGACGTGCTTCACCCGTCTGGCGACGGCTCCGAACCCGCGCCGGGGGGAGGATGCCGACATCATGCCCGACATCGATCCCCCTCCTGCTGTGCGCACGACGCCGATCGCCGGGCGTTCGACATGGTACTCCGTGCGTGCCGTCCACCGTGCGCCAGGCTAGGAGACGCGCCGCTCGGCGACTACCCTGATGGCATGACCGACATCTTCGACGTGATCGCGGACGGCACGAGGCGCGACATCCTCCAGCTGCTGCTGAGCCGCTCCGCCGACGGAGAAGCCGGCACGAGCGTCACCGAGATCGTCAGCGAGCTGGGTGTGAGCCAGCCCACCGTCTCGAAGCATCTGAAGGTGCTGCGCGAGGCTGAGCTGGTCACCGTCCGCGAGGACGGCCAGCGCCGGTTCTACAGCATCGCGGTCGCGCCACTCGAGACCGTCGACGACTGGCTGGTCCCGTTTTTGGTCGATGCCTACGGGGACCAGGCGCCGCAGATCGACACCCCGTATGCGCCGCTCCCCGACACCGCCGCGCACGCGGCCGAGGTCGTCGGCCGCGCGGCGGCGTCGGCGAAGCACGTGGTCACGAGCGCTTTCAAGCGCCGCGCCTGAGCGCTACCGTCGTCCAGCCCGGCGCCGGTACAGCCACGCACCCCAGACGATGGCGATCGCCAGGATCGCGGAGCACCACCCCAGCGCCCACCACTGCTCGCCCTGCAGCGGTTCGCCGAGAAGCAGCGCTCGGAGCGTGTCGATGATCGGCGTGAGCGGCTGGTGAGCGGCGATGGGCTGCAGCCATCCCGGCATGCTCTCCACCGGGACGAACCCGCTGGAGAGGTAGGGCAGGAACAGCAGGATGAAGCCGTACCCGTTGGCGCCCTCGGGGCTTGAGGCGGCGAGGCCGATCGCGGCGAAGAGGTAGGTCAGCGCGAGGATGTAGAGCAGCAGCAGCATGACGACGCCGACCCACGCCGCCGGGCCGGCCGCAGGCCGGAAACCCACCAGCAGGGCCACGCCGAAGACGATGGTCGTGGCGACGCTGTTGCGCACCAGGCTTCCGATGACATGCCCGGTGAGAACGGCGCTGGCCCTCAGCGGCATCGTGCGGAATCGGTCGACGATGCCGTTCTTCATGTCGGATGCGACGGCCAGAGCGGTCGAGGATGCCCCGAAGCCGGCGCAGGTGAGGATGATCCCGGGAACGACGTAGTCGACGTACTGGCCACCGGGGGATATCGCTCCTCCGAACACCCAGGTGAACATCAGCATGAGTATCACCGGCAGCATGACGGCCATGAGCAGGGACTCCCCGTCGCGGAGCGAGTGACGCAGGCTGCGGCCGACGAAGATGCGCTCGGCGGTGATCCCGCCGATGCGGGCGCGGGCGAGGGATGCGGTGGTCACTTCGACTCCTCGATGAGTGCGGGGGTGCGCCGAAGGGCGCGCGGATCGTCGGTGAGAGAGAGGAACACATCGTCGAGCGTGGGCCGACGCAGGGTGACGACACCCTGCGCACCGGACTCGTCGAGCAGATCGAGCGCGCGCCGGAGTCCCGGGACCGTGCCGTCGGTGGCGATCTCCTGCAGGAGTGCGCCGTCGGCGTCGTGCAGCTGCACCGACTCACCGCCGACGCGCTCCTTCAGCTCCGACGCCGTGCCGATGGCGGTGATGCGCCCGGCGTCGAGCACGGCGATGCGGTCGGCGAGCTGATCCGCCTCCTCGAGGTACTGCGTGGTGAGGAAGACGGTCGTTCCGGAGGCGGCGACGTCGCGGATCACATCCCACAGGTCGCGGCGGCTGCGGGTGTCGAGCCCGGTGGTGGGCTCGTCGAGGAAGAGCACCTCCGGTGCGACGACGAAGCTGAGCGCCAGATCGAGCCGGCGTCGCATGCCGCCCGAGAAGGTTCCGACTCGGCGGCCCGCCGCGTCGCGCAGGCCGAAGCCGTCGAGCAGCTCCTCGGCACGCGTACGGGCGGAACTTCCGGTCAGTCCCGCGAGCCGGGCGAACATCCGCAGGTTCTCGGTCGCGGTGAGCACGTCGTCGACGGCGGCGGACTGCCCGGTCAGGCTGATCCGTCGCTGCACCTCGACGGGTTCGGACGCGACGTCGCGACCGGCGACCCTGGCCGTGCCCCGATCGGGGCGCAGGAGCGTGGTGAGGATGCTGATGGTCGTCGTCTTGCCGGCGCCGTTCGCGCCGAGCAGCGCGAAGATCTCGCCCCGTTCGACGGTGAGATCGAGGCCGGCGAGTACCGGGCGTCCTCCGAAGCTCTTGGTGAGCCCGCGGACGTCGATGGCCGATGTCATGGTCATCCTTTCGTGTAAGCATTAAACTGTTTATGACGCTAACACACTGTTTACGCCATACACAACGCTTAGGATCGTCCCATGACAGCGGATGATCCCGACCTGCCTCGCGGCATCGCTCTGGCCTGGGGCGTGGCAGCCGCTCCGCAGCGCGGACCGAAACGCGAGATGAGCGTCGAACGCATCGTCGATGCCGCGGTGGATCTCGCCGACGCCGAGGGCCTCGGCGCCGTGTCGATGGCGGCGGTCGCGTCTCGTCTCGGCTTCACGCCCATGTCTCTCTACCGCTACGTCAGCGCCAAGGACGACCTGCTGCTGCTCATGCAGGAGCAGGCGATCGGACTGCCGCCCGAGACCGAGCAGGGATCAGAAGACGACTGGCGCGCTCGCCTCTCTCAGCTGTACGACGCGCAGGTGGCGATGTTCATGGCGCACCCCTGGGTGCTCTCGATCCCGATTCAGGGCTCGCCCGTCACGCCCAACGGCTCCGCATGGCTCGATGCGGCACTGGAGGCTCTCGCCGTGACGCCCCTCATGCCCGAGGAGCGCGTCGCCGTGTCCTTGCTGGTTTCGGGACAGGCGCGCTTCTGCGGCATGGTGCTCGCCGGCTACGCCGACCGGATGCGCGAGCACGGACAGAGTGCGGAATCCGTCACGGCCGAGGAGGCGGCGCTGTACGACACGCTGATCTCCGCGGCGGAGTTCCCGGCGCTGCGCGCCGCCGTCGACGCCGGGGTGTTCTTGTCCGATGCGGATCCCTTCCGGTTCGGCCTTGCGCGCTGCCTCGACGGCGTCGCGGCCTACGTCGCCGCGCTCGAGGAGGGAGAGCCGCACGCAGTGCCGGAGTCCTGGCCGGATGCTCAGGACCCGGCGCTGCAGGGCGACAAGAAGCACCGCGAGGCGCAGAAGGCTGTGCGCGAGGCGCAGAAGGCTTTGCGGGATGCCCGCAAGCTCGAGCGGCAGGTGCGCAAGGAGGCTCTTGAGCGAGCGGCGCGGACGAGAGGTGACGGGTCCTGACGGTCGCGCGCTGAGATCGCCGGCGCATAACGCCACTCACACGAGTCACAGCGGTTTACAGGCGTCGCACCTACCCCATATGCTGTGCTCAGCAGAAAGGGGTACGGGGGATGCCCGACGTTCAAGACGTTCGATTCCTGACGGTGGCCGAGGTCGCCGAGCTCATGCGCGTGTCCAAGATGACCGTGTACCGGCTCGTGCACGCCGGCGAACTTCCCGCCATCCGCTTCGGGCGCAGCTACCGTGTGCCCGAATCCGCCGTCGCCGACGCGCTCAACCGCCCCATCGCCGACGTAGGATGATCGGAGCAGCCGATTCGGGCACCGCCTGACCGTTTGCTAGAATCGTCCGAGGCATTTTCCGTGCCCGTACCCGGGTGCCCGCTTCGTGGCATCCAGCCCCTGACTTAGTGAGGTTTCCGTGGGTTCAGTCATCAAGAAGCGCCGCAAGCGCATGGCGAAGAAGAAGCACCGCAAGCTGCTTCGCAAGACTCGCCACCAGCGCCGCAACAAGAAGTAAGCGGCACGACACCGAGCGCCTGTCTCCGGACGGGCGCTTTGTGTCTGCGGCCGCAGGAGGATGCCATGAAGACGATCGACATCGCACAGCTCGCCGCGCGCGACGGGGTACCGCTGATCGACGTGCGCGAGCACGACGAGTTCGTCGCGGGCCACGTGCCCGGTGCGGTCAACCTGCCTCTGTCCGAGCTCGGCGATCGCCTCGGCGAACTGCCCGGCGAGGCCTTCGACGTGATCTGCGAGCTGGGCGGTCGCTCGGCCCGTGCCGTGCAGGCGCTGGAAGCCCGCGGATACGACGCGACCAACGTCGAGGGCGGCACGCGCGAGTGGATCGCGCAGGGGCGTCCGGTCGAGCAGTGACCACGCTGACGCTGATCGGAAAGCCCGACTGCCACCTCTGCGATGTCGCGAGCGAGGTCGTCGACGCGGTCGTCGCCGAGCTTCCCGACGCCGCGGCGGAGCGGCTGGAGATCGTCGAGCGCTCGATCGCCGACGATCCGGCCCTGTACGAGCGATGGTGGGAGAAGATCCCGGTCCTGCTGATCGACGGCGAACTGCACGCGCACTGGCGCGTCTCACCCGAACGTCTGCGCACCGCGCTGGAGGAGGCGATCTCATGATCCGTCACGTCGTGAGCTGGAAGCTCGCCGCCGAGGATGCCGGCGTGCGCGCCGAGCAGGCCGCGGAGGTCGCACGGCGGCTGAATGCGCTGATGGGCGTCGTGCCCGAGCTGCGGGCGGTGTCAGCAGGCGCGAACGTCGCGCATCCCGAGGTGAACTGGGACGTCACCCTCGTCGCCGACGTCGACTCGCTGGAGGCGCTGGAGGCCTATCAGGTGCATCCGGCGCACAAGGAGGCCGGCGCGTACATCCGCTCGGTGGTCGCGTCGCGCGTCGCGGTCGACTTTGAGATCTGATCAGCAGATCTCGGCAGAGTTGATGAGATCTGACCATAGTGCACGATAGAAGTGTGCAGTGTCGCAACCCAACCGTGATCACCGAGCAGTCCCGTCCATTCGCCGATGCGATGGACGCCATGTCAAGATGAAAGCCGAAACCCGTTCCCCGGGCGCAAGCCCCGTCACACAGGAGTGACCATGAACCGTCGTCCCCTTCTTCTCGGCGCCGCTGTCACGGCCGCCGCTGTTCTCGCGCTGTCCGGCTGCGCCAGCGACCCGGGCTCCGACGGCGACGGTGGCGACAAGGCCCCGTCCGGTCCCGACTACGGCCTGGTCACCGACGGCACGCTGACGATCTGCTCCGAGGTGCCATACGTCCCGTTCGAGTTCGAGGGCGGCGACAACGGCACCGACTACACCGGCTTCGACATCGACCTGACCGTCGCGATCGCCAAGAAGCTCGACCTCAAGGTCAACGTGCAGGACGTCAGCTTCGACGGACTTCAGTCCGGCACCACACTGATCGCCGGCACCTGCGACATGGGCGCCTCGGCGATGACGATCACGGATGAGCGCAAGAAGAACATCGACTTCTCCGACCCGTACTACGACTCGCTGCAGTCGCTGCTGACCAGCGTCGATTCCGGCATCAAGAGCATCGGCGACCTCAAGGGCAAGAACGTCGGAGTGCAGCAGGGCACCACGGGAGAGAGCTACGCCAAGGAGAACGCCAAGGGCGCGACGCTCGTGCAGTACCCCGGCGATGCCGAGCTCTGGCCGGCGCTGAAGGCCGGTCAGATCGACGCGATCCTGCAGGATCAGCCGGTGAACATCGAGCACGAGAAGGCCGACGACACCTACAAGATCGTCGAGGAGTACAACACCGACGAGTCCTACGGCTTCGCCTTCGCCAAGGGTGAGAAGACCGAGCTGCGCGAGGCCGTGAACAAGGCGCTCAAGGAACTGCGCGACAGCGGCGACTACGACACCATCTACGACACCTATTTCGCGGCGAAGTAAGCGGCGCAGGCAGATAGGAGGTCCGCTCCGATGGCATTGAAGCGGAGGACCAGAGGCAGGCTGTACCGCTACTCGATGTACGGGCTGTTCATCGTTGCAGTCGTGCTGATCGCGATCGCCACCGACTGGGAGAAGATCGGCAAGCAGTTCTTCGACCTCGAGATCGCAGCCAAGCTGTTTCCCGACATCATCATCGTCGCGCTGCGCAACACCGTGCTGTTCACGCTGATCGCCTTCGCCGGCGGCCTGCTGCTGGGCATCGTCTTCGCGCTGATGAAGCTGTCCATCATCGCGCCGTTCCGATGGTTCGCGACCGCATGGATCGAGCTCTTCCGAGGGCTGCCGGCACTGCTGACGATCTTCGCGATGGCGTTCATTCTGCCGATCGCGTTCGGGATCAAGCCCCCGGGCGGTCCGGTCGGTGCGGGTCTGATCGGTCTCATCCTCGTCGCATCGGCCTACATGGCCGAGGTGATCCGCGCCGGCATCCAGGCCGTGCCGAAGGGGCAGACCGAGGCGTCGCGGTCACTGGGCATGTCGCCGATGAAGACGATGTTCTGGATCGTGCTGCCGCAGGGATTCCGGATCATCATCCCGCCGCTGACGAACGAGTTCGTGTTGCTGCTGAAGGACACCTCGCTGCTGTTCATCGCGGGGACGTTCATCTGGTCGAAGGAGCTCACCAGCTTCGCGCGGGATGCCAACACCATGTACGCGAACGCGACTCCGCTGATCATGGCGGCACTGCTTTACCTGATCGTGACGATTCCGCTCACCCGCTTCACGGCGTGGCTGGAGCGGCGGATGGCGAGGGAGAGATGAGCACGGATCTGATCGACGTCCACGCGCCTGCGATCGACATCCAGGGCCTGGTCAAGAGCTTCGGCGACAACGAGGTGCTCAAGGGCATCGACCTGACGGTGCTGGGCGGCGAGGTCGTCTGCATCATCGGGCCTTCGGGCTCCGGCAAGTCCACCCTGCTGCGCTCGGTGAACCTGCTCGAAGAGCCCACCGGCGGTCACATCCTCATCGAGGGCATCGACGTCACCGACGAGGAGACCGACATCGACCGGGTGCGTCAGCGCATCGGCATGGTGTTCCAGAGCTTCAACCTGTTCCCGCACATGACCGTGCTGGGCAACCTCACCATCGCTCAGCGCCGGGTGAAGAAGCGCTCCAAGGCCGAGGCCGAGCAGGTCGCCCAGGAGATGCTCGCCCGGGTCGGACTCGCCGAGAAGGCGGGCGCCTATCCGAGCCATCTCTCCGGCGGGCAGCAGCAGCGCGTGGCGATCGCCCGCGCCCTGTGCATGAACCCCGACATGATGCTCTTCGATGAGCCCACGTCGGCTCTCGACCCGGAGCTCGTGGGCGAGGTGCTGCAGGTCATGCGGCAGCTGGCGGACGAGGGGATGACGATGCTCGTCGTGACGCACGAGATGGGCTTCGCCCGTGAGGTCGGCTCGCGCCTGATCTTCATGGATGGCGGCCACATCGTCGAGCAGGGCGACCCTCGTGAGGTGCTGGGGAACCCGCAGCATCCGCGCACGCAGGACTTCCTCTCGCGCGTGCTCTGACGCGGCCCTTAACGCCAGGCGCCCCTGCCCTCGCTCCGGCGGTGGGCAGGGGCGCCTGTCCGCGTCCCGGTGGCGCGGTCAGCCGCGCGGACGCGCGGCCACCGGCTCGGGCAGAAGGTCGAGGCCCACGGCATCGCCGAAGGCGGGCCGGAGACCGGGGGAGTGCTGCACCGTCACGCGCTCGCCGGAGGCGGTGCGCACGACCGTGCGGCGCATGCTGCCGAGGAACGTGGACTCCTCGACGGTGCCGGTGGCGGCAGCATCCGCCTCCTCGGCGAACACGACGTTCTCGGGGCGCAGGTACACCTCCACGGCGCCGTCGGCGGGGGTTTGCAGCGGCAGCCGCCTGCCCCACACCGTCACGTGATCGCCCTCCGCGTCGCCGGCGACGACGCTGGAGAGCCCGACGAACGAGGCGACTGAGGCGGTCGCGGGCGTGCCGTACAGCTCCTCGGGCGTGCCGATCTGCTCGATGTGCCCCGAGCTCATCACCGCGATCCGGTCGGAGATCGCCAGGGCTTCCTCCTGGTCGTGCGTGACGAACACGGTGGTGATGCCGAGTCTCAGCTGGATGCGCCGGATCTCGTCGCGCAGCTGCACGCGCACCTTCGCGTCCAGGGCCGAGAGCGGCTCGTCGAGCAGCAGCACCTTCGGCTCGGTCACCAGGGCGCGTGCCAGCGCGACGCGCTGCTGCTGACCGCCGGAGAGCTGATGCGGGAACTTCTCGGCGTGCTCGCCGAGCCCGACGAGCGCGAGGGCGTCGAGGGCACGCCGGTTCGCCTCGGCCTTCCCCGCTCCGCGTCGCCGCAGCCCGAAGGCTGTGTTCTCGGTGACCCGCAGGTGCGGGAACAGCGAGTACGACTGGAAGACCATGCCGATGTCGCGCTTGTTGGTGGGCACGCGCGAGACGTCCGATCCGCCGAGCAGCACGGCGCCCTCGTCGGAGCCCTCGAGGCCGGCGAGCACGCGCAGCAGCGTGGTCTTGCCGCATCCGGAGGGACCGAGCAGCGAGACGAACTCGCCCGGGGCGATGTCGAGATCGACGCCGTGCAGCACCCGGTTGGCACCGTAGCTCTTCACGATGCCCTGCAGCTGCACGGCGGTGCCCTCGCCGGCGTCGGCGAGCAGCGCGTTGTCCTGGGTGCGGGGAAGGGGCGTGGTCATGAGCGGGCCTTTCGGGTGCCGCGCGCGGCGCGGCCGATGATGAGCAGCAGGACGAACACGAGCAGCAGCGCCAGGAGCGTGAAGATCGCGGGCAGGTACGGGTCCTGGTTGCGGACGACGACCATGGCGGTCTGGAAGACCTGACGGTTCAGCAGCGAGGCGATGGTGAACTCGCCCAGCACCACGGCCACCGAGATCAGGGATGCCGCGAGCAGCCCCTGACGCAGGTTGGGCGCGAGCACCTTGATGACGACCGTGGGCCAGCTCGCGCCGAGGGTGCGGGCCGCCTCGGACAGGGTGCGCAGATCGGCCGCGTCGATGGATGCCTGGATCGCGCGGTAGGCGAAGGGCAGCACCGTGATGCCGTAGGCGAACGCGAGGGTCCAGGTGCCGGTGCCCACGGTTCGCGCGATCTGCAGGTAGATCGGCGAGAGGCCGACGACCAGGACGATCGCGGGGATGGAGATGGGCAGCAGCGCCAGGAACTCGAACGCCGGTCGCAGCTTCGGGAAGCGTAGGTGCACGAGGATCATGGTCGGTGCGAGCAGCAGCAGCACGATCGCGACGGTGACGATCGCGAGTACGAGCGAGTTGCCCAGGCCCGTCCAGATCGGTCGCAGCGTCCCCGAGAAGGCCGGGTCGACCAGCTTCGCCCAGTTCGCGAACGACATGCCGCCTTCGGAGTCGCGGAGCGTGTAGAGGAAGGTCGACAGGAGGGGGATGGCGAAGAACGCGCCCACGAGGATGCCGATGATCCAGCGTGTCAGGCGGGAGGGTGCCAGGGCGTTCATGCCTGCCACCTCGCAGCGCGACGCTGGATGAGGGAGTACAGCGCCATCACGACGCCGACGACGACGATCATGCCGAGCGCCAGGGCGCCGGCGAGGTTCTCGCGCCCGAGCACGGTCTCGCTCGTCAGTGCCGCGCGGATCTGCAGCGGCACGATCTGCGAGCCCTGGCTGGCGAGAGCGGCCGCGGTCGCGTACGACGAGAACGCGTTCGCGAACAGCAGCAGCAGGCTGGCCAGGAACGAGGGCGCCAGCACCGGGATGCCGATGCGCACCCAGAAGCTCCCGCGGGTGCCGCCCAGCGTGGCGTTGGCCTCGGCCCACTGCGGTTTGAGAGCAGCCAGGGCGGGCATGAAGGTGATGACCATCAGCGGCACCTGGAAGTAGATGTACGGCAGGATCAACCCGGGCACCTCGTAGATCCAGTTGCCGTCGGCGAAGATGTCCACCCCGAACGAGTCCTTCAGCAGGAGCGTCACGACACCCTGGATGCCGATGGTCGCGATGAAAGCGAAGGCCAGCATGACGCCGCCGAACTGCGCGAGCACTCCCGCCGCCGCGTCCACCGACTGCCGCACCCCGCCTTCCGGGTTCATGCCGAGCAGCGCATAGCAGACCAGCGCACCGGCGACGGCGCCGACCACGGCGGTCAGCAGCGACACCCAGGCCGAGTTGGCGAAGGTGTTCAGCACCACGGGGTCGCCGAGGGCGGTGACGTTGCTCCAGGTGAACGCGCCGCTCTCGGTGAAGAACCCGGACCCGAGCGCGAGGACGGTCGGCAGCGCCAGGAACAGCACCACGTACGCCGCGAAGGGCGTGAGCCCGAGCCACGCCCACGATGCGGAACGCCGGGTGCCGACGCTTCGCGGCGGCCCGGTGGGAACGGGGGCGGATGCCGCAGCATCCGCCCCCGGGACGACGGCAGACGTCACTGGATCGCCGCCGCCCACTTCTCGCCGAGCAGCGTGCCGGCGTCCGCGCTCTGCTTCTCGGTCGGCACGACCGTCTCCGACGGGACCTCGGGCAGTGCCGCGGCCAGGTCGGCGTCGATGGTGCCGGCCTCGGTCATGGCCTCCATGCGGGCCGGGCGCGCGCCGCCCTTGAGGTACAGGTTCTGCACCTCGTCGCTGTAGAGGAACTCCTGCCACAGGCGGGCCGCCGCGGGGTTCGGAGCGTCCTTGTTGATCGCCTGGTTGTAGTAGCCGGCGTAGCCGACGCCCGGCAGGACGGTCACCTTCCAGTCCTTCACGTCCTTCGAGTACGCCGCGTTCAGGTAGTCCCAGTCGAACACCACCGGCGTCTCGCCGCTCGCGACGGTCGCCGGGGTCGGGTCGACCTTGAGGAAGTTGCCGGCCTTCTGCAGCTCCGAGAAGTAGTCGATGCCCGACTGGAAGTCGTCGAGCTCGCCGCCCTGCTGCACCGTGGCCAGGCCGACGGCGGCGAACGCGGCGCCCGCCTGCGTCGGGTCGCCGTTGATCGCGACCGCGCCCTTGAAATCGGCGCCCGTCAGGTCGTCGAGGCTCGTGGGCTCGTCGAACTTCGAGGAGTCGTACCCGATGGACATGTATCCGCCGTAGTCGCCGACGAACAGACCGCTCGGCTCCTTGAGGGCGTCGGGGATGTCATCCCAGGTCTGCACCTTGTACGGGGCGAACACGTCGGTGCTCTCCAGCGCGACCGACAGGCCGAGATCGAACACGTCGGGGGCGGTGTCGAGCCCCTTGTTGGTCTCGGCCGCCTGGATCTCCTCGGCACTGGAGACATCGGGGGACTGCTCGTTGATCGTGATCTCGGGGTAGGTGCTGGCGAACAGATCGAGGATCTCGCCATAGTTGGCCCAGTCGCGCGGGAGAGCGATGACGTTGAGCTGGCCCTCCTCCTTCGCCGCAGCTTCGAGGTCGGCGAAGGTGCCGAAGTCCGCCACCGACGTCGCAGCGGCGGCATCGGCCGCATCGCCGTCGCCGGAGGGTGCGCTGTCGCCGGCGCAGGAGGTGAGCAGCAGTGCGGCCGTGGTGGCGAGTGCGATGCCGGCGCCCAGGCGCGCGCGGCGGGAGGTGATTGCCATGGTTTTCCTCTCGGGATTCCGGCGGATGCCGGGGTCGGGACGACAGGACGCTACGCGCCGCCGGTTACCCCGCCGGGCGGGGCCGATGAACGCGAGGTTACCGGCCGGTGACGCCGGGTGTCGAGAGCGGCGGAGTCCGCGCGCGGGCGTCCGGCCCGTCTGGCATCCTGAAAGCGATGGATATCGGTACGATCTTGGGCCTCGAACAGCTCAGCTGGGAAATGCTCGCGATCATCGTCGTGGCCGCGTTCGCGGCCGGCTGGATCGACGCGGTCGTGGGCGGCGGCGGACTGCTGCAGCTGCCCGCACTGCTGCTCATCCCCGGCATCGCCCCGGTGCAGGCGCTGGCGACGAACAAGCTGGCATCCGTCTTCGGCACGGCCACCAGCAGTGCGACGTACTACCGGCGGGCGAAGCCCGACATCCGCACAGCCCTGCCGATGGCGGGGATCGCTCTCGCCGGGTCCTTCGGGGGCGCCGCCGTGGCGACGGTGCTGCCGGCCGCCGCGTTCAAGCCGATCATCGTCGTCGCACTGCTCGCCGTCGCGCTGTTCACCGCGTTCCGGCCGCAGCTCGGCGCAGCCACCGCACTGCGGTTCAGCGGGCATCGGCACCACGTCGCAGCCGGCGCGGCCGGACTGGTGATCGGCTTCTACGACGGCCTGATCGGCCCGGGCACGGGCACGTTCCTCGTGATCACGCTCGTCGCGCTGCTGGGCTACGACTTCCTGCAGTCCAGCGCCAAGGCGAAGATCGTGAACCTCGCGACCAACCTGGGGGCGCTGCTGCTGTTCATCCCGCACGGGTCGGTGCTCTGGCTGTTCGGCGGCATTCTCGCAGTCGCGAACGTCGCCGGCAGCTACCTGGGCTCGCGCATGGCGATCTCGCGCGGCTCGACGTTCATCCGTGTGGTGTTCCTCGTGGTCGTGGTGCTGCTGATCGGCAAGCTCGGCGTGGACGTGTGGAACGAGAACATCGCCCCCGCGCTGGCATCCTGAACCTTCGCGCCACACACGTCGCCGCCCCTGCTGAGCTACCCCGCCCCTGCTCGTTCACGTGAATGAGGAGGGGCGGGGACGCTGAGCAGGGGCGGCGACGAAGCGGAACTCAGACCTCGGCGGGCGCATCCTCGGGCACGGCATCCCCGGCGACGAAGTCCACGCCGGCCTCGGCGCGCTGCTCGGGCGAGATCGGCGCGGGCGCTTCCGTGAGCGGGTCGAATCCGCCACCGGACTTCGGGAACGCGATGACCTCGCGGATCGAGTCGGTCTTGGTCAGGTGCTGCATGACGCGGTCCATGCCCAGGGCGATCCCGCCGTGCGGGGGAGCGCCGAAGGCGAACGCCTCGAGAAGGAAGCCGAACTTCTCCTGCGCCTGCTCCTCGCTGATGCCCATGACCTGGAAGACGCGCTTCTGGACGTCCTCGCGGTGGATGCGGATCGAACCGCCGCCGAGCTCCGAGCCGTTGCAGACGATGTCGTACGCGTAGGCGAGCGCCGACGCCGGGTCGGTGTCGAAGGTGTCCTCGAACTCGGGCTTGGGTCCGGTGAACGCGTGGTGCACGGCCGTCCACGCACCGGATCCGACGGCGACGTCTCCCGAGGCGACGGCGTCGCCGGCCGGCTCGAACATCGGGGCGTCCACGACCCAGGTGAACGCGAACTCGTTCGGGTCGAGCAGCTCCAGGCGGCGGGCGATCTCCACGCGCGCGGCTCCCAGCAGCGCGCGGCTCGCCTTGGTCTCGCCGGCGGCGAAGAAGGCACAGTCGCCGGGCTTCGCGCCGACGAGCTCGGCGAGACCCGCCTGCTCGGCCTCGGACAGGTTCTTCGCGACCGGGCCACCGAGCGTGCCGTCCTCGTTGAAGAGCACGTACGCGAGTCCCCGCGCGCCGCGCTGCTTGGCCCAGTCCTGCCAGGCGTCCAGCGTCTTGCGGGGCTGAGAGGCGCCGCCGGGCATGAGCACGGCGCCGACGTACTCCGACTGGAACACGCGGAACGGGGTGTCGGTGAAGTAGTCGGTCGCCTCGACCAGTTCGAGACCAAAGCGCAGGTCGGGCTTGTCCGAGCCGTACTTCGCCATGGCATCCGCGTACGTCATCCGCGGCAACGGGGTCTGCACGTCGACGTCGATGGTCTTCCACATCGCGACGATGAGGGACTCCATCATCTCGATGACGTCCTCCTGCTCGACGAAGCTCATCTCGATGTCGAGCTGCGTGAACTCCGGCTGCCGGTCGGCCCGGAAGTCCTCGTCGCGGTAGCAGCGCGCGATCTGGAAGTACTTCTCCACGCCTCCCACCATCAGCAGCTGCTTGAACAGCTGCGGCGACTGCGGCAGCGCGTACCAGCTGCCCGGATGCAGGCGTGCCGGCACGACGAAGTCGCGGGCGCCCTCCGGGGTCGAGCGCGTGAGCGTCGGGGTCTCGACCTCGACGAACTCCCGGCGGTGCAGCTCGTCGCGGATCGCCTTGTAGACGTCCGAGCGCAGGCGCATCGCAGCAGCGGGCGCGGGTCGGCGCAGGTCGAGGTAGCGGTGCTTCAGACGCACCTCCTCGCCGATCGGGTCGGACTCGGCCAGTCCGCTGGAGACCTGAAAGGGGAGGGGGGCCGACTCGTTCAGCACGACGACCTCCGCCGCGATCAGCTCGATCTCGCCGGTGGGCAGGTTCGGGTTCTCGTTGCCGGCCGGGCGGCGCGAGACCTCGCCGGTCACCTTCAGGACGAACTCGCTGCGCAGCGGATGCGCGATCTCCTCGTCCCGGATGACCACCTGCGCGATGCCGGAGGCATCCCGGAGATCGATGAACGCGACGCCTCCGTGATCGCGGCGACGATCGACCCAGCCCGAGAGGGTGACGGTCTGACCGATGTGGGAGGCGTTCAGCGAGCCTGCCGTGTGTGTGCGAAGCACGGAGGATTCCTTCTGATCGGGGAATATGGACCGCCCCAGTCTACGTGGCGCCGCACGGGCGCATCCCGCGCGGTACGGTGGGTGCGTGACGGCATCCCGACTCCATCTCGTCCGCCACGGCGAAGTCGACAACCCGCAGGGCATCCTCTACGGGCGCCTCCCCGACTACCACCTCAGCGCGTCCGGCCGGGCGATGGCGCGGGCCGCCGCCGAGCACGTGGTCGCACTCGGGCGTCCCGTCTCGGACCTGCGCTGCTCACCTCTCGAGCGCACGCAGGAGTCCGCCGAGCCCTTCGCCGAGCTGCTCGGGCTGACCCCGGCGCTCGACGAGCGCATCATCGAGCCGACGAACCTCTTCGAGGGCAAGGTGATGCGCCGCGCGCTGCGCGACCCGCGCAACTGGCGGCACCTGCGGCGGCCGTCGCTGCCGAGCTGGGGTGAGCCGTACGTGACGATCGTCGCTCGGATGCGCGATGCCATGGACGAGCGCTGGCACGCCGTCGACGACGGGGACGTGGTGCTCGTGTCGCACCAGGCCCCGATCTGGATCACTCATCTGGCCATCGCGGGCCTGCCCCTGCGGCACGACCCGCGCACACGCCGCTGCGCGCTGTCGAGCGTGACCTCCTTCGAGCGCTCCGGAGACGTGTGGCGCGAGGTCGGCTACGCCGAGCCGGCGGCATCCGGGATCGATCTCGGCGCGGTCTGAGAGGCCTCAGACCGCGAGCTCCTGCACGATGAATGCGCCGGCGAGCTGCCCGGCGGCCGTCGCGGCGACGACGGATGCCATGGCGCCGGGCATGCTCGCCCGGTGCGCCAGATCGCCGGCAGCCGAGACGCCGGGGAGCGACGTGCGGCCGAAGTCGTCGACCTCGATCGCGCCGCTCGGCAGCATCGTGAGACCCAGCTGCGTGGCGAAGTCGGCGCGCTGGCGGCTGCCGGTCACCGTGACGAACAGCCCAGCGACGTCGACGGACTCACCGGCGGTGACGCGCACGCCGTCGCCGTGCTCGGCGACCGCCGATGCGGCCTGCGCGTGCACGGTCGCGCCGAGCGAGGTCAGCGCGTCCCGCTCCTCGCCACTGAGCTCGTCGCCGCCGAAGACGACGATGCCCTCGACGATGGGGCGCAGCAGACGGACGAGGTGTGCGAAGCGCGCGCCGCTGCCGAGCAGGCCGATCGTGCGTCCGGCGAACTCGTGACCGTCGCAGAAGGGACAGCTGAAGGCGCGCAGCCCCCACAGTCGGTCCAGCCCGTCGACCGGCGGGAGCTCATCGACCATGCCTGTGGCCAGCAGCAGGCGCGTCGCCCGCTCCTCGCGACCGTCGGCGAAGGTCGCCCGGTATCCGCCGTCCAGGGCCTCCACCCTGTCGACCGTGCCCGCGGTGGCCTCGATGGTGGCATATGCCGAGAGCTCTGCGCGGACGGTGGAGCGGAAGTCGGCGGGGGAGGTGCCGTCGTTGCCGATGACGTTGTGCATGTGGAGCACGGCGCCGTTGCGGTATTCGCCGGAATCGACGAGGAGCGCCGTCCGGTGCATGCGCCCGAGGGTGAGGGCTGCCTGCAGGCCGGCGGGGCCTGCTCCGATGATGATCACGTCGCGCATTGCGGTCCTCCTGGACATCCGAAGTTTGCTTTCCCGGCCAGTCTGTGACTTCATGTGGACATGAAGTCAAGTCAGCAGCGCCCGTGGTCCGTGGGCGAGGTCGCCGAGCGGTTCGACGTGCCCACCAACGTCCTGCGTCACTGGGAGTCGGTCGGGCTTCTCGAGCCCGCCCGCGACAGTGCGGGGCGGCGACGCTACGGGGAGGATGACGTGGTCAGAGTCGCCGTCGTGATCCGCAGCAAGGCCGCGGGCATGAGCCTCACCCAGATCGCGAACCTGCTCGAGCCCGACATGGCCGGCCGCCACCAGGTGCTGCAGGCGCACCTGGACGATCTCGATCGCCGGATGGCCGAGATGCGGCGGTCGAAGGCGATGACCGAGCATGCGCTGCGATGCTCCGCGCACGACATCTCCAGGTGCCCGCGCTTCCGCGCCGCTCTCGACGACGTGCTCTCCGGGGTCGCGGACGCCTTCGAGGTGCAGTGGTCGCGCGAGGCCGCCGTTTCAGAGCGCCCATAGGAAACGCGCGTACGATTCCCAGCGTGTCCTCGCCCGTCCGTTCCCGTCGCGACGTGCTGCGCATCGGCGCGGCAGCGCTCGCCGGCGCCCTCGCCGTGGGCCTGAGCGCGTGCGCTCCGGACCCCGCGACAGAGGCGTATCTGAACGGTGATCAGAAGGCGTACACGACCGACGACTTCCGGGTGCTCGAGATCCCCGCGTCCGAGCGCGGAGAGCCGGTCGCGTTCGGCGGCACCACGGAGAACGGCGAGGCCTTCTCCAGCGACGCCGTCCGCGGACGAGTCGCCGTCGTGAACTTCTGGTACGCCGGATGCGGTCCGTGCCGCATCGAGGCCAAGGACCTCGAGGCGGTGTGGCAGAAGCACCGGCCCGACGACGTCGCCTTCATCGGCGTGAACATCTACGACCAGGCCGACACGGCCAAGGCGTTCGCCGAGAAGTACGGCATCACCTACCCCAGCCTGATGGACGCCGACACCGGCGAGGCCAAGCTCGCCTTCGCGAAGGTCACCCCCATCCAGGCGCCGCCGACCACCCTCGTGATCGACAAGCAGGGGCGGGTCGCCGCCCGCATCATCGGTCCGATCGACGGCACCTCCATCCTGTCCACGCTGATCAAGGACGTGCTCGAGGAGAAGGCGTGAGCCCGGATGCCGTGATCGGCGCCGGCGCACTGTGGCTGGCCGTCCCGCTCGCCCTCGTGGCCGGGCTGGTCTCGTTCCTCTCCCCGTGCATCCTGCCTCTCGTCCCCGGCTACCTCGGCTTCATCGGGGGAGCGGCGGGCGCCTCCACCGGCACCGCCGTCGCGCGCCAGGACCGCCGGGACCGACGCCGGATGCTGCTGGGCGTGCTGCTGTTCATCGCCGGGTTCACCGTGATCTTCGTCGCCTACACCGTGATCGGCGGTGCGGCATCGGTGTTCCTCCTGGAGTGGGGCGACCTCATCACCCGCATCCTCGGCGCCGTCGTGATCGTGATGGGACTGGTCTTCCTGGGCTTCCTCGGCTTCGCGCAGCGCCAGTTCAAGCCGCAGGTCAGCTCCGCCACCGGGCTCATCGGCGCCCCGCTGCTGGGCATCACGCTCGCGATCGGCTGGGCCCCCTGCACCGGCCCGACGCTCGGTGCGATCATCAGCGTGGGCTGGTCGCTCGGCGACCCGTGGCGCGCCGGTCTGCTGGGCGTGGCGTACTCCCTGGGCCTGGGCATCCCCTTCCTTCTGGTCGCGCTCGGCTTCGGATGGGCGACCTCGGCGACGTCGTTCCTGCGCCGCCACATCCGCATCGTCAACATCATCGGCGGCGCGCTGCTGATCGTCCTGGGCGTGCTGATGGTGACCGGCGTATGGACCCAGATCATGTCGAGACTGACGGCGGTGATGAGCAGTGTCATCCTCCCCCTCTGAGGACACCAGCACCGATCGGGACGGCGCCTCAGCAGCATCCGATCCGCTGCGTCCCTCCGACCACATCGATTCGGCGGCCTCCGCCGAGGACATCACTCAGCCGAAGCTCGGCGTCATCGGGTGGCTGCGCTGGGGGTGGCGTCAGCTGACCTCGATGCGGGTCGCGCTGATCCTGCTGCTGATCCTGGCGATCGCCGCCATCCCCGGATCGATCTTCCCGCAGCGCAGCGCCGACCCGAACGGCGTGATCAAGTACCGCACCGACAACCCGGATCTGTTCCCGGTGCTCGACAAGCTCAGCCTGTTCGACGTCTACTCGTCGCCGTGGTTCTCGGCGATCTACCTGCTGCTGTTCGTCTCGCTGATCGGCTGCATCATCCCGCGCATCAGGCACCACCTCAAGGCACTGCGCGCGCGGCCCCCGCGCACGCCGGTGAGACTGGCGCGACTGGACGACCACCGGTCGGCCGAGCGTGCGGGGTCGGACGACGATGCCGCCGCGGCCGTGGATGTCGCGGAGCAGCAGCTGAAGGCGCTCGGCTACCGGGTGGCGCGCTACGACCAGGCATCCGGCCGTACGCGCAACTGGTCGGTATCGGCCGAGCGCGGGTACTGGCGCGAGACCGGCAACCTCGTCTTCCACATCGCGCTCGTCGGGGTGCTCATCACGGTGGGCGTGGGCGGCAGCTTCGCGTACACCGGGCAGAAGGTGATCGTCGAGGGGCAGACCTTCGTGAACGCCCTGATCGACTACAACTCGATCAACCGCGGGCGCTTCGTGGCCGACGACTCGCTCGAGGCGTACGCGATGACGCTGGACTCCTTCGACGTGACCTACGAGGACTTCGGCACGCCCGGCGCCGGGCAGGCCGGCAACTTCAAGGCCAACCTGTCGGTGCGTGAACCCGACGGCTCGACGACCGAGGGGGCGGTCCAGGTCAACCACCCGCTGGGCATCGGCGGCGACAAGATCTACCTGCTCGGCAACGGCTACGCCCCGACCATCACCGTGCGCAACGCGCAGGGCGAGAAGGTGCTCAGCCAGCCGGTCGAGTTCCTGCCGCAGGACAGCAACATGAGCTCGCTGGGCGTGGTGAAGATCCCGGACGGGATGCCCGAGCAGCTCGGCCTGATCGGCTTCTTCTACCCGACGGCGGTCAAGCTCGACACCGGCGCCTTCGCGTCGGCGCACGGGGCCGTGAACATCCCGCTCCTCACCCTGGACGTCTACGAAGGCGACCTGGGCATCGACGGCGGTACGCCCGTGTCGGTGTACCAGCTCGACACCGAGGAGATGACCAAGCTCAACGGGCGCGGCACCGATCAGGACTCCATCCAGCTGCAGCCCGGCGAGACCGCCGATCTGCCGAACGGTCTGGGCACGGTCACCTTCGAGAACGAGGCTCCGGCGGGAGCCGCGGACTTCACCCAGTCCGTGAAGCGCTACGTGTCGCTGCAGATCCATCACGACGACTCGGCCGTCTGGGTTCTCGTCTTCGCGCTGCTCGCCCTGGCGGGCCTCGCGCTCGCCCTGTTCGTGCCGCGTCGCCGGATGTGGGTCAAGGCCACGGCATCCGGCGACACCGTCCACCTGGAGTACGCCGGCCTCGCGCGCGGCGAGGACCCCACTCTCGCCGCCGCCGTGGACGATCTCGTCCGCGGCCACGAGCGGCTGCTCGACGCGGCTCCGCTGCCGCGCCCCGTGAAGGGAGCATGACATGCCCGACCTCGATTCCATCTCGATCCTGACGCTGTGGACGGCCATCGCCATCTACGCCGGCGCCTTCATCGCCTACGCGTTCGACCTGGCGCGGCGGTCCTCGGCCCCGGTCGTCGAGGAGAAAGCGCTCGTGGCGGCCGGGGGAGCGGATGCCCACGGCGCCATCGCCTCGCCCTACGAAGCCGCCGCTGCCGCCAAGGGTCCCTTCGTGATGGCGCGGATCGGCACGGCGCTGATGGTGCTGGGCTGGCTGTTCCACCTCACCGCGACGGTGACGCGTGGCGTTGCCGCCGGCCGTGTGCCCTGGGCGAACCTCTACGAGTTCGCGATGATCGGCACGCTGCTGATCGTGCTCGTGTACCTGATCATGCTGACCCGCATCGACCTGCGCTATCTCGGCACGTTCATCTCGGGCCTGGTAGTGGTGCTGCTCGGCGCGGGCGCCGCGAACTTCTATGTCATCGTGACCCCGCTGGTCGACCCGCTGAAGTCGGTGTGGCTGGTGATCCACGTCTTCGTCGCCTCGTTGTCGGTGGGCATCCTGGCTCTGGCGTTCGCACTGTCGGTCGTCCAGCTGCTGCAGGCGCGACGCGAGCGGCGCATCGCCGAGGGCGCCGAGAGGCCCGGGCCGGGGTTCCTGCGCACTCTTCCCGAGGCGTCGCGGCTCGAGAACCTGGCCTATCGCTTCACGGTCGTCGGATTCATCTTCTGGACCTTCACGCTCATCGCGGGTGCGATCTGGGCCCAGGACGCCTGGGGCCGGTACTGGGGCTTCGACGTGAAGGAGACCTGGACCTTCATCATCTGGGTGCTCTATGCGGGCTACATCCACGCCCGTGCCACCCGCGGCTGGCGCGGCACCCCGTCAGCCTGGCTGTCGATCACCGGGTTCGCCGCCGTGATCTTCAACTTCACGATCGTGAACGTGTTCTTCAAGGGCCTGCACGCGTACTCCGGCCTGAGCTGACCCGCGGCCTTACCGGCGGGCGCGCTCGAGGCGTCGTCACATGTGTTCGAGAACACGAGATTCGCCGAGAACAGGACGATCCGCCCCGGAAAGCTCCGGTTCTCGGCGATCGTCCTGTTCCGGTCAACGGCCGGGCGCCGGATGCTACGCGGCGGCGAGCACGGCCTTCGCGCTCGTCGTGCGCCGGGTGGCGACGGCGAGGGTCGCGGCTCCGAGCGACAGCACAGCCCAGACGACCAGGCCCGCGCACGCCGCACCGTTCGGGACGATGAGCCCGCCGAGCGCGGGCGCTGTCGGCAGAGCCGCCCCGAGACCGGCGAGCCAGGCGGGGATGGTCGAGACCAGTCCGGTCGCCACGGCCACCACGCCCACGAGGGCGCTGACCCAGCGTCCGATGCCTCCGAGCACGGTGACCAGCGCCTGGTTCACCGCGGCGAACGCGATCCCGGCGAGCACGGCGAAGCCGGCGAAGCCCCACCAGGTGGCCGCGTCGTACCCGGCGACGATCTGCACGGTCAGCGAGATGAGCAGCCCCTGCCCGGCGCCGATCGCCGCGGCCGGCCAGAACCCGCGCAGCACCATCGCGGCCGAGGAGCGGCGTGAGGTGAGAGCGTTCCCGGGCACCGCGCGCAGCGCGATGAACGAGGCCAGCGCGCCGAACCACAGCACCACGGCCGACAGCAGCGGGATGGCCGTCGGCCCGAACATGTCACCCGATTCCGCCGACGCCTTCACGGGGTCGGCGATCACGGATGCCAGCTCCGTCGACTGCTGCTCATCGAACGACGGCAACGACGTGGACGCCGTCTTCAACCCGTCTGCGAGTTCGCCCGTGCCGGATGCCAGGGTGTCCAGACCCTCGGCCAGCTCACCCGTGCCCTCGGCCATGGCCGACGCGCCGTCGCCCAGTTGCGTGGCGCCGGACGAGAGGGCGGATGCGCCGGACGCCGACTGGGCGACGCCGTCGGCGAGCTGCCCGAGGCCGTTGCCGAGCTGAACGGCTGCGCCGCCTGCGGTGCGCATCTGCGTGGCGATCTTCTTCGGTGCGGCGTCGTCGAACGCTCGCAGACCCTGAGCCGTCCCAGCGGCTGCGGCCTTCGCGCCTGCGGCGCCCTCGGACAGCTTCGGCAGTCCGTTCTGCATGTCCTCGAGCCCGGCGCACACCTGGTCGAGAAGCAAATCCGAGCCGACGGTGCGCGTGCCGCAGAGCGCGACGAGACCGTCCACGCCGCTCTTGACGCCGTCCACGCCCTCTGCGACCCCGCTCGTGGCGGCGGCTGCGCCGTCCGCGCCGGTGAACAGCGCATCGGGCACGAGGCCGTCGCGCTCGAGGGCCGCGGCGCCCGCGTTGAGACCCTGTCCCAGCTGTGTCGCGCCGCCGCCCGCCTCACGCGCCTTGGTCGAGATGGTGTTCAGGCCGCCGGCGAGCTTCGACGCGCCGTCCGCCAGTCCATCCGCCCCATCGGCGAGCTTCGAGGCGCCGTCCGGCAGGGCGGCCGCGCCGTCGGCAGCTGACCGCGCACCGTCTGCCAGCTTCGAGGCGCCATCGGCGGCGTCGCCGATCTGATCGCCGATGGTGGTGAACCCGACCAGCACGTTGTCGACCGTGGCCTCGCTGAGCATGGTGCCCATGGTCGAGGCCGCGACGGTGGCGATCTGGTTGGTGATGAGGTCGTCGGCGACGCGGCCGTCGGGTGGGGTGGTCACCGAGATCTTCGCCTGCTCGGCGGTTCCGTCGCTGTCCTTCAGCGCCGTTCCGGCCGAGGTGGCATCCGCCGAGAACGACTTCGGGATCGTGACCACGGCCTGGTAGGTGCCGTCGCCGAGGCCCTCCGCCGCGTCGTCCTCGTTCGAGATCACCCAGGTGAGGTTGGAGTCGACCTCGTCGGACCCCTCGACCAGACCGGATGCCAGCTGGCGCCCGAGCGGCGTGTACTGGTCGTCGATGGTGACGGGCTCATCGAGGTTCACGACGGCGGCGGTCATCGACTCGAGCCGGTCAGTGGGGTTCTGCAGCGCAGCGACCAGGATGCCGCCGATGATCGCCGGCAGCAGAAGCACGCCGATCAGGGTCAGCCAGGTGATCGGGCGGCGCGATCGCGCGCGTTCGATGGGGAGGGTCACTTCGTCTCATTCCGTTCGCTCAGTACATCGCATGCGGTCACCTCGGTCGTGTCGGGGAGGGCGGCTGCGGGTGCCGGATCGCGCAGGTCGACGACGGATGCCGTGGCGCGCCCGGCATCCGCCAGCACAGCCTGCGCGATGCGGGCGTCGGTGGCGGTCGCGAGCACGGCGACCTCACGGCCGGCGTCCCGCAGACGTGCGGCGACCTGGTCGCGCTCCGCTGCGGTGAGCCGGTCGATGCCGTCGAGCACGACCAGGCCGCTGCGGCCGCGCAGCGCTTCGGCGACCTGTGACGGCGCATCCGCCTCGCCGAGCAGCGCCACGCCGACGCGGGCGCGCACCCAGGCGGACCGCCCGGGCAGCAGGTGGCCGTCCACGCGCAGCATCCCGGCATCCGGTTTCATGCGACCGGCGACGGCCAGCGACAGCGCGCGCAGGGCCTGCGCGGGTGCGCCGGTGACGATCAGCGCGCCGCCGGGGTGCAGGCGCAGGTGTGCGCCGTCGACATCCGCAGCATCGAGCGTCAGGCCGTCGGCGGCGACGATGCTGTCGTCTCCGGGCCACGCGGCCAGCGACCGCTCGCGCTCCACGGCCTCGCCCTCGATGTCGACGTGCGGAAGGATCCGCTCCAGCCAGCGCGGGATCCGCCAGGCGCGATCGCCGAGGATCGCCATCACCGCGGGGATGAGTGTCATGCGCACGAGGAACGCGTCGATCGCGATTCCGGCTGCGAGCCCGAGCGCGATGGGCTTGAGCGAGGAGTCGCCCTCGGGCACGAACGCGACGAACACGGCGAACATGATCAGCGCGGCGGCGGTGACCACGCGCGCGGTGCCCGAGAAGCCGGTGCGCACCGCGCGGATGGCGGCCTCGCGCCGCGTCTGCGGGTCGTGCCGGTCGCGGTCGTGCACGAAGTCCTCCCGCATGCGCGAGACGAGGAAGACCTGATAGTCCATGGCCAGGCCGAACAGCACGCCCATGAGCACGATCGGCATGAAGCTGATGATCGGGCCCGTGCGGGCCACGTGCAGGGCATCGGCGAACCATCCCCATTCGAACACCGCGGCGACCACTCCGAACGCGGCGACGATGGAGAGCAGGTAGCCGATCGCGGCGGTGACGGGCACCCAGATCGAGCGGAACACGATCGCCAGCAGGATGAGCGACAGGCCGATCACGAACACGCCGAACGGCAGCAGGGCGGCACCCAGCTGGTCGGAGATGTCGATCGCGACGGCGGTGAAGCCGGTGACCTTCAGATCGATGCCGAACTCGTCCTGCCACTCGTCGTGGTGCGAGCGCAGCTCGCGCACCAGGTCGGAGGTCGCCGGGTCGTCGGGAGCCGTCTCGGGGATGATCTGCACGATGCCGGTGTCGGCGGTCTCGTTGGGCACGGCGAGGGCGACCTCGCGCACGCCGGGGAGCTTCTCGACCTCGGCGCCGAGGTCCTCCATGAGGTTCAGCGGGTCGGTGGAGGTGACGATCGTGCCGGTGAGGATGAGCGGGCCGTTGAACCCGGGGCCGAACTCCTCGGCCGTCAGGTCGTAGCTCTGCCGCGCCTCGGAGTCCTTGGGCAGCACGCCCGCGTTCGGCAGGGCGAGGTTCAGGCTCAGAGCAGGGACGGCGACGATGCCGAGCCCCAGCACGACCGCGATCGTGACGAGGACAGGTCGCTTGGTGACCCCGCCGGCCCAGCGCTCCGAGAAGGTGAGGCGCGTGCGCGGCTTCGGCGCCGCATCCGCCGTGCCCTTCCGTGCGCGCTCGCGGCGCGGGCGGCCGGCGACGCGCCCCTTCAGGAACCCGAGCAGGGCGGGTGTCAGCGTCACCGCGATCGCGACGGCGATCGCGACGGCGACCGATGCCGCGATGCCCATGGTGGTGAGGAACGGGATGCCGGCGAAGCCCAGCCCGATCAGCGCGATCAGCACGGTGATGCCGGCGAAGACGACGGCCGAGCCCGCCGTGCCGACGGCGCGCGAGGCGGACTCCTCCGGGTCGACGCCGGCCCGCACCTGATCCTGGTGGCGGGCGACGATGAACAGCGCGTAGTCGATGCCGACGGCGAGCCCGAGCATGAGCGCCAGCAGCGGAGTCGTCGACGACACGGTCGCGAAGGCTGTGGCGGCGAAGATGCCGGCCATCGAGATGCCGACGCCGAGGATCGCGGTGAGCAGAGGTAGCCCGGCCACGACGAAGGAGCGGAACGTCACGATGAGCACGAGCAGCGCGATCACCAGTCCGACCGCCTCGGTGATGGTGACCGCGGGGATGGACGTCGCGAACAGGTCGCCGCCGAGCGCCACCTGCGAGCCGTCCGGCAGAGCCGAGGCGAGGTCGTCGACGGTGCTCTGCAGACCCTCCTTGGCCTCGTCGGAGACGTCGGTCGCCTGGCCGTCGAACTGCAGGCGCACGATCGCGGCCGTCCGCTCGTCGTTGACCATGCCGTCGATGTTCTCGTCGAAGGGCGAGGTGGCCGCCAGCACGCCGTCGAGCTTGGCGAGCTCGTCGACGGTGTTCTCGATGTCGTCGCGGTACGCCGCATCGGACACGTCGTCGCCAGGTGCGGCGACGACGATGAACTGCGCGTTCGTGCCGCTCACCTGCGGGAAGGTGCGCTCCAGCTGCTCAAGACCGGCCTGCGATTCCGTACCGGGGATCGAGAAGGTGTTGTCGGTTCCGGCGCCGAGGGCGAGCGCGCCGCCGCCGGCGATTCCGAGCACGACCAGCCAGCTGACGAGTACGCGCCAGGGGTGCCGGAAGGACCAGCGGCCGAGCGAGGAGAGAAGGGTGGACACGCGGCCTCCGCAGGTTCTCGATACACGAACGTATTCAATACGTAGATGTATCGTAAGACAGCGACGGGGCCGGATGCTGTGCGCGGGATGTGAACACCTGGCGTCGACCCCGTGAAAGAGTTGCCTCAGGAGGAGCCATGTCGACACCTGCGACCCGCAGCCGCGAGAACACGCGCGCGCGCCTGCTCGAGGCCGCCGCGCAGGTCTTCGCCGAGGTCGGGCTCGAGGGCGCCACCGTCGAGGCGGTCTGCGAGCGCGCGGGCTTCACCCGTGGAGCGTTCTACTCGAACTTCGAGTCGAAGGACGAGCTGTTCCTCACCCTCGCGGCGTCCGTTGGCGAGGCGCGCCTCGCCGCCGTGCGCGAGCGCGTCTCGGCGATGGTCGGCGACGGGGCGCTGGAGGACTGCGACCCCGTCGATCTCGTGCAGCAGATCATGGACTCCGGTGCGGATGACCGGCTCGGCGTGATGATGATGAGCGAGATCCGCATCCGCGCGCTGCGCGATCCCGCCTTCGGGCGGGCGTACCTCGCGCAGGAGCGGGAGATGATGGGCGGCATCGCGGCCATGATCCAGGAGATCGTCGACTCCGGCCAGATCTCCCTGCGCATCGGCGCGGCCGAGGCGGCCGGCCTGCTCATGGTCGTCTGGGAGGGCATGACGGTGCGCGGGGCGATGGACGGCGACGACTCCAGCATGCTGCGGCGGGCCGGCAGCGAGGCGCTCGGGCGCATGGTCGAGCTCATGCGGGCCTGAGCACAGCGCTCGCGGTGCGCCCCGGAGCGGGAGCCGCGGGTGGCGGCGATCAGGCCTGCGGCAGCATCCGGTGGCAGCGCTCCAGACGGGCCAGCCACCACTCCCGACGGTCGGAGGGCGCTTCCAGTCGCGCCAGCGCCTCGGCATCCGGCACCGCTCGCGCGGCGGACACCGTGCCGCCCACCGGGCGGGCGTCGGCGACGTCGTCGGCGAACAGCGAGGCCGTGCCCAGGCCGCAGTCGTAGTCCAGCTCGGGCAGGGATGCCGCCAGGGCCGCGCCCTGCGACAGGCCGACCGCCGTGTCCAGCGCACTCGAGACGACGGCGGGCAGACCCGCCTCGGCGACGATGGCGAGGGCGCGGTGGACCCCGCCGAGGGGCTGCGCCTTGATGACGATGAGGTCGGCGGCCTTCGACCGCGCGACGGCGAGCGGATCCTCGGCCTTGCGCACGCTCTCGTCGGCGGCGATCGGGATGCCCTTGTGCTTGACCCGGTAGCGCAGCTCGGCGAGCTCCGGCACACTCGCGCAGGGCTGCTCTGCGTACTCCAGGTCGAACTCGCCCATCGCGTGGATCGCGTGCTCGGCCTCGTCGACGTTCCAGCCGCCGTTCGCGTCGATCCGGATGCGGCCCTCGGGTCCCATGGCCTCGCGCACGGCGCGCACGCGGGCGATGTCGTCGGCCAGCACCTGGCCGCGCTCGGCCACCTTGACCTTGGCGGTGCGGCATCCGTCGAACCGCCCCAGCACCTCGGGCACGCGAGCCGCCTCGACCGCGGGGATCGTCGCGTTCACCGGGATGCGATCGCGCAGCGCAGCGGGCTGCTCGGTCCAGGCGAAATCCACCGCGGCGCGCAGCCAGGTCGCGGCCTCGGCATCGCCGTACTCGACGAACGGGGAGAACTCCGCCCAGCCCTGCGGCCCCTCGAACAGCAGCGCCTCGCGCGCGACCACCCCGCGGAAGCGCGTGTTCATGGGCAGAGCGACCACCCGGGCGGTGGCGAGCAGGTCGGCGATCGTCGGCGTCATGCGTCCATCATGCCCTCGTCGGCCACGTTCGGCCGCCGACGGCTCAGCCGAGCTTCTTCTGCAGCTCGGCCATGCGGGCGATGGGAGCGAAGCCCAGGCGGACGTTGACGGCGAGCATGTGCTCGTTCGACTCCGCGTTGTACGTGTAGATCCGCGGAACCTCGGGCGCGTGTCGCTGCAGCATCCGCAGGTTCTCGAGCTTGATCCGCAGTCCCAGCCGGTGCCCCCGGTCCTCGCGCCGCACGAGCGTGCCCCACTGGTAGGCGTTGCCGTCATCACCCGAGACGACGATCTGCGTATAGGCGGCGACGCGGCCGTCGGATGCCACGGCGATGGTGCCGAAAGAGGTGCGGTTCTGCGCGGCCTGCATCGCCTCGTCCGCACGGTGGTCCTCGACCTCGGCCGAGTACGCCTCGACGTCGAGATCGCCGGTCGGTGCTTCGGTGTCGAGCGCCGCATCCAGCGCCGCCCACTCGGCGACGAACTGCTCGGGCACGGGGCCGATCCAGCTGTGCAGCTCGTAGCCGTCCGCAGGTGCCTCGGCGAGCAGAGCGTCCACGACCGTTTCGGTCACGGGCAGATCGAGCCGGTTCTGCAGATCGCCGAGCGCGACGTCGTAGCCGTGGCGGCGGGCGAACTCGCGGCCGGGCTGCCCGCCGCCGTCGGCCGGCGCCGACGCCGGCCAGGTGGTCTCGGCGCGGAACGTCCGTCGCCCGGCGGCGCGGGCCTTGGCCTCGATGTGCGCGAGCAGCGCCGAACCGACGCCCGTCCGGCGATGCTCGGGCGGGACGGTGACGGCGATCGACGCGGAGTGCAGATTGTCCTTGAGTCCCAGGGCCAGCGATCCGGAGCCGACGACGGCTCCGCCGCGTCGCGCGATGAAGGCGCGCCGTTCGGTCGTCGCCGAGCGCTGCTGCATCTCGGCGCGGCTCTCCTCGAGCGTCCAGATCAGGGCGTCGGCTCCCATGTCGGTGCGGCGGGCTGCCGCGTATGCGCCCCACCAGGCATCGTGCGCGGCGGTGTCGAAGGGGTCGACGGGCAGGATCTCGATCGCTGAGGGCATCGCTTCAGCCTACGGCCGTGCTTCGAACGGCAATGGTGAATTGACAATAGTGTGTGACGCACAGTAACGTGTGATTCATGAACGAGACCGAGTTCGACGGACACCTGCAGGAGCTTCGGCGCGGCACGGTCGTGCTGGCCAGCCTGCAGCTGCTGCGGGCGCCGGGGTACGGATACGGGTTGCTGGAGCAGCTGGCATCCGCCGGATTCCCCACCGATGCCAACACGCTGTACCCGCTGCTGCGCCGCCTCGAGAAGCAGGGGTATCTCGAGAGCGAGTGGAACACCGATGAGGCCAGGCCCCGCAAGTTCTACCGCACCTCCGAGGCCGGCATCCGCCTCGCCACCACCTTGACCCAGGAGGTCGCCGCCATCGCGAGCGCGACCTCCGCACTCCGTGAAGAGGAGAACTGATCATGACCGAGACGACCGCATACGCCGACCGCTATCTCGCGGCGGTGTCCCGTGCCCTGCCGGGAGCCGCGCGGGCCGAGATCCTCGCCGAGCTCGAGGCGTCGCTCGCCGAGCAGGTCGAGCCGCGCATAGCCGGGGGCGAGAGCCGAGACGAGGCCGAGCGCCACGTCGTCGCCGAGCTCGGCGAGCCGATCGCCTACGCATCCTCACTCATCGACCGCCCGATGTGGATCGTCGGACCGCGCTACTACGCGGCGTGGCTGCGCCTGCTGCGACTGCTTCTGATCATCGTCCCGGTCTGCGCCGTGGGCGCGACCGTGCTCGGGCGGCTCATCGTCGGGGCATCGGTCGGCGAGGTCATCGGCAGCGTCGTGGCCGTGCTCCTCGGTGTGATCGTGCACGTGTGCTTCTGGACCACGCTCGTGTTCTTCCTGCTCGAACGCACCGGGTCCACCGGGGACACCATCCTGAACTGGAGCCCCGACCAGCTGCCGAAGCCCGCGGAGGTCCGATCCGGACGCCCCGATCTCATCGCGTCGCTGGTCATGGTCGCGTTCTTCGCCGGCCTGCTCCTGTGGGACCGGTTGCGCGGGTTCGTCCCCGGCGATGCTCCGCTGCCACTGCTGAATCCCGAGCTGTGGCCCTGGGGCATCGGCGCGGTGTTCCTGCTGCTGGCGGCCGAGGCCGCGCTGGCGATCGCCGTGTACACCCGGCGACGCTGGACCCCGGCACTCGCCGTGGCGAACGCCGTGATCGCGGTGTGCTTCGCGGCGCTCGCGCTCACCGCGCTCGCTCAGGGAGTGCTGTTCAATCCGGAGTTCGTCGACGTCGTCTTCACCGAGAACGGGGTGGGTGCCGACGTCCTCGCGGTCCTCGCAGTGCTGACAGGGGTCGTCATCGTCGGCATCGCCATCAGCGACGTCGTCGACGGCTGGCTCAAGGTACGGCGCGCACGCCTCGTCGGCTGAAGAGGTCCTCAGCGACCGCTGCGTGCGGGTCTGCTCAGTCCTGCGTGACCGACGTGATCTCGACGGGGGTCTTGGGCTCCCCGTCGGCACCGCCGTTCGCGGTTCCCTCGGCGGCGACGCCGGCGACGATCTTCGTGCTCGCCTCATCGAGGTGGCCGAACACGGTGTACGAGGCCGGCAGCTGCGTGTCGGCGTACACCAGGAAGAACTGCGAGCCGTTGGTGTCGGGGCCGGCGTTGGCCATCGCGAGCGTGCCGGCCTCGTAGGTCTCCGTGCCGTCGAGCTCGTCCGGGAACGAGTACCCGGGGCCGCCGCGGCCGGTCGCGGTCGGGTCGCCGCACTGCAGCACGAAGATGCCGGCGGTCGTGAGGCGGTGGCAGCTCGTGCCGTCGAAGTACGCCTGGTCGGCGAGGGACAGGAAGCTGTTGACCGTGCAGGGCGTGGCGCCGGCATCGAGCGTCACGGCCAGATCGCCCACGCTCGTGGCGATCGTCACGGGCACCTCTCCCGATTCCGCCGGCTCGGCCGGCGGTGCGGTCACGGTTTTCGAGGCGGGGCGCCCGTCGTCGGCGTAGGTGCAGGCCGCGGATGCCTCGGCGGACGATCCGGGCTGCGGCAGCGTCTCCTGCGGAGCATCCGGAGTCGACGCGCATCCCGCGAGGGCGAGGGCGGCCGCCGCGGTGAGCGAGACCAGCAGACCGAGACGACGACGAGACGAAGAGGTGAAGGAGGAGCGCACGCCACGATCGTACGGGAGTCGGCGGCATCCGGATGCCGCCGAGGCCCGACGGGTGGCGCCCGTGCCGGAATAGGCTGGGTGTCGTGACCGCAGAGTTCGTCTCAGACATCTTCGACCCCGCCGAGTGGACCCTGGCGCCCGGCGCCGAGGGATACACCGACATCACCGCGCACGTCTCCCGCGACGGAGGAGTCGCGCGCATCGCCTTCGACCGCCCCGAGGTGCGCAACGCCTTCCGGCCGCACACGGTCGACGAGCTGTACCGTGCGCTCGACATCGCACGGGAGGATCCGCGCATCGGGGCCGTGCTTCTCACCGGCAACGGCCCGAGCCCGAAAGACGGCGGCTGGGCCTTCTGCTCGGGCGGCGACCAGCGCATCCGCGGCCGCGACGGCTACAAGTACTCCGACTCCGCGACCGAGGTCGCCGATCCGGCGCGCGCCGGGCGCCTGCACATCCTCGAGGTGCAGCGGCTGATCCGCTTCATGCCGAAGGTCGTCATCGCCGTGGTCCCGGGCTGGGCGGCCGGCGGGGGGCACTCCCTGCACGTGGTCTGCGATCTGACGATCGCGAGTGCCGAGCACGGACGGTTCAAGCAGACCGATGCCGATGTCGGCAGCTTCGACGCCGGCTACGGCTCGGCGTACATGGCTCGTCAGACCGGCCAGAAGTTCGCCCGGGAGGTGTTCTTCCTCGCCGAGGAGTACTCCGCACAGCGCGCCTACGAGATGGGAGCGGTGAACCGGGTCGTGCCGCACGCGGAGCTCGAGCGCGAGGCGCTGGCGATGGCGCGCACGATCCTGACGAAGTCGCCCACCGCGATCCGCATGCTGAAGTTCGCCTTCAATGCGGTCGACGACGGGATGGTCGGCCAGCAGGTGTTCGCCGGCGAGGCGACCCGGCTGGCGTACGGCACCGACGAGGCCCTGGAGGGCCGCGACGCCTTCCTGCAAAAGCGCGACCCGGACTGGTCGCCCTTCCCGTACCACTTCTGAGCGGAGCCGGTCGGATGCCCAGGTCGCACTTGGTCCCGGTATCGGGCCCGCATTCCGGGACCAACTGCGACCCGGACGGAGGAAACGCGGCGTTTCCGGGACGAATCGCGACCGGGACGACGGGAACGACGAGCACGAGAGGGGAGCGACCGTGAAGCTGCATCCGGTCGCGGGTGAGGACCCGCGGGACGTGCAGGATGCCCTGCCCGCGGCGCTCGACGGCATCCGACCGATCGCTCTCGGCTTCCGGCCCGCAGACGACGATGAGGTGCCGGAGGGCACGGCGGCGGTCATCGCCACCTCGGGGTCCAGCGGTGTGCCCAAGCGCGTCGTCCTCGGCGCGGCCGCGCTGCGGGCGAGCGCCGAGGCGACCGCCGCACGCATCGGCGCGGGCCGGTGGACCCTGGCGCTCCCGGCCGGCTACGTCGCGGGCCTGCAGGTGCTCGTGCGCTCCCGGCTCGCCGGCACCGAGCCGATCGTGCATGAGGGCCGCTTCACGGCCCCGTCGTTCGTCGAGGCGACGCAGCAGGCCGGCGGCGACCACCTGTTCATCTCTCTCGTCCCGGTCCAGCTGGCCACGCTGCTCGAGGCGGCGGGCGACCCGGCGGTGCTGGCGGCGCTGCGCGCCCACCGGGCGATCCTCGTCGGCGGGCAGGCGCTCTCGGACGGCATCCGCATGCGCGCCATGGATCTGCGGGTGCCGCTGGTGCACACCTACGGATCGAGCGAGACCAGCGGCGGCTGCGTGTACGACGGCGTTCCGCTGGACGGAGTGCGGGTCGGTCGGGTCGGCGACGAGCTGCGGATCGCGGGGCCGATGCTCGCCGACGGCTACCTGGGCGATGCCGCACTGACCGGGCGGGTGTTCGAGACGGACGGGCAGGGGGTGCGTTGGTATCGCACGGGCGACCGGGGGCTCATCGACGACGGGGTCGTCGAGGTGCACGGGCGGCTCGACAACGTGATCGTCTCCGGCGGCATCAACGTCTCGCTCGACCGAGTGGAGCGGATCGTCCGCGGTGTGACCGGGCTGGAGCAGGCCGTCGTGCTGGGCATGCCCGACGAGCGGTGGGGTGAGGTGCCGATCATCTTCGTCGCGGCCCATGGCCACTACGGAGACCGGATGCTGGAGGACGCCCGCGACCGGGTCGCCGCCGAGATCGGCAAGCACGCTCGTCCTGTGCAGCTGGAGATCTCGCCGGAGCTGCCGATGCTGGCATCCGGCAAGCCCGACCGCGAGACGCTGCGCCGCATGATCCACGAGGTGCCGCCACCCGAGTGAGCGGACGTGGCGCATCCGGTCGCCTCGATGCGGCGGAAGCGACCGGATGCGCCACATCGACCACCTAGGCTGGCGTCCATGGTCGTCTACACGCACGGGCACCACGACTCGGTGCTGCGCTCGCACAACAACCGCACCGTCGAGAACTCGGCGGCGTACCTCGCCGAGCATCTCACCGGTGATGTGCGCCTGCTCGACGTGGGCGCCGGCCCCGGCACGATCACCGTCGACTTCGCGAGCCGCGTCGCTCGGGTGACCGCCACCGAGATCGACGCGGATGCGCTCAGCCTCTCGCGGAACCTCGCCGCCGACCGCGGGGTCAGGAACATCGACTTCGCCGTCGAGGACGTGCACGCGCTGAGCTTCGCCGACGACGGCTTCGACATCGTGCATGCCCACCAGGTGCTCCAGCATGTGGCCGACCCGGTGCAGGCGCTGCGCGAGATGCGTCGCGTCGCCAGGCCCGGAGGGATCGTCGCCGCGCGCGACGCCGACTACGCCGGATTCATCTGGTTCCCGCTGCTTCCCGAGCTCGACGACTGGCTGCGACTGTACCGGCAGGCCGCGCAGGCGAACGGCGGTGAGCCGGATGCCGGGCGGCGCCTGCTGTCATGGGCCAGGGCCGCCGGATTCACCGGCATCCAGGTCACGGCATCCACCTGGTGCTACGCGACCGAAGAGGAGCGGGCCTGGTGGGGCGGCATGTGGGCCGACCGCATCCTGGAATCCGCTCTGGCCCGCCAGCTGACTCGCGACGGGCTCGCGACGCAGGGCGAGCTGCAGCGCATCAGCGACGCCTGGCGCGCCTGGGCCGCCGACGGCGACGGCTGGTACCTCGTCCCGCACGGCGAGATCCTCTGCCGCGTCTGACCGCGTGCCCGGCGGATACATCTGCAGGCGGATGCCGGACTGTGGCCGCGTCACATAGCGTGGGGGAGTGATCCGCCCCATCTCCCGCACCTGGCTCGTGCTCGACATCGTCGGCGCGGTGCTCGGCCTGCTGATCACGCTCCCGCTGAGCGTCGGCGTGCTCGCGTCGACGTCGAGCTCGTGGATCGCCGACGCGCGGTTCGAGATCGCGCATCACATCGTCGTCGCGGTGGTCATGTGGGGCGCCGCGGCCATCGCCCGGCTCTCGCCGCCGATCGCGCTCGCCGTCGCCTGGGTGGGGGCCGTCGTGCAGATGGCGGGCGGCATGTGGCCGTCGCCGGCGAACACCGCCGTGTTCGTCGTGCTCTTCGCCACCGCCGCGTGGGGCAGCAGACGGCTGCTCTGGTTGGGCGGTGCCTCGGCGTTGGGCGGCGGTGTGATCGCGGGTCTGTACGTGGCGCTGCTGGAGCGCGACGTCCTCATCGTCGACAACACCTACCCGGTCCGGGTGGTCGCCTTCGGCGCCCTGGTCTCCACCGTGGTCCTGCTGTCGCTCGCGATGTCGTGGGGCGCCGGGCTGCTCTGGCGCGTGGTGCTGCACGGGCGCGCCACCCGGATGGCGCAGCTGCAGGCCGAGGCGGTCGCGGCGGAGGAGCAGGAGCGCGTGCGCATCGCCCGCGACATGCACGACATCGTCGCGCACTCCCTCGCGGTCGTGATCGCACAGTCCGACGGTGCGCGGTACGCGGCGGCCGCGCAGCCCGAGCTCGCCCAGGAGGCACTCACGACGATCGCGCAGACCGCGCGCGCCGCGCTCTCGGACGTGCGGATGCTGCTCACTCAGCTGCGCCACCGCCAGGGCGACGGGCCGCAGCCGACGCTCGCCGATCTCGAGTCGCTGTTCGCACAGGTGCGCGGTGCCGGCGTCGAGCCGCGGGTGACCATCGACCCGATGCCGTCGGGGGAACCGCCCGGAGCGATCCAGCTCGCGGTGTACCGCATCCTGCAGGAGGCGCTCACCAACGCCCTGCGCCATGGCGACGGCGACGTGGACGTGCGCCTGTCGTGGTGGCCGGACCGGGTCGAGATCCACGTCGCCAACCGCGTCGCCGCCTCGACCCCCGCACCCGGTGGTCACGGCCTGGTGGGCATGCGCGAGCGCGCCCAGCTGGTCGGTGGCGCGCTCAGCGCGCAGCGCGAGGCGGGGTGGTTCGTCGTCCGTGCCACGCTCCCCATCGACGCGGTTCGGTAATCGGGGACGCCGGAGGGTCGCGCACCGGCGAAGATGGATGCGGGGTTCGTTCCCCGACCAGGAGGGGTCACCATGATCAAGGTCGTGCTCGTCGACGACCAGGCGCTGTTCCGCGCGGGGGTGCGGATGCTCGTGGGCTCGCAGCCCGACATGGACGTCGTGGGCGAGGCCGGCGACGGACGTGAGGCGCTCGAGGTCGTCGCACGCACCCGGCCGGACGTCGTGCTGATGGACATCCGGATGCCCGTCATGGACGGCCTCACCGCAACGGCGGAGCTGCTGAAGCAGCCGGATGCCCCGCGCATCGTCATGCTGACCACGTTCGATCTCGACGAGGCCGCGGCACGGGCGATCCAGCAGGGGGCGAGCGGCTTCCTGCTCAAGGACGCCGATCCCGAGTTCCTGCTCGCCGCGATCCGCACGGTCGATTCCGGATCGAGCGTGATCGCAGCATCCGCCACTCGCGACCTGTTCGCGCACTTCACCTCCGAGACCAAGCCGGTGCCCGCCTCGTTCGCCGACCTCACCGATCGCGAACGGGAGATCTTCGCGCTCGCCGCGCGCGGGCTGTCGAACTCCGAGATCGCGGCGCGCGAGTTCCTCAGCGAGGCGACGGTGAAGACCCACATCAGCCGCATCCTCACCAAGCTCGCCCTGCGCGACCGCGTGCAGCTCGTCGTCTTCGCCTTCGAGCACGGGCTCGCCTGAGACCCGCCGGCGGTCCGCCGGCCGGCCGGCCCGGCGCTGGACGGCTGTCGGCTGCCGGGGCACTCACGGATGTCGGCTCGAACCACGGATGTCGGCGAGACCGGGCCGGATGCGCCGACATCCGTGGTCTCCGCCGACATGTGTGCGCCGGATCATCCCTCCGATGTAGGCGGGATGCATCCGGCGGGCGATGCGACCGGACGTCTGCGGGAAATAGCGTCGTCATCATGGAGATCACGACTTCGGACCTCGGCCTCGCCGCTCGCGTCCAGCACCTCACCAAGACGTACGGGGCGGGCGCCGCCGGAGTGCGCGCCCTCGACGACATCAGCGTCGGCATCCGCCGCGGCCAGTTCACCGCCATCATGGGGCCCTCGGGCTCGGGCAAGTCCACGCTCATGCACATCATGGCCGGTCTCGACGCTCCCACCGAGGGGCGCGCGTGGATCGGCGACACCGAGATCACCGGGCTCGGCGACCTCGACATGACGATCCTGCGCCGGCGCCGCGTCGGCTTCATCTTCCAGGCCTTCAACCTCGTCCCCACTCTCGACGCGCTCGGCAACATCCTGCTGCCGTTCGAGCTCGACGGACGCCGCCCGACGGCGATCGAGCGCGCGCGCATCGACGGGCTCATCGAGCGGCTCGGCCTGGCATCCCGCCTGAGCCACCGACCGCACGAGCTGTCGGGCGGTCAGCAGCAGCGCGTCGCGATCGCCCGCGCGCTCGCGACCGCTCCCGACCTCGTCTTCGCCGACGAGCCGACCGGAAACCTCGACTCCCGCAGCGGGCGGGAGGTGCTGCAGCTGCTCGCCTCCGCGAGCCGCGACCACGGTCAGTCGATCGCGATGGTCACGCACGACGCGATCGCGGCGAGCCACGCCGATCGTGTGCTGTTCCTGGGCGACGGCCGCATCACGGCCGACCACCCGCGTCAGAGCGCCGAGCAGATCTCGGCCTACATGCTGGCCGCGGAGGTGGCGGCGTGACCGCCGTGACCGCGGGCGCCGTCGCCGGTGCGTCGCTCGATCGCCCGCGTGCGGCTCGGTTCGCGTGGCTGCGCGAGCGGGGGATGGGCGCGAGCATCCTGGTCGCGGCGCTCGCCGCGGCGTTCGGCGTGATCCTCGTCGAGGTCACCGTCTACATCGGGGCCATGCTGCAGTCGGACCCGTTCATCGGCGACAGCGAGACGCTCGCGATCGTCGTGGCGATCCTGTCGGTGCTGCTGACGGCGGTCGCGATGTACGTGGCGGCGATCGTCACCGCCAACACCTTCTCGACCATCGTGGCCGGTCGCACCCGCCGCATCGCGCTGATGCGGCTGATCGGAGCATCCGCCCGTGCGCAGCGGGCCGAGGTGACCGGCCAGGGCTTCGTCGTCGGCCTGATCGGGGCGGCGGCCGGGCTCGTCGTCGGGCTCGCCGCGTCGGGTGCCGGGATGCTGATCGGCGATCGCCTGCTCGCGCGCACTCCCGAGACGTTCTCGCTCGTGCAGCCGGGCATCGCCCTTCCGGTGATCGGCGTCGCGCTGACCACGTGGCTGGCGGCGCGCATCGGCTCCCGCCGAGTGCTGACCGTGACGCCGCTGCAGGCGCTCGGCGGCTCGGTCGAGCGCACGCACGGCGAGGTCGCAGGGCACCGCGGCAGGCACGTCGCCGCACTGACCCTGATCGTCGTCGGGATCGCCCTGCTCGCGGCCGGCGTCGTGGTCGGGCTCATCACCCCGCTGGGCGTGGTGATCGCCTTCTTCGGCGGACTGTTCTCGTTCACGGGCCTCGTGACCGCCGCGGCCCTGGTGATGCCGCCGGTGCTGCGCCTGGTGGGGAGGATGTTCGGCAGCGGCGCCACGGCACGACTGGCCGCCGAGAACGCGCTGCGGCATCCGGAGCGCTCCAGCCGGATGGCGATCGGGGTCGTCATGGGGGTGGCGCTGGTGACGATGTTCGCCGTCGCCCTGGAATCGGCCAAGACGCTGATGATGCGCCAGAGCGAGGGCGAGTTCGCCGAGGACTTCTTCGCCCCGATGGACGCCTTCGCCGGCATCATGATGGTGCTCGTCGCCGTCTCGGCCGTCATCGCCGCCGTCGGACTGGTGAACCTGCTGACCATCGGCGTCGTGCAGCGGCGCCGGGAGCTCGGTCTGCTGCGCTCGATCGGGCTCACCGGGTCGCAGGTGCGTCGCATGGTGCTGCTCGAGGCCGTGCACATCGTCGTCGCGGCGACCCTGACCGGTCTCGTGCTCGGCATCGTCTACGGCTGGATCGCCGCGCAGTCGCTGCTCGGCTCCGTTCCCGTGCTGCCCGACTACGAGCCCGCCGGGCTGGTCTACCCCGCCGTGCCATGGGCCCCCGTGGTGATCATCGTGGCGGCGACCGCGCTGCTCACCGTCATCGCGGCGGTCGCGCCCACGCGCCTGGCGACGCGGGTCGCACCCGTCGAGGCGCTCGCGGCCGACTGACCGGCACGCCGCCGCGCCGTCGATCACGGTGGCGCGGCGGCTCGGCACGGGGCCGGGCGGTCGGGCCGTAGGCTGGGAGGATGCCCTCCCCGTTCGATCAGTCGCCGTACCAGGTCCGTCTCGAGTGGGGGACCGAGGGCCTGACGCGCCTGGCGTCCGCGGACGTCGTGGTCGTCGTGGACGTGCTGAGGTTCTCGTCGACGCTGGCCGACGTCGCGGCCGCCGGAGAGACGGTTGCGCTCGAGGACGCGAGGGCCTGGTCGAGCAACGGCGCCGATGTGGCGGCCGCGGCCGCAGAGACCGGCGCGGTGGTCCTCGTCGGCGGCATCCGCAACGCCGCCGCCACGGCACGCGCGATCATGTCGCTGCAGGAGCGGCGCTCCGCGCGCACCTCCGTCACCGTCGTCGCCGCGGGGGAGCGGGCCTCCGACGGCGCACTGCGCTTCGCCGTCGAGGACCAGCTCGGCGCGGGCGCCGTGATCGCCGCGCTCACCGACCTCGGCATCGATCACGCGGCACCGGAGGCCGCCGTCGCGGCGGAGTCCTTCCGCGCCCTGCGGCGCGCCCTGCGCCACCTGCTCAGCGCGAGCGGGTCGGGTCGCGAGCTGGTCGACGGGGTGGCGTCCACCGCGCGGATGGCGCAGGCGGGCATCCGTCCGGCGACCACGGCCGAGGCGGCCGAGCTGGATGCCGTCGATGCCGTGCCGGTCCTGAACGACGGGCTCTTCGAGCCCTTCGCCTGAGGACTCGTCGCGCGTCCGCGTGCCGCGTCGCGGCCGGGCGCCTACAGTCGGAGCATGAGGTATCTGCCCGCATTCGTCGTCGATGCCGTCCTCGTGCTGATCTTCGCCGTGATCGGTCGCGTCTCGCACGACGAGGACGCTCTCGGATTCCTGCTCACCGCCTGGCCGTTCCTCGTCGCGCTCGCCGTCGGTCACGGGCTCGCCGCCCTCGTGCCGCTGCGCCCGCGGCGTCCGTGGTCGCTGGGCTGGGGTGTCATCGCGTGGGTGGTGACCGTCGCCGGCGGGATGCTGCTGCGCGTCGCGACGGGCGACACCGCCGAGATGCCGTTCATCGTCGTCGCCTCGCTGGTGCTCGCGCTCTTCCTGCTCGGCTGGCGGCTCGCCGCGCTGCTGGTGCGCCGTTACCGCGGCTCGCGCGAAGCGACCTGATCCCGCGGCCCGGTTTCAGCGGGGAAGCTGCGCGGCCAGGCGGTCGGCGGCGGTGATCTCGCGCCGCGTCCAGGTGAACAGGTAGCGCCGGTCGAAGCGGCGGGAGCACTTCGCGCACGAGGTCTCCCGCGCGGGCCGTCGGTGCCGATAGGTGACGTGTCCGGCCGGGCACGTGCCGATCCACGGCGCCAGCTCGGTGGCGGTCTCGCCCTGATGGGTCGTGCCGCCGACGTAGCCGAGCTCGCGCGCGATGCGCTTCCACTCCGGGCCGTGCGCGGCGGCGTGACCGGCGACGGCGTGGGCCACCTCGTGCAGCAGGGTCTGATGGATCTCGTCGTCGTCGAAGCGGGCGGCCAGATAGCGCGACACGGTGATGCGCCGGCGGCGGTAGTCGCACAGTCCGGCCCGCCGCTTCGCGTGGTCGAAGTCGAAGGTCCACGACTCGTCGAGGTGCAGCCGGATCAGCGCCTGCGCCCAGACGCGCACCCGGTTCAGATCGGCCATGAGATCAGAGTAGGACCTCCGGCCGACATTCAGACCAGGATGCCGGGCGCCTCGGCGCCTCGTCGCTCCGCCGCCTCGATGGCGCGCAGCGCCTGCTCCAGCTCCGACTCGTCGGCACCGGCCTCACGGCGCAGGAACAGCGAGCGCTTGAAGCTCTCGCGCGCTTCCTCGAAGTCGCGGGCCTCGTAGGCGTTCTTGCCGTGATGCTGATGGGCGAACGCCGCGATCCCGGCCCAGCCCTGGCCCTCGGCCTCGCTCGCGCACGTCGCGAGCTCCTGCGCGGCGGCGGCGTGCGCGCCGCGGTTCTGCAGCACGGTGGCGTGCAGCACGCGGGCGCGCAGGAGGTCCTTGCGGGTGCCGGCCATGCGCGCCTGGCGCACCGTCTCGTCAGCGAGGTCGAGAGCTTCGTCGAGCCGGTCGAGCACCTTGAGCAGCCACACCCGCTCCAGCAGCACCGGGATGCTGCGCTGGTTCTCGATCTCCTCGAGGCGCATCGCGCACTCACGCGGGTCCACCAGTTCACGAAGGGTCTCGGGGTCGTAACCCTGGATCAAATTCACGACTGATGGCTCCTCTCCGCGACCGTCGTCCCAGTCTGCCCCGCCGAGCTGGGAACCGTTCGAGGCACGCCCTGATACGTCCGACGCGACCGTCCGGAGCCGTGGGCGTCAGCGCTGGAAGATGCTCGCGCCGGGACGGGGGGATGCCACGGCATCCGCATCCGTCACGATCGCCGCCCCCTGTGCGAAGGCGGCGACCTCGTCGCCGCGCGCGAACTTCGCCGGATGCGGCCCCGCAGCGAGCACGCGTGGCAGCCAGTCGGCGGGAAGCGCGGTGGGGGAGGCGGCGATCACCAGGTTTCCGAAGCGCCGCCCCTTCAGCACCTGGGCCTCGGCGAGCACGGCGACGTCGGCGTAGACGGATGCGACGGTCGCGACCTGGCGGCGCGCGAAGGCGAGCCCGGGGCCGTCGGCGACGTTCACGAGCAGCACTCCGTCGGGCGCCAGCAGGTCGGCGATCTCGCGGTAGAGCTCGACGCTCGTCAGGTGCGCCGGGGTCTGCGCGCCGGAGAAGACGTCCGAGACGACCAGGTCGCACCGGCCGCGAAGTGCGGGCGGCAGGCGGCGCAGGCCCTCGCGGGCATCGCCGATGCGGATGCGGATGGCCGCGCTCCGCGGCAGCGGCAGATGCTCGCGCACCAGTGCCACCAGCGGTGCCTCCAGCTCGATCACCTGCTGCCTGGAGCCGGGGCGGGTCGCCTCGATGTAGCGCGGGATGGTCAGGGCGCCGGCGCCCAGGTGCACGGCGCTGATCGGAGCGGATGCGGTCGACCCGAGCTGATCGATCACCGCGCCCATCCGCACGACATACTCGAAGTGCAGGTGCGCGGGGTCGTCGAGGTCGACATGGGACTGCGGTGTGCCGTCGACGATCAGCTCGAAGCCGGTCGTGAACCCGCTCGGGGCGATCTCGGCGGTGCCGCCGTGGTCGAGCCGGGCGCGCGGGTTCTCGGCGTCGCGTCCGCGTGATCGTCCCATCCTCCGAGCGTACCCAGGCGCGTGCGTGGGCAGCTCGCGCGGATGCTCGTGTTCCGGCGCGCTCATACCGCAGCATCCGGGAATGGTCAAGGACTCGGCTTGCCATGTCGTCAAATCGTGCGTATAGTCGGTAGTTGCGCTCGCTTCTCCGTGCCCTCATATGGTGGTCGGCAATTCGTTGAGCTCTCGGGCGCGCACTCCACCGACGTCTAGGAATCGACCAGCCCCTGCCCGGGGCTCACGGAGGTTACTCCCTTGGCTGCTGCTCGCAACGCATCCACATCCACCACCAACAAGAACGGCCGCGGAGTCTCCCGCCTCTCGTTCGCCAAGATCTCCGACACTCTGACGGTTCCGGATCTGCTCGCGCTGCAGACCGAGTCGTTCGGCTGGCTCGTCGGCAACGACGACTGGAAGGCCCGCGTCGCAGAGGCGAAGAAGGTCGGCCGCACCGACGTCTCCGAGATCTCGGGTCTCGGTGAGATCTTCGAGGAGATCTCCCCGATCGAGGACCTCGGCGAGACCATGCAGCTCTCGTTCACGAACCCCTACCTCGAGCCGGAGAAGTACTCCATCGAGGAGTGCAAGGAGCGGGGCAAGACCTACGCCGCGCCGCTGTACGTCGAGGCCGAGTTCATGAACCACCTCACCGGTGAGATCAAGACCCAGACGGTCTTCATGGGCGACTTCCCGTTGCAGACCGGCAAGGGAACGTTCATCATCAACGGCTCCGAGCGCGTCGTCGTCTCGCAGCTGGTCCGCTCGCCCGGCGTCTACTTCGACAAGACGCCCGACAAGACGAGCGACAAGGACATCGTCACCGCTCGCGTGATCCCCAGCCGCGGCGCCTGGCTCGAGTTCGAGATCGACAAGCGCGACCAGGTGGGCGTGCGCATCGACCGCAAGCGCAAGCAGTCCGTCACTGTGTTCCTCAAGGCACTGGGCATGACCAGCGAGGAGATCCTCGCCGAGTTCGCCGGCTTCCCCTCCATCGAGGAGACCCTGGCCAAGGACACCATCCTCACCAAGGAAGACGCGCTGCGCGACATCTACCGCAAGCTGCGTCCGGGCGAGCAGGTCGCCGCTGAGGCCGCTCGCGCGCTGCTGGACAACTTCTACTTCAACCCCAAGCGCTACGACCTGGCCAAGGTGGGTCGCTACAAGATCAACCAGAAGCTCGGTCTCGCGGGCTCGCTGACCGACTCGGTGCTGACCGTCGAGGACATCGTCGCGACGATCAAGTACCTGGTGCGCCTGCACCGCGGCGACGAGACCTTCGAGGGAATCCGCTCGGGCAAGAAGGCCGAGATCCGCATCGCGACCGACGACATCGACAACTTCGGCAACCGCCGCATCCGCGCCGTCGGCGAGCTGATCCAGAACCAGGTCCGCACCGGTCTGTCGCGCATGGAGCGCGTCGTCCGCGAGCGCATGACCACGCAGGACATCGAGGCGATCACCCCGCAGACCCTGATCAACGTGCGTCCCGTCGTGGCCGCGATCAAGGAGTTCTTCGGCACCTCGCAGCTGTCGCAGTTCATGGACCAGAACAACCCGCTCGCGGGTCTGACCAACAAGCGCCGCCTGTCCGCGCTCGGCCCCGGCGGTCTCTCCCGCGACCGCGCCGGCGTCGAGGTCCGTGACGTGCACCCCTCGCACTACGGCCGCATGTGCCCGATCGAGACTCCGGAAGGCCCGAACATCGGTCTGATCGGTGCGCTCGCGACCTTCGCGCGCATCAACTCGTTCGGCTTCATCGAGACCCCGTACCGCCGCGTCGTCGACGGCAAGGTCACCGAGGAGATCGACTACCTGACCGCCGCCGAGGAGGTCGACTTCAACATCGCGCAGGCGAACGCGCCGCTCGCGAAGGACGGTAGCTTCACCGAGAGCCACGTGCTGGCGCGCCCCCGCGGCGGATCGGGCGAGGTCGACCTGTTCCTGCCCGAGGAGATCGGCTACATCGACGTCTCGCCGCGCCAGATGGTCTCGGTGGCGACGTCGCTCGTGCCGTTCCTCGAGCACGACGACGCGCAGCGCGCGCTCATGGGCGCCAACATGCAGCGCCAGGCCGTGCCGCTGCTCCGCTCGGACTCGCCGCTCGTCGGCACCGGCATGGAGGGCTACACCGCCATCGACGCCGGTGACGTGGTCACCGCCGCCAAGGCCGGTGTGGTCAGCGAGGTCTCCGCGGACCGCGTGGTCGTCATGCTCGACGAGGGCGGTACCCAGGAGTACCACCTGCGCAAGTTCGACCGCTCGAACCAGGGCACGTCGTACAACCAGCGCGTGATCGTCTCGGCCGGTGAGCGAGTGGAGGTCGGCGAGGTCATCGCCGACGGCCCCGCCACCGAGAACGGCGAGCTCGCGCTCGGCAAGAACCTGCTCGTCGCGTTCATGCCGTGGGAGGGCCACAACTTCGAGGACGCGATCATCCTCAGCCAGGAGCTGGTGAAGGACGACACCCTCTCCTCGATCCACATCGAGGAGTACGAGGTCGACGCCCGCGACACCAAGCTGGGCAAGGAGGAGATCACCCGTGACCTCCCCAACGTCAGCCCCGAGCTGCTGAAGGACCTCGACGAGCGCGGCATCATCCGCATCGGCGCCGAGGTCCGCCCCGGCGACATCCTCGTCGGCAAGGTCACCCCGAAGGGCGAGACCGAGCTCTCGGCCGAGGAGCGCCTGCTGCGCGCCATCTTCAACGAGAAGAGCCGCGAGGTCCGCGACACGTCGCTGAAGGTTCCGCACGGTGAGCAGGGCACGATCATCGCCGTCAAGGAGTTCAACGCCGAGGAGGGCGACGACGAGCTGGGCTCGGGCGTCAACCGCCGCGTGGTGGTCTACATCGCCCAGAAGCGCAAGATCACCGAGGGTGACAAGCTCGCCGGCCGTCACGGCAACAAGGGCGTCATCGCGAAGATCCTCCCCGTCGAGGACATGCCGTTCCTCTCGGACGGCACGCCGGTCGACGTGGTGCTGAACCCGCTCGGCATCCCCGGCCGGATGAACTTCGGCCAGGTGCTCGAGACCCACCTGGGCTGGATCGCCAAGCAGGGCTGGAAGATCGAGGGCGACCCGGAGTGGGCGGTCAAGCTGCCCGAAGAGGCCAGGGACGTCGCGCCGAACACCAAGGTCGCGACCCCGGTGTTCGACGGTGCCAGCGAGGCCGAGATCTCGGGTCTGCTCGACTCGACCCGCGAGACCCGCGACGGCGTGCGCCTGATCGACTCGTCGGGCAAGACGCAGCTGTTCGACGGCCGCTCCGGCGAGCCGTTCCCGGCTCCGATCTCGGTCGGCTACATGTACATCCTGAAGCTGCACCACCTCGTCGACGACAAGATCCACGCGCGCTCGACGGGCCCGTACTCGATGATCACCCAGCAGCCGCTCGGTGGTAAGGCGCAGTTCGGTGGCCAGCGCTTCGGTGAGATGGAGGTGTGGGCCCTCGAGGCCTACGGTGCCGCGTACGCGCTGCAGGAGCTCCTCACGATCAAGTCCGACGACATCCTCGGCCGCGTCAAGGTGTACGAGGCGATCGTCAAGGGCGAGAACATCCAGGAGCCCGGCATCCCCGAGTCGTTCAAGGTGCTCATGAAGGAGATGCAGTCGCTCTGCCTGAACGTCGAGGTGCTCTCGGCCGACGGCACCGCGGTCAACCTCCGCGACACCGATGACGAGGCCTTCCGCGCAGCGGAGGAGCTCGGCATCAACATCTCCAGCCGTTTCGAAGCCGCATCGATCGACGAGATCTGATCTCGGCCCTTCGACAAGCGACAGATCTTTCTACACAGGAGAACAAGTGCTCGACGCAACAACTTTCGATGAGCTTCGAATCGGCCTCGCGACCGCTGACGACATCCGCGGATGGTCCTACGGCGAGGTCAAGAAGCCCGAGACGATCAACTACCGCACGCTGAAGCCCGAGAAGGACGGCCTCTTCGGCGAGCAGATCTTCGGCCCCTCCCGCGACTGGGAGTGCGCCTGTGGCAAGTACAAGCGCGTCCGCTTCAAGGGCATCGTCTGCGAGCGCTGCGGCGTGGAGGTCACCAAGAGCTCCGTCCGCCGTGAGCGCATGGGCCACATCGAGCTCGCCGCCCCCGTGACGCACATCTGGTACTTCAAGGGTGTCCCATCGCGTCTGGGCTACCTGCTCGACATGGCGCCGAAGGACCTCGAGAAGGTCATCTACTTCGCCGCCTACATGGTGATCTCGGTCGACGAGGATGCTCGTCACCGCGACCTGGCCACGCAGGAGAACAACGTCCGCCTCGAGCTGAAGACGCTCGGCGACCGCCGCGACGCGAAGATCGCGGAGCGCCTGGCCAAGCTGGAGGAGGAGCTCGCCGCTCTCGAGGCCGAGGGTGCCAAGGCCGACGCCAAGAAGAAGGTGAAGGACGCCGCCGAGAAGGAGATGTCCCTCACCCGTAAGGGCGCCGATGAGGCCATCGCCAAGCTCGAGCGCGTGTGGGAGGACTTCCGCACGCTCGAGGTCGGCGCGCTGCGCCCCGAGGACGACGTGTTCCACGAGCTGCAGGACCGGTTCGGTCAGTACTTCGAGGCCCACATGGGCGCGGAGTCGATCAAGCGCCGTCTGGAGACCTTCGACCTGGCTGCCGAGGCCGAGAGCCTGCACCTGCAGATCTCCGAGGGCAAGGGCCAGCGCAAGATCCGCGCGATCAAGCGCCTGAAGGTCGTCAACTCGTTCCTGGAGACCGGCATGAGCCCGGCCGCCATGGTGCTCGACGTCGTCCCGGTGATCCCGCCGGAGCTGCGCCCGATGGTGCAGCTCGACGGTGGCCGCTTCGCGACCAGCGACCTGAACGACCTGTACCGCCGCGTGATCAACCGCAACAACCGTCTTCGTCGCCTGATCGACCTCGGTGCCCCCGAGATCATCGTCAACAACGAGAAGCGGATGCTGCAGGAGGCCGTCGACGCGCTGTTCGACAACGGCCGCCGTGGTCGTCCCGTCACCGGCACCGGCAACCGCGCCCTGAAGTCCCTCAGCGACATGCTCAAGGGCAAGCAGGGCCGGTTCCGCCAGAACCTGCTCGGCAAGCGCGTGGACTACTCGGGCCGTTCGGTCATCATCGTCGGTCCGCAGCTCAAGCTGCACCAGTGCGGTCTGCCCAAGCAGATGGCGCTGGAGCTGTTCAAGCCGTTCGTGATCAAGCGCCTGATCGACCTCGGTCACTCGCAGAACATCAAGGCCGCCAAGCGCGCCGTCGAGCGCACCCGTCCCGAGGTGTGGGACGTGCTCGAGGAGATCATCCGCGAGCGCCCCGTGCTGCTGAACCGTGCCCCCACCCTGCACCGCCTGGGCATCCAGGCCTTCGAGCCGCAGCTCGTCGAGGGCAAGGCGATCCAGCTGCACCCGCTCGTGTGCGCGGCGTTCAACGCCGACTTCGACGGTGACCAGATGGCCGTGCACCTTCCGCTGTCGGTCGAGGCTCAGGCTGAGGCGCGCGTGCTGATGCTCGCCTCGAACAACATCCTCAAGCCGTCGGACGGCCGTCCGGTCACCCTGCCCTCGCAGGACATGATCATCGGTCTGCACCACCTGACCACGGTCAAGGAGGGCGCCGCCGGTGAGGGTCGTGCGTTCGGCTCGGTGGGCGAGGCGATCCTGGCGAAGGACGAGGGCACCCTCGACCTGCAGGCCAAGGTCCGCATCCGCATCCCCGGCCTGACCTTCCTCGAGGGCGAGGCCCCCGAGGGCTACGAGCGCCACGGTCTCGTGGACGCGTCGCTCGGCCAGGCGATCTTCAACGACGCTCTGCCGAAGGGCTACCCGTTCGTGCGCGAGGTCGCCGACAAGGGCAAACTGTCGCAGATCGTCAACAAGCTCGCCGAGGAGTACCCCAAGGTCGAGACCGCCGCGTCGCTGGACCGCATCAAGGACGCCGGTTTCCACTGGGCGACCCGTTCCGGTGTGACCGTCGCGCTGAGCGACATCCTCACCCCGCCGAACAAGGCCGAGATCGTCGCCAGCTACGAGAAGCAGGCCTCGAAGGTCCAGTCCCAGTACGACAAGGGTCTGACCACCGACGCCGAGCGTCGCCAGGAGCTCATCAAGATCTGGACCGAGGCGACCGACGAGGTCCAGGCCGCGATGAAGGCGAACTTCCCGGAGGACAACACCATCAACCGCATGGTGTCGTCGGGTGCTCGTGGTAACTGGCTGCAGATCCGCAACATCGCGGGTATGCGCGGTCTGGTGAACAACCCCAAGGGTGAGATCATCCCCCGTCCGATCATCTCCTCGTACCGCGAGGGTCTGTCGGTGGCGGAGTACTTCATCGCGACGCACGGTACCCGCAAGGGTCTGGCCGACACCGCTCTGCGCACCGCCGACTCGGGCTACCTGACCCGTCGCCTCGTGGATGTGTCGCAGGACGTCATCATCCGCGAGCAGGACTGCGGCACGTCGAAGGGTCTGGAGCTGCCGATCGCCGCTCCGAACTCGCAGGGCGAGCTGGTCCGCGACGCGAACGTCGAGAACTCGGTGTTCGCCCGCACGCTGGCGGCCGACGTCGTGAGCGAGTCGGGCGAGGTCCTCGCCGCGGCCGGTGACGACGTGGGCGACGTGCTCATCGACAAGCTGGTGGATGCCGGTGTCGAGACCATCAAGGTCCGCTCGGTGCTGACGTGCGACTCGGCTGTCGGCGTCTGCGCGCAGTGCTACGGCCGTTCGCTCGCGACCGGCAAGACCGTGGACATCGGCGAGGCCGTCGGCATCATCGCCGCCCAGTCGATCGGTGAGCCCGGCACGCAGCTGACCATGCGCACCTTCCACACCGGTGGTTCGGCGTCGGCCGACGACATCACCCAGGGTCTGCCCCGTGTGCAGGAGCTCTTCGAGGCGCGCACCCCGAAGGGCGCCTCCCCGATCGCCGAGGCCGACGGCCGCATCACGATCGAGGAGACCGAGAAGGCGAAGAAGGTCATCCTCACGCCCGACAACGGCGACGAAGAGGTGGTCTACCCGGTGCTGAAGCGTGCGACGCTCCTCGTCGAGGACGGCCAGCACGTCACGGTCGGTCAACCGCTGCAGGTGGGAACGCTCGACCCCAAGGAGGTCATGCGCGTGCAGGGTGCCCGCGAGGTGCAGAAGTACCTCGTCGGCGGCGTGCAGGGCGTGTACCGCTCGCAGGGTGTGCCGATCCACGACAAGCACATCGAGGTCATCGTCCGCCAGATGCTGCGCAAGGTCACCGTCGTCGACCACGGCGACACGACCCTGCTGCCCGGTGAGATGGTCGACCTGAAGCGCTACCAGTCGATCAACCGCGAGGCCGTGACCGAGGGCAAGCGCCCCGCATCGGGCCGTCCGGAGCTGATGGGTATCACGAAGGCGTCGCTCGCGACGGAGTCGTGGCTGTCGGCCGCATCCTTCCAGGAGACCACCCGCGTCCTGACGCAGGCGGCCATGGAGGGCAAGAGCGACCCGCTGATCGGTCTCAAGGAGAACGTCATCATCGGTAAGCTCATCCCGGCCGGCACCGGTCTGCGCCGCTACCGCGACATCACGGTCGAGGCGACGGAAGAGGCCAAGAGCGAGCGCTACCCGAACCGGATCTTCGCATCCGACGGTGCGTACGCCGACGGCGACTTCGGTTACGTCGACTTCGACGCGTTCTCGACGGACGACATCACGCCCGGTACCTACAACTGAGTCCAGTAGGTTCAGCTGCGAAGGCCCCGGCTCTCTTCGGAGAGTCGGGGCCTTCGTCGTTTCGGCCGCCGCCGCGGCAGCATCCTTCACCGAGAACCGGACGATGCGCCGCGACAGGACGAAGCGCGGCGTTTTCGTCCTGTATTCGCCGATTCTCCTGTTCTCAAGGAGGGAGCCGAGCGGCGGCAGGGGAGGAGGATGCCGCGGTAGTCTCGCGGGGTGAGCGATGTGAGCCGGGGTGCAGTGGTGATCGGGGATGCCCTGATCGACGAGATCCGCGATGGGTACGGCGTGCGCGAGCTCGTCGGGGGAGCGGCGCTGAACGTCGCCGTCGGGATGCGCCGACTGGGCGTGTCGACGACGCTGATCGCGATGGTCGGCGACGACGAGCCCGGCGATCACATCCGTGAGTATCTCGCGGATCACGCCGTGAGGCTCGTGCAGAGCCCGGCCCCGCACGGCTCGTCGCGCGCGATCGTGACCCGCTCGTCGAGCGGCGAGCCCGAGTACGTGTTCAATGAGGCCGCGCAGCGGCGCAGCATCCGGTACGGCGACGAGGCTCGTGCGGCGATCGCTGCGGCCGACGTCGTCGGCGTGAGCTGCTTTCCCTTCGACGTGCCCGCCGAGGTCGACGCGCTGGCGGACGCGCTCGGCGGTGCGCGGCTGGTCATCGACCCGAACCCGCGCTCCGGAATGCTCAGCGACCGCGACGAGTTCGTGCGCGGGTTCGAGCGGCTCGCCGCCGGGGCGTCGCTGATCAAGGTCGGGGCCGACGACGCGGCCCTGCTCTACGACGGGGATCTGGATGCCCTGCGCGCGCGCCTGCGCGATCTGGGCGCGTCCGCCGTGCTCGCCACCGCGGGATCGCAGGGTGCGGTCCTCGAGGCGGCCGACGGTGTCTTCATCGCCCCGATCGCCGCGCTGCCCGGCGCGATCGTCGACACGGTCGGTGCGGGCGATGCCACGCTCGCAGCGGTCATGGCGGGGCTCGCCGGAGGAGCGCCGGCGTCGGATGCCGAGTGGCAGGCGGTACTGGATCGCGCCATGGCGATCGCCGCGGCGACGTGCCGCGCGGAAGGCGGCCTGCTGCGCACGCCCGAGGCGATGACCGCTGCCGAACGGGGCGGCTTCGGCAGCTGATCGCAGGCGGGCCCTCGATTTCTTCTCGAGCGCACCGGGCAGGTATGCTTGATCTTCGCGCCCCCGGTTGACTGGACAAGCCGGGCGGGGGTGTCTTCGGCAAGTTGCCCGAGCGGCCAAAGGGAGCTGACTGTAAATCAGCCGCGTAAGCTTCGGGGGTTCGAATCCCTCACTTGCCACTCATCATCTGAAGGCCCTCGCGATGCGGGGGCCTTCAGTCGTTCACCGGGCGATGCGCGATTCAGCGCTTCTTGTCGTGGCCGGGCGGATGCCCGCTGTTGCCGGCGCCCTTGCCGGAATTGTTGCCGGGTCCCTTGTTGGGGTTCGCCTTCTTGTCGCCACCTGCGGTGTGGGCGCCCGCTCCCGCAGTGCTTCCCGCTCCCGCAGTGCTTCCCGCTCCCGCAGTGCTTGCCGCATCCTCCGTTGCGACCGTGAGCGTCGTCGCGGGCGCATCGGTCACCGACGGCGGCTCCGCCTCCCGCGTCGAGGAGACGCGCGTCAGCGGCGCGCCGGTGGCATCCGGCGAGGGCACGAGCGCCCACGCGCCCGCGAACGAGACGATCGCGACGGCGGCCGCGCAGCCGGCGAGCAGCGGTCGCAGGCGCCGCCGGATTCGCGGTGAGCCGGACGCGTCGTCGACGGCGGTGAACGTTCTCGTGGGGCCGGTCGCCGCGCCCAGGGCGCCGTTTCGCCGGGCAGGCTGCGCGGCGGCGGCCGATGCGCCCGGGTGGCCACCGCCGAGAACGCGGGCGGTCTGCGCCACCTCCGCGGCCGACGGACGATCCGAGGGCTCGGTCCTGGTCATCCGGTCCAGAAGGTCGGCCCAGCCAGGGGCCAGCGTGTCCGGGATCGCTGGCGGGGAGGCGAGGCGGTGCAGCGCCGACTCGACCCGGCCGCTCGGCGGGAAGGCCGGCTCGCCGGTGAGGGCTTCGATGAGCACGAGACCCAGCGAGTAGATGTCCACCGCGGGGGTGAGCGTTCCCTGCCGCACCTGCTCGGGTGCCATGTACGCGGCCGTGCCGATGACGACGCCCGGCGACGTGAGCCTCGCGTCATCGCGGGCGAAGGCGATGCCGAAATCGGTCAGCTTGGCCGACCACGAGGCACCCGCATGCGCCGGCGGCGCGAGCAGCACGTTGGAGGGCTTCACATCGCGGTGGATCACGCCCGCGGCGTGCACCGTCCGCAGCGCCTCGGCGATGTCGACGGCGAGCTCCGACGTCTCGACCTCCGTCAGTGCGCCGTCTCTCAGGCGCGATGCGAGGGTCGGCCCGCTGACGTACTCCATCGCCAGGTACCGGGGTCTGCCCTGTTCCAGCTGCGCGTCGTAGAGGGTGACGAGCGAGGGATGGTTCAACGCGGCAAGCGTGGTCGTCTCACTGTGCAGCCGGCCCAGCCCCGCAGGCAGCTCGTCGGGTCCGCGCAGCAGCTTGATCGCCACCGTCCTGCCCAGCAGCAGGTCTTCCGCGCGGTAGACATCGGCTGTGCCGCCGCGTCCGACGCAGGCTCCGAGTCGGTATCTGCCGTCGAGCAGTTCCTCCGTCGGATGCTCGTCGAGCGCACTCATCGTCACTCCCTGTCCGCGTGCCCGGGCAGCACACGGGTCGACTGTAGGTCGCCCGGGCGCGCCTGTCGGTGCCCTTGACGTGCCTGCGCAAACCTGCAAGCCGCGCCGCGGACCGGCAGCACACCGATCACAGCAGCTGGTCGAGCACCAGGTCCCCGCGAGCGTTCAGGTTCTCCATCATGTGCTCGATCCGCTTGGGGTCGATCGCCGGCATCGTCGCAGAGTCGAAGGTGAAGACCAGCGGGATGCTGGGATGCATCCACGTCGTGTGTCGGCCGGGCGATGTCGTCTGATCCGGCAGCCACGTCATCATGAAGCTCTCGTGTCGGCGCAGCTTGGTGCCGATCACGATCTTCAGGTGCGCGAGCGTGACGTCGTCGACCTGGATCGGCGGCCGGGAGCTGTTGTACTCGAGGTTCCCCATGGCGCAACAGTACGCCGCCCGTTCTTCGGCGCACAGCCCTGTGCGGGCATAGGCTCGTGCACATGCCGGACGTCCTGACGGAGATCGCGGCGGCGCTCTATGCCGCCGCCCCGGGGGAGTTCGTGGCCGAGCGCACGCGCCTGGCGGCGGCGAACCCGGATCTGGCCGCGCAGGTCAAGAGGCTGCGCAAGCCGTCGATCGCCGCCTGGGTGGTGAACCTCTTCGCTGCCGAGCGGGCGGATCGACTGGGTCAGGCGCTGCAGCTCGCAGAGCAGCTGAGAGAGGCGCAGGACGACCTGGATGCCGCGATGCTGGCACAGCTGGGGCGGGAGCGCCGCGCGCTGACAGACCAGCTGGCGCGGGAGGCCGCCGGGCTGGCCGGTGATCGCGGGGAGCGGGTCACTCCCGCCACGCTCGAGGCCGTCCAGCAGACGCTCTCGGCGGCGTTCTTCGACCCGCAGGCCGCCGCCGCCGTGGCATCCGGGCGGCTGGTGCGCGAGCTCGAGCCGACGGGAGCGGTCGAGCTGGCGACCGTGGTCGGCGGCGGAGCGGCCGCCGCGCCCGCCCCGGCACAGCGCAGCACCGACGAGGTGGCCGAGCGCCGGCGGCGCCGCGACGCAGAACGCGCGGTGCACGCCGCCGAGTCGGCACTCGAGCGCGCCAGGCGCAGGCGGAGCGCCGCTCGGGAGCGCCAGCAGGATGCCGAAGAGCGAGCCGAGCGACTGGCCGCGCGAGCGGTAGAGCTGCAGGCAGAGCTCACGCGGGTGCTGTCGGAGCAGGAGCAGGCGAGAGCGGATGCCGCCGACGGACGAACCGAGGGGACCGAAGCCGACGAGGACGTCGAGGCGGCCGAGCGGGCGCTCGCCGAGTCCCGTGCCGCTCTGGAGAAGCTGTGAGGCGACCGCGCAGCCGGAATCCTTCCTAGACTGAATCGATGCGTCCACTCACCGAGGCCGAGATCCGCGCGGCGATCCAGAACGCCGAGGCCGATGAGATCGCGGAGATCGGGATGCCGCACGACTTCATCCTGACCGACTGGGACTACCTCGACTTCCTGGCCTGGCGCGATCCGGAGTCCAGCCGTCGCGCCGTCGTGGTCGTCGAGCACGAGGGCGACCCGGTGGGGATCGTGCTGCGCGCGACCGATCCCAGCCGGGTCCGCTCCGGCATGTGCAACATCTGCCACACGCTGCAGCCGGGCAACCAGGTGGCGTTGCTGACCGCGCGCCGCGGTGGTGCGAAAGGGCGTCGCGGCGACAGCGCCGGCACGTACATCTGCGCGGACCTGTCCTGTCACGAGAACGTGCGGCTCGCGCATCCGCTCGCTCCGAACGAGGTGCGTGCGCCCGGACAGGCCGACATGCGGCTCGACGGCACCCGGCACCGCATGGAGGCCTTCGTGGTGCGCGTGCTCGGCGAGGACTGACTGAACCGGAGTCCCGGTTAGTCTGGTACTCCGTCCTGTGCATCGAAGGAGAGCCATGACAGACCCCATCCTCGTCGAGGTCGAGGCGGGCCTCGCCCGTCTCACACTCAACCGCCCCGCCAGCTTGAACGCCTTCGACGCCGATCTCGCCGTCGCCTGGCGCGACGTCACCGCCGACGTCGTCGCTCGCGACGATGTGCGCGCGATCCTGCTGCAGGGCAGCGGCCGCGCCTTCTGCGCCGGGGGCGACGTGCTGGCGATGGCCGCAGGCATGCGCGGAGGCGCCGACATCACGCGGCTCGCGCGCGTGATCAACGAGGGCATCCTCTCGCTCACCGCATCATCGATCCCGGTCGTCGCCGCCGCGCACGGCACGACGGCCGGGGGAGGCCTGGGCATCCTGATGTGCAGCGACTACGCCGTCGTCGGGGCGAGCTCCAAGATCGGCAGTCTGTACGCGAACATCGGGCTCACGCCCGACCTGTCGGTATCGGCCCAGCTGGCCCGCGCGATCGGCGAGCGACGTGCGCTGCAGCTCGTGCTGCAGGACCGGATGCTGAGCGCAGCCGAGGCGGTCGAATGGGGGCTGGTCGCCGAGGCGGTCGGCGCCGATGCTGCGGGTGCCGGTGCCGAGGCGGATGCCGTGCGCGAGCGGGCCGAGCAGATCGCCGCGTTCTGGCTGGCGGGGGCGACGGGCGCCTACGGGCAGGCCAAGCGACTGGTGCGCTCCCAGCCGTCCCGCGCCTTCGCGGATCAGCTCGACGAGGAGGCGGAGTCGATCGGGGCGTCCTTCGACACTCCGGATGCCCGAGCGCGCGTGGCCGCCTTCGCGGCCGCCTCGGCCAAGTCCTCCCGCTGATCCGGCGTTTTCCACAGGGCCCCGTGCCTTCGGCCCCGTCGTGGCAGGATGAGAGCGAGACCGGGAGGAACCTCATGACTGGAGTCACGCCGTCGTCGGAGCGGACCACGATGACCTCGAAACTGATGCGCGGGGCGATCTGGATCGCCATCGGCGCCCTGATCGCCGCAGCCCTGGTCTGCGTGGTGTGGGTGCTGGTCGGGGATCAGGACGGCATCGTCGGCCGCGCGTTCCTCACGATCCTGCTGCTCGCGGTGTTCGCGGGCATCGCGATCATGGAATCGAATCTCGCCGAGCGTCGTCCCGACTGGCTGGCGCTGGCGAGCATGATCACCTGGATCGTGGCCCTGCTGGTCGGTGCCGTGAAGATCTGGCTTCCCGAGGAAGACCACTACGGCGGCTGGGGAATGATCAGGTTCTGGCAGCTGATCCTGGTGATCGGCATCCTTCAGCTGGCCCTCCTGCACGCACGGATCTTCCTCCGCGCGTCGCAGCGGTACGTGACCACGTTCACGCGGGTCATCATGATGGTCACCTTCGCGCTGCTGGCCGCCCTCGCCGCCATGCTCGTGTTCTTCCTCACCTTCCCCGACGAGTTCGACTACGGCGACCTGTACTGGCGCATCGTGATCGCGCTGACGATCCTCGTCGCCGTCGGATCCACGCTGATCCCGCTGCTGAACGCACTCTTCGCACCCCGCAAGCCGCAGGCGCAGACCCCGCAGACCCCGCAGGCGCCACAGACCGCGCCGGCGATGACCGGATGGCCGACCTACGCCGACGGCCGCACACCGCTGCCGGCACTGCCGGACGCCACGCCCGACTGGAACGCCTACTACACCGGTCACCCGACCTACGCGGCGCCGCAGAGCTTCCCCGTGATCGAGGCTCCCGCCGCGGCACCCGCGGCACCCGCGGCACCTGCGACACCGGCGGCACACGCGGCCCCGCAGGCTCAGGCGTTCGCGTCCGCCCCCACGGCTTCGAGCATCCCCGACCCGGCGGTTCCGCCGGCGCCGGACGAGCCCGCGCCGCCGTTCCAGCCACCGCAGCCGCCGACTCCCGGGCCTGGACCGGAGACGCCCCCGTCGACTCCGCCTGCTCCCGCGACGCCGCCCTCCTACGGCGGGTTCCCGCCGCCTCCTCCGGCGCCGCCGGCTGCACCCGGCTCCATGCAGTGAGCGACCTCGAACTCGGGGCGCTTGCCGCAGACATCGCCCGCGAGGCGGGCGAGCTCGCTCAGCGCCGACGATCCGAGGGCGTCTCGCTCGCGGCGACCAAGTCGACGCTGGCCGACATCGTCACCGACGCGGACCGCGAGGTCGAGCGGCTGATTCGTGATCGTCTGCGGGCGGAGCGTCCCGATGACGGATTCCTCGGCGAAGAGACCGGTGCCGACTGCGGACGCAGCGGGCTGACCTGGGTGGTCGATCCCATCGACGGCACCGTCAACTACGCCCACGGCATCGCCGCCTACTCGGTGAGCATCGCCGTCGTGCAGGGCGAGCCGCACCCGGAAGCCTGGCGCGGTGTCGCCGCAGCGGTCTGCGCTCCGGCACTCGGAGAGCTGTTCACCGCCGTCCGCGGCGAGGGCGCCCGGCTCGACGGAGCACGGCTCTCCGTCAGCACGGAGGTTCCCGCCGGGGCGCTGCTGGGCACGGGCTTCGGGTACGACCCGGCGACGCACGACGGCGACCTCGCCATGGTGCGTCGGGTGATGACGATGGCCCGCGACCTGCGACGGATGGGGTCTGCCGCGATCGACCTGTCATACGTCGCCGCCGGACGCCTCGACGGATTCTTCGAGCGCGGACTGAACCCCTGGGATTTCGCCGCCGGCGCCATCCTTGTGCAGGAGGCGGGCGGAAAGGTGAGCCGGCTCGAACGCGAGACCGCTCGGCCGATGCTCATAGCCGGGGGTGCGACGGTGCACGAGAGGTTGCGAGCACTGGTCACGGGCGAGGGTCCGGATGCCTGAAAGATCTGTTCCGATGCATGGATTTCTCAGCCGCGAGCCTGTAGTGTGTTTATCCGATCGTTACCTTCGTTACCCGCGATCCGAAGGTGACCAAGCGCCCCCGAGCTTGAACACGACCCGAGAGATCTGAGTTGCCGCCCGTACGTCCTGAGGTTGAATCCGCGCCCACGCGCCGATCCAACCGTCTCCGCACCGCGTCCGCGACGCAGGCGACTCCGGCAACCTCCGACCCTGTGGCCCTCACCACCATCGCGCTGGCCGCGTCGGCGACGCCCGGGGCCTCGCCCGTCGCGATGAGCCGTCGCGCACGCCGACTGGCGCAGGCCAGTGCGCCTGTGACGGACGACGCACCTGCCGAGCCCGTCTCCGACGGCGCACCGGACGCCGTCGTGGTCGATGAGCCGCCCGCCGTGATCGTGGTCGAAGAGGCTGTCGGGCCCGTCGCTGATGATGCACCCGCAGTTCCCGTCTTCGACGGTGCCTCCTCGGTCGACGCCCCTGTCGGAGGCGCCGAAGACGCGTTCGCCCGGGCATCCGACGCCTTCGGCTTCTCGCCCGTCGACGAGCAGTCCGAGGTGCCCGTCGCCGAGGAGCGCGTGGTCGTCGGGGCCGCGCCGGCACTCACCCACGTCGCGCCTCGCCCACGCCTCGGCCGACGTCTGGTGGCCGCCGGCGCCAGCCTCGGCGTCATGGGCGTCGCGGGTCTCATCGCCGTCTCGATGACGGTTCCCGCCAGTGCCGTGGCAGCGGTTCAGGGTGATCGCAGCGCTCCCGCCGCCTCGCTGATCGCCGCCGACGCGGCACCGCCGAAGAAAGTCGACGACGACGAGATCCAGGCCTTCGTCGCGTCGGCCGGCGTCGAGGACGAAGCCCTCGCCCGCGACGGCGAATTCTCGACCGTGTCGCTGCTGGACGTCGCCGCCGAGGAGCACATCACCTTCTCGGACAGCCTGTACTCCAACGATCCGAACGCGGCGATCCAGTGGCCGTTCATGGTCGGCGTCGCCATGAGCTCGCCGTACGGCATGCGCAACGGACGCCTGCACGCCGGCATCGACCTCGTTCCCGGGAGCGGTGCGACCATCCAGGCGATCGCCGACGGCACGGTGCGCATCGCGACCGAGTCCGGCGGCGCCTACGGTGTGACCGCATACGTCGATCACGTCATCGACGGCAAGGTCATCACGAGCCACTACTCGCACATGCAGTACGGCTCGCTGCACGTCAAAGCCGGGCAGAAGGTGAAGGTCGGCGACACCATCGGAAAGGTCGGAAACACGGGCCGTTCCTACGGCGCGCACCTGCACTTCGAGCTCATCGTCAACGGCAGCACGATCGACCCGCTGCCGTGGATGCGAGACAACGCGGGCCGGTACTCGTACTGACGCCTCGATTTCGTGAGACGGGTACGCAAGTGCTAATCTCATCTGGTTGCCCTGACACGGGCAGCACGCCCCGATAGCTCAGTGGCAGAGCACTTCCATGGTAAGGAAGGGGTCGTCAGTTCAATCCTGACTCGGGGCTCGTAGCGTTCATTCTTCGGAGTGGGCGATTGCGGCGGAGTAGCTCAGATGGTGAGAGCGCACGACTCATAATCGTGAGGTCGCGGGTTCGAGTCCCGCCTCCGCTACAGGTCAGAACCCCTCGGAATCCCCGGGGGGTTTTCTCGTACGAGGGTGGCGTCGATGTGTCAGGCGCGAGCTTCGTGCTGCGCACGTGAGGTGGGGCCCCCAGGGTGAGGGTCCGTCGAAAAGCGAAAAGACTCTTTACAGAGTTGATCGATGTTGCTACTTTCGGTCGTGACGGCGGCGGTCGCCGTAGCGGAAGGGATGGTCATGGGAATCTCCGAGATCGAGTCAGCCCCCGTGTCGGGCGCTGAGGTTCCGGCGCGCTCGCGACGTCGGAAGGGCCTGATCATCGCAGGCGCCGCCGCGGCAGCCGTCTTGGCCGCCGCCGGATCCGGAGCGGTCGCGGCGGTGAGCTCCGCTCACGCGCCCGCCGCGACCGAGGCATCCGCCAGCTCTTCACCGTTCTGGGCCGACGACTTCGATGGCGCGGCCGGCACACGACCGGACTCCGCCCACTGGAACACCGAGGTGGGCAATCGTGATCAGGAAGGGTGGTGGAACAACGAGCTGCAGTATTACACCGCGGATGCGGCGAACTCCGCCGTCAACGGATCAGGGCAGCTGATCATCTCGGCCCGTGAGGCCACGGCCGGCCAGCACCTGCCCTGCTATCCCTCGGGCAGCTGCGAGTACACGTCGGCCAGGCTGACCACGGAGGGCAACGTCTCCCTGACATACGGGCGTGCGGACATCCGCGCCAAGATCCCCACCGGCCAGGGACTGCTGCCCGCCATCTGGATGCTCGGCAACAACGGTCAGATCTGGCCCGCGCAGGGCGAGATCGACATCGTCGAGGTCGTCGGCGGCGAGCCGAACACGGCTTACGGCACCTTGCACGGCCCGACCTACTACAACGAGAACGGGATCGGCGGCACGTACGACCTCGGCGCCGCGGCGAGCTCCGCGTGGCACGTGTACTCCGTCATCAAGCAGCCCGAGAAGATCACCTGGCTCGTCGACGACGAGCCCTACTTCGAGTTGACGCCGAACGATCTGCCGTCCACGCAGGACTGGGTCTTCGAGCAGGACATGCACCTCCTTCTCAACGTGGCGGTGGGTGGAGACTGGCCCGGTGACCCGGATGCCTCCACGTCATTCCCTGCGGAGATGCGCATCGACTACGTTCACCTGTACGGCGAGGGGATCGTCGACGGCGTGGCCGTCTCGAGCCCGAACTGAGCGCACCCGGTACCGTCGGGCGATGCTCGACCCTGCGAAGATGTAGTGGTGCAGCTCAATTCGACGGGTCCGGCGGGCCTGAAGGACATGCGACGCTCGAACGAGCTGACCGTTCTGAACTGCCTGTACCAGGGCGGCGACTCCACCCGAACGGCGATCGCCCGCCAGACCGGCCTCACCAAGCCCACGGTGTCCGCCGCGCTCGGCAGCCTCATCGCCGTGGGGCTGGCCGAGCGGGTGGAGGATGCCCCCGCCCCCACGAAGTACGGTGCGGACGTGTTTCGCGCCGCTGGGCGCTCGTTCCCGGTTCTGGGCGTGGATGTCGGAACGCGGTTCATCAGGGCGGAGCTGGCCGGCCTCGACGACCAGCTGCTGGCCACAGCCGACGAAGAGGTGCGAGACCCGACGATCGAGCAGGTGATCGACGCGATCGTCCGCTTGCGTGATCGGACCGCGCAACGGGCCGGGGTTCCCCCCGAGTCGCTGCAGGCCGTGGGCGTGGGGATCCCGGGTGTCATGCCTCCGGGATCGGACCGCGTCGCGATGGCGGGCGGGGTGTCCGGGCTGGAGGGCTTCCCTCTGCGCTCCGTGCTCGAGGATCGGCTCGGCCTGCGGGTCCTGCTCGAGAACGACGTCAACGTCGCTGCGATCGGGGAGCATCGCTACGGCGTCGGGGTCGACAGGGACGACTTCGCGATCCTCTCCGTCGGCGCCGGCGTCGGCTCGGCGCTGGTGCTCGGCGGGAAGGTCCTCAGGGGGCGCCGGGGCAGCGCCGGTGAGCTCGATCTGCTGTTCCGGCTGGAGCAGGACGGACGCGGTCTCGCGGATCCCGCCAGCGAAGCGATGACCGCATGGGCGACCGAGCGTCTCGAGCTGCGTCCGCAGATCGCCCACCCCCTGCCGATCCACCTTCCCGACCTGTTCGACGCCGCCGCACAGGGGGACGAGTTCGCACAGTCCGTGGTCGACGAGACGGCCACCCGGGTCGCCGACCTCTGCGCGTGCCTCGTCGCGGTGGTCGACGTCGACACGATCGTCCTCGCCGGAGGCATCGGCGGCGCGCTCGAACCCGGTCGCGACGCCCTCGAAGGGCGCCTGGCCGAGCTCGTGCCCTGGCCGACGGAGATACTGCAGTCGTCCCTCGGGCGTTCCGGGAACGTCAAGGGCGCCCGCGCGCTCGCCGTCGAGACGGCGCGCGCCGAGCTGTTCGAGCGCAGGATCGGCAAGACGCTCTCCGCACGCGCACGGTGACGTCGGCGCCCGCCGATAAACTGGGGCGTGTGACTGGTACGCGTGCCGAGGCGGCATATTCCCGCTCGCTCGCAGCGTTCAGAACCCCGACTCTCGGGCTGCTGCACGGCAGGCAGGCGCCGTTCGTCATCGCAGCGCTGTCGATGCTGTTCACCGCCGACCGGCCGGCCGTCCCGATCGCCGAGGCGCACGCCGAGGTGGCCGAGGCGCTCGACGCGCTGCGCGCCGGCGGCTACGACGATGACGACCGCCGCATCCCCACCGGAACCGGGCGCGAGGTGTGCCGCACCTGGGCGAAGCAGGGCTGGCTGGTGCAGCAGATCGACGACGACGTGGAGGTCTACCGCCTATCCGCTCACGCCGTCGAGGCGCTGGAGATCACCGGGCGCACCGGCGGCGGGCGCACTCGCGTCTCGAACTCCCGCGTGCGCACCCTGCTCGAGGCGGTCGAGCGGCTCTCCGACGACGCCGAGGCGGATCCGGTGAAGCGCATCGCGCGGCTCACGGCCGAGCGGGATGCCCTCGACGCCGAGATTCTGCAGATCCAGGCGAACGGCGCGGCTCCCATCGACGACGAGGAGCTCTACGAAGAGGCCGAGAACGTGCTGCACCTGGCTCGCGAGCTTCCGGCGGACTTCACGCGCGTCGCCGAATCCCTCAAGCAGATGCAGCGCGACGTGGTCGCGCACCTGCGCCGCGATGACCGTCCCACCGGCGAGGTGCTGCGCGAGTACCTGCAGCGGGCGAAGGACGTCATGCAGTCGACGCCTGAAGGGCGCGCCTTCGCCGGCGCCCTGCGCCTGATCGGAGACGCGGACCGCATCGACGCGCTCACCGAGCAGCTGCACGGACTGCTGGCCCAGCCGTTCGCCCGTTTCCTCGATCCCGCGCAGCGCGCCGAGTTCGACGCGATCGGCCGCCGGGTGGAGCTCGGGGTGGAAGAGGTGCTGGCCGCGCAGCGGCGGGCATCCCACGTCATCACGGGTCAGGTCAAGACGCACGATCCTCTCCGCGACCGCCAGATCGACGAGCTGCTGCGCGACGTCATCTCGGGGCTGCACGAGTGGTCGCGGCACGCCCCGGCATCCGCATCCGTCGATCCGGTCCGCAACCTGCCGCTGATGGATCTCGGGCGCCTGCGCCAGACCGTCGGCGACATCCGTCCGCCCGGTGCGCCGGCGCCGCTGGCGGATGCCGACGACGTCGAGTACCTCGAAGCGGATTCGCGTTCGTGGGGCGGCCCGCGCTATGCGGAACTGGAGGAGTACGTCGCCGCCCTCGGTGCGGAGTTCGACCTCGGCGAGGCGTTCGAGAACGCGCCGGACGGCACCCGCAGGCCGGTCGATCTGGTGGGCCTGCTGGAGATCGCGCACCGCAACGGCATGGCTGAGCGCGACGGCATCTCGACCGTGGAGACGCTGAGACCCGACGGCACGACGCGGCGCTTCGCCTTCGCGTCGGTGACCGCGCAGGCGAGCGCATCGGACCACACCGCGACCAAGGAGGATCAGGATGCCTGAGACGACGACCGATCCGACGTTCGCCGACGGCCACGGCGCCGCGGAGGATCCGTTCATCGCGCCGGTCGCCATGGAGGACGACCCGGACGAGCTGTTCCCCGGCGACCGCGGCACGCTCGACCCGGAGGTGCGTCGCGTGCTCGTACACGTGCTGCAGCGCCGCTTTCTCAGCGCCGACGGCAATCGGGCCGAATGGCGGCTGCTGCTCGAGCATCAGCAGATCATCGAATCGCGGATGCACGACCTGTACCTGCGCCTGGTGGTCGATCAGGGCCGGGGCCTGGCCTACAAGCAGCAGGTGCGCTCGGATGAGTTCGAGGTGCCGATCCTGCTCAAGGACTCGCCCTACAACCGCACCGAGACGCTCGTGCTCGTGCATCTGCGCACGGTGTTCCAGCGTGAGTCCGCGGCCGGCGAGTCGGCGCCGCGCATCGACGTCGAGGACGTCGAGCAGACCGTCCTCAGCTATCTGACGGATGCCGACGGCAGCACGGCCCGTCAGCAGAAGGCCATCCGCGCCGCGCTCGACCGGCTCGATCGCGAGGGCGTGATCGACGAGGAGAGCTCGGGGCGCTACCGGATCAGCTCCCTCGTCGAGGTGGTGCTGAGCGCCGAGAAGCTGGCGGAGCTGCGCGCCTGGCTGCGCCACCGGACTGACACGGCGGATGCCGAGAAGGAGGCCGGACGATGACCATGCTCGACACCCTCTTCGGGCTCATCCCCGCCGGCTCTCGCGGGCAGCAGTGGGTCGCCGAGGACCTGCAGCTGGTCAACTGGGGCGGCTACGACGGCGGCCCGCACCGGGTGCGGTTCTCGCCGTACGCGACGCTGCTGTGCGGAGGTTCCGGCTCGGGCAAGTCCACCCTGATGGATGCCTACATCGCCCTGATGATGCCGCACACCACTCCTTTCAACGGGGCATCCAACGGCGGGGTCACCGGGCGCCCGCGGGGCGACGAGCAGCGCAACATCCTCTCCTACGGCCGCGGCAAGATCGACGAGTCGCGTACCGACGAGGGCACCCGGCTGCGGGTGCTCCGCGGCGACGGCGAGGACACCTGGACCGCCATCGCCATGACCTGGCGGGATCACGACGATTCGCGCTTCACGGCGATCCGCGCCTGGTACATCCCGGCCGGGGCACGCATCCTCGAGGACACCGTGCGCGTGCGCGCCACAGCCGACGGCTTCTTCGACCTCGCGGGCCTGGAGCGGGCGGCGTCGCAGCGGCTGAGCGACTCGTCGCTCAAGGAGCTCGGCCTGCACACGGTGGGCACCGATCGGGAGTTCTCCGCCCGCTTGCACACGGTCCTCGGCATCGGCGCGGCGGGCTCGGGGGCGAAGGCGATGAGCCTCCTCGCCCGCATCCAGGCCGGTCAGCAGATCACCACCGTCGACGACCTGTACAAGCGGCTGGTGCTCGAGGAGCCCGAGACGATGGCGACGGCGGATGCCGTGGTCGCGCATTTCGACGAGCTGGAGAGCACGCGCACGAGCATGATCACCGCGCGTCAGCAGGTGAACGCGCTGGAGCCGATCGGGGGCATCCGCGAGCGGGTCGCATCCGCCGCGCAGCAGATGCGGCTGATCGACGAGATCGGCGAGTTCACCGATCCGTCGTCCCGCGCGGCGCTGTGGAGCGCACAGCGCCGGCTCGATCTGCTGCGGGAGGTCGAGACCGAGCTGGGTGCGCGCACCCGGATGCTCGATGCCGGCATCCGCGAGAAGAAGGCTCTCGTCGACGCGGCGGACGTGGAGCGCGACGGGCTGCTCGACGTGCTGCGCCACTCGGGCGGTGACCGCCTCGAGACCGCGCAGCGGGAGCTGCGGTCGGCCGAGCGGCGTCTGGCCGAGGTGCAGCGCGAGCGCGGCCGGGTGGATGCCGCGCTGGGCGAGCTGGGTCTTTCGGTCGGCACCGCCGAGCAGTTCACGGCCGTCCTCGCTCAGGCCCGCGACGCACAGGAGGCGACGGCGCGCCGGGCCGCACGCGCGGCATTCGCAGACGCGGAGACCGAGCGTCGGACGCTGATGCGCCGACGCGGCGAGCTCGATGCGGAGCGCGAGCAGGCCGATCGGGTGCACAGCAGCATCCCTTCGTCGCTGCATGAGGCGCGGATGCTGCTGGCGCAGGCCGCCGGGCTCGACGCGGATGACCTGCCGTTCGTCGGCGAGCTGGTCGAGGTGCGCACGGAGTTCGAACCGTGGCGCGAAGCGTTCAACCTCGCGCTCGGCGGCTTCGCGACGACGCTGCTCATCGATGCTGCCGACGTGTCACGGTTCCGCGCGGCGATCGACCAGGTGCGCACACCCGTGCGACTGCGGTACGAGGGCGTGCACACCGGGCTCGCCTCGTCCGGGCACGCCGACGGACGCACGCTGCCCGGGCGCCTGGACTACCGCCCGACGCCGTTCACGGGCTGGCTGCAGCAGCGTCTCGACGAGCGCTTCGGTTTCGTGTGCGTCGATTCCTCGGCGCAGCTGGCCTCGCACACCATGGCGCTGACGATCACCGGCCAGATGGCGCAGGGCAACCGCGGTGCGCACGGCGGGCACGGGCGCCAGAACGTGCTCGGCTTCTCGAACGAGCGGCGGGTGCATGAGCTCGAGAAGGAACGGGCGCAGCTGGATGCGCAGATCGCGGTCGCGACGGAGACCGCTGACGCCGCTGAGCGATCCATGGACGCCATCGAGAAGCGTCTCACCGCGTTCGCGCTGATCCAGGACGTCACGTGGGAGCAGATCGACGTCGAGGCGATCTCGCAGGAGGTCGAGCGCTGGGCGTCCGTCGAGGCGGAGGTGACCGCGGCGAGCCCCGAGATCGCTCAGCTGAAGGATCAGGCCGAGAACCTCAAGCTGAAAGCGTCGGCGCTGCGCGACGAGATCGGCGCCCTCACCGCGCAGCGCGAGCAGGCGGCCGAGCGCTGGGGTGCGGTCACCGACGATGTCGACGACTGCCAGCGCGTGCTCGACGCCGCTGACGGGATGATGCTGGATGCCGGGCACGCGGCGTTCCTCGACGAGCGCTTCATCCTGGATTCCGACACGGACGGCGACACGGCGACCGACCGGCTCGCGCGTCTCGACGTCGCGCTGAAGACGGCGGCGTCGAGACTGTCGGGCGACCGTCGGGCGGCATCCGAGTCGCATGGCGATCAGCGCGAGCGGATGCGCCAGCTGATGACCTCGTTCCTGGAGCGCTGGCCGAATCTGAACCTGCTGCCCGATCCCGACGCGTCCGTCGACGAGTTCGAGGGCATCCTCGAGGCGCTGCGGACCAACGGCCTGCACGAGCTCGAGAGCGAATGGCGCGACAGCCTGCTCGGGCTCTCCGGCAACGACCTGACCAGCCTGGACTCGACGCTCAGCCGTTCGGTGCGGGAGATCCGCGACCGCATCGAACCGATCAATGCGATCATGCGCGAACTGCCGTTCTACGACGACGAGCACCGCCTGCAGATCTCCCCGCGCGAGAACCAGTCCGAGGCGCGCAAGCGCTTCCGGCGTGAACTGCGCGGTGTGCGCGCAGCCATCGAGGCCGCGTCCACCGACGAGGAGCGCGACAACGCCTACCGACGGATGAGCCGGTTGATCGGCAAGATGCGGCGATCCGCTCCGGACTTCGCCGAGCTGATCGATGTGCGCAACCACGTGCGCGTGTCCGCCGAGCGTGTGCACGCGGCGACAGGCGAGCATGTCGCCGTCTACGACCACATCGGCGAGAAGTCCGGCGGCGAGTCGCAGGAACTCGTCGCGTTCATCGTCGGGGCGGCGCTGCGCTACCAGCTGGGTGATGCCGGCGCCGAGCGACCGAGGTACGCGCCCGTGTTCATGGACGAGGCGCTCATCAAGGCCGACGCCCACTTCACCAAGCGCGCGATCGGCGCCTGGCGAGGGCTGGGGTTCCAGCTCGTGATCGGGGCGCCGAACGACAAGTACAGCGCGATCGAGCCGCACGTCGATGTGGAGTACACGATCCTCAAGGACACCCGCGGGCGGTCCTGGGCGAAGCCCAAGGTCGCCGTGGCCGACACGACGGGCTGATCATGGTCGTACGCGGTGTGCGGCTGCTCGACCCGGGCGATGCGGTCGAGGTTGTGCGGAAGTCGGTCCAGAATTCGCTCACGAAGCGCATCGTCGACGAAGTGAGAGGGCGACAGTTCGACGAGATTGAGGTCCCTCTACGGCCTAAGTCGCTGAGCTCGGCCGACGTGATCCGATTGGGCCCTGAGCGATGGGACGACTGGCTCCGGTCGTGGCGTCACTTCGATACCGCTGCACGAACGGGCGCGACAGTCTCGGCCCGTTCTGTCACCGTCCGCGGAGTGCCGAGAACAGTTCCCGTAGCGATGTCAGTGCAGACATGGCCCGGCCTCATCTCGTTGCTCTCTGAGCACGGACACCAGAGTGTGCTAGAGGCGATCACTCGCCTTCGAACTCTTGCGAAGCGGTTGCAGGACGCCTCGGTGCACGTCGATGCGGTCCGGCTCAACCGCGTCAGCAAGCTGAAGGAGGTCAACGTCGTGAAGCTTCTCTCGACGTTGGCGTGGTTGCGTGACCATCCGGATATCGGTCAGTGGACGGCGCGGCAGCTGCCAGTCCCCGACGTGGACAGCAAGTGGCTCGACGACAACGAAGGTCTGGTTCGGAGTTTCGTCGGTCGCGATGTGGCGGCAGAGCTGAAGCCCCGGCTCGCGGTCGTGCACTTCACGTACGTCGACCCCGCAAGCCGCGCTGCGGGTGGACGACGCCACGACGCCTGGACCGAGGGCGATACACACAGCCCGGTGTATACGCCCAGGAACGTCGTGATCGTCGAGAACCGCGACTGTCGGCTGCACTTCCCTGAGATCGAGGACACGATCGTCGTCGAAGGAGAAGGCAAGGCTGCGGGGACGCTCGTGAAAGTCGGCTGGATACGGAAGGCCGAGCGAATCATCTATTGGGGGGACATCGATAGCGACGGATTCGCGATTCTGAGCCGTCTGAGGGGACAACTGGAAGAGCGCGGGCAGGCCGTGGATTCACTTCTGATGGATTCGCTGGCGTGGTCGAGATACGCGCGTCTCGGGGTGAACCACGATAAGGATGGGAATGCGATCAAGCCGTGCGCCACTGTTCTGGATCATCTGACGACCGCTGAGGCGGACTGCTATGCGGTGCTGGCCTCGCAGGGCGATGCTGAAGTGCGACGAGTCGAGCAGGAACGGATCCCGCTCGGCGACGTCCTGATCGAGCTTCGCCGTGTACTCAGCCGCTGAACGAGGCATCTGGACGCCCCGCCCGACAGTGCGACAGGCGCGGGCCGTCTGATGAGGTTCAGCCGGCGGGCTGCGGGGTGCGGTCGTCCGGAACACGGCGGGCGAGGCGCTCGGCCTGGGCGGCGCGGATGCCAGTCTCGACCACGTCGGCGAACACCCGTCCGCCGGCCATGCCCGGATGGATGCGGTCCCCGGCGAGCAGATCCTCATGCGGGGCGATCGCGCCCGACCAGTCGGCGACGACCACGCCGCTGCGCGCATCGGCGAACTGCCGCAGGTCGCGGTTCACACCGGAGATCCAGTCGCGCGGCGCGTAGGCGTTCACGAGCACCAGGTCACGGTCGCGGCCGACGGTGTCGGAGATCTTCTGCAGCATGCTCCGATCGACGGACCCGTTCGTTCCCAGTGCCACCACGACGTGGGGCCGCAGACGCCCGGCAGCCTCGAGCGCATCGACGATATCGGGTCCGGCCCAGATCGATCGAGACACGGCGGCATCGACATAGATGCCCGGGAACTTCTCGTACAGTGCAGGGGCGGATGCCAGCATCACCGAGTCGCCGACGGCCGTGATCTCGTCGCCGACGACGGCCTCCGGGGTCGGCGCCGGGCGGGGCTTCTGCCGCGCCGCATCCTTCAGCGCCTGCTCGCCGGCGCGGATGGTCATCTCGGACGTCGTCATCGCGGGTGCGCTGGCGACGGCGGCCGTGGTGCCGCCCAGCGCGAGCAGGCCGGCGAGAAGGCCACCGATCATCGCCATCCGGTTGACCGGACCTCGGGCCAGCCGCGCGCGCACAGCGCGCAGCGCGCGGCGGAAGCCGAGGCGGCGCAGCGGCGTCTCCACAAGGGAATACGACGTGGCGGCGACCGCGATCGACAGCACCAGCGTGAGCGCGCCGGCCGCCACCGGCACGCCCGCTGTGCCGGCGCCCTGCCCGCTCGCCGCGAGCACCAACACGAGCAAAGGCCAGTGCCACAGGTAGATCCCATAGGACCGATCGCCGATCCACCGCAGCGGACGCACGTCGATCGTCCGGCCGAACCACGACCCCGGCAGAAGACCCGCGAACACGGCCAGGAGTGCGCCGGCGGATGCTGCCAGCAACGTCCACGGGAAGCCGGAGCCGGCGGGCCGGTCCGGCAGCACGGCCGCGACGACGATCAGGGCGAGTCCGAGCATCCCGACGCCGACACCCGCCATCCGCACGCCCGGCCGATGCATCCATTCCCGATCCGGCATATTCCGCACGGCGAACGCCAGCGCGATACCGAGCAGCAGGCCGAACGCGTGAGAATCCGTGCCGAAGTACGCGCGCGTCACGGCATCCGCGCCGACCAGCGCCGACATCCACCACGCCGATGCGCCGGCCGCCACCACAGCGAACGCCACGAGCACCCAGCGGGCGCGCAGCAGCATCAGGAGCACGGGAAGCAGCAGCGGCCAGAGCAGGTAGAACTGCTCCTCGACGGCCAGCGACCACACGTTCCGGAACAGTTCGGGCTCCGCCGCCGTGAAGTAGTCCGACCCTCCGGCCAGGGCGACCCAGTTGTAGCTGAACGTCGCCGCCCCCACCAGCTGTCGTCCGACGCCGACCAGCACGTCGCCGCCGATGGCCCAGGCAGCCGTCGAGCAGACCGTGAGCATCACGGCCAGCGCGGGCAGCAGGCGACGAGCCCGGCGACGCCAGAAGTCCACCAGCCGATGGCGCAGCGTGTGCCGCGTGGGACGCAGCATCAGCGAGGTGATGAGAAAGCCGCTCACCACGAAGAACACGTCCACGCCGACGAACCCGCTCGTCAGACCCGCCTCGGGGAAGAGGTGGTAGATCAGCACCAGCCCGACCGCGATCGCCCGGAGTCCGTCGAGCCCCGCGTACCGCGGGATGTGAGGAGAAGACGGAGACATCAAGACGAAGAAGGCGCGTTTCAGGATCCGAGAACGGGAGGGGAGAGGCCCTCCAGCATAGGCTTGCCAGGTGCGAATTCGCTTGGACATCGCCTACGACGGCACACACTTCCGCGGCTGGGCGAAGCAGCCCGGTCTGCGCACGGTGCAGGGCGTGCTCGAGGGAGCGCTGGCGCGGATCGTCGGATCCGAGGCGCAGCTCGTCGTCGCCGGGCGGACGGATGCCGGGGTGCACGCCGCCGACCAGGTGGCCCACGTCGACCTGGATGCGGCGCAGTGGGCGCGGGTCGAGGCGCGACACGGTCGGGCCGCGGCGGACCCCGCCGGTTCGCTCGCCCGTCGCATCCGGGGTGTGCTGGGAAACTACCCCGACGTGACCGTCACCCGCACGAGCCTTGCTCCGGACGGATTCGACGCCCGGTTCTCGGCCGTGTGGCGCCGCTACCGCTACCGGCTCGCCGACGCGAGCGTGGGCTACGACCCCATGCGCCGCAACGACACCACCACCCTCCGTGCCCGACTCGACGGTGAGGCGATGGATGCCGCGGCGCGCACGCTCATCGGTCTGCATGACTTCGCCGCCTACTGCAAGCCGCGCGAGGAGGCGACGACGATCCGCACCCTGCTCGACTACCGGTGGGCGCGGGATGACGAAGGTGTGCTCGTGGCCGAGGTGAAGGCCGACGCCTTCTGCCACAGCATGGTGCGGGCGCTCGTCGGGGCATGCGCCGCGGTCGGCGAGGGCAAGCTCGCCGTGGCGGATGTCGTGCGGCTGCGCGATGAGCTCACCCGCACGAGCGCGTTCAAAGTGCTGCCGGCGCGCGGGTTGACGCTCGCGGAGGTCGGCTATCCGGCTGATGAGCTGCTGGCATCCCGGGCGCAGCAGACGCGCGCCCGCCGCGACGGCGACTGACCACAGAGCGGCCCGCGGCGCAACCCTTCGCGAGCGCACAGGCGGCGGCGGTAGCGTGGCCGTCATGAGAGTGATCTCGTACAACCTGCGCAAGCACCGGGCCGCGACGGAGCTGGTGAAGCTGGTGGCCGAGCACGATCCCGACATCCTGTGCCTGCAGGAATGCGACACGGCCGACCTTCCGGACACGATCGGAGGGCTCTCGCTGGTGAGAGCGACAAGCGGCAACCGGCTGGGCCTGGCGATGTACCTGCGGAGCAACCAGTTCCGCGTCGAGCAGGTGCGCACCATCGGCCTGAAGAAGTCGCTGCACGACCGCCTGCTCAAGCCGGCGCACGAGCGCGTGCTCGGGGCGCGACTGCTCGACATCGACAGCGGGCGAGGGCTGATCGTGGCATCCTTCCATGCCGCTCCGCTCACCGCGCTGAACTCGCTGCGCCGCAATCAGATCCGCGCTGCGCTCGACGCCCTGCACGAGCTCGGCCCCGAGTTGCCGGTGCTGATGGTCGGCGACTACAACTACCCGGTCTTCAAGGAGAACCTCGGCCAGACCGTGCGCGACCACGGTTACCGCTTGACGCTCAGCGACGACCGCACGTACACGCGGTACCGGGTGTTTCGCGGGCACTACGACTTCGCCACGTCGTCCGGCTTCGACATCTCACGCATCACCACCCTGCCCCAGGGCACGAGCGATCACCGCCCGATCCTCGTCACCGCCGAGGCGACGTAACCTGCGGGGTCGGTTTCTTCTTGTCCCGGCCTTTCCCGGGCGGCCGATGTGGCGCATGTGGTGGCTTCGGGCGGGGGGATGCCGCGTGTTGCGCCACATCCGGGTCGGGGGGAGGGTGCTCGGGTTGCGTGGATGTGGCGCGCGTGGTCGCTTCGCGCTGGAGGATGCGGCGTGTTGCGCCACTTTCTCGAGCCGGGGGATGCTCGGGTTGCGTGGATGTGGCGCATGTGGTCGCTTCGCGCTGGAGGATGCGGCGTGTTGCGCCACTTTCTCGAGCCGGGGGATGCTCGGGTTGCGTGGATGTGGCGCGCGTGGTCGCTTCGCGCTGGGGGATGCGGCGTGTTGCGCCACATTCTCGCGTGAGGGGAAACTGAGCAGGGCGCGTCACACGGGACGGCGACGAGCCAGCACCGCCCGGACGATCCGCGTGGCCGTGCGTCGCACGCGGATGTCTTCGGAGGTGAGGCGTACGACCTCCCAGCCCTCGGCGGCATAGTCGCGATACTTCTGCAGGTCGCGATTCCACTGGCGTCGTGATGTGCGGTGGTGATCGCCCTCGATCTCGACGATGGTCTTGAACCCTCGATAGACGATCTCCGAGATCCCGAGCAGACGTCCTCGCGCATCCCGGATCTCGACGTCGAGCTCCGGTTCGGGCAGTCCGTCGATCTCCGCGTCCAGCCGGTACTCGGTCTCCAGGGGCGACGCACTCCCGGCCCGTGCACGTGACAGCGCTTCTCGGAGCTTGCTCACGCCGGCTCGGTTTCCGGCGTCGATCGCCGCCTGAAGCTCATCGCGCGTCGCGCCGGCCCACTCCGGCCGCGGTCTGCCGTGGGAATCGCGAGGGATCTGCAGGATGGCATCGGCGAGGATCACCAGCCGGCGCACGCTGAGTTCTCTCGCGAGCATCGCCCACGTCGTCGCCGGAGATGACACGGGGATGCCATCGATCACCTCCACGGTGACGAGATGCGACTGTGTCTTCCGACCCCGCACACCGCGACCGCGCGGCGCTCGCCGAGGCGCGGTCGTGCCGATGTCGAGCTGCTCATCCGGCGTGATGGGGTACCCGCGCAGGGCCGCGGCGCTCCTGCCGCACACGAATGCACCTTCGGGCATGACCGGCAGGTAGGCCAGCGCCTTCGCGCGGACCCGACGCGCGATCGACCGGCTGGCGGCGAGAGGTTCCGTGTCCTGTCGGACCGCACTCTCCTCCTGCTCGATGTCCCTGCGTGTGCGCCGGGCGCCGTGAAAGGGAGAAGTGAGATCCTTCGCCCGCAGGCGACCATGGGTCAGGCCCGAGCGCAGAGCCGTGGTGGTGCTGAAGCACGCGCCGAGGCTCGCAGGCAGTGGTGCGGGTTTCTTCGGCATCCCCTCACTCTGTGCGGTCAGCTGGACCCACGACCGCGCGATACCCACGATGTGTGCACAACTCGAGGGAGTCTCTGTCTGTGCAGGGGGAGTGTCAAGGCGCCCGGATGTGGCGCAGATGGCGCTTTCGGAGTGTGGGATGCCGCGTGTTGCGCCACATCGGTGGGCGGGCGCTGGCAGGCGCGGGCCGGGGCGGATGCTCGGCCAACGTGGATGTGGCGCAGGTGGTCTCCTCGGCGCGTGGGACGCCGCGTGTTGCGCCACATCCGGGGGCGGGGGCGAGCGGGGGCTGGCCGGCGCGGGCGGGGGCGGATGCTCGGCAGCGTGGATGTGGCGCAAGTGGTCGCCTCGGCGCGTGGGATGCCGCGTGTTGCGCCACATCGGCGGCCGGGGGCTGGCCGGCGCGCGCGGGGCGGATGCTCGGGCAGCGTGGATGTGGCGCAGATGGTGCTTTCGGAATGTGGGATGCCGCGTGTTGCGCCACATCGGCGGGGGATGGTGACAGCGAGGGGTAGAGGGCACATAGGGGAGGAGGGACATATGGGACAGGAGGGGAGGGGCGCGAAGGGACCGCGCGCGGGCGAGCCTCAGGGTCGCTCGGTATCCTGAGGGCACGTATCGGACCGGGCGGCATATGTCTCGGGGATCGAAGGGGCTGGCCATCACCGACTCGAATGCACCGCGCACGCGCCGGGAACGGCGCTACGACGGCACACTGGCCGACCTCGACCCCGATCTCGCGCCCTCCGACGACGACGCGGATGAGCCGCGCCGTCGACGCCGCTGGCCCTGGGTGGTGCTGGCGATCTTCCTGCTGCTGGTGGCCGCGGCGGTCTTCGCGGGGATCTTCCTCATCCAGGCGCTGCAGGTGAAGGACGACCTTCAGGCGGCCAAGAGCAGGATCTCGAAGGTCGTCCCGCTCATGAAAGAGGGCGACGCCGACGCCGTCGAGGCTCTCTCGAAAGACGTGCTGAAGTACACCTCGTCGGCGGATGAGACGGTCGGCAGCCCGCTCTGGCAGTTCGCGAGTGCCATCCCGTGGGTCGGGGCGAACGTCACGGCGGTCAGCGAGACGACCCAGGCCACCCACGTGCTCGTGCGCGATGCGCTCCCGCTCGCGCTCGAGCTCATCCCTCTCGCCGACCCCGACAACTTCAAGGTCGAGGGCGGGGGCATCAACCTCGAGCCGTTCCGCGTCGCCCAGCCTCAGCTGCCGGCGCTGCGGGGCGTGTTCGACGAGGCGAAATCGCACATCGACCGCATCGACCTCGACGCGATCCATCCCTTCGTCAAGGAGAACATCGGTCAGTTGGTCGACGTCGTCGACCAGGCGACGCCGGCGATCGCGTTCGCCGAGAAGAACCTCCCGATGCTCTTGGCCGTGCTCGGCGATGACGGGCCGCGCAACTACGCGCTCCTGTTCCAGAACAACGCCGAGATCCGGGCGACCGGCGGCAACCCCGGCGCCGGTGCCGTGCTGCACGTCGAGAACGGGAAGGTGCGGATGCGCACCGACGCGGCGGCGCTGAGGTTCGTCACCGAGGGGCCGCGGGGCTGGCATCCGCAGTCGCTTCCGGATGCCTCGAAGATGACCATCTTCGAGACCGACACGTGGAAGTACTCGCAGAACTACACGCGCACGCCCGACTTCGCCGACACGGCACACATGATGAGCGGGCTGTGGTCCCGCACCGCGGGCGGGCGCCTCGACGGGATCATCTCGGTCGATCCCGTCGCGCTGTCGTACATGCTCGAGGTCGCCGGTTCGGTCAGCGTCGCCGGCGAGAGCACACCCGTCACGGCCGACAACGCGGTCAAGCTGCTGCTCAGCGACACGTACGAGCGCTTCGGCAGCGACGGCAGGCTCGCGGATGCCTACTTCGCGAAGGTCTCCGCCGCGGTGTTCTCGAAGATCATGAGCGGTGGGTGGGACCCGGTGAAGATGCTCGAACAGATGCAGAAGGCGGCCGACGAGCAGCGCGTCTACGCCTGGTTCGCCGATGAGGGTCAGGCGGCGATGGCGGCCGAGCTGGGCATCGACGGAGAAGTCACCGCCGACAACAAGGGGGTGACGCAGACCGGCATCTTCCTGAACGACGCCTCGCACTCCAAGCTCGAGTACTACCTCACCACGAAGCTGTCGGTGACCTGTTCGGCCGAGAAGCGCACGATGACGACGACGATCGAGATGCACAACTCGATCCCCGGTGCCGATCTCAGCTCGTACACGCTCGGCCAGCGCAACAGCAGCTGGGGCTATCCGCGGACGACGATGTTCCTCGACGTGATCGGCATGGCCCTGCCCGGTGGCGAGCTGGCCGGCACCGCCCCGAAGGCGGGGGAGCGCGACGGGTGGGATCGCACCGGAACGTACAACGGCCGGCAGGCGAAGAGCCTGTTCGTCACCCTCGCGAAGGACGAGACGAAGAAGGTTTCGTTCACGTCCACGGTGCCGAAGGACGCGACCGCGCCGCTGGAGGTGCGCTACTCGCCGACGGTCACGCAGACTCCGGTGACGATCGACGACTCGTGCTCGTCGATGTTCCCCGCGCCCTGAGTCGGGTCCGCCGCCTGAGTTGGGTCAGTGGCGACGGATGCTGTAAGCTGACTCTTTGGTGCCTGCCCTGCGGCTTGCTGCAGAAGCGGGTACGACGAACGTGAGCCCTCCACTGGCGTGTTTCGTCTCGCTTCGCTCGCTCAACAACGGGTGAGGTCGCGAGAACAAAACCACCCCGGAGTGGGATTCACGAACCTCTCCGTTCGAATCAAGAAAGCAGCACTATCGTGACGCGCACTTACACCCCGAAGGCCGGGCAGGTCCAGCGTGACTGGATCGTCATCGACGCCACCGACGTCGTTCTCGGCCGCCTGGCTTCGCACGCAGCAGCAATCCTGCGCGGCAAGCACAAGCCGACCTTCGCTCCCCACGTCGACACCGGTGACTTCGTCATCATCGTCAACGCCGAGAAGGTCGCCCTCACGGGTCAGAAGCTCCAGAAGAAGATGGCCTACCGCCACTCGGGCTACCCGGGCGGCCTGACGGCCACCTCGTACGCCGAGCTCCTCGAGAAGCACCCGGTTCGCGCCGTGGAGAAGGCCGTCCGCGGCATGCTCCCGAAGAACACCCTGGGCCGTCAGCAGCTCTCGAAGCTGAAGGTGTACGCCGGTGCCGAGCACCCGCACGCCGCTCAGCAGCCCACGCCGTACACCCTCGACCAGGTCGCCCAGTAAGCGCCTCTCAGATTTCAAAGGACATACTCGTGGCTGAAATCCAGGACACCAACGAATTCCCGCAGAACTTCTCCACCTCGAGCCCTGAGGCCGAGGTGGTGGAGTCGGCTCCCCGTCCGGTCCTCTCGGTTCCCGGCGCTGCCGTGGGCCGTCGCAAGCAGGCCATCGCCCGCGTGCGCCTGATCCCCGGCTCGGGCACCATCACGATCAACGGTCGTACCCTCGAGGACTACTTCCCGAACAAGCTGCACCAGCAGCTGATCAACGACCCGTTCACGGCGCTGAACCTCGCCGGTGCGTACGACGTCATCGCCCGCATCTCGGGTGGCGGCGACTCGGGTCAGGCCGGTGCTCTGCGCCTGGGCATCGCCCGCGCGCTGAACAACATCGACGCCGAGAACAACCGTCCGACCCTCAAGAAGGCCGGCTTCCTCTCGCGCGACGCTCGCGTCATCGAGCGCAAGAAGGCCGGTCTCAAGAAGGCCCGCAAGGCTCCTCAGTACTCGAAGCGCTGATCCGCTCAGCTCCTTCGATGGCACTGTTCGGTACCGACGGCGTGCGGGGGCTGGCCAACGGCCCCCTCACCGCCGAACTTGCGCTCTCCCTGGCCCAGGCGACTGCCGTCGTTCTGGGCCAGGGGCGTATCGCCGACGCGCGTCGCGCAGTCGGCAAGCGACTCACGGCCGTGGTCGCCCGTGACCCGCGGATCTCGGGTCAGTTCCTCAGCGCCGCGGTCGAGGCCGGGCTGGCCTCGTCGGGTGTGGACGTGCTGGATGCCGGCACGCTGCCGACACCTGCCGCGGCCTTCCTGATCTCCGACATCGACGCCGACTTCGGCGTGATGATCTCGGCGTCGCACAACCCTGCGCCGGACAACGGCATCAAGATCTTCGCCCGCGGCGGCGTGAAGCTGCCCGACCTGGTGGAGCAGCGCATCGAGTCGACGATGGCGGCCGGCACCAAGCTGCAGCCCACCGGCGCGGACGTGGGTCGCGTGCAGCGGTTCTCGGATGCTGAGGACCGCTACATCATGCACCTGCTGGCCTCGCTGCCGCACCGGCTCGACGGCATCCACGTGGTGCTCGACTGCGCCAACGGCGCGGCATCCGGCGCATCCCCCGAGGTGTTCCGCAACGCCGGCGCCAAGGTGACGGTCATCGGGGCCGACCCCGACGGGCTCAACATCAACGACGGCGTGGGCTCGACGCACCTCGACAAGCTGGCCGCGGAGGTCGTGCGCGTCGGCGCCGATGTGGGCATCGCCCACGACGGCGACGCGGACCGCTGCCTCGCGGTCGACGCCGACGGCAATGTCGTCGACGGCGACCAGATCATGGCGATCCTCGCCGTGGCGATGAAGAGCCGCGGAAAGCTCGCCGACGACACCCTGGTGGCCACGGTCATGAGCAACCTCGGGCTGCACGTGGCCATGCGCGAGCAAGGCATCACGGTGCGGCAGACGGCCGTCGGAGACCGCTACGTGCTCGAGGACATGAACGCCGGCGGCTACTCGCTGGGCGGAGAGCAGTCGGGCCACGTGATCATGAGCGCTTTCGCGACCACCGGTGATGGCCTGCTCACCGGTCTGCACCTGGTCGCCGAGATGGCGCGCACGAGGAAGTCGCTCGCCGAGCTGGCGTCGGTGATGACCGTGTACCCGCAGGTGATGATCAACGTGAAGGACGTCGACAAGGACGCCGTCTCGGCTCACACCGGCGTGCAGGAGGCGGTGAAGGCCGTCGAGGCCGAACTGGGCTCTTCGGGTCGCGTGCTGCTGCGCAAGTCGGGCACGGAGCCGCTCGTGCGGGTCATGGTCGAGGCGGCGGATGCCGAGTCCGCCAACGCGCATGCCGAGTCGCTCGCGGCGGTCGTGCGCACGCACCTGGCGTTGTGACGCTGTGCGGCGGCTCTCAGGGCCGCCGCATACGCTCGTCGTCGTAGGGGTGACGATGCAGGGGGGACAGATGGACGGACCACGGTTCGATCCTCTCGGCGCGCCGCCGCCGCTTCGCATTCCGCCTCGCGAAGCGTCGAGGCCGCCGGCGCCCTTGTGGGGTCGCGTGTCGACCTGGGTCATCGTCTACGGCGTGGTGCTCGCACTGATCGCCTTCTGGCCTCAACCGGTCGATTCCGGGGCCGGCCGGGTGCTGGGCTGGATCACCGCGCACTTCCCGCTGCTCACGTACGACCGGATCGAGTTCGGGGCGAACATCGTGCTGTTCGTGCCGTTCGGGATCGGGCTCGCGATGCTGCTGCCCACTCTGCGCTATCTGGTGCTGCCCGCGGCACTGCTCGCCTCACTGACCATCGAGTCGATGCAGGCGGTGCTGCTGGCCGCCCGCACCCCCAGCGTGTACGACATCATCGCGAACGTCTCAGGCGCCGCGCTCGGCCTCATCGCGACCGTGCTCGTCGAGGTGCTCATCCGGCGACGGGTGGTCGCGCAGGACTGATGTCCGGCCTCCTCGCACGCGAACCTCTTCGGTAACGACTGGGTAACGGGGACGATTGGTTCCGCGCGGCGCTTGCTGCCTGCGATGTTCGGGGATAGTGTGGCCGTCGCCTGCTTCTGCCGTTCCGATCGGCGGTCGCAGAGTGATCCGGAGTCGACGCAAGCAACTGGGGCAAGCGTCATGGGAGACATCCGGCACAGAGGGTCTGGGGACTCAAAATGGGGAAGTCATCGGGTCGGTTTGCCGTGCGCGCCGGCCAGACAGTCGTTGTCGGTCTGATCAGCGGTGCGCTGATGTTCGCGGGGGCGAGTGTCGCGCTCGGCGAGGATTCGCCGCCGGCGGATCAGCCGGCGGTCAGCGACCAGCAGACCGACGGCACGCCTGATGCGGGCGCGGACTCGCCGGCTCAGCCCGAACCGGTGAAGCAGCTCGACGCGACTGAGCAGCCTGAGCAGACGCCGCCGTCGTCTGAGCCGCAGCAGCCGGCGCAGGGCCAGCTTGGGGAGTCGGAGGGCAAGCCGCAGCAGACGCCGCAGAAGCCGGGCCGGAACGAGCAGACATCGCAGCATCAGCAGCAGAAGGCGGCTCAGCCCGAGCAGATGCCGGATTCGGATCCTCAGCAGAAGACGCCGTCGAGCGCCCCGTCGCCGGCCGCGGCAGCAGCTCTTCGGTGGGAGATGGTCGATCGCGATGGAGATCTCGTCGCCGGGGCGATCGTCACGCTGCAGGGTGCTCGCGACGAGACGATCGCCGATCAGGGCGACGACGAGCAGTGGGCGGACGCCGCAGAGACCGCCGTCGAGGACAACACCGGCCAGAGCGATTACTCCGGCGTCGATCTCGACCCGACGCCCGGTGCGTTCCAGGTGGAGCAGTTCGCCGACGAGGACGACCCGAAGGCCGTCGCAACCGCTGTTCAGCCGGACGCCGACTACCGCGTCCGCACCGCCCAGGCGACGGGGTACACGGTGGGCGACGCCACCGAGTGGACCGTTCTGGCGGCGTCGACGGAGACGACGCACGAGACGACGGACGTCGAGCTGATCCCGCTGGCCGCGCAGAGCAAAGCTGCCGCCGCGCTGCCGGATGCGGTCATCTCGCCACTGGCCGCGGGCCCCGAGGCCGGCGCGACGAAGCCGTACCTCTACTGGGAAGTGCGCGACCAGAGCAATGCCCTGCGCGGCGGTGCGACATTCCAGGTTCAGGGCCCGCGTACGTCTTCGTACTTCTGGCTCTGGGGCGAGTACGACGTGTCGTGGAACGGCGCCGCCACGGTGACCGACTGCACCTCCGCTCCCTGCACCGGCCTGGTGGATCAGGATCCGGATCCCGGTGAGTTCCTGGTCATCGAGATCGGCTCTCATCGAGTATCCGACAGCAATCGCTATCGCGTCCGCCAGCAGACAGCGCCGACGGGGTACTTCTTCACCGCCCCTGGCAACGCGTGGGCCGAGATTCCGGGCACGCGCGACACGCCGTCGGGCTGGTCGAATCAGGTCTACACCTTCAGCCCGTTCAAGGTGACCAAGGCCAGCAGTCTGATCCAGTGCACGCCCGGATACATCTATCAGATCTCCGGAAACGGATCGGTCGGACAGATCGCTCCGTCCGGGGCGATCACGAATGTCATCCCCGCTGCCGCCGGAGTGAGCAACCCGGACTTCAACGGCCTGGGTATCGGCTACGGTGGCTCACCGGTGTACGCCTACGACCGTTCCACTTCAGAGACAGCATCGATCTACAAGGTGAACGCGCAAGGCAGGTGGGAGTACACAGGCGACTTCTACGACACCGATCTGGGCAACTCGCTGGTCGCCGGCGCCGTGAACCTCTCCACCGGCAAGTACGTGTTCGGCGGATTCACTGACGACGGCTCTCGGTTCAAGCTCTGGCAGTACAACCCCGGCTCGTCCAGCACCTTCCAGTACCTCGGATACATCGAGACCAACTCCAGTTCGAGCGGCCAGAACGGCGATATCGCGTTCGACAACAGCGGCAACCTGTTCATCGTTCGTGGCAGTGGCACGTCGACGACCGTGTACAGCGTCCAGCCCGAAGATCTCGCGTCCCCCGCGCCCAACGGCAGGATCACGTCTTCGCCGTCGGCCGACAAGACCACGATGACGAGCGTCAACGGTGTCGCCTTCGACGCCAACGGCAAAGCGTTCCTCGGTGCCGGCAGCGAGATGCGCCGATACGCCATGCCGAACTGGGCGTACGAGAGCGCGCCGACGAGCAGCATGAGCGACAGCAAGGACCTTGCTTCGTGCGGCTCGCCGGCGACCATCACGCTGCGCAAGAATGTGCAGGGGCGCAATGCCGCGAGTGATCAGTTCAAGCTCACGCTCAAGCAGGGGGCCACCGAGCTCGGCACGGCCACGACGACGGGCACAGTCAACGGCATCCAGCCTCAGCAGGTGGGCCCGCAGGCGACTGTGCGCAACGTGACGCTCTCCTTCACGGAGGCTGCGGCGGGCACCACGGACCTCAGCAAGTACGCGACCAGCTACGTCTGCACCGTCGACGGCGAGCCGCTGGGCACCTCTGGCTCCGGTACGACGGGCACTGTCACCATCCCGGCATCCGGCGACAGCATCGTCTGCACGTTCACGAATGCGCCGCTGGTGACGGATGTCACCGTCAGCAAGCGGGTGCAGGACAGCGAGAGCGGTAACCCGCAGCCCGGGGTCGGCTGGACCGTCGGCGCTGCCGTCAGCGGAGCCCAGAACGGCACCGTCACACCCAGCGGCACGCTGACGAAGTCGACGGGCCAGAACGGTTCCGCGGCTTGGAAACTGCAGTACAGCAAGGCGAACACCACCGCCGACATCGTGATCTCCGAGACCCAGCAGAGCGGTTACCAGTTCGTCGAGGGCACCTGCGCGGTGACCCGCAGCGATGGGTCCACGACCGTGGTCGCTCTGGCTGACGAAGCCGGCAGCAAGCTCGAGGACGTTCCGGCTGGCTCTTCGGTGAACTGCGAGATCGTCAACAAGCAGACGCGTCCGACTCTCACCCTGGTGAAGGTCGTCGACAGCCCCGCCGCGGGAACGGGTTACGCAGGGCCCGAGGTCTGGACCCTGACCGCGACCGGTTCGGGCAAGGCGCAGGGCACCGTCGTGACAGGCACCTCGAGTACTCCGGCGGTCACGTCGCAGACCGTCCCCGCGGGAACCTACGCGCTCACGGAGCAGTTCTCGGGGACACCGTCGTCCGGCGACGGATACCGCTGGACGAGTGTGGTCTGCCTTGACGGGAACCAGAACGAGGTCGCTCGCGGCACGGTGCAGGATGGCGTCGTCACCGCGGCATCCGTCACGCTGGCGGCCGGACTTGACGTGACGTGCACGTACACGAACACGCCGAAGCCAGGTGCCGTGACCTGGGTCAAGGTCGATCAGGACGCATCGACGACCTTGCTCGCCGGCTCGGTCTGGAAGCTCGCCGGCCCGGGGCTGGCACCCGGCGGTGCGACGGTCGAGGACTGCCTCGAGACGAATTCTGCGGACTGCACCGGCCTGGACAAGGATCCCGCCGCGGGCGGCTTCCGCATCGAGGGTCTGCTCTGGGGTGACTACACGCTCACCGAGACCTCCGCGCCGCTGGGATACGTACTCGACGCCGCACCGCACCTGTTCACGATCAGCGGCGCCGCGCTCACTGCGGAGCTCGCGCCGATCACGAACGCCGCAGGCACGCCGCCGACTCTGCCGCTGACCGGCGGGCTCAGCAGCGACTTCTACTCCCTGCTCGGCCTCGGCGTGCTGCTGCTCGCTTTCGCGCTGCTGATGGTGCGCCGGGTGTGGCTGCGCAGGCGCGCAGCATCCGCTCTCGGGGGCGCGATGACGGACTGACACACGGCAGCCGACTCACGTATCGACAACTCATTCATCCATTCCCACTCCCTCGTCGACTGGGGCGACGGAGAGAAACCGAAAGAAGAAGGACACATGGAAACCAAGAAGAGCACGCTTCGGCGGCTGGCCAGCACTGGGGGAGTGCTTGCGCTGGTCCTGGCAGGAGCGATCGGCGGGGCCGGTATGGCCAGCGCGACGGAAGTGCCGGTCGACGGCACCGCGCCGGGCAACGCACCCGCGGGTTCGGTGGGCACGCTCGTCGTGCACAAGCACGTGGGCACGACCACCACCAACCCCAACAACGGCACCCAGCAGACGGTCGATCGCCTGCCGCTCGCCGGCGCCGGCTTCACCGTCTGCAAGGTGGGCGAGCTGAGCACGTCGGCAGATTGGGAAGCCGTCGCCGCACTCGAGGTCGATGACTACACCTGCACGCAAGCCACCGCAGGCAGTGCGACGATGACGACGATCGCTGACGGCAGTGCGACCTTCGAGCACCTGCCGATCGGTCTGTACAAGGTCGTGGAGACGACGGTTCCCGCCGGCGCGACGGGTTCACTGGACTTCCTGGTGGCTCTGCCGTTCCCGTCGAAGGACACGACAGTCACGCCCGCCACCAGCAACTGGTTGTGGACGGTGCACACCTACCCGAAGAACACGATCACGCCGACGAGCAGCAAGACGGTCGCGGACCCGGGCACCCACGGTCTCGGCTCTCTCGTCCCGTGGACGATCAAGAGCAACCCGCTCGGCTCGCTCAACAACGGTCAGGCGCTGACGGCGTACGCGCTGGTCGATGACCTCAACGACCACCTGCGATACGAGGAGACGACCTCGCTGGTGAGCGTCGCTCCCGGCGGCGTGGAGACACCTGTTCCGTCCGGCATGGCGACGATCCCGACGGCGTCGGCAGCAGCGGGTGGCACCGTCACGGTGACGTTCGACCCCGCCTATGTCAACAGCCTCCCGACCGGTACCTACTTCAGGTGGCAGCTGACCACCGAGGTGACCGGCATCGGCGCTCTGGAGAACAAGGCGTTCGAGAACCCCGGTACCGGAAACCAGGAGGTCGGCAGTGCGACGACGGTCTGGGGCGCGATGCGACTGCTGAAGGTCGATGCCACCGCTCAGACCACCGGCCTTGCCGGCGCGGAGTTCCAGGTGTTCGACGTGAACGGCCAGGGCACCTGCGTGGGTGACCTCGGCGCGGCGATCAGCGTCGACGACGGCACGACCACGGCGTCGACGTTCGTCTCGGACGCGAATGGCGTCGTCGAGGTCGCTGGCCTGTACGTCGGTCAGGCGGGCGCGAACTCGCACGACTACTGCGTGAAGGAGACCAAGGCGCCCGCCGGTTACACGGCGGCTACCGCGGCGTTCCTGGTGACGGTGCACCCGGGCGCCGTCGCTCAGGGCGAGTACAGCGCCGACGCGGTGCTGAACACCCCGGTGAACGGACCGATGCTGCCGCTGACGGGAAGCAACGGCACCCTGTGGTTCACGGTCGGCGGAATCGCGCTGATCGTCATCGCCGCCGGCGGCCTGCTGATGATGCGGCGGTCACGCAGCCACGGATGATCACGTGGTGCTGATCGCATGAACCCGGGGCGGGAAGGAGCATCCTTCCCGCCCCGGGCATGACCACGGATACGTGGGCCGGGAGGAGACGCGATGGTGATGACGATCGAGGAGTCGCAGACGCCGCCGGAGGCCCCGGTGCCGTCGCGGCGGAAGTGGCGGATGCCCTGGGGCATGCTGGCTGTTGCGATCGTGATGCTCGTCGGCGTGGGGCTGCTGGAGTATCCGATCGCGGCCGGCTGGATATCGCAGTATCACCAGTCGCAGCTGATCGTCGACGTGTCGTCCGAACTGCAGCAAGAGCCGTCGCCCGAGCTGGACGATCAGCTCCAGAGCGCGCATGAGTACAACGATCTTCTGGAGAGCGGTGCTCTGCTCGAGCCGAATGCTAACAAGCCGACCTCCGATGCCGGAGGAGTGGGCGCATTCGAGTACGACTCACTGCTGCGCGCGACATCGACGGGGGTGATGGGCAGGTTGCGCATTCCGGCGATCGATGTGGATCTGCCGATCTATCACGGCACCTCCGATGCAACGCTCGCAAAGGGCGTCGGCCACCTGGAGGGAACCTCGCTGCCGGTGGGCGGCAGATCGCAGCACTCGGTTCTCACGGCACACCGTGGTCTGCCCGAGGCGACTCTGTTCAACGACCTCAACAGGCTGGAGGTCGGTGACCGGTTCGTGGTGGAGGTGTTCGGTGAGGTCCTCACCTATCAAGTGATCGACACCAAGACGGTTGAGCCGGAGGACACCGACACACTGCGCGCCGTTGCCGGTGAAGATCTGATGACCTTGGTCACCTGTACGCCACTCGGCATCAACACGCACCGGTACCTGGTCACGGGCGAACGCGTGACTCCCACGCCGATCACGGACCTGCAGAACGCGGGGAACTCGCCCGAGATCCCCGGGTTCGCCTGGTGGGCGCTGGTGCTCGCACTGTCGGTACTGGTGGCCCTCGCGCTGGTGGTCGGGGCGGGATTCGCCAGGCGGCCGTCAGGCCGCCGACCCGTGGATGCTCCGACGAACCAATAGGCCAGGGCGCCGACGGTTCGGAGGCTGCGCAGAGACCGCGTCGCGAACGCGTCAGGCTCGGCGCTCGGCCTCATCGCGACGGTGGGGCCGGGGCTGCCGCAACGGCTTCGGTCGCCGCGTCACGAATCCCATCAGCCATTCCACGGGCCCGGTGCCCACATACCTCCACCAGAGCCAGGCGATCAGGCCCATCCCCGGCACGATGAGCAGCCAACCCACGGGTATGTTGTGATCCGGCCGCCCCAGCCCGTTGTTCCACGCGGCGATCACCGCGACATGAAGCAGATAGAGGCTGAGCGCCAGCTGCCCCCAGGCGCGCACGGGCGTGACTACCGCGTCGCGAACACGCAGGTTACGCGGGCTCGCCTTCGCGGTGACGATGAGCACGATCAGCACGTACACCGCGAAGACCAGCCCGGCGTCGTGCAACGTGTCGAAGTAGTCGCCGGTCGTGACGGGTACGAGATCGAGGGCCTTGATAGCCGTCGCCGGCAGGTACATGACCGGCGCCAACACCGCCATCGTCCACAGGAAGCCGTCGCGCTTCAGCCCTCGCCTGATGAGCAGCGCGCCCAGCAGGAAGAACGGCAGAAGGTTCATCACGCGATAGTGGTTGCCGTTGAGCGTCCAATCGGCGAGCGAGGAGGCGGCCTGACCCTGAGCGAAGAACCACCAGGCGCCTTCGCGTGCGGCGGAGACGACCGGCTGGCTGATCACCAGGACGAAAAGGGCGACCGCCCACAGCATTCTCGTTCCGAGCAGCAGAAGCGGCACGCCGACGACGAGCAGCACGCCCAGCGGCTGCAGCACGATCGCGACCCAGGATCCCCAGCTCGCCATCCACAGTCCGAGCAGGACCAGGATGATCCCACGGACGATCTGCTGCATCAGGGTCACCGGGGTGCTTCGGCTGCGATTCCAGAGCAGTTGCGCCGACATCCCCATCACCAAGGCGAAGAGCGGCGATGCCAGGTCGTTGATGTTTCCGCTGAGGAAACGTGCGGCCCACGGCAGGTCGGGCAGGAACGGCGCGGCGTGCGCGATGAGCATCGCCAGGATCGCGACTCCGCGCAGAACATCGGGAACGATCAGGCGTTTGGCGTGCCCGTCATCTGACGACATTCGACTCTCCATCTCGCCCCAGCCTGGCCAGCCTATCGAGCCTCTACCGGATCCTCATCGACCTTTGCCGGCGTCGTACGGCGACGACGGGTCGTAGGGGGTGCCGCCGCTGAACCGCTGCGGGTCATCGGGTGAAGGTCGCCGCACGCCTCAACGGTGGAGGCGTGGTGCAGGCGCACATCGTGCCGCTGCGCCGCTTCGAGCAGGGAACTTCAGAGGGAGCCGATCTCACCGCGGCGCAGCTCGCGTAGCAGCGCCTGCGGCGGGCGGAGTGAGCCGGGGAGCGTGGAGAAGGGCCGTGCTGCGCCGAAGCCGGCGAGCGTGGGCCGCAGCGACGAACGTTCGCGCCGCACGAGTCCGAGCCGGAGGAGCCAGGTCAGCCGCTGTTGAAAGCGCATCCCGCGGAAAGGTCCGAAGATCGGCGTTGCGGCAAACAGCGTCGCCTCGGTCGCGGGTGCAGGTTGCTGCAGTTCGTATTCGATGAGGGTGTTCAGGAGATCCCAGTGCCGCGCGTGCAGCGTGTGCCCGGTGCCTTCGCCTTTGCGGAGCTCCCGCTCGATGCTCGCATCGAGAGCATTCCGGCGGGCCGTTCGTTCCGCCTGCACCGGTCGCGAGGGCGCGGCACGGCGCTCATCGAGGATGGTCATATCTATGAGACTCCGATCCTCGGATTCTGTGACGCGACTTTCAGAAGTTCGTCGCGTATTTCTCTGGCCTGAGCCGACCGTGGGCGGTACCTCCGAGGCTGCCGGGCACCGGCCGAATGGAAGGCACGCCGCATGGCGACGGCATCCAGATATCCGGCGCTCCGGGCGATCTCGTCGAGCGACATGAAGCTCGCCTCGGCGGACCTGAGGAGTGCGATCGCTGCCTGCACTCGTGCTCGGCGCATCTCTGTGCTGAGGCTCTGACCTGCATCGGCGAAGACGCGCTGCAGGCTGCGCACCGATGTGCCGAGGCTGTCTGCGATGGTCTGTGTCGAGAGCCGGCGATCGCGTGCGAAGGCGGCGATATGGGCGCGGGCCCGACGAAGCACGGAGCGCTCAGACGTGGATCTGCTTCGCGACGCTTCGATGGTGAGCACGACCGACGACAGCATCTCGGTGATGAGGGTCTCGGCGAAGTACGCGGCCATCGGCGCCCACGGGAGCGGCTGATCGACGAGACTGTTCAGAAACGACCAGGTCGGGACGCTGAGAATGCCGCCCACGAGCACCCGCTTCGACACGGATTGTACGAAGCCGGGCAGCTCGCACAGTGAGGATGCGGGTACCGTCACGGCTGTGAGCTGGCCTGATCCCATCGCGCGGATCCGGTACGCCTGAGAGAGCTGGAGCAGAAAGGTCTCACCCGCCGGCACGCGCACGGCGCTGCCGTCGGCGGTAGAGATGTCGAGGTCCGCCGCGGTGGCCCTCGCGAGCAGGACCCACGGGTCGTGGCGGCCCCCTGGACGCAGCCCGAGCGTTCGGGGGCCGAAGTCACACCGCAGGATGTCTATGTCGCCGAGGCCGACGCCCGAGAAGTGTCGCAGGTCGTATGGCCCCTGGTCGATGATCAGCTTCGCGATTCTGGGTACGACGTCGTTGATTCCGCGGACGTCGGGAGCGAGATGGCCGGTCGTGCGCCTGGTCATGCCGTCAACCTGGCTTGGGCCTGCCGCATCAGGCGGTGGATCGCTTCAGCACCGACAGCCGGTCCGCTCTCGAATCGCGCCGACTCCCCGCCGTCCACCAAGATGGCGGACGGAAAGGTGCGCACCAGCGCCTCGGCGCCGAGCGCACCTTCGCGATCGTGATAGATGTGCGCCCCGAGTGCTGGGAACGAGCTGATCGCGTTGCGTGCTTCCACGTCTGTAATGACGCGCAGGCGGATCCCCTTGGACTCGAGGTCAGGGATCGCGTCGACGATGTCATCGGCCAGCGCATGGCATGCAGCGCAGCCAGCGCTCACGAAGACGAGCAGCGAGCGTTCGGCGCCGAACCAGTTGCGCACATCGTGGCCGACGCCGAACAGGTCGTGAAGGATGTGAACGCCCAATTCCGCACCGGTGGTGGAGTCGCGGTCGGCCTGCTGCTCGCAGGCATTGGATGGGAGAGCTGAAGACTGCAGTGTCCCCATCGTCGTGAGCACGGCAACGACGCCGAGGACCAGCAGTCCCGTTTGATATATCGGAGCCTGTGTGCCCAACGCGCCGAGCGCCTGGAACAGCGACCCACGAGAGCTCTCGGTCAGCACGAGCACGGAGAGCGCGATCAAGCCCGCGTTCCGCACGACCGTTGCGGGTCCGATGGATGAGCGGTCGAGCCTTCCGAAGCATCCGCATGCGCCGACAGCGCCGCGGAGCAGCGCGCGCAGGACCACCGCAAGAAAGGCGATGAATAGCGTGGTGCATAGTGCGGAGACCATGATCGATCCCGGTGCGGGTGCGAGTACAAGCGCCGTGGCCAGCACCAGTTCTGCGACTGGCACCCCGAGAACGAACAGCGGTCGTTGCATCGACGCAGGCATGCCCACCACATTGAAGCCGGTGCGAGTGGCAGCCGGTGAGGTGAGTTTGAGCATCCCGCTCGCCGCAAGCACCCCGATCAGGCACGTCAGTGCCAGAGCGTACAGTGAATCGCTCATCGTCGACTCCCCCGAATGACGATCTAAGCCCGGGGCTTCCCCACGAAGCCCCCAAGGCGTCTTCCCCAGGACGCCACTGGTCTTCCCTCGTCCCCCGACTCGGGAAGACCAGTGCGCTGAGGGCGGCGAGCGGTCCCGTCGCCCTCGATGTCAGCTGATCTCTCAGCTGGTCTGACGCTGGCAGGTCGCCACCGTGGCGATTCCCAGGGTGACACCGGTGATCTGCATGCCCGCGGCGTTGTTGGCCGAGTCTGCGTCCTCACCGAGGTAGGCGAGATACCAGGTCTGTGCGGCGAAGATGCCGACGCCGGTGAACTTCACGTCCAGCGGAGTTGTGGGCGTGATGTCGCGGGTGGTGCGGAAGGTCCAGGCGTTCGATCCCGTGCCCAGAAGGTCCAGTGCGGACCCGACGGAGCCGTCCACGTTCCACGACCCGGGTGCGAGCGTCGCAACGCTCGAGCCGTACATCAGGAACGTCGTGCCGCGCGGAATGGTGCCCCCGACGACGCCGATGCGGAAGGTGGGAATCGAACCGAGCGTCAGCCAGTCGCACTTCTGCAGCTTGACCTGGATGTCGTAGTCGACCTTGGTCACGTTCGGGACGTTGTCGTCGCCGGAGTCGAAACAGATGAACGCTCCGAGCAGATCGCCGATGCCGACGCCCCCCCCGCGGTCATGATCGCGATGTTGTCGTCCTGCACAGCGTCCGGCGTGATGATCCTGGAGGTGTACACGCCCACGATATTCACGGTGAAGCCCTTGAGGCCGATCGTGAACTCGCTCGGCAGGTTCGGGTCGTTGGCGGCGTAATCCTGAGTCAGCTCGAACGTGGCGGTGTTGCCGCCGATGTTGAGCAGGCTGATGCCGTTGGCTCCGCCGAGTTCGAAGTTGCCGGCGTTGATGGCTGCCAAGCCGCCGAAGGTGATCTGTATCTGCGTCCCTGCCTTGATGACACCGTCGGTCACGGTGTAGCGGAAGCCCGGGAAGTTGCTCCCCGCGATTCCCAGCGTGATGAGCTCGCAGTCGACCGTCTCGACCTTGAGGTTGTTGTTCTGTGTCGACGCCGCGAACGCCGGAGCGGCGGTGCTCAGCGCGATCACCGGTACCGACCAGGCAGCGCCCTTGACGACGGTCCGGCGGCTCACGCCCGTCGCACCCTGAATTTCTTTCCCCATGTTGTCCCTTTCGTTTGTCATACGACAACGCCCCCTTGTCTAACTGCGGCTCTGAAGGAGAGACGAACTACGACGCGTTTTCTGACGCGGGTTGGCGCATTCGATGTCGATGGCGGCTTCGGAGAGGAGCGCGCTGATGATGCCGACTAGGGTGATTGCCGTGGAACCCTTGACTATCGACGCCGCCGGCCACTTGATCCAGATCGAATGCGACGAGTCGGTCGACGCCGCCGGAAGGAGGGCGCTCACGAGCGCGTTCTCTCATCTCATCAGCGGTGGGGAGCCGCACCAGCGCATCCTGGCGTCGATGTCCTTCGACTCCGAGATCCCGGAAGCCGGGGGTTTCGCCCGAGGCATCTCGGCGGTGCAGCTGGTCCGAAGCGTCGCGGATGCCGTCGATGGCCTGGTGATGGCCGCTCAGGTACCCGACACCACCGCGGGGCGGGCTGACGAGTTGCCAGCAGTCGTCGGGTTGCGTGCGAGCGCGGTTTCCACGGATGAGGGCGCCGTGGTGCTGCTCGGCGGTCCGTCGCGTCAGGTGGCACTGCAGGCGCTGAGCGAGTCCGCGGCGCTGATCGGCTCCGACACCGTACTCATCGATCGCCGCGACCGCTCGGTGACAGGGATTCCCGGGGTCGTCAACATGGGTGGCGCCAGTGTCGAGACCGCCCGGTGGGTCGCACCTGGGCAAGCCGGTCTGCGAACGCAGCATGAACCGGAGCAGTTACGTGCCGTGGTCTTCCTGGAGCACGCCGTGAACGAGACTTCCTCCTGGCATCCGGTCAGCACGCCTGAGGCCATTGCCATGGCGGCGGCCGCTGTGCCTTCACTGTCTGCGGTCAAGCGGCCACTCGTCGCGCTGGATGGCATCTTTCAGATGGCTCCCGGGGCGGTTGTGGTTCGCTACCGCAAGCCGGAAGACATCGCGGAGCTCATCGCCGAGGTGCTGGCGCACCCGGTGGAGCGAACCTGGGCCCAGGCTGCGAACACTCGTGCCGTGGAGTCTGCTCGTACGCCGGCGATCGGCGATGTCCGTCGAGCCGCGATGATCGATGTGATCACCGACGGACAGTACATGGCCTTCTGCACGACTCAGTACGCGATCTCGGCCGTCGGAGGTACAGCACCGATGATGTGGGATCTTGCGGACGACTGGATCGGAATCGACGAGCTGACGTCGAGGCTGGTCGATGCGATGGGGGAGCCGGAGGGCGACGCGAGAGAGATCGTCGGCGCGTCTGTGGAGGCGCTCGTCGGCCTGGGCGTGCTCGTCAGGGTCTGATCCCCCCCCCATCGGCTGGCGAGCGGAGCCCGCCGGCCGAATGGCTCGCCCTTGACGAACGTCGATGTACTGCTGTCAGGGGGTGCTGCCGCTGGCTCGTCTCAGTGCGCGCCGGACGGCTTGATGATCGCCCCGAGCGTACGTGCGACGACGACGACGTCGGTCGTGACCGACCAGTTCTCGACGTAGTACAGGTCGAGGCGGATGGCGTCGTCCCAAGAGAGGTCGGAACGTCCACTCACCTGCCACAGGCCCGTTATGCCGGGCTTCATGAACAGGCGTCGGTGGGCGTCGTCATCGTAGAGCGCCACCTCGGCCTCGCGTTGTGGACGCGGGCCGACGAGACTCATCGTGCCGATCAGTGCGTTGAAGAACTGGGGGAGTTCGTCGAGCGAGTAACGACGGATGAAACGTCCGACCCGCGTGATCCGAGGGTCGTCGTTGACCTTGAAGAGAGGCTGGTCAGAGGTCCCCTGCTGGTCGAGCAGGGACTTCAGCTGGTCGTCGGCGCCGACAACCATCGAGCGGAACTTGAACATCCTGAAGGGCTTGCCGTGCAACCCGATGCGCTCCTGCGCATAGAACACGGGTCCGCGACTGGTCAGCTTCACGGCGAGCGCGACGATGATCATCACCGGTGAGAAGAGGGCGATGAGGCCGAGCGATCCGATGATGTCGAAGGTGCGCTTGGCCACACGCTGGCGGCCTTCGAAGCGGGGGTACTCGACGTGGATGAGAGGCAGACCGGCAACTGGGCGGGTGTGAATGCGTGGGCCGGCGATGTCCGTCAGGGCGGGGGCGACGATGAGGTCGATGCGCTTCTGATCGAGCGCCCATCCGAACTTCCGTGTGCGCCGCGGTGTGATGGCATCGGACGTTGAGAGGATCACGGAATCGACGTTGTGCGAATCGATGATCTCGAGCACATCGGAGAAGTCGCCCAGCACGGGAACCTCTTCGAGGATCGGCTCCTGGCCGCCGTGCGTGGTCACGGCTCCGATGATGCGGATGCCCGATTGCGGCTCTCGGATGATCTTGTCGGCGATGTGCGTGGCCTTTTCGCGATCGCCGATGACAATCGCGCGCTGCAGGAAGCGCCCTGCCTGGCGCTGGCGTCGCAACCACCGCCGCCATGCCCACCGGGTGACGATCAGTATCAGCAGTCCGCCGGGCAGCGCGATCAGAAGGTAGACGCGTCCGAATTGAATCTGCAGCACCAGGGCGAGGATGGCGAGTACGCCGAAGACGCGCATGGTCGCGTCGACGAGTCGGCGGTATTCGGATGCTCCGCCGTCGAGGACAGCGGTATCTCTCGTGCCGAACAGCTGCAGCGAGAAGAGCCATCCGATCACGAAGAGCGAGGAGGTGATGAAGTACCCGATCTCGAAGTCGAGCACCTGATCGCCGACGGCGAGTTGCCCGTCATTGAGACCGAAGCGGAGGAAGTGCGCCCCGAACACGGCGACGATCACGACGATGGTGTCGGTGACAGCGAGTCGACGCGCGTGAATCCGTCGGTGGCGGTCGAGGGTTCGCTTCGTGGATGCGACTGCCGAGCCCGCTTCTTTGACGTCCAATGCCATCGTTGAGCCGCCTCCCGTACGGCCATTCGACCGTAGCGGTGCACGTGTGCTCCGCAGGTGCCGCCAACCCCACGTAGGCGTCACCCGTTCCGACCGACGCGGACTCCCCAGATATGCCGCGTACGACTATTCTTGCACGGCCCGCCCGAGATGGCCTGCAGCTTCCGACCCGTAGCCCGACGTCACAGCATGGCCTCCCGGGAACCATGAGTATGCTGAGACGTCAAGAGGCTGCTCCGACCTTCGGGCGCTTCGTTCGGAACAGCCGGAGTCACCGAATGCTCCGGCTGAGGGCCCTGTTCGCACCGGGGTGTAAGCGCATTTGGGGCACCACTCGATGACTGACTTCTTCGCGATCCTCGCCTACGGCGTGCTCGGCCTTATCGCCATCTTTTCGCCGTTGCGGCGAGCGCGTCAGGTCGTCGTCGTCGTAACATTCTTGATGTTCGTCTTGGTACACACAGAGGTCGAACAGTCTGCAGTTGCGCTACTAGTCGCGCTGGCGATCAATGCTTTCGTCGTTATGAGATTGGGTGGCACGGCGGGGGTGCCGGTCTTCCTCGGCTGCGCGCTCGTATGGGCTGGCCTGCGGGAGGTCTTCGCTGCTGCGCAGCTGGAAGCGATCGCGGTGCCGATCATCACGGCGCTGGTCCTGATCCTGTTAGGCGGACACGTTCGCCGATTGGGGTCCGACATCGTATGGAGCCTTCAGGTGATTGTCGTCGTCACCGTCGTGGTGCAGTTTATCTCGGGGATCGGCGAGCGGTTTCTCGGCGCGAATGCACCTTGGCCTCGGCGGGATGGCGTTACGTTCAATATCGTCGGTTCGAACAACCTCTGGCCCGAGTTGGGTGGACGTGCGATGGGCACGATGGGGTGGGCGATCACTCTCGGACAGATGATGGCAGTGTGCGTCGTTCTCGCTGTATGGTTCTTCCTCCGCTCTCGTAGGTGGCCATGGCTTCTGATAGCGGCCGGCGGCGTCATGGTCATACTCCTCAGCGGAACCCGGACCGGACTTCTGATGGTTGCGGCGGCGTTACTCGTGGCGCTCGTGGCGCGAGCGAAGAGGATCTGGGTCGCGCTCCTCCTCACGATTGGCGCCGTCGGCGCCATCGCTGTAGGGCCGCTGTTCCTCGGTGACCTCTTCGGCTTCGGGGGTGATGTCGAGGGGACAAGATCCGTAGAGCACCGACGTCTGGTGTCGGGATCTATACCCGACCTTCTGGGGCAGTCCTTTGGCTCGGTCCTCTTCGGGCACGGCTACGACTCCGTTCCGGGCTTGCTCGAGTCCGGCGTCATCCACGGAGTCGCAGGCGTGCCGGTCACCGACAACGAGTTCATCCGTACACTCGCGGGCCTAGGCCTCCTTGGCGTTCTCCTTTGGGCCGGAGCATTCGTTTTCGCGTTCTTGCGCGGAACCGTTGTCATTCGTGCACTTGTCGCCGCGCTCCTGGTCGGGGCTGCGTCTTATGACACCCTCACATGGCGATCGCTTCTGATCACAACGGTCGTGGTCCTGTCGATGAACTTCGACACGATCGGTCAAGACCTTCCAACGAAAGTTCGTGCTCGGCGGGTGTCAGCTTCGCGGGCGCCCGCGTAGGATGCCACGCGCGTCATGGACGAGGTCCTTGAGTGTGGCCCTGTGGAATAGCCAGAGGATGGCAAAGTACATAGCAGCGGAGACGACGGCGCCGATTGCGAGGCGCGGCAGCGGTGGGACGGCGGTCAGTAGGACCAAACCGTGAGACAGACCCGCCCAGGCCGCCGCATGCGCGGGCGCGAGAAGCGCGCCGAGCTGGGCCTTGTAAGTGCTGCCAGCGAGGTGCTTCTGAATCCAGAAGATTGCAGGTGTCAGGAGTACGCCGGCAATGGTGTAACCGATGGCCACCCCGAGAGCGCCTGCGGGTAGCCCCGCGACCATCCCACCGATCTGGACCACCGTTGCCACAAGCATAAACCTGAGCTGAATATCCGCGCGGCCAAATCCGAGCATGGTTGGTGCATTGAGGACGGTGACAGACTGTCGAGCTCCAGTGACCGCCAGCACGGCAATGATCGGTGCAGCGGGAAGCCAAGCGGTGCCTAAAAAGACGAATATCGCATCGTGTGCCCCAATGGCAATGAAGGTCATTACCGGAAACGTGACTGCAGCAATTGCGCGGGTGCTCCTCAGGAGGATCGCTGAGACCCGTGCTGGATCGTCGCGATCTCGTGACACCACGGGGAAGATCACGCGGCTGACCGTTTGACCAACCATCTGTACGGGCATCAGCAGGACGCGATACGCAAGTGAGTACTGTCCGACGGCCGCTTCGCCAGCATATTTTGCGATCAGGATGGTGTCGACGTTCCGCGTCCCAAAGCTCAGTACTGATGCACCAAAGACTCTGAGACTAAAGCCCAGGATCTCGCGCAGGACCGCAAATCGGAAGTTGGGCCGAGGGGTCCGAGACCACACCAGTAACGTAACGACGAGACAGACATCAGTTCCGAGCAATTGGACCACGAGTGCCCAGTAGTCTGCGCCTGCGACAGCGGCGAGGACGCCGGCGATGCCGCCGGCGATTGCGCTACCGACCTCGATGAATGCGAGAGCGCGGAACCGAAAGCGACGCACAAGCAACATGCGCGGAACAATCTGCAAGCCTTTGAGGACCAGCCCACAACCCAGCACAGGAAGAACGCCCGCGAGTGCCGGTGTCGCCATGAAGTCTGCCAAAGGTTGCGCAAGAGGCCAGGTGACCAACGCGAGGATCGTGGCGATCAAGATGTTCAACGTGACGGAAGCCCCGAGGATGTCGCGTCCAACAGTACGGCGACTCAGGAGCGAGGCTGAGACTCCTTGATCGAGGAGTAACGTCGTGAAGCTGATGTAGACCGTTGCTTGCGCGACGATCCCGTAACTGCTCGGGCCTAGAAGACGGGCAAGGACCAGCGAGAAGATGATGACGACGATCTGCTTCCCTGCAAGTGCAACGCCGTTCCACTTGACATTAGCGAGACCGCTGCCTCGCGAGCTGGAGTCGTAAGTATCAGTCATGCTTCGAGTGCAGCAAGTGGCGAGCAGGCAAGCGTGCCGCTTCACGGACGGCCGCCAGCCGCGAAGCCCCAAGGCACGCAGACGCAGGATCGGCGTGCAAGTCGTCGAGGGCCTTCTCAATCCACTCGGGAGTGACATCCTCGATCGTCGCGACGAATCGTTCGAGTCCCAAACTCTTGAACAGTTCCCACGTCTTGAACTCGTAAGCGATAGCGATCGCCGGTACGCGAGAAATGAGAGAAAGGATTGCGAGGTGCATGCGCGTGCTCACAGCGGCACTCGACCGTTGCAACTCGTGGACCAACTGCTCGGGGGTATGGAACTCGCCATCCACCCTCACACCGATCCCTTCAAAGATACGTCTCGCATACCTCGAGTCGTCGACGTAGCCTGGCACACCTTGGCAAGTGGATACGGCAACCGGGCGATGATCCGTGGCCGCACTCTTTGTCGCCGCGTGTCGCATCGTAGCTTCATAGCGCGACACGTCGTAGGATTCGCCGTTGGCTCCCCTGTGCGGCCACTCCCGCACGGAAAGCAACACCCGATCCTCCCGTGCCAATGAATCCGTTTGTGGAGGTTCAAGGGCGAAAACGACGTCCGGAACGGTAAATGAGGTATCGGGTGCTCCGCCTTGACCGATCCACGCGTCTCGTGAACGATCGTCGCGGAAGTAGGCGGCGTCGACACAGGCGATGATGCGGTGGATAGACGAGGCAGCTCGCGGAGTGCTGAACGGTCCCACGGACTGGGTCCAGAGCACGACCCGCTTACCAAGGCGCTTAGCGAGCTCGAGTTCCGCTGCTCGATGCGCGAAATCGTAGTGGTCCACGAGATACGTGCCGCCGGTGCTGATGACGAGATCCGCGCGTCGAAGCGCCTCGTAAGCGCGCCCAGCATGAGTCCGACGCGCAATCGGAAGTCGAAGTATGAGCGTTGCGAGCGGCGATCCAGCAGCCAGACGCTCAACGAAGATGCGTCGAATGCGGGAAATTGCGCGTGAGATTTTCATCCACCTACGCGGTGGTGCGACTCCGATCTGTTGAACCACGTTCCACTGTGGATAGAGCTTCGCCGTCCGATGGGCGTTGGAGTCCAGGAGCGTTATATCGGCAGAAGTCGCCACACCCTCCTCGACCAATGAATGATGAATTCCGGCGAATATAGCTGCATCGCCGGTGTTAGAGATGACACCGTTCGTGACGACGATCTTCATGGTCCCCCAGATAGACTTGAGCTCCGAGTCACCCGACTGCCGCGAGGACTCAGACGATCGTAGCGGCCCCGGCCTGGGACAACGGTAGAGTAGTGCGACATGACTGAACCCATCGACTTCGTCGTTACCTGGGTCAACGATGAGGACTACGAGTGGCGCGAGCGTCGTGCCTCGGCTCAAGGCGTGGCCACCGAGCAGTCAGCGGACAGCTCAGACGTGAGGTACCGGGACTGGGGGCTGCTTCGGTACTGGTTTCGCGCAGTCGAAGCCTATTGCCCTTGGGTTCGCATCGTGCATCTCGTCACCGACACCCGCGTCCCTGAGTGGCTTGAGAAAGATAACCCCAAACTGAACCTAGTCGATGGGCGGAAGTTGAAGGGGGGGGATGTCGACACGTTCAGTTCCAGGTCGATCGAGTCCCAGCTTCACCGTATCGATGCGCTAAGTGAGAGATACGTGTACTTCAACGATGACTTCTTCATCGGTCGTCCGCTGGAACCCGATTTCTTCTTCCGTGACGGTCTACCTTATGGCGTTAACGCGCCCACCATATTGGCAGATGGTGACTTTCGGGCACATGCGATGTTGTATGCGTCGGGCCTCATTAACAAGCACTTTAGCCGTCGGAGCTACATCCGCACCATGATGCGCCGAAGCCTTCGCCCGAGTTCGGGAGCGGAGCTATTCCGCATGCCTCTCTTCTTCGCCTGTAGCTCGATCCCGCCGGTTACAGACACACATGTCGGCATCCCCCTCCTCAAATCGGTGGTTGAGGAGGCTTATGCTGCCGAACCCGAGGCGATCGAGCAGGCGCGCAGGACCGTCTTCAGGTCTCGGAACGAGACCGCGCCGATCTACTTCGCGACCATGTGGCATCTGGCCTCGGGAAAGTACTTCTCTCGCTCAAAGCGTTCCATCGGCCAGTACTTCTCGCTAGCGAGCTCATCCTTTCGCGAGATCGAGGCGGCGATAACGGGACGGCGCTTCCCGCAGTTTTGTCTCAACGATGGCGAGGTTCGCGACGTGCCTGAAGTCCGTACGGCCGTGACGTCGGCCTTTCAACGCGCACTACCGAACCCGTCCTCGTTCGAGAGAGTAAGTGAGACATCGTGATGGCAAGGAAGTCTCGCGTAGCTGTCTGGCGTTGGGGTTGGCTTGCGCCTTCCGAGACATTTATTCGGAGCCAGTTCGATGCGTACGCCAGATGGGCTCCGGTCGCAATCGGCGCGGAGAGAGTGTCTTCTGACAACGCGCGACCTCAAGATCGCGTCCTGTTCGAGGGACCGCGGAAGCACCGCCTCGCCCGGTTCATCTTCAAACTCTGGGACTGGAATCCCCGGTTGATCGCACTCATCCGTGAGACTGACCCCGACATCGTGCACGCGCATTTCGGCGGTGATGCATCCCGCGTACGACGCGCCGCGCTGAAGCTGGGGAAGCGCTTCGTTGTCACCCTCCACGGCGCGGATGTCACCGCCCGACCCAACCGGACCGGCATGCGAGGACGTCGCAATCGCCGCCGACTTATGCGCGTACTTCGCGATGCTGATCTGCTTGTGGCAGTCTCGAACCACATCGCCGATGCAGCGACGAAGCTCGGCGCGGACCCTGCAAAGGTCGTCGTTCTGCCAATCGGCGTTCCATGGGAGCCCGCGCCCGCCGAAGCTCCGCGGAGCGGGGTACTTTTCGTCGGCAGGTTCGTGGAGAAGAAGGGTATCCCGGATCTCATCGATGCATACTCGCGACTACCAGACGACGTGCGACGCGCTCATCGATTGCAGCTGATCGGCGACGGTCCGTTGGCGAGCCAAATCCGTGAGCAAGTGAAGCGGCTTCGCCTCGATGTGGACATGCCCGGCTTCTTGAGCCGGGCCGAGGTTCAGCGACGGCTCGAGTCATCCGCTGTTCTGGCTGTGCCGTCTCACACGGCGTCGGACGGCGATACTGAGGGCCTTCCCACCGTCGTATTCGAGGCCGCACGGTCGGCAACACCGATAGTCGGGTACGGGCATGCCGGAATCCCAGAAGCGGTTCAGCACGGGCTAACGGGACTTCTCGCTCCGGAGCGTGATGTCCCGCGGTTGACGAGCTACCTCGAAGAGTTGCTTGCCTCGGATCGTCGCGCAAGACAAATGGGAGCTGCTGCCCGGGCAAGGTTCGAGGAGGAGTTCACCGTGACGACGCGAACCAAAGCACTCGAGAACCACTACGACGGGCTGATGAGCTGACTGGTCCGCGGGCCGACGTGTCCTGTCGCAACGGCAATCACTCAGTGCTCGCCGCCGTCAAGTGTCACCGATTGCGTATGTGGACTGAAGCTGCTCGACGTAAGTGTTGAAAAGAAAGGCTTGCGGGTTGCGCAGCTTGTTCGCAGTCTTCGTCGCCAAGGCCTTGCGTACGGCATCTTCTATGGACGTGGCGTCTGTCGGGTCATAGAACTCGTGAAGTGTTGAGAGTTCCGCCATCTCGCGAGCGCCGCCCTGGTGAGGAACAACCAGGGTCAGACCTAGCGATGCCGCCTCGACAACGGCCAGTGGCGCGTTCTCCAACCAGGTGGACGGGTACACGAGGGCCCGGTGTCTCGTCAGCACGGCCGAGATGTCTTCGTGGCGAATATGACCATGCAGCGCAAGGTCGACGTGACGGCTACGGCTCGCGAAGTCCACGAGCGCGTCGCGCTGAGGTCCGTCTCCGTACACGTCCAGCCTGCATGCCACACTCAGCGCTTCCAGTTGGGTCACGAACTGCAACAGGCCTTTGGCAGGCGTCAGCCGTCCGAGAAAGGCGAGACCCTCGCGTGTGTTTTCGGGCGGCGCGGGGGAAACGAAGATCGGGTTCCGCACAATGTTGATCGGTGTCGTCACGCCGGAACGGCGCAGTGCGGTGGCGATCAGCTGACTGGGAGAAATGATGACATCGATCGCATTGTGCAACCGCTTCACTCGATACGCGTAGACATGTTGCGCGAGCTTCAACAGAGAATGCGCCCAGGATCGCCTGTCGAAGCGATGGAACCAGCGGATCCTCGGATTCTCGACGTCGTAGGAGATGGGACGTCCGCGTCGATAGTGCTGGAATCCGCTGTTCGGAGAGATCAGATGGAAGTCATGCGCAGTGAACACGACTCGAACGGTCGGATTCGTGACCTTGTGATCACGGATGGCGGCGAGAACACTCGGGGAGAGGTAGTGATAGAAGTTCTGCAGGTGAATGATGCTCGGTCGAACGTCGTCCAGCAGGTTGCGCGCCGCGCGGTGCACCCGCCGCGAATACACGTATGAGAGAGGCGTGCGCTGCGGCGGCGCCGTGAAGACGGTGACGTCGTGCCCGAGCTGGTGAGCGGCGCGAATGGTGGCGTCGAAGACGATCTCAGCACCGCCCCCCTCAAGCGAGGACCCGTCCGAGTCGGCGATGTGGACGCTCCGAATCGCAGGTTTCATGTGCGTCAGAACCTGGCCCGTCGCTCAAGAAGCGTGCGCACAACGTCCTCGTGCCACCGCCCTGCTCGGTGCTCGATCAACTGCACGCCTTCGAGGCACTCGAAGGAGAAGCGGTCAGCATCCATTTCCAGAGCTTCACGCGCCACCTTGACCGCTGTGGTGGTATCCCCGCGCGGAAACGTGCGCATGCCGACGTTGTCTGGTGATAGGTATGTCATCAGCCCGACGCGGCTGGCGATGGCGAACGCCCCCCGAGAGAGCACCTCTTGGGTGAGAAGGCAGGCGGCCTCGGTTCGCGACGGGATGATGAACACATCGCCCGGCTCGATCCACGTCGAGTTTCGCGAACCATCCGTCAGCCACGGCGCGAGGTCCCTTCGCAGCCGATCGCCGTAGCGCTTGTCGAGACTGAACCCGTTGCCCAAGGCCACTTCGCACTCGTAGCCCGCTTCGGAAAGCGGACCGAAGATCTGCGGGAGAAAGTCGAGCCCCTTCTCCTTGTCGGGACGGCCGTACGACTTGACGCGGAGAGTCCGTGTGATTCGCCCCTCTGGAAAGTCAGCCATCGTTTGCAGAGGAGTCCGCAAGCTCAACCAGCTTGGCGTGAGCGCGTCTGCGCGAAGCGACGTGAGTCCGGGCTCGACGACGATCGCCTCATCGAACTCCGCGAGAAACTTGCGCGTGGCGAACGCGCGGACAGGGTCGGAAGGATAGTTGTGCACGATCGCGATCGTGTGGACAGTGTGCCCCTGAGAACGCATTGAACGAGCCGTCTTCACGAGCGACGGCATACCTGAGTTCGCATTCGAGACCATCACCACTGGTTCACCGGGCGCCAGGGTCGAAACGTAATCTCCCAGGGATCCGTGGCGGTTCACGCTCTTCGGGATCGAGATCTGCTGTTGACCGTCGGCGGGCATAACCAGATGGATGTCAGGCTCGGACTGGAGGTGACTGAGCAAGTCTTCCAGGACGACCTGACCGCCCCCGCGGGCAAGCTTCGGATCGAAGATCATGAGGGCAGCCGGTGAACTGCGAACGTTCATGAGCCGGTCCTCCTTCGGGTCGGGTCAGAGACCAACGAGGCGAGCTCGCCGGCGAATCGAGTCTCGGAGAAGCGCTGGGTGCACGACGGATCGATCGGATCAAGCGCCGACGCTCGTTGCACCGCGTGCGCGAGGTCCACGGCATCGGTCGAGTCCGCGACGACGCCGCTCACCCCGTCTACGAAGGTCTCCACCTGTCCGCCGACGGGACCGGTGACGACGGGGCTGCCGGCGGCCTGGGCCTCGACGGGCACGATGCCGAAGTCTTCCACGGCGGGGAAGACGAACACCGCAGCCAGTTGCATGAGCGCGTACAGCAGTGCGTCAGAGGGTGACACCACGATCAGTACGGGAACCGACGCCGCATCGGCCATCGCGCGCAGCCGCGCCTCTTCGGGGCCGCGCCCGGCGATTACGACGGGAAGCCCCGCGCGCTCGCCGGCCGCAATGACCAGATCGAGCCGCTTGTAGGGAATGAACCGCGATGCGCCCAGGATGTATGTGTCGGAGAGGGATTCGAGCAGCCGTCTTTCGCTGTCGTCGGTCACCTGGGTGCGCCAGTCGCTCTGCGACAGGATGCGGTCGACCGCCACCGGCGGGTGGATCACCACCGCGTCACGCTCCCACGCGGCGGCGATGCGATCGCGCACGAACGCGCTGTTCGCCGCGATCGCCGTCGCCTCCTGTGCCCGCTTTCGGTCGAGCCGGCGGAAGGCCGGAGAGACAGCGCGCACGGCGATGCCGTTGCCGCGCTCGTCCAGTTCCGGGTTCCAGATGTACCGCGCCGGAGTGTGCGCATACACATATTTCGGCACATCGCGATGAGCCAGCGTCACATGGTGTGCGAACAGGTGTGAGCTCACCAGCATCCACTCGTAATCCTGTCGCGCCCGCACGCCCCGCCAGGCACCCACCGTGAAAGGCAGCGCCAGCGCCTTGTGTCGGCGAAGCGGCGTTCGCGCGAGCCAGCTCTCGTGTACGGCGCGATTAGCAAACCGGTGTGGTGCGTCGTCCCAGAGGCACTGGATGTCGGCATCCGGAAACGCGCGAGCCATCGCCTCGAGCACATTCTCCGCGCCGCCGGAGGCCTCGATCCACTCGTGGACGAGAAGTCCCGTCACTATGGCCGCCCCATCCCGTAGTACGACCAGCCGGCGTCGCGCCACGCCGCAGCATCCAGACCGTTGCGGCCGTCGACCACCACCCGGCCGTGGGTCAGCGACGACGCGTGCGCGGGCGAAAGCTCGCGGCGGTACTCGTCCCATTCGGTCACCATGATGACGGCATCGGCGTCGCGGATGGCCGCGTCGCGATCGGCCTCGTAGGCGAGCTGCGGGTGCAGGCGCCGGGCGTTGTCGATCGCCTGGGGGTCGGTCACGACCACGTGCGCGCCCAGACCGTGGAGCCGCACCGCGACATCGAGGGCAGGAGAGTCGCGGACGTCGTCGCTGTGCGGTTTGAACGCGGCGCCGAGCACAGCGACCTTCTTGCCGAACACGGCGCCGTCGAGCGCGTCGACGACGAGCTGCACGGCGCGCTCCCGGCGCCGCAGGTTGATGGCGTCCACCTCGCGCAGGAAGTTCACCGACTCACCGCGCCCGAGCTCTTCGGCGCGGGCCGAGAAGGCGCGGATATCCTTTGGCAGGCACCCGCCTCCGAAGCCGATGCCCGCCCCGAGGAACTTGCGGCCGATGCGCGCGTCGTGGCCGATCGCGTCCGCGAGCTGCGTCACGTCGGCGCCGGTGACCTCGGCGATCTCGGCCATCGCGTTGATGAACGAGATCTTCGTGGCCAGGAACGCGTTCGCGGAGACCTTCACCAGTTCCGCCGTGGCGTAATCGGTCACGATGAACGGCGTGCCCTTTGCGACGGCGGGGTGATAGACCTCACGCAGCGTCTCAGCGGCGTGCTCGCCTTCTGCACCCGCGGGCACCCCGACGACGAGACGGTCGGGGTCGATGGTGTCCTGCACCGCCCAGCCCTCACGCAGGAACTCCGGGTTCCACACGAGCGTGGCCCCGGTGCCAGATACCCTTCGGGCAAGATCCGCTGCAGTTCCGACGGGAACAGTCGACTTTCCGGCTACGACGTCGCCCGGGGCCAGGTGCGGGAGCAGCGAGTCGATCGCAGCATTCACGTATGTGAGATCTGCCGCGTAGCCGCCCGCTTGCTGCGGCGTTCCGACGCCTACGAAGTGGACTGTCGCCCCAGCGGCGGCAGCGACGTCGGTCGTGAAGGAGAGGCGGCCCGAGGCGATGCCCTCGGTGAGGATCTCCTGCAGGCCGGGCTCGAAGAAGGGAGCCTCACCGCGGGAGAGGGAGGCGATCTTGTTCGCGTCGACATCGATGCCGACCACCTCGTGACCGATGGATGCCATGGCAGCGGCGTGGACAGCACCGAGATAGCCGCAGCCGATGACGGATAGACGCATGACGCTTCCTCCCCAGAAAGACACTTCCTCCATCATTCCCTATCCGCGTGCTCGACGAGGCGTCATGGAACGGCGAAAGGCGCGCCCCCGTGAGGAGACGCGCCTTTCGAGACGATACGGCTCAGAGGATGCCAGCGTTGGCCAGAACCGAGATCGACGATGTCGCGAGGTAGGACGATCCGTCGGCGAACTCGACGCCCAGCTGCACGGGGAAGGTCGACAGAAGCGACAGGTCGACCAGCGAGGTCGACTCTCCCACGAGACCGAACTCGACCGGAACCGCGAGTGTGCCGTCGCTGGCGATGGTCACGTTGCGCGTGCCCGTCCAGAGTGTGGTCGGGAAGCCGATGGGTCCCGCGTAGGTGACGCTGCGCTCCGCGGCGGTGGTGGCGATGCCGTCCACCGACGCCACACCGAAGCTGCGCAGGTGACCGAGGGCGACGCTGACACCAGAGGGAACGCCCACTGCGATGGTGACCGTAGCGGTCTCGCTGGTGATCGCGCCGGGGCCGTTGGTGATCGTGTACTCGTCCGGCACGGTGACCACAGCGGACGCGGTCAGCACGCCACCCTCGTCGAGCAGTTCGAGACCCAGCAGACCGCTGTCGGTGCTGGTCCATGCGAGGCTCGCGTTCGTCGTCGACGCAGCGGCCATCGGGGTCGCGGCGGCGACGGCGATGACGGGCATCGACCATGCGGCGCCCTTGACGAGCGTGCGGCGCGAGAGCTCGGTGTCTTTGATGGTCATGGTTCTCCTAGGAGTTCGTGGCTTGCGCCGGCGAAGAGAAGGGGCGCCGCCCGGGGGAGCGGCTCACGTCGGATGACATGTCCGAGACTGGCGGATAAGTCGCCAGACGACTCTTCCCGCGTCGTAGAATGATCGAAGAGCGACGGAATCCGATCGGATCGGATGCGAAGCGCGTTCAGATGCCCGTCCACCGGCCGATCGGCCAGAGCACGACGGCGGCCTTCCCGACGATCTGGTCGCGCTTCGCCCAGCGCCAGCACTCTTCGGGATCTGCGCCAGCGGCGCGACAGGGGTAGGCGCCGTCAGACGACGCCGCTCGATGATCGCCGAGCACCAGATACGAACCCGGCGGGACGGTCACCTCCGGTAGGCATCGCGGCGATGCGGGTGAGCTCTCGCAGTCGGTCGTGCCGGGCTCGAACGGCAGGTCCTCGAAGATGTAGGGCTCGTCGAGCGGTTCGCCGTCGACGAGCAGTCGGCCCAGCGCGTCGCAGCAGGACACCGTCTGACCGGGGCCCGCGATGACTCGCTTGATGAGCGTGTGAGAACCGGACGGGCCGAAGCCGGTGACCTCGCCCACCCAGCGCAGCGCCGACTTCAGCGGGCCGTCGTCGACCGATCCGTCATGACCCCAGGTGTCATCGGCGTCGAACACGACGACGTCGCCGGTCCCCGGTTCGGAGCCGACGTAGGCCAGCCGGTTCACCAGCACACGGTCGCCTGGCAGCAGCGTCTGCTCCATCGAGCCGGACGGCACGTAGTACGGCTTCGCGACGAACGAGAGGATCGCGCCGACGATCACGAACGCGGCGATCAGGTGGAACCAGGTGCTGCCCGTGATGCGCCGCCAGAGCGGACGCGATGCAACGGCTTCGGTGTCGTCGGAGGTCACGACCCCATCTTCGCCTACGAGGCCGTGCGTTCCGCTCAAAGAAGGAGGAGTCACCGGAGGATCAAGGACGCCCGCGGCACTCAGCCGGCAGCCTGCTCCAGCACGTCGAACAGTTGCAGAATCTCGTCGCGTCCCCGCGCCAGCGGCTGCACCACGGATCCGTCCGTCGCCATAAGAGCAGCCACCGGTCTGCGTTCGCCCACTCCGAGCAGACGTGCATTGTGGTCGGCCGGGTCGAGCAGCAAGCGGTCGTCGTCTCGCTCGGCGGGAACATGCCCTGCAGGGGCGCCGACGATCAGCGACGGTGCAGCGACGCGCTTCAGGCGGTCGATTCGTTCATCGAGTTCCGCCATCACCTCCACGCAGGAGCCGCATCCGGGCTTGACGAAGATGAGCAGTTGCGCTCTCCACGCCGCTGCCGAGCTGATGTCCCGCGGGATTCCGGTCCGTCTCTCGATCAGGACGACGTGCGGGCGGGCGTTGTCGTCCATGCTCTCGGCCTCGGACGGAACGGGATCGGTCCGAGGCACGTGGCTCGGATCGACAGACAGCCAGAGCACTGCGGCCAGCAGCGCGCCCGAGAGCAGGACGACGAGGGATTGCGCCACATCCGGTGCTGTCAGCGCACTGAACGGGACCGATCCCTTCCACGCGAGGATGCTGAGCAGCACCGTCGCCGTCAGCAGCGCCGCGTTGCGCATGACCAGGCGCGCTGAGATCGGAGGTCCCCCCGCGCCGAAGCAACCGCAATCCTCCCGCGAGCCAAGGAGGTACGCCCTCGTGACGACGATCAGGAAGCACAGCGCCAACGCTGCCGCTGCGATCGCAGCGGCGCGGGCAAGGGCCCCCGGCAGGAACAGCCCGGCCGCGACAGACAACTCGACGACGGCGAGAGCGACGATGATCGTGCGCGGTGCGACGCGCGGAAGCCGCAACGCGTGCAAGGCCGACGACGCGTTCTCCAGCGCGCGCAGCTTGCCCACAGCGCTGAGGATCAGCACGAGAGCGATGCCTGCGCTCAGCAGAGCGGATGCTGCGTTCACCTGCGCCTGCTTCCAAGACATCCGAATCGACGATGCCAGCGTACGTCGTGCCGGCTCCGCCGGATCGACACGGTGTCGCACATTCGGCCGACCGTGTCGCAGAACGCGTCTCACCGCTATGCTGTGACCACGGAGCGCTGACGGATGGGGCCGGGCGCACGTGAGGATCTGGGGAGGTCCGCTTTGGGGAATGTGATTGACATCGCTGCCGTGATGCGTCTGCTGGGGCACGGGAACGAGCATCCGACGGCTGCACGCAGACACCGCAGCACCCTCGCGACGAAGCACGTGTTCGACCGCGGCGCCGTGTGGAACTGGAAGGAGCAGCCGGGCTCGCGTTCCTCGGTCGCCGGCCTGATCTTCGCCGACGTGCCCGTGCGCGTGGACGGGGAACCGGATTCCATCACTGCGTCGCCCGGCGAGGCTGCATTCCTGCATCCCTACCGACAGGTGACCCTCGAAGCAGCCGAGGCTGGTTCCGCCGTCTGCATCTGGCTGCCCTGGGACTCACTGATGGAAGTCGAGGACGGGGTTCAGACACCGGGGCGGGTGATGGCGGCGACACCGCTGACGTCCGGTCTCCGCGCGTTCCTCACGTCGCTCTTGACCCAGCCGTCAGAGCCGACGCTCTACACCGACTACCTCGTCGAGCGCGTCGTCGTGGAGATGGCGTTCGGAGCGCTCCTCGAATCAGTTCCCAAGAACGTCGCAGGCGCGCGCGAGAGCCGCATGATCGACCGGGCGCGATCCCTCATGCTCATGAAACGTGCGGAACCGGATTTCGGCATCGCGGAACTCGCAAGAGAACTGCACGCCTCGACGCGGCACGTGCAGCGGATGTTCGCAGCAGAGAAGAGCGCCCCGGCGGACGAGTTGCGCGGCATGCGAGTCGACCTGGCGAACGAACTGCTCGGAAACCCCGCATACGACCCGCTCAGCATCGCCGAGATCGCCGAGCATGCCGGATTCAAGACGGCGGCCGCGCTGCGTCGAGCTTTCGCCGCGCGCGATCTGCCCCTCCCCAGCCGGACCCGCCAGGGACGAATGCTTTCAGCCTGACCCCGGCGCGTGGTCAGTTCCGCGACAGCTTGCGTCAATAGTGCGACATCCGCGTTGAGCGCCGACGGGCGTCCTCGGAGTATCGGTCCTGTGCGTTCGATCCGACCGCACGACGCGCATTTCGCGACACCACTGGGAAGCATTGAGGGGCAGAGACATGCAGGACGAGAACATCAAGGCACCGCGCCAGATCGAACGGCGCACCATCGTCAAGGGTGCAGCGTGGGCTGCGCCGGTCATCGCGGCCGCCGTCGCCGCACCGGCGCGCGCTGCGTCCGGTGACACCGAGCTCGACATCAGCGTCAACGCCGAGTGCTACGGGCTCAGCATCGCCGGCATCGGCATCACGCTGCCCCGCTGGGAGATCACCTCGACTGGGGGCCAGATCCCCGTCGGCACGACGTTCATCCTCGAGAGCGCGAATCTCGCGAAGGTGCAGCTGGGCGGTCTGGGCACGGGCATCGCCGTCAACGTCCTCAGCCCGACGCAGGCGCGGGTCACGATCCAGAGCCCGACCAACAGTTTCACCGCCTCGGTCAGCGGTCTCCTGGGTGTCTTCATCGCGAGCACGTTCACGCTGCGCCTCGAGTCGCTGCCCCAGGGGTACGTCGACACGAACCCGGCGAACAACGCAGACTCCGCACGCCTGACCGGCGTGGGTGGTGTCGGAGTCGTCATCGGACGCTGCACCGAACTCTGATCAGGAGCCGTCGACGACAGAACCCTCCCGCCCGGGAGGGTTCTGTCACGTCTGGACGGAGCGAAGTCGCACACGGCGCCGGAAGACCAAGGTGGCGACTGATACATTCAGAGGCACTGTTGCGTCAGTGAGACTGAGGGGTGCACACGCACATGGAGTTGAGGGACTATCTGCGCGTCTTCCGGGCGCACTGGCTGGGCATGCTGCTCATCATCGTCGCCGCAGTCGTGCTCGCCTTCGGCTGGACGCTCACGCAGCCCAAGGTGTACTCCGCTGACTCCACGGCGATCGTGCAGGCCACGACCGGGTCGGACGACCTCGGTATGCAGTCCCTCGGCAACAACATCGCCAACCAGAAGGTCAAGACCTACGTCGAGCTGGGCAGCTCCCGCAGCGTGGCGGCGCGGGTGATCGAAGAGCTCGCGCTCGACGAGTCCCCGGATGGTCTCGTGTCGACCATCAGCGTGACGAACCCGCTCGACACGACATCGCTGCGGGTGACGGCCAACGCGTCGACGCCGGAGAAGGCGCGGGACATCGCCGAGGCCTGGGTGCGCGGCATGGCGGCAGAGGTCAACGACATCGAGTCCGGCGACGCGACCAAGCAGGGTGCCGTATTCCTGCGCCCGGTCGACTCGGCGCGGCTGCCGGCCAGCCCGTCTTCGCCGAACACCAGACTCGCCCTCGCCATCGGCGGGCTGATCGGCCTGGCCCTTGCGATCGGCTATGGACTGCTCCGGTACACCCTCGACCGTCGGATCCGCTCCGTCGAATCCGTCGAGCGCGAGACCGGCGTCGCCGTCGTCGGCACGGTACCCGAGGAGAAGACGTTCACCGCCGACGACCGGCTCATCCCGTTCGACGGCGGCAACTCGGCCAGCAGCTCCAAGTCGCACCTCTTCGCCATCGCCGAGGCGATGCGCGAACTGCGCACGAACATCCAGTTCATGGACGTCGACAACCCGCCCCGCGTTCTCGTCGTCACCAGCCCCCTTCCCGGTGACGGCAAGTCGACGACCGCATCGAACCTCGCCATCACGCTCGCCACCAGCGGCCAGAAGGTCGTGCTCATCGACGGCGACCTGCGTCGGCCGATGGTCAGCACCATCTTCGGTCTGCCCAAGGGCGCCGGGCTCTCCGACGTGCTGGCCGGCCGCGCCGAACTCGCCGACGTGGCGCACCGTGTGGGCGGCAACGGCCGGCTGCTGGTCATCGGCGCAGGGAAGATCCCGCCGAACCCCAGCGAAGTGCTCGGCTCCGCCCGCATGAAGGAGCTGCTCGAGGCGATCGCGCGCGAAGCCGTCGTGATCATCGACGCGCCCCCGCTCATCCCCGTGACCGATGCCGCGGTGCTCGGACACAGCACCGATGGTGCGATCATCGTCGCGACCGTCGGCAAGACGACCCTCGAGGTGCTCGGCAAGGCGCTCGGCAACCTCGAGCGTGCGGGTGCCCGCGCCCTGGGCATCGTCCTCAACCGCGTGCCGCGACGCGGCAGCGGTGCCGCGTACTACGGATACCAGTACCACGGCGACTACTACCGGCTCGAGAACGACGACGAGCCCACGTCGACGATCACCGGACTCACCGACCAGGCTTTCTCGGAGCCCGAAGCAGAACCGGACGACCAGCCCCGCCGGCGCAGCACGCACCGATCGTCGTGACGGAGTTCCTCGACATCGATGTTCTCGGTCTGCGCATGCGGGTCGAACTCGGCACCGATCTCGACGATGCCCAGCGTCGGGACGTGCGCCGGGCATGGACGGGGGCGGCCGGCACCGGTGACGGCACCCCCGATCTCACCCTGACGTTCACCGCCGGCACCGACTTCGACCGAGCGATGGAACGCCTCACGGTCGACGTGACCCTTGCCGCCCTCGACGCTCTCCGTGGACGTGCGCTGATGTTCCACGCAGCAGGCGTCGCCGACGACCGGGGCCGTGTCGCCGCATTCGTCGGCCCGTCGGGGCGGGGCAAGACGACGCTGAGCCGTGAACTCGCCCGCCACTGCGGCTACGTGACCGACGAGACCGTCGCGGCCGACGCAGACCTGCGAGTGCAGGCGTACCGGAAGCCGCTGTCGGTCGTTCGCGACGGCGCGCCGAAACAGCAAGTGTCTCCCGAAGAGGCCGGGCTGGGCGACCTTCCCGGCGCGGAGCTGCGTCTCGCCGCGCTCGTGCTGATCGAGCGCGACGAGCAGCTGGGCGCACCGGAGATCGCCTCGGTGCCCCTGGTCGAGGCGCTGCCCGAGCTGGTGTCGCAGATGAGCTATCTGCGTGAGCAGCGCCGCCCTCTGCAGACGATCGCGGCACTGAGCGACGCGATCGGCGGCGTTCGCCGCCTGCGGTATCCGGACTCGTCGACCGTGCCGCCGCTGCTCCCGCAGCTGCTGGACAGCGCGGCGGAAGCATCCGTCTGGCATCCGCTCCCCGACGCAGCCGACTCCGGCCCGTACTCCGTCGACGTCGTCGACGACGCGATTCTGACCGATGGCTTCGTGATCGTCATGGCAGGCGCCAATCTGCAGGTCCTCGACGGGATCGCGCCCACGGTCTGGATCGCCTGCGCGCGAGGCGACGACCTCGACGGCATCGTCCGGGCGGTCGTGGCCGAGCACGGTGCTCCGCCGGAAGGAGACGCCGCCGAGCGGGTGGCCGCCGTCATCGACGAACTCGTGGATGCCGGAGCGCTGCGCCGCCGTTAAGCGATATCAGCCCAATTCTGTGGCTTCGGATCTGCGCAGCTCGCGCGGAGAGGGCGAACCCTCGGCCTGCAGCGCGCGGCGCAGCTGCAGCGCGGAGGTGAACCCCGCGTAGCGGGACACCTCGTCGACGGTGAGCCCCGAATACAGCGGGTTGCGCAGCATCGACTCCGCGAGTTCCACCCGCATTCGCCGAAGCAGGTCACCCGGCTTGATACCCGCGCGAGAGAACGCCCGCTGCAGCTGCCGGGGCGAGATGTGCAGCTCTGCGGCCAGCTGAGGCGTGGAGAAGCTCGGATCCTCGCGTCGCATCAGCATCACCGATCGGGCGCGCTCGAGCAGCGAGCTCGGCCGCTGATCGGCCTCCACCGACTGCCGCTCCACAAGTGCTCCGAAGGTCATCTCGGCCAGGAGCCGCTCGATCGCGTACTGCGACATCGACGAACCCTCGTCGCGGTGGCGCACGACCGCCTGCGCGAAGGTGCGAAAGCCGATCGTCAGAGGAGAGCTGTACAGCGTGGACGCCTCCGGCATCCCCCCTTCGGTGAACTCCTGCAGCAGCAGCTCCGGCACCCACACGGCCAGCACCTCAGCACCGGACGGCCAGGGCAGCGTTCGCGTCTCATCCGGCGGCAGGAACAGTCCGATGGCCGCGGCCTGCTCGGGCGCCGGGTGGGTGGCGGGGATCGGCGTCCCCTCGGAGGGGAACAGCACGACGGTGCTGCGCGCGCTCGCCCCCACAGGAGCCCACTGCCAGGCGGCGTCGCGCACGCGATGGTAGGTGACGGTGATCGAGCGGAACGAGCGCGTGCCCAGGACCCCCGCGACATGTGTGGGCATACCCAGGTGCGCGGAGAGGAGAGAGGCGACGCTCGAACGGGACATAGGCGGGGGATTGTTGCGGCGGAGCACCGTGGCATCCGTCGGGAGATCGGCGAACACTCGCTAGGCTACCAATCGTGAGTGGCTGGGGGGCGAGGACGGTGAGCATCGCCGGTGATGTCGCGTGGACATCGACCGGTGAGCGGGTCGTCGTGCTGGACCTGCAGACACCCGGTGCCGTTCCGTGCGTGCTCGAGAAGAGCGCGGCAGTGATCTGGGAGGAGATCGCCGAGACCGGACCCCTCATGGCCGAGGAACTGCTGCGCCGTCTCACCGAGGTGTTCGACGTCGCAGAGGGGGAGATCCGCGCTCATCTCGAAGCGCTGATCGACGACCTGGCCCGGCTTCAGCTGATCGCCGCGTGAGCAGGTGAGCGTGCGCCGCCGCGTCGGCGCGGGCTTCGATAGGTTCGAGGGGAAGGGAGGGATGCTGTGGAGCAGCGAATGGTGAGCTTCTCGCTCAACGAGGCGAATGAGCTCGCTCACGCCCTCCTCGCGCAGATCGGTCGTGACACCGGCATCCGCCTTCTGTCGATCAAGGGTCTTGTCGCCGATCGGTACGGCCTGCGCAAGCCGAGGGTCGCGGCCGACGCCGACGTGATCGTGGAGCCGTCCAGGTTCGACGAGTTCTGTCGGCTCCTCACCGGACACGGCTGGCACCTGCGCGTGGAACGCGAGGTCCCCTCGCTGCTCGGTCCCCACTCGGTGACGTTCATCCGGGACGACTGGCCGAACGACATCGACGCGCACGTGCGTTTTCCCGGATTCTTCGCGACCGATGCGGAGGTGTTCGAGCGGCTCTGGCAGACCCGGGGGCGGATGGAGGTCGCTCACGTCGACGTCTCGGTTCCCTCACGCGGTGCCAGTGCGGTGATCGCCGCCCTGCACGCCGTTCGCTACTCGAAGTCGGCGCGGCACGCCGGCGAGCTCGAGCAGGTTGCGCACCTGCTCATCGATGACTTCTCGCCCGAAGAGCGCGAGGAGTTCATCGACGTCGCGCGCGTCGGACGCGCACAGTGGGTGCTCCGGGAGCTGTTCGACCTGATCGGGCGGCCGTACGAGCTCGATGCCGATGCACGACAGCAGCATCTGTGGAACACCAACCGCGCCACGATCGAGGACGGTGCGGCGGTGTCCTGGCTGCACTCTCTCAGAGCGGCTCCGCTGCATCAGAAGCCGGCCGTGCTCGTGCGCGCACTGTGGATCTCGCGCGCGGACATCCCGCGCAACGATCCGACGCGTCTGCCGACGGCCCGTGAAGCATGGGCCCACCGGCTGCTGCGATGGCGTCGCGGTGGTGTGGCGCTGATGCACTACGTCAAGATCAAGCGCTGAGCCGCCCGCCTCGGCGCGCTTCCGACGGCATCCCCGCCCTCAGCTCAGTGCTACCCGCACCACGCGCTCGACCTGCGCGAGTGCCGGCACCAGCTGCGCCTCCGACCGGGCGTACACCTCTGCGGACTGCCGGTAAGGATCGACCACGTCCTCATCGCCGGCGGCGCGCGGGGCGACACCGCGCTGATCGGCGACCGCCTGCACCAGCACGTTGAATCGGGAACGCGGGTTGCCCGCCTGCTGGGCGATGCTGCGCAGCGCATCGTCGTCGAGTGTCGCGGCCAGGCGGGCGAACTCCCGCACGGTGAACGTGCGGTGCATCCGGCGCGGCGCGAGCTGCATCGCAGCGGTCGAGTGCTCGCCGCTCATGGCGAGCACCAGGTCTGCGGCCTGCATGAGGTCCTCGGTGAGCAGGCGCGCACGATGTGCGGCGGCGCGCTCGGCGGTGACGCCGTTGCGCAGGGCGAGCTCGCGCGCCTGCGAGGGCATGCCATGCCCCACCAGCGCCTGCGTGCCGGCACTGTGCACGCGCACGTCGAGATCGGCGAGGCGCGTCGCGAGCACGGTCTCGGCGAGCGGGGAGCGGCAGATGTTCCCCGTGCAGACCGTCAGGATGTTCGGCTGCGCGTGCGGCAGATCCTCGCGGACGCTCGTGAAGAGCCCGGCGAGCGAGAACTCCGACTCGGCGGTCATGGTGGTCTCCGGCTGTGTCGGCGGCCGGCCGTCGGAATCGACGGCGGGCTGCGGCTGTTCGGGGTCGGCACGCAGCAGGCGACGCTCACGGCGACTCCGCGCCGTGGGTGCGTCGATCCCGCTGCCTGGCCTCCCCAGAAGGCCGCGATCCTCAGATCGATGCATGCTCACAGCCTAGAACGTCACGGGCTCCGCCGCGTCGCCGGCATCCGCTCCCGCCTGCTCGATGTGACGCAGCAGCACGCCCTCGCGCAGCGCCCACGGGCACACCTCCAGCTCGGCGATGTCGAGCATCTCCATCGCCGTGTGCAGGCACACCGCGGCGGCGACGATCTGGAACGCGCGGTCGGGGGTGATCCCGGGAAGCTCCTGCCGGGCGGATGCTGGGATGCGGGCGAGCCGGGGGATCCACGACCCCAGAGCGGTGCGCGGCAGCAGCATCCGCTCGGAACCCGACCAACCGGGCCCGGCGTACCCCACCAGGCGCGCGAGCGACCGGATCGCCTTGGAGGTGCCGGCGATGTGGTCGGGGCGGGGGAGCGCACGGAAACGCTGCGCGATCGGCTCGAGCGTCGCGCGGGCGTGCTCGCGCAGCCGCGCCACCCTGTCTTCACCGGGCGGGTCTTCGCGCAGGAAGTCGATCGTCATGCGTCCGGCGCCGAGAGGTGCGGATGCTGCCGCCTCCGGCAGCTCGTCCTCGCCGGCGGCGAACTCGAACGATCCGCCGCCGATGTCCAGGAGCATGAGGCGCCCGGCCGACCAGCCGAACCAGCGCCGCACGGCGAGGAACGTCAGCTCGGCCTCCAGCTCACCGGTCAGCACCTGCAGTCGTTGCCCGAGTCGCTCTTCGATGCGCGAGATGACCTCCGCGCCGTTGGCGGCCTCGCGCACCGCGCTGGTCGCCGTGGCGAGCAGCACGTGCAGATCGTCGGCATCCGCGACCCGGCGGGCTCGTTCCACCGCATCCTCGAGTGCGCGCACACCCTCCGGGCTGATCGCGCCGTCGTCGGTGAGGTAGCGCATGAGGCGCAGCACCGTGCGGTCGCTCGTGGTCGCCAGCGGACGCCCACCCGGATGAAGATCGGCGGCGAGCAGGTGGACGGTGTTGGATCCGATGTCGAGGACTCCCAGGCGCACGGGATGAGAATACTCGCGCCCGCGCACGGCCCCGCGTGGATCGGCCGGCGCCCGGCTGCGGCGCCCCTGTGCGCGACGGTCGCACGCGCCGCCGCCGGATACCATGTACTCCGTGACCGCCGCCCCGAACCTGCCGCTGTCTCCGTACCGCGAGATCGACCGTGCCGACTGGGCGCGTCTCGCGGCGGGCCTGGACCAGCCGCTCAGCGAGACCGAGGTCGTCGGCATCCGCGGCATCGGCGACCGCCTCAGCCTCGACGAGGTGCGCGAGGTGTACATGCCGCTGAGCCGGCTGCTCAGCCTGTACGCCTCATCCGCCAAGCGCCTCGGCGCGGCGACCAGCGAGTTCCTGCAGGAGGACGACACCACCACACCGTTCGTGGTGGGCGTGGCCGGCTCCGTCGCGGTCGGCAAGTCGACCATCGCGCGCCTGCTGCGCGAGCTGATGAGCCGCTGGCCGGGCACGCCGCGCGTGGAGCTCGTGACCACCGACGGCTTCCTCTATCCCAACGCCGAACTCGAGCGACGCGGGCTGATGGACCGCAAGGGCTTTCCCGAGTCGTACGACCGCCGCGCACTCATCTCCTTCCTCACCGAGGTCAAGAGCGGAGCGGCCGAGGTGCGCGCGCCGTTCTACTCGCACATGCGGTACGACATCGTCCCCGACGCGACGGTCGTGGTGCGCCGCCCCGACGTGGTGATCGTCGAGGGCCTGAACGTGCTGCAGCCCCCGCCCGCCCCCAACGACGTCGCAGTGAGCGACCTCTTCGACTTCTCGATCTACGTCGACGCCGAGGTCGAGCACATCACCCGCTGGTACATCGACCGATTCCTCGCCCTGCGCAAGGGCGCCTTCAGCAACCCCTCGTCGTACTTCAACGTGTTCGCGCACCTCACCGACGACGAGGCCGAGACCACCGCGCTGGGCTACTGGAACGACATCAACATGCCGAACCTGATCGAGAACGTCATGCCCACCAAGCACCGCGCCACGCTGGTGCTGCGCAAGGGTGCCGAGCACGCGGTCGAGAGCGTGCTGCTGCGCAAGGTCTGAGCCCGGCCGCGCGGCGCCTCGAGCATTCCTGTGCTCTGAGCGTCTGAGCATCCCGTCCCGTCCCCGCGGATGTGGCGCATGTGGTGTCTTCCTCCGCGGGGATGCGGCGTGTCGTGCCACAAC
>NZ_JBHXID010000001.1:761892-1141297 GCF_042723935.1 Microbacterium sp. NPDC058342
TGCTCCGTGGAGGGCGTGAGCTGGGGCATCCGCTTTCCCCGGATGTGGCGCATATGGTCGCTTCCTCCGCGGGGATGCGGCGTGTCGCGCCACATGCTCCGTGGAGTGCCTGAGTTGGGGTACCCGCTTTCCCCGGATGTGGCGCATATGGTCGCTTCCTCCGCGGGGATGCGGCGTGTCGTGCCACATGCTCCGTGGAGGGCGTGAGCTGGGGCATCCGCTTTCCCCGGATGTGGCGCATATGGTCGCTTCCTCCGCGGGGATGCGGCGTGTCGCGCCACATCCTTCGTGGACTGCCCGAGCTGGGGCATCCGCTTTCCCCGGATGTGGCGCATATGGTCGCTGCGGGCGTGGGGATGCCGCGTGTCGCGCCACATGCTCCGTGGGGTGCGTGGGCTGGGGCATCCGCTCTCCTCGCGGATGTGGCGCATGCGGTCGCTTCTTCCACGGGGATGCGGCGTGTCGCGCCACATCCTCCAGCGAGCGGAGGCGGTCTTTCGTTCAGATGCCTCGCAAAATAGGCCGCTTATTCTTGAACGCATGTGTGGAATCGTCGGATACGTGGGCCCGCGGCCCAGCCAGGACATCCTTCTCGCGGGCCTCGCCCGCCTCGAATACCGCGGCTACGACTCCGCCGGCATCGCCGTCATCGACCAGGACGGTCACCTCGGCATGCGTAAGAAGGCCGGCAAGCTCGCCGTGCTGCGCGACTCGCTCGCGGATGCCGCGCTCGCCGACGGCATGACGGGCATCGGCCACACCCGCTGGGCCACCCACGGCGGCCCGACCGACGTGAACGCGCACCCGCACCTGGCCGATGAAGGCCGGCTGGCGCTCATCCACAACGGCATCATCGAGAACTTCGCGCCGCTGCGCGATGAGCTGACCGCCGAGGGTGTCACGTTCGTCAGCGAGACCGACTCCGAGGTCGCCGCCGCACTGCTCGGCCGGGAGTACCGCCGCACGGGCGACCTGCAGCACGCCTTCCGCAACATCGTGAACCGGCTGGAGGGCGCCTTCACGCTGCTCGCCATGCACCAGGACCAGCCCGGCCTCGTCGTCGGCGCCCGCCGCAACTCGCCGCTGGTGATCGGTCTCGGCGAGGGCGAGAACTTCCTCGGCTCCGACGTCGCCGCCTTCGTCGAGCACACCCGCAACGCGCTCGCGATCGGCCAGGACCAGATCGTCGCGATCACCCCCTCCGAGGTGACCGTGACCGACTTCGACGGCACCCCCGTCGAGGCGCAGCCCTTCGAGGTGTCGTGGGACGCCGCCGCCGCCGAGAAGGGCGGATGGTCGTCGTTCATGGCCAAGGAGGTCGCCGAGCAGCCCGAGGCCGTGGCGAACACCATCCGCGGCCGCGTCCAGGACGGTCAGGTCGTCATCCCCGAGCTCGACGGACTCGACGAGCTCTTCACCGGCATCAACCGTGTGATCATCACCGCCTGCGGCACCGCCTCGTACGCGGCGCTGGTCGGCAAGTACGCCATCGAGCAGTGGGCGCGGGTGCCCGTCGACGTCGAGCTGGCGCACGAGTTCCGCTATCGCGACCCGGTGATCGGCGACGACACGCTCGTCGTGTCGATCAGCCAGTCCGGCGAGACGATGGACACGCTAATGGCCGTCAAGTACGCGCGCGAGCGCGGAGCCAGGACGCTCTCGATCTGCAACACCCAGGGCGCGACGATCCCGCGCGAGTCGGACGCCGTCGTGTACACCCACGCCGGCCCCGAGGTCGCCGTGGCATCGACCAAGGCGTTCTCGGCGCAGATCACCGCGCTGCTGCTGCTCGGACTGCACATGGGCCGGGTGCGCGGCACGGCGGTCGACGCCGCCGCCGACGTCGCCGAGCTGCAGTCGCTGCCCGAGAAGGTCGCGCAGGTGCTGGCGGAGGAGAACGAGCACGTCTCGCAGCTGGCCGGCTGGATGGCCGACACCCGATCGGTGCTGTTCCTGGGCCGTCACGTGGGCTACCCGATCGCGCTCGAAGGCGCGCTCAAGCTCAAGGAGATCTCGTACATCCACGCCGAGGGCTTCGCCGCCGGTGAGCTCAAGCACGGTCCGATCGCCCTGATCGAGCCCGGTCAGCCGGTGTTCGTGCTGGTGCCGTCGCCGCGCCACTCCGCGCTCGTGCACTCCAAGGTCGTCTCGAACATCCAGGAGATCCGCGCGCGCGGGGCTCGGGTGATCGTGGTCGCAGAAGAGGGCGACGCGGCCGTGCTGCCCTACGCCGACGAGGTCATCCGCATTCCGCTCGCCGGGGCGCTCTTCGAGCCGCTTCTCGCCGTCGTCCCGCTGCAGATCTTCGCCATGGCGCTCGCCACCGCGAAGGGCCTGGACGTCGACCAGCCGCGCAACCTGGCGAAGTCCGTCACCGTGGAGTGAGCCCGCGGGGGTCCCCTGCCGTCGCTCGTGTCGGGCGGGCACCCGCCGGATGTCGGCAGCCGACACGAATGTCGGCGCCGACGGGCCGAATCCGCCGACATCCGTGTTCTGAGCCGACATGTGTGAGGTCGGAACAAGACCATCACGCCCCCGCACGGCCGATGGCAGGCAGGATCGCCCGGACGACGGCATCCCAGTCGTGCACGACGAGGGCGTAGTCGAACCGCAGGGTCTCGTAGCCGAGGGCGGATGCTGCCACATCCCGCCTCAGATCGCTGTGGCGTCGCTCGGCGCCGGCATGGTTCTCGCGGCCGTCCACCTCGATGATCAGGCGGCCCGCCGCGACGAAGTCGACGCGGCCGACGCCCGGGATCCCGACTTGGCAGTCGAGTCGGATGCCGAGCAGGTGCAAGCGGAAGCGCAGCAGCGACTCCAGCCCGCTCTGCGCATCCGGGCGCGCGAGGTCCAGCATCCATGTCGCGGCCCTGGGCAGGGCATCCCGGATGCGGCTCCGGTCCGAGGCGGAGAGGAGCCGCCGGTTCCACGCCGATTCGTAGGCGGCGAAGAACGACTCCTCACTCAGGCATCGATAGGCGTGGATCAGGGCTGTGGGTACCGCCGCCAACCCCACCTTGGCCGTCCCGGGGGAGTGATGCACCACGCATCCGCAGTCCCGATGGGCGTGCGGTCTCCCTGCGCGGCCGAGCCACACGTGCACGCCGTCGTCCTCGCCAGGCAGCACCCACACGCCGTGTGCGCGCAGGGCATCCGCGCAGGTCAGCTCGCCTCCGTGAGCGGCGGCGAGCACGAGCTTCCGGTCGGCGGATGGAAGTGCGAAGACCCCGGGGCGCACCCGGCGGATCCGTCCGCGAGCGACGGCGTCGGAGAGGCGCCATCGCGTGCATCCGTACTGCTGCAGGTGGGTGCCGCGGGCGACGCCGCCGAATCGGCTGAGAAGGTCTTCGGGAGCGAGCATCCTTCGAGCATGTCCGCGCGTGCCGCCGCGCGGACGCCGAACCCGGCGACTGTGGACGAAACGGGGCGATGACGGGATTGTGGAGGAAGAGTGAGGGTGCCCGCCTCCGCCTACGGATGTCGGTGGGAACGACGGATGTCGGTGGGATTCGGCCGTGTCTGCCGACATCTGTGGGTGGGGCCGGCATCCGGCGGGTGGGCCTGCCCGCTTACGGATGTCGGTGGGAACGACGGATGTCGGTGGGATTCGGCCGCATCCGCCGACATCTGTGGGTGGGGCCGGCATCCGGCGGGTGGGCCTGCCCGCTTACGGATGTCGGTGGGAACGACGGATGCAGGTGGGATTCGGCCGTGTCTGCCGACATCTGTGGGTGGGGCCGGCATCCGGCGGGTGGCCTTGCCTGCTTACGGATGTCGGTGGGAACGACGGATGCAGGTGGGATTCGGCCGTGTCTGCCGACATCTGTGGGTGGGGCCGGCATCCGGCGGGTGGCCGCCAGCGGGCGAGCGGGCGGGACGGGGCGGGGAGGGCGGATGCGAGCCGAGTAGGCTGAGCGGGTGATCATCGGCACCGGCATCGACCTCGTCGACGTGGCGCGGTTCGAGCGTTCGGTCACGCGCACGCCGCGGCTGCGGGAGCGGCTGTTCACCCCGGCCGAGCAGCAGCTGCGCCTGCGCTCGCTCGCCGCGCGCTATGCCGCGAAAGAGGCGCTGATCAAGGCGCTCGGCGGCAGCGACGGCGTGTACTGGACCGAGATCGAGATCGCTTCCGAACCGTCGGGCCGGCCGCACTTCGTCCTGAGCGGGTCCACCGCCGAAGTCGTGCTCGAACGCGGCATCACCGCGCTGCACCTCAGCCTCACCCACGACGCCGGCCTCGCCGCCGCCTACGTGATCGCCGAGAGAACGGATGCCACATGACCGACGCCCACCCGTTCCGCGAGGCGACCATCGACCTCGGTGCGATCGCCGACAACGTCCGGCACCTGCGCGCCCTCACCGGGGTGCCGGTGATCGGCGTCGTGAAGGCCGACGGCTACGGTCACGGAGCGCCCGCCGTCGCCACCGCGGCGCTCGCCGGCGGCGCATCACGCCTCGGCACCGCCACCCTCGAGGAGTCCTTCGCCCTGCGCCGGGCGGGCATCACCGCACCGCTGCTGGCCTGGTTGCACGCGCCAGGGCAGCGCTTCGACGAGGCGGTGGATGCGCGCATCGAGCTCGGCATCTCGTCGTACCCGCAGCTGCTCGCCGCATCCGAGACGTCGTCCTCGCCGGCATCCGTGCATCTCAAGGTCGACACGGGGCTGTCCCGCAACGGCATCGCGACCCACGAGCTGGAGCGGGTGCTCGCCGAGGCCGCGCGCCTGGAGCGCATCGGCCGCATCCGCATCGTCGGTATCTTCAGCCACCTCTCCGGGGCCGGGCCCGACGACGATCGAGCGCAGCTGGCGCGCTACAACGAGATCATCGCGCAGGCCGAGTCCTTCGGCATCCGCCCCGAGATCCGCCACCTCGCCGCCACCGCCGGCGCCATCTCCCTCCCGGAGGCGCGTCTCGACGCGGTGCGCATCGGCCTCGGGCTCTACGGCCTGTCTCCGTTCGCCGGGCGCACCTCGGCAGAGCTGGGGCTGCGCCCCGCGATGACGCTCAGTGCCGCCGTGGCGGCGGTGCGCCGTGTTCCCGTCGGCACCGGCGTCTCGTACGACTACGCCTATCGCACCGAGCGCGAGACCACGCTCGCCCTCGTGCCGCTGGGCTACGCCGACGGCGTCCCGCGGCAGGCATCCGATCGCGGTCCCGTGCTGATCGGCGGGCGGCCGTACCGTGTCTGCGGGCGCATCGCGATGGACCAGTTCGTCGTCGACGTGGGCGACGCCGACGTCGCGGTCGGCGACGAGGTGGTGCTGTTCGGCGACCCGACGCTCGGGCGCCCCTCGGCCGCCGATTGGGCGGATGCCGCCGGCACCATCAACTACGAGATCGTCACGCGCATCGGAGACCGGGTGCCCAGGCGGACCGTCTCATGAGCATCGACCCCGCCTTCCTCGGCCGCCGGGAGATCGGCACGTCGGATGCCATGGAGCGGCTCGGTCTGCGCATCGGCGAGCAGCTGCAGGCCGGCGACCTGCTCGTGCTCACCGGGCCACTCGGCGCTGGCAAGACCACCTTCACGCGGGGTCTGGCCGAAGGGCTGGGCGTGCGCGGGCCCGTGCAGAGCCCGACCTTCGTGATCGCCCGCACGCACCCGTCGCTGGTCGGCGGGGCGCCGCTGGTGCACGTCGACGCCTACCGGCTGGCATCCGCCGCTGAACTGGACGACCTCGACATCGACTTCGCTCGATCGGTGGTGGTGATCGAATGGGGACGGCCCATGGCATCCGCCGTCGCCGACGCCTGGTGGGACATCGAGTTCGAGCGTCCGGTCGGCGGGGCGGAGGACCTCGATGACGACGATCTGGATGCCGACGCGCCGCGGTTCGTGACGATCGAGCGCCTGGAGCGCTGAGAGGCCACGGTCTGCGCGGGCGATCCGTGCTGCCGTCGCGATTTGTGCCGTGAGGGGCGCACGATATCCTGGTATCCCAAACGGCAGAGGAGCCCCCATGGAGCAGGATCAGCAGTCACGCGGCATCAGCCGACGCACCTTCACCCGCGCAGCAGCCTGGAGCGTCCCCGTCGTCGCCGTGGCGGCGTCGGTCCCGCTGGCCGCGGCGTCGACCACGCCGCCGATGGATGGACTCTTCTACTCGGTGATGCCCGGGGGAGAGGGGAACACCGAGGGCACCGCAGGGTTCACGATCTTCAACAACACCGGCGAGGACTTCGACGGCACCGTTTCGATCCGAACGGGTCTGTGGCCCTACCCGTTCACGTCTTACGGCGCGATCGACGTCGCAGGCTCGATCCACACGGGACAGCGCGCGCTAGAACCTGGGCTGGGCATCATCGCGCGTTTCCTGGACACCCCCGTCACCGTGCCCGCCAACGGGCAGCTCGAGATCTTCTTCGTTCACAACGCGACCGGCGGCGATACACAGGGCTCGCTCGAGATGATCTCGATCATCACCGGTACCGGTACGGTGCTGCCCGTCGTGGGCGACGCAACGGTCTACACACCCTTCACCCCGACGCCCTGACGGCATCGACCGACCGCGGCAGATCTGCCCTGCCGCCGTCGGTGGTTCGCCGGAGGGCGCGCCGTCGTGACGCCGACTAATCTGGAACCGTGATCCTCGCCGTCGACACCTCCCTGGGCACGGCCGTCGCCGTCATCGACGCCGACGGGCGGGTGGTCGCCGAGGCATCCGCTCCCGATCCGCTCGGCCACGCCGAGGTGATCGGCGACCTGCTCGGGCAGGTCGCGCGCCCCGGCATCACGCACGTGGTCGCCGGAATGGGGCCGGGTCCCTTCACCGGCCTGCGCATCGGGATCGCCGCGGCACGCGCGTTCGCGCTCGGCCGTGGCATCCCGGCCATCCCGGTGCCGAGCCACTTCGCCATCGCATTCGACGCCGACCCCGAAGGTCGGTTCGCGGTCGTCACCGACGCGCGGCGCCGTGAGATCGCGGTGACCGTGTTCGACGGTGCGGATGCCGACGGCATCCCGAACCTCGTCGTGCCGACCCGCCTCGAGAAGCAGGGCACCGAGCTCACCGAGCCCGTCGTCGAGGCGACAGGACTCTCGGCCGTCGCCCTCGCCCGCGTCGGGGCTCGCGCCGTCGCGGCCGGACGGGTGCTCGCCGACGCCGAGCCGCTCTACCTGCGCTCGCCGGACGTGGTGCAGCCGGGCGCGCCGAAGCGGGTGAGATCGTGACCCTCCGCGTCGCCGCGATCGTCGACCTCGCCGCGATCATGGACCTCGAGCGCCGCAGCTTCCCCACCGACGCGTGGAGCGAGCAGACCATGGGCACCGAGCTCACCAGCGCTCACAATCACTATCTCGTCGACGAGGAGGACGGGCGGGTGGTCGGCTACGGCGGCGTGCGCGCTCTGCCCGGCGGCGCGGATGCCGACATCCAGACCATCGCGCTCGACGAGTCGTTCCGCGGGCGGGGGCGAGGCCGTGCGCTGCTGCGCGCACTGATCACCGAAGCGGTCGCGCGCGGAGCGAAGGAGCTCTTCCTCGAGGTGCGGTCGGACAACCCCGTCGCCGAGGCGCTCTACGCCTCCGAGGGCTTCGCCGAGCTCGGCCGGCGCCCCCGCTACTACCAGCCCGATGACGTCGATGCGGTGGTGATGCGGCTGGATCTGCGCGCCTGGGATGCCCGGCGCGAGAATCCTGCCGGGGAGGGAGACGCATGACCACGGAGCCCTTGGTGCTCGGCATCGAGACGAGCTGCGATGAGACCGGCATCGGCATCGTGCGCGGTCGCACGCTGCTGTCGAACACGATCGCGTCGAGCATGGACGAGCACGCCCGCTACGGCGGCGTGGTGCCCGAGGTTGCCGCGCGCGCTCACCTGGAGGCGCTGCAGCCCTCCATCGAGAAGGCGCTCGCCGAGGCGCAGGTGACCTTGGACGATCTGGACGCGGTCGCCGTGACCAGCGGCCCCGGACTCGCCGGGGCGCTCATGGTCGGCGTCGGCGCCGCGAAGGGCCTGGCGGTCTCGCTGGGCAAGCCGCTGTACGCCGTGAACCACCTGGTCGGGCACATCGCCGCAGACATCCTCTCCCGACCCGATTCGTCATCCGCATCCGCACACGACGCCGCGCCCCTCGAATACCCCACGATCGCGCTGCTCGTGTCGGGCGGTCACACCTCGCTGCTGCACGTGCGCGATCTCACCGCCGATGTCGAGCTGCTCGGCGAGACGGTCGACGACGCCGCCGGCGAGGCCTTCGACAAGGTCGCGCGCCTGCTCGGCCTGCCCTATCCCGGCGGGCCGCAGATCGACCGCGCCGCGGCGGACGGCGATCCGAAGGCGATCCGCTTCCCGCGCGGACTGTCGAAGGCATCCGACCTGGAGAAGCATCGCTACGACTTCTCGTTCTCGGGGCTGAAGACCGCCGTCGCCCGGTGGATCGAGCGCGCCGAGGCGAACGGCGAGGAGATCCCCACGGCGGACGTCGCCGCGAGCTTCCGCGAGGCCGTCGTCGACGTGCTGGTCACCAAGGCACTGGCCGCCTGCCGTGATCTCGGCGTGCCGCGCCTGCTGCTCGGTGGCGGGGTGATCGCCAACCGCCGGCTGCGCGAGGTGGCGCTCGAGCGGGCCGAGGCGGCGGGCGTGACCGTGCGCATCCCGCCGCTGAGCCTGTGCACCGACAACGGGGCGATGATCGCCGGTCTCGCCGCCGAGCTGATCGCGAGCGGCCACCCTGCCTCGACACTCGCCTTCGGCGCGGACTCGACACTGCCGGTGACCGAGATCCAGGTGAGCCGGGCATGACCGACCCCCACATCGAGCGCCCCACGCCCGAGGTCGAGCGGCCCGCGGGAGACGCCGCGCTGCCCGGTGCGTCCCAAGGGTACGGCCGACTTCCCACAGCCCCCGTTCCGGTCGGGCAGCAGCATCCCGAACCGGATGCCGAGCAGTTCGCCGCGAGCGGGTGGGAGCCGTCGACGGCGTCCGAGCCGGAGGACGACGCCCGTCTGGCGCCGTGGGCGCTGTTCGCGGCGATCGTCGCTCTCGCCACCTCGATGTTTGTCGGCTGGGGCGTCCCGGTCGCGATCATCGCCGTGATCGCCGCGATCATGTCGCTGCGCCGCCCGATCGAGAATCGCGCCGTGGCGATGTGGGCGCTGGTGCTGGGCCTGTTCGCGACGCTGTGCAGCACCGGATGGCTCATCTGGGCGGCGATGCAGTTCGAGAAGCTGGGCTGACGGATGCCCGGCACCGACGCAACGAAGCGGCGACGTGAGCTGGAGCACAGGGCTTACGCACCGGGCGGGAGCCTGACGGATGCCGAGGCGCAGGAACTGCGCGAGCTGAGCATCCGTCACGTCGTCGCGCCGGCGCCGGCGCCCTCGACGCCCGCTCCCGCCGGCCCGACGCCCCTCAAGGCGGAATCGGTCGGGGCGCCCGAAGCGCTTCTGCTGCGGGAACCCGACGACCCCGCGCAGGATTCGTCCTCCGAACGCGACGGCCGGTCGGAGCGGCCGCGCCGTGCCCGCAGGCTGCTCGTGCCGATCCTCGCGATACTGCTGGTGCTGGCGGGGCTCGCGGTCGGCCGGGTCGCCTTCGGCCAGCCCGGCGATCCCGCGATGGGGGCGCAGCAGCAGGACGCCTGGGCGAAGATCGAGGCGTCCGGGGAGTACGACCCGGGCTCGGTGCAGCTGCTCGGCAGCAAGTACGGCGTCGACGTGTGGAGCGCGACGAAGCAGGACCAGAAGATCGAGTGCGTCCTGCTCACTCGCGGCGAAGGTCCGTCGGCCGGATGCCGTTCCGGCGCGCAGGAGGACCAGGGACTCGATCTTCAGGTCAGCCTCGACTACTCCGAGGGGGACGACGACTACATGGTGTGGGTGAACGTCACCGATGACATCACCGGCGCGCCGGCCGTCATGTTCCAGCGCGACAGCATGACCGAGGAATGGGACTGGCGAGCGACCTTCGATGACGACGAGCTGGCGATCATCGAAGAACTGGAGGCCGCCGGGTTCGCCGGTGACGGGCTGAGCATCGTCGGCTACGACGCTGGCGTCGCCGTGTGGCTGTACCAGCGGGAGAAGACGTGCGTGCTGGCGCCGATCGACGGCGCCGTGCTGCAGAACTGCGGTGAGCTCCTCGCCGACTCCGACCGGCCCCTCGCGCTGACCGTCGAGGGCACCGAGTACCAGGTGCGCGCATCATCGAACGAGGGCAACACCCTCACGATCGTCCGTCCGTCGGCCGGGCAGAACGCAGCGGAGGGCTGATCGGTGGAGTCCGAGGAGGATGCCGGGCGTCGGCGCGAACTGCAGCGCCGAGCGTTCGCCCCCGGCGGTGCTCTGACCGGCGCCGAGGCGGAGGAGCTGCGGATGCTGTCGGTTCGCCGGGGCGAGGCGGAGGTCGCCGGCGGCGACCCCATGGAGACGGCTGCGCCGGGCACGGACGCGGCGGCGCCGCCGGCGACACCTCCCGCATCGGTCGAGGAGCAGCCGAGCCCGCCTGTGCCGGTCGAGGAGCCGGCGACGCCCGAGCCCGAGCCCGGCCAGGAGACTCCGTCTCGCCGTCGCCCGCGCTGGCTCGCTCCCGTCGTCTGCGCCGCCGCTCTGCTGGCGGGGCTCGGCATCGCCTGGCTGACCTCGCCGCGCACGTCCGACGCCGCGCCGGCGATGAACCCCGAGCAGCAGCGGATCTTCGCGGCGGTGGCCGCCGACGACGAACTGGATCTCGACCCGGAATCGCTGCGGTTCGCCGGTGAGAAGCACGGCGCCGCCGTCTGGACGGCGACCCGCGGCGACGAGCGCTGCGTGATCCTGAGCATGGACGACGAGCGGCGCACGGGCTGCGCGGAACCCGTGACGGGGTCCTACGGGCCTCGGTACCCGGTGACGTCGATCGACGTGGCGGAAGACGGCATGGCGACGACCGTCACGGCGGTCCTCGCCCCGACCCTCACCGGCGAGTGGCGCGTGATCGTCAACCGCTGGCAGATGTCGCTGGACGACTGGCGTAGTCGCTACACCGATGCCGAGGTCGCACTCGTCGATGCGCTGATGGACGCCGGCTTCGACCCGGCGTCACTGAGCGTCCTCGGTCGCGACGGTGAGCTGCCGATCTGGATGCAGTACGGCGACAAGCCGTGCATCATGATCGCCGACCCGGACACGCTCGAGGTCGTGTCGGCCTGCGCCGAGAGCGGGGCGTCGACGGCCGAGGTCCTGTACCGCGACAGCGTCTACGTGCTGACCTGGTCGGAGCTGCGCGGGTCGACGCTCACGATCGTCCGCCCGGCCGAGGGCGAGTCCGTCCGGGAGTGATGCGGTGACGCCTCACACCCGGTCCGCGAGGATCGCGATACGGGACGAGCCCGTCCGGGTGAGGATCAGCGTCGCCTCCTGCGACCCCTTCAACGCGAGCTTCTTCCGGAACGCGGCGGGGTCGATGTCCATCCCGCGCTTCTTGATCTCCAGGCGGCCGATGTCGTTCGCGCGCAGTGCCGCGCTGATCGTCTTGGCGTGCGCCGGCATCGTCTCGCGCACCCGGAACGACTGCACGAACGGGGAGGTCACGGCGTCGTCCCCGGTGAGGTAGGCGATCCGCTCGTCGAGCATGCCCGCGTTCAGCATCCGCCCCGCATCGCCGATCAGGCGGGCCCGGATCACCGCGCCGTCCGGCTCGTGCAGGAACGCGCCCAGCGGGCGCACCGGCGCGTCTTCGGCATCCGCGGCGGCGGTGAGCTCGTGCGACTCGCCGCCCTGCAGCACCATCGCCGACCGACGGATGCCCTCACGCGCCAGCGCACCGCTCCACAGCACCAGTTCGACCACGCTGCCGTCGGCGCTGACCCACTGCGCCTCGACGTCTTCCGGGAGGAGATCGCGATCCAGGCCCGGCCCGAGTTTGATCCCGGTCGGATGCTCGCGCGCCACCTGAAAGCACCAGTCCAGCGACGGCGACCAGTCCGACGCCGACAGCCGCCGGGTCTCGCCGTGCCCGGCCGTGCGTCGTGCGGGATCGAGCCACACGGCGGTGCTCTTCGCGCGGAGATGTGCTTCCGGCGCGGACGAATCCTCCGGATCTGTCCGTGGCAAGCGCACATCTCCGCGGCTGGTGCTCACGAAATCCTCCGCGAGCCCCGTCCGCACCCGGGCATCGTCCCCGAAGGGGGCGAGGTTGAAGGCCGCGATGCCCGCGGTCACCTCGTCGGCATCCACCGCTGTGACCGGCAGACCGGCGCCCGCGAACGCCAGGCTGTCGCCGCCGATCCCGCAGCCGAGATCCGCGACCGCCGTGACGCCGGCCCGTCGCATCCGCACCGCGTGCCGAGTCGCGACGTTCAGCCGCGTCGCCTGCTCCAGGCCGGCCCGGGTGAACAGCATCCGGTCGGCGAACTCGCCGAACTTCGCTCGCGCCCGCACCCGCAGGTGCGCTTGCCCGACCACCGCCGAGACGAGTTCGGGGGAGTGCCCGGCCGCCCGCAGACGCGACACGGTGCGCGCGACATCATCCGACGACTCGATCGGCCCGACCTCGTCGAGCAGCCGAAGCCCCTCAGAGGTGAGCAACGCGGTCAGCTCAGCCATCTCCACCCGACCAGCCTAGGCACCCCACCACTTCGTGTAGCTCAAGTTGCTCGGTCCGGGGTCGAAACGCAGCAACTTGAGCTATTCGAACTCGAGGGGGGAGGAGGGGCGACTGGCACTCGCATTGCGTGAGTGCCAGCGGTCGGCATACACTGGAGTTAGCACCCTCGGCATGAGAGTGCTAACAGTCTTCTGATCTCAGTCACGAAAGAAGAGGTACACCGTGTCGGTTTCCATCAAGCCGCTCGAGGACCGCATCGTCATCCAGCAGGTCGAGGCAGAGCAGACCACCGCAAGCGGTCTGGTCATCCCCGACACCGCCAAGGAGAAGCCCCAGGAGGGCGAGGTCGTGGCAGTGGGCCCCGGCCGCATCGACGACAACGGCAACCGCGTCCCGCTCGACGTCGCCGTCGGCGACCGCGTGCTCTACAGCAAGTACGGCGGAACCGAGGTCAAGTTCGGCGCCGACGAGTACCTCGTGCTCTCGGCGCGCGACGTGCTCGCCGTCGTCGTCCGCTGACGCTGACGTTCTCGAAGGGCCCGGATGCCTGGCATCCGGGCCCTTCGGCGTCCCCGGCCGCCTGCGCCTTCCCCTATCCGGCCGACGACCCGCCCCGCAGAACCCCCGTGCCATCCCCCGATGCCGCGGGGTGACCCCCGATGCCTCACCGCCGGATGAGTCCCACACTCGTATCAGCGCCGCTTGGCACTCTCACGAACAAGGGGATCGATCATGGCTCTGGAAGACAACGTCAACGTTCTGGGCACCCAGTGGAATCTGGGCCTCGCGAACGTGGGCAACACCGACGACCACACCAATGTCGAGGACAACACGGTGATCGCCGACAACGACCTGGACGTCGGGAACACCGACATCGAGGACAACGTCGTCGTCACCGACAACTCCGACGACTCCGACAACTCCGACAACTGGTCGCACAACGACACCGACGTCGATCTGGACGACTCGTTCAACGAGGACGACTCCATCAACGACTCGTTCCAGGACAACTCGGTGCACGACTCCGGCAACCAGACGCTGAACGACCACTCGATCAACACGGGTGTTCGTCAGTACAACGCCGGGTTCAACGACCTCAACCTGGGCATCGACGGCGGCTCCGGCGGCATGGCGAGGATGCAGGGGATGGGCGGCGACATCGACATCGACGTCGATGCCCGATCGACGATGAACGACCAGGCGGTCAGCCAGAACATCTCGACCTCCTCGGGCAGCGGCGGTGCGGCGATCGCGGTCGGCGGCGACGCCGACGGCGGCTGGGGCGGTCCGGCCTTCTCCGGAGCGGGCGGCGGCGACACCGGTGACGCGGGTGACGGCGGCGACGGCGGTGCCGGAACGGGCGGCGACGGCGGCATGGGCATCCTCGGCAGCGGAGGCGCCGGGGGCGCGGGCTCCGGTGGGCCGGCGGGGGCCGGCGGATCCACCGGAGCCGGAGGCGCGGCCGGGTCGTACGCCGACGGCGGCGGCGCGGGCGGAGGGTTCGGCGGCAACTCCGCGGCCTTCGCCGGCGACGCCAGCGGCGGCAACGTGAGCCAGTTCTTCGGGCAGAGCAGCGTCATCTCCTCGGGCGACCACGCGGTCGCCGGTGGCGACGACGTCTCGATCCGGAACATCGACACGCACATCGACGTCGGGGACGTCTCGATCGGCAACACGTGGAACACCGACTCGTTCAACGCCGACTTCTCCGACCGGTGGTCGGTGAACGACTCGTTCCAGGACAACACGGACAACTCCGACACCTGGTCCGTGAACGACTCGTTCCAGGACCACGGCACCGACGTCGACGTGGATGTCGACAACTCGAACGTCGGCAGCCCCCTCGGCGACGCGAACGAGTTCGACTTCTGAGCTCACGAGCCGCCTGACTCGCCCGGTCGTCCACCTCTGGTGGGCGACCGGGCGCACCAGTACACTCCTGAAGCATCGGAACCGGAGCGTGTGACATGAACGAGGACGCACCATACCGGCCCTCACCTCCCGGTGACGGCGACGCGTGGGATGCCGGCCTCGCCGACCCCTTCGCGGGAAGCGTCTTCGGGCAGGAGATCGCGAACGTCTCCGAATCGGACTGGGATGTCGACAGCGCTCTGATCTGGGGAGAGGATCCGGTCGATGCCGGGCCCGTCTCCGACGCCGCACCGGGTGCGGACGACTTCCCCGGCTGAGCCGGGACTTCCCCCGGCTCAGCCGGCGCACGAGAGGGGATCACGTGCCGCAGCATGTCGAAGAGGAACGCGAGATCGTCGAGGTCATCCACGACGTCGGCGATCTCGCCGCGTCGGCCGGACGGACCGACCTCGCCTCACGACTGACTCAGACCACCGCACGACTGCAGGACCCCGCGATCCGCGTGATCGTGGTGGGCGAGTTCAAGCAGGGCAAGAGCAAGCTCATCAACGCGCTGGTGAACGCTCCCGCATGCCCCGTCGACGACGACGTGGCCACGAGCGTGCCGACCACCGTCGGCTACGCCGAGCAGGCCTCGGCCTGGGTGACCGAGCAGCCGCACGCTCCCGGCGCCGAGCCGCAGCGACGCGAGGTGCCGCTCGCCGATCTGGCGGACTACGTGGCCGAGCGCGGCAATCCGCGCAACGAGCGCGGCATCCTGTCGGCCGAGGTGCTGCTGCCCCGCGAGATCCTGCGCGGAGGGCTGAAGCTCGTCGACTCCCCGGGCGTCGGCGGACTGGAGTCGTCGAACTCACTGGCCACGCTGGCCGCCCTGACCTCTGCGCACGCCGTGCTGCTCGTCTCGGACGCCTCGCAGGAGTACACCGAGCCCGAGGTGCAGTTCCTGCGCCACGCCATGCGCATCTCCCCGAACGTGGCGGCCGTGCTGGCCAAGATCGACCTGTATCCCGACTGGCGCCGCATCGAGGAGATCGATCGCGACCACCTCGACGGGTCGGGTGACGTGCCGATCTTCTCGGTGTCGAGCGACCTGCGCCTGCTCGCCGCCGAGATGCAGGACCGAGCGCTCAACGACGAGTCCGGATTCCCCGCGCTCGTCGCCCACCTGCGCCGGGAGGTGCTCGGCCACGCCGAGGTCATCCACCGGCGCAGCGCGGTGCACGACCTGACCTCAGTGGTGGACCAGCTGGGAATGTCGCTGCGTGCGGAGCTGAGCGCGCTGCTGAACCCGATGGACACGCCGCGCATGATCGCCGAGCTCGAAGAGGCGAAGTCCCGGGCCGACGAGTTCCGGGGGCGCTCCGCCCGCTGGCAGGTCACGCTCACGGACGGCATCGCCGACCTGGTCGCGGACATGGAGCACGACGTGCGCGACCGGCTGCGCAAGGTGCAGCGCGAGGCGGAGCGGGCCATCGAGGAGGGCGACCCCGGCCCGATTTGGGATCAGATCCGGGAGTGGCTCGATCAGCGCGTGACCGCCGCCGTCACCGAGACGTTCGTGTGGACCGACGAGCGCTCCCGCTGGCTCTCGGAGGAGGTGGCCGAACTGTTCAGCCAGGGGGAGTCGGAGATCCCCGCGGTCGACGTCTCCGACATCCGCGGTGTGCTCGAACCGGTGGAGGAGCTCGGCGGGCTGGATGCCGGGCAGCTCAGCGCCGGCGAGAAGATCTACATCGGCGTGCGGGGCTCGTACGGCGGCGTGCTGATGGTGGGGCTGGCGACAGGCCTGATCGGGATGGCCCTGATCAACCCGCTCTCCCTGATCGCCGGCGTGCTCGTCGGCCGGAGGGCGTACCGCGAGGACATGGGGAACCGCCTGTCCCGGCGACAGCAGGAGGCGAAGGTCATCGTGCGGCGGCACATCGACGAGGTGACCTTCCAGGTCGGCAAGCAGCTCAGGGATCGTCTGCGACTGGTCCAGCGCACGGCTCGCGATCATTTCGGTTCGATGGCGGAGGAGCTGCACCGCTCCCTCTCGGATGCGCTGCTCACCGCCAAGCAGGCCGCCACGGACTTCACGGCGTCGAGGGACGAGCGGGTGGCGGTCCTGCAGCAGAGGGTGCAGGAGCTGGAGCGGCTGCGCGCGTCGATCCCGCAGAACGTGATCGACGGCCCGGTCGCGCCGCTCGCCCTGCAGCAGGGACCGGTCGGATCGTGACGGCGGCGGTGACGGCGGAGACCATCGACCTGCTGCAGGCCGCGCGCACCGCCTACGCCGGGGATCGTGAGGCGCTCGACCTGATCGACCGGCTCGAGGTGCGTCTGCACGAGCCGCTGCGGCTGGCCGTCGCCGGCATGGTGAAGGCCGGGAAGTCGACGCTGCTGAACGGCATGCTCGGTGAGCGACTGGCGGCCACCGACACGGGCGAGTGCACGCGGGTCGTCACCTGGTACCGCTTCTCGGCCGCCCCGACGATCACGATGCACCTGCGTGACGGGCGCGTGGAACGGATGCCGATCCGTCGCGCCGCGGGACTGCTGGAGTTCGACCTCGGCGGCCGGACCGCGGAGGAGGTGGAATGGATCGACGTGGGCTGGCCGCTGGCCGCGCTGAGATCGCAGATCCTCATCGACACCCCCGGCATCGCCTCCCTGTCGGCGGACACGTCCGCCAGGACCTCGCGCTTTCTTACACCGGAGGAGTCGCCGTCGGCGGCCGACGCCGTCGTGTACCTCATGCGCCATCTGCACGGCTCCGACATCAAGTTCCTCGAGGCGTTCCGCGAGACCGCCGCCGGAGCGGCGCAGAGCGTCTGCGCCGTGGCGGTGCTCTCGCGCGCGGACGAGGTCGGCTCGGGGCGCATCGATTCGCTGGTGTCCGCCCGGCGGGTCGCGCAGCGCTACGAGCGCGACGGCGATCTCGCGTCGCTCGCCCTGGAGGTCGTGCCCGTGGCAGGACTGCTCGCCGAGGGCGCGAGGACACTGCGGGAGAGCGAGTACATCGCGTTGCGCGAGCTCGCCGGACTGGAGCGCCCCGCGCGAGAGCGACTGCTCGTCTCAGCCGATCGCTTCACACGCGAGACCGATGCCACGGGCTTGAGCATCCGGGTGCGGGAGGATCTGCTCTCGCGCTTCGGCATCTTCGGCGTGCGGCTCGCCGCGGCACTGATCCGCGCCGGTGCCGCGAACTCCTCGGAGCTGTCCGAGGCGATGGTGCAGCAGAGCGGACTGCTCGAACTGCAGGAGGTCATGAGCACCCACTTCCACCCCCGGGCCGCGACTCTCAAGGCGCGGGGCGTCGTGCTGCAGCTGGATGCCCTGACCAGACGCAGTCCGCGTCCCGGCCTGGACGCCGTGCGCGCCGGAATCGAACGGTTCACGACCTCTGCGCACACGCTGCGTGAGCTGTCGCTGCTCGCGCATGCCCGCGCACACGGCCTGCCGCTGGAGGCCGGCGACGCCGCGGACGCCCTGCGCATCATCGGCGCCGAGGGAGTCACGCCGGCGCGACGCCTCGGCATCGCCGACGACGCCGAGACGGCGGAGCTCGCGGCGCGGGTGCGGGCCGAGACCGACCGATGGCGTGCGCTCGCCGAGTCGCCCCTGCGGGACCGCGAGGCGGCGGAGGTCTGCGCGGTGGTGATCAGGAGCCTCGCGGGGATCGATTCAGAAGTCGGTGCCTCGCGGAGCCTGCGGCCCGCGGCGCACGTCGTAGCGCCGAGCCGACCAGGCGATCGCCCGGGGCAGGATGCTGCACAGCAGAGCGAGCAGGACGAGCGCGGCCTGCGCGGCCAGAAGCGGCTGAAGTGGCGCGCCCTGCTCGCCCAGCGCCACCCACTCCGGTGACAGCACGACCAGCAGCCCCTGCAGGGCGAAGGTCACCAGCTGCCACCAGCGGATCTGCGGGCGTCTGCCCATGAACGACACCAGCAGTGTGATCTGCACGAAAAGCACGCCCACGATGACCGCGAACACCACCCAGAAGACGATGTCCGCGCCCGTCCGGTACGACTCGTCGCTGCGGCCCGTCGTCACCGCGCGGGCCACGTCTTCGATGAGCGGCAGCAGGTTCTTGCGAATCACGAAGAAGTACACCGTCGTGAACCCGCCGACGGCGAAGCTCAGGATCCACAGGAGCTGACTCAGCCGCACCGAGAAGGGCGGCGTGAGCTTGACCAGCACGGGCGCCCCGTTCGGGCTGGCGACGGCCGGACGCTCCGGAGCGGTGTGCGCGCCGGCCGCCGTCGCGGGCGCGCCGGCGCCCCCGCCCCCGGAGGGAGGGGACAGGGGCAGGGGCGCCTCCCCGGTGGTGTCAGTCATCCTCGAGCGGGTCCTCGACGGGCGCGTCGCCCAGCACCGCGGCACTGGCTGCGTCGGCCTCGTAGGAATCCGCGCCGCCGGCGGTCATGTCGCTCTCGAGCAGATCCGCGGGTTCGGGCACGGATGCCGGTGGCGCGGCCGGCGCGGGAGCCGCATCCGCGGCGGCCGTGGTGCCGGCATCCGCATCGTCGGCGACGGGATCGGCGGCAGATGCCTCCGCCGGTTCGTCGGCGATCGCCAGGGGCAAGGCTTCGTCCGGAGCGGGGGCGTCGTCGTCCGCCGCACCGGTGGTGTTGAAGCTGTCGTCGTTGGTCGTGTTGCCGATGGCCACGTCGCCGACGGTGACATCCACATCCGAGTCGCCGACCTCGGCGTCGTCCCCGGCTGCGACGGACTCGTCGCCGGAGGCGACCACCGCGTCCTGGTCGAAGAGCTGGGTGACGTCCCCGCCCTCGGTCCAGATGTTCTGGTTCACCGACTGGTCGACGATCGTCGAGCGGGCGTCCACCGTGGTGTACTGCTGGATCATCCGGACGATCTCGTGCACCGGGTCGTGGTGGTGGACGGGCGGAGGCGGAGGGTTCTCGTGGTGGACGACGGCCGGATGGTCGACGATCACCGGCCGTACGGCCGCCACATCGGCCATGCAGACGCCGTTCAGGCCGTTCTCGTCGAGCATGGCCTGCGGCCGCGCGACGAACTCGTCGGCCTTCTCCGGGTCGTGCAGGAGACTCATGATGAACGCGATGAGCGCGTCCGCGATGGTCTCGACTGGTGTTGTCATCAGCTGTCCCCTTCATCCGAGTCGAACAGTCCCGGTTTCCCAGCGGCCGGATCACGACCGGACCGAGCTCATGCTGTGGATCGTATTCGGCCGGACGCCTCCGCGGCATCGGGGATTCCCCCGTTGCCGGACGGGCCCCCTACGGGGGTGCGTCGGTCTGCCCCGCGCCCGGGCGGGGTTCGCCCAGCAGCAGGCGCAGCCGAGCGAGCACGTCCGACCGCGACGTGGCGCCCAGCCGGCGCCTGATGTGCGCCACGTGATGCTCGACGGTGCGCGGCGAGATGAAGATGGCGTCGCCGATCTCGGCGTACGTCTTGCCGCGCAGAACCAGCTGCGCGACCTCGATCTCACGTTCGCTGAGCACCTCGCCCAGCGGCTCCACGGTGCTCGGCTCCGCTTCGACCGCGACCGGTGCGGGGTGCGGTGCGCCCTCGCCCGGATGCATCTGGCGTGCGCAGGACAGCAGCTGCGCCGCGACCTTCCGGTCCGGCGTGCGGGCCGCGCCGTGCCCGGCCAGTCGCGCCGCATCCCACATCAGGCCGATGGCGGACAGCTCCTCGGCGGCGCTGACGATCGCGTCGGCGTCCGTCTGCCCGGCGAGCACCGACGTCCAGACCCGACCCGCCTTCGCCATGGTCGCGGCGACCGGGCTCCGGCCCGCCGCCGCCACGAGAGCCTTCGCGTGCGGAGCGAGCCGATCGGGGCTGCTCAGCAGGATGCCCTGCTGGAGCGCCGACCAGCGCAGATGCGTCGTCCACAGCGGCGGATCGCCCAGCCTGTCGACGATGGCGAGCAGACGCGTCAGGTGCGGTTCCACGCGAGCGGCCTCGCCGAGGCGGGATGCCGCGCTGACGAACTCGCCGAACGGATGCACCAGGTACAGGTCGATGTCGGCGCGCAGCAGAAGGTCCCGCGCCGCGTCCCACGCGGCCTCGAGCATCGCGGTGTCGTCGTATCGGCGGGCGAGAGCGATCCGCACGGCGTGCGCGAGCAGGTGGTCGCGTGCGCCGGGCCGCTGCGGAAAGTGCTCCGCAGCCTGGAGCGCCGCCCGGGCGTCGCGGGGTCGGGCGCGCTGCACGGCGATCCACGCGCGCCAGAGCAGCAGTCGCCGGCGGGCCCACGGCCCGCCGTGGTCACCCGCGATCGCATCGTCGATCACGGTCCGGGCCATGGGCAGCATCCCGAGGTTCAGTGCGGTGATGGCGGCGATCACGGCCGGCAGCTCGCACATGGGCCCGGAGGCGCGCGACGCCGTGTACACCTCGGCGGCGCGGACGAGGTCGCGCAGCGCCTGTTCGTCGCCGTCAGCGGCCACGGAGGCGGCCAGACCGCGGCGCAGCAGCTCCATCGAGACGTCGATCGTCGTGGGCACAGCGGTCGAGGCGTCGATCGGGTCTGACGGGGCGGGGGCTCCGATGGCGAGTGCCGCGACCGCGGCGTCGGCGAGGCGGATGCCGGCATCCGGCGGGGCCAGCCGGTACGCGGCATCCGATCGGTCGAGCATGGCGCGAGCGGACCACACGGCCGCCGCGACGCCGGTGAGCCCGCTCGCATCCGGTCCGCTGCGCGACAGCACGTCGTCGGCCAGGACCGATGCCTCGTCGATGTCGCCCGACGACCAGGCCGCCTGCGCCCGCCGCGGCGCGAGGTCTGCGGCGGATGCCCCGCAGGCGATCGCGCGGCGGTAGAGCCCGGCGGCGGTCGCGGGATCGGCGGCGAGCAGATCGTCGGCGCGCGTCGTCAGCGCCGCGGCGATCCGCTCGTCATCGACACCCTCCAGGAGCAGACCGTCGCCCGCCGCGAAACCCGCCGCATCGCCGATCCGGATGCCGATCTCAATCAGCCGGTGCATCGAGGTGGCCGCGCGCACGGCCCTGCGCACGATCGGCACGGGCTCGCCGCTGCGCAGCAGCAGACCCTCCGCGTGGGCCCGCTGCGTCCACTCCTCGCGCGTCGCATCGGCGAGAGCCGGCATCCGTCCCAGCGGGGCCGCGCACACCGCCTCCAGCAGGTGGCGGAGGTCGGCGTCGACGCCGTCGAGCCGGTGCGCGACGAGCTCGGCGAGCGATTCGTCCAGTTCGTCGTGTGCGGGCCCCGCCGTGCAATCGCGCTCGTCGTGCCGTTGCAGCGCCGCGACGACCAGCCAGGTGACGCCTCCGGTGATCTCGAACACGTGGTCCAGGCAGTCGGGGGCGATCAGCGCACCGCCGTCGCGACGGTCGAGCACGTCGGAGCGCAGCAGCCGGCCGAGCACGATCGGCGCGATGTCGTGCTCGAGCGTCCGGGTGAGCTCCCTCATCGCCGGCGACGCGGGCCAGGGTCGTCCGGCCACGATCAGCGCAGCCCCGGGATCCTCGGCGCGCAGTCGCACCGCCTCGAGCTGCCCGTCGTCCCAGAGCTGCATGTCGTCGATCAGCAGCACGTGCGAGTGAGGGATGCGGTCGACGCCCGCACTGGGCGTGCGCAGCAGCGTCGCGTCGCGCCCGTCGCGCACCAGCGCGTCGTGCAGCATCCGGATGCCGGCGGACTTGCCCGAGCCGGCATTCCCGACGAGCACGGCGCGAGGCGCCGGCACGTGCACGACGTCGAGCGCCGCGCGAAGCCGCCGATCCCAGGCGCTCGGGGCGCCGGGCGGCGCGGGTGGTACGACGGTGACGGTCATCGTGGTCTCGGGCCAGCGGGGTCAGGGAGCCGAGAGCTCGGGGCCGGAGGTCGAGGCGGGAGCCTCGGGCGTGGCCGGATCGCTCGCGGGGGGCGTGTCGGCGAGTGGCTCCGGCTCGGTCACGACCGGCACGTCGGCGATCACGGGATCGCTCGGCGTCGGCACGGGATCCGGCGCCGGTTCGGGCTGGGGCGTCGGCTCGGGATCCGGCTCCGGTTCGGGCTGCGCCTCCGGCTCGGGCTGGGGCTCCGGCTCGGGCTGCGGGCGCGGAGTCGGCTGCGGGTCGGTCCCGGTCGGCGGGGCCGGGGTGTTCGGCTTCACGGCCGGCCCGCCGGTCGACGAGCCGCCGCCGGCGACCGGCGAGTCGGCATCCGCGTCGCCCGTCGCGTCGGGAGGGGTGATCTGCCGTCCGCCGTCCCGGCGCTCGCGTCCGGACGATCCGCGCGGGATGTCGGAGTCATCGTCGGCCCGTGCGGTCTCATCCCGTGCATCCGTCGTCGTGGTGCCCGCGACCGAGTAGCCGGCGGAGTGGGCGATCGACAGCGCGTCGCCGGCGGACGGCGGATGCGGATCCGCATCCGCGGAGTCGGCGTCCGCGCCGAGGCGCGAGGTCGTCCCCAGCACGAGGCCGCCGGCGACGAGCACGGATGCGGCCACGAGGGCGGCGGCCGCCGCGTACGGAACGGTGAGCCGGCGGGCGAAGGAGCGCGACGGAGACCGGTCGGGTTGCGCCCGATCGGCGTCCCGGACGGGCGCCGCAAGGGCGAGGGCGGTCGCCGCGCGCCTGCGCTGAAGATCCTCCCAGGCCATCCGGGCCGCGCCCGTCGCGACCGCCGACTGCGGGTCGTCCGAAGAGCGCACGGGCTGATCGAAGCGGGCGGAGAGCCGCTGGGTCACCAGGGGCATCCGCGACCCGCCGCCGACGATGACGATCTCGTCGAGGTCGCGCAGCGCGACGCCGCTGCGCTCGATCACCTCCTCGAGGGCGTCGACCGTCGCATCCAGCGGAATGGCGGCGAGATCCTCGAGCTCGGCCCGTGTGAACCGCACGCTCTCCTCGTCGCCACCGCGGTGCAGGGCGATCGTGACATCCGCGTCCAGCGACAGCGCCTCCTTCGCGTGCTCCGCCGCGCGACGCAACCGAACGAGGGACGACTCACGCGGCAGGACCTCGCCCCCGGCCGGTCCCGGCGACGTCGCGAGCAGCCGATGCAGCAGCGCCTCGTCGATGCCCGATCCGCCCGCGTGCTCATGCGCCTGCGCGACGAGCACCACACCATCGCGCAGGACGCTGACCTCCAGCCCCGACCCGCCGAGGTCGTAGACGGCGACGGTGCGCGCGCTCTCCGATCGCCGGTCCGCGGCCGCGACGGCTGAGGGAACGAGGACCGCTCCATCGATGCCGCAGTCCCGCAGGGCCCCGCGCAGCGCCTCGACCCGATGAGCGCCCCAGGTCGTCGGATGCGCGACCGCCACCGCGGCCGGGGGCATCTCGGACGCGGCGACGACACCGGCGACGAGCCGCGCGACGAGATCCTCAGCGCGCACGCGGAAGCCGCCGGCGGTCAGCGGCACATCATCGCCCACCTGTCGCAGGAAGCCGCGGATCAGCCGCTCCGGCGCGAGTGCGCCGGCGGCGAGGGCCTCATCGCCGAAGAGCACGTCGCCCTGGTCCGTCACGTACGCGACGACCTCGGCGCGGTCGCCGGGCGGTGTGTCCGTCTCGATCGTGCCGGGCGCGGCCTCCCAGGCGCGCGCCACGCCCAGACGTGTCATGCCCACGTCGACGGCAATTGCATGTTCCGATGCTCGCATCGGCCTACCCCAGAATCAGCCAGCTCCCCCAAGCGGACACTGTCACTATAGGCGTCCGGGTGCGCGGGCACCAGAGCGAGATCGGGCCGCTCGTCGCCGCCGGACACTAGGCTTGATCGGTGAGCACGAAGACGGCCGGCACCCTGTACACGATCGGCGCGTACATCCTGTGGGGTGTCTTCCCGCTGTACTTCATCCTGCTCGCTCCGACCGGTCCGTTCGAGGTCGTCGCCTGGCGGCTTCTGCTCACGCTCGTCTTCTGCCTCCTGCTGCTGGCGGTCACACGCGGCTGGCAGCGACTGCGCACGATCTGGCGCCGGCCGAAGCTGCTCGCGCTCACGGCGCTTGCCGGTGTGCTGATCTACATCAACTGGCAGGTCTTCGTGATCGCCACCATGCACGAGCAGGTGGTCGAGACGAGCCTGGGCTATTTCATCAACCCGATCTTCACCGTGCTGCTGGGCGTGCTGGTGCTGCATGAGCGCATCCGCGTCGCACAGTGGATCGCGATCGGCATCGCGGCGGTGGCCGTCGGCGTGATCATCGTCGCCTACGGCGACTTCCCCTGGGTGTCGCTCTCGCTGACCGCCTCGTTCGGACTGTACGGACTCGTCAAGAAGAAGATCGGTCCCGCCGTCGACGCCGTCAGCGGCCTCACGCTGGAGTCCTTCTGGCTGATCCCCGTCGCAGCGGTCATCCTGATCGTCGTCGCACAGGACGGCGACATCACGATGGGCACGGTCAACCCGCTGCACACGGCGCTGCTGCTGTGCGCCGGCGTGGCGACCGCCGTTCCGCTCCTGCTCTTCGCATCCGGCACCCGGCGGGTGGACCTGTCGCTGGTCGGGATGATCCAGTTCATCACGCCGATCATGCAGTTCCTGCTCGGCTGGGCCATCCTGGGCGAGCCGATGCCGGCCGAGCGCTGGGCCGGATTCATCCTGGTGTGGATCGCGATCGCCGTCTTCGTCGTCGACCTGATCGTGCAGCAGAGCCGGGGCAGGCGGCAGGCACCCGCCGCGATCGTCTGAACCGGTCCCGGATCGTTAAGCGACCGAGACCAGCGCGACCTTCTGCCGGGCATCCGAGCGCATAAGGTAAGAGACACCCGAAAGTGGTGATCCACGTTCAGTTAAGCAAGGGAGCAACATGAACGCTTTGAAGAACTCGCGCGCTGCGAGGATCTTCGCGGCGGCCGCGATGGTCAGCGCCTCCGCACTCGTCATCGCCGGCTGCAGCAGCACGCCCGCCGAAGAGCCCGGCGACAAGCCGGGCGGTGACAAGCCGGCAGCCGCCGACCTCACCCTCAAGCTCGGCTCGCTGCTGCCCGCGACCGGTCAGCTCGCGTTCCTCGGCGCTCCGATGGAGGCCGGTGTCCAGCTGGCCGTCTCGCAGATCAACGAGGCCGACGCCGGAGTCACGGTCGAGCTCACCCAGGCCGACGAGGGCGACCTCGACAACAAGGCCTACGAGACCTCGATCACCAAGCTGCAGAGCGCGGACATCACCGCGATGATCGGCGCGGCGTCGTCGAGCGTTTCCAAGCTCATCCTCGACAGCAACGTCGGCGCGGACATCGTCACCGTCTCGCCGTCGAACACCTCCGCGGACTTCACGGGTCTCAGCCCGATGTACTTCCGCACCGCCCCCAGCGACAACCTGCAGGGCGAGGTGCTGGGCAACCAGATCGCCGAGGACAACAACAAGACGCTCGGCATCATCTACCAGAACGACCCGTACGGCACGGGCCTGGCAGAGGCGATCAAGACCACCTTCGAGGGGGCGGGCGGCAAGGTCGTCGCCGAGTCCTCCTACAACCAGGGCGATGGCCAGTACAACGCCCAGGTGCAGGAGATCGCCGCAGCCAAGCCCGACGCGGTCGCCATCGTCTCGTACGAGCAGTTCAAGACGATCGCCCCGCTGCTCGGCAACGCCGGTGTCGACACGGGCAAGCTGTACATGGTCGACGGCAACCTCTCCAACTACGCCAAGGACAACCTGCCGATCAAGCTCGAGGGCTCGAAGGGCACCCGTGCCGGCGCGGAGCTGCCGGGCGACTTCCTCGACCAGCTGAACGCCGTGTGGACCGAGGCGGGCAACGACGAGATCAACGACCTCACGTACTCCGCCGAGGCGTACGACGCCACGATCCTCGTCGCCCTCGCGGCGCTCGAGGCGCGTTCGGTCGCGGGCCCCGACATCGCGGGCAAGATGCGCGAGGTCTCCGGCGGCGAGGGCGACGGCACCGCGTGCAAGACCTTCGCCGAGTGCGCGAAGATCATCAACGACGGCGGCACCGCCGACTACGAGGGCCTCTCCGGCTCGGTCACGTTCGATGAGAACAACGACCCGAAGGGCGCGGCCATCGGCGTGTACGAGTACGGCGCCGACAACAACAACACCCGCATCAAGTAAGACGGGAGAGGGGGCCCGGATGCTTCGGCATCCGGGCCCCCTCTGCGTGTGCTGGCCTCAGGCGGCGTCCTGACCCAGCGTTCCGAGGTAGAGGCCGATGACCTTCGGGTCGTTCAGGAGGTCGCGTCCGCTGCCCTCGTACGCGTCTCGGCCCTGATCGAGAACGTAGCCGCGGTCGCAGATCTGCAGGCAGCGGCGGGCGTTCTGCTCGACCATGATCGTGGTCACACCGGCCTTGTTGATGTCGGAGACGCGGATGAAGGCGTCGTCCTGGCGAACAGGGGACAGGCCCGCCGAGGGCTCGTCCAGCAGCAGCACAGACGGGTCCATCATGAGCGCGCGGGACATCGCGACCATCTGGCGCTCGCCACCGGACAGGGACCCTGCGCGCTGCTTGAGGCGCTTGCCGAGTTCGGCGAAGATGCCGGTCACGAACTCGAGCCGCTCAGCGTAGATCTTCGGGTTCTGGTACAGGCCCATCTGCAGGTTCTCCTCGATGGTGAGCGAGGGGAACACGTTGTTGGTCTGCGGCACGAAGCCCACGCCGCGCCGCACGAGCCGGTCGGCCTTCAGCCCCACGATGCTCGATCCGTTGACGGTGATGTCACCGTCGCGCACCTGCACCATGCCGAAGATCGACTTCAGCAGGGTGGATTTGCCCGCGCCGTTCGGGCCGATGATGCCGATCAGCTCTCCCTGCCGCGCGATGAGGTTCGCGCCGTTGAGGATGTTCACGCCCGGCAGGTAGCCCGCGTGCACGTTCTTCAGCTCGACGACGACGTCATCGCTCTGCGGCTCCCGCGCATCCGTCATGACTTCTCCTCCTCTTCCAGCTCGGCCTCGGCCTCTGCCTCGATCCGTTCGCGAACGCGCACGGCGTCGGCGTCCGACACGACGCTGATGCGCCCGGTGACCTCACCCAGATCCACGTCCTGGTGGGCGCCGAGGTAGGCGTCGACCACCGCGGGATCCTCCATGACCGTCTCCGGCGGGCCCTCGGCGACCACGCGGCCCTCCGCCATCACGACCACCCAGTCGGCGATGTGGCGCACCATGTGCATGTCGTGCTCGACGAACAGCACGGTCATGCCGCGGTCCTTCAGCCCGAGGATGTGATCCAGCAGCGACTGCGTCAGCGCCGGGTTCACGCCGGCCATCGGCTCGTCGAGCATGACCAGCTGCGGGTCGCTCATGAGCGCCCTGGCCATCTCGAGCAGCTTGCGCTGGCCGCCGGAGAGGGCGGCGGCGAAGTCCTGCGCCTTGGCGTCGAGCTTGAAGAGGGTGAGCAGCTCACGAGCCTTCTGCTCGATCTCCACTTCCTTCTTCTTCCAGATGGCGGGGATCAGGCTCTGCCAGAACCGCTCGCCCGGCTGGTCGGGCGAGCCGAGTTTCATGTTCTCGAGCACCGTCAGCAGCGAAAGCGCCTTGGTGAGCTGGAAAGTGCGCACCTGACCCATGCGGGCCACCTTGAAGGAGGGGATGCCGGCGAGGTTGCGCCCGTCGTACTCCCACCTGCCGCTGTTGGGCTTGTCGAACCCGCAGAGCAGGTTGAACAGGGTCGTCTTGCCCGCGCCGTTCGGCCCGATGAGGGCCGTGATGGCGCCGCGGGGGATCTCGAGATGCTCGACGTTCACGGCGGTCAGGCCGCCGAAGTGCCGCTCGACACCGTCGACGACGAGGATCGGGTCGACCTTGGCGACGCCAGGGGCCGCCGGCCCCTGCGCCAGCCCGGTCGACTTCTGCCGCTTGCCCGCTGCGGGCCGGTTCTCACTTGACAAAGGTCATCTCCCTCTTGTCTCCGAGGATTCCCTGCGGGCGGTAGATCACGATCAACATCAGCGCGATGCCGGCGAGGATCCAGCGCACGATCTCGGCCTGACCCGTCGACATCGGCAGGTAGCCGGCGCTGGCCATCTGCGGCAGCAGGTTCCCGAGGAAGGCGAACAGCACCCAGAACAGCACGGCGCCGAGCGTGGGGCCGAACACCGTCGCCGCGCCGCCGAGCAGCAGCACCGTCCACAGGAAGAAGGTCAGCGAGGTCGAGTAGCTGCCGGGCACCACCGCCGAGGGCAGCACGAAGACGATCCCGCCCGCGGCGCCGATCACGCCGCCCACGACGAGGGCCTGCATCTTGTAGGCGAAGACGTTCTTGCCGAGCGAGCGCACGGCGTCTTCGTCCTCGCGGATGCCCTTGAGCACGCGCCCCCACGGGCTGCGCATCAGCGCCCACACGAGCAGGATCGACAGGGCCAGCAGCGCGAGGCCGAAGACGAGGTTCCACAGCTGCGTGGCGTTGTAGGTCCACGGGCCGAAGCCGTAGGTGCCCTCGGGGATGGGGTTCGCGGCGCGGAAGCTCTCGTGGTAGCCGGTGCGGCCGCCGGCCGCCCCGGTGACGTCCTCGAACAGGCGCGTCAGGAACAGCAGTCGCACCACCTCGGCGGTCGCGATGGTCGCGATGGCGAGATAGTCCGCGCGCAGGCGCAGGGTCGGGATGCCCAGCAGCAGCGCGAACACCGCGCCGCCGGCGAGCCCGATGAGCATGCCCAGCCACCACGGCGCACCGAAGGTGAGCACCGGGATCGCATAGCCGTAAGCGCCGACGGCCATGAAGGCCGCCATGCCGAAGTTGAGCAGGCCGGCGTACCCGAAGTGCACGGCGAGCCCGGTGGCCGCCAGCGCGTAAGCGATGGTGACCGGGCTGAGCAGGTAGACGGCCGTGTTGCCGAAGATCGATCCGAAGTCCATGCGTCAGCCCAGCCTTTCCCTGCGACCGAGCAGGCCCTGCGGCCTGACCAGCAGAATCACGATCAGTGCGACGAGCGCGGTGGCGTACTTGAGGTCGGAGGGCACGCCCAGCAGGGTCGAGACCTCCACGGCGATGCCGACGATGATCGAGCCGATCAGTGCGCCGATCGCCGAGCCCAGGCCGCCCAGCGTGATCGCGCAGAAGATGAGCAGCAGCATCTGCATGCCCATGTCCCACTTCACGCCGGGGCGGAAGTACGCCCACAGCACGCCGGACAGGGCGGCGAGCGCACCCGCGATGATCCACACGATGCGCACCACCCGGTCGACGTCGATGCCCGACGCCGCCGCGAGCTGCGGGTTGTCGGAGATGGCGCGGGTGGCTTTGCCGATGCGGGTGCGGGTGAGGAACCAGGCCATGCCGAGGATCGCCGCGAGGCTGATCGCCATCCCGATCAGGTCGATGTACGACAGCGAGATCGGGCCGAACTGCATCGGTGCCGGGCTCGCGCCGGGGAGCTGGCGGGTGTCGCCGCCGATGAGGTACTGCAGGGCGTAGCGCAGCGCCAGCGAGAGGCCGATGCTCACGATCATCAGCTGCACGATGCCCAGGCCGCGCCGGCGCAGCGGGCGCCAGAGGCCGGCATCCATCGCCCAGCCGAGCGCGCCGCCTCCGACGACGGCGGCGATCACCCCCGCCCACAGCGGCAGCTGCCAGACGGATGTGAAGATCACCACGACCACACCGCCCCAGGTGACCATCTCGCCGTGCGCGAAGTTCGACAGGCGCGTCGTGCCGTAGATGAGCGCGGCGCCCATCGAGGCGAGACCGAGAAGCAGCCCGAAGTTGATGCCGCCGACGGTGCGGGAGATGAGCTGGTCGAGGAACGACACCGTCACCCGCTCGCCCTCGCCGAGGAAGAGGTTCACGATCTTCGTGCCGGTCAGACCGAACTCCGCCTCGAACGATCCGCTGGTCCCCTCGACGGGGGCCACGCCCTCGGGCAGTTGCGACGCATCGACGATCACACCGTCGGGCAGCGAGTCCTCGTCGACCGAGAGGGTGTACTCCTCCTTCTCGGGAACGTACAGGCGCCACTTGCCGTCGGCATCCGTCTCGGTCTGGGCCTTGAACCCGTTCCCGTCGACGCTGATCGCGATCCCCTCGAGCGGCTCATCCTCGTAGGAGATGTTGCCGGCGAAGTAGAAATCGGTGATCTCCTGGCCGTCGTCGGTCGTGTCGGCCGCCGCCGAGCCGGCAGGTATGCCGATCACGAGAAGAACAGCAGCCAGCGCTGCGAACAGCGCGATGAGCGCGCTTCGGGATCGCCGAAGCGTCATTGATCTGAGTCCCACGCATCCTCCACATCGAGTGCCCTCGAACGGGCCTCGGGTGCCGTTCGGTCATGGACGTCGCACTGAGCGTATCCCGCAGACGGCGGAAATCGCACGATCCGTGTCCGGATCGAGATGCCGGGAGTGTCGGCGGGCGGCGTTCTCGGAATATCCGCAGGCGCACGGCGTTTAGAATCGTCATACGACGGACGCTCCCGTCATCGGCCGCAGTCGTCCCCGCGCACTCTCGTCATTCGATCGCGCCCCCCGGCGCAGAGGAGCCAGCATCCATGCAGCAGCACGACCCCTTCGGTTTCGTCGGACTCACCTACGATGACGTGCTGCTTCTGCCGGGTCATACCGACGTGATCCCCAGCGAGGCCGACACCTCCTCGCGCATCACCCGGCGCATCTCGGTCGCGACGCCCCTGCTCTCCAGCGCCATGGACACCGTGACCGAGTCCCGCATGGCGATCGCCATGGCACGCGAGGGCGGCCTCGGCATCCTGCACCGCAACCTCTCCATCGCCGACCAGGCCGCTCACGTCGACCGCGTCAAGCGCAGTGAGTCGGGCATGATCACCGATCCGATCACGACGACCGCCGAGGCCACGGTCGAAGAGGTCGACAACCTGTGCGCGCGATACCGCATCTCCGGACTGCCCGTCGTCGACGACGACGGGCGCCTGGTGGGCATCGTCACCAACCGCGACATGCGCTTCGTCTCGGGCCTCGAGCGGCAGACGACGCTGGTCAAGGACGTCATGACCAGCGAGAACCTCGTGACCGCGCCCGTCGGCGTCGCCGCCGGCGAGGTCATCGCCCTGTTCGCCAAGCACCGCGTCGAGAAGCTGCCGCTCATCGACGCCGACGGCAAGCTCGCGGGCCTGATCACCATCAAGGACTTCGACAAGAGCGAGAAGTACCCCCTCGCCACCAAGGACGACCAGGGCCGGCTGCGCGTCGGTGCGGCCATCGGCTTCTTCGGCGACGCGTGGGAGCGCGCCGAGGCGCTGCGCGACGCGGGCGTGGACGTGCTCGTCGTCGACACCGCCAACGGCCAGTCGCAGGGCGTGATCGACCTGGTCCGCCGGCTCAAGGCCGACGCGTCGTTCGAGCACATCGAAGTCATCGGCGGAAACGTCGCCACCCGCGAGGGCGCACAGGCCCTGGTGGACGCGGGCGTGGACGCCGTGAAGGTCGGCGTCGGCCCGGGCTCGATCTGCACCACCCGTGTGGTCGCGGGGGTCGGGGTGCCGCAGGTCACGGCCGTGTACGAGGCGTCGCTGGCGGCGGCGCCGGCCGGCATCCCGGTGATCGCCGACGGCGGCCTGCAGTACTCGGGCGACATCGCCAAGGCGCTGGTCGCCGGCGCGGATGCCGTGATGCTCGGCTCGCTGCTCGCGGGCACCGACGAGTCGCCGGGTGAGATCGTCTTCCAGTCGGGCAAGCAGTTCAAGCAGTACCGCGGCATGGGGTCGCTCGGCGCCATGCAGACCCGCGGCAAGCAGACCTCGTACTCGAAGGACCGCTACTTCCAGGCCGACGTGCCCAGCGACGACAAGCTCATCCCCGAGGGTATCGAGGGCCAGGTGCCCTACCGCGGGCCGCTGGCGGCCGTCGCCTACCAGCTGGTCGGCGGGCTGCGCCAGTCGATGTTCTACGTCGGAGCGCGCACCATCGAGGAGCTCAAGGAGCGCGGTCGGTTCGTGCGGATCACGTCGGCGGGCCTCAAGGAGTCGCACCCGCACGACGTGCAGATCGTCGTCGAGGCGCCCAACTACAAGAAGTGAGCCGCTTTTCCCGGTGAGCTCGTGATCGGGCACAGGCCGTTCGGCCGGGACAGGATGATTTTCGCGGAGATCGTCCTGTCCCGGCCGGTTCTCCTGTTCTGGGTGACGTCGCGGATGCGCGCGGAGCCCGGCGCCGTCTGACATTGCACCGCATGACGTGCCGTTGCGTCGTGTGACGGCGGGGCGTGCGGGCATCCGGAGCCCCGGCTACGGTCGCCGCATGACGATTCTCAACGAGCAGACCGCCCCCATCGCCGACGTGACCGCCGACGAGCGCGCCCAGCGCCTCGCCGATGCCGGGACCACCTGGAACGAGCGCATCGCGCGCGACAGCGCGAACGCCCGGCTGACCTATCGGGTGAGCGGTCGCGGAGTCGGCTCGGTGGGCACCGAGATCCGCGCCGGCAAGCACCGCTTCCTCGTCGATGAGCCCACCGCGCTCGCCGGCGACGATGCGGCCGCGAGCCCCGTGGAGTACGCGCTCGGCGCGCTGATCTCCTGTCACGTCGTGGTGTTCCGCCTGTACGCCCAGGCCCTCGGACTCACGATCGACGACATCGAGATCTCGGCGGAAGGCGATCTCGACGTGCGCAAGCTCTTCGGCATCGACGAGTCCGGACGCGCCGGATTCCACGACGTGCGCGTGAAGGTCGACATCACCGGCCCGAACACCGCGGAGGAGTACGACCGCCTGCGCACGGTCGTCCAGGAGCACTGCCCGGTGCTCGATCTGTTCGCGAACCCGGTCCCCACGTCGGGCTCGCTCGCCTGAGTCGCCGTCGCCGGGCATCCGACGCCGCCGGACCCGCCGCTAGAGTGAGCGGCATGGGTTCAGGGTCGAATTCGCTCAGCCGCGGGCAGATCACCCGCTATGCGATCGGATCTCTCGGCACGGGGGGCTTCGCCACGCTGCCCGGGCTCGTGCTGGTCTACTACCTCACCGACTCCCTCGGCGTGACGGCGCTCGCCGCCGGTGCGATCGTGACCGCCGCCAAGGTGTGGGATGTGCTGATCGATCCCGTCATCGGCGGACTCAGCGACCGCGCCCTCGCACACACCGGCACGCGCGGTCGCGCCATGGTCGTCGGGGCCATCGGGCTGCCGATCGCGTTCATCCTCACCTTCGCGGTCCCCGCCGGTCTCGCCCCCGTGCCCGCGGCGATCTGGGTGCTGATCGCGTTCATGGCGGCGGCGACCTGCTTCAGCCTGTTCCAGGTGCCCTACATCGCCCTGCCCGCCGAGCTCACCGACCACTACCGCGAGCGCACCCGCCTGCTGAGCTGGCGCGTCGTGCTGCTGACGGTCGCCATCCTGCTGTTCGGCGCGGGAGGGCCCGAGCTGCGCGCGCTCTTCCCCGACGACCCGCTGCTCGGCTACCTGGTGATGGCCGTGGTCGCGGCGGTGATCCTCGGCGTCGGGATGCTGACCTCGGCGACGGTCGCCCCGCAGCGTCCGCTGCTGCCGGTGCGGCCCGGTGCCACCATCGGCGAGCACTACCGCGCGGGCGTCACCGTGCTGCGTGAGAGCCAGCCGTTCCGCGCGCTGCTGGTCACCTTCATGCTGCAGGGGCTCGCGACCGGGCTGATGCTCGCCGCCGCCCAGTACGTCGCCCGCTGGCTGCTCGACGACGAGACCGCGGTCACGCAGCTCTTCGTCGCGCTGATCGCACCCGCACTGCTGATGGCGCCGGTGTGGAAGCTCATCGCCGATCGCATCGGCAAGGAGCGGGCGTTCCGCCTCGCCAGCACGGTGTTCCTGCTCGCCACGCTCGTGCTCGGTGTGATGGTCTGGGCTCCCGGCTGGTGGATCGTCGCTCCGGTGGCACTGGCCGGTGCGGCGTACGCGGGGATGCAGACGCTGCCGATGGCCATGCTCCCCGACGTGATCGCTCACGACCGTACGTCCCAGGCGGCGACCGGAAGCGGCGGTGCGAACCGCTCCGGCGTGTTCGGCGGGGTCTGGACCGCCGGCGAGACGACGGGCATGGCGCTGGGCGGAACGGTCCTGACCGTCGTGCTCGCCCTCACCGGATACCTCGAGACGACCGTCGGGCGCACGGTCGCGCAGCCCGACGCCGCCGTCACGGGGATCGCGGTGTCGTTCAGCATCCTGCCCGCCGTGCTCATGCTGCTCAGCCTGGTGACGCTCGCCCGCTACCGGCTGCGCGAGCACGACATCGCCGGCACCTCCGCATGAGCGGCCGGGATTCCGCCCGGGTGCTCGACCGGCTTCGCGCGCTGCGCGAGGGTGACGCCCCGACGCACGGCGGCCGGGTGCTTTCGTACGTCTACGACTCGGGACGGGAGGAGCTGGACGAGCTCGCCGACGCGGCGGCTCGCCTCGCCCGACCGCTCAACGGACTCGACCCGACCGTCTTCCCCTCCATCGCGGCGATGGAGCGCGATCTGGTGGGCTTCACCCGCCGGATGCTGCACGGCGGCCGCTCCGTGGTCGGCTCCATCACCAGCGGCGGCACCGAGAGCTGCCTGCTCGCGGTGAAGACGGCACGTGACCTCTGGCGGGCACGCAACCCCGGGGGCGGGCGGCCCCGCCTGGTCACCGCGTCCACCGTGCACGCGGCGTTCCAGAAGGCCGCGCAGCTGTTCGACCTCGACTGGGACCCGGTGGCCTGCGGGCCGGACGGTGCGGTGCGCGCCCGCGACCTGATCACACGGATGGATGACGACGTTGCGCTCGTCGTCGTCTCGGCGCCCGCGTACCCGAGCGGCGCGCTCGATCCCGTCCGCGCCGTGGCGGGTGCCGCGGCAGATCGCGGAATCGCCTGCCATGTGGACGCCTGCTTCGGCGGGTTCGTGCTGCCGTGGTGGCCCGGATTGCCGGTCTGGGACTTCCGGGTGCGCGGCGTCACGAGCATCTCCGCGGATCTGCACAAGTTCGGGTACGCGCCCAAGGGCGTCTCGGTGCTGCTGCACGGCGGTCGGGGGCAGCAGGGACGGCGACGGCACCGGGCGCAGTTCTTCGCCACCACGCGATGGGCAGGCTACCCCGTCGTCAACCCCACGCTGCTCGGCTCCCGATCGGCGTCGCCGCTGGCAGCCGCCTGGGCGATCACCCAGCACCTGGGCCCCGACGGGTACGCGGAGCTCACCGGGTCGATCCGCCGGGTGGCCCGCGCCGTGCGAGACGCCGTGGACGGCATCCCGGGGCTCACGGTGATGGGCGACCCCGTCGGACCCGCGATCGCGCTCGTGGCGGACGACTCCGTCCGGCCCGCGGAACGGGTCGACCCGCATCGGCTGGCCGACGCGCTCGCAGCCCACGGCTGGAAGATCCAGCATCAGCCCGGCATCCTCCAGAGCGACGGCGTGCGCATCCCGCACAGCGCACACCTCACCCTCACTCCCGTGCTCGAAGAGGGTGCGGCGGAGTTCGTTGGCGCCCTGCGCTCGGCATCCGCTGAGGTGCGGGGGAGGCCGCAGGCCGACGCCCGGATGCTGATGGCGGGCCTGCGGGCGCTCGGCTACGGCACCGGAGGGCGGGTGCCGGGGCCGAAGGCCGCCTGGCGGCTGCTGAGGCTCGCCGGAGCCGGGAAGGTGTCGGCGGATCAGCCGATGTCGATGCTCATGGCGCTGATCGAGCAGCTTCCGCCGCCGGTCGCCGAGGCGCTGCTCACCGAACTGCTCGCCCGCATGTCCGAGCCGCGCTGACCCGGGTGGCGCGGCGGGTGCGAGCTCCCTCATGTTCTCGAGTGCGGGCGCGGGGGCATCCCTGCGACGTCAGCGCCGGGTCGGGACATGCAGGCCCTGCGCGATGGCGTTGAGGATGGTCTGCTGGACGTACTCCTGGTCGAACGTGACCTGCTGATAGTCGAAGCGCAGCACGGTGTAGCCGAGCAGCGCGAGGCGGGTGTCTTGACGCAGGTCCTTGCGACGGTCCCTGGGATTGCTGTGGAACTCGAAGCCGTCGAGCTGGACGACCAGGCTCTCGCCAATCAGCGCGTCGACCGGATGCCCGTCGATCAGCATCTGCTGGCGCACCTGCACCCCGCAGCTGCGCATGATGGCGAGAAACCTCGTCTCCAGGATGGAGTCCGAGTGCGCCCCGGCCCGTTCGAGAACCGTTCGCGCGGCACTGCTGTGCCATTCCGTGCGCCGCAGCTGAGCGAGGGTCACGAGCCTCTTGCGCAACGCGGACTCCCAGACGGCCACCGCAGCGGCGGGTTCGAGGCAGCGTGCCACGTGGTACAGCATGTTCAGCAGGGGCTCGTCGACCGTGAACCGGACGACGGGGACCGGTCCCGTGCCCCAGTGCAGCTTGCGGCCCGGAGCGGCGATCCTCGAGGACGTGGGCGGCACTGCCAGGTGGATGTCGTCGGCATCCGCTGCGCACAGACCGAGGCGCTGTGCGGCGGTGACGCATGTCACGCGTCCGCTGATCTCGGCAGCGGCTCGCCGGTCGGGTGTGCACTGGGCGGTCAGCAGCCACGAGCGGCGCACGCGCTGGAGGTGACCGGCGTCTACGGCCTTTCGGATCTCATGCGGCGAGTAGCCCTCTGCTCGCAGATCGCGACTGTGCGCGATGCCCGCGTGATCTCTCATCCACGTCGCCAGGGGCGTTCTCATGCCCCGATGGTGCTCTCACCACGACGGGCGGCAGCCTTGGATTCCCACCTTCTGTGGAGAAGTCGTCGGCCGGGCGGAATGTGCAGGATGACTGCGGGATGAGGAAGGCGACGAACAGGGCCGCGGATGCTGATAGCCTGATCGGCTCGCTGTGCGGCGGGCGGAAGGAGCCCGCTGTGGGCCATATCGACGTCAACGCGATCGCGCTGACCCTCCCCGACGGACGCCCGCTGCTCGACGAGGCGACGTTCCGCGTCGGCGTCGGATCGACCAGCGCCCTGATCGGCCCGAACGGCGCCGGCAAGTCGACCATGCTGCGGATCATCCGCGGCGAACTGGCACCGGATGCCGGAGCCGTCACGATCGACGGATCGCTCGGGGTGATGGACCAGTTCGTCGGACACGGCGACGCCGGAACGACCGTGCACGACCTGCTCATCCGCGTCGCGCCCGTCCGCATTCGCGCGGCCGCAGAAGCGCTGGATGCTGCGGAGAACGCCCTCATCGAAGACGACACCGAGCGCACGCAGATGCGGTACGCGACGGCCATCGCCGACTACGCGGACGCCGGCGGCTACGAGCACGAGACGGTCTGGGACCAGTGCACGATCGCCGCTCTCGGCGTCCCGTTCGAGCGTGCACGATTCCGCGACCTCGACACGCTCTCGGGCGGCGAGCAGAAGCGCCTGGCGCTGGAGGCGCTGCTGCGCGGACCCGACGACGTGCTGCTGCTCGACGAGCCGGACAACTATCTCGACGTGCCGGGCAAGCGCTGGCTGGAGGAGCGGCTGCGCGAGACGCCCAAGACGGTGCTGCTGGTCTCGCACGACCGGGAGCTGCTCGCCCGCGCGGTCGATCGCATCATCACGCTCGAGCCCGGGGGAGCGGGCGCCACCGCCTGGGTGCACGGCAGCGGCTTCGCCACGTATCACCGGGCGCGGGAAGACAGGCTGGATCGGCTCGACGAGCTGCGTCGGCGCTGGGACGAGCAGCACGAGAAGCTGAAGACACTGGTCGCGACACTCAAGGTGAAGGCCGCCGCGAACGACGGATTCGCCTCGCGGTACCGTGCCGCCCAGACGCGACTGCGCTGGTTCGAGGAGGCAGGACCGCCCGAGGAGCGTCCGCCGGCACAGGACTTCGACATGCGCCTGCGCGGCGCTCGCACCGGCAAGCGGGCCGTCGTGTGCACGCGACTGGAGCTGACCGGGCTGATGAAGCCCTTCGACGCCGAGATCTGGTTCGGCGACCGCGTCGCCGTGCTCGGCTCGAACGGCTCGGGCAAGTCGCACTTCCTGCGCCTGCTCGGACGCGGCGGCAGCGACCCCGATCCCACGCTGGGGCACCTGGTGGCGGCATCCGAGACACTCGAGCGCGTCGCGCACACCGGCGTCGCCGTGCTCGGCGCCCGGGTCGTGCCCGGACTCTTCGCGCAGACCCACGCGCATCCGGAGTTCTCCGGCCGCACGCTGCTGGAGATCCTGCACCGCGGCGACGACCGGCGTGCCGGAATGCCGCGCGACGCGGCCAGTTCGGCGCTCGACCGCTACGGTCTGGTGCGTCAGGCGCAGCAGGCATTCGGCGAGCTCTCCGGCGGACAGCAGGCGCGCTTTCAGGTGCTGCTGCTCGAGCTGAGCGGTGCGACCCTGCTGCTGCTGGATGAGCCGACCGACAACCTCGACCTGGAGTCCGCCGAGGCGCTCGAGCAGGCCATCGCCCGGTTCGAGGGGACCGTCGTCGCGGTCACGCACGACCGCTGGTTCGCCCGCTCCTTCGACCGCTTCCTGGTGTTCGGACAGGACGGCGACGTGTACGAGTCGGACATGCCGGTCTGGGACGAGCGGCGGGTCGCGCGGGCGCGCTGAGAGCGCGGCATCCGTCACCGGGGACAGGAGGACCGGCGAGAACAGGAGGATGTTTGCAGCATCCGTCCTGTTCTCGGCGATCGTCATGTTCTCGGAAGCAGCGAGCGCCCGGAAGCAGCGAGCGCGGCAGCGAGCGCCCGGCGGTGCGAGCGGCGCCGGGTAGTCTGGAGAGGTGAGCATGGACATCGAGATCGGCCGAGGCAAGCGCGCGCGCCGCGCGTACACGTTCGACGACATCGCGGTCGTGCCGTCGCGACGCACCCGCAACCCGGAGGACGTCTCCACCGCGTGGACGATCGATGCCTTCGCCTTCGACGTCCCGGTGATCGGCGCCCCGATGGACTCGGTGGTCAGCCCGCAGACGGCGATCATGCTCGGTCAGCTCGGCGCTCTCGGGGTGCTCGACCTCGAGGGGCTCTGGACCCGCTACGACGATCCGCAGCCGCTGCTCGACCGGATCGCCTCCCTCCCCGCCGACGAGGCGACCGTGCGGATGCAGCAGCTGTACGCCGAGCCGATCAAGCCCGAGCTCATCAAGCAGCGCCTCGCGGAGATCCGCGAGGCGGGGGTCACCGTCGCCGGGTCCCTCACGCCCCAGCGCACTCAGGAGCTGTACGAGACGGTGGCCGCCGCGGGCGTCGACCTGTTCTTGATCCGCGGCACCACGGTCTCCGCCGAGCACGTCTCGAGCGTCGCCGAGCCGCTCAACCTGAAGAAGTTCATCTACGACCTCGACGTGCCCGTCATCGTCGGCGGCGCCTCGACGTACACCGCAGCCCTGCACCTCATGCGCACCGGCGCGGCCGGCGTGCTCGTCGGCTTCGGCGGAGGAGCGGCGTCCACCACGCGTGTGACCCTGGGTATCCACGCCCCGATGGCCACGGCGGTCTCGGATGTCGCGGCCGCTCGCCGCGACTACCTCGACGAGTCGGGCGGACGCTACGTGCACGTGATCGCCGACGGCGGCGTCGGCACCTCCGGCGACATGGTCAAGGCTCTGGCGATGGGGGCGGATGCCGTCATGCTCGGCGTCGCGCTCGCCCGCGCCACCGACGCCCCCGGGCAGGGGTTTCACTGGGGTGCCGAGGCGCACCACCCGCAGCTGCCGCGCGGGCGCCGCGTGGGTGTGGAGGGCGTCGCCACGCTCGAGGAGATCCTGTACGGGCCGGCCCCCGTCGCGGACGGCACCGCGAACCTGATCGGCGCGCTGCGCAAGTCGATGGCGACCACCGGCTACTCCGACCTGAAGGAGTTCCAGCGGGTCGAGGTCGTGCTCGCACCCTACGAGCTGGGATGACGAACAGCGCGCCGTCCGCCGAGCAGGAGTTCCCGCCGACCCTGCGTGAGGTGATGCTGCGCGGGCGCTGGATCGGGTTCCTCGGTCTCTGCCTGCTCGTCGCGGGCGTCTTCGCCTGGCTGGGGCAGTGGCAGCTCGCCCGCGCGGTCGACATCGATCCGCCGCCGCCGGGGATGACCGAGCAGGTGCGTGCGCTGACCGACGTGGTGGAGCCGGGTCAGTACCTCGCCGAGTCCTCCGGGGGGCAGCGGGTGCGCACGAGCGGGACCTGGGTGCCCGACGACTTCATCGTCGTCTCCCAGCGGTTCAACGACGGCGTCGAGGGGTACTGGGTCACGGGGCAGCTCCGCGTCGCCGAGCGCACGTCGATCGCCGTCGCGCTGGGCTGGGCACCGACGCTCGAGCAGGCGGATGCCGCGGTGGCGGCGCTCGAGCGCGCCGGTGCCGCGCCGGCGCAGATCACCGGCCGACTCATCGACGACGAGGGTGTCGAGGTGCCGCCGCGCAGCGATCTCCTGGAGCTGTCCCGGATGTCGCCCGCCGCGCTGCTGAGCCGCTGGCATGACGTCGAGCAGCTGAACGTGTACCGCCCGTACCTGGCATCCGTCCAGGCGCCGGAGGGACTCGTCGACATCAGCTCGCCCGCCCCGGAGGAGAGGTCGCCGATCCACTGGCTGAACATCTTCTACGCCGCCGAGTGGGCGGTCTTCGCCGGCTTCGCCTTCTACCTCTGGTACCGCCTGGCCAAAGACGCCTGGGAGCGCGAGGTCGAGGAGTTCGAGGACGCGGGTGCGGAAGGCGGAGAAGACACCGCGCAGGCCGTGCAGCGCTGAGGAGATCTCCTGCCCAGACGGACATTCGATGACGTGCGGGTGACCGAACGGACAACATTCGGTCAGTGTCTTGCCGGATGTCTGAGGCGCGCCCTATGGTCGCATCTATGCGCGTCCGCGTTCCCACGCGGCGCTGTGCCGGGTTCACGAGATCCGGCGCCTACCTGACCGAGGAGACAGCATTGAAGATGTCCGCCCGCGCTGAGGGAAACCGGAAGGCTCCCCTCTCGAATCAGACAGACAGGGGGCGCACATGCGCCCTCGCCATGACCACCGTCTTCGCGCTGGGCTTCGGCTCGCTCGTCGCCGCGCCCGCCTTCGCGGCCGCCGACGGCACCGGGGTGGTCATCAACGAGGCCTACCTCTCCGGCGGCAGCGCCGGGGCGGCCTTCACCAACAAGTTCGTCGAACTGTACAACCCGACTGACGAGGACGTCGCGCTCGACGGGTTGTCCCTGCTGTACCGCTCGGCGACCGGAACGGGCAAGCCTTCCGGAGACATCGCGCTGACCGGCACGATCCCCGCCGGCGGGCACTATCTCGTCCAGGGCGGGCAGAACGGCTCGCCGAACAGCCAGGGCGAGGCGCTCCCCACCCCGGATGCGACCTCCGCGGGCCTGAACCTCTCCGGTTCGTCCGGGACGATCGCGCTCGTCAAGACCGGCACGGCGATCCCCGTGGGCAGCACAGCGGGCGCCGCGGGCGTCGTGGACGTGCTCGGATACGGCACCTCGAACACCTTCGAGGGCACGGCGGCCACCGCGCCCTCCGGCAACGGCGACGTCAAGTCGCTGAACCGCGCCGACGGCGCGGACACCGACGTCAACAGCGCGGACTTCACGCTGTCGGCATCGATCACGCCGACCAACGCCGAGGGCGAGACCGAGGCGACCGACCCCGGCACCGAGCCCGGCACCGACCCCGAGCCGCAGCCGGGCGAGAAGGTGACGATCGCCGAGGTGCAGGGCACCGGCACGGCCTCGCCGATGCTCGACAAGACCGTCACGGTCGAGGGTGTCATCACCGCCGACTACCGCGTGGGCGGGTACGCGGGGGTCGTCATCCAGACGCCCGGATCGGCCGGCGAGACCGACAGCACTCCCGGCGCATCCGACGGCGTCTTCGTCTACCTGAACGGCAAGACCGTCCCCGGCGAGATCGGCGACCTCGTATCGGTCAGCGGCAAGGTGGGCGAGTACTTCGGACAGACGCAGATCACCCCCGCCTCGGCGGCGGATGTGAGCGTCGTGACGGCGGATGCCGGCGTGCCGGCGACCACACCGCTGCCGACCTCCGTGGTCGGAGCCGACCGTGAGGCCTACGAGAACATGCTCGTCGCGCCGACGGGCGACTACCTGGTCGCCTCGAGCCACCAGCTCTACAACTTCGGTGCGCTGTGGCTGAACCCCGGCGAGCTGAACGTCAAGAGCACCGAGCTCGAGGGCGCGGGCGCCGAGGCCGATGCGATCGCCGCGGCCAATCGCGCCGATCGCATCCTGCTCGACGACGGCTACAGCGTGCAGATCGGCAAGAGCGGCCACACCGGCGGCCAGCCCTACTTCACGAAGGATGCCGTCGTGCGCAACGGCGACGCGGTCGACTTCGGCGGCAAGGGCTACGTGCTGCAGTACGGCTTCGACGACTGGCGGCTTCAGCCGGTCACCCCGGTTACGGGCGAGTCCCCCGCGGAGGAGAAGGTCACCTTCACGTCGAAGAACCCGCGACCCGACGTGCCCTCGGTCGGCGGCGACGTGCAGATCGCGTCGTTCAACGTCTACAACTACTTCACGACGCTGAAATCGGACGACTCCAATGCGCGCGGCGCGGCTGACGCCGCCCAGTTCGCGATCCAGAAGTCCAAGATCGTCGCGGCGATCAACGGTCTGGATGCGGAGATCGTCTCGCTCATGGAGATCGAGAACTCGGTCAAGCTGGGTGAGCCGGTCGACACGGCGCTCGCCGACCTCGTCGAGGGGCTCAACGCCGAGGCGGGCCAGGGGACCTGGGCGTACGTGCCCACCCCGGTCGCGCTGCACGACGCGGCGACCACCGACTACATCACCAGCGCGATCATCTACAAGAAGGCCGCGGTCACGCCGAAGGGCGACAGCCGGACCATCAGCGACGAGAGCGTGTGGGGCAACGCCCGCGAGCCGATCGCGCAGGCGTTCGACATCGACGGTCGCACCGTGACCGTCGTGGCCAACCACTTCAAATCGAAGTCGGGTGACGGCCCCGAGCCGTCCGACGGCCAGGGGCACTTCAACGGCGACCGCGTCAAGCAGGCCGTGTCGCTCCTCGGCTTCACCGAGGATCTCGCCACCGCCAGCGGCAGCGACGACATCCTGCTGATCGGCGACTTCAACGCCTACGGGCAGGAGGACCCGATCGAGGTGTTCACCTCGGAGGGCTGGCTCGACACCGTGCCGGCCAAGGCGCCGGGTCAGTACACCTACACGTTCGACGGCGAGCTCGGCTCGCTCGACCACGTGATCGCGTCGCCGTCGCTGGCGGCATCCGTCACGGACGCCGGCGTGTGGACCATCAACTCGCCGGAGTGGAGCGACCGCGGCTACGCGTTCGGCGCCACCGAGTCGGGCACGCCGTTCCGCTCCAGCGACCACGACCCGATCATCGTCGGCGTCTCGGCCGACGAGCCGCCGGTCAGCATCGACATCGCCACGATCAACGACTTCCACGGTCGCATCGAGGCCGACGGCAAGGCGGCCGGCGCGGCCGTGCTCGCCGGCGCCGTGCAGGCGGTGCGCGACGCGAACCCGAACACGATCTTCGCCGCCGCAGGCGACCTGATCGGCGCGTCGACGTTCACGTCGTTCATCAACGACGACGAGCCGACCATCGAGGCGCTCAACGCCGCGGGGCTCGACGTCAGCGCTGCCGGTAACCACGAGTTCGACCAGGGATGGGAGGATCTGCGCGATCGCGTGCAGGGGCTGGCGGACTGGGAGTACATCTCCTCGAACGTGTTCCTCACGCAGACCGGTGAGCCCGCCCTCGCCCCGGCGTGGGTCAAGGAGGTCGACGGCGTGCGTGTCGGCTTCGTCGGCGCCGTCACCGAGGAGCTGGACAGCCTGGTCTCGCCCGAGGGCATCAAGGGCCTCGAGGTGCGAAGCATCGCCGACTCCGTGAACGATGTCGCCGACGACCTGCGCGACGGCGATGCGTCCAACGGGGAGGCCGATGTCGTGATCCTGCTGGTGCACGAGGGAGCGGCGACCGAAGCGGTCGACAGCATCACACCCGACTCCGCGCTGGGTGAGGTCGTCTACGGCGTCGACGGCGACGTGGACGCCATCGTCTCGGCGCACACGCACCTGGCGTACAACCACGTCATCGACGGTCGTCCGGTGGTCTCGGCGGGGCAGTACGGCGAGAACCTGGGTGTGATGAACCTCCGGGTCGACCGCAAGACGAAGGAGCTGCTCTCGATCACCAACGAGATCAAGCCGCTCGCGCACGAGGTGAAGGGCGACGATGGGAAGTCCACCTGGGTGCCGAACTACCCGGCAGTCCCCACAGTGCAGTCGATCGTCGACGCCGCCAAGAAGGAGGCCGACGTGCTCGGTGCCGTCAAGGTCGGTGACGTCACCGCCGACCTCAACCGCGCACTCCAGAGCGACGGCAAGACGGAGAACCGCGGTGGCGAGTCCACCGTGGGCAACTTCGTCGCCGACGTGCAGAAGTGGTCCACCGGCGCGGAGATCGCGCTGATGAACCCGGGCGGCATCCGTGCCAACCTGACGTACGCGGCGACGGGCGAGAACGATCCCGCCGGCAACGTGACCTACCGCGAGGCGGCGACGGTGCAGCCGTTCGCCAACACGCTGGTCACCCTGCAGCTCACCGGTGCACAGCTGAAGGCCGTGCTCGAGGAGCAGTGGCAGCCCGCCGACGCGTCGCGTCCGTTCCTCAAGCTCGGCGTCTCGAAGGGTCTCGTCTACACCTACGACCCGACGGCGGCACAGGGCTCGCGCATCACCTCGATCACCCTGGACGGCACCGCCATCGATCCGGCGAGGTCGTATCTGGTCGCAGCGAACTCGTTCCTCGCGGCGGGTGGAGACAACTTCTTCACCCTCTCCGAGGGCACCGACAAGAAGGACACCGGCAAGATCGACCTGCAGTCGATGGTCGACTGGTTCGACGCCAACAAGACGGCCAGCCCCGACCTCACGCAGCGATCGATCGGAGCCACCTTCACGCCGGCCGACGGCGCGACGGGCTACCAGCCGGGCGATGAGGTGAAGATCGATCTGTCGTCGCTGGCGTTCAGCGCGGGGGAGCAGGCTCCCACCGAGGTCGAGTTCGCGGTCGGCGGCACCGTCATCGGAACCGCCCCGGTCACCTCCGAGGTCACCGACACGCTCGACGAGGCGGGCAGCGCGAGCTACACCCTCACCGTTCCGGCGGATGCGGAGGGCAAGTCTCTCACCGCGACGCCGGACGTCGGCGGTGCCGTCGTGCTGCCGATCACCTTCACCGCAGAGGGCGAGCAGCCCGACGCGACGTTCGAGGTGGGAACCCGGTGGGTGCGCTCCGGTGCCGATCTCCCGCTCGGGGGATCGGGCCTGACGCCCGGCGAGAAGGCGACGGTCGAACTGCGCAGCACTCAGGGCAAGGCCGAGCTCGGAGAGGTCACCGCGGGCGGCAACGGCGCGTTCGATGCGGCGCTGACGGTGCCGGTCACGACGAAGCCGCACGGCTACGACGTCGTGCTCGTCCGCGCGGACGAGACCGAGCTGACCGCCAGCGTGTTCGTCTACCGCGGCAACGGTCAGGTCAAGACGGACAAGCAGAAGGTCGCCGCAGGCTCGTCGGTCACGGTCACGGGAGACGGCTTCCATGCCGGCACGACCGTCGTGATCGAGCTGCACTCGACCCCGGTGAAGCTGGGCCAGGCGAAGGTCGCCGTCGACGGCACCTTCAGCGCCACCGTGCTGGTGCCGAGGAGCACCGCCGCGGGCACGCACTCGCTGGTCGTCATCCAGGACGACGGCAAGCAGGTGTCGACGCCACTGATCGTCTCGGCGGCTGCCGCAGGCTCCGGCGATCTCGCCACCACGGGTGCCGACTCCGTGCCGTTCATCCTGCTGGCGGTCCTGCTGCTGGCGATCGGGCTGAGACTGGTCGTCGTGCGGCGCCGCAGGGCCGAGCGCTCCTGACGCCGGTCGCGCGCTGAGCCGACAGGTGCCCGCCGTCTCCGAGGAGGCGGCGGGCACCTGCGCGTCCGGGTGCCGCGACGTCGTACGGCAGGCGTCCGCGGACGGCATCGAGGCGGCCGCCCGGACCGCTCCGGAGGCGCGCTCCGCGCCGACTAGACTGGTACTCATGCCCGAGCCGAAAATCGCCAGCTTCCCGGCGATCCGAGGCGCGCTGAAGTTCTATCAGATCGCGTCGATCATCACCGGTGTCATGCTGCTCCTGCTGCTGGCGGAGATGATCCTGAAATACTCGCCCTCGCACCTCGAGCTCTTCCTCGGGGGGTCCGGCGGATTCCTGTGGTTCGCCGATGTGATCGTCGGCGACGGATGCCAGTGGTACTCGCTGTTCGTGCCGGGAGGCATGGGCTGCGAGCTGACCAGCGTGGGCGACGGCGCGAACCTGTCGCTGATGATCCTCGTCGCGCACGGCTGGTTCTACGTCGTGTACCTCTTCGCCTGCTTCCGGGTGTGGAGCCTCATGCGGTGGCCGTTCCTGCGCTTCATCCTGCTCGCGCTCGGCGGCGTCATCCCGTTCCTGTCGTTCTTCATGGAGCTGCGCGTCTCGCGCGAAGTGAAGGCCTACCTCGCCACCCGTGAGGCCTCCGCGGCCTCCGCCCCCGCCCCGGAAGGTGCCCGTTGACCGAACAGACCGAGACCCAGCAGCGACCGGCACTCGTCGTCGACTTCGGCGCGCAGTACGCGCAGCTGATCGCCCGGCGCGTGCGCGAGGCCGGCGTCTACAGCGAGATCGTGCCGCACACCGCGACCGCCGAGGAGATCGCGGCGAAGAACCCGGTCGCGCTGATCCTCTCCGGCGGGCCGTCGTCGGTGTACGAGGACGGCGCGCCGAAGCTCGACCCCGGCGTGTTCGATCTGGGCGTTCCCACCCTGGGCATCTGCTACGGGTTCCAGTACATGGCTCAGACCCTCGGCGGCGAGGTCGCGAACACCGGCCTGCGCGAGTACGGCGCGACCGACGCGCACATCGCCGCGGGTGAGAGCACCCTGCTGGCCGGCCAGCCCGCCGAGCAGAACGTGTGGATGAGCCACGGCGATCAGGTCTCGCGCGCCCCCGAGGGGTTCGAGGTGCTCGCCACGACCGACGCCACCAAGGTCGCGGCGTTCGCGAACGAGGAGCGCGGCTTCTACGGCGTGCAGTGGCACCCCGAGGTCAAGCACTCCGATCACGGCCAGGCGATCATCGAGAACTTCCTGCACCGGGGCGCGGGCCTTCCGGCCGACTGGAACAGCGACAACGTGATCGCCGAGCAGATCGAGCGCATCCGCGAGCAGGTCGGCGACGCCCGCGTCATCTCAGCCCTCTCCGGCGGCGTCGACTCGGCCGTCTCGACCGCCCTGGTGCACAAGGCCATCGGCGACCAGCTCACCGCGGTGTTCGTCGACCACGGACTGCTGCGCAAGGGCGAGCGCGAGCAGGTCGAAAAGGACTACGTCGAATCCACCGGCGTGCGCCTGATCACCGTCGACGCGGCCGACACGTTCCTCGGCCACCTGGCCGGCGTCACCGACCCCGAGACCAAGCGCAAGATCATCGGTCGCGAGTTCATCCGCGCGTTCGAGCAGGTGCAGCTCGACCTCGTCGAAGAGGCCAAGGCCTCGGGCGGCGCCCCCGTCAAGTTCCTCGTCCAGGGCACTCTCTACCCCGACGTCGTCGAGTCCGGTGGCGGAGCGGGCACCGCGAACATCAAGTCGCACCACAACGTCGGCGGACTTCCCGAGGACCTCGACTTCGAGCTGGTCGAGCCGCTGCGCGCCCTGTTCAAGGACGAGGTGCGCGCGATCGGCCGCGAGCTCGGCATCCCCGAGGCGATCGTGGGACGTCAGCCGTTCCCCGGCCCCGGCCTCGGCATCCGCATCATCGGTGAAGTCACCCGGGAGCGTCTCGAGGTGCTGCGCGAGGCCGACGCCATCGCCCGCGAGGAGCTCAGCAGGGCCGGCCTGGATCAGACCATCTGGCAGTGCCCGGTCGTGCTGCTCGCCGATGTGCGCTCGGTGGGCGTGCAGGGCGACGGCCGCACCTACGGCCACCCGATCGTGCTGCGTCCGGTGTCCAGCGAGGATGCCATGACCGCCGACTGGACCCGCCTGCCGTACGACGTGCTCGCCCGCATCTCGAACCGCATCACCAACGAGGTGCGCGAGGTCAATCGCGTCGTGCTCGATGTCACGTCGAAGCCGCCGGCGACGATCGAGTGGGAGTAGCCGCAGTGAGCGACGCCGCGACGGAGGAGGGTCTCTTCCCCGACGTGGCGTTTCTCGTCCTGTCGAGCCGTCTCGTCCCCGGGCTCGACGGCGGGTACACGATTGCGACGGCCGCGCGCGCCCGGCAGATGGCGGCGCGAGGTGCCGACGTGCAGGTCGTCACCGTCGACCCCGGCACCGCCGCCGCGCATGCCGCGCATCGCGCCGAGTTCGAGCGGCTCGGCATGCTGCCCGCCGGCATCCCCCTCCGCAACCTCCACGACGAGGCCAGCGCCCCCGCCGGCGGCGCCGCCCCGTGGCTGCGCGCCGCCGCAGGGCCGGCCGCGCACTCGGCGCACGTCGCCGACGCGCACCGCGAACTGACGGATGCCCACGGGCGCGCCTATGCGGCGCTGCCGGTGATCCAGGGCGATCCGGACTGGCATCTGAGTGCGGCCCCGGTGCGCGTGTACGACGAGCACGGCACCACGGTGGGCGCCCTTCCCGGCTTCGGCGGCCTGTACCGCGCCTGGCTCGACCACCTCGTCGACCAGTCCGATCGACCGGTGGTCGTGATCTGCGAGTCCCGCCAGCTGGGTGAGCTGCTGGCCGGCTGGTCGCATCCGCGCGTGCGCATCGTGCACACGATCCACACCATGCACCTCGAGCCGCCCTTCACACCGGATGCCCCGGTGAACGCGCTGTGGCGGCGCTGGTTCCAGGTCAGCGACCGTTTCGACGCGGTGATCTGGCCGACGCCGGCGCAGCGCGACGACGTGCAGGCGCGCTTCGGCGGCACCGCGACGAACCTGGTCGCCCCGCACGGCATCCCGCTGCCGACCGCGACCGATCACGAGCGCGAGCCCGGTCTGGTGGTGAGCATGTCGCGACTCGCACCCGGCAAGCGCATCGACCACGTGGTGCGCGCCTTCCTCGGCGCAGACGTGCCCGGCACCCGGTTGGAGATCTGGGGCGACGGGCCGTCGTCGGCATCCGTCGGCGACCTCATCGCCGCCCTCGGCGCCGCCGACCGCGTGCGCCTGATGGGCCGCACGGACGACCCGGCCGCCGTGCTGCGCCGCGCGTCTCTGATGGTCACGTCGACCGCGTTCGAGGGACAGGGCCTGTCCCTCGTCGAGGCGCTCGCCGCCGGGTGCCCCGTCGTCTCCTACGACGTCCGTTACGGCCCGGGCGACGTGCTGCGCCGGGGTGGGGGAGTGCTGGTCGCCTCCGGTGACGAGGATGCGCTGGCGGACGCCCTGCGCACGGTGCTGACCGACGACGCGCTGCGTGCGCGCCTTGCGGCCCAGGCGCCGGAGGTCGCATCGGCCTGGAGCGAGGATGCGGCGATGGACGCCCTCGCCGCCGCCGTGCGCACCGCTCTCGCCGGCCCCGCGCGACGCTGAGACCCGCGCACTCGCTGCCGGTCAGCCGAGGTGCTTCAGCGCCTCGCGCCGGGAGAGCGGGGAGAGCGGATGCTGCGCCGCGAACGCCCGCACCCACTCGGGGTTCGACTTGCCCAGCTCACGCAGCGCCCAGCCGATCGCCTTGCGGATGAAGAACTCGCGGTCCGCCAGATTCGTCAGGATCGCGTGCTCGAGAAGGCCGAGGTCCGTCGCCGTGCGCCGGCCGATCTGGCAGATGATCGCCGCCCGGCGCACCCACAGATCGTCGTCGTCGGCCCAGATCCGCATCTCGATCGCGATGCCGGGGTCGGTGTCGAGCAGCTCCCGCAGGCGTCGTGCCGCCTCGTCGACCAGGTCCCACCACGCACCCGTGCGGATCATCTCCTCGTGCACGGGCAGCGTGCGCACATCACCGCGCAACGGGGACAGCGCCATCACGGCCAGCGCCGCGTACCGCTCCTCGCGGAAGCCGGCGCATCGCCACAGGAGCAGCGCCGTGTCCCGCAGCACCGAGGCATCCGTCTCGTCGTGGCAGGTGCGGCGCACGAGCTCACGCACCGACGGAACCCGTACCCCCAGAAGGGGGATCTCGGACTTCGTGTACGCCTGCTGGCCCGGTGCCCGTGCGGGATCGGCGGCCGCGCGCAGTTCCGCGCGCACGCGGTCGGCAAGGCGGTCGGATGCTGTCATCGCACCAGCGTAGGCGCAGCCTCACGCATCAGAACCGGCGCCCGCCCGATCGACCCGACGACCGGCTTCCGCCGGACGAGCGGCCGGAGGAGCGCGAGGAGCTGGAGCGTGAGGAGCGCGAGGACGAGCGCCAGGACGAGGAGCGCGAAGAGGAGCGCGACGAGCCGCCCCACCCGGATGACGAACCGCCGCCGCCCCCGCCGCTCCCGAACGCGCCCGAGAGCGCACCGAGCGCCACCCCGATGATCACGAACAGGACGATGGCTCCCGGGGCTTCATCGCCCATGCTCAATCCGCCGAAGAAGCCGACGGCGCCACCGCTGACCGCACCCCAGACCGTCTTCCCCGCATTCGACGGCTCGTGGTCGGCGGTGCTCGCGTAGCGGCGTCCGGAGGTGAGCGCGGAGCCGCTCGTGCCCGACGACGGGCTGTCGAACATGATCGGCCCGCTGTCGGTGGAGCGCGCGGTCTGCGTGGCGGCGACCACTGTCGTCGTCGTGGCGCCGATGAGCGTATGCACCTGCTGAGCAAGATCGAGTGCGGTCGCCGCGAGGCGTTCGACGTCCTCCGGAGAGGAGGAGGTCGTCGCGTCGGCGATCGTGCGCTGGGCCAGGTGGAGCCGGGTCAGAGCCAGGGCGCTGACCCGACCAGGTCGCGCCTTCACCGAGGTCTCCGCTGCTCGCACGGCGGCGACGGCTCGTGCGAGGGCGTCGGAGCCGACGACACCGGCTCCGCCCGCTGAGCGACGGGCCAGAGCATCGGCGTGCGCGTCCACGGCGTCGCGCAGGTCGGCGGCCTCGGCGAGAAGCCGCTCGATCTCGTGCACGGCGTCGGAGATGGCCCGGGGCTTGCGGCCCTGCACGGCGGCCGTGAGGACCTCGAGCTGCGCGTCGGCGTCGCGCAGCCTCTGCCCCGCCTCCTCGGCGTTGTCCGACACGCCCACGAGCTCGGCCGGCGTGTATTCGGCGGTGAGGGTGGCGATGCGCTCGGCCGTCTGCTGCGGCAGCTCCGCCGCCTCGGCCCGCGCGGCCCGCAGCCGGGCGAGCGTCTTGTCGGCGCCCTCCGCCAGGGCGCGCAGTGACGCCAGCTGCCTGCGGCGGCCCTCCAGATCGCGATCGATCTGACCGCACAGGCGGATGATCTCGTCGGTCCACGACCGCGTCTCCTGGAGCGTGTCCTCGGTGGCGTCCTGCAGCTTCTGCAGGAGCGTGAACCCGCCCTGGAGGCGCTCTCGGCATCCGTCGAGCACGGTGCGGAACTCGGTGGTCGTCTCCTCTCCGAACTCGGCCGTGACGAAGCCGAGCTCCTGCTCGCTCGTGCGCACCGCCTCGTCGGTGCGCACGAGCGAGCGGGCGGCGCGCTGCTTCTGTCCCTCGAGCGTGCGCAGCTCGACGGCGGCCGCGGCGCGCCGGCGCAGGGCGAGCACGAGCCGGGTGACGCCGAACACGATCAGGGCCAGCGCGGCCAGGCCCAGTACCCAGACCCACCAGGGCCAGGGCACCTCAGAGAACTCGTCGGCGACGTACTCGATTCCGCCGGCCCAGTCGCCGTGGCGCAGGAACTCGGAACCGAGCCGGTCCTCGATCTCGAGCACCCGCGCTTCCGGCAGGGGGCCGGCGGCGACGCCCTCGCCTCCGTACTCGGCCGAGATGGCCAGGCTGCGTCCCTCGGTGGCGATGGCGAGCAGATATTGGTCGGAGCCGAGGTTGCTGCGCTGTGCCGTGTCATCCGCCCAGGCGAGGGCATTGGTGGGGTCCTCGAAGTCGGGGACGAGGATCACGTAGAGCTCCGGCAGGTCTTCGGCCGCTGCCAGTTCGCCCAGCCGCTGCTCCAGCCGGTGCTCGGCCGACTCGCTGAGCACATCCGCGTGGTCGGTCACGAATCCGGCGTCGAGTGCGGACGGGGTCTCGGCGACCGCCGCGCCGCCTGAGGCCACCAGCACCCCGAGTGCCAACGCCCCTCCCAGAACCGCTGCCGTCGCCCGTCTTCTGCGCATCGTCGCCCTCCCGCTCGCACGGCCGGCACCTCGGCCGGCCGTGCAACCATCATGGCAGGCGCGACGGCGCCACCGATTCAACGGGCGTTCTGAACGCGAGGGTCGAGAGACGGCGAACGCGACGACGGCGGGCTCCCGGAGATCCCGGGAGCCCGCCATCGTCGTGGTGCGCGGTCAGGCCTTGCGGTCCCCGCGTCCGACGATGAGACCGTAGATCAGCAGCACGACGATCGAGCCTCCGATGGCCAGCAGCCAGCTCTGAAGGCTCCAGAACTCCTCGAGGTTCGCGTTGAAGAGCATGCCGCCCAGCCATCCCCCGAGCATGGCTCCGACGACGCCGAGCAGGAGGGTGACGAACCAGCCGCCGCCCTGCTTGCCGGGGAGGATCAGCTTGGCGATCGCACCGGCGATCAATCCGAGGAGCAGGAATCCGAGGAAGCTCATGATGGAGTCTCCGTTCTGTTCTGGTCTGCGACGGTTGCCGCTCACACAGCATCCCGCGTGGTCGGGATTCGCCGAAGCCCCTTGCGCAGCACGCGGCCGTTGTGGCATGAAGGCCCCGTATACGCGTGAAGGCCGCCCTCCGAGGAGAGCGGCCTTCGCGTGTCGAAGAGGTGCGGGTCAGTCGTTGCCACGCAGGATCGCAAGGATCCGCAGGATCTCGACGTACAGCCACACCACGGTGACCATGATGCCGAAGGCGCCGAGCCAGCCGTACTTTCGGGGAGCGCCGTTGCGCACGCCCTGCTGGATCTGGTCGAAGTCCAGCACCAGCGAATAGGCCGCCATGAAGACGACGAGGACGCCGATGATGACACCGAGCGGGATGCCGAAGAACTCGATCTCGCCGCGCAGGCCCCACGGGTTGTCGCTGACACCGGTCCACATCAGCACGATGTTGAGAAGGGAGAAGACCAGGTAGCCGATCATCGCGATCATGAAGATCTTGGTCATCTTCGCGCTGGCACGCACCTTGCCGCTGGCGAACAGCGCCAGCGTGACGCCGACCACGGCGACGGTGGCGAGCGTGGCCTGCAGCACCACGCCCGGCCAGAGCAGCTCGAAGAACGCCGAGATGCCACCGATGAACAGGCCCTCGAAGGCCGCGTAGCCGAAGATCAGGGCGGGGCGCACCTTCTTGCGCGAGGTGAAGGTGATGACCATGGCGAGCACGAAGCCGCCGAGCGCCCCGATGATCCACGGGGTGAGGTTCGCCTGGCCGGTGGCGGCGCTCGCCATGGTCCACACCCAGCCGATCGCGGCGGTGACGAGAAGGATGCCGAACAGGCCGGCGGTCTTCCAGACGGTGTCCTCGACGGTCATCCGGTCGGTCTCGTGCGCGCCCGCGGCGGGGGCGGTGTACATGCCCTCGAGCTGTGCGTTGGCGGCGGCATCCATCGCGCCGTGCTGGAACGACGCGGTCTGCGCGGCCCCCGGTGCGGGCGGTGGGGCGTAGGTTCCCTGGCCGCCCTGAGAGGCGCCGGGATACGTCGCGACGTTGCGCGGGTCCTGCTGCTGGAACGCCGGGTTGTTGAATGCGAAATTGCTCATGGTGGCCTCTACTCCCGAGGGATCGGTCATCGCTTTCCTCAACGATACCGGCGCGAGCCTATGAGCGGGGTGCTTTACGCTGTGAGCGTGCCCAGGAGATCACCGCTCGTCATCGGCCACCGCGGCGCCCCGGGATACCGCCCCGAGCACAGCCGGTCCTCGTACGAACTGGCCTTCGCGATGGGCGTCGACGCGGTGGAGCCGGATGTGGTCGCCACCGCGGACGGCGTGCTCGTCATCCGGCACGAGAACGAGATCTCGGGCACGACCGACGTCGCCGATCACCCCGAGTTCGCCGATCGGCGGACCACGAAGAGGATCGACGGTGCGAGCCTCACGGGCTGGTTCACCGAGGACTTCACCTGGGACGAGCTCGCCACCCTGCGTACGCGTGAGCGCCTGCCGAGGATCCGCCGCTCCAGCGCGACCTTCGACGACGCGCAGCCCATCCTGCGCCTGACGGATCTGCTGGATCTGATCCGCGACGCCTCCGCGGAGCACGGCCGTGAGATCGGCCTCGTGCTCGAGATCAAGCACGCCACCTACTTCGAGAGCATCGGCCTGGACCTGGTCCCGATGATCGAGCGCGACCTGCGGGCGACGGGCTGGGCCGACGGCGCGCTGCCACTGGTGATCGAGGCCTTCGAGTCCACGGTCCTCGGGCGGCTGCGCGCCGCCGGCATCGCGGCATCCTTCATCTATCTGATCGAGGCGAGTGGCAAGCCGTACGACCTGGTCGCCGCGCAGGGGCGCGCGGCGCCCGATTACGCGGACGCCGTCACTCCCGCCGGTCTCGAGGCGCTCCGCGGACGTGTGGACGGCGTGAGCGTGGACAAGCGGATGCTGCTCGTGCCGGACAACACGATCGTCGCGGACGCCCACGACCGCGGGATGAGGGTGTTCACCTGGACCTGCCGGCCCGAGAACGCCTTCCTCGCACCGCGGTTCCGCACCGGCGGCGGGAAGGCGTCGTTCGGCGACTACGAGTCGGAGTGGCACGTGATCGCCGAGACGGGCGTGGACGGTGTCTTCGTCGATCATCCCGACCTCGGCGTCGCCTTCTTCGGCTGAGAGCATCTGCGCGCACGGGACTGTTCACCTCCCGGTCACCCCGGCGTCGCCGGGTCGTAAGCCGGAGCCGATGGTCTGGGGGTAACCCGTCCTGCCCCGCTAGGAGTCCCATGTCCCGCCTGCACCGCGGGCTGGCGTCGACGGCCGTGTGTGCCCTCGGCGCCACCGCCCTCATCGCTGCGCCCCTCGCCGCATCCGCCGCCCCTGCACCGGCGGGGATCGTGCTCAACGAGATCGTCTACGACGACGCGCCCACCGGCCTCACCGACCAGGTGGAGCTCTACAACGCCGGCATCGAGGCCGTCGCGCTGGACGGCTGGAAGATCTCCGACGACAAGCGCGACCGCTTCGGGAGCGTTCCGGCCGGTTCCGTGCTGGAGCCGGGGGAGTTCCTCGTGCTCGTGAACGGCGTCGACTTCGACTTCGGGCTTGGCAAGGGCGACGAGGTGGTGCTGTACGACCCGATCGGGCGCGTCGTCGATGAGCACGCCTACGAGAACACGGCGCCGTTGGCGGTGTGGGCGCGATGCCCCGACGGCACCGGCGACTGGGCGCCGGCCACCACCGTCACCCCGGGAGCCGCGAACGACTGCTCGATCGCACCGGTCGCCGGGTCGCTCCGCATCAACGAGGTCGACTCCCAGCCCTCCGACTGGGTGGAACTCCACAACCCCGGCACCGAGGCGCTCGACATCTCGGGCTATGAGATCCGGGACAACTCCGACGACCACCGGTGGCAGTTCCTGCCCGGCACCGCCATCGAGCCCGGCGCGTTCCTGGTGGTCGATGAGTCGAGCATCGGGCTCGTCGAGGGCGCCCGGGCAGCGTTCCGCGATCCGATCGGCATCGGCAGCGCCGACCGCATCCGCCTTTACGACCGGGCGGGCGCGATGATCGACGACACGCTCCCGTGGAGCGCACATGCGGCGATCGACGGCGATCTCGCCGCCGCCACCCTGGCACGCTGCCCGGACGGGGTGGGGGCCTTCGCGCTCGCTCACGCCACGCCGGGAGCCGCGAACTCCTGCGTGCAGCCCGACGTCGCGATCAACGAGATCGAGTCCAACGGCGACGCCACGGACTGGGTCGAGATCGTGAACACCGGTGCGACGCCCGTCGACATGTCCGGCTGGTCGATCATGGACGCGGACCCGGTCGGTCACGCGGGGGAGACGACGCCGCTCCCGGCCGGCACGACTCTCGAACCCGGCGCCCGCTTCGTGTTCGACCAGCCGGGCGACTTCGTGTTCGGACTCGGCGGCGGCGACACCGTGACCCTGCGCGACGCCGACGGGAGCACCGTCGATGAGCACGTCTACAGCGCGCACGCCGACGGTGTGTGGGCCCGCTGCGCCGAGGGCACGGGAGATTTCGTCGACCTGGCGGTGTCGACCAAGGGGATGCGCAACGCCTGCGGCAATCCGGCGCGCATCAACGAGGTCGAGTCCGACGGCGGGTCGCCCGACGACTGGGTCGAGCTGGTCAACCCGACCTCGTCGTCGCTCGACGTGTCCGGCCTGATCGTGAAGGACGATGACGACTCCCACGCTCACCGCATTCCCGACGGCACCTCGATCGCAGCCGGCGGACATCTCGTGATCAGTCGGGAGGATCTCGGATTCGGGCTGGGCGGTGGCGACCGGGTGCGCCTGTACGACGCTGACCTGATGATCGACGAGGCCACGTGGGGCGACGGTCATGCGTCGACGACGTGGGGCCGCTGCCCCGACGTCACGGGACCCTTCGCGGTGACCGCCGAGCCGACCCCGGGTGCTGCGAACGTGTGCGCGGGTGAGATCGCGGTGGCGCCGTGGCCGGGTTCTCAGGATGTGCGCGCGCTCGACGGCGTCCCGGCCTTTCTCGAGGACAGCTCGGGTCTGGACGTGCAGGAGACCGCCGACGGCGCCGTCCTCTGGGGCATCGACAACGGCGAGGGACGGCTGTGGAAGCTCTCGGTCGCGGCCGACGGCTCGTTCGCGCAGCTCCCCGGATGGGAGAACGGCAAGCGCATCCGCTTCCAGAAGGACGCCGCCGACCCCGGTGCAGCCGGTCCCGACACCGAGGGCATCACGGTCGATGGAGACGGCCTCGTCTACGCGGCGGCCGAGCGCGACAACAGCGCCAAGGGCGTGAATCGCAACGTCATCCTGCAGGTCGACCCGGAGTCGGCCGCCGGCGATCTGATCGCCCAGCAGGAATGGGACCTGACCGAGAAGCTGCCGCAGGTCGGCGCGAACCTCGGCATCGAGGCCGTTGAGTGGGTCGCCGACGAAGAGCTCGCCGGCGCTCTCTTCGACGACACGACCGGCTCCCCCTACCGTCCGGCAGCGCATCCCGATCACGGCGGCGGACTGTTCTTCGTCGCGATGGAGGACAACGGCCACGTCTACGCCTTCGCCCTCGGCTCCGACGGCTCCGCGACGCAGGTGGCGGAGATCGCCCCCGGGCTCGCCGGTGTCATGGGCCTGGACTACGACTCGGTTCTCGGTGTGCTCTGGGCGATGTGCGACGACGGATGCCAGGGCCGTTCGGCGCAGATCACGCTGAACGGCACGGCGAGCCCGCACGTCGGGCACTTCGCGCGCCCCGCGGGCATGCCCGACATCAACAACGAGGGCTTCGCGACCGCACCCGCTTCCCTCACCGCGAACGGCGAGCGTCCCGTGTGGTGGTTCGCGGACGGCTTCGCCTCCGAAGCGCTGCGCGCCGGCACCCTCCCGGGGGCGTCCGCGCCGGAGCAGCCCGGTGGTGGCGGCCCCGGTACGGAGCAGCCGGGCGAGGGATCGCCGGTGCCGGGGCGTCCGGGGACGCGTCCGGGCGCGGACGAGCTCGCGACGACCGGGTCCGCGGCCCCGGTCGGTGCCGTCGCGCTCGCCGGCATCCTGCTGGTCGCCGGTCTGGGGGCGGCAGCGGTGCGTCGCCGCCGCGTCGCCTGAGGTCCGAGGGAGGGCATCCGTTCCGAACGGAGATGCCCTCCTCGCCGCATCAGCGCTTCGACACGATCTCCTTGCCGAGCGGCATGAGCGAGATCGACACCATCTTGAAGTCGGCGATGCCCATCGGAATGCCGATGATGGTGATGCACAGGGCGATGCCGGACAGGATGTGGCCGATCGCCAGCCACCACCCGGCGAGCACCACCCACAGGATGTTGCCCAGCAGCGATCCGAGTCCGGACGTCGGCCTGTCGATCACCTCGCGTCCGAACGGCCACAGGGCGTAGTTCGCCAGCCGGAACGACGCGATCGCCCACGGGATCGTGACGATCGGGATGCACAGGATGACTCCCGCCACGACATAGCCGAGGAAGAGGGCCCAGCCGGCCAGGATGACCCAGATGATGTTGAGGATCGTGCGCATGCGCCGATCATCGCACGACGGCCCGCGAGAAGCCCGTGTCGGATGCCGCGCCTAGACTCGTAAGGCCATGACCGACGCTCCCCTCATCGTCCCCGCATCCTCCGGCCCGCGCTCCCCGGGCGGCGCCCGCTCCGACGGCGCGCCGTCCTCCGACGGCTCCGATGCGCTGCTTGCGGGGCTGAACCCGCAGCAGCTCGAGGCCGTCACGCACCGGGGCAGCGCACTGCTGATCGTCGCGGGCGCCGGCTCGGGCAAGACCAGCGTGCTCACCCGCCGCATCGCCCTGCTCCTGCGCCGGCGCGAAGCCTGGCCCAGCCAGATCCTCGCGATCACCTTCACCAACAAAGCCGCGGGCGAGATGCGCGAACGCGTCGCGGGGCTCGTCGGCGAGACCGCACGCGGCATGTGGATCTCCACCTTCCACTCCGCGTGCGTGCGCATCCTGCGCCGCGAGGCCGAGCAGTTCGGCTTCACGAGATCGTTCACCATCTACGACTCGGGTGACTCGCGGGCCCTTCTCAAGCGGCTCGTCAAGGAGCACGAGGCCGACGCCTACGGGCTGACGCCCGGGGCGGTGCAGTCGCGCATCTCCAAGCTCAAGAACGAGCTGCTCGACGCCGAGGGGCATGCCCGTCAGGCGAACATGAGCGACCCGGCCGAGCGCAAGTTCGCCGACATCTTCGGCGACTACCAGCGGGCGCTGCAGAAGGCCAACGCCTTTGACTTCGACGATCTCATCGCGCAGACGGTCTTCCTGTTCCGCGCCTTCCCGAAGGTGGCGAACACCTACCGGCGGCGCTTCCGTCACATCCTCGTCGACGAGTACCAGGACACCAACCACGCCCAGTACGCGCTCATCCACGAGCTCACCAGGCCCGTCTCCGGCGAAGCGCCCGAACCGTATGCCTCGAACGGCATGATGATCTTCGAGCCCGACCCGGTGGCATCCTCCGCCGACACGGCGGGCGCCTCGCTCACCGTCGTCGGCGACTCCGATCAGTCCATCTACGCGTTCCGCGGCGCTGACATCCGCAACATCACGGAGTTCGAGCGCGACTTCCCCGGGGCGAAGGTCGTGCTGCTCGAGCAGAACTACCGCTCCACTCAGAACATCCTCTCGGCCGCGAACGCGGTGATCGGAAACAACTTCGACCGTAAGGCGAAGAACCTGTGGAGCGACAAGGGCGCAGGCGAGAGGATCGTCGGGTTCACCGGCTACTCGCAGCACGACGAGGCCCAGTTCGTCGCGGACGAGATCGAGCAGCTGCGCCGCGCCGGGTTCCCGTACTCCGAGATGGCGGTGTTCTATCGCACGAACTCGCAGTCCCGCGCGCTGGAGGAGATCTTCATCCGCTCGGCGGTGCCGTACAAGATCATGGGCGGAACCAAGTTCTACGAGCGCGCCGAGATCAAGGACGCGCTCGCCTACCTGGTCGCCGTGGCCAACCCGGCCGACGACATGGCGGTGCGCCGCATTCTGAACAAGCCGCGCCGTGGCATCGGCGACGTCACCGAGACCTCGATCGGGCGGTTCGCCGACGAGCACGGCATGAGCTTCCGGGATGCGCTGCGGCACCCGCGTGAACTCGGCGTCGGACCGAAGATCCAGGCCGCCATCGGTGAGCTCGACAGCGTTCTCGACGAGGCCACCGCGATCCTGCTGCCGGCCTCCGGAGAGCTGCCGCCGGCCACTTCCGTCGCCGAGGGGCTCACCCTGCTGCTGAACCGCAGCGGCTACTTCGAATCGCTGCGGGCCAGCCGCGACCCGCAGGACGAGGCCCGGCTCGAGAACCTCGACGAGTTCGTCGCGGTCGCCCGCGACTTCGCACGGAACAACCCGGACGGCACGATCGTCGACTTCCTCACCGAGGTCGCTCTCGTCTCGGACGCCGACGACCTCGACGACGAATCGGGCGTGGTCTCGCTGATGACGATGCACACGGCGAAGGGGCTCGAGTACGACGCCGTGTTCGTCACGGGTGTCGAGGAAGACCTCATCCCGCACCGCATCTCGGCGGGTGAGCCGGGCGGCCCGCAAGAGGAGCGTCGGCTGTTCTACGTGGGCATCACCCGAGCGCGCAAGCGCCTTCACCTCTCACTGGCGATGACCCGTGCCCAGTTCGGCGAGGTGTCGGTCGCGATGCCGAGCCGCTTCCTGCAGGAGATCCCCGGCGACCTCATCGACTGGCGCCAGTCACCCGGAGACGTCAACTCGCGCGGCGGCATGCAGTCACGGGCGCTCAACGCGCGCCGGGGCGGCGGCGACCGCTTCGGAGGTGACCGCTTCGGGGTGAAGGCCCTTCCCAAGCGTGAGTCGCTGACGCCGCTCTCCACCGCCATGGACCGCTTCCCGAACAAGGTCACGGGCAAGGTGCGCGACAACGGCGATCTCGAGCTCGCCGCCGGCGATCGCATCCGTCACGACGACTTCGGCGAGGGCCGTGTGGAGGCCGTGACGGGCGAGGGCGCCAAACGCATCGCGCATGTGCGCTTCGACTCGGCGGGGCAGAAGAAGCTGCTCATCAAGATCGCCCCCATCGTCAAGCTGTAGCCCGGGTTCCGCCCGACGCCGCGAAGGTTAGGCTGGCAGATATGGCCCTCTTCTCCCGCCGCAAGAAGTCCGTCGACCAGCCCGACGTCGAGCCCCAGGCATCCGTCGACACCCCTGTCGAGCACGCCGGGACCCCCGAGGCACCGGCCGAGTCCGTGCCCGCCGTCGGCATCTCCGTGCAGGCCTTCCGCGGTGTGGGCGCCGAGGCGGGTCCGGAGATGGCGCTGCCTTCCGAGGAGGAGGGCGCCGCGACGGATGCCCCGGTAGCGGCACGACCGCGCTCGGGTGCATCGACCGACCTCCCGGCCGAGCCGGCCGCGCAGCCGGTGCCGCGCCTTCCGCTGGCACCCGCGGCGCCACCCGAGCAGACCCACACCGTCGACGGCCTGGTCGACAACGTGCTGCTGCGCGTGGCGCTCGCGGAGCTCGAGGAGGGCGCCGGCAACGATCAGCTGCTCGGGGTCATGCGGCAGTCGCTGCAGGGGCATCTCTACCTGCGAGTGCACGGCGACGCCCGGGAGCAGATCAGCGAGGGCAAGCCGCTGTCCGTCGGCGTCATCCGCGACGGCGACCGCTCGTTCATGCTCGCATACAGCTCCGGCGCGGCGCTCCAGGCCTCGGTGCAGGGAGCGGAAGACGCCGCGGCGACCTCCGCCATCGCCCAGCCCGCGACCTCGGTGTACCAGCAGGTCATCACGGGCGGCTTCACCGGCATCATCCTCGACAGCTCGTCGGCGCCCCACCGGGCGGTCTTCCCGGTCGAACTGCTGCAGAAGGCGCTCGACCAGGCGGATGCCGAGATGGCCGTCAAGACGCTGCTCGCCGCTCCGCGCGACGAGCAGACGCCCGTGCGGGTCGCCGAGGCGCTCGCCAAGAAGCGCAGCTGGGTGGCGATCAACGACGGCAGCGGCGGCCAGCCGGTGGGCATCGCCGAGGCGCGGACCACCGACGGTCGCCGGTTCCTGCAGATCTTCTCCCACCCGCTCGAGGTCGTCGCGCTGGGGCGCAAGGACCAGCCCATGCCCTTCGAACCGGAGCAGCTTGCGAAGGTGCTCAGCGATCACGATGAGATCGCCGGCGTCCTCGTGGACATCGCCGGACCCTCGATCGCCATCGAGCGCGAGGATCTCAGTGCGGTGCTCGTGCTCGCGGTCGACCTCGGCGACGACTGACCCCGCGGTCGATGAGCACCCGACTCATCCCGTAAAGTAGGTGAGGCTAACCTAAACGCATCGCCAGAGGAGCCTCGCATGCAGATCGACGAGTCGGTCGTCTCCGCCGTAACGGGACACATGAACGGCGACCACGCCGACGACAACCTGCTCATCGCGCGCGCCTTCGGCTTTCCCGCAGCGACCGGCGCGACGATGTCCGGGCTGGACGCCCATCGCGGTGTGTGGCGGGTGACGGACGCCGCGGGCGAGCACGAGGTGACGGTGCCGTGGCCCGGGGGAGAGGTGACGGAGCGTCCGCAGCTCCGGCGTGAGATCGTCATGATCTACCGCGAGGCCTGCCGACGCCTGGGAGTGAGTGCACGCGAGGAGCACGCGCCTGCGGCAGACGCCGCGCCCCACGGGGCGTCCCCGCACGGTGCCTCCCCGCACGGTGCTTCCCCGCACGGGGAGGGGAGCCCGCTGAGCGAGGGCGGCGCCGGGTTCGCCCGCCGCCTGCGCGAGGCGACCTGGGGCGACCACGGCGACAGTGAAGGCGCCACGTTCATGACCGACGTCATGCGGGGCAGGGGGAGCGTCGCCGACTACACAGCCCTCGTCGTGCAGCATTACGTCATGTACCAGGCGCTCGAAGAGGTCTCGCAGCGCCTGATCGAACACCCCGTGCTCGCAGCGCTGCATCCGGCATCCCTTCTTCGGGTGGCCGCGCTCGAGCGCGACCTGCAGCATCTCCAGGGAGACGGCTGGCGCGAGGGCATCGCGGCGGTCCCGGCGACCGCCGAGTACGCCCGGCGCATTCGCGAGGTGGCGGACGAAGGCTGGCTCGCGGGGATCGTCGCGCACCACTACACGCGCTACCTCGGTGATCTGTCCGGTGGGCAGGTGATCGCTCGCCGTGTGACGACCCAGTTCGGCTTCGACGACGCGGGGGCTGCGTTCTACGACTTCGCCGGACTCGGCGATCTCGACGCCTTCAAGAACCGCTACCGCGAGGTGCTCGACGAGTACGGCGACACGCTGTCCGAAGCGGAGCGGCAGCGGATGCTGGACGAGGTGCGCGCCGCCTATCGACACAACACAGCGGTGTTCATCGACCTCGACCGCGCGCGTCTCGCAGTCTGACGCGGGAATCACGGTTTGCGGAAACTGATTAGGCAAGGCTAACCTTAATTCGATCCGCGGCATGCGGGTCACCCACCCGCACGCAGAGGAGAGCCGTCCGCCGTGTCCACCATCCCGAGAACGACCCGAACACCGCGAGCGCTGCTCGCCTTCGCCACGGCCGCCCTGCTCGCCGTCGGCGGGCTCATGGCCCCGGCCGCAGCCACCGCAGCTCCGGCCCCCGCCGACGGCACCGTCGCCGGCGCCACGCTCGACTGGGGCGTGAAGAGCTCCTTCCGCAGCTACGTGAACAGCCCGATCGCGCACGGCAGCATCCAGAACCTCGGCGGCGTCACCGGCGCCTTCCGCTGGTCCAACGGCTCCGGCACCGCGAAGACCGACGGCAGCGATGCCGCCATCTCGTTCGCCGCGGGAGACGGCGCGCACTTCACCGGCCACGCCATGAACGGCGTGTACGCCCTCGATCTCGCGTTCACGCAGCCCCAGGTGATCTTCACCTCACCCAGCTCCGCCCGGCTCCTGCTGGACGTGCGCGGGCGAGAGTTCGCGAGCATGACCGAGGCCGGCGAGGTCTTCACGCTCGACGACGTCGACTTCGCCACGGTCGCGCTCCCGACCCCCAGCGTCTCGGGTGCGACCAGCACCTGGAGCAACGCGCAGGTGACGCTCACCGAAGCGGGCGCGAAGGCGTTCGGAGGCTTCTACTCCGCGGGCACCGTGCTCGACCCGCTGACTCTGACCGCGAACATCGTGGCACCGGCAGCGGCCACCAGCACCACGCTCGCCGCCGACCCGCTCACGGCGGCGCCCGGCGATGAGGTCACGCTCACCGCAACGGTCGAGCCGAGCTCCGCAGCCGGTTCCGTCACCTTTCTCGACGGCGCGACCACCCTCGGCACCCAGTCCGTCTCGGGTGGCGTCGCAACGCTGAAGACCTCGGCACTGGCATCCGGCTCGCACGCGCTGACCGCCTCGTTCGCGCCGCAGGATGCCGCCGCCCACCTGGCCTCGACCTCGACAGCGGTGACGGTCACCGTATCCGGCGGCACCACCGAGCCCGAGCCCGGCACCGAGTGGAAGCCGGCCGTCGAGGTGTTCCTCGCCGACGGCACCACCCCGGCGGCCGGAACGCCCGTCTACGACGGCGACACCCTCGTGGTCAAGGGGTCGGGCTTCGACCCCGAGGCCAACGTCGGGGGACGAGGGATTCCGATCCCCGCGAACCTCCCGCAGGGCGACTACGTGGTCTTCGGAAGCTTCGGCGCGGACTGGCGCCCCTCCGCGGGCGCACCCAGCAGCGCCCGTCAGGTCGGCGCGCAGCTGTGGGCCCTGACCGCCGAGACCCTCGAGCAGATCCCCGCTCCGTTCCGCGAGACGGTCCGCGATCAGTGGACCGAGCTGCACGAGGACGGCACCTTCACCGCGACGCTCACCGTCGCCGCGCCCAAGTCGGAGGTCGAGGGAGGCGCCTTCGGCATCTACACCTACGCCGCGGGCGGCATGAAGAACGCTGAGCAGGAGACGGCCAGCCGCATCGACTACCGCGGAGCACGTCCGACTCAGCCGGTCGAGGACCCCGCCCTCGAGGTGCGCACCGGATCCGGCTCGACGGTTCGCCCCGGCGACACGGTGTCGTTCGTCGTGACCGGCCTCGAAGCGGGTCAGAAGGTGCGCTTCGAGGTGCACTCCGACCCGGTCGACGCGGGCGCGGCGACCGCCGACGCTCAGGGCGTCGCGCGTGTCGACTGGACCGTTCCGGCAGGCTTCTCGGCGGGGGCGCACCAGGTGCGCGCCTTCCGTGTGGACTCGGCAGGCCAGAGCGAGCAGAACGCCTTCCTCGTCGCACCGCTCACCATCACGGCGGCCGCCACGCTGCCCACGCCGAAGCCGGCGGCCCCGGCCGCACCGGCCGAGCCCGTCTGCGTCGCGCGCGGTGTCAGCAGCGGCTCGATGACCTGGGGTCTGAAGGAGAGCTTCCGCACGTATGTGGAAGGGCCGATCGCCAAGGGCGACTTCACCGGCGGATCGTTCACCGTCCGCAGCGGTGCGCTCAACGTCGACGCGGGCGACCGCGGGCAGATCTCGTTCTCGGGCTCCATCACCGCCACCGGGCACGGCGGACTGCTGAACTTCCGGCTCAGCAACCCGCGCATCGTGCTCAACGGAGACGGCACGGGCACCCTCTACGCACACGTCGCCTCGACCGACACCACGGGCAAGAAGACCACCGATGGCACCGTGCGCTTCGCGACGCTCGCGTTCAGCGGCAAGAGCTCCGGCTCGACGCTCGCGGTCTCGGGCGCCTCTGCGCGCCTGACCGCGGCGGGTGCCGAGGCGTTCGCCGGGTTCTACGACGCGGGCACCGCGCTCGACTCGGTCTCGTTCCGCGTCACGCTGGGCGGAACGACCGCCTGTGACTCGGTGACGGACCCGGCCGGGGGCAGTGCCGCGTCACTGGCCACCACCGGATCGGATTCGCCGGTCTTCGGCATCGCGGCGAGCGTGCTCCTGCTTCTCGCGGGCACCGCTCTGACCGTCGTGCGCCGGCGCCGCGCAGCCTGACCGCAGCCGAATCGGATGCCGGGGTCCCACCCCGACGCGGAGGGACCCCGGTGCCCGGACAGGAAGGACAACCGTGAAGAACCGCCATCCGTCCTCCGCTCTGCTGCTGCTGAGCGCGGTCGCCCTGACGCTGCCCCTCGGCGTCGTGACCGCTCCCGCCGCCACCGCGACGGTGACGCAGGGGTGCGCCGTGGAATCCGGAAGTCTCACCTGGGGTGTGAAGGAGAGCTTCCGCTCCTACATCTCGGGCAGCATCGCGAAGGGGTCCTGGGAGGCGACTGACGGGGCCGCCTACGCGACGCCGTCGTTCACCTTCACCGGTGCGTCGGGCGAGCTCGACCCCGCAACCGGGGCAGGCACCATCTCCTTCCCCGGCGCGATCCACTTCACCGGCCACGGCGGCGTGCTGGACATGACGCTGGCCGCTCCGCAGATCGAGATCGCGCCCGACGGCACGGCGCTGCTGCACCTCGACGTGCGCAGCACCGACACCTCGGGCGCGCCCTCGGTCGACGAGAAGCAGGCCGAGGTCGGCGAGCTGCAAGCTCCCATCGCCGTGGACACGACGGCGGGGACCGCCGTGGTCGAGGCCGCGCCTGTCGTGCTGACGGATGCCGGTGCGCCTGCCTTCGGCGGCTTCTACGAAGCGGGGGAGGCTCTCGACCCGGTCACCATGGATGTGCAGCTGGCGTGCGAGAGCGCGGAGCAGGCGCCGGTCGAGCCATCGGCGTCCGAAGCGACCGGCGGCGCGTCCGCCGAGACTCCGGCGGCCACCGAGCCGCCGGTGTGGGTGCCGATCACGATCGGCGCCGGCGTCGTCGTCGCGCTCGCCGCGGCGACCGGAGGGTTCCTGCTCGCACGCAGGCGACGGCGGGGGTGAGCCGCGTCGGCGTTCAGCGCACGGGAACGATGATCCCCTGCCCGGTCACCGGGTGGGGGATCACCTCGACCCGGGTGCGGTAGACGTCCGAGACGAGCTCTGCGGTGAGCACCTCGTCGGCGGTGCCGACCGCGGCGAGGCGGCCGTGCTGAAGCAGCGCGACGCGATCCGCATAGGCCGCCGCGAGATTCAGGTCGTGCAGCACCACCAGCACGGCGACCCCTTGGAGCGCCAGCTCGCGGGCGCGGGAGAGCAGCGCCTCCTGGTGCCCGATGTCCAGCGCTGCCGTCGGCTCGTCGAGCAGGATGGCACCGGTGCGCCCGGCGATCACGCGGGCGAAGGCCGTGCGCGCGCGTTCTCCGCCGGAGAGCGACGGGACGCGCCGCTCGGCCAGGTGCGCCACATCGGCGACGTCGAGTGCCCATGCGACCGCCTCCGCGTCCTCGACGGCGCGGTCGGTGCGGCGCCAGGGCGCCCGGCCCATCTCCACGACCTCCTGCACGGTGAAGGGGAAGGCTGTGCGGTTGTCCTGCAGTAGCACGCCGCGCCGCCGCGACAGCTCGCCGAGGCGCCAGTCGGCGAGCGGCCTGCCGGCGAACCGCACCTCTCCGGCGTCGGCGGCGATGTCGCCGGCGAGGACACCGAGCAGCGTCGACTTGCCCGCGCCGTTCGGGCCCAGCACGGCGAGCACCTCCCCGGCGTGCAGCTCGAGGTCCACGCCGTCCAGCAGCGCGCGCCCCGCGCGTCGCACGGTGACATCGTGCAGGGTGCAGACCGCGGCGCCGGCGTCTGGAACGCTCATGCCCAGCCTCCCGACGTGCGCCGGGTGCGTCGCAGCATCCAGAAGAAGAACGGCCCGCCCACCAGCGAGGTGAGGATGCCCAGGGGCATGTCCGCCATCGGCACGAGTGTGCGTGCGCCAAGGTCGGCGAGCGTGAGAAGCAGTGCGCCCCCGAGCGCGCTCGCGGTGACTAGCGGCAGGTGCGCGGGACCGAGGATCATCCGCATCAGATGCGGGATGACCAGACCGACGAAGGCGATGATTCCCGCGAACGCGACAGCGGCTCCCACCAGCAGCGCGACCACGACGATCGTGAACAGCCGGAGCCGCTCGACGTGCACGCCGAGATGGCGTGCGCTGCGCTCGCCGAGTGCGAGCAGGTCGAGCCGGTGCGAGACGGCCCAGGCGGCGAACATGCCGCCGGCGAGCAGCACGGCGCAGATCAGCGCCTGCGACCAGCGGCTTCCGGCGAGGCTCCCCAGCTGCCAGAAGACGATCTGCTCGCGCGACTGCGTGTCGCCGAGAAAGGTGAGCAGGGCGATCGCGGCACCGGCGACGGCGTTGACGGCGATCCCGGTGAGCACCAGGGTGACGACTTCCGTGCGGCCCTCCGCTCTGCTCAGCGCGTAGACGGCGAGGCTGACGAGGAGCCCTGCCGCGAAGGCGAACGCCGGAACGGTCCACTCGCCGAAGGCGTTGATGCCGAAGACGATGCAGGTGCCCGCGCCCACGGCCGCTCCGGAGGAGACGCCGACCACACCTGGTTCGGCGAGCGGGTTGCCGAAGACCGCCTGCATGAGCAGGCCGGCGACAGCCAGGGACGCACCGACGATCGCCGCCATGGCGGCGCGCGGGAACCGGATCGTCCACAGGCCGCGCTGCACGGTGTCCAGCTCCGGCGTGGGTAGCCCACGGATGCCGAACGGCTCGAGGAGCGTTCCCAGCACCTGCAGGGGAGGCACGTTCAGCTGTCCGACGCCGGTCGTGACGATCAGCGCCACGATCAGCGCGACACCGAGTGCGAGGGTCAGGATCGCGGGCCGTCGGCGGCCGCGTGCCGGGGCGTGCGGCGCGCGCGAGGCGCGCGGGGGGACGGTGGGCAGAGCAGAGGACACCTCACCATCTTAGGCTAGGCTTACTTAAGTCCTTCTCCGCTCGAAAGGCGCGCATGCGCGGCATCCGTTCCCTCCTCACCGTCGTCGGCGGCACCCTTCTCGCCTTGTCCCTCGTCGCCTGCCAGGGCGCGAACGCGCAGGAGTCGCCGACGGCATCCGCCACGAAGGCGGCCGTCGAGCTGCCCCCGCTCTCCGAGCTCACGCCCGTCGCGGATCCCCGCGCCGTGTCGGGGCCCTCCAGCATCCTCATCGGCGGACCGAGCCTGATGCCGCTCGAGGCGGCGGCGCCGGAACTGCCCGTCACGGTCACCTCCGACGACGGGCACGGCGCCCGCGACGTCGAGGTCACCGACACGTCTCGGATCATCGCCCTGTCACTGAGCGGCACCACGGCCGAGCTGGTCGACGCCCTCGGCTTCGGCGACCGGCTCGTCGGGCGAGACGTCGCCACCGATCTCCCCGACGCCGGCGATCTTCCCGTCGTCACCAAGAAGGGGCACACGATCGACGCGGAGGCCGTGCTGGGCCTGGAGCCCACGCTCATCCTGACGGACGGATCCATCGGCCCCACCGACGTGGTCCTCCAGCTCGGCGACGCCGGAGTGCCCGTCGTCACGGTGCCCCGCGCCGTCGACGTGGAATCCACCGCGGTGGCGATCCGGCAGATCGCCACCGCGCTCGGCGTCGGGGGCTCCGCCGATGAGCTGATCCAGGCGCTGGATGCCGCGATCGATCGCAAGAGCGCCGAGATCTCGCGCCTGATCCCGGCCGACGAGGCCAAGCGCCCGCGCGTCGCGTTCCTCTACGTGCGCGGCACGGCGGGCATCTACTACCTGTTCGGCGAGGGCAGCGGCGCCGACTCCCTGATCAGTTCCGTCGGGGCGATCGACGTCGCCACCGAGATCGGCTGGGTGGGGGAACGGCCGATGACGCCGGAGGCGCTCATGCGCATCGATCCCGACGTGATCCTGGTGATGACCAAGGGGCTCGAGAGCGCGGGCGGCATCGACGGCCTGCTCGAGGCGCAGCCGAGCATCGCGCTCACCAGGGCGGGTGAGCAGCGCCGGATCATCGACGCCGCCGACACGGAGATCTTCGCCGGCGGCACGCGCATCCCGGACATCATGGACGGTCTCGCGCGTGCGCTCTACGCGCCCGACTCGCTGCCGGCCTCGCGGTTCTGACGCAACGCTCTTCTGCGGCTCGGCACTGTCGCCGAGGGGCGTGACCGCCTAGGGTCGGTCGCATGGCCTCTGCGCGCGTGACCCTGACCGTGACCGATTCCGACGGTGAGCAGACCGTCGCGCTGTCGAGCCCGAACAAGGTCATCTGGCCGGTCGAGGGCGCGGACGGCATCACCAAGGCGGAGTACGCCGACTACGTGCAGCAGGTGTCGGCGCCGTTCCTCGCCGCGAACGGCCATCGCCCGGTGTCGCTGGAGAGGTTCCGCGACGGCATCGCGGGCGAGCAGTTCTTCTCGAAGAACCCGCCCAAGGGCACGCCGGACTTCGTGGATGCCGTGGAGGTCACGTACAACAGCGGCCGCAGCCATCCGCAGATCGTGCTCAACCGCGCGAGTGCGATCGTCTGGGCGGTGCAGATGAACACCGTCGTCTTCCACCCGTGGGCCTCGCTCGCGGCCGATACGGACAACCCCGTCGAGCTGCGCATCGACCTCGACCCGCAGCCGGGCACCGGTATCGCCGAGGCCGTCGTCGCCGCGCACGAGTTGCGAGCCGTGCTGCGCGAGGCGGGGCTGGAGGTGTTCATCAAGACCAGCGGCAACCGCGGACTTCACGTGTTCTGCCCGATCGTCCCCGAGTGGGAGTTCCTCACCGTGCGGCACGCGGTCATCGCCGCCGGCCGCGAACTCGAGCGTCGGATGCCCGACCGGGTGACCATGAACTGGTGGAAGGAGGAGCGCGGGGAGCGGATCTTCGTCGACTTCAACCAGGCGAACCGCGACCGCACCATGGCAGGCGCGTACAGCCCGCGCGCGATCCCCGGGGCTCCGGTGTCGACGCCGATCCACTGGGACGAGCTCGACGACGTCGACCCGAAGCGGTTCACCGTGCGCAGCATCCCCGCCCGTCTCGCCGAGATCGGCGACCCGTGGGCAGAGCTGCAGCGCGCACCGGGGCGCATCGACACGCTGCTCGAGTGGTGGGAACGAGACGTCGACAACGGACTCGGCGAACTGTCCTTCCCGCCCGAGTTCCCGAAGATGCCGGGCGAGCCGCCTCGCGTGCAGCCCAGCAAGAAGGTGGCGGCGAACTGGGACGAGAACGGGAACCCGATCGAGGACTGACCGCTCTCAGTCCAGCACGTCAGCCAGGTCGTAACCGGCGACCGTCTCCAGTTGCGCGTAGGTGCAGGAGCGGGCATCCCGATCCGGCCGCCAGCGATCGAACTGCACGGTGTGCCGGAACCGCATCCCCTCGAGCTGGTCGTAGCGCACCTCGAGCACGCGCTCGGGACGCAGCCGCACGAACGAGACGTCCTTCGCGCCGGAGAAGCGCGAGCGCTCGCCCTCGCCCGTCACGGCCGCACCGGACTCGTCGCGCTCCACGAGCGGTGCCAGCTCGTCGACGAGACGGCGCCGCATGGCATCCGTCCACGCCGCCACGCCGCCGACCTGACGCAGCACCCCGCCGTCGTCGTACAGTCCGACCAGCAGCGATCCGACGCCGGAACCGCTCTTGTGCACGCGGTAGCCGAGGGCGACGACGTCCGCCGTACGGGCGTGCTTGATCTTGATCAGTGCGCGCTTGTCCGGCGCGTACGCATCATCCAGCGGTTTGGCGACGACACCGTCCAGCCCCGCGCCCTCGAACTCGGCGAGCCAGCGTCGTGCGAGGTCGGGATCGTCGGTCGTGCGGGTCAGGTGCAGCGGATGCCGTGCTCCGCTCAGCATGCGCTCCAGGCGCGCGCGGCGTTCGCGGAACGGATGCCGCTGCAGATCCTCATCGCCGTCGGCGAGCAGGTCGAACGCGATGAACATCGCCGGGGTCTCGGCGGCGAGCTTCGCCACCCGTGAGGCAGCGGGGTGGATGCGCTGGCTGAGCGCCTCCCAGTCCAGCCGCTGCGCGCCCGCGGGCCCCGTCGAGACGACGATCTCGCCGTCCAGCAGGCAGGGCCCGGGGAGGATCGCGGGCAGCTGCTCGACCAGCTCGGGGAAGTAGCGGGTCAGCGGCTTCGCGCCCCGCGACCCGATCTCGACCGTCTCGCCGTCCCACGCGACGAGCCCGCGGAATCCGTCCCACTTCGGTTCGTACAGCATCGGCTTGTTCGCATCGTCCGGAACGGACGCCGCCGCCTTCGCGAGCATCGGCGCAGGGATGGAGTACACAGTCCCATTACCTCCCGCCCGCCCCGTCTGCGCAACCCTCTCCCATCGCCCGACGCCGTGGGGCCGGGACGGGGTTCGGGGTGAGAGAATCGAGGGTGATGAAAGAAGTACAGGGGCCGACCCCCGCTGGAACCTCCCGCCCCTACCGATCCCTCGCCGAAGCGCTCCGCGCGCACCGCATCCCCGTCGAGAACCACGAGTTCATCGGCGCGATCGTCGACGCCGTCGGCATCATCAGCTTCATCGACCGCGGCCGCTACATCGAGGCACTGCGCCGCGACGGCGCCGCACTGCACATCGGCCGCACCTACACGAACGGATTCGCCGAGGACGAGCAGATCGTCGTCGGCGGCCGGGCCCTCCCGCTCCTGCCCAGTGAAGGACGCGCGCCCTACTTCTACGTGAACCACCCCAGCACGCTGCCGTCGGCGCCCCAGGCCGGCCGGCGCGCCCCCGGGACCCGTGCGACGCCGCGCCCGAAGGCCGAGACGCGCCCTCCGAAGGCGACGCCGCGGGAGGAGCGCGACTACGGCGTGTGCGACGTGTGCTTCATGGTGAGGACACCCTCCGGCGGCTGTGGCTGCGACTGACCTCGCGCGTCGCCCGGACCGCTCCGCGGGGTCAGGACCGCGCCGGCGGGGTCAGGCCCGCGCCGGCGGGGTCAGGACAGCTGCGCCTGCATGCGCCGGGAGATCTCCGCGGCCGGCATCGAGCGCGGGAACACCGCGACGACCAGGTCGTCGGGCGCGGCATCCGCACCGTCCGGCAGCACGCCGTACCGGCGCAGGACGTCGTCCAGCGCGGTGCGCAGCGTCGACACGGGTACGCGCGCGCCGCGCAGCAGCTGGCGCAGCACGTGATTGTGCACGGCGGTCACCAGGGCGGAGAACCCGACCGCGTCGATCGGAGCGAGACCGGGCAGCGCACCGCGAAGGTACTCGTCGAACAGCCGTTCGTAGCGGAAGACCGTCACGATCTCGCGATCTCGCAGCACCGGCACCTGACGCACGATCTCATAGCGACGGCGGGCGAGCTCGGGGTCGCGTGCGAAGTGGGAGAAGACGCGTTCGGATGCCTCGCACACGGCGGACCACGGATCGTCGTGCGGCTCGTCCAGGAAAGCCCGGAGCTCTTCGATGAGCGCCTCGTGGTCGATGAAGACGACATCCTCCTTCCCGCCGAACTGACGGAAGAAGGTCGAGCGCGAGACTCCCGCCGCCTTGGCGATCTGCTCCACGGAGGTGGCCTCGAAGCCTTGGCGGGCGAACAGCTCGAGTGCTGCCGCGACGACGCCGGTGCGGAGCTGAGTCGGTTGCTGCATAGGGTGAAGCCTAGCCGCGGCGGTTCGGGCGGTGTCTCCGACGGTAGTAGGATTTCAGATCGGGTCGACTCTGCTCGACACCCGACAGAACTGTCGCGTCCCACCCGCCGCAACCAGCGAAGGACTGCACGTGGATCTTTACGAGTACCAGGCACGAGACCTTTTCGAATCCTACGGAGTGCCGGTTCTCGCCGGCATCGTCGCCGACACCCCCGAGGAGGTGAAGGCAGCGGCCGAGAAGCTCGGCGGCGTGGTCGTCGTGAAGGCGCAGGTCAAGACCGGCGGCCGCGGCAAGGCCGGCGGTGTCAAGGTCGCGAAGACCCCCGATGAGGCGTACGAGGCGGCGAAGGCGATCCTCGGACTCGACATCAAGGGCCACGTCGTCAAGCGCGTGATGGTCGCGGCGGGCGCCCGCATCGCCGAGGAGTTCTACTTCTCGGTGCTGCTCGACCGCGCCAACCGCTCGTACCTGAGCCTGTGCTCGGTCGAGGGCGGCATGGAGATCGAGCAGCTCGCGGTCGAGAAGCCCGAGGCGCTCGCCCGCGTCGAGGTGAACCCGCTCACCGGCATCGACAAGGCCAAGGCCGTCGAGATCGCCCGGCAGGCGAACTTTCCCGAGGACCTGATCGAGAAGGTCTCGGACGTGTTCGTCAAGCTCTACGAGGTCTACAAGGGCGAGGACGCCACCCTCGTCGAGGTCAACCCGCTGGTGCGCACCGAGGACGGCGAGATCATCGCCCTCGACGGCAAGGTCACGCTCGACGAGAACGCCTCCGAGATCCGTCACCCCGAGCACGAGGCGCTCGCCGACAAGGACGCAGCCGACCCGCTCGAGGCGAAGGCCAAGGAGTCCGGGCTCAACTACGTCAAGCTCGACGGCCAGGTGGGCATCATCGGCAATGGGGCGGGACTGGTCATGTCGACCCTCGATGTCGTCGCCTACGCGGGTGAGAACCACGGCGGGGTGAAGCCGGCCAACTTCCTCGACATCGGCGGCGGCGCCAACGCGCAGGTCATGGCCTCCGGGCTCGACGTCATCCTCGGCGACGAGCAGGTCAAGAGCGTGTTCGTCAACGTCTTCGGCGGCATCACATCCTGCGTGGCCGTCGCGGAGGGCATCGTCAAGGCGCTCGAGATCCTCGGATCTGCCGCCACCAAGCCGCTGGTCGTCCGCCTGGACGGCAACCAGGTCGAGGAGGGGCGCGCGATCCTCGCCGCGGCGAACCACCCGCTCGTCACACTGGCAGCCACCATGGACGAGGGCGCCGACAAGGCCGCCGAGCTGGCCAACGCCTGACCGGGTCGAGACAGAAGGAATCACAGACATGTCGATCTTCATCAACAAGGACTCCAAGGTCATCGTCCAGGGCATCACCGGCGGTGAGGGCACCAAGCACACCGCGCTGATGCTCAAGGCCGGCACGAACGTCGTGGGCGGCGTCAACGCACGCAAGGCCGGCACGACGGTCTCGCACACCGACAAGGACGGCAACGCCGTCGAGCTTCCCGTCTTCGGCTCCGTGGCCGAGGCCATGGAGAAGACCGGTGCCGACGTCTCGATCGCGTTCGTTCCCGGCGCCTTCACCAAGGACGCCATGGTCGAGGCCATCGACGCCGAGATCCCGCTGCTCGTCGTGATCACCGAGGGCGTGCCGGTCGGCGACAGCGCCGAGGCGTGGGCCTACGCCACCGAGAAGGGCAACAAGACCCGCATCATCGGGCCGAACTGCCCCGGCGTCATCACTCCCGGCGAGGCGCTGGTCGGCATCACCCCGGCCAACATCACCGGCAAGGGGCCGATCGGTCTCGTGTCGAAGTCGGGCACCCTGACCTACCAGATGATGTTCGAGCTGCGCAATCTGGGCTTCTCGACCGCCATCGGCATCGGCGGAGACCCGGTCATCGGCACGACGCACATCGACGCGCTCGCCGCGTTCGAGGCCGACCCCGAGACCAAGGCCATCGTCATGATCGGTGAGATCGGCGGCGACGCCGAGGAGCGCGCGGCCGACTACATCAAGGCGAACGTGACCAAGCCGGTCGTCGGCTACGTGGCCGGCTTCACCGCGCCCGAGGGCAAGACCATGGGCCACGCCGGCGCCATCGTCTCGGGATCGGCCGGAACCGCGCAGGCGAAGAAGGAGGCTCTCGAGGCCGCCGGCGTCAAGGTCGGCAAGACGCCGTCCGAGACCGCCGACCTGATGCGCGCCATCGTGGAAGCACTCTGAGCTAAGCTGTCAGACGAAGGCCCCGGGCTCCACCCCGGGGCCTTCGTCATGTCCGGACCGGGCGGCACGTCTGCGTGGTGGGCGGCGCGGCTCTGCGGTGGCAGGATGGGATGATGCGCCCGTCGAGACTCCCGCACCTGCTGCGCGGCTTCTCATCGGCCACGGTCGCCACCTTCATCGCGTTGCTGTCGCACGTCGCCGCCGGCGGTGCGATGCCGGGCTGGATCGGTATCGCCGTCCCGCTGGTGCTGTCGATCACGGTCAGCGTGCTGCTCGCCGGGCGGCGGCTGTCGCTTCTTCGTCTCGCGCTCGCGGTGATGACGAGTCAGCTCCTGTTCCATCTGCTCTTCGTCCTCGGGGCGATCACCCCCGTCGGCGTGCTCGGCCACGTGCACGGTCCGCCCGCCGTGCTGCCCGCGGGAGACCCTCTCGGAGCGGTGTTCCCGGATGCGGGGATGTGGATCGGGCATGTGCTCGCCGCCGCGCTCACCACTGCGCTGCTGCATCGCGGCGAGCTGCTGCTGTCCGAACTGCTCCGGCTGTCCGGGCGGATCGTCGCCTGGGCGAGGACCCTTCTTCTCCGGCCGGCGACCTTCCGCCTCGCCCCCGTCCCGAGGCGGACGTTCGCGGTCGCGTCCGACCGAGTGCGCGTGGACCCCGGCGTCCGCGCGCTGCGTCCGATCGTCCGACGGGGCCCGCCGCTCACCTCGAGTCTCTGAGGCGCCGTCTCCGCGCAGGGCCCGGCGCTGCCCGTGCACGACGGGCCATCGCACGCGCCATAGAGGCGGTCGTGCGCCGCCGCGCGCCCGCGCGGTGATTCTCGCGAACTCGAAAGGCAGTACTTCTCATGACCATCAGCAACCGCCGCGGCGCTCTCGCCGCATCCATCGCCGCACTGCTCCTGCTGACCGGCTGCGCGCCGGCCGTCGACGCCCCGGCCTCCACGCCGGCCCGGAGCGCGGGCGAATCCACCACGATCACGGACGCCTGGGTGAAGGCGGCGCCCGACGGGATGACCGCCGCATTCGGCGTCCTCGGCAACCCGACCGGCGAAGACGTCACCGTGGTCTCGGCGCGCACCGACTCGGCGAAGACGATGGAGCTGCACGAAACCGTCGCGAACGATGCCGGGGCCATGGTCATGCGCGAGATCGACGGCGGTTTCGCGATTCCGGCCGACGGTGACCTCGCCCTCGAGCCCGGGGGGAACCATCTCATGATGATGGGCCTCACCGCGCCGCTGCGGGCCGGGGAGGAGGTCTCCTTCACCCTCACCTTCTCGGATGACTCCACGATGTCCTTCACCGCCCCGGTCAAGGACTACTCGGGCGCGAACGAGGAGTACTCGGGGCAGGACATGGACATGGACGGAGACGAGTGATGGTCGTGGACCGCACGGGGTCGGAGACACTCGCATCGCGTCGCGGGGCCACCCGGCGTCAGCTGCTGCTGGGCGGGGTCGCGGCGGGTGCCGGCGCGGCGGCGGCGCTCGGCGGTGAGCGCCTGATCGCGCACGCGGGTGCCGCTCCCACCGCGCCGCCCCCGCCGCTGCGGGGCGACGGCGTGGTGCCGTTCTACGGCGCCCATCAGGCGGGGGTCGAGACGGATGCCCAGGCGCACGCCTCGCTCATCGGCCTCGATCTGCATCCGGACGTCGATCGCGACGCGCTGCGCCGCCTCATGCGACTGCTCACGGACGACGCCGCGCGTCTCACCGCGGGCGTGCCGGCCCTCGCGGACTCGGAACCCGAGCTCGCGACGCGTCCGGCCCACCTCACCGTGACCTTCGGATTCGGCCCCGGGCTGGTCGCGCGCGCCGGCGGTGAGGCACCCGGGTGGCTCGCACCGCTGCCGTCGTTCTCGATCGACAGGCTGCGGCCGCAGTACACCGGCGGCGATCTGATGATCCAGGTGGGCGCCGACGATCCGCTGACCGTGGCGCACGCCGTGCGGATGCTGCTGAAGGACACCCGCAGCTTCGCCGCCGTCCGCTGGACGCAGCAGGGCTTCCGCTACGCGCACGGCACGGTCGCACCGGGAACCACGATGCGGAACCTGTTCGGACAGGTGGACGGGACGGCGAATCCACGGCCGGGCACGAGCCGGTTCGAGCGTGTCGTGTGGTGCGACGAGGGCTGGCTCGCCGGAGGCACCGGCATGGTCGTGCGCCGCATCGAGATGAAGGTGGACACCTGGGACGAGCTGGATCGGGACGGTCGGGAGTTCGCGATCGGGCGGCGGCTCGGCGACGGGGCGCCGCTGACCGGCGGCCGCGAGCACGATGAGCCGGACTTCGACGCGAAGGGTCCGCTCGGATTCCCCGTGATCGACGACATCGCGCACATCCGGCGGGCGCGGGGCGACGATCCGGGGACGCAGATCTTCCGCAGGGCGTACAACTACGACCTGCCGCCCGCAGGCGGTGGAGAGGTGTCGGATTCCGGCCTGATCTTCATCTCGTTCCAGGCGGACATCGGGCGGCAGTACGTTCCGATACAGGAGCGCCTGGCGAAGGCCGATCTCCTGAACGTCTGGACGACGCCGGTCGGAAGCGCGGTGTTCGCGATCCCGCCGGGATGTCACGAAGGCGGCTACGTCGGGGAGACCCTCCTGGAAGGCTGATCCGTGGCACGCGAGAGGGGCCGGATGCGGGCATCCGGCCCCTCTCGTCACCGACTCAGAGACTGGCGCCGAAGAGCAGCTCGATCGGCCCGCGGGCGAAGAAGATGAGGAAGCCGATGCCGACCGCCCACAGCAGCGGGCTGATGCGCTTGGACTGCCCCGAGAGCGCGTGGATGATCACCCAGCTGACGAAGCCCGCGCCGATGCCGTTGGCGATCGAGTAGGTCAGCGGCATGACGGTGACGGTCAGGAACACCGGCAGGAGCACGCGGAAGTCCGCGAAGTCGATGAATCGGATCTGCGCCATCATCATCGCGCCGACGATGATCAGGGCCGCGGCGGCGATCTCGGTCGGGACGATCGAGGTCAGTGGCGTCAGGAACATCGCGAGGAGGAACACGCCGCCGGTGATGAGGTTGGCGAAACCGGTGCGCGCGCCCTCGCCGATGCCGGCGCCCGACTCGATGAACACCGTGCTCGATGACGAGGAGGTCGCTCCACCCGCGACAGCGCCGACGCCCTCGACGATCAGCGCCGACTTGATGCGCGGGAAGTCGCCCTTCTCGTCGGCGAGGTCAGCCTCCTTGGCGAGACCCGTCATGGTGCCCATGGCGTCGAAGAAGTTCGTGAAGAGCAGGGTGAAGACGATCATCACCACGGCGACAGCGCCGACCCTGCCGAAGTCGAACGCGAAGTCGACCTGACCGAGCAGGCTCAGATCGGGCAGGCTCACGGGGGAGCCGTTCAGCGCGGGCACGGTCAGGCCCCAGCCGCCGGGGTTGACGACGTTGCCCTCGGCGTCGAGCGTGCGCGGTCCGATCTTCCAGATGGCCTCGACGACCACGGCGAGCACGGTGCCGAAGACGAGGCCGATGAGCATCCCGCCCTTGACCCGCAGAGCGACCAGGATCCCCGTCACGATCAGGGTGATCACGAACAGCAGGGTGGGCACCGTCGCGACCGAGCCGTTCACGCCCAGACCCACCGGTGGCGAGGAGGAGCCCGTCGCCGTCACGAAGCCGGAGTTGACGAAGCCGATGAAGGCGATGAACAGGCCGATGCCGACCGTGATCGCGATCTTGAGCTGGAACGGCACCGCGTCGAAGATCGCCTTGCGCAGGCCGGTGGCCGCGAGCAGCACGATCAGCACGCCGTTGATCATCACGAGCGCCATCGCCTCGGGCCAGGTCACCTGGCCGACGACGCTGAAGGCGACGAAGGCGTTGATGCCCAGGCCTGCGGCGAAGCCGAAGGGCAGTCGGCTGACCAGACCGAACAGGATCGTCATCACGCCGGCGGTGAGCGCCGTAGCCGCGCCGACAGCGCCGAAATCGAGCGAGTCGCCGGCGACGTCCGGCTTGCCGGAGAGGATGATCGGGTTGAGGATCACGATGTACGCCATCGTCACGAAGGTGACGAGTCCGCCGCGGATCTCGGCGCCGAAACTCGATCCTCGCTTCGTGATCTCGAAGTAGCGGTCGAGCGCGTTGCGCGGTTCGGCTTCCGGGCGGGCAGGGGCAGTTGTCATCGGGGGACCTCCGGAGAGAATCTATCGTGTCGCCCGCGTTTCTCGCGTGCCCGGCGGGGCACCGTCGGCCCGGCGACGTAGGCTCGGATCGTCATGCAACGTGTCATCGTCGTGCTCCTCGCCGCCCTCGACGCCGCCATCGCGGCAGCGGTGGGTCTGGCGACCGTGCTGGCGCCCCTCACCCTGCTGTGGGTGCTCGCGTTCGGCGTGGGCGCGGACTGGGGTGCGCTGTGGCCGACCAGCGGCGCCCTCTGGCAGTTCGGGCACGGGGTCCCGCTGCAGGTCGTGCTGCCGGATGACGTGCTCTCCGGCCTCGGCATCGCGCAGGAGGCGGCGGCCTTCGCGATCTCGGTGCCGCCGCTGGCGCTGCTGCTGTTCACCCTGATCTTCGCGCTGCGCTCCGGGCGCCGCGCAGCCGTCGCCGGCGCGTGGATCTCCGGAGCGGCCTCCGGCGCCGTGGCGTTCGCCCTGATCAGCGCTCTGGTGGGACTGACCGCGCGATCGGACGTCCTGATCGCGCCGCAGTGGGCGGCGATCCTCATCCCCGCCTCGGTCTACGTCGCCGGGCTGCTGATCGGCGCCGTGCGGCATGCCTGGTCGGAGGGCGACGGCGGCGTCGTCGACCGCGTCCACGATCTCGTCGACGGCTGGGAGGACTGGGCGCCGCTGCCGGCGGAGGTGCTGCGGGGCGCGACGGTCGTGATCGTCGCGCTCGCCGGCGCCGCGGCCCTCGGAGTGACTGTGATGACGCTGCTGCGCGGCGGCGAGGTCGTCGCGCTGTTCGAGGCGGCGCGCGTCGACGCGCTGGGAGCGGCCATGCTCACCCTCGCGCACCTGCTGTACCTGCCCACGCTGATCATCTGGTCGGCCAGCTGGCTCGCCGGCCCTGGATTCGCCGTGGGGGCGGGCACCGCGGTGTCGCCGGCGGGCACGCAGCTCGGTGTGATCCCCGGGATCCCCGTGCTCGGCCTCGTTCCCGAGAACTCGTCGATGTGGATGCTCGTGTCGGTGCTCGTGCCCATCGCCTGCGGTGCCCTGGCCGGATGGATGGTCCGCTCCCGGCTGGTCTGGGAGGGCACGGGGAACGGCCTCGGCGTGCGCGCGGGGATCGCCGGGGGCATCGCCATCGTCTCCGCGGGCGTCACAGCGCTCGCCGGCCTGCTCGCATCCGGCTCGATCGGCCCGGGACGCCTCGCCGAGACCGGCCCCGCGATCGGGCCGTTCGCGCTGGCCGTCGGCGTCGAGGTGCTCATCGGCTGCGCGATCCTGCTGCTCGCTCCGCGGCATCGCGACGAGCTCGCCGAGGAGCGCACCGACCGGTGGCGCGAGGCGATGCAGGGCGACGAAACGGCTGTCACCGCCCCGGTAGACTGACCGGGTGCTGACGCTCGTCGTTCTCATCTCCGGTACCGGCTCGAACCTTCGGGCCCTGCTCGAGGCCGCCAGCCACCCCGGATTCCCCGCGCGCGTGATCGCCGTGGGCGCCGACCGCGACGCGGATGGGCTCGCGCACGCCGAGGAGTTCGGCATCCCCGCCTTCACCGTCCCGTACACCGCGTTTCCCAGTCGCGAGGCGTGGGGCCAGGAGCTGGTCGAGCAGCTCGATGCGTGGAACCCCGACCTCATCGTCCTGAGCGGCCTGATGCGCCTGCTCCCCGCCGCCGTGGTGGCGCGCTACGCGCCGCGCATCGTGAACACCCACCCGGCGTACCTCCCCGAGTTCCCCGGGGCGCACGGCGTGCGCGATGCGCTCGCGGCGGGCGTCAGCCGGACCGGGGCGAGCGTCATCGTCGTCGACGACGGCATCGACAGCGGCCCCGTGCTCGCCCAGGAGCGCATCCCCGTGCTCCCCGGAGACACGGAATCCACGCTGCACGACCGCATCAAGCCCGTCGAGCGACGTCTTCTCATCGACGTCGTGCAGCGCATCGCCACCGGCGAGCTCACCCTCTGACCCCCCTCCGCCCGAACGAAGGAGCATCCTCATGGCCGGCCCCAGCCTCGATCCCTCGCTGTACCGCCACCGCGATCTCGTGCCGATCCGGCGCGCGCTGGTATCGGTGAGCGACAAGACGGGTCTGCTCGAGCTCGCCGCCGCCCTCGCGGATGCCGGGGTGCAGATCGTCTCGACCGGCTCGACCGCACAGACCATCCGCGACGCGGGCCACGAGGTCACCGACGTCGCCGCCGTCACCGGGGTGGCCGAGATGCTCGACGGTCGCGTCAAGACCCTGCACCCGAAGGTGCACGGAGGCCTGCTCGCCGACCTGCGGCTCGAGGACCACGAGCGCCAGCTGACCGAGCTGGACATCGAGCCCTTCGAGCTCGTCGTCGTGAACCTGTACCCGTTCGTGGAGACCGTGGCATCGGGCGCCGAGCCGGATGCGATCGTCGAGCAGATCGACATCGGCGGACCGGCCATGGTGCGCGCCGCGGCCAAGAACCATGCCAACGTCGCGATCGTCGTCTCGCCGGAGTCGTACCCCGCGATCGTCGAGTCGGTCGCGGCCGGGGGGACCACGCTCGTGCAGCGCCGCGAACTGGCCGCGAGGGCGTTCTCGCACACGGCGACCTACGACACGGCGGTCGCGCAGTGGTTCGCCGAGGGCACCCTCGCCGAGCACGGCGACCTGCCCGCTCACCTCACCATCAAGGCCGAGCGCCTCGCCACCCTCCGCTACGGCGAGAACTCCCACCAGCGTGCGGCGATCTACACCCGCGCCGGCGGCCACGGCATCGCACAGGCCACGCAGCTGCAGGGCAAGGAGATGTCGTACAACAACTACGTCGACGCCGACGCCGCCCTGCGCGCCGCCTACGACATGGTGCTGCCGGCGGTCGCGATCATCAAGCACGCCAACCCCTGCGGCATCGCGACCACCGCGCCGAACGCCCTCGATCCGATCGCCAGCGCCCACCTGCGCGCGCACGAGTGCGACCCGGTGTCGGCCTACGGCGGCGTGATCGCCGCCAACGGCACGGTCACCCTGAAGATGGCCGAGAACCTCAAGGACATCTTCACCGAGGTCATCGTCGCGCCGGATTTCGAGCCGGCCGCCCTCGAGGTGTTCAAGACGAAGAAGAACCTGCGTCTGCTGAAGCTGCCCGAGGACTGGCAGCAGGAGCGCATGGACGTGCGCCTGGTGTCGGGCGGACTGCTGCTGCAGGACGCGGACCGCTTCCCCGACGACATCGTCTCGGTGGCGAAGGACTGGGAGCTCGTCTCGGGTGAGCGGCCCGACGACGCCGAGATGGAGAACCTCATCTTCGCGTGGAAGGCGTGCCGCGCGGTCAAGTCGAACGCGATCGTGCTGGCCAAGGGCAACGCGACGGTGGGCGTCGGCATGGGACAGGTGAACCGGGTGGACTCCTGTCGTCTCGCGGTGGAGCGCGCCGGCGCCCGCGCCGCCGGGTCGGTGGCGGCATCCGACGCCTTCTTCCCGTTCGCCGACGGCCCGCAGGTGCTGCTCGACGCCGGCATCTCGGCGATCGTGCAGCCCGGCGGATCGGTGCGCGACAGCGAGGTCATCGACGCGGCCCGCAAGGCCGGCGTGACCATGTTCTTCACCGGAGAGCGCCACTTCTTCCACTGACCCCACGCGCCACTCGAGGCATCGCTTCGCGCTGCCTCGAGTCTCGGGCGCGCGGGGCCCCGAGCGTCAGCGACGCGGAAGGGGAAGAAGTGGCGCGACCACAGCCTTCGTCGGTCACACCGTCGCGGAGCTGAGCAGGATGCTGGTCTCGCTGTCGCGGATGCCGTCGATGCCGCGGATCGTTCCCAGGGTCTCGTCGAAGGACGCCAGGCTGTCACAGCTGATGTCGGCGACGAGATCCCAGCGGCCGTTGGTGGTGTGCAGCGCGGCGATCTGCGGTACTCCGCGCAGGCTGCGGATCACCTCGCGGGTGTTCCTGCCCTCGACGGCGATCAGCATGATGGCGCGGACGACGGAGGTCGTGGCGGGGTCGCGCACGCGCACGGAGAACCCGACGATCACACCGCTCTCGACCAGTCGCCGCAGCCGGCTGTCGACGGTCGCCCGCGTCACGCCCAAGCGGCGGGCGAGGTTCACGACAGACTCGCGGCTGTTGGCGCGCAGCAGCGACAGCAGACGGCGGTCCAGGTCATCGAGGGCGCTCACAGGAACATAACTTACAGGCAAACTGCACAGAGTGCGTTGGCGATGGCGCAAATGATCCATCTTGCTGATTGAAAGTACAAGCGGACGCTTCGTAGATTGGGAGTCTCGAGTGAAGGGTTGTGCGATGGTCCGTTTCGTCGATGTTCCGAACATGCGCCGGTGGCTGGTGGACACCGGCATCGAGCGCGCGATCGAGGGGATCGCCGGGACGCTCGTCGAGGACTTCCGGCGGTGGGAGCAGTTCGACAAGACCGCGCGCGTGGCCAGCCACTCCGAGATCGGCGTGATCGAGCTGATGCCCACCAGCGACGGCCGGCAGTACGGCTTCAAGTACGTCAACGGCCACCCGGGCAACCCGTCGCGCGGCCTGCAGACCGTCACCGCCTTCGGCGTCCTCGCGGATGTCGACAGCGGATACCCGACGCTGTGGACCGAGATGACCATCCTCACCGCCCTGCGCACGGCAGCGACGTCGGCCATGGTGGCGCGCGAGCTCGCCCCCGTCGGCGCCACCACGATGGCGATGATCGGCACGGGCAGCCAGGCCGAGTTCCAGGCGCTCGCCTTCCGTGCCCTGCTGGGCATCACCAGCCTGCGCATCTGGGACACCGACCCCGGGGCCCTCGACGTGTTCGAGCGCAACATGCGCCCGCTCGGGTTCGACGTCGTGCGCGCCGGCAGCGCCGGCGAGGCGGTCGAGGGCGCGCAGATCATCACGACGTGCACGGCCGACAAGGCGAACGCGACCGTGCTGACCGACGACATGGTCGGACCCGGCGTGCACCTCAACGCGATCGGCGGCGACTGCCCCGGCAAGACCGAGCTCGACGCGCGCATCCTGCGCCGCGGCGAGATCTTCGTCGAGTACCCGCCGCAGACGCGTGTCGAGGGCGAGATCCAGCAGCTCGACGCGGAGCATCCCGTCACCGAGCTGTGGCGCGTGCTGCGCGGCGAAGCCGCCGGACGCACCTCCGCCGAGCAGATCACGATCTTCGACTCGGTCGGTTTCGCCGTCGAGGACTTCTCGGCGCTGCGCTACCTGGCCGCGGCGATCGAGGGCACCGACTACTTCACCGAGGTCGACATCATCGCCGAGCCCGAGGACCCGAAGAACCTGTTCGCGCTGGTCGCCGAGGGCGCCGTCGCGCCCGCCCTGGCGTGAGAGCGGCGTCGGCACAGGCGCCCAACGCGGTGGTGCTGATCCGGCCCCACCACTTCCGACCCAACCCGCAGACGGCCGCAGACAACACCTTCCAGCGACCGGCGGACCACGACGTCTCCCGTGAGGCGTACGACGTGTGCACCCGGGTGGCCGAACGGCTCAGCGCGGAGGGCGTGCGGGTGCACCTGTTCGAGGACGAGACGGACGAGCATCCGGACAGCGTGTTCCCGAACAACTGGTTCTCGACGCACGCCGGCGGTCGGGTCGCGGTGTACCCGATGTACGCGCCGAACCGGCGCGGCGAGCGCCGTGCGGACATCATCGAGATGCTCAAGGCGGAGTACCGGGTGCAGGAGGTCATCGACTACTCCGGTCTGGAGCCGGACGATCTGTTCCTGGAGGGCACGGGCGCGATGGTGCTCGATCACGTCTCGCGGATCGCCTACGCGGTGCGCTCGAGGCGGTGCGATCCGGTGCTGGTCGAGCGCTTCTGCACGGTGTTCGGGTACGAGCCGGTGGTGTTCGATGCGGCCGACCCCGCTGGCGTCCCGATCTACCACACGAACGTCATGATGTGCATCGGCACCGACATCGCCCTGATCGGGCTGGATGCGATCGTCGGCGACGCGCGCCGTGCGCATGTGGCGCAGCGCATCCACGACACGGGCCGCACGGTCGTGGCGCTCACCGCGCAGCAGGTGGCCTCTTTCGCGGGGAACGCGATCGAGCTGCGCGACCACCACGGCGAGCGCATCCTGGTGCTGTCGGAGACGGCGCACCGCAGCCTGACCGCGGAGCAGGTGAGCACCCTGTCCGCGTCGTGCCGGCTGCTTCCGCTGGACGTCGCTCCGATCGAGCTGGCAGGCGGGTCGGTGCGCTGCATGATCGCCGGGATCCATCTCGATCCTCGCTGATCACCGGCGTCGCAGCCGCGCGACAGTCGTGTCCGATTTCCGCCAGTCGGATGCTGTCGAGCATGACAGCATGGATTCATGACCTTTCCGGCGATGACCTTCGACGAGCGCTACCGGGCCATCAGCGCTCGGGACACCCGGTTCGACGGGCAGTTCGTCACGGCCGTGCGCTCGACGGGGATCTACTGCCGTCCCAGCTGTCCGGCGCGCACCCCGAAGCCGGCGAACGTCACGTTCTACCCGACGAGCGCCGCCGCTCACGAGGCGGGGTACCGCGCGTGCAAGCGGTGCCTGCCCGAGGCGACGGCGGGGTCACCGGCCTGGAACCTCCGCGGCGATGTCGCCGCCCGCGCGATGCGCCTGATCTCCGCCGGAGTGGTCGAGCACGAAGGCGTTCCCGGGCTGGCGCAGCGGCTCGGGTACTCGTCGCGGCACCTCACCCGGCTGCTGCGCGCCGAGCTGGGAGCGGGCCCGCTGGCGCTCGCGCGGGCGCACCGGGCGCACACGGCGAGGATGCTGCTGGTCGGCACCGACATGCCGATCGCCGACGTCGCCTTCTCGGCCGGGTTCGCCAGCGTCCGCCAGTGCAACGACACGATCCGCGAGGTCTTCGAGATGACGCCGGGACAGCTGCGCGCCACACGCCGTGCCGCGTCGGCGGATGCCGAAGCGCAGGGGATCATCGACCTGCTGCTCCCGCACCGTTCGCCGCTCGACGCGCAGGGACTGTTCTCGTGGATGGCGGCCCGCGCCCTGCCCGGAGTCGAGACCTCGACCCCGGACGGCTTCGCCCGGAACCTGCGGATGCCGGGCGGGCCGGCGCACATGGAGATCCGGGCGGATTCGGAGGGCCGGTTGCGCCTGCGCGCCCGGGTGACCCGGCTCGGTGACCTCGCTCCGCTGGTGGCCACCGCGCGACGACTGTTCGACCTGGACGCGGACCCGTCCGCCGTCGACGCGGCGCTCTCGTCGCATGTCGAGCTGGCGCCGCTCGTCGCCGCGCTCCCCGGCATCCGCGTTCCCGGCACCGCAGACCCGCACGAGATGCTCATCCGGGCGATGGTCGGGCAGCAGATCACCGTCGTCGCCGCCCGGACGGCCCTCACCGCGCTGGCCGAGCAGCTGGGGGAGCGCACCGCCGACGGCGGGTTGCTGTTCCCGACCATGGCGATGATCGCCGAGCACGGCGCCGAGGTGCTGCGCGGCCCCGCCGCCCGCATCCGCGCCATCACCGGCGCAGCGTCGGCGCTCGCCGACGGGTCGCTGGTGCTGACGGTCGGTGACGACGCGATGGAGCAGCGGGCGCGCCTGCTGGCGATGCCCGGCATCGGCCCCTGGACCGCCGACTACGTGCGGATGCGCGTGATCGGCGACCCCGACGTGCTGCTGCCCGGCGACGTCGCGATGCGGGCAGGAGCGGCCGCGACCGGCCTGCCGGACGATCCGCGGCTGCTCACCGGCTGGGCGGAGCGCGTCGCGCCGTGGCGCAGCTATCTGACGGCGCACCTCTGGCGCGCCGCACCTGTCCGTCGGCCGCGAACCCCGAAGACCACGATCAAGGAGCTCTCATGACCTCTCTCATCCAGACCATCGAGACCCCGGACGGGGCCCTGACGATCCTCGTCGACGAGAGCCGGCGCGTGCTGGCATCCGGCTGGAGCGACGACCAGGCAGCGATCATCGAACGCGTGCACCCCTCGCTGCGCCCCGACAGCATCGCCGAGGGGAAGACGGATGCCGCCGACGCGGCTCTGGCCTACTACGCCGGCGACCTCGCCGCCATCGACGCGGTCGAGGTGCGTCAGCAGGGCACGGGCCTGCAGACCGCCGGCTGGGCGGCGCTGCGTCGCATCGCCCCGGGACGCCCGCTCACGTACACCGAGTTCGCGACCCGGCTCGGCAGCCCGCGTGCGGTGCGGGCGGCGGCATCGATCTGCGCCCGCAACGCGCCGGCACTGTTCGTGCCCTGCCACCGGGTGCTGCGCTCGGACGGCTCGCTGGGAGGGTTCGCGTGGGGGCTGCCGGTCAAGCGCAGCCTGCTGGATCGCGAGGCCGCTGCGCGGGTGGACTGAGGCTCCCGGCGCCTCCAGCATCGGGACAGGCTTTCCCTCTTGCCTTCAGAGGGTTCACAGGAATAGGCTCGAAGGCTGTCGCGCCGACCGGCCGACGAAGCCGAGCCTGAGGAGGACACCATGGCCACGACGACTGTCACGACGTTCATCGCCCTCGGCTCGCGCGCACCCCGCCTGCGCGACTGATCGCGGCCGGCGGCGCGTCTCGCCGCCCGCCCGCAACACCGGATGCCGCATCCGGCCCCTGTCTTCGTCACCTGATCGCCACGCAACCGAGAGCCATGTCTGTCACCTCCTCCTCATCGTCCCTGTCCACCTTCGCCGCGCTCTGGCGGCTCCGACCCTTCGTGCAGCCCATCGTCGGCCGCCTCATCGGCGGTGCACTCAGCGCGCTCGCGGCCGCCGTGATCGCCCTGATGATCCCGATCGTGCTCGAGCAGATCGTCAAGAACTTCGACCTCGGTGACAGCGGGTCGCTCGGGCTCATTCTCGGCGGCGCCTTCGCGGTGCTGGCGCTCGCACTCGGCGAGGCCGTCATGGTCTGGCTGCGCCGCTGGTTCGTGCTGACCCCGGCCACCGAGGTCGAGTTCCGGATGCGCTCCGAGCTCTACTCGCGCCTGCAGAGCCTTCCCGTCGCCTTCCACGACCGCTGGCAGTCCGGCCAGCTGCTCAGCCGCATGATGCAGGACATCAGCCTCATCCGCCGGTGGCTCGCGTTCGGTCTGATCCTGCTCGTGGTGAACATCCTCACGATCGGCATCGGCGCCGTGCTGCTGTTCCGCTGGCATTGGCTGCTCGGTGTGATCTTCCTCGTCACGGGCATCCCGATGTGGATCCAGGGTTATCTGTTCGAGAAGCGGTACGGAACGCTCGCGCGGCGCAGCCAGGACCAGGCCGGCGACCTGGCGACCAGTGTCGAGGAGAGCGTGCACGGCATCCGCGTGCTCAAGGCCTTCGGACGCGGAAAGCACGCGCTGACCCGCTTCAGCCGCCAGGCCGAGACGCTGCGCGAGACCGAGCTGAGCAAGGCGCGCGCCGTGGGCCAGATCTGGTTCTGGCTGGATCTCATGCCGCAGATCGCGTTCGGGCTCAGCCTGATCACGGGCATCTGGCTGATCGCCGACGGCGCGATCGATGTGGCGCAGCTGTTCGCGTTCTTCGCCATGGCCACCGTGCTGCGCTGGCCCATCGAATCGATCGGCTTCCTGTTCTCGTTCATGCTCGACGCCCGCACGGCGACCGACCGCGTGTTCGACATCTATCAGGAGACCAACTCGATCACCGATCCCGAGAAGCCCGTGACCATCGCACAGCCCCGCGGCGAACTCGCCTTCGAAGGCGCGCGCTTCCGCTACCAGGACGCCGGGGCGGCCGAGCGCGACCTGCTGGACGGCATCGACCTCGTGCTCGAACCCGGCGAGACGATGGCGCTGGTCGGCCTCACCGGATCGGGCAAGACGACGCTCACCACCCTCCCGGCACGTCTTTACGATGTGACGGGCGGTCGCGTGACGCTCGACGGCGTCGACATCCGTGACCTGGAGCTCTCGGAGCTGCGGCGGCACGTCGCGATGGCGTTCGAGGACGCCACGCTGTTCTCGGCCTCCGTGCGCGAGAACGTGCTGCTCGGACGCGCCGATCTGGACATCCACGGCGAGGAGGCCGACCGCGTGCTGCGCGAGGCGCTCGAGGTCGCGCAGGCGGGCTTCGTCGACACGCTGCCCGAGGGGCTCGAGACGATCATCGGCGAGGAGGGGCTCAGTCTCTCCGGCGGACAGCGTCAGCGTCTCGCCCTCGCCCGTGCCGTGGCGGCCGCGCCGCAGGTGCTGGTGCTCGACGACCCGCTGTCGGCGCTCGACGTCGACACCGAGGCGCTCGTCGAGGAGGCGCTGCGGCGCGTGCTCGCCGAGACCACCGCGCTGATCGTGGCGCACCGGCCCTCGACCGTGGCGCTCGCCGACCGCGTCGCCCTGCTCGAGAGGGGTCGGATCACGGCCGTCGGCACGCACTCCGAGCTGCTGCGCACCAGCGCGCACTACCGGCACGTGATCTCCAGCCTGGAGGCCGAGGAGGCCGCCCGCACGGGCGCCATCCCGATCATCACCGAGGCCGAGACCACAGCCGCCACCGAAGAGGAGGTGCAGGCATGACCATCACCGGCACCCAGGGTGAGGACCGCTCGAACTACACCAAGGAGGAGAGCCGTGCGATCCGGCAGCGCTCGCTGCGACTGCTCGGCTCGCTGATCCAGCCGCTGCGCCTGCGCATCGCGATCGCCGCGCTCGTGCTCGTGGTCTCCACCGCGCTGCAGGTGGCCGGGCCCATCCTCATCGGCATCGCGCTCGACGACGCTCTGCCGCGTCTGCTGCAGACGGCCGACTGGATGCCCGCGATCATGGTCACCGTCGTGTACCTGCTCGCCGGCATCGTGGGCTCGGCACTGATCGGCCTGTACGTCGTGCTCGCGGCCCGCATCACGCAGGCGGTGCTGCTGGACCTGCGCAAGCGGATCTTCCTGCACACTCAGCGGCTCAGCCTCGAGTTCCACGAGTCGTACACGTCAGGCCGCATCATCTCGCGCCAGACCAGCGACCTCGACTCGATCCGCGAGCTGCTCGACGGCGGGCTGAACAACCTCGTCTCCGGGGCGCTGTTCGGCCTGTTCACCTTCATCGCCCTCGTGATCGCCGACTGGCAGTCGGGCATCATCCTCGCTCTCGGCGGTGTGCCGCTCGTGCTGCTGATGCGCTGGTTCTACCTGCGCTCCCAGCTGGTGTACCGCGAGTCGCGGGTGATCAGCGCGAAGGTGATCGTGCAGTTCGTCGAGACCATGACGGGCATCCGCGCCGTGAAGTCGTTCCGCAAGGAGCCGCGCAACGACGTCACCTTCCGCAAGGTCGCCGGTGACTACCGCGACGTCAACCGGCGCTCGATGGTGCTGTTCGGCACGTTCGAGCCGGGCCTCATGTCGGTCGCCGCGCTGACGCTCGCCGGGGTGGTGCTGTGGGGCGGCATCCGCGTGGCCGACGGCGCCCTCGGCGTCGGCGTGCTGCTGGCCACGGTGCTGTACGTGCGCAACTTCTTCGCGCCCATGCAGGAGATCGCGATGTTCCTGAACTCCTACCAGTCGGCCACGGCCGCGCTGGAGAAGGTGTCGGGCGTGCTGGACGAGGTGCCGACAGTGCCGGACCCCGACAAGCCCGTCGACCTGTGGGAGTCGCGGGGGCACATCCGGTTCGACGAGGTGACCTTCGGCTACAACGGCGAGAAGACCATCCTCCCGAACTTCTCCCTCGACATCCCGGCCGGCCAGACCGTCGCCCTGGTGGGGACCACGGGGGCGGGGAAGTCGACGCTCGCCAAGCTCGTCTCGCGCTTCTACGACCCCACGGTCGGCGCCGTCACCCTCGACGACGTCGACCTGCGGATGCTGCACCCCAAGGACCTGCGACGCGCGATCGTCATGGTGACGCAGGAGGCGTACCTGTTCAGCGGCACCGTGGCGGACAACATCGCGCTCGGAAAGCCCGACGCCACGCTCGACGAGATCCGGTCGGCCGCCCGGGCCGTGGGCGCCGACGAGTTCATCTCGTCGCTGCCCGACGGCTACGGCACCGATGTGAACAAGCGCGGCGGTCGCGTCTCGGCGGGGCAGCGTCAGCTGATCTCGTTCGCCCGGGCGTTCCTCGCCGACCCGGCGGTGCTCATCCTCGACGAGGCGACGGCGTCGCTCGACATCCCCTCGGAGCGGCTCATCCAGGACGCCCTGCAGACCCTGCTCGCCGACCGCACCGCGATCATCATCGCGCACCGGCTCTCGACGGTCGCGATCGCGGATCGCGTGCTGGTCATGGAGCACGGACGCATCATCGAGGACGACACCCCGGCGGCGCTGATCGGAGGAACGGGCAAGTTCGCGCAGCTGCACGCGGCCTGGCAGGAGACGCTGGTCTGACCGGCGGGCGCTGTTAGGTTGATCGTGTGGATCCGATCTGGCTTGCGACCGCCGCCGAGCTGTGGTGGGTCGCCCCGGCGGTGGCCGGTGCCGGTGCGGCCGGGTTCGTCACGGTGCGGAGGTTCCAGACGGTGAACGGCAAGAGGCTCGGCTACGACGCGGCGCGACTGGAGCTGCGGCAGGCGCAGGCGGACGCCCGAGAGGCGGCGAACGCGGCGCGCGTGGCCAGGGCGGATGCCGCCAGGGTCGTCGCCGATCGCGCCGCCTCACGGGCGGATACCGCCGCGGTGGCATCCGCCCGCCGCGCCGCGCGCGACGCCCAGCTGACGGCGCGCGCCGCCTCCGCGCGGGTACGCGCCGGGCGGGCCAGGGTGGCCGCCGAGCGCTCTGCGCTGGCATCGGCCACCGTGCTGCCGCTGGACCGGATGCGCGGCAGGCACGACGCCGTGCTCGGCCGGTGGATGGAGTACGAGACCGATCCCGCGAAGATGCTCGCCCACCCCGCGATGAGCGACGGACGGCAGCCGGCGACGGCCGCGTTCTTTGCCGCCGTCGAAGCCGCGCGCGATCTGCGACCGGGCCAGACGGAGGTCCGGGTCACCGCTGCCGACTTCGCCGCCTACCGGCGCGCGGTCGAGGCGCTCGAGCACGCCTTCGATCTGGCGGAACGGTCCGCACGGGGAGAGCGGATGCCCGCCGACCCGCTGCCCGAAGCGCTCCGCGACGCCGCCCGGACGATCATGGACAGGTCCGCCGAGGTACTCGGACGCACGACCGACATCCTGGGATCCTGGAACGCGCGACGCAAGGACCGCTGAGCCGCCGGCCCGGCGCGGAACGCACGGGGCACCGAGAGGGCTGCTCGGGAGAGGGCGACGGGGTCTCGGTGGGGGAGGGGATCCGAGGCCCCGCCGCCGGTTCAGTTCGTGACGCGGATCTGAGCGACGACTTCGGAATACTCGGTCTCGCCGACCGGCTCGAAGCCCACCCGGCGGAAGAAGGCCTCGGGGCCCGCCTCTCCTGCCTCGTAGATCACGTTCACGTGATCGACGCCGCGGCTGCGGGCCTCGTCGATCAAAGACTGCACGGCGAAGCGTCCGACGCCGCGACGCTGGTCGTCGGCGTCGACGTTGATGCGCCACAGCACGCTGCGGAAGTACTCCTCGGCGGTGTCGGCGTCGAAGCTGGCGCTGACGAACCCGACGACCTGGTCACCGTCGAGGATCACCCGCTGCCACGACGTCTGGGGGTTCACGACGGTCGCGGCGATGCCGTACGAGACCGGAGCCAGGAACTGCTCCTGCCCCGGCTTGAGGGACAGATTGTTGACGGCGACGATCGTCGCCGCGGAGAGTTCGACCACGCGCAGTTCCGACATGACCCCAGGGTAGCCCCTCCGGAAGGATCCGTGGCGGAAACGACGGGTCGCCGCCGAAACACGGCGCAGGCATCCCGAACCGGACTCAGGTATCTTGGTATCGAGATAAAATCTGCCCTCGCGAACGGAGATCCGGTGACCGACGACGCCATCATCTACACCTACACAGACGAGGCGCCGGCCCTGGCCACCGCGTCCTTCCTGCCCATCATCAAGGCCTACACGGGGCAGGCGGGCATCGAGGTGGAGACGCGCGACATCTCGCTGGCGGGCCGCATCCTCGCCGCCTTCCCGCAGAAGCTCACCCCTGAGCAGCAGGTCGGCGACGCGCTCGCCGAGCTGGGCGGACTCGCCACCCTGCCCGAGGCGAACATCATCAAGCTGCCGAACATCTCGGCGTCCATCCCGCAGCTGAAGGCCGCGATCGCCGAGCTGCAGCAGGCCGGCTTCGACGTGCCGGACTACCCGGACGAGCCGCAGACGCTCGAGGAGAAGGACATCCGCGCCCGCTACGACCGGATCAAGGGATCGGCCGTCAACCCGGTGCTTCGCGAGGGCAACAGCGACCGCCGCGCGCCGCTGGCCGTGAAGAACTACGCCAAGAAGCACCCGCACCGCAACAAGCCGTTCGCCGAGGGCTCCAAGACGCGCGTGGCGACCATGGGCCACGACGATTTCAAGCACAACGAGCGCTCTTGGGTGGCTGCTCACGACGATGTCCTGAGCTTCCAGCACATCGCCGCCGACGGCACGATCACCGTGCTCAAGGAGGGACTGAAGGTCCTGCCGCGAGAGATCATCGACGCCACCTTCCTCTCGGCGTCGCACCTCGACGCCTTCCTCGCCGAGACGCTCGAGGCGGCCGAGGCCGACGACGTGCTCTACTCGGTGCACCTCAAGGCGACGATGATGAAGGTGAGCGATCCGATCATCTTCGGCCACGTCGTGAAGGCCTTCTTCAAAGACGTCTTCGACCGGTACGGTGACCGACTCGCCGAGGCCGGGCTCAGCGCCAACGACGGTCTCGGGTCGATCCTGTCGGGCCTGTCCGAGGTGGCGGGCGGCGACGAGATCGCGGCCGCGTTCGACAAGGCCATCGCCTCGGGCCCTCGTCTGTCGTACGTCAACTCCGACAAGGGCATCACCAATCTGCACGTGCCCAGCGACGTGATCGTCGACGCGTCGATGCCGGCACTGGTGCGCAACGGCGGCAAGCTGTGGGGCAAGGACGGGGGCGAGGCCGACACCATCGCGGTCATCCCGGACTCCTCCTACGCGAGCGTCTACCAGGCTGTCATCGAGGATGTCATCGCCAACGGTCCGCTCGACCCGGCGACCATCGGCACCGTCCCGAACGTGGGTCTCATGGCCCAGGCGGCCGAGGAGTACGGCAGCCACGACAAGACCTTCGAGATCGCCTCGGCCGGCGTCGTGCAGATCCTCGACGGCGACGGCACCGTGCTCATCTCGCACGAGGTCGGCGCCGGCGACATCTGGCGCGCCACCCAGACCAAGCACATCCCGGTGATGGACTGGGTCAGGCTCGCGGTCTCCCGTGCCCGCGCCACTGGGGCACCCGCCGTGTTCTGGCTCGACGCGAACCGCTCGCACGATGCGCAGATCATCGCCAAGGTGCACCAGGGGCTCGCCACGCTCGACACCCGGGGGCTGACGATCACGATCCTGGCTCCCGAGGATGCCACGCGCTACACGCTGGCCCGTCTGCGCCGGGGTGAGGACACCATCTCGGTCACCGGCAACGTGCTGCGCGACTACCTCACCGACCTGTTCCCGATCCTGGAGGTCGGCACGTCGGCCAAGATGCTGAGCATCGTCCCCCTGCTCGCCGGCGGCGGACTGTTCGAGACGGGTGCGGGCGGCTCGGCGCCGAAGCACGTGCAGCAGCTGGTGAACGAGAACTACCTGCGCTGGGATTCCCTGGGCGAGTTCTTCGCTCTCGCGGCGTCGCTCGAGCACTTCGCCGACCGCACCGGCAACGAGAAGGCGCGGGTGCTCGCCGAGACCCTGGATGCCGCCACCGGCACCTTCCTCGAGGAGGACCGCTCGCCCGGTCGCGCCCTGGGCACGATCGACAACCGCGGCAGCCACTTCTACCTCGGTCTCTACTGGGCGCAGGAGCTCGCGTCGCAGACGAAGGATGCCGAGCTCGCGGCCGCGTTCGCGCCGGTCGCCGCACAGCTGGCCGCCGACGAGCAGAAGATCGTCGGCGAGCTCAACGCCGTGCAGGGCTCTCCCGTCGACATCGGAGGCTACTACCGTCCCGACGCCGCCAAGGTCGCCGCTGCGATGCGTCCCTCGGCGACGCTGAACGGTGTGATCGACGCGCTGTCCTGAGCGCAGACACGGAACGGGCGGATGCTTCACAGCATCCGCCCGTTCCGCGTTCCGGCACTCGCCTTGATCAGCTGTGTTCGCGGCTTCGCCACTCGACAGCCTCAATCGGCTCGGCCGGACGAGCAAGCTCGCCGGCACTCGCCTCAATCAGCTGTGTTCGCGGCTTCGCCACTCGACAGCCTCAATCGGCTCGGCCGGACGAGCAAGCTCGCCGGCACTCGCCTCAATCAGCTGTGCACCCAGACCTCGAGGCCCATCGGCGACCAGTCGTAGATCTGCTTGGCGATGGAAGGCGGCAGGTTCACGCAGCCGTGGCTCATCCGCTGCCCGAAGTTGTTGTGCCAGTAGGCGCCGTGGAAGGCGATGTTCGGAGCGAACCAGGTGTTCCACGGCACATCCGGCGTGCAGTACGAGGCCCCCTCGAAGCAGCCCATGTCCTGGATCGGCGTGTGCCCGAACACGCGGAAGCGGCCCAGCGGCGTCGGAGTACCGGGCAGACCGGTCGACGTCGCCAGGGTTCGCGAGACCTTGTCGTTCTCGAACAGGTAGACCCGCTGCGCGCTGATGTCCACCTCGATACGACGGAAGGTCGAGGTCGTCTTGAACGGGGTCGAGGTCACGGGCAGCTCGTACGACGCCCGCCCTTCGGCGAGGCCCTCGGCGAACGCCGCCGCGACGCCGGCCGTGTCGCCCAGCACGCGGCCGTCCTTGCCCTCGACCTCGGTGCGCAGCACCTTGCCCTGCGAGTCCACGATCGTCACGGCGTCGACGGCCTTGCGATCCACCTGCTCGGGAAGCTTGCCCACCGCCTCGCGGATCGCGGCCTCGTCGGCCGTGACGGTCAGCTCGCCGTCCGCCGCATCGATGCTGAGCCACGTGGCGGCGACGTCGGCTGCGACGGGAACGGTGCGCTCCTCGCCCACGTAGAAGCCGATGTCGGCGAGCATTCCGTTGAGCTGCTCCGCCTTCGCCGCGGCCTTCTCATCGGTGATGAGGGGGACGACCTCGGTGGCGTCGCCGGGGAACGAGAACGCGGTCTCGCCCTTCGCGGACGCCGCGGTGAACGCCGCGGCCAGCTCCTCGATCGAGATGCCGGTGCCGGACTCCGCGGGCGTGGTGGTGTATTTGTCGGCACCCTTGTCGTACGCGACGGTCGCGTCGACCGGGTCGACGTAGCTCGCCGGCACGGCCGCGCGCAGTGCACGGTCGGCGGCTTCGGGATCGAGGGCGACCTCGGCGCCGATGGCGTCGCCCATCCACGTCGAGACGTTCCACATGGGCCGGTCGGCGAACGCCTGCTCAGCGAGCGCGGTCGCGTCGACCGCGGCGCCCAGATCGGCGCCGCTCAGCGTGACGCCGTCCCCTGCGCCGGTGAGCTCGATCTCGGTCGCGGCGAGGCGACTGCTGATCGCATCCGCCGCCATGCCGGGCGTCATCCCGCCGATCGCCACGCCGGCGACCGTGGTGCCGGGGGCGATGAGGATCATCGATGCGCCTGCGGCCGCGAGCACAAGCGCTCCCGCGCCCAGACCGATCCACAGCCCGAGTCGGCGCTTGCGGGGGGCCGGTTCGGTCGGAGCCCACTCGAAGGCCTGCTCGCCGTCATCGGGCGGGAGCACAGCAGTGGGCGCGGTCGTCGAGACCGTGCCGGTATCGGGTCCGGAGAACACGTCGGTCACGGACTCACCCCCCAAGAGCTCTGTTCATCTTCATGCTAGGCGACTGCTCGCCTCGAGAGGGCTGACCTTCGGCGGGGAATGGCCGGGAGGAGTAACGTTTCGGTAACCCGCGCCTCCCGTCCGCTTGCGCTCCTTGCGTCGACCCGGGTTCGTAAGGTGAACTAACAAACATGGATGCCTCGCCCGCAGCGCGCCCCGGCCCGGCGGGCGATCCGTCGGGCTTCGGTCTCGGCGGCCGGCTCCGCTCCGCATCCAAGGTGCTGCCGGAGCAGGCCAGGGCGCACAACCGCGCCCTGGTCCTGCAGACCCTGTATCACCGCGGTGCGATGAGCAGGGCCGACCTCGCTCGGGAGACCGCCCTGACCAGGGTGACGATATCCGACCTGGTGGCGGAGTCGATCGCCGACGGCATCATCCACGAGCTCGGCGTGCGCGAGGCCGCGGGCCCCGGAAAGCCGGCGATCGTCATCGACATCGATCGAGACGGCCATCGCATCATCGGCGTCGACCTGTCGGGGACCACGGCGTTCGACGGCGCGGTGCTCGATCTGGGCGGGCGGATGCTCGAGAGGCGCTCGGCTCCGTTCCCTCCTGGCGCGGACGCGGAGCGCGCCTACTCGACCGCACTGGGGCTCATCCGTGAACTGACGGCCGCCGTCACCCGTCCTGTGCTCGGGATCGGCGTGGGCACACCGGGTGTGGTCCGGCCGGACGGCACGATCGTGCGCGCACCGAACCTGTCGTGGACTGAGTTCCCGCTCGAGGAGCGGTTGAGCGAGGATCTCGGGCTGCCGGTGCTCGTGCGCAACGACGCCAATGCGGCGGTGCTGGCCGAATACACCTTCGCGGAGGCGCGCGCCGACGTGATGCTCATCCGCATCGGTCGAGGTGTCGGAGCCGGCCTGATCGCCGGCGGGCAGCCGCTGGTGGGAGCGCGGTTCGCCGCCGGCGAGATCGGGCACGTCGTCGTGGGAACCGATCGAGGGCCGCGCTGCGTGTGCGGTCGCGTCGGATGCCTGGAGGCATGGGTGAACGCGCCGCGCCTGAACGCCGAGATCGCGGCGCATCCCGGGCGGCGCCGCGAGATCCTCGAGGACGCCGGCGCTCGCCTGGGCATCGCGATCGCCCCGATCGTCGCCGCGCTCGATCTCTCCGAGGTCGTGATCGCCGGAGCCCCATCACTGTTCGCGGGCGTCTTCGTCGACGCGGCGACGCGCGCGCTTCACGCCCGCACGCTCGAGGGCGTGTTCGCCGATGTGCCCGTGCGCCTCAGCGATCAGGACGGCATCGTGCTGCGAGGTGCGGCCGTCATGGTGCTCTCGGCCCAGCTGGGCGTGTCGTGAACGAGGCGGCACTGCGCATCGGGCTCGATGTGGGCGGCACGAAGATCGCCGGCATCGCCGTGGACGGCGCCGGCATCACTCGAGCCGAGGTGCGCATCCCGACCGGATGGGGTTCGGATGCCGTCATCCGGGGCATCCTGACCGCGGTCACCGGCCTGCGTCACGACCTGGGACACGGGTCCGGCGGCATCCGCTCCATCGGCATCGGCGTTCCCGGGCTGGTCGATGCGGACGGCGGCCGTGTGCTGCACGCGGTGAATCTCGGCGTCGAATCGCTGCAGATCGCGAGGATCGTCGCCGAGGCGACCGGGGTGCGCTGCTTCGTGGAGAACGACGTCAAGGCCGCAGCTCTCGGTGCCGCGGCGCTGCGACGCGTCACCGAGCCGATGGCCTACCTGAACCTCGGAACGGGCGTCGCCGCCGGGCTCGTCATCGACGGCCGGATCTGGCGCGGGGCCCGCGGCACGGCGGGCGAGGTCGGGCATCTCGTCGTCGACCCCGATGGCAGGGAGTGCGGCTGCGGTCAGCGCGGATGCATCGAGTCGCTGTGCGGCGGCGGCGCGCTGGCACGTGCGTGGGGTCGCGAGAGCGCTCTGCCCGTGAAGGACATCCTGGATGCCGCCGACGCCGGCGACGCCCTCGCGGGCAGGCTGCGCGAGGACCTGTTCCGGGGCGCCGCCGCGGCGGTGCGCGCGCTGGTTCTGACCGCCGACGTCGAGACCGTGATCATCGGCGGCGGGCTCACGGCGCTCGCCGAGCGGATCGAGCCGGGCATCCGCCGGGCGCTGCGCGACGACGCCGGGGCGTCACCGTTCCTGCAGTCGCTGCGCCTCGATGAGAGAATCGAGATTCTGCCGGCCGCGTCGCCGGTGGCGGCACTCGGGGCCGCCCTGCTGGGTACTGCCGCGGTGAGCGCCACCGCACAAGAAGAGGAGATCATCGTCCATGGCTGAAGTCGTCATCGTCGAGAGCAAGGACGCGGCCGGTGCGCTGGTCGCCGACGAGATCGTGCGTCTGATCGACACCGTCGCCGCGCCCGTTCTCGGCCTCGCCACCGGATCGACTCCGCTGCCCGTGTACGAGGCGCTGCGTCCGCGACTGGCGGGCCGGGACGTCTCGCATCTGCGCGGTTTCGCACTCGACGAGTACGTGGGCATCGACCCGGCGCACCCGGAGAGCTACCGTTCGGTCATCACGCGCGAGGTGATCGAACCCCTCGGCCTCGACCCCGAGCGGGTGCGCGTGCCGAACGGATCGGTGGAGACGGTCGAGCACGCCGGTGACGACTACGACGCGGCCATCGTCGCCGCCGGCGGAGTGGATCTGCAGATCCTCGGGATCGGCACGGACGGGCACATCGGCTTCAACGAGCCGGGCTCGTCGTTCGCGTCGACCACCCGCATCAAGACGCTGACCGAGCAGACGCGCGAGGACAACGCGCGCTTCTTCGACTCCATCCACGATGTGCCCCGGCACTGCATCACGCAGGGCCTCGGGACGATCCTGCGAGCCCGGCACCTCGTGATGCTCGCCTTCGGGGAGGGCAAGGCCGACGCGATCGCGGCGGCGCTCGAGGGTCCGGTGAGTGCGATGATCCCCGGCTCGGCGGTGCAGCTTCACCCGCACGTCACGGTCGTGGTCGACGAGGCGGCGGCATCCAAGCTGCAGCTGGCGGACTACTACCGGTACACGTACGCCAACAAGCCGGCGTGGCAGGGGCTCTGATCGGCGCGCTCCGCGCGGGGTGAGCCGGGCACCGGCCGATCGTGGTCAGCGCCAGGCGAAGGCCAGCAGGTGCTCCTCGCTGAGCGGAGCGAGGGGAACGCTCGTGCGATCGCCTCGCTCCAGCCATCGCAACTCGGCGAGCTCCGCCTGAACGACGACGTCTCCGGGTTCGGCGCGCAGCGCGAAGGCATCCGCGATCACCCGGTGGTCCGGCTCGTTGGCGGCCGCCGAGACGAAGGTGCCGAGGGGTTCGAGGTCGGATTCGGCCACGCGCAGCGACAGCTCCTCGTCGAGCTCGCGGATCAGGGTCTGGGCGGGCGTCTCGCCGGGCTCGGGCTTGCCGCCCGGCTGCATGAACCGGGTCGTGCCCCGTTTGCGGACGACGAGCACGCGGCCGGCGGCATCGACGATGACGGCGGCGCTGACGCGGATGTCAGGCATCGACGAACACCTTTCCCGGGTTGAGGATGCCCTGCGGGTCGAAGACGCGGACGAGATCGCGCTGAATGCGCCACTGGTCGTCGCCGAGCTCCGCGGCGAGCCAGCGGCTCTTGAGCGTGCCGACACCGTGCTCGCCGGTGAGCGTGCCGCCGAGACGGATCGCCGCGTGGAACAGCTCGTCGGCGGCCGCCCAGATGTGCTCGGGCACCTGATCGCCCTCGAAGATGAAGTTCGGGTGCAGATTGCCGTCGCCGGCGTGCGCGACGGTCGGGATGCTGATGCCGTACGCCTGCTCGATGCGGGCGATCTCGTCGAACATCGCGGGCATGGCGCTGCGCGGCACGGCGACGTCTTCGATAAGGGTGGTGCCGAGCGCGGCCAGTGCCGGATGCACCGCTCGGCGGATGCTGAGCAGCCGTGCGCCCTCGACGGCGTCGGCGGTCATCGCCACCGAGCCGCCCGCTGCGCGGAGAAGGGCGTCGACGTGGGCCGCATCGTCGCGCGCCGCGGGACCGTCGGTCTGGATCGTCACCTGCGCGGAGCCCGCCGCAGGGGAGGGCAGGTCGAGCAGGGCGTGCACGGCGGCCAGGGCCCCGGCATCCATCAGCTCCATGATCGAGGGCTGGATGCCCGCCGCGGTGACCGAAGCCGACGCGGCTGCGGCCTGACGCACCGATGCGAAGGTCGCGGTGAGCGTGCACACGCCGCCCTCGACAAGCCGCCGCAGCTTCAGCGTCGCGCCGACGACGACGCCCAGCCGCCCCTCGGAGCCGATCACGAGCGAGGTGAGATCGAGGCCGGTGACACCTTTGACGGTGCGGTGACCCAGGCGCAGCAGGCGCCCATCGGCGAGCACGAGATCCACGCCGAGCACCGCGTCGCGCACGACTCCGTACTTGGCGCACAGCAGCCCGCCGGCGCCGGTGGCGATGTTCCCGCCCACGGTGGAGATGTCGCGACTGGCCGGGTCCGGCGCCCACCACACCCCGTGCTCGGCGAGCTGCGCGTTGAGGGCGGCGTTGAGGATGCCCGGCTCGACCACCGCGAGCAGGTCATCCGGGCGCACCTCGACGAGACGATCCATGCGCGCGGTCGACAGTACGATCTCACCGGGACCGGCGTTCGCCGCACCGGCGAGGCCTGTACCGGCACCGCGCACGACGACTCCGGTGCCGGTGGCCGAGGCGATGCGCATCGTGCGCTGCACGTCGTCGACGGTGCGCGCGTGCACGACGGCCAGCGGTCGCCCGGGCGAGCGGTGCCCGCTGCGATCGGCTCGAGCGGTCTCGAGGGTCTCGGCGGTCGTGTCGACGATCTCGCCCATCTCCTGCGTGAGCCGCTCGACGACGTTCATGCGAGTGCGCGTCGCCCGGCGATGACTCCGGCCGCGACGGCGACCACGGCGAAGGCGATGCCCGCCCACGCCTGGCCGAGCGACCACCATGCCAGCGTGACGCCGGCGTAGATGAGCAGCTCGACGGCGGCGCGCAGGAACGGATGCAGTCGCAGCACCGGACGTGGCGAGAGGAACAGGGCCCAGACCAGCAGCGTGACCACGGGAGCGCCGATGCCGATCACGACGCTCCACGGCATCGGCCAGCTGCCGAAGCCCCACAGGGCGAGAGTCGCGAGGGCGACCAACAGCACCACCACGCGGATGAGATCGAGCGGGGTGACGGCGGGGCGCACGCCGGGGTCGACGACGGAATCCTGTGGCATGCCGTCAAGTCTATTCGGCGAGTGCGTCGCCCTCGGACTCGGCTGTCTCCGGAGCCGCAGGCAGGGAGGAGGAGACGGGGGAGTCGTCCTCGTGGTCCTCCGTGGGGCTCTCGGTGGTCGTCGCGGGGACGGGAGCAGTGGCGTCCGCGGAGTCGTCCTCGGCGGGCGCATGCTCCTCCGGGCCGGCTGCGGTCTCAGCGGGGGTCGCCGTCTCGGCCGGGGCCGGGGCCGGGGCCGCAGGCTGTTCCGGGGCGGATTCGTCGGCGTCGTTCTCGGCGGGCGGCGGGCTCACATCGAGCGGGTTCCCCAGGGACCAGAGTCTGGTGGTGCTCCAGTCGCCGGGAACGCCGTCGACGACGTAGCGGAACCCGACGGAGGCGTTGAACAGCACGTCGGCGAAGTTGGGCCGCAGATGCGCGGTCGCCGTGCCATTCTCGCCGAGGACGATCTCGTCGCTGCGCGCGGAGTCGCGGTCGATCCAGACCTGGACGGTGGCGCCCGGCGTCCCGGTCACGGGCACCAGGTAATGGGTGCGGCCGTCGTTCGTGCGATGCACGGTCGCGGCGCCCCAGGTGATGCTGACCGGCTCCGTCGTGCCGGGCTCCTCCGTCCCGGGGTCGGTCCCAGGGTCCGTGCCGGGATCGGTCCCCGGGTCCGTGCCGGGATCGGTCCCCGGATCCGTGCCCGGCTCTTCCGTCCCCGGGTCGGTCCCCGGATCCGTGCCCGGCTCTTCCGTCCCCGGGTCCGTGCCCGGCTCCTGCGTGCCGGGGTCCGTGCCAGGGGTTCCGTCGCCACCACCGGGCTCCGTCTCGGGCTCGGCGGGCGCAGGGTCGACGGGCACGGGCGGTGCGACATCCGTGCTCTGCGGCGGCGCCTGGATGTCGTCATCCGCCTCGATCTCGGCCTCGGGCGCCTGCTGCGTCGGCGGCGCGGTCTCGTCGACGTCGATGATCAGCGGATCGTCCGCGGACATGGTCGCGTCGGGCGCTACCTCCGAAGAGATCGACGGCGCCGATTCCGAGGCACTCGGCGGCGAGGTCGCCGGAGCACCGCTGAGCATCCCGGGCACCACCGCGGCTGCGGCCACGACGCCGGCGACGACGAGGGCGGCCGATCCCGCACCGACGAGGGCACCGATGCCGCTCAGTGCACCCGTGCCGCTCGCTCCGCCTGAGCCCGCGGTGCCGGCACCGGCCGTGCCGGATGCGGAGGAGCCTCCGACCGCGCCGGCGGCTGCCGCGCCGCCGGTGGACGAGACGACGACCGCGCCCTCGACGACGCTCGAGGGCATCGCGGCCAGTGCCACGATCGGTGCTCCGCCGCCCTGCAGGGTCGCCAGGTAAGCGGAGGCGCCGGTGACGCCGAGCACGAGGGGCAGCAGCACGAGGGCGAGCCTGCTGGAGACATCCTTCGCCTCGGCCGCCACGATCATGCAGCGGGCGCAGTCGTCGAGGTGACGCTCCACGCGCTGCTGCGCGCGGACGCCGAGGTTGCCCCGGGCGTACGCCCCGAGCTGGCCGATCGTCCACTCGCACTCGGAGCCCTCACCGACGCTGCGCAGATGCGCCTGGATCCACGCCTCGCGCAGTCCTTCGCGCGCGCGGAAGGTCAGCTGCGAGACCGCCCCGGCGCTCATGCCGAGCAGGGTGCCGATGGCGGCCGGCTTCATCTGCTCGATCTCGGAGTACCAGAGCACCTCCTGCCACCGGGAGGGGAGCGAGCGGAACGCCTGCGCGGTCAGTCCGCGGTCGAGCTCCTCGTTCGCGGCGGCCTCGGTGCTCGTCGGGTCGGCGACCGTCTCGAGCTCGTCGATGGCCGTCTCGCGGCGCGCGCGACCCCAGGCGGCGGCGGTGTTGCGGATGCTCGTGAACAGGTACGCACGGAACGACCCGTTCGGGCCGCCGCCTTTGAGGATGGCCTGATAGATGCGCGAGTACGACTCCTGCACCAGGTCGTCGGGGTCGATGGACGAGGTCACGGAGCGTGCGACGGTGAGCCCCGACCGGTAGTGGCGTCGCCAGAGTTCGCCGAAGGCCTCGGCGTCACCCGAACGGGTGCGCAGCACGAGATCTGCGTCGCCGGTCGCCGGCCGCGATGGGTTCTGGTCGTCCACGTCTTCCCTCGTCATGCGTTCACGGGAACGCTCTCACATGAAGAGACGCGTGGATGGTCGTTTCATCACGCGTCTTCTCCATTCTCACCCCAAAAAGGGAGCCGGGGCCACCCCTGTGGACAACTCGCGGAGCCGCTCCGCAGGCGCCGCAAGAAAAATCCGTGAACCCGCGTAATGAAACGAGCGCGGTGCCGTCTCTTCTCGTAGAGCATGTCCGAAGCGCCACCGGGGGGCGGTCGCGGAGGACGTCGATGCGGGGGTACTGCATCGAGAGACATGGTCGGCACGGAGCCTCGGGGGAGGAGCATCCGGGCCGGTCGGCTCAGGGGGAGGAGAGGCCGCCGTGTGGGGACACGGCGGCCTCTCCCATGCCGGGCCCGCTGTCGGTCGGCGGCTCACCGGGTCGGGGCGGCGCCCGTCCACACGGCGCGCACGCCCAGGTCGCCATCCAGCAGCACCGCGTCGGCGACGTACCCGGGTCGCAGAGATCCGAGCGAGGCGCCGCGGCCCACCGCGCGCGCCGGCGTGGACGTCAGCGCCCGCACCGCTTCGGGCAGCGCCACGCCCGCCGCGACCGCACGGCGCAGCGCGACGTCCTGCGTGAGCGTGGATCCCGCGATCGAACCGGTGTCGTCGGCGCGCGCGACCCCGTCCTTGACGGTGACCTTCACCGCGCCCAGATCGTAGTGTCCGTCGGCACTGCCGGCGGCGGCCATCGCATCCGTGATCAGCGCCACCCGCCCGGGCGCCGCGTCGAAGAGAAGCTTGACGACGTGCGGATCGAGGTGGATGTCGTCGGCGATCCCCTCCAGGATCACGCGATGATCGGCCGCCGCGACGAGCACCGGCCCCGGCGCGCGGTGATGGATGCCGTTCATCGCGTTGAACGCATGCGTGAGGATCGAGGCGCCCGCCTCGAACGCGGCGCGGGCGACCTCCGCATCGGCATCCGTGTGCCCGACGGCCACCGCCGCGCCCGCCGCCACGATCTGGCGCACCGCGTCGAGCCCGCCCGGCAGTTCGGGGGCGAGGGTGACCTGGCGGACGGTGCCCCGGCCCGCCTCCAGCAGGCGCGCGATGTCGGCGGCGTCGGGATGGCGCAGCAGCGACGGCTCGTGCGCTCCGTGGTGCCCGGGGTCGAGGAACGGGCCCTCCAGATGGCTGCCGAGGATCCCGGCATCGGTCTCGGCGAGATCGGCGATCGCGGCGACCTGTGTCACGAGCTCATCGATTGTCGCAGTGACCAGCGAGATGACCGCACGGGTCGTGCCATGGGAGAGGTGCATGGCGCGCCCGGTGCGGATCGCGTCGGCGCCGTCGTCGTACGCTGCGCCGGCGCCGCCGTGCCCGTGGATGTCGACGAACCCGGGGGCGAGCACGGCGCCGGCTCCGGCCGCTGCTCCCGCATCGACGACGTCGTCGGCATCCGTCCAGGTCGATCCGGTGCCGCGCCCGGCGACGACGCCGTCGTCGAACCGCACCCAGCCGTCCTCGGTGACCGAGCCGTCTCCGTCGACGATCCGCACGGAGTGGATCACGCGCGAGCCGCGGAAGTCTGTGGTCGTGGTCATCTGTCGCTCCAGGGGATCTCGGGGGTGGGGTGGAATCGGATGCCGTCGGCGCGCCAGGCCGGCGCCTGCGCCCCCAGTCTCTCGCGGAACGACGCCCACGAGCGCTGCGGACCCGGGGCCGACCAGGCGACTTCCGCCACGGCCGCCAGGCGCGGATGCATCAGCTGCTCGGCATCCGCCAGGCTGCGCACCGTCTCGGTCCACAGCGGGGCCTCGACGCCGGCGATGGCGGATGCCGGGACGTCGAGCAGCGTCACGGGTTCCCAGTCGTAGGCCCTCTGGACGTCGATGACCCCGGCCCAGTCCTGACCGATCGGGAAGTGCTCGTCGTACTTCATGTCGAGGTAGGCGGCGTCCGAGGGCGAGAGGATCAGTCGCCCTCCGCGCTCGACGAAACGCGCGGCTTGGGCCGCGTGCGCGGCCTCGGGGGTCAGTGCACCCCAGAACTGACCGACCGTGCCGGATGCGAGACCGGGCGCCGCGCCGGCCTCGTGCCAGGCGACCGGAGTCTTCCCCAGGCTCGAGACGATCTCGGTGGCGCGCCCGACGAAGTACGCGAAGTCCTCGGCCGACGTGCCCAGCGACTCGTCTCCGCCGATGTGCAGATAGGGGCCGGGGGTGAGCTCGGCCAGCTCGGTGAGCACGTCGCGCACGAAGTCGTAGGTGCGCTCCTCGCGGATGCGCAGGCTGGAGTGGCCGACGCCCCAGCCCGTGTACGGCACGCCCGCCTCCGGCAGAGCGTGACCGAGCCGTGCGGCGTCGTCGAGCAGGTGCTCGTTCATCACCGGCGCCTCGACCAGTTCGGGGTATGCCACGCCGATCGCGTGCGTGTGACCGGGCATGTCGATCTCGGGGACGACGGTGATGTGGCGGGATGCCGCATACGCGACGATCTCGCTGTAGTCGGCCCTGCTGTAGCATCCGCCGCCGGCGAGTGACCCATCGCCCGTCGCGCTCGCCGTGGAGGAGCGCTGCGACAGCAGCGGCCAGGAGTCGATGTGGATGCGCCAGCCCTGGTCGTCGCTGAGATGCAGGTGCAGGTGGTTGAACTTCAGCGCCGCGGCGCGGTCGATCACGGTCCTGACCTCGTCGACGGGGAAGAAGCGGCGGGCGACGTCGAGCATCACCCCGCGGTACGCGAAGCGCGGCGCATCGGACACCACCGCGTGCCGCAGCGCCCAGCCGTCGTCGTCCTCGCGCAGCAGCTGCAGCAGCGTGTGCACGCCGTGGGCGAGACCGGCGGAGTCCGCGCCGACGATCTCGGCGTCGTCGGCGATCACGAGCCGGTAGCCCTCGGCAGCGCCGGCGGCGGGATCGACGCGGAGGACGATGTCGCCTGAGGCCGGGCCGGAGGCATCCGGGGCGATCTCCAGCCGCATCCCCGTGCGCCGGGTCATCGCGTCGACGAGCATGCGCGCGGACGAGGGCTCGCCATGCACCCGGGTCGCGTCGGTCAACCGCAGGGCACCCTCGCCCGGCACCGCCGAGTTCGGCAGGGGAATCAGCGGCAGCGATTCAGTAAGGACCATGAACAAAACCTACCGTGCACCCGGGGGCGATCCGATAGGCTTCTCGGGTCGCGACTGGCGTCTGGGTGGGTCACCACCGGGGAGCGGCCCTCTGAGGAATCGACCGCGCGCCTGGGCCGATGAGGAACACCCCTTTCCCCGTGTGAACAGGAGATCGCCATGACCGACCGCTACTTCGACGCCCCGCTCGCCGAGGTCGATCCCGAGATCGCCGAGGTGCTGGAGCGCGAGCTGAACCGCCAGCGCACGTATCTCGAGATGATCGCGTCCGAGAACTTCGTACCCGTCTCGGTGCTGCAGTCGCAGGGTTCGGTGCTCACGAACAAGTACGCCGAGGGCTACCCGGGTCGCCGCTACTACGGCGGATGCGAAGAGGTCGACGTGGCGGAGTCGCTGGCGATCGAGCGGGCGAAGTCGCTGTTCGGTTCGGAGTTCGCGAACGTGCAGCCGCACTCCGGGGCATCCGCGAACGCGGCGGTGCTGCACGCCATCGCGCGCCCCGGTGACACCCTTCTGGGTCTCTCGCTCGACCAGGGCGGCCATCTCACCCACGGCATGAAGATCAACTTCTCGGGCCGTCTCTACGACATCGTCGCCTACGGCGTGAACCCCGAGACCTCGAAGATCGACATGGACGAGGTGCGTGCGCTCGCCCTCGAGCACAAGCCGAAGGTCATCATCGCGGGCTGGTCGGCCTACCCGCGCCAGCTCGACTTCGCCGCCTTCCGTGCCATCGCCGACGAGGTCGGCGCCCTGCTGTGGGTCGACATGGCGCACTTCGCCGGACTGGTCGCGGCGGGACTGCACCCGAACCCGGTGCCGCACGCGCACGTGGTCTCCTCGACCGTGCACAAGACCATCGGCGGACCGCGCTCGGGATTCATCCTCACCAACGACGCCGACATCGCCAAGAAGATCAACTCGGCGGTCTTCCCGGGCCAGCAGGGCGGCCCGCTCATGCACGTGATCGCAGCCAAGGCGACCGCCTTCAAGCTCGCCGCGACGCCGGAGTTCAAGGAGCGCCAGGAGCGCGTGCTGCGCGGCGCCGCGATCATCGCCGACCGCCTGACCCAGCAGGACGTCAAGGACGCCGGCATCGCCGTGCGCTCGGGCGGCACCGACGTGCACCTGGTGCTCGTCGACCTGCGCGACGCCGAGATCGACGGCAAGCAGGCCGAGGACCTGCTGCACGAGATCCACATCACCGTCAACCGCAACGCCGTCCCGAACGATCCGCGTCCTCCGATGGTCACCAGCGGACTCCGGATCGGCACTCCCGCGCTCGCCACGCGCGGCTTCGGGGATGCCGAGTTCACCGAGGTCGCCGACATCATCGCGCTGGCGCTGCAGCCCGGTGCCGACGTCGAGTCGCTGCGCGCCCGCGTGGACGCGCTCGCCGAAGCGTTCCCGCTGTACCCGGGCCTGCAGCAGTGACCGCGAGGATCCTGGACGGGAAGGCTGCCGCAGCGGCGATCAAGAGCGAACTGACCGAGCGGGTCGCAGCGCTGCGCGAGCGAGGGATCGTTCCCGGCATCGCCACCGTGCTGGTCGGGGCGGACCCGGCGTCCCAGCTGTACGTCGGCATGAAGCACCGCCAGTCCGAGGCTGTCGGGATGAACTCGATCCAGCGCGAGCTGCCCGCCGATGCGACGCAGGCCGACGTCGAAGCGGTGATCGACGAGCTCAACGCCGATCCCGACTGCCACGGGTACATCGTGCAGCTGCCGCTGCCGAAGCATCTCGACACGGATGCGATCCTCGAGCGCATCGATCCCGCGAAGGACGCCGACGGCCTGCACCCGACCAACCTCGGCCGGCTGGTGCTGAACGTGAACGGCCCGATCCACACTCCGCTGCCCTGCACGCCGAGGGGCGTGATCGAGCTGCTGCTGCGCAACGACTTCGAGCTGAACGGCAAGCACGTCGTCGTCGTGGGACGAGGCGTCACGATCGGGCGCCCGATGGGGCTGCTGCTCACCCGTCGCGCCATCAACGCCACGGTCACTCAGGTGCACACCGGCACGCCCGACATGTCGCCGTATCTGCGCCAGGCCGATGTGATCGTCGCCGGCGCCGGGGTGAAGCATCTCATCACCGCGGCGGATGTGAAGCCCGGTGCGGCCGTGCTCGATGTGGGCGTGACCCGCGAGACCGACGCCGAGACCGGCAAGTCCAAGGTCTACGGCGACGTGCACCCGGATGTCGCCGAGGTCGCGGGCTGGATCTCGCCGAACCCCGGCGGCGTCGGCCCGATGACGGTCGCGCTGCTCATGACCAACGTGGTCGAGGCGGCCGAGCGCTGGGCTGACCGGGCGTAGGTCAGGCGGATGCGGCGGGTGCGCCGCCGGTCAGGGAGCCCTCGATGCCGGTGATGCGCGCGTACTCGTCGAAGCGGAATGTGGCGGAGCCGGTGGCATCCGTGATGGTCGCGGCCGTGAAGCCGTCGCCGACCCACTCCAGCCGCCAGCCGGCGAGCCTCGCCAGATCCCAGACCGATGCGCGGGGATCTCGCAGAGCGAGACCGGACAGGATGCGGGGGATTCTCGGCACGGCGGCGCTCACGGTGAGCGGGTCGATCGGAGCATCCAGCAGCAGCACGGCCCTCGTGCCGCCCGCCGGAGCGGAATAGTACGGCGACAACCCGGTGATCTCGACTGCCGCGCCCGCGATCACGTGCGCGAGCTCGGCGATCCACGTGTCGAGGTCGTCTCCGGTGTCGTCGGGGAAGACGACCTCGCCCTCGGTGAGCGCCGGGATGCCGTGCTCCTCGCCGTAGGCGCGGAGACGCCCGCCGGTTCCCGTGCGATCGCCCTGTGGAAGGGCCCAGGACCACATCAGCGAACGCGGACCCGGCGCGATCGAGGCGATCAGGTGCGGGCTCGCGACCAGCGTGCGCTCCGGGTGGTCCGTGGATGCGAACGTGAAGGTGCCCGCTTCCAGATCAGCGTCCCAGCGGTGCTCGCCGAGAGCATCCGTCGCCTCGGCGAGCTGGTCCTGGCGGAGGGCGGTGAACAGGGCGGCCCGATCAGCGAGGGCCTCGAGCGTCTCGAAGGTCATCGCCCCAGTCTGGCGGGCGATGCTATGCCTGCGCCATGCGGATGGATGACCGTCCGACCGTCTTCACCCGGATGCTGTCAGCGCAGCGAATCCAGGAGTCGCGAGAGGATCGCGGGTCCGTCCTGACGGATGCCGTCGTGCTGATAGCGGTTGGTCACGTCGAGGCGGATGCCGCGAATGGCGGACGCCGTCTCGAGGGACAGGTCCGCAGGCACGAACATGTCGTCGAGGTACACGGCCGCGGCGACCGGCACCTCGTTGGAGCCGAGCGCCGCGCGATCCACCAGGGCTGTCCAGCCGTCGTGCTCGGCCAGGGCCTCGGCGGCTTCCGCGAAGGGCACGAGGGCAGGGTCCTGGACGAACAGCCACGGGAAGATCATCTCGCCGGTGAAACGGAACGCGCCGTCGGTACGGGCGCTGAACTCCGGCGACTCCGCGCGCATCCGGTGCGCCGACCAGCGGGTGGGTCGCCCGTCGGAATAGATCGACTCGTGCAGCACCGCATACAGCGGGTTGCGCCCGAACGACAGCACGCCCCCGGCCTCGACGAGGAACGCGTCGCTGAGCCGTCGTCCGGCCGGGGTCGGCGCAAAGGCGGACTCCAGCTGGTAGGCGATCGCGGCGAAGCCGCTCTGCGAGCCGAGCTGGATCCCGAGGGACTGGAAGCGCTCCGGTGTCAGTCGCTCGCCGGTCGGGAGCCGCTCGTCGTGCTCCTCGAGATGCTGCACGACGTCACGGCAGAGCTGCTCGAGACCGGGGTGGGTCTCGAAGAGCTCGTCGCTGCGGCGCGCGGTCTGCGCGTAGGTGCGGCGGTACACCTCGTCCGGGTCGCCGCTCAGCGTCGGAAGGCCGGCGGTGATGAGGGCCCTGTCGAGCGACTGCGGGTGACGGGACAGGTAGCTGGTGGCGATGAAACCGCCGAAGCTCTGCCCGAGGATGCTCCAGGTGCGCGCACCGAGCGCGACGCGCAGCGCCTCCGCGTCGGCGACGATCGCGTCAGCGCGGAAGTGCGTGAGCCTTTCGGCCACCTGCTGAGGGGTGCGGCCCCCGATCGTGGCGCGCGACACGGGCGATGACAGTCCCGTGCCGCGCTGATCGATCAGCACGACGCGGAACTGCTCCAGTGCGCGGCCCAGCCAGCCGGACGCGTTCAGAGGCCGGTCGGCGCGGTTTCCGGGACCACCCTGGAACCAGGCGAGCAGTGGGAGATCGCTGCGCGCACCCGCCACCGAGGCGACCTCACGCGCGAAGACCTCGATCTGCTCGCCGCCCGGCAGGGCGTGGTCGAGCGGCACCCGCAGGCGGTGCTCGACCACGACCAGCTCTCCCACGCGCCGGGCGGGGGAGGAGATCAGCGACGCTGAGGTCACGCCGAGTATCCCTCGACGCCCATGCGCGCGCAGATCGCCACGATCTCGGGATGCACGTAGCGGCCGTCCACCTCGAGGGGCTCGCCGTCGAGGTGGATCGACGGGAGATTCATGCTCGCGTCCGTATGGGCTGCCGCCTCCCACGGCTCGCCGCCGATCCAGGCGCCTTTGGTGCCCATGCCGAATTCGACGGTGCCGAAGACGCGCTCGTCTTCGACGATGCGACCGGTGAGCTGAGGCACGCCCGGGTTGAAACCGAGGCTCCAGTGCGCGAGCCGGTACATGTTCGGGTCGTCGTGCGACGCCATCCAGTTGGCGAACACCGCAGCATCCGTGCCGGGGCCGGTGAGCTCGGTGATGACGCCGTTCTCGACGGTGCAGCGGATCGGGCTGTTCAGCAGGCCGAGCTCGTTCGGCGGCCAGGCGCCGCCGTCGAACACCACGGTCCCGTTCTGGGTCTCCTCCAGCGGGTTGAAGGAGATCTGGCCGGAGAGCATGACCGACTGGCCGGGCTGGGTCGCCGGCAGGCCGCGGAGGTTGATCGGACGGCCGCCGATCCTGGCGGTGACGTCGGTGCCCGCCGGGCTGGTGATGCGGATCTCGTCGGCCTTCTCGATCAGATGCACCAGCGCCCAGCCCAGCTCGGTCACTTCGGCGTAGTCCACGCGTGCGACGGTGTCGACCAGCATCTGCACGTCCATACCGGTGAGGTTGATGTAGCGGGCACCGCCTGCCAGCGCCGCGCGGAACGCGTGTGAGTGCATGATGTAACCGAGCTGATACTCGATCCACACGTCCGCGGCGGCGACGGCCGCGGCGATCGGGGCCGGAGGCTCGGCCGCACTCGTCGAACTCGTCGGGTAACGGATCACGACGGGGTTCGCCCCGGCGGCGAAGGCCGCGGCGGCGGTGACGTCGACGACGCGCTGATCGGATGCCGTGTCCGCCGTGATGACGACGTTCTCGCCCGGCTTCACCAGCATGATCTCCTCGATCAGCGTCCGAGCGCCGCGCTGGGCCTCGAAGTTCAGGTACTCGGGCCGGCTTTCGATGCGGCTGACGACTTCCACTTTCTCTCCTTCGTGCGGGGCCGCCCGTGGCGACCGGGGGTTTACTTGAAGACCTGAGCGGTGCCCCAGACGGCGTCGCCGGCGATGACGCCGGCGCCGAACAGGACGATCTCGTTGTGGCCCTTCTCGCCGCGCCACTTCTCCCAGATGACGCGGGCGACGAGACCGATGATGACGAGCACTCCCGCCCAGGGCGTCGCGATCAGCAGCCCGGTGGCGAGCATGACGCCCATCTGCCGGGAGGCGCCGCCGACGAGCTGGATCAGAGCGCCGGGGATGGCCCACATCGCCAGGGTCAGCCAGATGCCGGGGTCGGTGAGACCCTGCGTGATCGTGTCGGCGAAGACCTTCGACACGGGAGGGATCTGCGCGTTCGCGAAGAATGGCTGCCAGAGGATCGCGACCATCGCGATCGCGACGAGGAAGCCGATGACCGATGAGATGAACTGCTGCTTGCGGCCGTCCAGCTCGAACGCCGTGTAGGGACGCTCGCCGCGACGCAGGATCCACCCCGCCTTGAGGTCGTAGCCCATGTCGGCGAAGGCCGGACCGGTGGCGGCGCAGTAGCCGATGAGCATCGTGAGAGGCACGACGGGGATGCCGATGAGCAGACCGATGACGAGGAAGATCAGGGTCACTGCGAATGCCGGGAACCATCCGGAGTGCATCGCCGCGAGACCCACGATGAGCTCGTGCACGATGGCGGCCACGGCGGCGAAGAGCGCCCATCCGATCAAGGCGTACCAGGGCAGCTCGCTCCAGAGGCCGCCGACGACGGCCAGCAGCACGGCGCCGCCCAGATAGAGCGCGAAGCCGTTGCGCAGGATGGCGCGCAGCGAGCGTCGCGACACCGTCGCGACGACGGAGGGGTCGGCCGTGCTCTCGGCGTCGACGGACAGTCGCTCGGTGCGCCTGGAGAGCAGGATCCGCGCGGCCTGGAACAGGGCGACCACGCCCGCGCCGATCATGACTCCGTGGGGAATGTACGCAGCCGAGAGGGAGATTCCGGTGGTGGCCGGGACGATCTGGTTGGTCACCAGTCCCAGAGCGAACATCGACAGGGCCCAGACGTTGCCGAGGAACGCGACGCCGAACGCCGACATCGGCAGCCCGAAGAACGACGCTCCGACGCCGACCGCGGCGCCACCCGCGAGGATCAGCGCGCGGCGACCGCCTCGGTCTCCCGCCTTGATCGTCTCGGCCGCGGCGACTCCGGGAGGCCAGGCGGCGGTGGCGGGGAGGAACTCCGAGCCGAAGGCCCGGTAGAGGATGAACCCGTCCACCAGGAGCGCGAAGGAGGCGCCGATCAGCATCGGCCACACGAGATCCGGTCGGCCGATCGCGAAAGGGATGGCGATCGGTGTGAGCAGGGAGTTGGCCGCGGCGAAGGTGGCGCCCGAGATGCTGCTTTGGGCCAGGTTCTGACGGTGAGTGCTGCGGAAGCGACCGAGCCCGAGGAAGGACAGGCGTCCGATCACCATCGCGACCAGGGCGCCGATCACCGAGGTGTTCGCCGAGATGCCCAGCGTCGTGACGAGGTGGAGGCCGATGACGGCGCCTCCGACGCTCAGCAGGATGGTGACGATCAGCGTGGTCGGCTCGAGAGCGCGCGGGTGTCGGGAGGGCGTCTTCTCGCTGATGAATGCGCCGGTGTCGGTGTGGGAGCTCATGCGGGTGGTCCTTACGTGTCGGCGGTGACCTAGCCAGTGTGCGAGCACGGTTCGGCTTTGCCAAGCGGTTCCCGTTATCTGGGAAAGCGTCCCGCTGACGGACGGAGCGCCTCTACAGTGAGGGGGTGCCGACGACATCGCTGCAGACTGTCGAGCGGGCGCTCGGCGTCCTGCTCTCGTACTCGGAGACGCGCACGGAGTGGGGCGTCACCGAGCTCGCCGAGGCCTTCGGGCTGAGCACGTCGACCGCGCAGCGCCTGCTCGCGGCGCTCGCCGAGCAGGGATTCCTGCGTGTCGTCCCCTACAGCCATCGCTACCGGCTCGGCCCCGCGCTCTGGCGGATGGCCATGCTCTGGGAGCGCACGGGCGGACTCGCCGCCCTCGCGGACCCCGTGCTCACCGAGCTCGCCGCGACCACCCGGCGCACGGCCGTCTTCGCGATCCCCGACGGCGGTCACGTGCGCGTCGTGGCCGCGGTCGACGGCTCCAGCGGCCCGCCTCGCTCCCACCTGTTCCGGGGCGCCCTCTACCCCGCGCACGCGGGAGCGGCGTCGCGCGCGTACTTCGCGTTCCTCGACCGTGTCGAGCGGCGCGCGCTGCTCGACGACCGGCCCTTCGGACGGTTCTCCGATCAGACTCCGGCGGATCTGGCGGCGCTGGAGACGGAGTTCGACAACACGGCGAGGCTGGGCTACGCGCTCTCCGAGGGTGAGTACGACACGCGCACCCGCGCCCTGGGACTGCCCGTGCGGATGGGTACCCGTCCCGTGGCATCGGTCTCGATGATCGAAGACGTCGCCTCGCAGCCCGACGATGCGCTTCTCGACCACCTGGTGGCGCTCGAGGCCGCGGCCGGACAGCTCAGCGCGGCGCTCATGACGCGCGTCACGCGAGCCGCTGCACCGAGCGCGGGCTGACGGGGTCAGTCCGCGCTCGGCACCAGGTCGGTGATGTCGCCCGTGATCTCCTGCGGCTCCTGACCGCGCGCGAACAGCAGGCCGGGGCCGCGCCCGGCCGCGACGGACTCGCCGCCAAGGGTGGTCCGGCCCTCCTCGACCCGGATCCAGGTGCCCTCGCGCAACGCGACCACGGGGGTGTCGTTCTCTTCCAGGTACTCGGTCAGGCGCAGGGCTCGTGTCTCGCCGGCATGCGTGGAGGTCGGGTCGGCGTCGAGGTAGTGGCAGTTGATCTGGTACGGCACGAGGCCAAGCGCCTCGAAGCGGCCGGGGAACACGATGGGCATGTCGTTCGTCGTGCGGATGCTCGGCGTGGCGAGGTTCGTTCCCGCGCTCGCGCTGAGGTAGGGGCGCCCGGCTTCCGCGTGCGAGCGCAGAGCGTGGTCGAGTCCGAGGGAGATGACACGATCCAGCAGCCGGAACGTGTTGCCACCGCCCACGAACACGGCTGCGGCGCCTGCGACGGCCTCGGCGGGGGAGTCCGATTCGTGTGCGCCCGTGACGGCGATTCCGTGGGGGGCGAACGCCGTGCGGACCTTGGCCGTGTAGAGGTCGTGATCGGCGAGCGCGTAGGGCACGAACACGATCTCGTCGATCCCGTCGAGGACGGGCAGCACGGCGTGCCAGGCGTGCTCGAGGTACCCGTGACCGACGTTGGTGGAGTTCGACAGGAGCAGCAGGTTCATCCGTGTGCCTTTCGCTGAGGTGCATGTGAGGAGAGGAGGTCGCCGATCTGCTGCGCTGTGCGCAGCAGGGCGTTGAGGTAGTCGTGGATGTCGCCGCGGCGCTCACGTTTGTGCTCGCCGATGCTCACCGAGCCGATCGGTCTGCCCGCGACGAAGACGGGCGCCGCCAGTGCGCGGGTGTTCTGGTCGTACTCACCGCGGGAATACGCCCAGCCGACGTCGGCGACCCTTTGCATCTCTGCCTCGATCTCGGCGGCGTCGAGGGCGGTCAAGTCGCTGAACTTCGCGAGCGGCCGGTGGTACATGAGCTGCTGTCGTTGACCCGCCGAGAGGAAGGCGAAGTACGCGCGTGAGGTGGCTCCGGCATGGGCGGGGTAGAGCTCGCCGACGAGGGGGTGATCGCGCATGGGACTCGTGCCGCCGTCGACGGCCGCGACGCAGCGGACGTACGAACCGTCGGCGAGAGCGAACACGGCGGTGCGTGCGGAGATGTCCGCCAACTCGGCGAGCAGGGGCTCGACGAGCACAGCCATGCCACCGCGCCGCTCCCACGTGGACGCGATGCGCCACAGCGCCGGGCCCAGACGATACCGCCGGGTCGTGCTGTCGGCGTGCAGGAAGCCCCGTGCCGCCAGGGTGCTGAGCAGTCGCTGTGCGGCGGACTTGTCGAGGTCGAGCTCCTTCGCCAGATCGGTCACACCCCAGTCGGTGCGCCGCTCGGTGAAGGACAGCAGCACGCTGAGTGCTCGATCGACGGTCTGCAGCGTCGCTCTCGGGCTGGCATCGGCCATGGTGGTCCCCCTCTGCCCGAAAGCGTAGATCGTCGCGCGAACGGCGCGCACCTCATTCTCATATAGTGAGAAACAGTTGCGTGTTCCCTGTCGGTCGCCGGATAGTGGTCGCACCCGATCGATCCCCGTCTCTGGCAAGGAGAGCAGTGCGCACCATACTTCGCCGAGTGCTGGCGATGATCCCCACGCTGCTGGGCGTCATCGTGTGCATCTTCGTGATCACCCGCGTGCTTCCGGGGGACCCCGCCCGAACGCTCGCCGGCGAGAACGCCGCCGAGTCCGTGGTCGTGAAGCTGCGTGAGCAGATGGGCTTCGACCAGCCGATCTGGGCCCAGTTCTGGGACTACCTCACCGGGCTCTTCCAGGGCGACCTCGGCTACGCATGGCACACAGGGCGTCCCGTCGCCGAAGACTTCGCCACTCGTTTCCCGGCGACCGTCGAGCTCGGCGTCACGGCACTGCTGATCGGCATCCTGGTGGGCGTGCCGCTCGGCATCATCGGCGCCACCCGGCGCGGAAGACTCGCCGATCACGTCACCCGCATCATCTCGCTGCTCGGCGCTTCCATGCCGCTGTTCTGGCTCGGTCTGCTGGTCATCTCGCTGTTCTACGGCAGCCTCGGCTGGGCCCCGGCGCCCGTCGGCCGGATCGACGACACACTCAATCCGCCGACGCACGTCACGGGTCTCTACGTGATCGACAGTCTCCTCACGGGCGACACCGCCGCCCTGCAGAGCTCGCTGGCACACCTCATCTGGCCGGCCATGGTGCTCTCGGTGGGAGCGGTCGCCATCATCTCCCGGATGACGAGATCCTCGATGCTCGAGGTGCTCGGCCAGGACTACATCCGCACAGCGGCCGCGAAGGGCATGGGCCCCGCCCGCATCATCGGCGGGCACGCGCTCAAGAACGCCGCCCCCTCGATCGTCACCATCGTCGGATTGGAACTGGGACAGCTCCTGGGCGGCGCGGTGATCACCGAGACCATCTTCAGCTGGCCCGGCATCGGCGGCTACGTCGTGGAGTCCATCAACGCCACCGACTACGCACCCGTCCAGGCCATGACGCTGGTCGCCGCGATCATCTACCTCGTGGTGAACCTGCTCGTCGACCTGTCACAGGGAATCTTCGACCCGAAGGTGCGCAATGTCTGAGACCACCACACTCACGATCGCCCAGCAGCTGGCGCAGCCCGCACGCGCGCGCCGGACGACGACGCTGACGCTGCTGCTGCGCAACCCGTCGGCCATGGTCGGTGCGGGGATCATCCTGTTCTGGACCCTCGGCGGCCTCATCACCGCCGTCTGGACGCCGTACCCGCCGAACCTGACGGACGCCGGTCCGCTGCTCTCGCCGCCGTCCGCCGAGCACCTCTTCGGCACCGACAACTACGGCCGCGACCTCTTCTCGCGGGTCCTGGCCGGCGCGCGCGTCTCCCTGTGGACCGGCGTCATCGCGATCGCGGTCTCCCTGGTCATCGGGGTACCGCTCGGCGCGATCGCGGGCTACTTCCGCGGGGCCGTGGGCATGACCATCATGCGCGTCATGGACATGCTCCTCGCGTTCCCCTCGCTGCTGCTCGCGATGGCCCTCGCCGTCGCTCTCGGCCCGGGGCTGGCCAGCGCCATGATCGCCGTCGGCATCGTCGGCATCCCCGAGTTCGCCCGCATCGTGTACGGCCAGACGGTCTCGCTGCGCGAGCGCGAGTTCGTCGAATCCTCTCGGGCGATCGGGCTCAAGGACGCTGTGATCCTGTTCCGCCACATCCTCCCCAACGGCCTCGTTCCGATCATCGTCCGCTGTGCTCTCGGCATGGGCTACGCCATCCTCACCGCAGCCGCCCTGAGCTTCATCGGACTGGGCGCGCAGCCCCCGCTCGCCGAGTGGGGCGTCATGATCTCCGACGCCAGGGGCTACATCATCTCGGGGGAGTGGTGGATGACGCTCTTCCCCGGGATCGCGATCGCCACGTCCATCCTCGGCTTCAACCTGCTCGGAGATGGTCTCCGCGACGTGCTCGATCCGCGTCTGAGGACATCCGCCCGCTGATCCGCCGGGTCACGAGACCCCCGCATCACGAGAACCGACCCACACCCAACGAAAGGCATACCCCATGCGCACGCAGAGAATGATCTCCGCCGCCGCACTCGCTCTCGCCGTCATGCTGTCGACCGCCGGATGCGTGGCCAACGCGAACTCCGAAGCGAACAGCGGCGGAGCCGGCTCCGACCAGACGCTGACCATCGCCTACTCCGAAGGCGGCAACACGCTCGACCCCGCCGAGGCGAACGACGGCACCAGCGACACTCTCGTCGTCGCCGCGTACGACCAGCTCGTCACCTACGGCACCAAGGAGGTCGACGGCAAGCGCGTCTCGGACACCGCGACGATCGTCCCGATGCTCGCGACTGAGTGGACGGCCGACGAGACCGACACCGTCTACACCTTCACGCTCCGCGACGACGTGACCTTCCAGTCGGGCAAGAAGCTCACCGCCGACGACGTCGTGCGCTCGTTCGAGCACATCGCGGCATCCGCGTCGGCGAGCTTCCTCTACGGGATGGCCGGCGTCTCCACGGTCGAGGCGAGCGACGAGCACACGGTCGTCGTGACCCTCACCGCCCCCAACCACCTGTTCCTGCAGATCCTGCCGATGTACTCCTTCTCGATCCTCGACATGGATCTGGTGGAGAAGAACGGCGGCGCGGAGTGGCTGGCCAAGAACACCGCAGGCACCGGCCCGTACGTCATCGACAGCTGGGACCCGGCCAGCGCCGCCGAGCTCAGCCGCAACGAGGACTACTGGGGTGAGAAGCCCGCGCTCGGCACGGTGAACCTGAAGTTCATCACCGATCCCTCGAACCGCCTCCAGCTGCTCAAGAAGGGCTCGGTGGATGCGGCCCTCGAAGTGGCCCCGAAGGATCTCGAGAACCTGGAGGGCGATGGAATCGTCGTCGACTCGCGCCCGAGCAACAAGGTGCTGTTCTTCGCGATGAACAATACGATCGCCCCGTTCGACGACCCCAAGGTGCGCAAGGCGATCACCTACGCCATCCCCTACGAAAAGCTGATCGACGATGTCATGAAGGGACAGGCGAGCCCGATGCGGTCCTCTGTCGCGAGCTCGACGCCGGGCTTCACCGACGAGGGCAACGACGCGTCTCACGACCTCGACAAGGCCAAGGCGCTCCTGGCCGAGGCAGGCTACCCGGACGGTTTCACCTTCGACTTCACGCTCGGCTCGGGATTCTCGGACTGGAACGACGACGCCGTGCTCATCCAGGCGGAGCTCGCCAAGATCGGCGTCACCATGAACATCACCAACATGGCCCGCGCCCAGTTCCTCGAGGCACTCGCCGGCAAGCAGGTTCAGTCCTACATCAGCCGTTGGACGTCGTTCGTCAACGACCCCGGATACCACCTGGGTCTGCTCATGACCTCCGAGGGCACGAGCAACTACATGAACTACGACAACGCACGCGTCGACCAGCTGTGGAAGGAAGCGGCGTCGGAGCCCGACGCCGACGTGCGCAACGAGAAGTACGGCGAGATGCAGAAGCTCATCAGTGAGGAGGCCCCGTGGGCGTACCTCTACGAGTACAACATCGCGGTTGCGCACGGTGAAGGTCTCGAGGGCTACACCTCATACCCCGACGGACTGATCCGCTTCTTCCAGCTGAGCAAGTCCGAGTGAGCGCGCACGCGCCCCTGACCCGACCAGAGAGACGAGAGATCATGACGCAGACCGACTGGGAGACCCGAGTTCTCGATGCGGTGGACGAGAGCAGCGAGGAGCTTCTCGAGCTCGCGGGCCTGCTCATCCGCACCCCCAGCGAGAACCCTCCCGGAGACTGCACCGAGATCGCCGACGTCATCGCCGGTCACCTGCGAGGTGCCGGGATCGACGCCGAACTCCTCGACGCGGGACAGGGGCGCGTGAGCGTCGTCGCACACTCCGGTGAGAAGCAGGAGGGCCAGCGGCACCTCGTCTTCGCCGGGCACCACGACGTCGTGCCGGTCGGCGACGTGAGCCGCTGGTCGTTCCCGCCCTTCGCGGGTGACGTGGTCGACGGCTGGCTGCGCGGGCGCGGAGCCAGCGATATGAAGGCCGGACTCGCCGGGCTCATCCACGTCTTCATCCTCTTCCAGCGGCTCGGCCTTCCGCTCGCCGGCAGGCTGTCGCTCGCGTCGGTCCCCGATGAGGAGACCGGTGGCCGGCTGGGCGCGGACTGGCTGCTCGACCAGGGCGTGCTCGACGGCGCCACCGGAGGCATCATCGCCGAACCGGCGGAACGGGACCACCCGACCATCGGGCAGAAGGGCAGCAACTGGTTCCGGCTCACCATCCAGGGCAAGCCCGGGCACGGAAGCCTGCAGCCGGTGCACGGCACGAGTGCCAACCTGCTCGGCGCGCGCGCGATCATCGCGCTCCAGCGGCTCTGGGACATGACGCCGTCCGCTCCCGAAGAGGTACGACAGCTCATCGAGGACTCCAAGCACTTCGCGGTGAAGCGGGAGGGCTATGCCCCCGAAGTCGCCGACGTGTTCGAGCACGTGACCATCAATGTGGGCACGATCTCCGGAGGCACGTCGACGAACGTCGTCGCCGACACCTGCGTCATCGAGTTCGACACGCGTGTGCCGATCGGCCTGTCCCGCGCCGAGGTCCTGTCCCGGGTACACGAGATCCTCGCCGAAGAGGGCATCGAGGCCGACATCGAGCCGCTCGGATTCATGAGCGAGCCGAACTGGACCGTGCCGACCGACCCGATCGTCCAGACCCTCGTCGGTGCTCTGCGTGAGCTGTCCGACCCGCAGGCGCAGGGCGTGCTGCAGTGGGCGTCGTCCGACGCGCGCACCTTCCGCAGCCACGGCATCCCCGTGCTGCAGTACGGCCCCGCCGACCTGAAGACCATCCACAGCTTCGATGAGCGCGCCCTTGCGGCCGACGTCGTCCTCGCCGCCAAGGTGTACGCCTTGAGCGCCATCCGCTACCTCGGGCTCGCTTCCTGACGCCCGGCAGACACAAAGAAGAGAGAATCGCATGCTGAATCAGGTACTCGACATCGTCGACCTGCTCGACTCCCCGCAGACCTCGGGCGAAGCGCTGGCCGACTACCTCCGCGGCCAGGGCGCTGAGGGCGTCGAGATCCACGTCGAGACGATCACCGGCGACGAGGGCAAGTCGACCGACTTCGTGCGAGTCGTCATCCCCGGCGCCGCGGGCAAGCGCTCGGGCGGCACGGCGCCGACACTGGGCATCATCGGAAGGCTCGGCGGCGCGGGGGCACGCCCCGAGCGCATCGGGTTCGTCTCCGACGGCGACGGAGCCGCCGCCGCCCTGTCCGCCGCCGCCAAGCTGCTGCAGATGAAGGCACGCGGCGACGCGCTGCCCGGCGATGTCGTCGTCACCACCCACGTCACCGGCTGGGCGCCCACCGAACCGCACGACCCGGTGCCCTTCATGGGCTCGCCGGTCGACATGGGCACGATGAACCGGCACGAGGTGTCCGAGGAGATGGACGCCATCGTCTCGATCGACACCACCAAAGGCAACCGCACGATCAACCATCGCGGCATCGCCATCTCGCCGACGGTCAAGGAAGGCTACATCCTGCGACCCAGCGAGGATCTGGTCGGCATCGCCGAATCGGTGACGGGCGTCTCGGCGGTGGTCTTCCCCCTCGCCACGCAGGACATCACGCCCTACGGCAATGATCTGCACCACCTCAACTCGATCCTGCAGCCCGCCGTCGCCACGGGCGCTCCGGTGGTCGGCGTCGCGATCACCACCGCGGTGCCCGTCGCCGGCTGCGCGACCGGCGCGAGCCACGAGGTCGACATCGAGCTCGCCGCGCGCTTCGCCGTCGAGACCGCGAAGTACTTCGGTGCGGGGCAGGTGTCGTTCCACGACGAGGAGCAGTTCGCCCACCTCGTCGACCTCTACGGCACCGCGCACCACCTGCAGACTCTCGGTCGCAAGGCGGGCTGACGGACATGACGGCTCTTCTCCGCGTCGAGGATCTCACCGTGCAGGTGCGCGCACAGCACGGCACCAGCACGCCGGTCGACGGGATCAGCTTCGACATCGAGCGCGGCGAGACCGTCGGCATCGTCGGCGAGTCCGGCTCGGGGAAGAGCCTCACCGCCATGTCGATCATCCAGCTGCTGCCCGCCAGGGCGGTCAGGATGATCGGCGGGCGGATCCTGTTCGACGGCGACGACATGGCGGGCTTCGGCGCCGCGCACATGCGCCGCATCCGAGGGCGACGCATCGGCACCATCTTCCAGGAGCCGATGACCGCGCTGAACCCGGCCTTCACGATCGGCTTCCAGATCGCGGAGCCTCTGCGACGGCACTTGACGCTCGACCGTCGTCGGGCGAGGGCCCGGGTCATCGAGCTGCTCGAGATGGTCGGCATCGACCGAGCCGAGCACATCGCGGCGTCGTACCCGCACCAGCTCTCGGGTGGCATGCGGCAACGGGCGATGATCGCGATGGCGATGTCGTGCGAGCCCGACCTGCTCATCGCCGACGAGCCGACCACTGCGCTGGATGTGACGACGCAATCCCAGATCCTGGACCTCATGCTCGACCTTCAGGAGAGTCACGGGACGGCGATCCTGCTCGTCACCCACGATCTCGGCGTCGTCGCACAGACCTGCCGTCGTGTGGTCGTCATGCGCCGGGGGCAGATCGTCGAGAAATCGGACGTCGACGCGCTGTTCCGGGATCCGGCGCATCCGTACACCCGCGGACTGCTGGAGTCGATGCCGTCGCGCAACGCAGGCAAGGACCGGCTACCCACCGTGAGCGAGAGGGCAGGGCAGGCATGAGCACGCTGCTGAGCGTCAGAGGGCTGGTGAAGGAGTACCACCAGCGCGGGGCCCGGCGGGGCGCAGCGCCCTTCCGCGCCGTCGACGAAGTCGATTTCGACCTGGAGGAAGGCACCACCCTCGCCATCGTCGGCGAGTCCGGGTCGGGAAAGTCCACGACGGGCCGCTGTGCGCTGCGTCTGATCGAGCCCACTGAGGGCAGTGTCGTGTACGACGGCGTCGATCTCGTCGGGCTCAGCGCCGACGAGATGCGGCGCCGCCGGTCGCAGATGCAGATCGTGTTCCAGGACACGTACGCCTCGCTCGACCCGCGATGGACTGTCGGACGCCTGCTCTCCGAACCTCTCGAACTGCACGAACGGCTCGGACGGCGCGACGTGCGCATCCGGGTCGCGGACATGCTTGAGACCGTCGGCCTCGAGGCGGCCCATGCGGACCGATACCCACACGAGTTCTCGGGTGGGCAGCGCCAGCGCATCGGCATCGCCCGGGCTCTCATGCTCAAACCGCGCCTGGTCGTGTGCGACGAGCCCGTCTCCGCGCTCGACGTCTCGGTTCAGGCGCAGGTGCTGAACCTCATGAAGGACCTGCAGGACGAGTTCGGGCTGAGCTACCTGTTCATCTCGCACGACATCGCCGTGGTCGAGTTCATGGCCGACGACGTCATCGTGATGAACCACGGCAAGGTCGTGGAAGCGGGGCGCTGCGCCGAGGTGCTCGCCGACCCCCGAAACCCGTACACCCGGGCTCTGCTCGCAGCCGTCCCCGAGCCGGACCCCGCGGCCGCGCGCGACCGCGCGTCGCGTCGTGCGGTCGTGGAAGCCGGACTGCGCGCCTCCTCGGCGGAGGTGGCCTGATGATCCTCGGCTGCGTGACGATCGGGCAGGCGCCGAGGGTGGACGTCGTGCCTGACATCGAGCCGCTGCTGCCCGGCATCGCCGTCATCGAACGCGGCGCTCTGGATGACCTGGATGCGGACGGCATCGCGGCACTCGCGCCGGAGCCGGGCAGGGCGGCGCTCGTCTCGCGTCTGCGCGACGGCGGCTCGGCCGTGCTCGACGAGGAGCGAATGCTGCCGCTCGTGCAGCGCGCCGTCGATGCGGCGGTCGCCGACGGGGCGGAAGCCGTGCTCGTCCTGTGCACGGGACACCTCCCGTCGCTGCGCGCGTCCGTACCGGTCTACACGGCCGAGCGACTCGCCCGAGGAGCTGCGGCCACCCTCGTGGGCGACGACAGGCTCGGCGTGCTCGCGCCCACACCCCGTCAGGTCGGCGACATCGCGACACGCTGGCGGAACGACCTCGGCCGCGATGTGATCGTCGTCGCCGTCGACCCGTACACCGCGGACGACGACGCGTTCGCCGATGCGGGCAGAACGCTGGGCGAAGCCGGGTGCGATTGGATCTTCATGGACTGCATCGGCTACTCGGAACGCATGGCCGACATCGTGCACGGCGCGGCCGGCGCGCGGGCTCTCACCGCCCGGGGGCTTGCGGCACGCATGGCGGCCGCGGCCGTCGCGACGGCCTGACCCGGGCGTCCTCAGTAGGTCTCGGCCCTGGGTCCCTCGGATGCCGGGATGAACCGGCTCGCCAGCGCCTCCGCGCCGCGGGCCAGGATCGTCACATCCGCGCTCGCCGAGAGGAAGTGCGCGCCGTCGGCGAGGTACGCGTCGGCTCCGGCCGGGTCGAAGGCATTCACGCCGACCTTCTTGCCCGCGCCGGTCACAGCCTCGAACACCCGGTGCACCGCGGCCAGCACGTCCGGGTGGGACTGCTGACCCGGCAATCCCATCGAGGCAGCGAGGTCGGCAGGCCCCACCAGCACGCCGTCGATGCCGTCGATCCGCGCGATCTCGGCCGCTGCGTCGACGGCATCCGCTGTCTCGATCTGCACGAACAGCGACACCGTCTCGGACGCATTCGGCACGTATCCGGCCACGCGGCCCCAGCGTCCGCTGCGGGCGAGGCCGGAGCCGACGCCGCGCACGCCCTCGGGTGGATAGCGCACCGCCGAGACGGCCGCGCGAGCCTCATCGGCCGACGAGACCATCGGTACCAGAAGGTTCTGGGCACCGGTGTCGAGCACCTGCTTGATGATCACCGCGTCGTTCGCGGGCACCCGCACCAGAGTCGGCACGCGGTACGCCGCGATCACCTGCAGCTGCTGCTGCACGGTGACGACGGTGTTGGGGCCGTGCTCCATGTCGATCAGCAGCCAGTCCACTCCGGAACCCGCGCAGATCTCGGCGTTCAGTGTCGTCCCGGTGCTCAGCCACATGCCGATCAGGGGGCGGTCTGCACCTGCCAGCACATCGCGGAAGGTCGGGTCTAGGCGAAGCGGCATTCGATGGTTCCCATCTCGCGGTAGTCGCAGTGCACGGTGTCGCCGCGCTCGACCCACATGGGTCTTGTGAACGATCCTGCCAGGATGATCTCACCGGCTTCCAGGCGCGCACCGTGCTGGTGGAACTTGTTCGCCAGCCACGCCACGCCCCGTGCGGGATGTCCGAGCACGCCGGCAGCGACGCCGGTCTCCTCGATCTGCCCGTTGCGCGAGAGCACGCCCGGAACCCAGCGCAGATCGATCTCGTCGGGGCGCAGGTGCACCTCGCCCAGCACCATCGCACCGTACGCGGCGTTGTCGCTGATGGTGTCCACGATCGTGCGCCCCTCCAGCTCGATGTGCGAATTCAGCACCTCGAGGGCCGGCACGGCGTAGTCGATCGCGTCGAGGGCCTGCTCGAGCGTGCAGTCCGGTCCCGTCAGGGGAGCCTTCAGCACGAAGGCGAGCTCCACCTCGATGCGAACGTTCGAGAACGCGTCGAACGGGATCGTCGAACCGCTGGGATACACGGTGTCGTCGAACATCACCCCGTAGTCGGGCTCGGTGATCCCTGTGGCCTGCTGCATCGCCTTCGAGGTCAGGCCGATCTTGCGCCCGACCAGCCGGCGCCCCGCGGCGACCTGCGCATCGCGCCACACGCCCTGGATCGCGTAGGAGTCCTCGATCGTGGCATCCGGATGCCGCGCGGTGATGCGCGGCATGACGCCGCGGGTGCGCTCGGCCTCGGCGAGCTCACCCGCCAGCGACGCGATGGTGTCGGCCGGCAGCGTCACAGCTGGTGTCCGAGCTTGTACTCGCCCTGCTTCCACTCCGGCATCGACTCCTCGCCCTCCTCGGGGCGGGTGTACGAGAAGCCGTCGGCGCCGATCGTGACCGCCATCTCCGAGGAGTCGGTGCGGGCACGCACGGGCTGCGGGTTGCCGTCGAGGTCGAGCACGAGGGAGCCGTCGGTGTACCACGAGGGCACGACCGGGTTGCCCCACCAGTCGCGACGCTGGTTGTCGTGGACGTCCCAGGTGATGACCGGGTTGTCGGGGTCGCCGGTGTAGTAGTCCTGCGTGTAGATCTCCACCCGGTGGCCGTCGGGATCGCGCAGGTAGAGATAGAACGCGTTGCTCACGCCGTGGCGGCCGGGGCCGCGTTCGATCATGTCCGAGCGGCGCAGCGCCCCGAGCTTGTCGCAGATGGCGAGGATGTTGTGCTTCTCGTGCGTGGCGAAGCACACGTGGTGCATCCGGGGGCCGTCTCCGCCTGTCATGGCGGTGTCGTGCACGGTGGGCTTGCGACGCATCCACGCGGCGTACACCGTGCCCTCCTCGTCCTGGATGTCCTCCGTCACGCGGAAGCCGAGGTCCTGCATGTACTTCACGGCGCGCGGCACGTCGGGCGTGATCTGGTTGAAGTGGTCCAGGCGCACGAGCTCGCCGGGGATGTGCAGGTCGTAGCGCCACGACATCCGCTCGACGTGGTCGGTCTGGTGGAAGAACTCGTACGGGAACCCGAGCGGGTCGATCACGCGCACCGAGTCGCCGATGCCCTTGACGAAGCCGTCCTCGCGGCGGCGCACCTCGCAGCCGAGTTCGGTGAAGAACGCCACGGCCTTGTCGAGGTCCTCGGCGGCCCGCACCCGGTAGCTGAACGCGGCGACCGCCGCGACGTCGCCCTTGCGCAGCACGAGGTTGTGGTGGATGAACTCCTCGGTCGAGCGCAGGTAGATCGTCTCGTCATCCTCCTCGGTGACGTACAGCCCGAGGATGTCGACGTAGAACCGCCTCGACTGCGCGAGGTCGGTGACGACCAGCTCCATGTACGCGCAGCGGAGGATGTCGGGGGCCGGGGCCTGCGGCGTGGGTGTGGGGTCGTCGCAGGTGATCGGCACCTCCTGGCTCACGAAGAAGCCCGACGAGGTGAGGGTCATGTCTTTGCGGTCGGTCATGTCAGCGTCCTTGCCTGAGTGTCGTCTGCCGGGTCAACGGGGGTCGGGATCGTCGAGATCCTGCTTGCCGAACGCGGGGTTGTGCGGTTCGCCGAGCGTGATGTGCACGCTCTGCTGGTCGGTGTAGAAATCGATCGAGCGGTAGCCGCCCTCGTGCCCGAGCCCGGATGCCTTCACCCCCCCGAACGGCGTGCGCAGGTCGCGCACGTTGTTCGAGTTCAGCCACACCATGCCGGCCTCGACCGACTGCGCGAAGTTGTGCGCGCGCTTGAGGTCGTTGGTCCAAACGTAGGCGGCCAGGCCGTACTTCGTGTTGTTGGCCAGGGCGAGCGCCTCCTCCTCGGTGTCGAAGGGCGTGATCGCGACCACGGGGCCGAAGATCTCCTCCTGGAAGATCCGCGCGTCGGGGGAGACGTCGGCGAACGCGGTGGGGGCGACGTAGTTGCCGGTCGGGAAGCCCTCGGGGCGCCCGCCGCCGGCGATGAGGCGGCCCTCGGTCTTGCCGAGCTCGACGTAGCTCATCACCTTGTCGTAGTGCTCGGGGTGCACGAGAGCACCCACCTCGGTGGTCGGGTCGTGCGGGTGTCCGACCTTGACGCGCTTGGTCTGCGCGGCGAAGCGCTCCACGAACTCGTCGTACACCTCGCGCTGCACGAGCACGCGCGAGCCCGCCGTGCAGCGCTCGCCGTTGAGGGAGAACACGCCGAAGATGCAGGCGTCGATCGCGGTGTCGAGGTCGGCGTCGGCGAACACGACGGCGGGGCTCTTGCCGCCCAGCTCCATCGACAGTCCCTTGAGGAAGGGGGCGGAGTTGCCGAAGATGATCTGCCCGGTGCGGCTCTCGCCGGTGAAGGAGATCAGTGGCACATCCGGATGCTTCACCAGTGCGTCGCCGGCGTCCTCGCCGAGACCGTTGACGAGGTTGAAGACGCCCTTGGGCAGACCCGCCTCCTCGAAGATGCCCGCCCACAGCGAGGCCGACAGGGGAGTGAACTCGGCGGGCTTGAGCACGACGGTGTTGCCGGTGGCCAGCGCCGGGCCCAGCTTCCACGACTCGAGCATGAAGGGGGTGTTCCACGGCGTGATGAGGCCGGCGACGCCGATCGGCTTGCGGTTGACGTAGTTCATCTGCTTGCCGGGCACCTTGAAGGCGTCATCGGCCTGCGCGACGATGAGATCGGCGAAGAAACGGAAGTTCTCGGCCGCGCGCCGGGCCTGACCGAGAGCCTGCGTGATCGGCAGGCCCGAGTCGAAGGACTCCAGCTCCGCCAGACGGGCGTCGCGCGACTCGACGAGGTCGGCGATGCGGTGCAGCACTCGCGAGCGCTCACGCGGCAGCATCCGCGGCCAGGGACCCTCGGTGAACGCACGACGCGCGGCAGCCACCGCACGGTCGATGTCGGCCTTCTTGCCCGCGGCCGCGTGGACGTACGTCTCGTTGGTGACGGGATTGAGCACCTCGAAGGTGTCGCCGTCGACGGAGTCGACGAACTCGCCGTCGATGTAGTGCTGGATCTTCGCCGGCAGGTCCGCCGGGGTGTACACGTCGGTCATCATCGTCCTTCTTCGGTGTGGTGGGGGTGGCGGGACTCCAGGAAGGCGTCCATGGTGCGCCAGCGGTGGTCTCGTGCGGCGAGCTCGATCTCCAGCGCCGGGGCGCCGGAGCGGATCAGCTCGAGGATGCGGGTGTGCTCGTCGACGGAATGCCGTGCGCGGCCGGGCACGAACGCGAAGGTGGAGTCGCGGATGCCCGAGAGCCGCGCCCATCCGCGGTGCACGAGGTCGAGGATGTGCGGGTTGGGGCACGGCTCGTACAGCACGGAGTGGAAGTCCTGGTTGAGGCGGGTGAACGCGTGCGCGTCGAAGTGGTCGAGCAGGTGCAGCATCCGCTCGTTGATCTCCTCGGCGCGAGCGAGACTGTCCGCGGCGAGCAGCGGCGCCGACAGGGCGGTCGCCGCGCCCTCGACGAGGCCGAGCGTCTGCATCGTGTGTGCGTACTCGCCCTCGTCGACGAGCGAGACCCGTGCGCCGACATTGCGCTCGAAGGTGACCAGGCCCTCGGCCTCAAGTCGCCGGATCGCCTCGCGCACAGGCACGACGCTCATGCCCAGCTCGTCGGCGATCGGCCCGAGCACGAGCCGGTAGCCGGGTCCGAAGGCGTGCGAGGAGATGCGAGAGCGGATCCACCCGTAGGCCTGCTCCGACTTGCTCCCCTCGCCCATCAGTGTCGTCATGCCCGGCCCCTGGCTTCGTAGATCGCCCGCCAGTCGGCGTTCATCGGGAAGAGGCCGTCGACCGGATGCCCGGCCGCCACCTGCTCGGCGATCCAGGCGTCCTCGTCCTCTTGGGCAAGAGCGGCGTCGGCGACCTCCTCGGCCAGGGCGGCCGGGATGACGATCACGCCGTCGCCGTCGCCGACGATGACGTCACCCGGCTGCACGGCGGCTCCGCCGCACGCGACCGTCACGTCGGACTCCCACGGAACGTGCCTGCGGCCCAGCACCGAGGGGTGCGGGCCCTTCGAGAACACCGGCAGGCCGATCTCCGCGACCGCATCGAAGTCGCGCACGCCGCCGTCGGTGACGACACCGGCGGCGCCCCGGGCCTTCGCACGCAGGGCGAGGATGTCGCCGAGTGTTCCGGTGCCGGCGTCGCCGCGTGCCTCGATCACGATGATCTCGCCCTCTTCGACGGCGTCGAAGACGCGCTTCTGGGCGTTGTAGCCGCCGCCGTGCGCTGTGAACAGGTCCTCGCGGAGCGGGACGAAGCGGAGGGTGCGGGCCGTGCCCACGATCCTGCTGCCGGTGATGTTCGCCGAGACGCCGTCGATGAAGCAGGAGTGCAGCCCGCGCTTGCGCAACTGGCTGGACAGGCCGGCCGTCGGAGCGGCCTCGAGCTTGGCGCGCAGCCCGGCCGAGAGCGGCTGCGATGCATCCGCGACAGGAGAATCGGCGGCGACAGGAGCATCCGGCCCGGAATCTCCTGTGCCGGACGGTTCTCCTGTTCTCGATGCTTCGGATGCGGGAGGTTCGTCGACCGGCAGGCCCGCCGCCTCTCGCGAGCCCCACGCCTCGGTGCGCTGCAGATCGTCGACGGCGGGCAGGGAGCCCAGTGCCTCATCGAAGGGGATCTCGCCCTGAGTGACCGTGGTGATGAGGCGCCCCGAGGACGGCGCTCCGTCGGCACCCGGGGCATCGACCTCGATCTCGACCACATCGCCCGGCACGATCACCGACGAGCCGGCCGGCGTGCCGGCGAGGATCACGTCGCCCGGCTCCAGAGTGAAGTGCTGCGACAGGTCCGCGATCAGCCGGGGAAGCGGGAACAGAAGCCCTGCGGTGCTGTCGTCCTGGCGCAGCTCGCCGTTGACCCAGGCCCGCACGCGCAGGTCGGCGGGATCGACGGAGGCGGCGTCGATCAGGTCGGGGCCGAGGGGCGTGTAGCCGTCGCCGCCCTTGGACCGCACGTTGGAGCCCTTGTCGTTGGCGCGCAGGTCGTACAGGCCGAGGTCGTTGGATGCGGTCACCGCTGCCACGTGCGACCAGGCGTCCGTCACCGGAACCCGGCGCGCCGCCGTGCCGATGATCAGTGCGATCTCGCCCTCGAAGGCGAGCAGCTCGGTTCCGGCCGGGCGCTCGACGGTGCCGCCGCTGACGCCGACGGAGCTCGCGGGCTTGAAGAAGTAGGAGGGGGCGGAGGGGCGACGTCCGCGCTGATCGGCACGCGACACGTAGTTGAGGTGGATCGCGATGATCTTGCCGGGCCGGGTGATCGCCGTCATGGCTGCGCCTCCTTGCGCTCGGACCCCGTTGGCGGGGTGGTTGTGCGTTGTATTTGAAATCGTATATGATCGCCTGACCGTCGGCAAGCATCGGATGCGAGCCGCGACGACGACGTCACTGCGGCACGTCACAGCAAAGGAGCTTTTCTCATGAGCGGAAACCCGGACGGCGGACTCACGCCCACCGGCACCATCGCCAGCCCCGCCGATCGGCGGCGGGTCATCTTCGCCACCGTGGTCGGCACGACCATCGAGTGGTACGACTTCTTCACCTACGCCGCGATGTCGGGCCTCGCGTTCGGCACCCTGTTCTTCGAGCCCGCGGGCCCGGAGTTCGGTCGCATCCTCGCGTTCCTCACGGTCGGACTGAGCTTCCTGTTCCGCCCCCTGGGCGCCTTCCTCGCGGGGCACTTCGGCGACAGGGTCGGTCGCCGCCGCGTGCTCGTGATCACCCTGTTCGGCATGGGTGTGGCCACCGCGCTGATCGGCGTGCTGCCCACGTACCAGGCGATCGGAGTGGTCGCACCGGTGCTGCTCGTGCTGCTGCGCGTGCTGCAGGGCGTCTCGGCTGGTGGCGAGTGGGGCGGGGCGGTGCTCATGGCCGTCGAGCACGCGCCCAAGTCCCGTCGCGGAGCCTACGGCGCCTCGCCGCAGGTCGGAGTGCCCCTCGGGCTGCTGCTGTCGAGCGCGGTGATCGCGATCATGTCGATGCTCGCCCCGGGCGACGCCTTCCTCGAGTGGGGCTGGCGCGTGCCGTTCCTGCTCTCGGTGGTGCTGATCCTCGTCGGGTACTGGATCCGCCGCAGCGTCGAGGAGAGCCCGGTGTTCACCGAGATCGCCGAGCGCGCGGCGCAGACCAAGACCCCGATCGTGACACTGTTCCGCACCTACGGCCTGGTCGTCATCATCGCGGCGCTCGTGTTCGCGGGCAACAACGCCGTCGGCTACATGACCACCGGCGGCTGGATCCAGGGGTACGCCACGAACGGCCTCGGCCTGACCAGGCCCGAGGTGCTCTGGGCTGTCGCATTCGGCGCCATCGTCTGGCTGGCCTCCACCTGGTTCGCGGGCAGCCTCTCGGATCGTCTCGGCCGGAGGCGGACGTACCTGCTCGGTTGGGTCATGCAGCTCATCGGCGTCTTCGCGATGTTCCCCCTGGTCAACACCGGCCAGCTCGTGCCCTTCGCGCTCGGGCTGATGATCCTGTCCGTCGGTCTCGGCTTCACGTACGGGCCCCAGGCGGCCTTCTATGCCGAGATCTTCCCGGCATCGGTGCGCTTCTCGGGCGTCTCGATCTCGTACGCGATCGGTGCGATCCTCGGCGGCGCCTTCGCGCCGACGGTGGCCGAGTGGCTGGTGCAGACGACCGGCGGCACCGACGCCGTGACCGTCTACCTCGCGGTCATGACCCTCGTCGGCCTGCTCGCCACCCTGGCGTTCCGTGATCGGTCCGGCCTTCCGCTGGGGATCGATCACGAGGACGAGCAGGCGCGCACGCCCCTGCAGGGCGTCGGCGTGACCCGCTGAGCCCGCTCAGCCGCCCAGCGCCTCTCGGATGCCGTCCGCCGAGAGGCGCAGGCGGGCGGCGATCTCGGCATCCGGAAGATCGGATGCCACATGCACGACCGCCAGGGCGGCCGGGCGGCGGCCGCGCAGGACCAGCGGCACCGCCACCGAGCGCACGGTGGGGATGACCTCGTCGTGACTCGTCGCGTATCCGCGCTCACCGATGCCGGCCACCTCGGCGCGCAGCGCGTCGGCGGCGTCGGGCCACTCGGCATCCGGCAGCTGGGCGAGGATCGCCTTGCCGGGGGCGCCGGTGGTCACCGGATGCCGGGTGCCGGGGCGCTGAGCCACGTTCGCCACGGCGTGGCGGGGTTCGACGCTGGTGAGGGTGATGCACTCCTCGCCGTCGAGCACCGCGAGGAAGGCTGTGAGCCCGAGCTCGTTCGCGACGGCGGTGAGCTCGGGGAGCGCCTCGGCCTGCAGGTCGTGCGCCACGCCGGCCGCGAGAGCGGCCATGCGCGGCCCGAGCGCGGCGAGGCCGGAGGCGTCGCGTGCGACGAGGCGGTGATCCTCGAGCGTGCGCAGCAGGCGGTAGGCGATGGAGCGGTGCACCTCGAGACGGGAGGCCACCTCGTCGATCGACAGCGGACCGTCGGCCAGGATCTCCAGGATGCGGATGCCGCGGCTGAGGGTCTGTGATGCGGGGGCGGTGGCCACGATGCTCCTTCGGCGCGACGCACGCCTTGTGCCGGCATCCCGCTTCGTATACGATCTGTTCAATAGTAGAACGCTGTATTCGAATATAGAACACACCACGATGCAGTGCAAGACCTGACGACGCTGTCCAGGGAAGGACCCGACGATGCAGTTCCACCACCACGGATACGTCTCCGGCGAGCCTCGCGTGCTCCCCGCCCAGGGAACGGGTGTCGACCGGCCCGCCGACCTGCCCGACGAGACCGACGTGCTGATCGTCGGCTCGGGCCCCGCCGGCATGCTGCTGGCCGCCCAGATGTCGCAGTTCCCCGATGTGCGCACCCGACTCATCGAACGGCGCGACGGCCGCCTCGTGCTCGGCCAGGCCGACGGCATCCAGCCCCGCAGCGTCGAGACCTTCCAGGCGTTCGGGTTCGCCGAGCGCATCGTCGCCGAGGCCTACAACATCGGCTGGATGAACTTCTGGGGGCCCGACCCCGAGAACCCCGGGAACATCGTCCGCACCTCGCGCACCGAGGACTACGGGTTCAAGATCAGCGAGTTCCCGCACCTCATCGTCAACCAGGCGCGCGTGCTCGACTACTTCGCCGAGGCCGCGCATCACGGTCCGGGCCGGATCGTCCCCGACTACGGCGTCGAGTTCCTGGGGCTCACCGTGCACGACACCGGCGAGTACCCCGTCGAGGTGCGCGTGCGCTGCGGCGGAGACGACGGCGAGGAGCGCACCATCCGGGCGAAGTACGTCGCCGGATGCGACGGCGCGCGCAGCGGCGTGCGCGAGGCCATCGGCCGCACGCACGTCGGCGCCATGGCCGCGCACGCCTGGGGCGTGATGGACGTGCTCGTGAACACCGACTTCCCCGACTGGCGCACCAAGTGCGCGATCAACGCCGAGGCCGGGAACATCCTGCACATCCCTCGCGAGGGCGGATACCTGAGCCGCATGTACATCGACCTGGGCGAGGTCGCCGACGGCGACAACCGACAGGTCAGGCACACGCCGCTCGAGGCCGTGATCCAGAAGGCCAACGACATCCTCCACCCCTACACGATCGACGTGAAGGAGGTGGCGTGGCACAGCGTCTACGAGGTGGGTCACAGGGTGACCGACGGCTTCGACGACGCACTCGACGCCGACCGCCACCCACGGGTGTTCCTCACCGGCGACGCGTGCCACACGCACAGCGCCAAGGCCGGGCAGGGCATGAACGTCTCCATGCAGGACGGCTTCAACCTGGGGTGGAAGCTCGGTCACGTGCTCACCGGTCGTGCACCCGAGGAGCTGCTGTCGACGTACGCCTCCGAGCGCCGCCCGGTCGCCCAGCAGCTGATCGACTTCGACCGGGAGTGGTCGAGCCTGATGGCCCGAAAGCCCGAGGAGATCTCCGACCCGCAGGACCTGGCGACCTACTATCTGGCGACCGCCGAGTTCCCCTCGGGGTTCATGACGCAGTACGAGCCCTCGATGATCGTGGCCGGTGATGCTCACCAGGCGCTCGCCGCGGGCTTCCCGCTCGGCAGGCGCTTCAAGTCGGCGGAGGTCACGCGGGTGGGCGACGGCAACGCCGTGCACCTCGGCCATCACGCTCGAGCCGACGGACGCTGGCGGGTGTACGCCTTCGCCGACCGCGACGCGGTGGGACTGGCATCCTGGGCCGACGCCGTCGCGCCGCTGTTCGCGCGCTACACCCCCGCGGACGGCGACGTCGATGCCGTGTTCGACGTGAAGGCGATCTATCAGCAGGGCTTCGACGAGTTCGAGATCACGGATGCACCCGAGCTCTTCCTGCCGAAGGTGGGGCCGCACGCTCTGACCGACTGGGAGAAGGTGTACGCGGCGACGCCCTCGGCCTGGTGCCGCACCGACATCTTCGACGAGCGCGAGCTGTCGCGGGACGGCGTGGTCGTGGTGGTGCGTCCGGACCAGTACGTCGCGGCGATCCTTCCGCTGGACGCCGTCGACGAGCTGGGGGCCTTCTTCGCGGGGAACCTGCTCCCGACGAGCTGAACTCGCCGGGCCGGGCCGGCGGCCTGAACCCGGCGCATGACAGGTGTCATGTCGAGGTCGTGACACGGCCCTCCGGATTCGCGGGCCCGGTGCGGCCAGGCTGGTGTCATGAGCACAACACTGCAGACACCGGCTTCATCGAGATCGGCCGGCGCGGCATCCGACACGGCCGTCGCCATCTCGGGCCTGCGGCGGCACTTCGGCATGGGCGACCGCGCCGTCAAGGCCGTCGACGGGATCGATCTCAGCATCCGCCGAGGCGAGGTCGTCGCCCTGCTCGGCCCGAACGGCGCCGGCAAGACGACCACCCTCGACATGCTGCTCGGCCTCACCGATCCCAGCAGCGGCACCCTCTCGGTCTTCGGCGAGGCGCCGGCGAAGGCCGCCAAGGCCGGCGTGATCGCGGGCGTGCTGCAGACGGGCGGGCTGCTGTCGGATCTCACCGTCCGCGAGACCGTCGAGGTCATCGCGTCGCTGCACGGGCGCGAGTCGCTCGCCCGCGTGCCCGAGGTGCTGGCGGCCACCGAGCTCGAAGCCATCGCGCGGCGCCGCATCTCGAAGTGCTCCGGCGGTGAGCAGCAGCGCGTCAAGTTCGCTCTCGCCCTGGTCGCCGATCCCGACATCCTCGTGCTCGACGAGCCCACCGCCGGCATGGACGTCACCGCCCGCAGGCACTTCTGGGACGTCATGCGCGCCGATGCCGACGCCGGCCGCACCATCATCTTCGCCACGCACTATCTCGAGGAGGCCGAGCAGTTCGCGCGGCGCACGGTCGTCATGCATCGCGGAGTCATCGTCGCCGATGCGCCCACCGCGCAGCTGCGCGCCAACCTCGGCGGGCGCACGCTCGCGGCGACCCTCCCCGAGTCCGTTGGCGACGCGCTCATCGCGCAGCTCACCGGCACCGACGGCATCAGCGACGTGCGCATCGACGCCGATCGCCTGAGCCTGCGCGCGCTGGACTCGGATGCTGCGGCATCCGCCCTGCTGAACGCCGGCGCCCACGATCTGGAGATCACTGCACCCACCCTCGAAACCGCCTTCACGGCACTGACGGAGAACTGACCATGACCATGTCGATCTCACCCACCATGATGCGCGTCGAGGCGCTGCGCCAGCTGCGCAACCCGTACACGCTCGCGTTCACCCTCGGGATGCCCGTGGCGATGTACCTGCTGTTCGGGGCCGGCATGGGCTACGGCGACATCTCCGCCGGACACGGCAATGTCAAGTTCTACGTGATGGTGTCGATGGCGGCCTACGGCACGGCGGTCGCGATGAGCTCGCTGACGTCGCTCGCCGCGACCGAGGCGAAGCAGGGCTGGGGACGCCAGCTCGCCATGACCCCGCTCGGCACCGCGGGCTATGCGGCGACGAAGCTGCTCACCGCGGTCGCGTTCGCAGCCCTCGCCGTGCTGCTCGTCTTCGCCGCGGGCCTGGCGACAGGCGCTGAGGCGACCGACGCGTGGCGGTGGTGGGCCTCGGCCGGGATCATGCTCGGCATCGGCCTCATCTACGGGCTGTACGGGCTCGGCGTCGGGCTGTTCTTCAACTCCGACACGGCCGCGGCGCTGGCATCCATCTCGATGACGTTCTTCGCGTTCTTCGGCAACGTGTTCATGCCGCTGGACGGCGTCATGCTCGACATCGCCCGCTTCACCCCGCTGTACGGCTTCGTCGCGCTGTCGCGCTGGCCGCTGACGGATGGCGTGCTCACGACGGGGCAGACCGACCCGCTGTGGCTGGTCGTGCTGAACGTGCTCGTCTGGCTGGGAGTGTTCGCTGTGCTCGTCGCCGCCGGTACGAAGCGCTCGCGGCGCCGTCAGTAGGGTGGGACGATGAGCGACGATCACCGCCGGCAGACGACGCGGGAGGTCCCCAAGAGCCCATGGGATCGCTACGGCTGGCTCATGGCGGTCATCTGGCTGTTCTTCCTGATCTACCCCGCGATCGCGCTGGTCGAATCCACGGCCGCACCGTTCTGGATCGTCATCGGATGGGTCGCGCTCGTGGTGTTCGTGGTGCTGTACGTGGGTGGCTTCATCCGCGGCCTGCATCAGGGCGGTGGACTGGGGCGGCCGACCTCCCGAGGGCAGTGGTGGATCTTCGCCGGTCTGATCGCCTGCGCGGTCGTGTCGCTCCCCGCCGAAGGGGGCAGCGCGCTCAGCTTCCTTCCGTTCATCATGTCGTTCGCCTCGTACGGACTGAGCCGGGCAGCGCACTGGATCACCACGATCGCGGCGATCGCGATCACCGGCCTGTGGATGCTGCTCATCCCGGAGGCGCGCTCGTACATCACGATCCTGGTGATCGTGCTGCTGCTGGGGGTGGTGAACACCGTCTCGACATCTCTGATCATCCGGTCTTCCGAGGCGGAGCGACTGGGGCGGGAGCTGGCCACGAGCGCCGGGCGCGAGGCCGTCGCTCGCGACGTGCACGACCTGATCGGACATTCGCTGACCGTCGTCCAGCTGAAGTCGCAGCTGGCAGGGCGCCTGATCGACACCGACCCCGAGCGTGCGAAGGCCGAGCTCGCCGACATCACCGCGCTGACCGCCGAGGCGATCGCCGGGGTACGTGCCACCGTGGCCGGTGCGCGGGCCACGACGCTGGTCGAGCAGCTGGCATCCGGCCGCGACGCCCTGCAGTCGGCCGGCGTCGACCTGCGGGTCGAGGGCGAGCCGGCGGCACTGTCGCCCGTGCAGTCGCTGACCGCGAGCTGGGTGCTGCGTGAGGCGATCACCAACGTGCTGCGTCATGCGCAGGCCAAGACCGTCACGGTCAGCATCGCTCCGGGCCTGCTCTCGGTGCGCGACGACGGACGCGGGCCCGGCGACGGTGCAGGCAATGGCTTGCGGGGAATGCGCGAGCGCGCGGCCGCGGCCGGCGCGGCGCTCGAGTTCGGCGCGGGTGCCGACGCCGGCACCCGGGTGGAGATCAGATGGTGACGAGGATGCCCGACAAGATCCGATTGGTGATCGCCGACGACCAGGCCCTGGTGCGCGGTGCGCTCGCTGCTCTGCTCGAGCTGGAGGGCGATCTCGAGGTCGTGGGCGTCGCCGCCGACGGGGCGCAGGCGGTGCGGATGGTGATCGAGCAGCAGCCGGATGTGTGCCTGATGGACATCCAGATGCCCGACGTCGACGGCGTCGAAGCGACCCGGCAGGTGCGCGCCGCGAACCCGGGCACCCGGGTGCTCATCGTCACGACGTTCGCCCGTCCCGGTTACCTGCGTGCGGCGCTCGATGCCGGGGCGAGCGGGTTCATCGTGAAGGACACCCCGGCCGAGCAGCTCGCCGAAGCCGTGCGTCGGGTGCATGCGGGGCTGCGCGTGCTCGATCCGGTGCTCGCCGAGGAGAGCCTGTTCGAGGGAGCCAACCCGCTCAGCGATCGCGAGCAGCAGGTGCTTCGCCTGGCGGCCGACGGACGGACCGCCGGCGCGATAGCATCCGAGGTCTTCCTCTCGGCAGGTACCGTGCGCAACAATCTGTCGGCCGCGATCGGCAAGGTGGGAGCATCCAACCGCGCTCAGGCCGTGCGGATCGCACAGGACAAGGGCTGGATCTGAGGCCTCGTCGCGGAGACGCTTCCTCCCGTGGCGGGTCGGGAATACCGTTTCCCTGACGGGCGCTGTGCATGGAGCACGTCGCGCCCGGCCGTGACGGCGGATGGGTGTGCAGATGGAAGGCCTGGAGATCACGGTCCTGCTGGGGCTGACGATTCTGATCGGAACGATGCTGGCGCCCCGCGTGCGTGTCGCGCTGCCGCTGGTGCTGGTGGTCTTCGGGCTGCTGCTCGGCTTCGTGCCGGCGCTGCGAGAGGTGCAGCTGCCGCCGGAGACCGTGCTGCTGCTGTTCCTGCCGGTGATGCTCTTCTGGGAGAGCCTCACGACGTCGCTGCGCTCCATCCGACGCGACTTCCGCTACATCCTGCCGATGAGCACGCTGCTGGTCGTCGCGTCGGCGTTCGCCGTCGCCGGGGTCGCCGTGCTGTTCGGGATGCCGTGGGAGATCGCGCTGATCCTCGGGGCCGCCGTGGCGCCGCCGGATGCGACGGCGGTCGCCGCGCTCGGCCGATTGCTGCCGCGTCGGACGTTCATGAAGCTGAAGGCGGAGAGCCTGACCAACGACGGCACCGCCCTCGTGCTCTACGCGATCGCAGTGTCGCTCGCCGTGGGCGGCCAGGTGACCCCGCTGATGGTCACGTGGACCGTGCTGGTCTCGTACCTCGGAGGGATCGCGGTGGGCGTCGTCGTGGCCGCCCTCGCCTGGCTGCTGCTGCGCCGCATGCAGGCGACGATGACGATCAACGTGACGATGCTGCTCGTGCCCTTCACCGCGTTCATGATCGCCGAGCTCGTCCACGCATCCGGGGTTCTGGCGGTCGTGGTCGCCGGGCTCATCGCCGCGTACCTCAGCCCGCAGGTGACGACCGCGGCATCGCGCCGGCAGGCCGAGGCGGTCTGGCCCTTCGGGGTGTTCCTGCTCAACGGTGCGCTGTTCGTGCTGATCGGCCTCGAGGTGCAGTGGGTCGTGCACCAGACCTCCTTGCAGACCATCGGCTGGCTGAGCCTCGCCACGGTCGCGGTCTGGGCGACGCTGCTCGCGGTGCGGTTCCTGTTCCAGCTGCTCACGGTGCCGTTCCAGCGGATCGGCGGCGCCCCGGCGCATCCGCTGGGGCTGCGCACGCGCATGCAGACCGTCAGCACCGTGGCCGGGATGCGCGGGGCGGTCTCGCTCGCGATCGCGCTGTCCGTGCCTCTCGCGACGCCGGACGGCGCGGCGCTCGACGGCCGCGAAGACATCATCTTCGTCACTGCGGGCGTGATCCTGCTCAGCCTCCTGGTGCAGGGCCCGCTGCTGCCCGCCGTCGCGCGCTGGGCCCGGTATCCCGTCGACCACGGCGAGGACGAGGAGTTCGAACTCGCCGAGCGGACGATCACCGGCGCTGCCATGGCGGCCCTCGACACGCTCGCGGCCGAGCACGGGATCAGCGACGAGGTGCGAGACCGGGTGCGACGCGACGGCTACGAGATGCTGGAGCTCGCCAACGCCAGGTCCATGGCACGCGAGCGCGCGCTCATCGACGCCGAGGTGGGCGCCATGGAGGACCTGCTCGCCTCGCCGGACCCGCTCGCGGACGGCTCCGTCGAGCTGCGCAGGCCACCGGTCGCCGGAGACGGGACGACGCTGCAGATGGTCGCCACCTCGGCGGACGTCGACCTCGAGCAGCGCTCGCCGCTGGTCCGTCACGAAGAGCTCTCCCGCCTGAAGCTCGCGATGCTCGATCACAAACGAGAGGTGCTGCGCGGTCTGCGACGCGCGGGCACGGTGGACGACCTCATCGTGCACCAGATCTCGGCACGCCTGGATCTCGACCAGATCCGCCTGGAGGGCATCGAGGAACTCGGCTGAGCTGGCCGCGGACGCCGTGGCTCAGGAGTTCACGCGGATGATCTCCTGCTGATACGGCGCGACGATCCTGCCCGAGATGCGCAGGTCGAGCACGAGGAAGCGGCGCGCGTCGGGGTCCTCGGATGCCCAGGCGCCCAGCCGGTCGAGATCGGCGAGGCTTCGCACCACGACGCCCTCTGCACCCACCGCCGCGCCGAACGCGGCGAAGTCGACCTCGGGGATCAGCATCGGTCCCTCCGCCAGCCCTTTGAGGCCGTAGAGGTTGACCTCGGCCCCGTAGGCGGCGTCGTTCCAGATCACCGCGCAGCCGTGCCCGCCGGCCGCACGCACGGCCGACTCGAGGTCTGCGATCGCCATCAGACCGCCGCCGTCGCCGGAGGTGAGCACGACGGTCGAGTCCGGGCGGGCGCGGGTGGCTCCGACGACGCTCGGCCAGCCCTGCCCGATCGACTGGAACGCCGTGCCGACCATCATCATCCGGTCGGGCGCGGCGACCGGCCAGTACATGTTCGCCCAGCCGATGAAGTGCCCGCCGTCCGAGACGACCACACGGTCCTCGGGCAGCAGCTCGGCGATGCGCCGCGCTGCCGAGCGCGGGTCGAGCCGCCCGTCGGCTGCGAACGCATCCCCTTCGGCGTACGCGCGGGCGGCGGCGACATCCACGCTCTCGCGCCAGGTGGGCGTGCGCGCTTCGCGCGGCGTTGTGCGCTTCGCGCGGACGGAATCCGCGGATTCATCCGCGGCAGGTGCGTTTCTCCGCGCGAAGCGCTCGTCCGACAGGCGTTCGAGGAGGGCGGATGCCGCGAGGCGGGCATCCGCGCGGACGAATCCGCCGACGTGGGCATGGGTGGCGGCGGGCGCGACGTCGATCTGGAACACCCGGGTGCCGGGGGAGAACAGCTCGCCGAAGCGCATCGTGAACTGGTTCAGCGAAGCGCCGAACACCACCGCGACATCGGCCTGGTGCACGAGGGCCATGGCGCCGTCGGCGCCGAAGCCACCGGTGACGCCGAGGTCGTAGCGAGTGTCGGGAAACACGCCCCGTCCGAGCGCAGTGGATGCGGTCAGCGCCCCCGTCGCCTCGGCCAGTTCGCCCAGCGCGTCACCCGCCCCGGCGAGCCAGGCACCACGGCCGGCGAGCAGGAACGGGCGCTCGGCGGTGCGCAGGGCGTCGGCCATCTCGTCCAGCATCCCCTCGGCGAAATCTCCGCGCGCAGCGAGGGGCACCGGGGTGCGAGGGGCGGGCGCCTCCGGCACGGGCCCGGCCTCGAGTGCGGCGACGTCATACGGGATGGCCAGCACGACGGGGACGCGATAGGTGAGGGCGTGCTCGATGGCGATGACGGTCGTGGCTGCGGCATCCGCGCGTCCGGTCGTGTAGGTGCGCGCTCCGACGGCGGACGCCAGCGCGATCTGGTCGACGTCCCAGGGGCGAGGACCCGAGGTCGGCTCGTCGCCGACCACCAGCACGAGCGGCACGTGCGCCTGCACGGCCTCGGCCAGCGCGGTGAGCGTGTTGGTGAAGCCCGCGCCGTAGGTCGACGTCGCTGCGGCGACGCGACCCGAGGCGCGGAAGTGCGCATCCGCGGCGACGACGGCACCCTGCTCGTGGCGGACGGCGGTGAAGACGGCATCCGTCTGCGATTCGATCGCATCGAGGAAGTAGGCGTTGCCGTTGCCCATCACGCCGAAGACGTGGTCGATGTGCTGGGCGAGGGTGAGGGCGACATGGGCGGACACGGAGGGCATGGCAGAGCCTTTCGAGACGGGAACGGAGAAGGTCCGTATATGTCTCGCCACTCGTGCGCGTCGTCGCGGAGTGCTTCGTGCCCCTTTTTCGGGCACCGGCGGTGAGGCCGGACACGTCGATTCTAGCGGCGTCCCGTCGGCCCTGCGCGTCAGCCGTGCGCGGCGGCGACGGCGGCCAGCTCGACGGTCGTGCGCGAGCGGTCGCCCAAGCTGATCGTGGTGACCGACTCGGCGGGCAGCGGCTCCCACCCGTCGCCGGCGACGCCCGTCGAGCCGACCATGACTGTGCCGTCGGCGCTCTCGCGCACACGCAGGGCGAAGTAGTCCTCGTTGTGCTCGTCGGGAAGCAGATCCGCGAGCGGGGCGAGTCGCGCCAGGTCGTGATCGGTGAGGATGCTGGTGGCGCTCGCGTGCACGACGACGAGGTGCTCGCGATCGAGCAGAAGGGCGTTGAGGCTCGCGAGCGGGAACAGCTCCCGCAGTCGGCGCGCGACGTGCGCCGCCGCGTCGGGAAGCGTGCTGCCGGTGGCGACCCGCTCGCGGATGAGAGCGAAGTACATCTCGCTGTCGGTGGTCCCGGCGAGCGAGGCGAGGGAGCCGGCGGACAGCAGCTCCCTCAGCCGGTCGAGCGGCTTGACCGTGCCGTTGTGGGCGAACGCGACGCCGTCGGCCTCGAAGGGATGCGCATTGCACTCGTTCACGGGGAGCCCCGCCGTCGCCCATCGAAGGTGCACGAGCGCGGCTCGCGCGGGCGTGGAGAGGGCCGCATCGAAGCCGGGGTCCAGCGCGGCCGACAGTGCGGATCGCGTCACGACCGGCACGTCGCCGGGCTCGCGGACGGCGGCGCGTCCCCATCCGTCGCCGTGCAGTCGTGCGAGCGAGAGCAGGCTCTCCGTCCCCTCGGCTCCCAGCTCACCGCGCGGGGTGGCGGGTGCGGGGGAGACGAACGCGAACAGGCGGCACATGAGAGGACCTCGGAGACGGAAGGATGACGGGCGGGCGTCCGCTCCGTGTTGCGGGCACCCCTTCGTTTGTACCTCATCGAACAGGGGGAGAGGGCCGCGCGCGCTCGCGGCGAGCGGTCCATGACGGGCGGCGCACAGCCGGATGCGCGACAATGGGCAGATGACGCAGACGGCGATCGAGCGCGAGACGCTCACCTGGGACGGATTCGGCGATGCGACGCGGGATCTCGCCCGCAACATCCTGGACAGCGGCTTCGTGCCCGACGTGGTCGTCGCGATCGCCCGCGGCGGACTGCTGCCGGCCGGCGCGATCGCCTACGGTCTCGGAGCGAAGAACTGCGGTGCCATCAACGTGGAGTTCTACACCGGTATCGGCACCGTGCTCGACGCACCCGAGGTGCTCCCGCCCGAGCTCGACATGGCCTACCTGGAGGGGCGCCGCGTGCTGCTCGTCGACGACGTGGCCGACTCCGGCCGCACCCTCGCGCTCGCCGTGCAGCTGCTGAAGGACAAGGGCGCGGACGTGCGTTCGGTGACGATCTACACCAAGCCGACGACGATCATCCAGCCCGACTACGCCTGGAAGGACACCGATCTCTGGATCGATTTCCCCTGGTCGTACAAGGGCACCGTCGTCGAGGAGGACCAGGGCCTGGCGCCCTCGGCCTGAGCCGCCGTTCAGCCGCGCAGCAGGGCCCGCAGGGTCTGAATCGTGTCCGCGTCGGCAGGGCGTTTGTCGGGGCGGTAGCCCTTCACGCGCGCGAAGCGCAGGGCGACGCCGCCCGGATAGCGCGGTGAGCGTTGCACGCCGTCGATCGCGATCTCCACGACGACCTCGGGTCGCACGAAGACGGCCTGCGCCGTGCGGTGGCTCTCGATGCCGGGAAACGTCTCGGTCTGCCAGCGCAGCAGTTGGTCGGTGAGCCCCTTGAACGTCTTGCCGACCATCACGAGGCCGCCGGCCTCGCCGAAATCCCCGGCGGGATCGAGCGCGCCCAGGTGCAGGTTCGACAGCAGTCCGCGGCGGCGCCCCGAGCCCCATTCCGCGGCCAGCACCACGAGGTCGAAGGTGAGCACGGGCTTCACCTTGACCCAGGACTTGCCCCGTCGGCCGGCGGTGTAGGGCGACTCGATCGCCTTGACGACGACGCCCTCGTGCCCGGCCGCCAGGGCCTCACGGGAGAGCTTCTCGGCGGCCTCGGCTTCGTCCGTGACGATGCCGGGCATGCGCCATCCGCCCGCGACGCGGTCGAGCTCCGCCAGCCGGGCCGACAGCGGCTCGTCGATCAGATCCCGCCCGTCGAGGTGCTGCAGGTCGAAGAACCAGGGCCGCAGCGCCAGCTCTCGAGCGCTCTCGGCACCGAAGCGCGACATTGTCTCCTGGAACGGGCGCGGCCCGCCGTCCTCGTCGAGCGCGAGGGTCTCACCGTCGAGGATCACCTCCTGCGCCGGAAGGGCGCGCACGATCTCGACGATCTCGGGGACGCGGTGCGTGATGTCGGCGAGGCTGCGGGTGTACACGCCCACCTGGTCGCCGCGCCGATGCACCTGGATGCGGGCGCCGTCGAGCTTGTACTCGACCGATGCCCGGCCGGTGATCTCGAGCGCCGCAGCCGGCGTGGCGGCGCTCGCCGCGAGCATCGGCAGCACCGGGCGGCCGACCTGCAGGCCGACGGCGTCGAGCTCAGCCGCCGAGCCGGTGAGCGCGAGACGCGCGGTCTCGCCGAGATCGCCCGAGAGCATCGCGGCCCGGCGGACCGATGCCTGAGGTCGACCGGAGGCGCGCACGACCGCATCGAGGAGCACGCCCGACAGCGCGCCGGTGCGCAACTCGCCCAGCATCGCGCGGACGAGCAGATCCCACTCCGCGGTCGTCGCTCGCTCCGCCAGCTGAACGAGCAGGTCGTGGCGGGCGGCGGCCGAGCCCGAGCCCGATGCCGCGGCCAGCGCTTCCAGCATCCGGTCGACGTCGCCGACGGTGAGCGCCGGCGCCTCTGCATGCACGACATCGAGCGAACTCAGGGTGCGCCAGCCGACGCCCAGCCGACCCTGCCGCGGCGAGGCCAGCATCATCCCGGTGAGCGGGGCGATCTCGCCCGTCTCAGCGCTCTCCAGCAGGCGCGCGAGCGCGTCGATCTTCGCCAGTCGCGACGACGTCGCCGCGACCTCCTCGGTGGTCGCGACCAGCTCCGAGAGCATCATCCCCGAATTGTCGCACCGGACTCCGACAACGTCACCGGTGCTCGATCGTCGGCGCTCGAGCACGAGGGGCTCAGCGGCCGGTGAACTCCGGCTTGCGCTTCTGCTGGAACGCGGCGAAGCCCTCGCGGTAGTCGTCCGTGTCGCACAGGGCGGCCTGCGCGGCGTTCTCGATCTCGACCGACTCCCAGAGCGCCAGGCGCTCGTCGCGGATGCGGGCGACGAGCTCTTTGCTGGCGAGGAAGGCGGCGGTCGCGCCGCGGGAGGCTGCCACAGCCGCGTCGTCGGTCGCCTGCGCGACCTCGTCGTCGCGCAGCACCCGGGAGAACAGGCCGGATGCGACCGCCTCCGAGCCGGTCATGAGGCGGCCGGTGTAGATCAGGTCGAGGGTCTTGTGCGCGCCCAGCCGGTCGAGGAACAGGGCGTGACCGCCGGAGTCCAGCGTGGCGCCGAGCGCGGCGAACGGGGAGCCGATCTTCGCCGACTCCGCGACGTAGACGACATCCGTGGCGATGAGCAGACCGAGCCCGACGCCCAGGCAGGCCCCGTGCGCGACGGCGAACGTCGGGGCCGGGAACGCCGCCATCCTGCGCAGCAGCGGTGTGACGATGCCGCCGAGGTAGCCGATCACGTCGTCGTCGCGCGGATCGACGGCCGAGATGTCCCGTCCGGCGCAGAACGCCCGACCCTCGCCGCTCAGCACGAGCGCGCGCACTCCCGCGCGCTCGGCCTCGTCGTAGGCCGCACCGAGCTCGTGCAGCGCCTGCTCATCGAGCGAGTTGAGCTTCGACGGCGCAGTGAGTGTGATGCGCGCGACGTCGGCTTCGACGGCCAGATCGATCATGGTGCTCCTTCGGCGGGGAGGATCAGACGTCGTAGTCGACGACGATGCGGTCGCTGGTGGGGTGGGACTGGCAGGTGAGCACGTAGCCGCGCTCGATCTCGTCGGGCTCCAGCGCATAGTTCTCGGTCATGGTCACGCTGCCCCCGAGCACGCGCGCACGGCAGGTGCCGCAGACGCCGCCCGAGCAGGCGAACGGCGCATCCGGTCGCACGCGCAGGGCGGCGTTCAGCACCGACTCGTGCGCGTCGACCGGGCTCTCCACGGTCGACGAGACGCCGTCCAGGTTGATCTCGATGCGGTACGCCTTCTCGCCCGCGCGCACCTCGACCTGCCGGGGGCCGCGCTCGGCCGGGGCATCGCCGGTGGTGAACAGCTCGAAGCGCACGTGCTCGCGCGGCACGCCGATGTCGGCGAGCACCTCGCGGCACAGATCCACCAGGGCGAACGGGCCGCACAGGAACCACTCGTCGACCGTCGACGGCAGGATGAGCGAACCCAGGATCGTGCGCAGGCGCTGCTCGTCGATCCGTCCCGACAGCACCGGCGCCGTGCGCTGCTCGCGCGAGAGCACATGGTGCAGCACGAGGCGGGTCGGGTAGCGGTCCTTGAGGTCGGCGAGGTCTTCGAGGAACATCACGTCGCTCGTGGCCCTGTTGGTGTACAGCAGAGTGAAGCGCGTGGTGTCCGATGCCGAGAGCAGGTTGCGCGCGAGCGCCATCATCGGCGTGATGCCCGAGCCGGCCGCGATGCCGACCACGTGCGTTCCCTCGAGCTGCTCGAGTCCGGAGGTGAAGGTGCCCTGCGGGCTCATCACGTCGATCTCGAAGCCCGGCGTGAGCTCCGTCTGCGCCCACGTGGAGAACAGCCCGCCCTCGTCGCGCTTGACCGCGACGCTGAGGCTGGTGGCGCCGCCGCGCACGGGCGCAGGCGGACGGCACAGCGAATAGGAGCGACGCACCTCGACGTCGTCCAGCTGCACCCGAAGTGCGACGTACTGGCCCGGAAGGTAGGCGTAGTCGTCGGCGAGGTCGGCCGGAACCGTGAAGCTCACCTCGATCGCGTCGTCGGTGAGCCGGCGCACATCCGAGACGGTCAGGGTGTGGAAGCGGGCGCGATGCCGATCGCCGCCCGGTGTGCGTGCGGCGTCATCGTGGGCGGGAGCGGAAGGCATCCGGAACAGTGACATCAGATCACCTTGAAGTGGTCGAAGGGCTCGAGGCAGGCGCGGCACTCGTACAGCGCCTTGCAGGAGGTGGAGCCGAAGCGAGAGACCTCGCGAGTGTCGAGCGAGCCGCACTGCGGGCAGCGCACGGTGATCGCGAGGCGGATGGGGCCCCGACTGTGCGCTGCCCGGCCGGTGGGCGGCGCGATGCCGTACTCGGAGAGCTTGCGCCTGCCGTCCGCACTCATCCAGTCCGTCGTCCAGGCGGGGGAGAGCACGAGGCGAACGTCGACGTCGTCGAAGCCCTCGGCGGTCAGCGCCAGCACGATGTCGTCGCGGATGGCATCCATCGCAGGGCAGCCGCTGTACGTGGGGGTGATGTCGACGACCACGCCGCCGCCGGCGCCCGGGCGCACATCGCGCAGCACGCCGAGGTCCTCGATGGTCAGGACGGGGATCTCGGGGTCGGCGACGCGCGCGACGATCTCGCGCGCACGCCCGAGGTCGAGGTCGATGGGGGAGGCTGTCATGGTCACCACGTCGCCCCCGGATGCCGGCGGGCGAGCACCTGCATCTCGGCGAGCAGGTGCCCCAGTGGTGTCGCGTGCTCACCGCGTCTGCCGCCTGCGCGCGACGCGGCGACAGCGGGGACTTCGAGCTCCGCCTCGGCGAACACCGTTCCGATCACGGCGTCGAAGCCGGGCCGCAGTGAGGAAGGAGCCACGGCGGCGTCGCCGAGACGGGCGACCAGAGGCTCGTCGCGGAACAGCTCGTCGACGTACGGCCACACGTCGCCCAGTGCGCGGATCATGCGGTGGCGGGACTCCTCCGTGCCGCCGGCCAGGCGCAGCACCCACTGCACAGAGTGGTCGCGGTGGTAGTCCACCTCCTTGAGGGACTTCTCCGCGATCGCGGCGAGCGTCTCGTCGCTTGACCGGCGCAGCGCGGAGTACAGCTCGAACATGTACGTGGAGGCGATCAGCTGGCGGGCGATGGTCTGCGCGAAATCGCCGTTGGGCTGCTCCATGATCCAGGCGCTGCGGAATTCGGGCTCGTCACGGAAATAGGCGAGATCGTCCTCGCTGCGCCCGTCCCAGGAGCCGGCGTACCGCAGCAGCGAGCGCGCATGCCCGAGCAGGTCGAGGGCGATGTTGCCGAGCGCCACGTCCTCCTCGAGCTCCGGGGCACGGGAGATCCACTCGCCCAGCTGCTGGGAGAGGATCAACGCGTCGTCGCCCAGCCAGAGCGCGTATTCGGCGATGTCGGCCGAACCGGCCGTCGCCTCGCCGCCGGAGAGCTCGGATGCCAGCTGAAGCTCTTCGACGGAGACGTCGCCGTGCCCGTGTTCCTCGACGTGCGCGGCGCTCACAGGTGAGGCACCCCCTCCGACGCCGTGTAGTACACGGCGTGCCGGTAGTTCTTGCCCGCGGGGCTCTCGAAGAACGCGCCCTTGTCACCGGGGTCGCTGGTGGTGATGGCATCCGCCGGCACGACCCAGATCGAGACGCCCTCGCTGCGCCGGGTGTACAGGTCGCGGGCGTTGCGCACGGCCATGCCTGCATCGGGTGCATGCAGCGAGCCGACGTGCACGTGGTTCAGGCCCCGGTTCGCGCGGACGAAGACCTCCCACAGGGGCCAGGTCTCCTCCGGGGATCCTCCAGGAGTCGCCATCACGCCACCTTCCCTTCCGTGCGGAGCGCCTGCTTGCGGGCGTACTCGGCCGCCGCCTCGCGGACCCAGGCGCCCTCTTCGTGCGCCGTGCGGCGCCGTTCGAGCCGTTCGGCGTTGCACGGCCCGTTGCCGCGCAGCACCTCGAAGAACTCGTCCCAGTCGATCTCGCCCATGTCGTAGGCGCCGGTCTCGTCGTTCCACCGCAGGTCGGGATCGGGCAGGGTGATGCCGAGGATCTCCGCCTGCGGCACGAGCATGCCCACGAAGCGCTGACGGAGCTCGTCGTTCGAGAAGCGCTTGATCTTCCACTTCATCGACTGCGCGGAGTTGGGGGACTGGTCATCCGGCGGCCCGAACATCGCCAGCGCAGGCCAGTACCAGCGGTTCACGGCGTCCTGCGCCATCTCGCGCTGCTCCTCGGTGCCCTGCATGAGCGTCAGCAGGATCTCGAAGCCCTGCCGCTGGTGGAACGACTCCTCCTTGCAGACCCGCACCATCGCCCGGCCGTACGGCCCGTACGATGCGCGGCACAGCGGCACCTGGTTGCAGATCGCCGCACCGTCCACGAGCCATCCGATCGCGCCCATGTCGGCCCAGGTGGGGGTGGGGTAGTTGAAGATCGACGAGTACTTGGCCTTGCCGTCGATGAGCTGCTGCATCATGGTGTCGCGCGTGATGCCCAGTGTCTGCGCGGCGGAGTAGAGGTAGAGCCCGTGACCCGCCTCGTCCTGCACCTTCGCCATGAGGATCGCCTTGCGCTTCAGGCTCGGGGCGCGCGTGATCCAGTTGCCCTCCGGCTGCATGCCGATGATCTCGGAGTGCGCGTGCTGGGAGATCTGGCGGATCAGCGTCTTGCGGTACGCCTCCGGCATCCAGTCGCGCGGCTCGATGCGCTGCTCGTTCGCGACGAGCTCGTCGAAGCGCGCGAGCGCGTCGGCGTCATCGAGCGCGGCAAGGTCTGCAGGACTGGTCATCTTCGACTCCTCGGCGTCTCATCCGGTTTACTGACCGATCGTTAGGTAATTGTCGCACGGAAGTCCGGACCGGGCAAGTGCCGGGCACTCCGGGTGGGTCAGTCGTCGATCGGTGCGACGCGCGGCGGCCAGGCGGTGGCGCCGAGTTCCCGCGAGATGTTCCGGGCGGTCTCGCGAAGGGCATCCGAGACGGCGTCCGCCGCGGGCGCCTGGGTGGAGGGCATCACCACGGCGACCGTGGCGACGATGTCGTTGCTCGCGTCGGCGACCGGGGCGGCGAGGGAGGACTCGCCGAGGACCGCCTCGTCGACCTCGCTCGCGCTGCCGCGTTCGACGATGGCGGGGAAATCGAGCGTGAGGCGGGCGACGTCGGTGATGGTGTCGCCGGTGAGATTGCGCAGCGGCGAGGCGAACACGCTCCGCTGGAACCCGAGGTCGTACGCGAGCAGCACCTTGCCCATCGCCGACGCGTGGGCGGGGATCGCGACCCCCGTCTCGAGCATCTGCTGACTGTCGTCGGGGCGCAGGTTGTGATGGATCACGAGGACGTCGGTGAAGTGCGGTGCGCCCAGGCGCACAGACATCCCGGTGCGGCGGGCGAGTTCCTGCGTCCAGCGCATCGCCCGCGCCCGCACGTCCAGACTGTCGAGGTAGACGTTGCTGAGCCGCAGGAGCGTGGGGCCCAGGGTGTACCGCTGCCCCCCGCGCTCCTTCGCCACCAGGCCGTGCTCGCGCAAGGACTTCACGATGCCGTGCACCGTCGAGGGCGGCAGCTCCAGCGCGGCGGCCAGGTCGCTGATGCCCAGCCGGCGAGCGCCCTGCAGCAGATCGAGCACCTTCGCCGCGCGATCGATGGCCTGGATCATTGGCGCCTTCCTGCCCGTGTGCGGCTGTCCGGTCCATCCGCGTCGATCTCACGATAGTACTTGACAACCACGACTCTCGGCGTAGATATTCGACATTACCGAAAAGCTTTCTGATTGCTTATCGAGATCAAGGGAGATCCCCGATGAAGAAGTTCATCAACAGGCCCGAGGACGTGCTGGTCGAATCCCTGCGGGGTGTCGCGCTCGCCCATCCCGGGCTCGCCGTCGATCTGGACACGCACGTCATCACCCGCGCGACCCCCAAGCCCGCGGGCCGGGTGGCGCTCGTCTCCGGAGGCGGTTCCGGGCACGAGCCGCTGCACGGCGGTTTCGTCGGGACGGGGATGCTCGACGCCGCCGTGGCCGGAGAAGTGTTCACCTCCCCGACGCCCGATCGCATCCAGGCGGCCACGAAGGCAGTCGACCGCGGCGCCGGCGTGCTGCACATCGTGAAGAACTACACCGGCGACGTGCTGAACTTCGAGATGGCGGCGGAGCTCGCATCCATGGAGGGGATCGCCGTCGGCACGATCGTCGTGAACGACGATGTCGCCGTCCAGGACTCCCTCTACACCGCGGGGCGCCGGGGCGTCGGCCTGACGGTGCTGCTCGAGAAGATCGTCGGCGCGGCGGCCGAGGAGGGGCAGGACCTCCCCGCGGTGGTGGCGCTCGCCGAACGGGTGAACAGCCGCGGCCGGTCGATGGGCGTGGCGCTCACGAGCTGCACCGTGCCCGCCGCGGGCAAGCCCACCTTCGATCTCCCCGACGATCAGATGGAGGTCGGGATCGGCATCCACGGCGAGCCGGGCCGCCACCGCGAGCCCCTGGCGCCCGCCTCGGAGATCGCCCGGCAGCTGGTCGAGCCGATCCTCGCCGACCTCGACTTCGCCGGGCCGGCGATCGTGATGCTCAACGGCATGGGGGCCACGCCTCAGATGGAGCTGTATCTGATGTACGCCGAAGTCGCCGCGCTCCTGGAGCAGGCGGGCGTGCACATCGCCCGCAACCTGGTCGGCGACTACATCACCTCGCTGGACATGGCGGGCTGCTCGGTCACGCTCCTGCAGGCCGACGACGAGATCCTGCGACTGTGGGACGCGCCGGTCAGCACGCCGGCGCTGCGTTGGAGCGCCTGACCGGCGCCCGCGCGAGGACGACGACGGACCGACGAAGAAGGACGAACATGACTGCCACCATCGACACCGCTGTGCTCACCGCCTGGATCCTCCGGTTCCGCGACGTGATCGCCGAGAAGCAGGAGTGGCTCACCGAGCTCGACTCGGCGGTCGGAGACGCCGATCACGGCGCGAACATGGCGGGCGGCATGCAGGCCGCCGCCGAGAAGGCGCAGGAGGGTGGCGCCGCCACGGCGGACGAGCTCCTCAAAGCGGTCGGGATGACGCTGGTCAGCTCGGTCGGTGGTGCGAGCGGGCCGCTGTACGGCACCTTCTTCCTGCGGATGGGCATGGCCGCGGGAGCCGTCTCGCAGCTGGACGCATCCGCGCTGGCGGCTGCGCTGCGCGCGGGGCTGGACGGCGTCGTCGCCCGCGGCAAGGCCGAGCCGGGCGACAAGACGATGTTCGACTCGATGGCCCCCGCCGTCGACGCGCTCGAGGCCGCACTGGCAGACGGCGCGAGCATCGCCGAGGCGACCGAGGCCGCGGCGACGGCGGCCGGGACAGGGCGCGACGCCACGGTGCCGCTGGTGGCCAGGAAGGGTCGCTCGAGCTACCTCGGAGAGCGCAGCGCCGGGCACCTCGATCCGGGCGCGGCCTCGACCGCCCTGCTCTTCGACGCGCTCGCCGCCGCCATCGCGGACGCCTCTCGATGATCGGGATCGTCGCCGTCTCCCACAGTGCGCGACTGGGGGAGGCGGCGCTCGAGCTCGCCCTGCAGATGGTGCGCGGCGACCGCGTGGCCATCCGTGTCGCGGCCGGGGCGGGCCAGGATGCCGCCGGCACGCCGATCCTCGGCACCGACGCGGTCGCCGTCGCGGCCGCCGTCGACGAGCTCGCGGTGGAGTGCGAGGGCGTGCTCGTGCTGATGGACCTCGGCTCGGCCGTGCTGAGCGCCGAACTCGCCCTCGAGCTGCGCGCGAGCGACGTTCCGGTGCGTCTGGCCGCGGCGCCGTTCGTCGAGGGGATGCTGGCGGCCGCGGTCTCGGCTGCGGCCGGCGCGACTCTCGAGACGGTCGCGGACGAGGCATCGCGAGCGCTCGATCCGAAACATCAGCAGCTCGGGGATGCGCCGGCGGAGACGCCGGCCCCCGACGGGCGATCCGCGCGTGCCGTGCCGGAAGTCTCCCAAGTGGTCCGGGTGCGCAATCCCCAGGGCATCCACGCGAGGCCCGCGGCGCTGATCGCCGAGTCGTCGGCGGGCGCGGAGGTGCGACTGCGCCGGCTTCCGGACGGCCCCGACGCCCCGGCCTCGAGCCTGTCCCGTCTGCTGGCGCTCGGGGCCGGTCAGGGCGACCGCCTCGAGCTGACCGGCTGGGGCCCGGCCGCACCGGCAGCGCTCGATCGGCTGATCGCGCTCTTCGAGGACGGCTTCGGAGAGGGCACGGAGGGGGCCTCTGCGCCGGATGCCGCATCGCCGGGCGTCGGGGCATCCGGTGATGCGCACATGCCCGCACCGGCAGCCGGCACCGTGCTGCACGGGAGGGGCGTGAGTGCGGGCACCGCCGCAGCTGTGGTCGTCCGTCCGGTCGCCGGGGTTCCCGAACCCGAGCCGGGAGCGCTCCTGGACGATCGAGAGCGCGACCGCCAGGCCGAGGCGATCGGCTCGGCGGCCGACGCGGTGGCCGAACGGTTCCGGGTGCGCGCCGCGGCCGGCTCGGGAGAGGCGCGGGAGATCCTCGATGCGGCTCGGCTCATCGCCGCCGATCCGGAGATCATCGCGGACGCGGCGGCGGCCGTGCGGGCGACGGGATGCACGGCCGCGCGGGCCGTGTGGGAGGCCATGGCGCAGAGCGAGCGCAGCCTCCTCGCCTTGGGCGGGCGGGCTGCGGAACGGGCGATCGACGTGCGCGACGTGCGCGATCGCATCATCGCCGAACTGCTCGGGCTGGAGATGCCGGGCGTGCCGGAGCGCGACGAGCCGTTCGTGCTCGTCGCTGACGACCTGGCACCCGCGGACACGGCTGCTCTGGAAGGCGGTCGGTGCGTCGCACTCGTCACCGAGCGCGGCGGGCCCACTTCGCACACTGCGATCATCTCCCGCGCCCTGGGCCTGCCGGCCGTCGTCGGCGTGGCGGCGGCCGGGCGGATCCCTCCGGGAACCATGGTGCTCGTCGACGGCGATCTCGGGACGGTCGAGGTGGAGCCCTCGGCATCCCGGATCGCAGCGGCGACCGAGCCGACGGAAGCGGTCGTGTTCGACGGGGCCGGGCGCTTGGCCGACGGCACCGCCGTCCCGCTGCTGGCGAACGTCGGCGGCGCAGCGGATGCCCGTGCGGCGGCCGGCGCGCACGCCGAGGGCGTGGGGCTCTTCCGCACGGAGTTCGGCTTTCTCGGCCGCACGGATCCGCCGGGGGAGGCCGAGCAGGTGCAGGCGTACCGGGGCGTCCTCTCGCCCTTCGCCGGCCGTCGCATCGTGGTGCGCACCCTGGATGCCGGCAGCGACAAGCCCCTGCCGTTCATCCGTTCCGGCGACGAGGAGAACCCCGCGCTGGGTGTGCGCGGAATCCGCACGTCTCGCGCCGATCCGACCCTGCTCGAGGGCCAGCTCCGGGCGCTCGTCGCCGCAGCAGCGGCCGAGTCCGCGGTCGTGGAGGTGATGGCGCCGATGGTGTCCACCGTCGACGAGGCCAGCGCGTTCGCCGCCCGTGCCCGTGCGGCCGGGGCGGATCGTGTGGGAGTCATGATCGAGACTCCTGCGGCGGCACTGATGGCCGACGAGCTGTTCCAGATCGTCGACTTCGTGAGCATCGGGACGAACGACCTCACCCAGTACACACTCGCCGCCGATCGGCTGCTGGGCGAGCTGGGCGATCTCAGCGACCCGTGGCAGCCGTCGGTGCTGCGCCTGATCGCACACGTCGGCGACAGCGGACGCCGAGCAGGTCGCGCCGTCGGCGTCTGCGGCGAGGCCGCAGGCGATGCTGCGCTCGCGCCGGTCCTCGTGGGGCTCGGGGCGACGAGTCTGTCCATGTCGTCGCGCAGTCTCGGACGCGTCGCGCAGTCGTTGCGCCGCGTCGGGGCGGACGACTGCCGGCGCGCGGCCGAAGCGGCACGGAACGCGGCGACGGCGGACGAGGCGCGTGCGCTGGCAGGGGCGGTGCTGCGCCGGGCGGACTGAACCCGCACGAGCCGATACGTGACGCCGAAGCGCCGGGCGACCCGCCCGGCGCTTCGGCGCGCCCGCGTGCTTCGACGGCGACGACCGTCCCCTGGGATGCGGGTCGACAGACGCTCTTGACAGGCCCGACGTTTCGATGCATATTCGACATTGACGAATGAGCATCGAAATGAACGATGTGCATTCCGACGCGTACATCCCGTCATCCCTGTTCAAAGGAGAACACCGCTCATGGACGAATCCACCGCCTGGCAGAAGCTCGGAGCAGAGCTTCTCGGCACCGCCTTCCTCGTCTTCGTCGGGGTCGGCTCGGTCCCCGCGCTCGCGCTGTTGCGCGGCGAGGCCCCCTTCGGCAGTGCCGACATCGGCTTCATCGCCCTCGCCTTCGGCGCCATCGTGATCGTCACGGTGTACGTCTTCGGCCCCATCTCGGGCAACCACATCAACCCCGCCGTGACCGTCGCCCTCGCCGTGGCGGGGAAGTTCCCCTGGCGGGACGTCCCCGCGTACGTGATCGCACAGGTGCTCGGCGGCGCGCTCGGCGCGTTCGCCATCGCGGGAGTGCTCGGCCCGCGGGCGAGCGAGTCGGGCCTCGGTGTCGCGTCGTACGGCGACATCCCGGTGTGGCAGGCGTTCACGGCCGAGTTCGTGGGCACGTTCATCCTCGTCTTCGCGGTGTTCGGCGTCATCCACCGTCGTGCGGTCCCCGGGTTCGCCGGCGTCGCCATCGGCTTCGTCGTCTTCGCGGTGATCGTCCCGGTCGCACCCGCGACGGGCGCGTCGATCAACCCGGCTCGCACGACCGGCCCGATGCTCGTGCAGTGGCTCCTCGGCGGCGACATCGCGTGGGAGCAGTGGCCGGTCTACATCAGCGCCGAAACGCTCGCAGGCGTCGCCGCGGCGGCACTGTTCACCGTGCTGGCCCGCACCGGTGCGGACCGCATCGAGCCCGCTCTCGTCGCCGACACCCGCCCCGCTGCCTGAGCATCCCGCCCCGCAGCACGACACAGAAAGAGGATCATGCCCACCATCACGCGCCGCCAGTTCATCAACCGGCCGCAGCAGGTCATCGACGAAGCATTGGAGGGGTTCGCGCAGACGCACCCGACTCTCGTCGACTGGCATCCCGAGGACAACCTGATCTCGCGCTCGATGCGCAGCACCGGCAAGGTCGGCCTCGTCTCCGGCGGGGGCTCGGGCCACGAGCCGCTTCACGCCGGCTTCGTGGGCACGGGAATGCTCGACGTCGCGGTCTGCGGTGCCGTCTTCGCGAGCCCCACGGCTGCGCAGGTGCAGGCCGGCACCGCACTCGCCGACAGCGGTGCCGGGGTCGTGCAGATCATCAAGAACTACACCGGCGACGTGCTCAACTTCGAGATCGCCGCCTCGCTCGCCGAGGATGACGGGATCTCCGTCGACCGGGTCGTCGTCGACGACGACCTCGCCTCCGACAGCGACGGCGACGGACCGGGCCGCCGCGGCACAGCCGCCGTCATCACCGTCGAGAAGGTGTGCGGCGCCCTCGCCGAACGCGGCGCTGCGTTGAGCGACGTCGTCGCCGCCGGACGCGACGTCGTGCAGCGCTCGCGCAGCCTCGCCGTGGCGCTGGGGGCCGGTGCGCACCCCGGCGAGCAGCGCGCCGCGTTCGAGCTCGGACCGGACGAAGTCGAGTACGGCGTGGGCATCCACGGCGAACGCGGCACGGGCAGGATCCCGTTCGCGCCCGTGGACGAGCTGGTGGAGCAGATCGTCGCGCCGCTCGCGAACAGCCTGGAGCTGGTGCGGGGCGACGCCGTGATCGCGATCGTCAACGGTCTCGGCGGGGCCTACCCGCTCGAGCTGAGCATCGCCGCGCGGCAGGTGCACCGCGTCCTCGCGGCGCGCGGGATCGCCGTCGCGCGCTCGCTGGTCGGATCGTACGTGACCTCGCTCGACATGCACGGGCTCTCGGTGACGCTCACGGCCGCCGACGACGCGCTGGTGGGGCACTGGGATGCTCCGGTGCGCACGCCCGCCCTGACCTGGTGAACAGAAGACGAAGGAGAACACGACCCATGACCGAGAACATCGACGGGCGCATCGCGCTCGAGTGGATCAGCGAGTTCGAGGCGCGATTCGCGCGCGCCCAGGAGCGCCTCACCGACCTCGATCGACTCGCCGGCGACGGCGACTTCGGGGTCAACATCGCCTCAGCACTGCAACGCGCGTCGGCGGCGCTGCCCGCCGCGGTGGAGGCGACCCATCGGAGTGTCTTCGCCGCCGCGTCACGGGGCTTCATGGCCACCGGCGGCACCAGCGGGCCGCTGTTCGGCATGTGGTTCCGCGAGATCTCGCGCGCGGGCGTGGACGAGGCTTCCCTGTCCGAGCTCGCCGCGGGGATCGCCGAGGGACTCGCCACCGTGCGCAGGCTCGGTGGCGCGAAGGTGGGGGACAACACGATGGTGGATGCCCTGGAGCCCGCGGCCCGTGCGCTGTCCGCCGCTGCCGCGACCGGGTGCTCGGTGCGCGACGCGCTCGTCGCGACGGCCGAGGCGGCCCGCGCCGGAGCGGAGTCCACAGCCGATCTGGTCGCAGCCAAGGGCCGCGCCAGCTACGTCGGAGAGCTCTCCCGCGGCGTGCTCGATCCGGGCGCCGTCACGATCGCCCTGTTCTTCGAGGCGGGAGCCGATGCGGTCGGCGCGCGGATCGAGTGGACGCCACTGGGAGAGCTCGTGCACTGACCGGGCATCCCGTCGGAGCGCCGATCCCCGTTCATCCGGAGAGCGGGGTCGGCGCGCCGGTTCCGCGCACCCAAGCGGCCTTCGCTCGCCGCGTGCGGAACGAAGTAGGAGAGCTGGATCATCGCGTCGTTGATCGACCGATGGCCGAGCACAGACGAACGCAGCGATGCACGCTATTCCACGTGCGATATCACTCCGTGGAGCTCGGGTGAGTGCTGTACCTCAGTTCTACGAGCTGAGAGTCAGGCAGCGTTCGAGCACTCGATACGGATCGTCGGGGTTGATCGACATCGAGTCACTGACGATGACTGCCTCCATCGACAGGACGCGGCTCGCGATTTCCCTTTCACGGTCGGCCTGGGTGTCATCGGCCGCTATCGCTGACCAGTGGTTCCAGTTGTCCGCGAACCATGTGCTTCCGTAGATGAGAGAGTCGGCTTGCCGGAGCAGCTGGAGGTTGTGCGTGTTGAACGCGTCCTCGAACGGCATCTCGCTGAGGTCTTTCCCTGGCCCCTCGTAGTAGCCGTCGATGGAGGTGAGGACCGCACGACGAGTTTGCGCTTGCTCATCGCGAGGCTCCTTCCAGGACCGGGAGCAGATGCCGTGTGAAGAATCGGGCAGCGTCTTCGCCTGCGAACCGGGGAACACCGGTGTGGCCGCCCATGTTGGCGTAGAGCGTCTTCTCGTTCGAGGCGAAGGCATCGAACAAGTCCAACGCCATCTGCCGGTCGTTGCCCTCGTCGTCCCACTGCAGGAGGACGTGAAGAGGGATCGTGACCCGGCGTGCGTCGTCCATGGTCTCGCGGGGCACGTAGCTCCCCGCGAACAGACCAGCGGCAACGACGCGTGGCTCGATGGCTGCGAGTCGCGTGCCGATCGCGATCACGCCGCCGGAAAGAGCGGCCCGGTCACCGATCTCGGGAAGTGCCAGCACGTTGTCGAGCGTGGTCTGCCACTCTGGAACCGCCCTCTCGACGAGAGGGAGGATCAAGCGGTCGATGACGTCCTCTCGTGGTCGGTCGCCGGCTGCGATAGCTCGACGGAGGTCTTCGCGGGCCTCTGCGGCGCCCGGCAACGCGAGGCGATCACCCGCACCGGGCTGCTCGATCGCTACGGCTGCCAACCCCTGCTCGGCAGAGGCTCGGGCTCGCGCCCGCAGACGGGGAAGCATCCTCTGGATGCTGAATCCGCCGGGCTGGCCCATCAGGATGAGTGGAGCGGGTGCGGACGGCGAAGCGGACGCCGGCGTCCACAGGACACCGGAGACGTCGCCGAGACTGAATTCGCGTTCGACGAGGATGTCGTCGAGGCGCTGTTCGGAAGTGAAATGCATGGCCGTGCCTTTCGAGAGTGCTGCTGATCAGCGGCGCTCCCGGACGACCTATCGCCCGACCGAGACTCCTTCGAGGAGCACCCATGTTGATTCGTTCACGGGTATCACCTCCTCTGTTGTCTTGCACGGTCTTCCAGAGAGGCTAACAAACGCGGCTTCAACGCCGCAGAGGAAGTGGGCCGCCGTGCTGGCCGCGCCTGCGAGACACTCCGGAAACGATCGTTTGCGGCAGGGTTCGATGCTGCTGTCGGAGGCGTCGTCGCTAACGTCCGTCAGACCGCCGACGGGGCACAGGTTTTCGGTTCGGCGTCAAAGGTTGCCGATCGCACGATCGGTGAGACCGTCACCCGGATAGAAGTCCTCGTAGTGCTCCTCGGCGTCCTCCAGTGTGGTGATACCGCAGAGGGCGAGGAGCTGGCGAATATCGTTCACGTCGCGTCCCGGACGGTTGGCGCGAAGTTTCATGGCGAGAAGCGCTTCTTTGGAGGCAACTTGGATGACGACACCGTCGCGGTCGTAGATCGTCTCCCACTCGACGGCCCGGCGCCCGAACACGGGCACCGAGTCCGCATGCTCCACCGCGAAGTTGAACCAGCCAGCACTCCACCCGCGTCGATCCCCCACGCGCGAAGCAGCGGCGAGGACAGCGTCGTCACTACCCGGCTGAATGTGGAGGGAGTCGAGGTCACCAGTGGTACGTCGGTCGAAGTACCTGATGACGAAGCGCAGCACCGCCGACCAGGCGTATGCCAGCGATTTCACCGGCTGCATGAAGTTCACCTATGAGGTCGCGGAGGCCGGAGATGATGTCATCGCGATCCAGCGCATCACCCATCAGACGCTCGCCAGCGTATCCCGCCAGAAGAGGACGCCACGCTTGAGAAACTCGACGGGCACATCTCCTGGCGCCGGGATCGGGTCGGCAGGATCGACGTCGAGAGTGCGAGGCACCCTGAGCCGTCGGCTCGGGGCGTCAACCCATGCGGGGGTGGGGAGCCCTTCCTCGCTGAGGCGAAGATCGACAAGAGCGGCAAGAGCCGCATCCCAGGCGCGGTCGCCGGTCGGTTCCGGCTCAGCGAGGCCGAGGATGCCGCGCACGAGGCCATGCTCGGCGGTGAGGTTGTCGCTTAGTTGGATGAGCTCACGAAGAGCACTGTATTTGTCGCCCCCACGCAGATTCCTGCGGATCCCTGCCGCGATGGTCGCCGCGTCATCCCGCCGCGTGGGTGCGGAGTACAGGCGATGACCGGCGCTGCCGAGGAATCGTTCAATGGTGCTGAACTCAGCCTCGCGACCACCTTCAAGTCGTGAAACCCGCCCCTGATCGACCTTGGTTCGTTGGGCGAGATCCTTTTGGGTAAGGCCACGGCTCTTTCGCGCGGCGCGCACAAGCGCCGATGCGTTGGTCATGTCATCACCCCCCTCCAAAAATGTTCTGAGAGCCATATTGTACTCGGGTCTCGCGGCGCGCGTGCAGTCTCGAGTCCGGTGAGACCGGCGGGCGGCGTCCGCAATCTCATTGTCGACAACTGGTCGGCAGGCTCGGTTCCGCAAGTGACGCGCTGGGGTGACACATGCTGCGAGCAGTAGTACGAGATCCTGCTGAAGCCTTATCGCGCCGGAACGTCGGCCTCGATCGCGTCGCCGGCAGTGAGCGCATCCTGATCGAGACGCCGGCGTGTCGGAGACCTGGGGCAGAGTGGAGGGATGACATCCATGACGTCGGACGCCACCCGTGACGCCGCCCTCGGAGCGCTGCGCGATCTGGTCGGCCGTTCCGACGCGCAGTTCCACGAGGGTCAGTACGAGGCCATCGAGGCGCTCGTGGAGCGGCGGCGCCGCGCCCTGGTCGTTCAGCGCACCGGTTGGGGAAAATCGGCGGTGTACTTCGTCGCGACCCTGCTGCTGCGACGGCAGGGCGCCGGACCGACCGTGCTCGTGTCTCCGCTGCTGGCGCTCATGCGCGACCAGATCGCCGCGGCCGAGCGCGCCGGCGTGCGCGCCGTCGCGATCAACTCCACCAACGCGCACGAGTGGGACGACGTGCTCGCGCAGCTCGATCGCGACGAGGTGGACGTGCTGCTGGTCTCACCGGAGCGCCTGAACAACCCCGCCTTCCGCGAGCAGCGGCTGCCCGAGCTTGTTCGGCGCATCGGCATGCTCGTGGTCGACGAGGCACACTGCATCAGCGACTGGGGCCACGACTTCCGTCCCGATTACCGCCGTCTGCGCGATCTGATCTCGCAGATGCCCGCCGGCGTACCGGTGCTCGCCACCACGGCCACCGCGAACAGCCGGGTCGTGGGCGACGTCGCCGAGCAGCTGGGCACCGACGGCTCCGGTCCGAACGATGCTCGGACCGAGGTGCTGACGATCCGCGGGCCGCTGGCGCGGGCATCCCTCCGGCTCGGTGTGCTGCAGCTGCCGAACTCGGCCAGCCGGCTGGCCTGGCTGCTCAGCCACCTCGACGACCTTCCCGGCTCGGGCATCATCTACACGCTCACGGTCGCGGCCGCCGTCGACACCGCGCGACTGCTGCGCGAGCACGGGCACGACGTGCGTGCCTACACGGGTCAGACGGATGCCGAGGAGCGCGAGGAGTCCGAAGGCATGCTCAAACGCAACGAGGTCAAGGCGCTCATCGCGACCAGCGCTCTCGGCATGGGATTCGACAAGCCCGACCTCGGGTTCGTGCTGCACCTGGGCGCGCCGTCGTCGCCGGTCGCGTACTACCAGCAGGTGGGGCGTGCCGGGCGCGCGAGCGAGAGCGCCGACGTGCTGCTGCTCCCGGGCGTCGAGGACCGCGACATCTGGCACTACTTCGCCACCGCATCCATGCCCGACCAGGAGCGCGCAGAGCGGGTCATCGCGGCCCTCGGCGACGAACCGATCTCGACACCGGCGCTGGAGGCGATGGTCGACATCCGCCGCACGCCCCTCGAGCTTCTGCTCAAGGTGCTCGACGTAGACGGCGCCGTCAGGCGCGTGCAGGGCGGCTGGGTCGCGACCGGCGCCGCCTGGACGTACGACGCGGAGCGCTACGAGCGCATCGCCGCCGAGCGCCGCGCCGAGCAGCAGCACATGATCGACTACCAGCAGACCGGCGGATGCCGGATGGAGTTCCTGCAGCGTTCGCTCGACGACGCCACGGCCGCCCCGTGCGGCCGATGCGACAACTGCGCGGGCGTCTGGTATCCGCAGGACATCGCGTCGGGCGCGACGGACACCGCATCGGCCGCCCTCGACCGCGTGGGCGTGCCGATCGACCCGCGCCGGCAGTGGCCCACGGCTGCCGACCGGCTCGGAGTCCCCGTTCGCGGGCGCATCGCTCCGGCAGAGCAGGCGTCCGAGGGACGGGCGCTGGCACGGCTGACGGATCTCGGCTGGGGAGGCGTGCTCCGCGAGCTCTTCGCCGCCGGAGCGGCGGATGCTCCCGTCTCACCGCAGGTGCTGGGCGCCTGCGTGCGCGTCCTCGCCGGCTGGGGATGGGACGAGCGGCCGGTCGCCGTCGTCGGGATGCCTTCGCGCTCGCGCCCGCAGCTCGTCGACTCACTGGCGCAGGGGATCGCCGGGATCGGGAGGCTGCCGTTCGTCGGCACGCTCGGCTTCGCGAACGGCGGGCCGAGCGGCGGGCCCGGCGGCAACAGCGCATTCCGGGTGGCGGGGCTGTGGGATCGGTTCACCGCCGAGGGACTCGAGATCCCGGGCGGACCCGTGCTGCTCGTCGACGACCTCGCCGACAGCCGCTGGACCCTCACCGTCGCCGCCCGGGCGCTGCGGCAGGCAGGTGCAGACGCGGTGCTGCCGTTCGTGCTGGCCTTGCGCGGCTGACCGGAGCCGCTCGCCCCGCCGTCTCCGTGCAGGTCGTCAGGCGACCATCCGGTTCGTGGTGAGGGAGCGGCCGCGGAATTCGGCGACGACATCACCGGTCTCATCGGTCACCGTCACGTCGTACAGGCCGTTGCGCCCGCTCACGACCCGCCTCAGCGCGGTCGCCGTCAGCGTCTGGCCTGCGACGGTCGACTTCAGGAACGTGATGTCGGCGCCGCCCGCGACCGTGACGCGCTCGTCCTCGTTGCAGGCGATGGCGAAGGCCGTGTCGGCCAGCGCGAACACCAGGCCGCCGTGCGTGATCGCGAAACCGTTGAGCATGTCGTCGCGCACGACCATCGAGACGACGGCGCGACCGGGCTCGTCGAGCTCGACGACCAGTCCGAGCATCTCGGACGCCCGGTCGCGCCGCATCATCTCCCTCATGCCGCAGCCGGCTCCTTGTCCACCAGAGTGAGCACGTCGTAGGTGGCGACGGTCTCGTCGTCCTGGTTGCGGATCACCGCGTCCCAGCGCACCTCCCCGTACTCGTCGGTCTCGCGCGGCGTGATCTGCTTGGCGGTCAGCTCCACGCGGATGCTGTCGCCCGGGGAGACCGGTGTGATGAAGCGCAGGTTCTCGAGACCGTAGTTGGCCAGCACGGGACCCGGCTCCGGGTCGACGAACAGCCCCGCCGCCCACGACACCAGCAGGTAGCCGTGCGCCACGCGTCCGGGGAAGAACGGGTTGGCAGCCGCCGACTCCTCGTCCATGTGGGCGTAGAAGGTGTCGCCGGTGAACTGCGCGAACGTCTCGATGTCCTCCAGCGTCACCTCGCGCGAGCCCGAGACGATCTGGTCGCCGATACGCAACTCGGCCAGCGACTTGCGGAACGGATGCCGGTCGCCGACGCGCGCAGCGGCACCCGCGTGCCACACGCCGGTCAGGGCGGTGAGCATCTCGGGCGAGCCCTGCACCGCCGTGCGCTGCATGTGGTGCAGCACCGCCCGAATGCCGCCGAGCTCCTCGCCGCCTCCGGCGCGGCCCGGGCCGCCGTGCACGAGGTTCGGCAGGGGCGATCCGTGGCCGGTCGAGGAGCGCGCGTCGTCGCGGTCGAGCAGCAGCATCCGCCCGTTGTAGGGCGCGATGCGACCGGCCAGCTCCACGGCCTGCACCGGGTCGTGGGTGGCGATGCTGGTCACCAGCGAGCCGCCGCCGCGGTTGACGAGCGCCGCGGCGTCGGCCGTCGTCTCGTAGGTGAGCAGCGACGAGACCGGGCCGAACGCCTCGACGTCGTGCACGGCATCCGTCTGCGGGTCGTCGAAGCGCAGCAGCACCGGCGAGACGAAGGCGCCGTCGGCCGCTTCGCCGGTGGTGCCGTCGGCGAGACGCACCTGAGGCGCATCGGTGGACCCGACGACGACCTGCCCGCCCGCGTCCTGCAGCGCGCGCACCTGACGCAGCACCTCGTCGCGCTGCGCGGTCGACGCCAGCGGCCCCATCGTCACGCCCTCCGCGCGAGGATCGCCGAGCACCGTCTTGTCGGCGATACGCGCACGCACGGCGTCGATCACGGCATCCGCCGACGCGGCCGGGACGATCGCCCGGCGGATCGCGGTGCACTTCTGCCCGGCCTTGGTGGTCATCTCCGTGACGAGCTGGCGGACGTACGCGTCGAACTCGGGCGTGCCGGCGACGGCGTCGGTGCCGAGGACCGAAGCGTTGATCGAGTCGGTCTCGCCGGTGAAGCGGACCCCGCCGGTCTGCACGGCGGGGTGGCGGCGCAGGCTCTCGGCGGTCGACGCGCTGCCGGTGAACCCGACCAGATCACCCAGCCGCAGCTCGTCGAACAGGGTGGGCACGCTGCCGCTGACCAGCTGCAGCGACCCGTCGGGCAGAAGACCGGAATCGACGAGGATGCGCACCATCGCCTCGGCGAGGTAGCCGGTGGGCGTGGCGGGCTTGACCAGCGTGGGCATACCGGCGAGGAACGCCGGGGCGAACTTCTCCAGAGAGCCCCAGACGGGGAAGTTGAACGCGTTGATCTGCACGGCTACACCGGGCAGGGTCGTGTACACGTGCCGGCCGAGGAAGCTCCCGTCCTTCGACAGCGGCTCGACGGGCCCGTCGACGTGGACCCGGCTGTTGGGCAGTTCGCGTCGTCCCTTGCCCGAGTACGAGAACAGCACGCCGATGCCGCCGTCGATGTCGACCCAGGAGTCGACCTTCGTGGCGCCCGTGCGCGCCGACAGCGCGTACAGCTCGTCCTTGCGCTCGGTCAGGGCGAGGGCGAACTTCTTCAGCAGCACCGCCCGCTGATGGAAGGTGAGGGCGGCCAGGCTCGCATGGCCGACCGTGCGGGCATGGTCGAGGGCTGCTGGGAGATCCAGTCCCTCCGTCGACACGCGGGTGATCACCTCGCCGGTGGACGCGTCGCGCACATCGACGCCCTTCGCATCCGCGGAGGGCGTCCACCACTCGCCCCGGACGTAGCTCGGCAGGTACTCGGTCATCGTTCCTCGTTCCACACGTAGAATCCCTCGCCGCTCTTGCGGCCCAGCTTTCCCTCGGCGACCATCCGCCGCAAGAGGGCGGGCGGTTCGAACCGCGGCCCCAGTTCGCGCGCGAGCTCCTCGGCGATGCCCAGGCGCACGTCCAGCCCGACGACGTCGGTCGTGCGCAGCGGCCCCATCGGATGCCGGTAGCCCAGTTCCATCGCCGCGTCGATGTCGGCGGCGTCGGCGACGTTCTCCTCGAGCATCCGGATCGCCTCCAGCGCGAGCATCACACCCAGGCGACTCGAAGCGAAGCCCGGGGAGTCGCGCACCACCACCGGGGTCTTGCGCAGCGTCGACACCCACTCGCGCGCGGATGTGACCACGTCCTGGCCGGTGTGCTCGCCCACGACGATCTCGACGAGCTTCGATGCGGGCACGGGGTTGAAGAAGTGCAGCCCCGCGAAGCGGTCGGGGCGCGAGAGCGTGGCCGCGAGAGCGTCGATCGAGATCGACGAGGTGTTGGTGGCCAGCACCGCATCGGCGCCGACGACCTCCTCGATGCGGGCCAGGGCCCCGGCTTTCAGCTCGCGGTCCTCGGGCACAGCCTCGACCACGAGCCCGGCGGCGGAGAAGTCCGCGAGCTCCGTGCTCACGGCGAGCGAGGCGGTGACCGGGTCGGCGTCGGAGAGGTCGCCGCGCCGGACCGAGGCCGCGATGCTCGCGAGCACGCGTTCGCGAGCGGCATCGGCCGCCTGCGGGTCGCGCTCCACGAGCCGCACCCGCGCTCCGGCGAGCAGGAAGGCGTGCGCGATGCCGGCGCCCATGCGCCCTCCGCCGAGCACGCCCACGGTTCCAGGAACAGTCATGGGTTCGTCTTTCTCACATCGTCTCGGTGCGTGCGGCGCTCGAGGAACGCCGTCATCCGGCGGTGCTTCTCGGCGCTGTCGAACAGCTCGGCCTGCACCTCGAGCTCGATGGCCGGGTGCTGGTCCGCCGGCGCGAGCAGCGCCCGCTTGGTCAGTTCGGTGGCCCTGGCGCCGTTCGCCGCGATGCGATCCGCCAGGCGGTGCGCGGCCGCGAGCAGGTCATCCGGTTCGTGCAGGGACGTGACCAGTCCCCAGCTCAGCGCCTCGTCGGCGTCGACGATGCGGCCGGTGAGCAGCAGCTCGCCGGCGCGAGCGTGCCCGACGATCTCCGGCAGCCGCCAGGTGGCGCCGGCGGCGGCGATGATGCCGAGACCGGTCTCGGGATTGCCGAACCGCACGCGCGGGGTGGCGATGCGGATGTCGGCGGCGTAGGCCAGCTCGGCTCCGCCGCCCAGGGCGTAGCCGTCGACGGCGGCGATCACCGGCATCGGCAGAGCGCGCACGCGCCGGAAGGCGGTCGAGTTGATGCCGCGACGGGCGTCCTCGGCCGTGCGGTCGCGCAGTTGGCCGATGTCCGCGCCCGACGCGAACACGCCGTCGGCCCCGATCAGGATGAGGATGCGGGGCTCGGATTCCAGCTCCTCGCACAGCGCATGCAGCTCGTCGATCATCCCCTGATCGATCGCGTTGCGCACCGCGGGGCGGTTGAGGGTCGCCACGACGCGGTCGTCGCGGCGTTCGATCAGCAGCGCATCAGGCATCGAGCCGCTCCACGATCATCGCCGTGCCCTGACCGACCCCGACGCACATCGTGGCCAGGCCGTACCGTGCGCCGGTCTGCTCCAGGCGACGCAGCAGGGTCACGACCAGCCGGGAGCCGCTGGAGCCGAGGGGATGTCCGAGCGCGATCGCTCCGCCGTCGGCGTTCACGATCTCGGGGTCGAGCCCCAGGCGGCGGATGCACGCCAGCGACTGCGTCGCGAACGCCTCGTTGAGCTCCACAGCGCCGAGGTCGGCGACGGTCAGGTCCGCCTTGCGCAGCGCCTTCTCCGTCGCGGACACGGGGCCGAGGCCCATGACCTCGGGCGCGACACCCGCGCTTGCAGAGGCCACGATCCGTGCCCGGGCCCGCAGCCCGTGCCGCTGCACGGCATCGGCGCTCGCCACGACGATCGCCGAGGCGCCGTCGTTGAGGGAGCTGGAGTTGCCGGCGGTGACGACCTCGCCCCCGGCGACGACGGGCCGCAGCTTCGCCAGCACCTCCAGGGATGTCTCGCGCCGGGGGCCCTCGTCGGTGTCGACGATGCCGCGGGCCGTCTCGACGGCGACGATCTCGGATGCCGGCCGTCCGGCATCGATCGCTGCGAGTGCGCGCTCGTGGCTGCGCAGGGCGAAGGCATCCGCATCTTCCCGGCTGATGCCGTCGACGCGCGCGACCTCCTCGGCCGTCTCGGGCATCGAGTAGGTGGCCTTGTCGCGGGCGACCAGCTTCGGGTTGGGGAAGCGCCAGCCGATCGAGGTGTCGTACGCGGACCCCGGTTTCGCCCACGCCCGCTCGGGCTTGGCCTGTACCCAGGGTGCTCGCGTCATGGACTCGACTCCGCCCGCGACGATGACGTCGGCGTCTCCGGAGCGGATCGCCTGCGATGCCATCGCGATCGCCGACATCCCGGACGCGCACAGCCGGTTCACGGTGATTCCGGGGACGGAGTCGGGCAGTCCCGCCAGCAGCACGGCCATGCGCGCGACGTTGCGATTGTCCTCGCCCGCCTGGTTCGCAGCGCCCAGGATGATCTCGTCGATCACGTCGTGCGGCACGCCCGAGCGCGACACGGTCTCACCGACCACGAGGGCGGCGAGATCGTCCGGTCGCACGCTCGCGAGGGCACCGCCGTAGCGTCCCACGGGAGTGCGGACTCCATCCACCAGGTAGGCCTCGGACATCGTCATCCTTTCGTGGGCGCTATGACGCAATAGCAGACCGATCGTTCAGTAATACGATGACAGATCGGCCGGAGCTTGGCAATACCGGCCGGTCCGCCGGGCTCAGATGCGGCCGTAGGCGCGCATCGGATTCTCGATGAGATCCACGACGCGACGCAGGAATCCTGCCGCGTAGCCGCCGTCGCACACGCGGTGGTCGAAGACGAGCGAGAGCTGCGCGATGCGCCGCGCCACGATGGCTCCCTCCACGACCCACGGGCGCTCGATCATGCGCCCGATGCCGAGGATCGCGACATCGGGGTGATTGATGATCGCCGCCGAGCCGTCGACACCGAATCCGCCGTAGTTGTTCAGCGTGAACGTCGAACCGCGCAGGCGCTCGGGCGGCATGGATCCGGAACGCGCGGTCTGGGCGAGCTCGCGCAGCGAGGCGTCCAGCTGCTCCACGGTGAGCTCGTGGGCGCGCGGGACGACGGGAACCATGAGGCCGCGCTCGGTGTCGGCTGCGACGCCGAGGTTCACGCCCTCGAAGGAGATGATCTCGCCGCCGTCGTCACTCAGGCGCGAGGCCAGCAGTGGGTGCTCCTCCAGCGCGATGAGCGCGAATCGGGCTACGAGCGCGGTCAGCGACGGAGCCTTTCCGCCCTCGGGCGCCATCTGGGCGCGCAGCTCCCACAGGCGGGTCGCGTCGACGTCGACCCAGACCGTCGCCTCCGGGATCTCGGCCCGGCTGCGCGAGAGCTTCGCGCTGACCGCTTTGCGCAGCGGACCCATCCGCTCGCGGGAGCGGACGGCGAGCCCGTCCAGGACGCTCCCGTCGCCGGCGGTGGATGCTGCGGGCCGGTCGGGTGCCGAGGCGGGGGCCGGTACGGTGATCCCGTCCACCGCGGTGTCGACGGCTGCCCGCAGCACGTCGGCGCGCGTGATCGCCCCGTCTGCACCGGTGCCGGTGAGCGAGCGCACATCGACGCCCAGGTCACGCGCCAACCGCCGTACCAGCGGCGATCGCACTGCGACAGTGGGGCGGCTCTCCGTTCTCACGACTCCCTCATCGACAGCACTCGACGCCTCGGGAGCAGAGGCAGGGGTGTGCTTCGGGAGCGCGCGGGCGCGGCGGCGACCGGTGCCGGCACGCTCGATTGTGCCGTAGCCGATCAGCACGTTGCCGGAGCCCGAGCCGGCGCGCTCCTCGGCGCGATAGGCCTCCTTCTCCGTGGCATCCGCGTCGGCATCCGCTTTCGCGGCATCCGGTCTTTCGGGTCCCGTGGGGTCGCCGCCGGCCACTTCGAGCACCGGCGCGCCCACGTCGATCGTGTCGCCGGGTTCGCCGTGCAGCGCCGTGATGACCCCGGCGAACGGCGAAGGCAGCTCGACGACGCTCTTCGCCGTCTCGACCTCGGCGATCGCCTGGTCGGTGACGATGCTGTCGCCCACCCTCACGAGCCACTGGACGAGGCCGGCCTCGGTGAGCCCCTCGCCGAGATCGGGGAGGCGGAAGACCCGTGCGGTGGTCGTCGTCATCGTGTCGTCCCCTCGGTGTCGTCCTCCCAGTGCAGGGAGTCGATCGCGTCCAGGATGCGATCGGCGTCCGGCAGATACCAGTGCTCGAGCTTGGGGGGAGCGAAGGGGGTGTCGAAGCCGGTGACCCGGCGCACCGGCGCCTCGAGGTACTCGAAGCAGCGCTCGAAGACACGCGCCTGGATCTCTCCGGCCACGCTCACGTACCCCGGCGCCTCGGCGACCACCACGGCGCGACCGGTACCGCGCACGGCGGCGGTGACGGTGGCGTCGTCGAACGGCGACAGACTGCGCACGTCGATGACCTGCACGCTTCGTCCCTCTGCCGCGGCGATCTCAGCCGCCTCCAGAGCGACCGGCACCATGGCCGCGTAGGCGAGCACGGTCACGTCCGAGCCCTCGCGAGCGATGCGCGCGGTGCCGGGATCGACCGTGATCGAGGTGTCCACCTCGCCCTTGGACCAGTAGAGCTTCTTCGGCTCCAGGAAGACCACGGGATCGGGCGAGGCGATCGCGGCGCGCAGCATCGAGTACGCGTCCTGCGGCGTCGACGGCGCGACCACCGTCAGGCCGGGGGTGTGCGCGTAATACGCCTCGGACGAGTCGCAGTGGTGCTCCACTCCGCCGATGCCGCCGCCGAAGGGGATGCGGATGACCAACGGCATCCGCACGGCGCCGCGTGTGCGGTTCGCCATCTTCGCGACGTGGCTCACGACCTGCTCGAAGGCGGGCAGGGCGAACGCGTCGAACTGCATCTCGACGACGGGCCGCATGCCGTTCATCGCCATGCCCACCGCAGTGCCCATGATGCCCGACTCCGCGAGCGGGGTGTCGAAGCATCGCTCCTCGCCGAAGCGCTCGGCCAGACCGTCGGTGATCCGGAACACGCCGCCAAGGGCGCCCACGTCCTCGCCGAAGACGACGACGGCCGGGTCTTCGGCGATGGCGTCCGCGAGGGCTCGGTTGAGCGCCGCCGCCATGGTCATGGTGCCGACCACGTGCTGCGGTGCGTCGATGCGCGTCTCGTCGTGTGCGATGGTCATCGGTGGCCTCCGGCCTCGGTGAGGGATGCGCGTTCGAGCTCGCCGTGCAGCAGTCGCCACTGCTCCTCGAGCTGAGGTGAGCGCTCGGCGGTGACGAAGCGGAACAGGTCTTCGGGGTCGAGGTCCGAATCGGTGTTCAGGGCGTCGCGCAGCGCCGCGGCGATCTGCTCCGCCCCGGTGGCCAGCCGCTGCTCGGTCGCGTCGTCGAGCAGGCCCTGCGTCGTCAGGTGTGCGCGGATGCGGGTGAGCGGGTCGCGTGCGATCCAGGCCTTCACCTCGTCGCGCTCGCGGTAGCGGGTGTCATCGTCGGCGTTGGTGTGCGCCTGCATGCGGTAGGTGTGCGCCTCGACCAGCGTGGGCCCTCCGCCCGCGCGCGCACGGTCGACGGCCTCGCCGAGCACCGCCAGCACGGCCGCGACGTCGTTGCCGTCCACTCGCTGCCCGGGGATGCCGTAGCCGATGGCCTTGTGCGCCAACGACGGCGCGGCGGTCTGGCGGGAGAGCGGCACGGAGATCGCGAATTCGTTGTTCTGCACGAAGAAGACGACGGGCACATGGAAGACGGCGGCGAAGTTCAGCGCCTCGTGGAAGTCGCCTTCGCTGGTCGCGCCATCGCCGCACAGTGCCACCACGACGGTGTCCTCGCCGCGGTGCTTCGCGGCCTGCGCGAAGCCGACGGCGTGCAGCAGCTGCGTGGCGAGCGGGGTGGCCTGCGGGGCGACCCGGTGCTGAGCGGGGTCGTACCCGGAATGCCAGTCGCCCTTCAGCAGCACCATGGCATCGGCCGGAGCGACGCCGCGCGCGATGACGGCGACCGAGTCGCGGTACGTCGGGAACAGCCAGTCGCGCTCACCGAGCACGAGCGATGCTCCGACCTGGCACGCCTCCTGGCCGTGCGAGGAGGGGTACACGGCCAGCCGACCCTGGCGTACCAGCGCGTAGGCCTGGTCGTTGATGCGCCGACCCTCGACGAGGCCCTGATACGCGCGCAGCAGCACATCAGACGAAGGCAGCGCGTACTGCTCGTCGGCGACGACCGCCCCGTTCTCGTCGATGAGCGTCACCGGGGTGTCGCGGGGGAGCAGGTCTTCGTGCTGCATCGGTTCGCCCTCCTTGCCGAAAGTGTTCGCCCAGTCTCGTCCGTGATGAGCAGTCGTCCAACCGGCAGGGGAGAAGTGTGAACGATTGCGATTAGGCTGGCTGCAACATGAACGATGTGTCAGCACGCGCTGACGGAACGAAGGAGGCCGGATGGCGACGATGGATGCCACGGATCGCGCGATCCTCGACGAGCTGCGACGCGACGCGCGCATCTCGATGACCGCGATCGCCGACGCGGTGCACATCTCGCGCGCCGGCGCGCACGCCCGCATCAAGCGACTCACCGATGCGGGCGTCATCACGGGTTACACGGTGCGCACCGACCCCGTGCAGCTGGGCCATCACGCGTCGGCCTACGTCATGCTCGCGATCGAGCAGGCCACGTGGCAGGAGGTGCAGGCGCGGCTGCGCGCGATCCGCGAGGTGGAGCACATCGCTCTCGTCGGCGGTGATTTCGACGTGATCCTGCTCGTGCGCGCCGACGACGCGCGCGATCTGCGGCGCATCGTGCTGGAGGACATCCAGGCGATTCCGTCGATCCGCTCGACGCGCACCACCCTGATCTTCGAGGACTTCAGCCGGACGTGACCCGTCCGCCCGATGGGGTGAGGAGCAGGACTGCTCAGGGAAGGACGATCTCGATGCCCGCGTCGTCCACGCGCACGCTCACCCCGGTGAGATCGGGCACGGCATAGGTGGCGCCGTGCGTCGCCGCGTGCGCGCCGACGCCGACCACGCGCATCCCGGCGGCGATCCCGGCCTGCACTCCGGCCCCGGAGTCCTCGAAGACCACGCAGTCCTCGGCGGCGATCCCGAGCGACTCGGCGCCCAGCAGGAACCCCTCCGGGTGCGGCTTCGACGCCTTCACGCTCTCGGCCGTGATCGCGATCGAGGGCACGACGAGCCCGGACGCGCGCATGCGGGCGGTCATCAGCTCGACGTTCGCCGAGGTGACGATGGCGTGGGGTGCGCCCTCGAGAGCACGCAGGAAGACACCGGCGCCGGGAATCTCGACCACGCCCTCGACATCCGCGCTCTCACGCGCGAGCAGTTCATCGTTCTCGATCAGGTTGATCGCAGGGTCGCGCTCGGGCAGGAGGATCGCCATGCTCTCGTGGCCCTGCCTGCCGTGAACCACGCTGAGCACGCGCTCCGGATCGATGCCGTGCGGCTTCGCCCACTCCAGCCACAGCTTCTCGACCACGGCGGTGGAGTCCACGAGCGTCCCGTCCATGTCGAGCAGAACGGCACGGGCGCGGATCGTCGCAGTCATGCTCTCAGGGTAGCCGGGCGTCCCGATCCCAGATTCCCGGATGCCCCATCGGCCCGCGCCGTCTCTCGAGCTGCGCGGCCAGGGAGATGATCGCCGCCTCGCCGCCGGGACGACCGATCAACTGCACGCTCACCGGGTGGCCGGAGGCGTCGGCGGTGACCGGGAGCACGATGGCGGGAAGTCCCGCGACGTTGACGAAGCTGCTGTACGGCGCGTACTGCACCTGCTGTGCGAAGCTGCGCGCGGCATCCTCGCGGTCGAACCATCCCACCGGTCGCGGGGAGAGGGCGAGGGCCGGCGTCAGCACCGCGTCGAAGGGTGCGAAGGCCGCGATCGTCTCCCGCTCGAAGACGGATGCCCCGCCGAGCGTCTCCAGCACGTCCGCGCCGCTGAGCGCGCGCCCCTCTCTCGCCAGCCAGGCGGTCACCGGCTCGACGAGCTCCAGCTGCGCGTCGGTCAGCGCCATGCGAGCCGCACTCATCCGCCAGAGGGTCGTGAACATCTCCGGGTAGCCGCGCGGGCGCCATGCGAACGCGTCGACGCCGTGCCCGGCATCCTGCAGCAGCGCCGCGGCGATCTCGACCGCGCGGGCGGCGTCGGGATCGAGCCGGATGTCCTCCGCGTCGTCCCAGGGCGAGACGACAGTCATCCCGACACGGGCGGATGCCCCCGGCACGGTCGCCGCGTCGAGGAACGGCCCCGAGTGCGGTGCGCGCGTGGCGAAGGCGTGCGGGCGACCGCCCGCCTGCACGTCGAGCAGGAGCGCGGCATCCGGGACGGTGCGGGCGATCGGCCCGGCCACGGCGAGTCCGCCCGGGCCGTCCAGACCGGATGCGAAGGGCACCCTGCCGCGGGAGGGCTTGATGCCCACCAGTCCGACCGTGGCCGCCGGGATGCGGATCGATCCGCCCCCGTCGGACCCCGGTGCCAGGGGCAGGAGCCCCGCGGCCACGGCGGATGCGGCGCCGCCGCTGGATCCGCCGGCGCCGTTGCGCGGATCCCACGGGTCCCTGGCCGGCGGACCGATGAGGGTCTCGGTGTATCCGGTCAGGCCGAACTCGGGCGTGCTGGTCTTGCCGAGGCTGATCCCGCCGGCCTCGTCGAGCACGGCGGCCTGGTCGGCCGTAGTGTCCGGGACGAAGTCGCTGTGCAGGCGCGATCCGAACCGGGTGGGCACACCGGCACGCGCGACGAGATCCTTGTCGGCGAACGGCAGGCCCCACAGCGCCCCGAGCGGCTCGGTGCGCGAGAGAGCCTCCGCCCGCTCGACGGCAGCGTCTCCGGTGACCTCGACGAAGGCGCCGAGCTCGCCGTCCAGGCGGGCGATCCGCCCGAGGTAGTGCGCCACGAGCTCGACGGGGGAGATCTCGCCGTGGCGCAGCGCCGACAGCTGCTCGATCGCGGTCAGGTCGTGCAGCTGGGCCATGAGGCGAGCTTAGGGCGCCGAGAAGATCGGGATTCTTAACGGCGCGTGGGCATCGGCGATTCTTTGCCGCCCGGGTCGACACGGTGCGAGGTGCGGGCCGCCTACGCTGGAAGTGGGCGGATCCGCCCGCTCTCCGCCTGCCGGCGGGCCCCTCCCGGCATCGACGACATCAGCAAGGACGCACATGGACGATTTCGCCGCGCACCGCGACGATTGGAAGGTCAGAGAAGAACTCGCGGAGCGGATGATCCCGCTGATCGGCGGGCTGAACCGCGAGCACGACGTCGTCACGTCCCTGCACGGGCATCGGCTGCTCGGGCTCTCCACGACGGGCATCCTCGAGGTGCACGAGCGCGTAGCACAGCTCGGCCACGGCCAGCTGGCCCTCGAGGACACACTCAGCGTGCTGGAGGCGCTGCGCGAACTGTCCCCGGGTGCCTCGTCGCTCGACGTCGCGCGTCTCGTCGAGGGTCACGCCGCCGCGGGCGGCGACCTCGCCGCCTATCTGCGTCAGGTGCTCGCCCCGGCGCTGGACGCCGAGGTCGCGGCGCCGGTCGACGTCGTGCTCTACGGCTTCGGCCGCATCGGCCGGCTGCTGGCGCGCATCCTCATCGGCCACAACAGCGGCGGCAGCGGACTGCGCCTGCGCGCGATCGTGGTGCGACGCGGATCGGAGAACGACCTCGTCAAGCGCGCATCGCTGCTGCTGCGCGATTCGGTGCACGGTCGCTTCGAGGGATCCGTCGACGTCGACGAGCAGAATTCGCAGATCATCGCCAACGGCACCCGCATCCAGGTCATCTACTCCGACGATCCGGCCACGGTCGACTACACCGCCCACGGCATCCACGACGCGATCATCGTCGACAACACCGGGCGCTGGCGCGACGAGGCGGGGCTGCGCCGGCATCTGGAGGCGCGGGGCGCGTCGCGCGTGCTCCTGACCGCCCCGGGCAAGGGGGCCGTCAAGAACATCGTCCACGGCATCAACGACGCGACGATCCTGCCCGAGGATCGCATCCTGTCGGCTGCCTCCTGCACCACCAACGCGATCACTCCCGTCCTGGCGGCCGTGAACGAGGCCTACGGCATTGTGCGCGGCCATGTCGAGACGGTGCACTCGTTCACCAACGACCAGAACCTGATCGACAACTTCCACAAGGGCGACCGTCGCGGCCGGTCCGCCGTGTTGAACATGGTCATCACGGAGACCGGCGCCGCCAAGGCGGTCGCTCGCGCCCTTCCCGAGCTCGAGGGCCGGCTCACCGGCTCGGCCATCCGCGTTCCCACCCCCGACGTCTCACTCGCGGTCCTGCACCTCACGCTCGAGAACTCCGCCACCCGCGAGCAGCTCAACGACTATCTGCGCCGGGCGTCGCTGCACTCCAAGCTGCGCCAGCAGATCGACTACGTCGAGAGCCCCGAGGTCGTCTCCACCGACTTCGTCGGCTCGCACCGCGCCGGCATCGTCGACGGCCTCGCGACCATCGCGAACGACCGCGACGTCGTGCTGTACGTCTGGTACGACAACGAGTACGGCTACTCCTGCCAGGTGGTGCGCGTGCTCGAGGTGATGGCCGGATCCCACCCCGTCGTGCTCCCGACCCGCCGCGAGGTGACGCTGCACGCCTGATCCGCCGGTGCCTCGCGGCTTCTCAGAGCGACGGGCTCCAGCTGTCGTGCTCGCTGATGGCGCGCGTGATCCGCTGGGCGATCCCTCTCATCTGGTCCCGTTCGGCGGGACTGAGCGCGTCGAGCACGATCCGGCGGACGAGTCCGACGTGTCCCGGGGTGGCCCCCTCGACGAGCGCGAGTCCGGCTTCGGTGAGCGTCGCGAGCGTCGAGCGCCCGTCGTGCGGATCCGTCCTGCGCACGACCAGCCCCCGCCGCTCCATCCTTCCGGCCGCGCGGGACAGGCGCGACAGCGTGCTGTTGGCATAACCCGCGAGGATCCGCATGCGCAGCGTGTGCTCCGGCGCACGTGACAGCGCGAACAGGACACCGAACTCGAAGTGGCTGAGATCCGCGGCCGTTCGCAGCTGGGCATCGAGGGCCACGGGCAGCCACTCCAGCAGGGTGGCCAGCGACGACCAGGTCTCGAGCTCGTCCGGCGTGAAGGCCCCGGGCCGCGCCGCGGACGGGAAGGGTTGTTCCTCGGCAGTCATGGATCGATCCTAGCGATCGCTTTCCTGGGCAACTGAATGTAGTATTCAGTTGCCCAGACAAGTGAATCGTCTGAGCAGAACACGAAGGGAACGGTTGTCATGGATCTTCAGCTGGCGGGAAAGCGAGTGTTCATCAGCGGGTCGACTCAGGGGATCGGCTATGCGATCGCGAAAGCCTGCCTGGCCGAGGGCGCCTGCGTCGTCATCAACGGAAGGACGAGTGATCGGGTGGCAGAGGCGGTGGTGCGTCTGCGGGAGGAGACCCGCGTCGACGCGGACGCCGTCTCGGGCATCGCGGCGGACTTCGCCGACGCGCATCAGGTGACGGCCCTGATCGACTCGCTCGGCAACGTCGACGTCCTGGTCAACAGCGTGGGGGTCTTCGACATCGACGACTTCTTCGACGCGGGCGACGACGCCTGGTATCGGTACTTCGAGATCAACGTGCTCTCCGGCCTGCGGCTCTCGCGAGCTCTGATGCCCGCGATGCTGGATCGAGGCTGGGGCCGGATCATCTTCGTCGGCACCGAGTCCGCCGTCGACGTCCCGGCGGCCATGATCCCGTACGGAGCCTCCAAGTCGGCGTCTCTCGCACTGAGCAACGGGCTCGCGAAGCTCACGCGCGGCACGGCCGTGACCGTGAACACCGTGCTCGGCGGCCCCACGTACTCGGACGGCGTCGCCCGTACGGTCGAGCAGATCGCCCAGGCGCAGTCGATCACGGCCGACGAGCTGAAGAAGTCGCTCGTGCGGGACACCTCGCTGATCCAGAGGTTCATCGACCCGAGCGAGATCGCGAGCACGGTCGCGTTCATCGCGAGTCCGCGCTCCTCCGCCATGAACGGCGGCGCGATACGGGCGGACGGCGGCGTGCTCACGACGGTGCTCTAGGTCGGCGCGACGCGCGGCATCCGTCGTCGTGATGTCGCCGGCTGCGGGCATGATGGCGTCATGACTCCGCGCGCGCTCCTGGACCGACGTCTTCGATCGCATCGGCTCACGGCGCCCGCCGCGACGGTGACGGATGCCGCGCACCACATGCTCGCGGTGCAGAGTCAGGATCTGCTGGCCGGTCGCTGGGCGCTCGGCGTGCGCACGAAGGGCGCGCCCACGATAGCGACCGTGGATGCGGCCTTCGCCCGGGGCGAGCTCGTGCGGGCCTGGACCATGCGCGGCACGCTGCACATCGTGCCGGCGCGCGACCTGGCCTGGATCCTCTCCGTCACGGGCGATCGCCAGCGCCGTCAGGCGGCGGGGCGGCATCGAGAGCTCGGTGTGGACGACGCGGTGCTGGCGACGGCGTCGCGCGTGCTGGCCCCGGCGCTGCGCGACGGCGGCTGCACGCGCGCCGAGGCGTTCGCGGTGCTCGAGGGGGCCGGCATCGATCCGAAAGGGCAGCGCGGCACCCATCTGCTGTTCGCACTCACGATCGCCGGCGAGATCTGCCAGGGGCCGATCGAGCCCGCCGCCCGGGGCATCGCGCGGGAGCAGCGCTTCATGCTCGTGGAGGACTGGATCGGCGACACCGACGCGCCGGCCGATCCGCTCGCCGAGCTGTTCGCGCGTTACATCGCGGGGCATGGACCCGCCGGCGTCGCCGACTTCGCGTGGTGGGCCGGCCTGACGCTCGGCCAGGCCCGCGAGGCCGCCGATCGCGCACGAGACCGGGTCGATCGGATCGACGAGGCCCGCTTCGCCGCCGCGCAGTCGCCGAGGCGGTCGCCGGGCGCACCGGAGGCGGTCGCACTGCCGGCTTTCGACGAGTACTACATCTCCTACGCCGAGCGGACGGCGGTGTGCGCTCCGGAGCACCTGGCGACGGTCGGCCCCGGCAAGAACGGGATGGTGCGCCCCACGCTCGTGCACCGGGGTCGGGTCGTCGGCACGTGGTCACACGCCGACGCGACCCGCGGCGAGCCGCCGGTGCTGTTCGACGACGATCCCGACGGCGATGCCCTCGCCCGGGCGGTCGCGCGCTTCGCGCACTTCGTCGACGGCTGAGCCTGCGCCGGCCCCGCTCGCGGACCTTGACACAATGGAGGGGTGTCGAGCTACTTCCACCGTCTGTCCCCGACGGGCTTCGCGCCCACCGAGCACGTCGGCGGCGCGTGGAACCCCGATGAGCAGCACATCGCCCCGGTGATCGGGCTGCTCGCACACGTCGTCGAGGCCGACCACACCGCCCGGCGGCCGGATGCGCCGCTCGTGCTCGCGCGGGCGAGCTGCGACATCCTCGGCGTCATCCCGATGGACTCCTTCGAGACGGCGACGCGCGTCGTGCGCGCGGGCAGGACCATCGAGCTGGTCGAGACGACCCTGGCACACGGCGGGCGAGCGGCCGTCACCCTGCGTGCGTGGATGCTGCAGCAGAGCGACACCACGGCCATCCAGGGCGACCCGCTGCCGCACCTGCCCGACCGGGACGCCCTGCCGGACTGGTCGCCGGCCGACGTGTGGGCCGGCGGCGCCATCCGGTCGATCGAGGCCAGACGCGAGTTCGTCGAGACAGGGCGGTCGCGCTGCTGGATCCGCCCGAAGCATCCGCTGCTCGACGGCGAGACGGTCTCCCCCCGGGCGCGCATGCTGGGAATGGTCGACTTCGCGAACGGCATCGCCACGCGCGTGGCGCCGGAGCGGGCACTCTATCCGAACGTGGATCTGACCGCGAGCATCTTCCGCGAGCCGGCGGGGGAGTGGTTCGGCCTCGACACCTCGGTGTCGTTCGGCGCCGACGGGATCGGCCTCACCGAGTCGGTGCTCAGTGACGACTCGGGACCGCTGGGCACCTCGTCCCAGACGCTGACGATCCGTCCGCGCTGAGCTACTCGCCGGCGTGCCGATCGAGGAACGCGTACACCTCGCTGTCGTCCACGCCGGGGAAGGCTCCGCGGGGGAGCGGTGAGAACATGTGGGTGTGCACGCGCGCGCTCGGCCAGGCGCGTCCCTCCCAGCGGTGGGCGACGGCGGCGGATGCCCGTCGGCAGCACGACTCGTCGGGACAGGCGGACTGCGCACGGTGCGAGGTCTCGCGCCCCCGCCACCACCGCGCATCGTCGAAGGGCACGCCCACGGTGATGGAGAAGCCGCCGTCGCTGGCGGAGCCGGTCTGCGTGGCGCACCAGAACGTCCCGGAGGGGGTGTCGGTGTACTGGTAGTGCTCGGTGGTGCGGTTGCGCTGCTCGAAGGCGGCACGAGCCGAGAAGCGCCGGCAGGCGGGCTGGCCCTCAACCGCGCCGGTCACGTCCATCGGCAGCGGCAGGTCGTCGTTCTCGTAAACGCGCGTGATGGCGCCGTTCTCGTCGACGCGGAGGAAGTGCAGCCGCATGTCGAAATGGTGCGTCATGAGATTCGTCATGCGCATCGCCGCCGCCTCGTGCGTGACGCCGAAGGCGTCGCGGAAGTCCTCCACCGCGAGGTTGCGGTCCTTCTTCGCCTGCTGCAGGAAGGCGACACCGGCTGTCTCGGGAATCAGCGCGCATGCCGCGAAGTAGTTGATCTCGAGACGCTGCTGCAGGAAGTCCGCGTAGTCGGTCGGGGGAGTGTGCCCGAGCAGGCGGTGCGCCATCGCCTGCAGCGCCATCGAGCGAAGGCCGTGACCGCCGGGGATCGACGCCGGCGGAAGGTAGATGCGGCCGTTCTCGAGATCGGTGACCGACCTGGTCGAATGGGGCAGATCGTCCACGTAGATGAGCTCGAAGCCCAGCCTTTCGGCCATGATGCTCACGGTGCGGTGCGTGAGCGCGCCGGAGACGTGCCCTGCCGCCTTCAGCTGCTTCTCGGCCAGCGCCTCGATGTCGGGCAGGTAGTTGCCCCTGTCCCGCATCATCAGGCGCAGCTCGGTGTTGGCGCGGCGGGCCTCTTCAGGCGTCGCGATCGCCTCGCTCTCGCGCCGGTGCAGCTCGCGGTGCAGCCCCAGCACGGCCTCGATGGTCTCGTCGCTCATGCCCTTCGACACCCGCACCGGCGCGATGCCCAGTTGGCGGAAGACCGGGCTGGCCTGCGCCCGATCCAGCTCGATCTCCAGGGCGGCCCGCCGGTTCGGCGGCTCGCCCGAGATGAGATCGGCCACGTCGGTGCTGCACGCCTGCGCGATCGCCTGCAGCAACGAGAGCTTCGGCTCCCGCTTGCCGTTCTCGATCAGGCTGAGCTGTGAGCCGGCGATGCCGACCATCGCCCCCAGATCGTCGAGGGTGAAGCCCTTCTTCGTCCGGTGGTGGCGGATGCGATGTCCGAGGGTGCTGAGCTCGAGTCCACTGGTGGCCATTCCTTGAGCATACCCGAAAGAATCATTCTTCTTTCCGCGCTCGATGACCGAAAGTGCTGCAAAAGATCCTCGAGGATGGGCTTACCGCCCCTTTCCTAAGGAGAAGACATGGCCCTCGCCGAGACGTACGTCGCCCGCACCGCCGCAGCGCCCGCGCGCCGCCACGGGGCGGTCCCGACGTATGACACGCCCGCCATGGCGGAGCTTCGTGAGTGGGTCGACGGCATCGCCGCGCTCACCCAGCCGGACCGCGTGCACTGGATCGACGGATCGCGCGCCGAGAACGAGATGATCCTGCAGCAGCTCGTCGACGACGGCAAGATCATCAAGCTCAATCCCGAATGGCGTCCGGGCTCCTACCTCGCCCGTTCCCACCCGAGCGACGTGGCCCGTACCGAAGGACGCACCTTCATCGCCTCCGAACGCGAGGAGGATTCCGGACCCACGAACAACTGGGCCGACCCGGCCGAGATGCGCCGGACGATGGACCGGGTCTTCGCCGGCTCGATGCGGGGACGCACCATGTACGTGATCCCCTTCTCGATGGGGCCGGTCGGAGGAAAGCTCTCCCACATCGGCGTGCAGGTCACCGACAGCGCCTACGCGGTGGCATCCATCAACATCATGACGCGCGTCGGCGACGCGGTCACCCGGCAGATCGCCGACGGCGCCCCGTGGGTGAAGACCGTGCACTCGGTCGGCGCTCCCCTCGAGCCCGGCCAGACGGACGTCGCGTGGCCCTGCAACGACGACAAGTACATCGTGCACTTCCCCGAGACGCTCGAGGTGTACTCGTACGGCTCCGGCTACGGCGGCAACGCCATCCTCGCCAAGAAGTGCTTCGCGCTGCGCATCGCGTCGGTGATCGCCCGTGACGAGGGCTGGCTCGCCGAGCACATGCTGCTGATCCGCGTCACCGACCCGAAGGGCAGGGCTCACCACGTCGCCGCTGCGTTCCCCTCCGCGTGCGGCAAGACCAACCTGGCGATGCTGCGCCCGACGATCCCCGGCTGGACGGTCGAGACCCTCGGCGACGACATCGTCTGGATCCGTCCCGGCGAGGACGGTCGCATGTACGCGATGAACCCCGAGGCGGGCTTCTTCGGCGTGGCGCCCGGCACCGGCGAGTCCACCAACGTGACGGCCGTGGAGACCCTCTGGGGCAACACGATCTTCACCAACGTGGCGCTGCGGCCCGACGGCGACGTGTGGTGGGAGGGTCTCACCGACACCCCGCCGGCCGACCTCATCGACTGGGAGGGCAACGCGTGGACGCCCGATTCGGGTCGCCCGGCGGCGCACCCGAACTCCCGCTTCACGGTCTCGGCGGCCCAGTGCCCGCAGATCTCCGACGACTGGGAGCACCCGGACGGGGTGCCGCTCGATGTGATCCTGTTCGGCGGGCGACGCGCGACCAACGTTCCGCTCGTGGTGGAGGCGACCGACTGGACGCACGGCGTCTTCCTGGGGTCGACCATCTCGTCCGAGCGCACGGCCGCGGCCGAGGGCACGGTCGGCGAGCTGCGGCGCGACCCCTTCGCCATGCTGCCGTTCTGCGGATACAACATGGGCGACTACTTCGGTCACTGGCTGAAGGTCGGCCGGTCGCTGCGCTTCGACCGCGCACCGCGCATCTTCCAGGTCAACTGGTTCCGCCGCGGCGACGACGGCCGCTTCCTGTGGCCGGGATTCGGCGACAACTCGCGTGTCATCGACTGGATCATCCGCCGCATCTCCGGCGAGGTGCCCGCCGTGGACAGCCCGATCGGGCGCCTGCCGCGCCGCGAGGACCTCAACCTCGAGGGCCTGGAGATCACGGATGCCGATCTCGACGAGCTGTTCGAGATCGACATCGACGCATGGCAGGCCGAAGCCGATTCGACGGAGGAGTTCTACGGCATCTTCGGCGACAGGCTCCCCGCAGCCCTGCGCAGCGAGCTCGACGCCCTGCGCTACCGGCTGGCCGCAGCGCGCTGATCCCGCGCTGCGGCACGAAAGCCGCAGCGCACCGCGACCCGCGACGGCGGGATGACGGGGACGAACCCATGGCTGAGTGGTCCCCGGCATCCCGCCGTCGCGTCATGCTGCCGGCGCTCAGACGAGCAGCTGATGCCTCGCGAGGTCGCGATACAGCGGCACCCCTGCGACGAGCTCCTCGTGCGTGCCCTGACCCACCACGGAGCCGTCCTGCAGCACCACGATGAGATCGCTGTCGACGACGGTCGACAGCCGGTGCGCGATGACGATCAGCGTGCGGTCGGCGGCCGCGGCGTCGATCGCCTCGCGCATCCGCTGCTCGTTCACGCCGTCGAGCGACGACGTCGACTCGTCCAGCAGCAGGATCGGGGCCTCGGTCAGCAGAGCGCGCGCGATGGCCAGGCGCTGGCGCTCGCCGCCCGAGAGCATCACGCCGCCCTCGCCGACGGGCGCCTCCAGCCGGAGCGGGCTGCGCTCGAGCACGTCGCCGAGGTTCACCGAGCGCAGCACGCGCTCGCAGTCGGCATCCGCAGCATCCGGGGCGGCCAGCCGGAGGTTCTCGGCGAGCGTGCCCGCGAGGGTCGGCGCATCCTGCTCGACGTAGCCGAACTGCGCACGCAGCTGCGTGCGGGGATAGGAGCGCACGTCGTGACCGGCGAGGCGGATCGAACCGCCCGTCGGGTCGTAGAAGCGCTCGATGAGCGACAGGATGGTGCTCTTCCCCGCCCCGCTGGGCCCGACCAGGGCCACGCGGGCTCCGCGGGGAACGGCGAACGACACGCCTTTGAGCACATCCCGGCCCGTCTCACCCGTCTGCGCGGGCTCCGCCTCCAGATGCGCGTCGGCCAGCAGGGTGCGCGCCTCCTTCGCCGCGGCCTCGCGGGCGGCGATGACGTGATCGGGGTAGCGGAAGCGCACCTCGCGGAACTCCACCGCAGGCGCCCCGACGACCGGCGCGGCGGTGGCCGCGGCGTCCGGGGCGTCGTCGTGCGTCTCGGTCGGCAGATCGAGGATCTCCTGGATGCGACCCAGCGCGCCGAGCGCCTGGTTCACCGAGGTGATGGCGCCGAACGCCTGCGCCAGAGGCATCACCAGCATGAACAGGAACATGATGAACGTCACCAGCGACGCGATGCTCAGTGCACCGGACGCCACTCGGAAACCGCCGACGCCGAGGACGACCAGGAGTGAGACCTGCAGCGCGATGCCCGCGACCGGCACGACCATCGACGAGATCTTCGCGATGCGCACGCCCAGCCCGTACGCCTCGCCGGCCAGGCCGTCGATGGCGGCGGTCTCCCGCTCGCCGGCGCCGGAGGCGCGCACGGTGCGGATGCTGGAGATGCCGCGCTCCACGCCGGAGGCCAGTTCGCCGACCTTGTGCTGCTGGGCGGCGGACGCCGTGCGGATGCGGCCGCTGAGCACGACCACCACGACGACGGAGCCGCCGATCACCAGGACGATCAGCAGCAGGAGCACCGGATCGATGATCAGCATCGCGATCAGCGCTCCGGCGAACAGGATCGCACCGCCCACGGCATCCGCCAGACCCTGCGTGAGCACGGCGTACAGCAGAGTGGTGTCGGTGCCGACCCGCGAGACGAGGTCGCCCGTGCGCCGGGCGTCGAACTCGCTGATGGGCAGGTGCAGGATGCGGGCGATCAGCTGGCGGCGGCTGGAGTACACCACCGCGGTGCCGGTGCGCTGCAGCAGATAGTGCTGATAGCCGGAGATCACGGATGCCACGATCACCAGTGCGATCAGCACCCAGACGAGCGCTCCGAGCGTCTCCTCCCGCTGCACCCGGTCGATGACCTGCCCGACGAGCAGGGGCTGCGCCAGTGAGGCCGCCGCGCCGACGACGCTGAGCACCGCCGCCCACGCGAGGACCCCTTTGTGCTCGAACAGGAAAGGGAGGAGCTGGCGGAACGTGGCGCGCGGTCCATCCTGCGCTGCGCCGCGTCCGCGTCGGCGTGCTGTCGCCGTGCTGGACATGGGGACCTCGATCTGAAGAAGACTCGTGACGACGGTACCGCCAGATGGCTATGGGTGGGATGCACGGACGTCGTCGTCGAGGTAGTGCACCGTCGGCGCGGGATGCATGAGGAAGTCATGATGGCTGATGTTCCAGGCGTATGCGCCGGCCAGCGACAGCACCACCCGATCGCCGAGCCCGGCCCCGTGCAGGGGCGCCCGGCGCGACAGCACGTCCTTCGGGGTGCACAGCTGCCCGACGAGCTGCGCGTGCTCGTGCGTCACGCGGGGAGCGGAGGAGGCGGCGACCGGCACGAGATGCGCGGGCTGATCGTGGCCGCGCGCGGCGGGGGTGCGCAGGTGGTGGGTCCCGCCGGCGACGATGACCACCTCCTCGCCGTGACTGCGCTTGATGTCGAGGATCTCGGTGACGTAGCTGCCGCACCACGCCGTGAGGGCCCGCCCGGGCTCGATCCGCAGGGTCCTGTGCTGATGGCCGCGCAGGCGGAGCGCCTCGATCCCGGCGGTCCAGTGATCCCAGTCGAACTGCTGCCCGGAGGGGTCGTACGACACGGCCATGCCGCCGCCGAGGTTCACCTCCTGGAGCTGCACGTCGTGCGCGCGCTCGATCTGCTCCGCGTAGCGCAGGATCGAGGCGCACACGGCGAGGTGCGCATCCGCGTGCAGTCCGGAGGCGACGTGGGCGTGCAGTCCGGCGAGTCGCAGATGCGTGTCGCCGGAGAGCAGGCGCAGGCAGTCGGAGATGTCACGGTCGTCCATGCCGAACGGCGTCGCCCGACCGGCCATCGCGAGTGGTGCGTCGTCGATGGCCGGTGGCACATCCACGAGATTCGCCCGCAGCAGGATGTCGATCCGCCGTCCGGATTCAGCGGCCGCCTGCGACAGCCGGCGCAGTTCGGTGACGCTCTCGACGTGCACGCGGTCGACCCCGTGCCTGATGGCGGCTCTCAGGTCGGCCGGGGATTTCCCGGGGCCGCCGACGGCGACGCGCGCGCCGGGAGCGCTCGCCATGATGTGATCGAGTTCGCCAGCCGATGACGCCTCGAACCCGTCGACGAGTGGCGCCAGGGTGCGCAGGAGCACCGCATCCGGGTTCGCCTTGGCGGCGTAGAACAGCTCGACGTCGGCAGGGATGCGCGAGCGGATCGCACCGACATGGCGACGCAGCGCCGCCAGGTCGTAGATGTAGCTCGGCAGCTGATCCGCGTCGAGCGACGCGACGTGCTCGTCGATCGAGCCGGTCATGCCGACAGCGCGATCCGGCTGGCGTCGGACAGCGGCAGAGGGACGGCGACGTAGCCGGCGTCGCGGTCGGGCCGTCGATTCCAGCGCACGAGCAGATTGGACTTGGCGGGGGCGGGCACCCCGCTGAGCAGCGCGTCCAGCTCGTGGCGGTTCGCCCCGCGGCGCAGGTCGGAGAGCACATCGCGCACGCGCTCCCACAGCTCCTCCTCACGGCATCCGAGGTCGGCGAGCGCCGCGACGAACTCCGAGATGTTGTTGACGAACAGGCAGTAGGCGGTCCTGCGCCAGCCGGTGCGCTCGTCGTACGACAGCCGCGTCGCGCTGAGGGCATCCACGTCGAGCAGGCTGTCGCGCCAGCGCGGCAGCAGCTTCACACCCTCCAGATCACGCAGGAAGAGCTGAACCGGCATGCCGGCGTCGTCGACGCCGACGACGACGTTCTGCAGGTGCGGCTCGCAGACGATCCCGTGGTCCGCATAGGAGTCCACGACGAACGGCACGAGCAGGCGCAGGTACCGGTCCCACCAGGTCATGGCATCGGCCGGGTCGACGATCGAGGCGAGCTGCGCCGGGGCGCCGGGGAACTCGGCCGCGAGTGCGGCGGCCAGCAGCGGCGTGGAGCCGGGCCGCAGGATGCCCTGCCAGCCCTCCCTCACGATGACCCCGAGCGGGGAGACGAGGTCGGCGTCGTTGAATCGCGCGCTGCGCCACCCCGTCTCCCGCATCAGCCGCACGTGCGGATGTCTCTGCTCGAGCTCGGCGAGCGCGGGCGCCACGGTGTTCGCTATGTCGATCGCGCCGGTCAGCTCATACGGCGCATGGGTGCGCACGCAGTTGGTGATGCGCACGCCCAGGCTGAGCTTGAGGAAATGCCGGGGACCGAGGAGCGTGCGCACCGAGCTCGTCGGGTGATGATCGGCGGCCGTCGTGCCCAGGTCGGCCAGATCGCCGCGGCGCAGCAGCCGGCGGATCTCCTCGGTCTCGCGCAGGCGCTCCCATTGCCAGGGGTGAACGGGAAGGGCGATGCGACCCGCATCCGCTTCGGGAGCGCCGGCGAGGGCCTCGGCCGTCGTCCGGGCGCCGTCGCGGGAGTCCTCGCCGATCACCCGCTCTGCGGGGGCCGACAGCCAGCGCAACGCTATGCGAGGCGCCGCCTCCGGGGCGTAGCAGCTCCAGGTGCGGGCATCCTCGTCCCGCGACTTCGGGGTCGGATGCCAGCGATGGCCCGCCCACAGCGACTGCTCGGACTGCAGGTACCGCTCGACCGCCGACCCCGCCGTGAGGTCCCGGCGGGACAGCACCGCCGCGTGGGCGCGCTGCATGCCCAGACGGGATTCGCGGGCCTGTGCCGCGAACTCGTCGTTGGCGGTGCCGGTCAGCAGGCGCAGTTCGTGGGCGATCGCCTCGGCGACGTCTGCGGACGTCGCGATACGCCACCCGCCGTTCTCGGCGATCTGCGCAGGACCGGTGAAGCGGTGGTTGTCGGTGACGCTCGCCCGGCTCACCTGCAGGCGCAGCGCGAGTCCGGTGCGCGGCAGCGAGAGCACCAGCCATGATCCGGTCAGACGCGCCTGGGCGTCGGGCACCGACACCTCCCGCAGAAAGGCGCGGACGAGGCCGTGCGCGGCGATGTCGTCGATGTCGAGGTCGGCGAGGGGATTCATCTCTGCTCCGATGTCAGGTGAGGAAGGAGGGGTTCGGCCCGACGGGGGCCGGGGATGTGCGAGGGGAGGAGGACGGCGAAGGCGCCGGCCACGGCCGCGCCGATCAGGAAGGGCGCCACCGGGCTCCAGGTGGAGCTCGCGGATGCGAGCAGGCCCGCGGCGACCGCGCCGAGCTTGGAGAACAGCTCGATGACCCCGAACGTGCGTCCCGAGCTCTCGGGGCGCACCGCCCTGGAGGCGAGCTGCGCGAGTGCGACGAGGGCGAGCGCCATGCCGATGCCGAAGACGAGCCGTCCCGCGATCACGACGGGGATGGGCAGCGGCAGCGCGATGCTCGCGGCGCCGGCGGCGACGGCCAGCAGGCCCGTGCGCAGCGCGAGCATGGGCCGGCGTGCGGTGCGCGCGTGCAGGAACGCCGCCGACACGAGGTAGAGCACATGCGGCAGCGCGAACAGCGCGGACGCCCACAGCGATGTCAGGCCGGGATGCCAGGTGGTCATCTGCCTCAGGAAGTACGGATAGGTGATGACCGTCGCGAGCACGAATCCCGCCTCGACCGCGCAGACCAGCCAGGGCGAGACGTCACCGCCCGGGCGGAGCGTCGCGGCGCTCTCCTTCGCGCTCCCCTCCTGCCGCGGCAGGGTGAGGACGAGGACGGCCGTCGCCGCGGGCAGTGCCGCGAACCACAGGTACTGGTGCTGCGGCGAGATCCAGTGGGAGAGCGCGCCGATGGTCAGCGGGGCGATCAGCAGGGCGGCTCGGGCCGCGCCCTGCAGCAGCACGAGAGCGGTGCCGAGCTCGCGCGCGTCGAGGCGGCTGCCGAGGTATGCCTGCGTGGCCGCGTACGTGCCGCCCAGCACGCCCTGCAGCATCAGGGCGACGGCGAGCACGACGACGCTGTCGGCGATGCCCGCCAGCACGAAAGCCAGGGCGAGTCCCGACTGGGCGCGCAGGAGCATCCGCCTCGGCCCGAACCTGTCGGCCAGGCGTCCCCACAGCGGCGCCGCCACGGCGGCGAACACCGTCGGCACCACGTACAGCACCCCGGCCCAGGCCGCCTGGGCGTCACCGAGGCCGGGGAGGATCTCGGTGAGGTACGGCGGCAGGCCCAGCGCGGCGAACGAGGCCACGAAGTAGCAGCCGATCAGCACATGGATGCCGCCGCTCATCGTGCGCCGAACAGGTAGTTGGGGCCGTCGACGTAGTGCTTGTTGACGTCCAGGGCGCCGGATCGCTCCTTGCTGAGCAGGGTTCCCGCGGTCACCATCGCCTTGACCGGCCACCGCGCGGAGTCGATGATGCCCTCGCGGAGCTCGCGCGCCGCCTCTCCGCCCACGCGGTCCACCGCGTCCTCGAACGCGGCGGCGGCGATGCGCAGCAGCGTGTCGCGGTCCGCGATGCCGGCGTCGGCGAGGGCGACGGCGAGCATTCCGGCCACGAGATGAACCGTGATGGTCGTCACCAGGTGACGCAGCGGCTCGACCGAATCGACGATGATGCGCCCGTCGTCGAAGGCCGGCCGCTCGGCGCCCGCGGGCAGGCGCAGTCGATCCGGCAGCACGCGGAGGCCGTCGTTGTCCTTGAGCAGAAGGCGGAGCGGATGCCCGGGTTCGGCGATCAGCGAGATGTTCTGCTGGTGGGCCTCCAGCGCGATCCCCCTGGCGTAGAGCCAGACCGAGAAGTCGAAGATCAGGGTGCAGACCTCGCCGAACAGGGCCGGCACGGTGGCATCCATGTGCGCGGCCAGTTCGCAGATGACGGGGCGGGCCGTTCGCAGCGATGTGGCCGGGAGCGCTGCGACCGACACCACCCGCGCCGCCGATGGCTGCGCCGGGTTGCGCCGCAGCAGCACGGTGGCGTCGTCTCGTCCGCGGAGGCCGCCGAAGGATTGCTCGTCGGCGTGCAGCACGCGCGACCGCCAGGCCGGGTCAGCGGAGAGCACCCGGCGCAGAAGGATCTCGCCCGCTGCGCCGTCCCGCAGGCTCCCGAGGGAGACCAGGCGCCGGTTCCTGGTGCCCAGGGTGGCGGTGGGCACCGGCACCTTGAGGCTCCACGACGGATCCCGGTCGACGGCCACGGTGCGCATCGACAGAGTCGGCGTGACGAGAAGTGGCGGGGCCTCCGGCATCGGACGCAGCGCCGGCTCGGCGAGACGATCCGCCATGAGCGGATGCGAGGGGAGGGCGAAGCGATCCCCGTCGAGAACCGGCCACCAGTTCGGCAGGGCGCCCTCATGGATGGTGCCGTCGAGCGCCGCACGGTCGACCGAGAACCATCGCAGAGGGAACGACGGCAGCGACTCCGGGCCGTAGGCGTCGTCCTCGGCCTCGGACAGGCCGGTGCGCGCCGAGCCGGTCGGGTAGACGGGGTGGCCGAGGTGAGCCGCGGCCGACTCGTCGACCAGCGCGCGCCGGTGTACGTCGGCGGATGATCGCCCGCGGATCCTTCGCAGCGCTCGCTCACGCCTCGACGACAGCGCGTCATCGGCGCGCAGCGCCGCAGCGCACTCCTCCCGCCAGGCGGAGAAGCCGTCACGGTCCTGCGGATCGACGAGCGGTTCGAGGGCATCCAGCACGGGATGCAGTCCGCGCACGACCGCTCCGCGACGCTCCAGCTCTGGTGCCCGCGTCACCCAGTCCGCGGTGAGGCCGCGCTGCACGGGCAGGGCGAGATCGCCGCCGGGCGATGCGAGCATCGCGCCCCGTGCCCCGGGACGCACCGTCCCCCGCGTGCGCCAGCCCCAGAGGTCCTCGCGCAGCACGGCGTCCAGCAGACGGGAGACCAGTCTGTCCTCGTTCGATGCCGTCGGCGCGCCGGTCATCGGATCGTCCATCGATTCTCGGCGATGAACGCCGCGACCGCGGCGTCCACCCGCGACTGCTCTCTCCCGCGCGCGCGGACCACGCCGAGGTAGTCGCGGTTGGTTCCGGTGAACTCCGCACGCACGCCCCGCTCGCGCATCGGCCGGTACGTCAGAGCCACATCGTCGGTGACGATGTCGGCCGCATCCGGCGCCTCCTCGAGCGTGCCGCCCGAGGACGCGCACAGGTAGGTCACCCGCGCACGCCCGTCGACCCGCCGTCCGAGCTCCGGCGGCAGGGCGTCTCCGCAGTGCACTCCGAGGGCGAGGTCGAACAGCGGGATGTCCAGCAGGTCGGCGAGCAGGAGATCGCACTGGTCTCCGATCGCGCGGTAGTTGACCTCGATGAGTCGCGCGCGGCCCTCGTGCACGACGTACTCGGTGTGGCAGATCCCGAAGCCGACGCCGAGGGCGTCGAGTGCGGCGAGGACCTGATCGACGATGATGGGGTCGGGCTCGGGCTCGAAGGTGAGCTCCTCCTCGACGAAGTTCGGCGGGTCGCCCAGGCGCGTGCGGAAGCCGCCGAGCACGTGCCGGCGCGTGCCGTCCCCGAGCGTCTCCAGCGTCCTCAGCTCGCCGGGGAGGAACTCCTCGACGAGGATGGTCGCCGCGCCACGTCGGGCGCGGGCCCGGCCGAGGTGGGCGATCAGCTGCTCGCGGTCCGCGCACAGCTCGACGTTCTCGCTGGCCACGCCCTCCTGAGGTTTCGCGACGACGGGAAAGGGCATCGGCTCGGGCGGGAGCTCGTCCTCCGGATCGATGCGCAGCGACCAGACCGCATCCACGCCCGTCCTGGCCAGGCGTGAGCGCATCGCCGCCTTGTTCTTCGTCGCCCAGGCGGCCCGCCAGTCCTTGCCAGGCAGGCCGAGGTAGTCGGCGGCCAGGGCGGCCTGCATCTGCAGATGATCACTGCCGGAGAAGACGGCGTGCACGTCGTGCGCGTCGAGGACGGTCAGCACCGCGCGGTGGTCTCGCACATCGCACGCCGTGATCGTGATGCGATCCTTCAGCGCAGTGCCGGCGTAGGCGTCGCGGTGCGCTTGCGGATCATCGGTCAGCAGGAGGACCTGCCCTCCCCGCCGCAGGGCGGCGGGGAGGAAGCCCTCCGTGTTCGAGTCGGTCGGATTCGTCGCGAGGACGGCGATGCTCATCGGAGGGAAGGTCCGTCAGCCGACGACGGACTCGGCGCCGGCCGGGCCCTCCACATCGAACGCGTCGGCGAGATCGGACATGATCTCGTATGCTCCCTGCACGCTCACCGCAGTCATCCAGGCCTCGTCGCTGACATCGACCGTCTTCGGGGCCAGGGGCTTCCAGAGCGGGTTCAGGGCGAAGCGCTCCTTGGTCTTCACGCCGAGGTCGTCCTCGCCGGCGAAGGTCGTGACGAAGATGCGGTCGGCCTCGGCCAGGCCGATCTGCTCCTCGTTGATCTCGATCGCGAAGTCGTCGACGTCCTGGGCCTTCGGCCGGGCGAGGTTCATGTCCTGGAGCACGATTCCGCTGAAGGTGGCGTTCAGGTAGAGGCGGGTCGGGCCGTCGAGGAAGCGCACCACTGAGATCGTGGGGTCTCCGGCCTTCTCGTTGATCTCCGCGCCGACCGTCTCGGCCGCGGCGAGGTACGTCTCGAGCTTCGCCTCGGCGAGCTCCTCCTTACCGAGCGCGCTCGCCAGCAGCCGGATGTTCTCCTGCCAGGTCGGTCCCGTCGTCTCGCTCATGACGGTCGGGGCGATCTGGCTGAGCTGATCGTAGATCTTCTCGTGACGCACCTTGGCCGAGATGATCAGGTCCGGATCGAGCGCGTGGATCGCCTCGAGGTCGGGCTCGGTGATCACGCCGACGCTCGTCGCCTCGCCCGCGTACTCCTGCGCGGCTTCCCCCAGATACTCGGGGAAGGTTCCGTCGACGCTGCGATAGGTCGTGTAGCCCACCACGTCGCTCTCCAGCAGGATCGTCGCATCGACATACGAGTTGTCGAGGGCGACGATCCGCAGCGGCGGCGCGTCGATCTCGGTCGAGCCCATGGCGTGCTCGATGGTGCGCGGCCACTCGGCCGAGTCCGTCGCGCCGGATGTGCTGGCCGGGCGCTCGGCGGACTCCGCCGGGGCGCCCGCGCAGGCGGATGCCGTCAAACCGACGGCGAGGAGGAGGGAGATCGCGAGGGCGGAGCGCCGCATCGGTGGTCCTTTCGGTGAGGGAGAGGGAGCCTGCCTGCTACGCTGAGCGTCAGTATGGAAGGTAAGGCTAACCTAATACATAGGACAGTCTGGGTGGTCGCAGCGCTGTCATTCGCGGTCATCTTGAGCCTCGTCCTCGGGTCGCGGACGCTCTCGCTCGGCGACGTCTGGGCCGCTCTGACGTCGCCGTCCGGCACCGATGCCGACATCGTCGTGCTCGATCTGCGCCTGCCGCGCACGCTGCTGGGTCTGGTGGTCGGGGGATGCCTTGGCGTCGCCGGCGCCGTGATGCAGACGCTCACACGCAACCCCCTCGCGGAACCCGGTCTCTTCGGCGTCAGCGCGGGCTCGTCCCTCGCCGTGGTGATCGGCCTGCAGGTGGCGGCCGCATCGAGCATGACGGCCCAGGTCGGATGGGCGCTCGGCGGGGCGCTGGCGGCCACCGCACTGGTCTTCGGAGTCACGGCGCGGCTCGGGGCGAGTGGCGTCTCGCCGGTGACGCTGGCCGTGATGGGGGTGGCCGTGAGCGCGGCACTGGCCGCGATCACGTCGGCGATCGTGCTGCTCGACGCCGACACTCTGGACGGCTACCGCTTCTGGGCGGTCGGAGCGCTCTCGGGACGAGGTTCGGCGGTGGCCGCGCAGGTGCTGCCGTTCGTCGCAGCCGGGTTGGCGCTCGCGATGCTCTGCGCGCGCGATCTCGACCACTTCCTGCTCGGCGACGACCTCGCGATCTCGCTGGGCGTACGCGTGACGCGACTGCGGCTCGCCGGCATCCTCGCCATCGCGCTGCTGACCGGCGCTGCCGTCGCGGCGTGTGGTCCGATCGCGTTCATCGGGCTGCTCGCGGCGCACGCGGGCCGCGCCCTGGTCGGCACGCGGCACCTGCTGCTCCTTCCGGTGTGCGCCGCGCTGGGAGCCGCGGCGCTGCTTCTCGCCGATGTGGTGGGGCGACTGGTCGCCGGCACCGGCGAGCTGCAGGTCGGAGTCGTGCTCGGCGCGGTCGGGGGCCCGCTGTTCCTGGCGACGGTGGCCCGAAGGCGGATCGTGCTGTGACGGTCGCAGCCTTCCGGCGCCGACGTGAGAGCTGGGCGTTGATCGCCGCGACCCCTCTCGTGCTCGCCGCGCTGCTCGCCTCGCTCGCCCTGGGCGGCGAGATCCTGGGGCCCGACCGCGTCGTCGGCGGTCTGCTCGGTGGCGAGGACGCCTTCGTGGTTCAGACGCTGCGTCTGCCGCGCGCGGCCGCGGGTATCGCCGTCGGCGCGGCGCTCGCCCTCGCCGGCGCGATCGCGCAGACCGTCATGCGCAATCCGCTGGCCAGTCCGGACATCGTCGGCGTGACCGGCGGTGCGAGCGTCGGTGCGGTCGCGGTGATCACCTTCGCGGGCTCGGCGGGCGGGGTCTCGGGCTCGGCGGCGATGATCGGCGTGCCCCTCGCGGCCGTCGCCGGGGGAGCGGCGGCCACCCTGCTCGTCTCGCTCATCGCCCGGACGACGGAGCGGGTGGTGCTGGTCGGAGTCGGCGTCACGGCGATGTGCCAGTCCGCGGTGACCTGGCTCCTCGTCCAGGGTGACGTGAACGATGCGGGCCGAGCGGCGACCTGGCTCACGGGATCGCTCAACGGCAGGAACTGGGCCGACGTGGTGCCGGTGCTCGCCGTGCTCGCGCTCTGCCTGCTCGCGCTCACCGCGCTCGTGCGCCCCCTCTCCATGATCGCTCTCGGCGACGACGTCGCCGAGGCGCTCGGCGTACGCGTGAACCGCGTGCGCTGGATCAGCCTGGCACTCACCGCGGTGCTCGCGGGCGTCGCGACGGCGGCCGCGGGGCCCGTCGCGTTCGTCGGGCTCTGTGCACCGGCCATCGCGCAGCGCCTGACGGGTGCGGGACGACCGCCGCTTCTGCTCTCGGTGGCGGTGGGAGCGATTCTCGTGGGCGCGGGCGATCTGGTCGGCCGCAATCTGTTCGCCTGGTTCGGCGCCGGTCCCGTGCAGCTGCCCGTGGGCATCGTCACCGGCGCCGTCGGCGCCGTCTACCTGATCTTCCTCATTCGCAGAAGGGCGCGCTCATGACTCTCATCGCCGCCGGGCTCAGCCTCGGCTACGGACGACGCCCGGTGGTCGCCGACGTCGATCTCGCGTTCGAGCCGGGCCGGCTGACCGTCATCATCGGGCCCAACGGCTCCGGCAAGTCGACGCTGCTGCGCGGCCTCTCCGGTCTGCTGCGGCCCAGTGACGGCTCCGTCCGGATGCAGGGCAGGGAGATCTCCCGGCTCTCGCCGCCCGTGCTCGCGCGGATGCGGGCTCTGCTCCCTCAGGCGCCGCTGCCCCCGGAGGGCCTGTCCGTGCGCGAACTCGTCGCCCGGGGCCGGCACCCGCACCGGGGAGTGCTCGCGCCGTGGTCCGCGCGAGACGGCGAGGTTGTCGACGACGCGCTCACGAGGGTCGACCTGCTGCATCTGGCCGATGCGCCGATCGAGAGCCTCTCAGGAGGGCAGCGCCAGCGGGCGTGGATCGCGCTGGTGCTCGCGCAGGAGGCCGGGATCGTGCTGCTCGACGAGCCGACGACCTACCTGGATCTCGCGCACGCCGTCGACGTGCTCGTCGCCGTGAGGCGCGTCGCCGCGCAGGGGCGCACCGTCGTGGCTGTGCTGCACGACCTGACGCTGGCGGCTCGCTTCGCCGATCGCATCGTGGTCATGGCTGAGGGGCGCGTGGTCGCTGCCGGCGCTCCCCAGCAGATCTTCGCAGACGACCTGCTGCAGGAGGTGTTCGGCCTCAGTGCACGAGTCGTCGAGGTGGAAGGGGCGCCCGTGGTCGTCCCGCTGGATGTCCCCGCCGAGGTCGACCGGATCTGAGCCGCCGGGCGATCGCCTCGCGGGGATCCCGCGCCTACTGCCGGCCGAACCGCTTGTGGGCTGCCTGCCTGCTGACTCCCATCGCGCTGGCGATGGTCTGCCAGGAATATCCCGCCAGGCGGGCGCGGCGCACCTGCGCCTCCTCGGTGCGGGCGATCTCCCGGCGGGCGGCGGCGAGCCGGTGCAGCTGCGCGATGGGCTCGCCCTCGGGATCGGTGGGAACTGCGGTGCGAACGGTCATGTCGTCAATATAGGTTGACGCCGCGCGAGTGTCAACCGTCGTTGACGTGTGCGGTGGGGCAGGATGGACGGATGCTGATTCCTCCGAAGCTCGCGTCCGGCGACCGCGTCGCCATCCTTTCGCCTGCTTTCGCGGCACCGGCGGTGTCGGAGGAGATCCACGAGCAGGCGCTGCGACGTCTCACCGAGCTGACCGGCCTCATCCCCGTCGAGTACCCCACCACCCGGCAGCTGGATGCCACTCCCCGGGCGCGGGCGGCCGACGTCGACGCCGCCTTCGCCGATCCCGGCATCCGGGCCATCATCGCGACGATCGGCGGCGACGACCAGATCCTCGTGACCCGCCACCTCGACCCGGCGCTCGCGCTCGCAGATCCGAAGCCCTTCGTCGGCTACAGCGACAACACCAACATCCTCAACTGGCTGTGGCGGCTGGGGATCGCCGGGTACTACGGCGGCTCCACGCAGATCCATCTCGGTGCCGGCCCGGGCGTGGACGACATCCACCTGAGTTCGCTTCGGGCGGCGCTGATCGATGGCGGTGACATCGAGCTCACCGAGCCGGGGGAGTCGGAGGACTTCGGCCGGCGCTGGGAGAGCCCCGAGGCGCTGACCGAGTTCGGCGATCGTGAGCCGACCGGACCCTGGGCCTGGGCGGGGCCGGCGACCTCGGTCACCGGACGCACCTGGGGCGGCTGTCTCGAGGTCGTCACCCAGCTCGCGCTCGCCGACCGGCTTCCGTCCGTTGCCGAACTCGCCGGTTGCGTGCTGCTCCTCGAGACCAGCGAGCGGCTGACTCCGGCAGCGGTCGTGGCCGAGCAGCTGCGCTCGTTCGGCGAGCGCGGTATGCTGGAGGCTGTGGCGGGGGTGGCGTTCGCACGGCCCGCGGTGAGCACTTTCGACGTCTCCCCCTCTGCGGCCGAGAAGGCGCAGCTGCGCGAAGAGCAGCGCGACGTGGTGATCGAGCAGGTCGCCCGGTACAACCCGGATGCCGTCGTGTGCGTCGGCGTGCCCTTCGGCCACACCCGCCCGCAGTGGATCGTCCCCTATGGCGGCGAGATCACGCTCGACGGCGCCGTGAAGCGGGTCAGCGCGAGGTACTGAGCCCCCAGACGGCGACACCGGCATAGCACGCGGTTATGGCGGATTGGGATAGGGCGGGCCGAGGCGAAGCGCGAGACTTTCGGGAACCACGATGACGTGGGTGCCGGTTCGCACCGGGGATTCGACACGAAGGAGTGTTTCGATGACAGACAACACACAGGCGCGCGCAGATCGGTGGCGGAAGCGGCTGAGCGCCGTCGCCATGGCCGTCCTGATCGCGGCGGGCGTGGCGGTCGCGCAGCCCGCTGCTGCGGCCACGACCTATTGCGTGAAGGGCACCGGCTATTACTGGCAGTCGATCGCCGAAGACGATTTCGATTCGTCGTGGAACACCGCCGGCTCGTCGGACTGGACGCTGAAGAGCGCGAACGGGCAGGTGCTGAAGAAGGGCACCACCAGCGCAGACGGACGATTCTCCGCCTGCTCGCCGGCGGCCGGGGCCTCTGGCGTCACACTCACCCTCTCCTCCACCGCGTCCGCGAACGGGCGTGTGCAGTGGCGCACCGTGTCGCGCACCTCGCTGACGCCGTACCAGATCACCGTGCCGGTCTCGGGGGCGCGTACGACCGCCGCGGACGGTACGGTCACGATCGCCCAGCCGAACGTCCAGATCGACGGGAATCTGGCCGGTGCGTGGCACATCATCGACACCCTGCGGCTGCTGTGGGACAAGCGCGGTTCGACCGGCGCCTGCTGGAACGGCAGCGCGTGCGAGGCGCTGACCTTCCGATGGGGAACGCAGACCTCGGGAGGCGGCGTCTGGGTACCGGAGCTGCACGACGTCGTGCTCGATTACGGCGACGCCACCTCGAAGCACACGATCCTGCATGAGGCCGGTCACTGGTGGCAGTGGACGCTGGCCGGGCAGCATCTCGAGGGCAACGGCAAGTACAAGGGCTGGGCCAAATGGATGGACATCGGCGACTGCGACCCGCACGACTACGACCTCACGACGAACACGACGTGCGCGTGGACGGAGGGCTGGGCGAATGCCGTCGCGGCGCACGCGCTGGGCGACCGGCGCTACGTGTACGCCGACGGACGCCCCGACGCCGTGTTCGACACGACGTACTCGACGGCCGACCGGTCGGAGGGCAACATCACCGCGGCCCTGCTGGGGATCTTCGACGTCGACGGCGGCTTCGACCGCAGCGCCAAGGCCATGGGCACGCTGCGGACCACGTTCGGTCAGTACTACGGCGCTCGAGGCACGCTGAAGTACAACAACGCCGCCACGGACGCAGCGGTGAAGAAGTTCGGGATGGATCCGATTCTCATCCTCTCCTCCGCACCGGTTTCGTGATGCGCTGACGGTACCGCGACCCGGCCGCCTTCGGTCGGGTCGCGGTATCCCTCGATGTTCACATGGGACGGTCGCGTCGCCGTTCCACTCCCCGCGGCGCTCAGCGCCAGAGGACGGCGATGCCCGCGTTCACCAGCGTCAGAACGCCGACGGCCCAGAACAGCACGGGCGGCACGGCGCCAGACTTGCGCTGGCGTGCCTGACCGATGCCGAGCAGGGCGCCGATCGCGATGAGTACGACGAGCTTCGTGCCGATCTTGGCGTACGGCATGTCACCCGCGCTGACGCCCTCGGGCAGGCCCCAGGGCGCTGCGAGGGCCAGGCCGGCGACGGCGGCGATCGAGATGCCGACGTGCATCAGCCGGGTGATCTCGCGCTTGCCGCCGAACGCCTGCACGGCCCAGGAGCCGAACAGCACGGCGAAGCCGATCAGATGGACGAAGAGGACGATGTGGCGCAGGGTCTCCATGGCCCCAGGTTAGCCATCGGCGTCGGCGCGCGGGATCTGATAGGGAGTGCGTCAGCTGCGCAGCGCGCGCACGACCAGTGCGGTGCGAAGAGCGGCATCCGCCGCCTCGGCCCCCTTGTCCTCCTTCGAGCCGGGCAGGCCGGCACGGTCCAGTCCCTGCTGCTCGTCGTCGAGGGTGAGCAGCCCGAACCCCACCGGCCGACCGGCGTCCAGCGACACCCGGGTCAGACCGTCGGTCGTGGCGGCCGAGACGTACTCGAAGTGCGGGGTCCCGCCGCGGATGATCACGCCGAGCGCGACGACCGCGTCCGCCCCGCCGGCGAAGGCCGCCTGGGCGGCGACGGCCAGCTCGAACGAGCCCGGCACGCGCACGAGCGTGTGCGAGGCGCCGGCCTCGTCGAGGACGCGCTGTGCCCCGGCGATGAGACCGTTCGAGATCGTCTCGTGCCAGGTGCCGGCGATGACGACGACGTTCAGGCCGCTGCCGTCGATCGGTGTGGACGGGGTGGGTGCTCCGGCGCCGCTCATGCGTGCTCCTTTCCGCTCGCGAGCGCTGCGGCCAGCTCGGTCTCGCCGATGATGTGGCCCATGCGGTCGCGCTTGGTCTCGAGGTACTGATGGTTGTTCGGGCCGACGCCGACGATCAGCGGGACCTGCTCGACGACGTCGAGCCCGAGTTCGCGCAGCTGTGCGACCTTGTCGGTGTTGTTGGTGAGCAGGCGCACCTTCGACACGCCCAGATCGGCGAGGATGCCGGCCGCGGCCGCGTAGTCGCGGGCGTCGGCGGGCAGCCCCAGCGCGAGGTTCGCGTCGACGGTGTCCAGCCCGCCCTCCTGCAGGCTGTATGCCCGCAGCTTGTTGATGAGTCCGATGCCGCGGCCCTCGTGGCCGCGCATGTAGATGACCACGCCGCCCTCGGCATCGATCATGTCCAGCGCAGCCTGCAGCTGCGGTCCGCACTCGCACTTCTGCGATCCGAAGGCCTCGCCGGTGAGGCATTCCGAGTGCACCCGGACGAGGGCGGTGTCACCGGGGGTGCCGGATACGACGGCGACGTGGTCGGTGCCGGTGATGCGGTCCTTGTAGGCCAGGAAGCGGAACGTGCCGTGGTCGGTGGGGACGGTGGCATCGGCGCGCAGGCTCACCCGGCGGCCGGTGCGCTTCGTCAGGCAGTCGGCCTCGTCGCGCGGGTCGACCTCGTTGAGGTGCACGATGAGCTGCTCGATCGTGATGACGGGCACTCCATCGCGCTCGCCGAGTTCGATCAGCCCGGGAAGGCGCATCATGCTGCCGTCCTCGGCGACGACCTCTGCGATCGCGCCCACCGGATTCAGCCCGGCCAACCGCATGAGCTCGACCGCGGCCTCGGTATGGCCGCCTCGCTCGCGCACGCCGCCGTCGACGGCGCGCAGAGGCAGGATGTGCCCGGGCCGGATGATGCTCGTGGCGGTGGATGCCGGGTCGGCCAGCACGTTCAGGGTGTGCGCGCGGTCGCTCGCGCTGATGCCGGTCGTCACGCCCTGCGCGGCGTCGACGCTGACCGTGTAGGCCGTGGAGCGGGCGTCTTCGTTGCTCTCCACCATCGGCGGCAGGTTCAGGCTGTCGGCGAGGTCGGCGGGCATCGGCGCACAGATCAGCCCCGATGTCCAGCGCACCATCCAGGCCATGGTCTCCGGTGTGGCGAGCTCGGCCGAGATGATGATGTCGCCCTCGTTCTCGCGGTTCTCGTCATCGGCGACGATGACCGGCCGGCCGGCGCGCAGCGCCTCGACGGCCTCGTTGATGGTGGCAAGGCTCATCGTGAGCCTCCTTCCGGAAGGGCGTGGAACGCGAGGAGGCGCTCGACGTGGCGGGCGAGGATATCGGTCTCGAGGTTGACGGGATCTCCCGGGACGAGCGCGCCGAGGATGGTGGCCTCGAGGGTCTCGGGGATCAGGGAGACCTCGAACCAGGCCGCGGATTCGGCGGGGGAGCTGACCGCGCTGACGGTGAGCGAGGTGCCGGCGACGGCGATGGAGCCCTTGTCGACGACCAGCGGGGCGAGGTCGGCGGGCAGCGAGATGCGCAGTACGCGCCACTGCGCGCCCGGACGCACCTGCAGCACCTCGCCCGTGCCATCGACATGACCCTGGACGATGTGACCGCCGAGCCGTGCGCCCACGGGCATCGCCTTCTCGATGTTCACGCGCGACCCGGCGCCGAGGGCGCCCAGGGCCGAGACGTCGAGGGTCTGCTTCATGACATCCGCGTCGAAGGTGTCGTGGGTGGAGCCGACGACGGTCAGGCACACGCCGCTGACGGCGATCGACTCGCCGTGCACGGCGTCGGCCGCGGCCTTCGGCGCCCGCACCGTGAGGCGCCAGCCGTCACCCGACGCGGTGATGGCGGAGATCTCGCCGATCTCCTCGATGATTCCGGTGAACATCAGCTTCCTTCCGATGAAGCGCTCAGGCGGGCGACGGCGAGCAGGTCGTCGCCGAGAGGGATCCATTCGTCGACGTGCAGCCGGCGCGCCTCCTGGATGCCGTCCACGCCGATGTCGGTGAGCGCCAGGCGGTCGCCGCCCAGCAGCACCGGCGCGACGTAGACGAGCACCGCGTCGGCGAGGTCCGCGGCGATGAACGCGCTGGCCAGGGTCGGACCGCCCTCGACGAACACCCGCTGCACGCCGCGTTCCCCGAGGTCGCTCAGGACGGCGGCGAGGTCATGGGTGTCATAGAGGACAGGGGAGCGGGGATGGCGACGCACCGCGGCATCCGGCGGCGTCGGCCGCGATCCGATGACGACCGGAATCGGCTGATGAGGCAGCAGCGCATCGCCGTCACGAGCGGTGAGAGCGGGATCATCGGCCAGCACGGTGCCGGTGCCGACGACGATCGCGTCGGACGCCGCGCGGCGGCGGTGCACGTCGGCGCGGGCCGCGGGGCCGGTGATCCACTGGCTGCTGCCGTCGGATGCGGCAGCGCGTCCGTCCAGGCTCTGCGCCCACTTCACGGTGACGTGCGGGCGGCCCAGGCGCTGCACCGTCAACCAGTCGGAGACGAGCTCCGAGGCGACAGCGGCCTGTTCTCCCGCCTCGACCTCGACACCCGCCGCCCGCAGACGGTCCGCGCCGCCGCTGGATGCGTCGCCCGGGTCGTCGAGCGCGTAGATCACCCGGCTGATGCCGGCATCGATGAGCGCCTGGGCACACGGGCCTGTCCGGCCGGTGTGGTTGCAGGGCTCGAGAGTGACGACGGCCGTGCCGCCGCGTGCCGCACCAGGCGAGAGCTTGGCCAGGGCATCCACTTCGGCATGCGCGGTGCCGGCGCCGTGGTGCCAGCCCTCAGCCAGCACCTCACCGGCGGGGGAGAGAACGATCGCGCCCACCTGGGGGTTCACACCCCGGGGCCCCTGGGCGGCGAGGGCGAGGGCGCGCGTCATCGCCCGCCGTTCCGCGTCGCTCACTGCCATCGGTCGTCTCTCTCTGGATTCCCGGGGCCGGCAGCGCGCGCGATGGCGTCGCCCGTGCTGCCTCTCTTCCGGACTAGCGAGCTTCGCTCGCATCACCGTCGGTCCCGGATTTCCACCGGATCGGCGCCTGTCGCCAGGCGTTCGCGGACTGTCACCGCCGGTTCGGATTCTCACCGACCCCGGAGCACGTTGATGCTCAGAGTCTAGTCAACGCGGCGCCGGAGGATTCATTCCGCGTCATACATCTCACTTCAGCAGCCGTGACAGTCGCCGATCCGCGAGCGCCTTGCCGCCGGTCTGGCACGTGGGGCAGTACTCGAGGCTGCGATCCGCGAAGAACACGCTGCGCACCGTGTCACCGCACACCGGGCACGCTTCGCCACGGCGCGCATGCACGCGGAATCCGGCCCTCTTGGCATCCTTCAGATCAGCGGGCGGCTTGCCTGCCGCCTCGGCGACGGCGTCTCGCAGCGTGGTCTGCATCGCCCGGTACAGCCGATCGATGTCGGCATCGTCGAGGTTGCCCGCCGGAGCGTAGGGCGACATCCTCGCCGCGTGCAGGATCTCGTCGCTGTACGCGTTCCCGATGCCCGCGATGAGCGCCTGGTCGCGCAGCAGTCCCTTGATCTGCATCCGTCTGCCCGTCAGCAGCGCCGCGAAGGCGTCCCGCGTGAACGACGCGTCCAGCGGGTCGGGTCCCAGCCGGGCGACGCCGGGCACGTCGTGAGGGTCGCGCACGACGTACACCGCGAGCGACTTCTTCGTTCCGGCCTCCGTGAGGTCGAATCCGCTGCCGTCGTCGAGCGCCACCCGCAGGGCGATCGGGCTGCGTCCGGGTTTGATGAGCGTCGTCGGAACCGTGTCGTACCAGCGCAGCCAGCCCGCTTTGGCGAGGTGGAAGACGAGGTGGAGATCCGCTCCCAGTGCGATGTCGACGAACTTGCCGTGCCGGACGGCTCCGGTGATCACCGCATCCTGCAGCGCCGTCACGGGCGGGTCGAACGTCTTCAGCGCGGCGATCGCGGCCACGCTGACACGCGTGATGGTGCGCCCCGCCGCGCGCTCGGCGAGGAAGTCGACCAGACCCTGCACTTCCGGCATCTCGGGCATGCAGTCATCCTGTCACGGGTGCCCGCCCAATCGCAGGGCATCGCACGAGATGCAGGGGGTGCGGGTATCCGCACCTGCGTTTCGTGCGAGTTCCTGTGTTTCGGGCGTCAGAGCACCGGCCACTCCACCGGGGCGCGGTCATCGGATGCCAGCAGGCCGGCGATCCAGCCGTCGTCGCGGCCGCGTGGGCTGGCGTGGCCCTGGCGCCGCATCCCCTCATATCGGAACCCGAGGCTGCGAGCCGTGCGTGCCGAAGGTGCGTTACCGACCACGGCGCGCCACTCGATGCGGGCCAGACCCAGTTCGGCGAAGGCGTAGTCGACCACTGCGCGTCCGGCCTCCCCCATCACGCCCTGGCCGCGGTGTGCGGCGGTGCCCCAGTAGCCGATCTCGGCCTCGCCGCCGTGCGCATGCTTCGTGATCCGGTGCAGTCCGATCATGCCGGCCAGCTCGTCGTCGCGCCGGATCGCCCAGACCGTCTCGATGCCGTCCGCCCACCAGCCGGCGACGAGCGCGATGAACTCCTCGGCATCCTTCCGCGCGTACGGGCTCGGCACCGTGGTCCAGCGCGGGATCTCGGGATCCTGGCAGGCGGCCGTGATCGCATCGACGTCGGCCGCGGTCGGGATGCTGAGCTCGAGGCGCTCGGTGCGCAGGGTGACGGGTTCCATCGACCCAGCGTAGAGCTCGTCGAGCGCCCGAGCACGGTGCTCCCGGCCCGATGTCGGCGCGCGAGACTAGGATGAACCGGTGACTGTTCCGGGGATTCTGCGTGCCTTGGAAGAGGCGAACCTGTACCGAGACGCCCTCACCTGGGCGCAGACCGACGCCGAGATCTCGGCGGTCGACGGCCTCGACGCGCCGATCATCGCCGGGCTGCTCGCCAAGCGGGCTCGGGCGGGGCTTCCCGCATCCGCCCTGGTCGTGACGCCCACCGGGCGGCGCGCCGAGTCGGTCGCGGCTGCCCTGGGGGCCTACCTCGACGGCGCGGAGATCCTCACGTTCCCCGCGTGGGAGACGCTGCCGCATGAGCGCCTGAGCCCGAGCCCCGACACGGTCGGCCGGCGGCTGGAGACCCTGCGGCGCATCACGACGTGGGACGGCCGGCGGCCGCTGATCGTCGTCGCCTCGGTGCGCGCCGCGCTGCAGCCGCTGGCGACGAATCTCGGCGAGGCGGCCCCGCTCGAACTGCGCATCGGCGGCCGCGGTGCAGAGCTGGAAGACGCCGTGGAGCAGTTGGTCGAGCGTGCGTACTCGCGGGTGGACATGGTGTCGCGTCGCGGCGAGTTCGCCGTGCGCGGCGGCATCCTCGACGTGTTCCCGCCGACGGCGGATCACCCGCTGCGCGTGGAGTTCTTCGGCGACGAGATCGATCAGATCCGAGCCTTCTCGGTGGCCGACCAGCGTTCGCTTCCCGGCGACGTCGCCTTCGTCGAGCTGCCGGCGAGCCGGGAACTGCTGCTCACCGCCGAGGTACGCGAACGGGCGGCTGCGCTGGTGGGAAGGTTCCCGGCGATCGCCGGGATGCTCGAGAAGATGGCCGAGGGCATCCCCGTCGAGGGCATGGAGTCGCTGCTGCCCGCGGTCTCCGGCCCTCTCGTGACCCTGGCCGAGTACCTTCCCGCGCAGTCGGCGGCGGCGGTGGTCGACCCCGAGCGGGCCAGCGCACGCGCGCAGAACCTCGGCGAGACGAACCGGGAGTTCCTCGATGCCGCGTGGAGCGCGGCGACATCCGGGGCATCCGCCCCCATCGATCTGGGCGCAGGCGATTTCATCTCGCTCGCCCGGCTTCGCGAGATCGTCCGCGAGCGCGAGGGCGTCTGGTGGCGGCTCAGCACGTTCGCGACGGACGATGCAGATGCGGAAGGGCTCGACTCGTCGATCATCCCCTCGTTCCACGGCAACGTCGACGGTGCGATCTCGTTCGTGCAAGCTCGGCTCGGGGAGGGCTGGCGTGTGGTCGTGATCGCCTCCGGCCAGGGGCTCGTCGAGCGAGCCCGCGACGTGCTGAGCGATCGCGGCCTGGCCGCGCGCGTCGTCGACGACCTCACCATGGCGCCCGAGGCAGGTATCGCCACTCTCACCTGCGGCGCCGTGGAGTCCGGATTCCAGGTGCCCGAGGCCAAGCTCGCGGTGCTCACCGACAACGAGTTCTACGGGCGCACCATCGGCGGCGATCAGCGCGTCGTGAAGAAGCTCGCATCCCGACGCCGCAACGTCGTCGACCCCCTGCAGCTCAAGCAGGGCGACTACGTCGTGCACACCACCCACGGCATCGGCCGCTTCGTCGAGATGACCAAGCGCGAGGTCTCCTCCGGCGGTCGCAACGCCGTCAAGTCGACCCGCGAGTACCTGGTGCTCGAGTATGCGCCATCCAAGCGCGGCTACCCGGGCGACAAGCTCTTCGTCCCCACCGATCAGCTGGATCTGCTGTCGAAGTACGTCGGCGGAGAGGCGCCCGTGCTCTCCAAGATGGGCGGCAGCGACTGGGCCGCGGCGAAAGGCAAGGCGCGCCGGGCCGTGCGCGACATCGCCGTCGAGCTGGTCAAGCTGTACTCGGCACGCATGAGCTCCAAGGGGCATGCGTTCGGGCCCGACACCCCGTGGCAGCGCGAACTGGAAGAGGCGTTCCCGTTCGCAGAGACTCAAGACCAGCTGCAGACCATCGATGAGATCAAGGCCGACATGGAGCGCCCGATCCCGATGGACCGGCTGCTGTCGGGAGACGTCGGCTTCGGCAAGACCGAGGTGGCTGTGCGGGCGGCGTTCAAGGCCATCCAGGAGGGCAAGCAGGTCGCGATGCTCGTGCCGACCACCCTGCTGGTCAAGCAGCATCTCGAAACCTTCACAGAGCGCTTCGCCGGCTTCCCGGTGAAGGTGCGGCCGTTGTCGCGCTTCCAGACCGACAAAGAGGCCAGGCTCACCCTGCAGGGTCTCGTGGACGGCTCGGTCGACATGGTCATCGGCACCCATCGCATCCTCACCGACCAGGTGATCTTCAAGGACCTCGGCCTGATGATCATCGATGAGGAGCAGCGTTTCGGGGTCGAGCACAAGGACACGCTCAAGAAGATGAAGACGAACGTCGACATCCTCGCGATGAGTGCCACGCCGATCCCGCGCACACTCGAGATGGCGGTCACCGGCATCCGCGAGATGTCGACCCTGCAGACTCCGCCGGAGGACCGGCATCCGATCCTCTCGTTCGTCGGCCCGCGCAGCGACAAGCAGATCGCCGCGGCGATCCGGCGCGAGATCCTCCGCGAGGGACAGGTGTTCTTCGTGCACAACCGGGTGCAGTCCATTCAGCGGGTGGCGTCGGAGCTGGCCGAACTCGTGCCCGAGGCGCGCATCGCGGTCGCGCACGGCAAGATGGGCGAGCACCAGCTCGAGCAGGTCGTGGACGACTTCTGGGAGCGCAAGTACGACGTGCTCGTGTCGACCACGATCGTCGAGACCGGCCTGGACATCTCCAACGCCAACACGATCATCATCGACCGCGCCGACAAGTACGGCCTGTCCCAGTTGCACCAGCTGCGCGGGCGCGTCGGACGAGGGCGCGAGCGGGCGTACGCCTACTTCCTCTACGACGACAGCAAGCCGCTGTCGGAGACCGCCGCGGACCGGCTGCAGACGATCGCACTGAACAACGAGCTCGGCTCCGGCATGCAGGTCGCGCTGAAGGATCTCGAACTGCGCGGCGCGGGCAATCTGCTCGGTGCCGAGCAGGCCGGTCACATCGCCGGCGTCGGCTTCGACCTGTATCTGCGCATGATCGGCGAAGCCGTGGCCACCTTCCGCGGCGAGGACACGGCCTCCGAGGCGGAGCTGCGCCTGGAGCTGCCGGTGGACGCGCGGATCCCGGAGCACTACATCGACAGCGAGCGGTTGCGCCTCGAGGCGTATCAGAAGCTGTCGGCCGCTGCGGCGGCGACGGCGGCTGAGGATGCGATCGATCTGGTCGCCGAGGAACTCGCCGATCGGTACGGAGCGCTCCCCGACGAGGTCGGCACGCTCGTGGCCGTGGCGCGCCTGCGGCGTCGTGCCGCCCGCGCCGGTCTGACGGACGTGGTGGCGATGGGCTCGAACCTCAGGGTCGCGCCCGCCCGGTTCGAGGACTCCATGAAGGTGCGTCTGCAGCGGCTGTATCCCAAGGCGAAGCTGGTCGGCGGGGGAGAGGCGCTCGTGTTGCCGCTCCCTGTCGATGCGGACCTTCTCGAATGGGTGGGGAACCTGTTCACCGCGATGTTCCCGGAGCCCGTGAAGGCCTGATCCCACAGGCGGAGCCTCCGATGGACGCCGAAGCGTGCACCGGAGGCTCCGTCGGGTCAGGCCAGAGCGGCCCTGCGCCGCAGCGCTCGCACTGCGAGCAGCGCGATCCCCGCGGACAGGAGAAGCCCGGCCGTCAGAAGAGTGGGCAGACCGCTCCCGCCGCCCGTGACGGCAAGCGCGCCCTCGGTCACCGGGTCGGTGCCGGGGTCGGTCACGGGGTCGGTCCCGGGGTCGGTCACCGGGTCCGTGCCGGGGTCGGTTCCGGGGTCCGTGCCCGGATCGGTTGCCGTGAGCGAGTTCGTCAGCAGCACGGTCGGTGTCTCCGCGCGTGCGATCGTCACGGACGATGCAGAGAACTCCGCATCGCCCCAGACAGTACCATCGACGGCCTGCGGTGTCTCCTCCGACAGCTCGACCGTCGCACCCACGGGCAGGGCGGGCGATTCTGACGGCGTGCCATCCGCGGGCACCTCGATGCTGCCGGAACCGGCCGGGTATCCGGGGCCCGCAGGGTAGGTGTAGTTCACCGTGAAGTCGCGGTCGTCCGGGAGCAGCACTGCGCCGTCGCCGACGACACGCTTCGAGACGACGAACGTTCCGAGGGCAAGGGCGGAGCCGTTGGTCAGCGTCACCGGCGTCGATTCGCCGCCGCGCAGGACGAAGTCGTTCACCGAGAACTCGGCGGTGGTCCAATCGATCCCGGGAAGCGCCGCCGGCGCCGTTTCGCTCAGGTGCACCACCGAGTCCTCAGGGAAGTCGGCACTCGTCCAGGTCTCGTCGGCGGAGACCGAGAAGTCGCCGTCGAGCACGTCGCCGTCGGGAGTCCTCACGGAATAGCGTCCTGTGAACTCAGGCACGTCGACGTCGGCGGCCGGTCCCGTGACAGCCTTCGTGATCGAGAACCGAGCGACGTCGTCGCCGATGCCGGTGCCTCCTCCACCCTGTCGCAAGACCGATGCGGCCACCGTGGTGGCAACTCCATCCACTGTGATCGTCGCGTCGTTGGTGTACGTGCCCTGCACGCCGCCGTCACTCACCCGGGTCACGAAGGTCACGTCGTAGAAGTGGCCTTCCTGCGCCGTGAAGCTGACGTCGCCGCCGTCCGGAGAGACCTCGGCGTCGGGATTCTCCGTCCACTCGCCCGGACCCTCCACGTTGTTCGGGTAGACGATGAGACCGGGTGCCTGCCAGACGGTCGTGCGGTCGGGCAACAGCGCGTGGTTCGAGCCAGGAGCGTCGCTGACGACGATCTCCTCGCCGCCCGCCATTCCTTCGACGGGCGCGGCGATCTTGACGGACCAGCTGATCTCTCCTGTCGCCCGGTCGAGGACGCCTGTCTTCTCGGACTCCCTCCCGGGGAAGTCGCAGTCGACCGTGCACGGCGTGTCGGAGGCCTGGACCGTGACGGCGGCCGACACATCGCCGAAGACGTAGTCCACACGCGAATCCTGCGCCACCGTCGTCTGGACCTGCACCCAGAAGTTGAAAGTGCCCGAGATGTTGAGCGGGTGAGCCGCGATGTACCCGGAATCGATGTCGCAGACGAGTTCCGTGGCGCTGACCTCGCAGTGCCCCATCTCCGCGCCGTCCGGCGCCAGAAGCGGGAACGCGTCTGTCAGTCCCTGCAGACCCGACGGCAGCGGCAGGACGAACCCGGCGGGAGTCGCCGGGTTGTCCGGCAGGCTCCACGTGGCGTCCAGCCGCGCTTCGGATCCGGACGCGACCGTCGTCTCGGTGAATGCGATGGAATCCAGTGAGCCCTCTGTCTCGTACGGCGGCGCCGCGGATGCCGGCCCGGCCGCTGCGACTCCTGCCAGGCCCACGGCGGCCGCGATGATCGCTCGCGTCAGGTGGAGCCTTCGGCGGTGTTCACCTCTTCTGTGCATGTTTCCTCCCCAATAGAATGTGATGCGTGATATAGTACCCTAGGTTTCGTCGCGCTTCTACGAGCGTGGTGCTATTTTCAGAGAATGGTGAAACTAGACCGGGAGTGCGATCGTCCTGGCGCCGCCATCCGGTTCGTGGATCCGGGAGGAGAAGGGCAACCCATCGTCTTCACGCATGGCGCAGGCATGGATCACACCGTGTTCCTGGTCCAGGCGCACGCCGCTCAGTTGGCGGGGCACCGCCCGATCCTCTGGGACCTGCGCGGTCACGGTGCATCGCTTTTGAAGCCGGGCGCCCGGTTCACCGCATGCGACGCCCTCGACGATCTCGGCGCGCTGCTGGATGCATGCGGCGGCGAGCGTCCGATCCTCGTCGGGCATTCGCTCGGCGGGAACCTCTCCCAGGCGTTCGTGCGCCGGCATCCCGACCGCGTCCGCGGCCTGATCGCGGTGGATTCGACCTGGAACACCGGTCCGCTGACCCGCGCCGAGCGGTTCGGACTGCGTCTGGCGGATCCGATGCTGGGCATGGTCCCCGCTCGGCGCCTGCCACGGCTCATGGCGAAGGCCTCGGCGGTGCGCCCGGACGCCGTCGCTGAGATCGAGGCGGTCTTGTCCCGGATGCCCGCGCGCAGCTTCCTCGACGTCTGGCGCGCCACCGCCTCTTTGGTGGACCCGGATCCGGCGTACCGCATACCGGTGCCGCTGGGCCTGATCCGCGGCGCCGCCGACCGCACGGGCAACATCTCTTCGGCTATGCCGCGCTGGGCCCGCGCCGAGGGCGTGCGGGAGCGGGTGATCGACGGGGCGGGCCATGTGGTGACCCTCGATGCACCCGAGGAGACCGCGGCGGCTCTGCTGTCGATCGTCGAGGAGATGACGGCATGACCGATGCCAGGCGCTTCGCGGACGAGATGGGCGACATGCTCGCCGCCTGGAATCTGCCCAGGGCGACGGGTCGGGTCTACGGGCATCTGCTGCTGCGCGCCGAGCCCTCCACCGCAGAGGAGCTGCAGCAGGTACTCGGGCTGAGCAGCGGCGCGGTGAGCACAGCGGTGCGTTCACTCGTCTCCTGGGGACTCGCTCGCACTCTTCCCCAGTCCGGCAGTCGCCGGCTGCTCGTGGAGGCCTCAGGCGGCTTCGAACAGCTTCTCGCAGCGAGCCACGAGAGGGCGCGCGCGTTCATCCGCACGCTCCGCTCCGCCGAGGCACTCGCGGAGGACGATCGCGCCGCCAGGCGGCTCGCCGACGTCACCGAGCTGTTCGCCGCCTACACCGCGGTCGGCGAGGCGATGCTGCACGCGCGGGGGCGTCCAGCGGATGAGGAAAGCCCCTTCTGTCCAGGCGATCGTCTCGGCGTCAATTAGCTGCGCCTCGTCGTACGCGACCCGGTGCGGCGCCCATGCAGTGACCGGCACGGGCACGCGTGCGTCCTGTGCGGCGGCCGGTGCTGAGTCTGGTCGACCGTCAATTCGGTCATTGGATCGATTCTGTAGCACCGCGATGGGCTCAGTGAGAACGAACTGCCCACTCGGCGATAGCGTCATCGAGCGCAGAGATTACGTGTTCAGTCTCACTGAGCGGACTTCTCCAGAGGAACTGCTGCATCTCGTCGCTTGCGGACGCCTGCACTCCCGCAACTTCTGCACGATAGATAGCTCCCAGTTCGTCGCGTACCGGGTCCGTCAATGCGAACTGGGCGTATCCCACGAGCTCGAGCGTCTCGATGTGAATCCCTGTCTCTTCTTCGAGTTCACGTCGAGCCGTTTCGACGAAGCCTTCCCCTGGCTCGACGATCCCACCAGGGAGCTCATACTCGCGTCGCCAGGTGTTCAGACCGAACAACACCTGTGCCGTCACGCCATCGACGAGGACGACGAGCGCGAGTGGACACGGCGTCGTCGCGGCGGCGGCTTCAAGCTCCGATGTTGTCGCCTTTATGACAGCGACAAGGTGATTACCGCGATGGTCGACGGCGATCGGTGAACCCATCTCAGAAGGCTACTAAGACGAGACAGCCTCGTCGGCTCGTTCCCGCCGAAACCGATCGTTTCTGGCGGCCTCCGATTTCATGCGCCGCAAACCTGCACCAGAATCGTCAGCGGCAAGAGTCCCGGCAGGTGACCAGGCTCCCTACTCCGCGTGCTTTGACGGCTTCAGGTCGTAGGAACCCAGTAGCGGCGTTTGAGTGTGTGGTTGCGACCCGGGCGAATGTCTTCGAGGACTCCGCCGACCTTCTCGATCACGCCGGCGGATGCAACGTTCGTGTCGTCGCAGGTCACGAGTACGCGTTCGACGCCCCTCGCTGCGAGGTCCGCGACAGCGAGACGAAGAATCTCCGTCGCATACCCCCGGCGACGATATGCGGGCGCGACCGCATACCCGACGTGTCCGCCCTCATTAAGTAAGAACTCGTTCAGTGCGTGGCGAATTGAAACTCGCCCCACCACCTCGCCATCGACGGCCGCTACAAGCCAGCTGCTACGGACGCGCCCCGGAGCGATGTCGATGCCCTCATGTTCGCGACGGACGGCAGCGCAGATCTGCTCCCAGCTGCCATCCACCTGGAGGAACTCGAAGCCGTCCGCGGCGAGCTGTTCATGGAGGTGACGGCAAGCCACCTCGTCAGCCGGTTCAGGAAAGCGAAGCGTCAACACCATTCGGAGACAGTAGCGAAGTTTCTCGGACACGCGCGACAACGAACATGCCTCGCGTGCTTCGCGTCGCCGAGAACGATCGTTTGTGGCTGGTGCGACGCGGGAGGCCTCAGTGGGTTGCCGCTAACGTTCTCCGAAAGTCGCGTATGGCAGACGTTTTCGGCAGCAGTGGAGTGGAGTCCCTCTTCAATGAAGCCGCTCTTAGGCAGTGAAGACCTCAGGGAGAGCTTCAACGAACTCGTTCAAGTGGCTGTACCAAACCGTGTGTGCCGCGCCCGGAATATCACGGACGTGCACGCCGCGAAGGGTTAGCCGTTTGGCGGACTCTTCGGTGATCCAATCACTCGGACGGGCTCTCACGACAATGGATCCGGGCTCTGGCTCCCAACATACGTCGTCACCGACGGAGACCGCGGCCATGGTCGCGGGGTCGAAGCGGTTGGCAGCGTCAGCTTCTGCATTGATCGCGCGCTCGTCGTAGTACGGGCGGGTTCGACGCAACCACTCTCGCTGGCTCCGGAGCCGCCGATCCTGTTCGTACTGTTCGATCAGTGCGCGACGGTCCTGGCCGCCTTGGATGAACATGCCGGCATCAACGTACACCGCCGTGCGCGGGCGCAACCGGCTCACGGCGGCAGCGAGGACGGACCCTCCGTACGAATGACCCAGTGCGACGGTGAGCGGGCCCGGGACGCTCGCGTGCACCGTCTGTACTACCGCATCGGCCGCGGCCGAGACCGAAGACTCTGCGTCACGGGGTGAGTGTCCGTGCCCCGGGAGGTCCACTGCCAGCACGCGGTAGCCGCTATCGATGAGGCGATCGGTCACAGCACCCCAACTTTCACCGGAACCGCACATGCCATGAATGAGCAGGGCGCTTCTCGCCCCACGGCCTGAATCGGCGAGGTTGAGGAGCATCGCACCAGTCAACCACCTGTCTGCCGAAAACGATCGTTTTCGGCGACCTGGTCGACGTCGACGACCAGGTCGCCGACACGCCAGGACATGATCCACCGAAACCCTCTGCCGAACCGAACGGCGCCGAAACCTCGACTGTGCCGGTTTCGGCATGGCACACGAAGTCGGCTACGCCGGAGGGGGTCTGCCACCGGCACGCGTTCGCGGCCTCGTCGAGCACGCTCACGGGCGGCGTCGCGAGGCGTCCGCCAGGTGAGTGCACGGCGAGTTCTTCGGCGGCCTCCACCACGGCGACAGTGAGCGCGGTGACCAGCGGGCCGGCTGTGCCGCGGCCCTCCCTGGAGAGGCTGAAGAGGGTTCCGCCTGCGCGCACGAACGCGGCCGGATCGAACGTCGGCCGCGTGTCGCCCAGCTCGGGAACGATCCACCGCACGGTCGTGCGGTTGGTCAGGCACGCCGCCATCTGCTGCGCCGCGCCGTAGCTGCCGCCGCGCTGCTTGTCTGGGGCGTTCACGGCGCCGGCCACCTGGCCGGGTCAGGTCGAAACCGCGAGATCCCAGGATGCGCATTGGCTCTTCCTCGCTCGGGCGAGTGAGCCATCGGTACGCGTCCGCAATCGCGCGCTGGTCGAGAGCTGCGGTGAGCAGCAGACCGGCCAGGAGGCGGTCGCACGTCCCCGCGCAAGCGCGAGTGCGCGCAAGGTGCGCGTCATCGCAGCGCGAAGCCGCCGTCGCTGCTGAGCACCTGACCGACCACCCAGGAGCCGGCGTCCGTGCAGAGCCACCCGATCAGGTGCGCAGGGTCAGAGGGCCTGCCGAATCGACCGAACGGCGTCGTCTCGAGGAACTCCGGCAACCAGCTCAGATCACGATCGGTCGTCTCGGGATCGAGGTAACCGGTGTTCACCGGACCGGGGTTCACGGTATTGAGCACCACGCCGAGGTCGAGCAGTTCGGCGGCCACGGTCCGGGTCACCCCGGCCAGCGCCGCCTTGCTCGTGGCGTACGCGACCTCACCCCGCAGCGGTCCGTCCGCCTGCCCGGACGTCATCCAGATGACGTGTCCGGTGGGTCTCTCGAACGGACCCGACGCCGGTCTGCGGTCTCCGGGACGCTGTCTTGCCGCATCCGCGGATCCGCGGATGCGGCGGGCGAAGCCGACAGTCAGGAGCATGGATGCGCGGGTGTTGACCTGCCAGTGCTCGTCGAGGCGCTCCGCGGTCATGTCCAGCAGACCGCCGTCGGCGCCGCTCACGGCCTGGTTGCACACCAGGATGTCGAGCGTGCCGGTCAGCCCGGACGCCGCGTCGAGCAACTGCTCGACGGCGGCCGGATCGCGCAGGTCCGCAGCCTGATCGCCCATCACAGCGCCGGGGGTCAGCAGATCGCGGATGCTCTGACGGACGGCGTCGAGATCGTCGCCGCCCCACGGCTGTCCGACGTCGTGCGGGCGGTGGTGATGCAGGAAGACGCTCGCGCCGAGCGAGGCGAGCTGGGAGGCGACGGCGAACCCGATGCCCTTACGGCGTGAGGAGCCGGTGACGAGCGCGGTCCTGCCGCGGAGAGGAAGATGCATGATGAGTCCTTCGGAGTGCGGATGTCGCGACGCGTTGACGGCGCGCGCGGAGAACGGAAGCGGCTCACCTGCATTGCATGTCCGACACGCTAGCATCCGGGCGCTAGCCGACCTGCGCATCCCGGTCAACGGCCTGTGCGCCACGCGCCCGCGGCGCCATGCTAGTGGCATGTGGACTCTGCTGATCGTGCTGCTGGTCGTCTGGCTGGGACTGTCCGTCCTGGGGTTCGTGGTGAAGGGACTGCTGTGGCTGGCGGTCCTCGGCATCGTGCTATTCCTCGGAACGCTGGTGTTCGGCATGTTCCGCAAGGGACGGTCGCGCACCTGACCGCAATCGCGGCCGCTGCGTTCGACAGGGCGCGGTCCTGGCGCTCCAGCGGGCGACGTCACTAGTCTGGCGGCATGATGTACGAGCACCTCGGGGCTCGGCCCCGCATCCACGACACCGCGGTGGTCGCGCCGACCGCCGTGATCTCCGGCGACGTGGAGATCGGGCCGAACTGCCAGGTGCTGCACGGTGCCGTGATCACGGCCGAGGGTGGCCCCATCACGCTCGGCGAGCATGTGATCGTCATGGAGAACGCACTGATCCGGGCCACCGCGGCCAACGCGGTGCACATCGGCGATCACACCCTCGTGGGCACGCTGGCGAGCATAGCCGGGGCGACCGTGGGCGAGGAGGTGTTCTTCGCATCCGGCGCCCGGGTGTTCAACGGCGCCCGCGTCGGCGCCCGCTGCGAGATCCGCGTGAACGCGATCGTGCAGCGTCGCTCCGTGCTTCCGGAGGGCACCGTGGTGCCGATCGGCTGGGTGGCGGTCGGCGACCCGGTGAAGCTGTTCTCACCCGATCGGGCCGACGACATCGCCGCCGCCATGCCCGAGCTCGACTTTCCCGGTCACGTCTTCGGCGTCGACCGGGACACCCCCGACCTCATGGTGCAGCTCACCGAGCGCTACGGCTCATCGCTCGCGCGTCACAGGGATGACCTGCTGGCGTGAGGTGTGGCTTCGGCGAGCCGGCCGCGAATCTCGTCAAACGATGGCGTGGCGGAGATGATCCTCGTGCAACAGCAGACAATCGGCGTCATAGCGTCCAGTCATGAAACTCTCTGAACGTCGCCGCGTCATCCCGCAGGAAGGGGCGCCACTCGTCGGGCACGTCGTCATGGAGGTCCTCGAGCTCGGAGAGAGCGATTCGTCCCTCCCAGTAGTTGTCGCCAGTACGCTGCCCGCCCGTGTACCGCACCAGGATGCCCTGCGGCCATGACTCGAACCCGCCCGGTCGGTCTGTCCACACTCTGATGCCGACGGTGTCGTCCTCGTAGTAGATGAGGTCAGATACCTTCACACCCCGGTAGGTTGCCCATGGGCTGATCACCCGGAGCCCGGGTGAGCCTGCGGCGATCTCACGTCGTGCGGGAATCGCGTCGGGCAAGACCGCCTTGAGGAGCCACATCCGATCGTTCACAGCCGAGTACCCGGTCTGTTCGTAGATCACGTCATCGATGAGCGCATAGTCTCCGAAGCTCAGCCGGATCACGTGGTCTCCACTCACTCCAGAATCGGTCCGCCGCAACGGGCTCGTTCACGGTACCGAGGGCCTCGGATCCTCATCGAAGCCGGAACGGCCCGCTCAGATGACGCCCTGCGCGAGCATCGCGTCGGCGACGCGCTCGAAACCGGCGATGTTGGCGCCCGCGACATAGTCACCGGGGGTGCCGTAGCGCTCGGCGGCGCGGAACGACGCGTCATGGATGTCGGCCATGATGTCGCGCAGCTTCTGCTCGCTGTTGGCGAAGTTCCAGCGTTGACGCGAGGCGTTCTGGCTCATCTCCAGCGCCGAGGTGGCGACGCCGCCGGCGTTGGCGGCCTTGCCGGGGGCGAACAGCACGTCGGACTTCTGGAACGCGTCCACGGCCTCGGGCGTCGAGGGCATGTTGGCCCCCTCGGCGACGGCGCGGACGCCGTTCGCGATCAGCATGCGCGCCGAGTCCTCGTTCAGCTCGTTCTGCGTTGCCGAGGGCACAGCGATGTCGACGGGGACCTCCCAGACGTTGCCGCCCTCGACGAAGCGTGCGCCCGGACGGCGGTTGGCGTACTCGACGATGCGGCCGCGCTCCACCTCCTTGATCTGGCGCAGCAGGCTCAGGTCGATGCCGGCGTCGTCCACGACGTAGCCGGAGGAGTCGGATGCCGTCACGGCGCGCGCACCCAGCTGGGTGGCCTTCTCGATCGCGTAGATCGCGACGTTGCCGGATCCCGAGACCGCGACGCGCTTGCCCTCGAGGCTCTCACCGTGCACCGCGAGCATCTCCTGCACGAAGAACACGGCGCCGTATCCGGTCGCCTCGGTGCGCACCTGCGCACCGCCCCAGCCGATGCCCTTGCCGGTGAGGATGCCCGACTCGTGACGGTTGGTGATCTTGCGGTACATGCCGAACATGTAGCCGATCTCGCGTCCGCCGACGCCGATGTCGCCCGCGGGGACGTCGGTGTGCTCGCCGATGTGGCGGAACAGTTCGTTCATGAACGACTGGCAGAAGCGCATCACCTCGGACTCGCTCCTGCCGTGCGGGTCGAAGTTCGAGCCGCCCTTGCCTCCGCCGATGCCCTGGCCGGTGAGCGCGTTCTTGAAGATCTGCTCGAAGCCGAGGAACTTGATGATCGAGATGTTCACCGAGGGGTGGAAGCGCAGGCCGCCCTTGTACGGACCGAGAGCCGAGTTGTACTGCACCCGGTAGCCGCGGTTCACCTGCAGCTTGCCGGCGTCGTCGATCCACGGCACACGGAAGATGATCTGCCGCTCCGGCTCGACCAGCCGCTCCAGCACGCCGTTCTCGAGGTACTTCGGGTGCCGCTCGAGCACCGGTCCGATCGAGTGCAGGACTTCATGGACTGCCTGGTGGAACTCCGGCTCGTTCGGGTTGAGGCTGCGCACGGCGTCGAAGACGGGCTGTGCGTCGATGCTGAGCGGATGGAAGTCGGCAGTGGTATCGGTCACGCGGGGAAGCTTTCTGGAAGGCGGATGGGGATGCGAGCGATCGTGTCGCGTGATGCTTCGCCGGATCAGGCTGAGTTTTCACCTTACAACGGCTGCTAGGGCGTCCTAGCACCCGTGTCATCCGGTGTTCTGGAGGCCCGCCGCGACTCCGCTGACCGACAGCAGCAGCAGGCGCTGCAGATCCGGGGTCTGCACGGGTTCGCTCGTCGCCGACGTGCGCAGGGCGCGCAGCGCCCGCAGCTGAAGCAGGGAGAGCGCATCCACGTAGGGGGTGCGCAACTGCACGGCGCGCTGCAGGATCGGCTTGTTCTCGAGCAGCACTTCGCCTCCGGTCAGGCGGATGACCCATTCGCGGGTCAGGCGCAGCTCGTCGAGCACGATCGCGGCGAGGTCGTCGCGATCGCCGAGGGCGAGGTACTCGCGCGCGATGCGCTCGTCGGTCTTGGCCAGGCTCATGGCGACGTTGTCGACCATCGTGCGCAGCAGCGGCCACTCGCGGTACGCCTCCTGCAGGGCCCGCTCGTCGCCGACCGCCTCGAGGGCCGTGCCGAGTCCGAACCAGCCGGCGAGGTTGATGCGCGCCTGCGTCCACGCGAACACCCACGGGATGGCGCGCAGATCCTCGAGGGACTCGACCGAGAGACCACGGCGCGCCGGGCGCGATCCGAGCGCCAGCAGCCCGATCTCCTCCATGGGCGTGACCGTCGCGAACCAGGGCGCGAAGCCCTCGGCCTTCACCAGGGAGAAGAAGCGCTCGCGCGAGGCGACGTCCATGACCTTCGCGAAGGACGAGAAGCGCTCGGCGGCGCCGCTGGTGCGCTCCTCGACCGTGGGGGAGGATGCGAGCAGCGTCGCCGCTGCGACCTGGTCGATGTGCCGCATGGCGATGGCGGGCTCGCCGTAGCGGGCGAAGATGACCTCTCCCTGCTCGGTGAGCTTGAAGCGGCCGTCGACCGAGTGCGGCGGCTGCGCGAGGATCGCGGAGTTCGCGGGCCCCCCGCCGCGGCCGAGGGCACCGCCGCGGCCATGGAAGAGGGTGAGGCGGATGCCGGACTCCACCGCCCACTGCGCGATGTCGCGCTGCGCCTCGTACAGCGCGAGGTTCGCGGCGACCGGACCGACGTCCTTGGACGAGTCGGAGTAGCCGAGCATGACCTCGAGCCGGTTGCCGGTGGCATCCAGCCGGGCACGGAACTCTGGGAACCGCACGACCTCGGCGAGGATGCCGGGGGCGGCCCGCAGGTCGGCGAACGTCTCGAACAGCGGCACGACGTCGAGCACGGGGGCGTCGTCGCCCAGCGCGTGCGCCGCGAGCTTGTGCACCGCCGCAAGGTCGTCGGCGGACTGGGTGAACGACACGACGTAGCGTCCCGCGGCGCGCGGACCGAAGCGGCGCTGGATGTCTGCGATCGCGCGGAACACCTCGAGCACCTCGCCCGTGCGCTCGCTGAGCTCGCCGCCGGCCTCGAGCTCGGCGAGCGCCTCGGCGTGCACCTGGGAGTGCTGGCGCACCTCGAGCTCGGTCAGGTGGAAGCCATAGGTCTCCACCTGCCAGATCAGGTGCTGCACCCCGCCGAAGGCATGCCGGGTGGCACCGGCGTCGCTCAGCGACGACTGCAGGGTGCGCAGGTCGCCGAGGAGCTCCTCGGGTGCGGCATAGGCATCCGGCGCGCCGGAGCGGGTCGCGTGCACGCGGTGCGCCAGCGACAGCATCACCCGGCGGTGCGGTTCGTCCGGCGAGCGCTTGGCGATCTCGGCGGCCAGCGACGGCTGCTCCTGCTCGAAGCGGGTCCACAGCGCGGCGACCGCCGCGCTCGGCGGCGTGTCGGCCGCGTCGAGCGTGAGCGTGCGGCCGATCCGCTCGATCGCGCGCTCAAGACCCCGCAGCACATGGTCGGCGGCGATCTCGGCGGCTTCTCTGGTGACCGAGGCGGTGACGAACGGATTGCCGTCGCGATCGCCGCCCACCCAGGAGCCCACGCGCACGAACGCCGGCACTGCCGGCGCGCCGTTGCCGGACGCTTCGCCCCGCAGTGCGTCGTCGATGCGCCGGTACACGTGCGGCACCGTGGTGAAGAGCGTCTCGTCGAAGACGCTCATGACGGTGCGCACCTCGTCGGTCGGCGACGGCTTCTGGGCGCGCAGCGGAGCGGTGCGCCAGAGCGTGTCGACCTCTTCCAGCATCCGGCGGTGCGCGCGGCGCTGCTCCGCGCCGCCGGGGCTCGCCGCGTCGTTCTGGGTGAGCAGGTCGGACAGACGCCGGATGCTGCCGGACACCGCCCTGCGGCGCGCCTCGGTGGGGTGTGCGGTGAAGACGGGGTGGAAGCGCAGCTCGCCGAGCCTCCTCGCCGCCTCGTCGTCGCCCACCTCGCGCCGCAGCTGCGTGTAGGCGGCGGCGACGGTGTCGACGGCATCCTCCCGGCCGGGCTGCCCGGCGCGCTCGCGCAGCACGCGCACGCGCTGGTGCTCCTCGGCGAGGTTGACGAGATGGAAGTAGCAGGTGAACGCCCGCGCGACCTCGTCGGCGCGCTCGATCGTGAAGGAGTCGGCGATGGACGCGGCGCGCTCGAACGCCTCGTCGCCGTCGGCATCCGCCGCCTGGATGGTCGCGAGTCGCAGACGCTCGACGTCCTCGTAAAGGCCCGGGGTTCCGGATTCACGCAGCACCTGGCCCAGCAGCCCGCCCAGCATGCGCACGTCAGCGCGCATGCTGTCGGGAATGCCGTTGGATGCCTCGAATCGGGAGATGACGCGGATGGCTTCGGTGTTCGTGGGTTCGACGGCCATGTTCCGACATTATCCCGGGGATGCCGGGCGTCCCTTCTTCATGACGTGGGCTTTCCCGGGCGACGCGCGAGCGCCGCCTACGATGGACGGGATGCGCATCTCGGCCAACCCCCTTCGCGGTCAGCAGTTCCCCGCAGCCCTCCTTCTCGCGGCGGCGGCGATCGGGCTGCTCGTCGCCAACCTCCCCACCCATGACCCGATCGCGGCGGTGCTCCACGCGCACATCGCGATCCCGGGCACGGCGATGGACCTTTCGGTCGAGGAGTGGGTGGCCGACGGACTGCTCGCGATCTTCTTCCTCGTCGTCGCCATCGAGTTGCGTCACGAACTCACCCACGGCGAGCTCAACTCGCCGCGCAAGGCCGTGCAGCCGGCGATCGCCGCCGCCGGAGGGGTGCTCGTGCCGATCGCCGTCTACCTGCTGATCGCGGGTCCGGCTTCCGCGTCCGGCGCCGCCACCGCATCCGGTTGGCCCATCCCCACCGCGACCGACATCGCGTTCGCGCTCGGCGTGCTGGCCATGTTCGGGAAGGGCCTGCCCGGCGCGGTGCGGGTGTTCCTGCTCGCGCTCGCCATCCTCGACGACATCATCGGCATCGTCTTCATCGCGGTCCTCTTCGCACACGACGTGGACTGGCTGATGTTCGCGCTCGCCGTGGTCGCCGTCGCGGCGTTCTGGGCGCTCAGCCACTGGCTGCACGCCACCGGTCATTCCGGGATCGCGGTGGCGATGGGCGTCGTGGGCGTGATCGCCTGGGGGCTGATGGCGGTGTCGGGCATCCACGCCACCATCGCCGGCGTCCTGCTCGGATTGGTGATGGCGCCCGTGCCCGCTGAGCGGGTGCGGCACGCTCTCGAGCCGACGGTGAACGGCCTCATCCTTCCCGTGTTCGCGTTCGTCGCCGCCTTCGTCGTCATCCCGCAGGTGGCGCCGAGCGAGCTGTCGCCGGCGTTCTGGGGCATCCTGATCGCCCTCCCCGTCGGCAAGGTGATCGGGATCACCCTGTTCGGCTGGCTGAGCCTGCAGCTGCGTCCGCGTGGCACGGCGCCTGCGCTGGTGCTGCCCGACCTGATCGCCGCCGGGGTGCTGGGCGGCATCGGGTTCACGGTCTCCCTGCTGCTGGCCAACCTGGCGTTCGCCGGCGATGCGACGGTGCGCGACGAGGCGATCCTCGGCGTGCTCGCGGGCTCGCTGATCGCCCTGGTGCTGTCCGGAGTGGTCGTCTCGATGCGCGCCCGTCACTACCGCAGACTCGCGACGGACTGAGGAGGCACCCGTGACCGACCCGCTGCAGATCTCCGACCCGCTCCGTGCCGCAGCGGAGACCATGCGCCTGGTTCGCGAGCGATGCGTCTGGTCGCAGCAGATCACCCATCGCGACCTCGTCCCCTATCTCATCGAGGAATCCCATGAGCTGATCGATGCCGTCGAATCCGACGACCGCGTCGAGCTGCGCGAGGAGCTCGGCGACCTGCTGTGGCAGGTGCTGTTCCACTCCGCCGTCGCCGCACAGGACCCGGACGACCCGTTCGACATCGACGAGGTCGCCCGCGGGCTCACCGAGAAGATGGTGCGCAGGCATCCGCATGTCTTCGGCGATGCGGTCGCGAACACGCCGGAAGAGGTGCTCGTGCACTGGAACGCAGCCAAGGCCGCGGAGAAGCGCGAGCGCCGCAGCGTGCTCGACGGAGTCCCCTCGGGCATGCCCGCCCTCGCTCGCGCACAGAAGGTGCTGGGTCGGGCGTCGAAGGTCCTCGAGGTCCCGGCCGAGGGGCCGACCCCCGCGTCCGAGGCCGAACTCGGCGAGACGCTGCTGGCCCTCGTCGCCAGGGCGCGCGAGCAGGGATGGGACGCCGAGCGCGCCCTGCGCGAGCGGCTGCGACTGCTCGAGACGGACGTGCGGGCGGCGGAATCGCGTCACTGATTCGCCGGGCGCAGCGCCCGTGGCGGACACGACGTCGATCGGGACCTGGGAAGATGGACGGGTGGCAACCGTGAACCCGCCGCGCGGCATGCGCGACTTCCTCCCCGCTGACAAGGCCCGTCGCGAGCGCGTGCTCGCCGTGATCCGCGATCGCTACCGCGCGCACGGGTTCGACGAGATCGAGACGCCCGTGGTCGAGGAGTACGACCGGCTGCACGCGGGCATCGGCGGCGACAACGAGAAGCTCTCGTACAACATCCTGCGCCGTGGGCTCGACGCCGACGGCATCCGCGCCGCCGCCGACGACCCCGCCGCGCTCAGCGATCTGGGTCTGCGCTACGACCTCACCGTTCCGCTCGCGCGCTTCTACGCGACCAACCGCGGGCAGCTTCCCACCGTGTTCCGATCGATCCAGATCGGGCCGGTGTGGCGCGCGGAGCGCCCGCAGAAGGGGCGCTACCGCCAGTTCGTGCAGTGCGACATCGACATCATGGGCGACGAGAGCGCGCGGGCCGAGGCCGAGCTCATGGTCGCCTCGCTCGACACGATCGACGCGCTCGGACTCGAGGGCGGCATCGTGCGGGTGAACGACCGTCGCGTCCTGGACTGGATGCTGGACTCGTTCGGCTTCGCGGCGGAGGAGCGCCCCGGGGTGCTGATCACCATCGACAAGCTCGACAAGGTCGGCCCGGAGGGCGTGGCCGCCGAGCTGCGGGAGCGCGGCGTGTCGGCATCCGCCGTCGACGCGTTCGAGACGTTCCTGACCCGCCCGCAGACGATGGAGCACAACCTGTACGGGGAACGGCAGATCCGCAAGGCGCTTCCCGAGGGCGCGCCCGAGGAGATCGTCGCGCACCTCGTGAGTCTGGGGGAAGCCGTCGTCTCGGCGCGCCCGGAGGCGGGCGAACCGCCGCTCGTGTACGACCCGTTCCTCGTGCGCGGCATGGGCTACTACACGGGCACGATCTTCGAGCTCGCGCACCCGTCGGTGGGATATTCGCTGGGGGGCGGCGGTCGCTACGACGGCATGATCGGGCGCTTCCTCGGCCAGCAGGTACCGGCGGTGGGCTTCTCGATCGGGTTCGAGCGCATCGTCGATCTGGTCGCGGAGCGGGAGGCGGATGCTGCGCAGGCGGTCGTGCTCGTGCACGACGCCGACGTGCCGGTGACCGAGCTGCTGGCGCACAAGGCGGCGCTGCTCCGCGACGGCGGCGCGGCGCGCGTGCGCCTGGAGCGGCGCACGAAGAACCTCAAGGCGCTGCTGGAGCGCTCCGCCGCCGACGGCTACACCGGCTTCGCGTCCGTGCGCGCCGGGGAGGAGCCGGGGGCGGCGGAGATCAAGCCCCTCGGCTGAGGGGCGGTGCATGGTGGTTCCGGAGGCCTGAGCCGAGCGCGCCCATTCACGAGGCGTTCACGTCGGGTCGCTGAGCCCCGATCGTGTCCGAGTCCGAGCCAGTGCGACCGAGGCAGGCGGCGGATGCTGTCAGCCGGCCGCCCCGTCGGCCGGCGCGGCGGAGAACGAGGCCGCCCACTCCGCGACTCGTCGGACGCTCTCCTCCTCGGAGAGGTCCTCGACGCGGCTCATGACCGACCAGCGCACCCCGAAGGGATCGCGGATACTGGCGAACCGATCGCCCGAGACGAAGTCGGACGGCGGCTCGCGGAGCACCGCGCCGGCGTCGACGGCGCGCGCGACGACCGCGTCGACGTCCGGCACGTAGATGCCCATCGAGTAGCAGACGTCCTCTCCCTGCGGCGGTGCGACCAGGTGGTACTCGGGCGACGGCTCGCCCAGCTGCAGGCATCCGGTGCCGAAGTCGAGATCGGCGTGCGCGACCACGCCGCCGAACTCCGTGACGTCGACCACCCGTGCCCCGAAGACGTCGCGATAGAACGCGAGCGCTCCGGCCGCGTCGGGGATCGCGAGGAACGGGGTGAGCGAGGTCGACCCGTTCGGGCGGCCGTCGGTGGTGTGCGTGCCGGTGAGACCGGCCTTGGTGGTGTCCATGATCCGACGGTACGAGTCCGCGCCGGGGCACGTCTTGGAGATTCGCGACAGGGATGTCGCCGGTCGCGCCTAGGGTCGATGACGTGATCGATGCGCGACGCGGGATTCTGTACCCGGGACGGATGCCGCGGTTCCACCGTCTCCCGCCGACCGCTTCCGCCGAGCATCTGGTGGCCTGGTTCTGGATCCCGGAGTGGGATCTTCCGCCGGGGGAGAGCTCACGGCAGGAGGTCGTCGCCTATCCCGCCTTGAACCTCGTCGCGGATCCGTCGGGTCTGCAGCTCGTCGGGGCGACGACCCGGGCGACGCATCGGGATCTGACCGGCAGCGGCTGGGCCGTCGGCGCGCTGCTGCGGCCCGCCGGAGTGGCGGCGCTGACGGATGCCCCGGCGGCGCTGCGCGACTCGTGGGCGTCTCTGGAAGCGCCCGAGATGCTTGCACGGCTCACGGCGGTGATGGCCGCTGACGGCGGCGAGCGGATCGACGGCGCGGTCTCGATCGTCTCGCAGTGGCTCGCCGACAGGGCGGGGGCGCCGACGGATGCCGGGCTGCAGGCCAACGCCATGTCGGACCTGCTCATGACGGATGCCACCGTGCGCACCGCCGAGCAGGCGGCCACCCGCCTGGCCGTCTCCCTGCGCACGCTCCAGCGCATGACCCACCGCTATGTGGGCCTGCCGCCGCTCGCGATGATCCGCCGGCGACGGCTTCAGGACGCGGCGCAGCGGCTGCGTGAGAATCCGGATGCCGACCTCGCGGCGCTCGCGGCAGAACTGGGCTACGCCGACCACGCCCACCTGACCGGTGATTTCCGCGACGTGCTCGGGGTGGTGCCCAGCGGCTACCGCCGGGAGCTGTCCGGCGCTGTTCTTCGGTCCGGAGTCGCAGCGTCGCACCACGACTTGTTATAGTTTATCTATAACTATTGGAGGTGACATGCTCATCAGGATCGATGCCGACAGTTCAGCGACGATCTTCGATCAGGTCGCGGCCTCGGTGCGTTCGGACATCCTCACCGGCCACCTCGTTCCCGGCGACCGGCTGCCTTCCGCCCGCGACGTGGCCGCCGCCCTCGACATCAACGTCCACACCGTGCTGCGCGCCTATCAGCAGCTGCGCGATGAGGGACTCGTCGACCTGCGCCGCGGCAGGGGAGCGGTGATCTCCGCATCCGCCGGCCCGCTGGTCGAGCTCGCCCACGACATCCGCGCGCTCGTCGCCCGCGCCGCCTCTCTCGGTATCGCACCCGCCACTCTCGCCTCGCTGGTGAAGGAGACCACCGTATGAACCACGACGCTCGCCGCTCCCGCACCGCATTCATGTGGGCGGGGCTGATCGCGCCGTTGGGGCTACTCGTCGCGGCTGCCGTCATGATCATCGCGTGGATGCCGGAGCTGCCCGATCCGATGGCGATCCACTGGGGCGAGGACGGTGTCAACGGATACGCGGCGAAGTGGGCGTACATCCCTCTCGTGCTCGGCATCGGCGTCGCCGCGGTGGTCTTGACTGCCGTGCTCGCGATGGTCGCGCATCGCCTGCCGCAGAGCAGCGCGAAACCGGCGATCGGACAGTGGTCGTCGACGGCCCGATTCATCGGCGCGCTAAACCTGGGCCTGGGCGCGATGATCGCTTTCCTCGCGGGGTCCGGCGCCTGGATGCAGCGCGGATTGTCGGATGCGGTCGATACGCCGGACATCGGCATCCCGACCCTCATCGGATTCGCTCTGCTGGCCGCACTGGCCGTGCTCGGCTGGTTCCTGCAACCGCGAAGCCCTGAGCTCGAATCGGGACGACCTGCTCCGGCAGGCAGCATCCCCCTGGCCGCCACGGAGCGCGCAGCGTGGTTCGGCACGGCGACGATGGCGCGCGGCGGCGTGATCGTGCTCCTTGCCCTGTTGTCGATGCTGGCGGTCATGTCCGTGTTCTTCCTCGCGCTGGGGGAGGACGGCTCGTGGGTCCTCGTCATCGTGACGATCGTGATGGCGCTCACGATCGGGACGATGGTCGTTTTCCGGGTGCGGGTGAACGCCGACGGTCTTCGTGTGCGCTCTCTGCTGGGATGGCCGGACAACCACATCCCACTGGACCGCATCGAGAAGGTCGAGACCGTGCAGCTCGATCCCTTCCGCGAGTTCGGAGGCTGGGGCTGGCGCCTGGGCCTGGACGGACGCCGAGGCGTCGTGCTGCGCACCGGGGAGGCGCTTCAGGTGACGCAGAGCAATGGGCGGGTCTTCGTCGTCACGCTCGACGGCGCGTCGGCCGCTGCCGCCACCCTCGAGACGCTGCGTGCCCGCACGACGCGCGACTGAGCATCAACTGCTACTCAGAAGGAGCCGATCATGATCCGCATCCCGCCACTCGCCACCATCGCCTACCTCGTACTCGCGTTCGGCCTGGCCTGGGTGGTCGCTCTGCCGCTCTGGCTGGGGGACGGCCTCGCGACGCCGGCCGCCGCGCTGCTGCTGCCGGTGATGATGTACACGCCGGCCGCGGCCGTGCTGATCGTGTTGTTCGTGATGCGACCGATCCCGAAGGGACAGCGGCTGCGGTTCCTCGGCCTGTGGCCGCTGCGGCCCGCCAAGCGGGTGATCTGGCTGAGCGTGCTCGGGATCTTCGGTCCGATCGTCCTCATCGTCCTCGCGATGCTGCTCTCCGCCGGGCTCGGCTGGTTCCAGGCTGATTTCGCCGGGCTTTCCGGTTTCCGGCAGGCCATCGAGGCGACGGCGCCCGCCAGCACGCCGCTGCCGCCGGCGGCGCTGCTGGTGGCGGCGCAGCTGATCGCTATCCCGTTCGCCGCGGTGACCATCAACGCGCTTGCCGCGTTCGGTGAGGAACTCGGCTGGCGCGGCTTTCTCGTGCCGGCGCTTCGCCGGTACGGCACGTGGCCCGCGCTGCTGATCAGCGGCGCAGTCTGGGGACTCTGGCACGCGCCCGTCATCCTTCTCGGCTACGACTTCGCCCGCACTGACATCACCGGTGTGCTGCTCATGACCGGCGGATGCGTCGTGTGGGGCATCCTGCTGGGCTGGCTGCGTCTGCGCAGCGCATCGGTGTGGCCGGCCGTCTTCGCGCACGGCGCGATGAACGCGGCCATGGGTCTGCCGGTGGTGTTCATCGCGGCCGGGACGACGTTCGATCCTGCTCTGGCCTTCGCACTCGGCGTCTCCGGCTGGATCGTCGGCGTCGTCGTGATCGTCGTCCTGCTGCTGACCGGCCAGTTCCGTCGTCAGCCTGAGCTCGCCGGGTCGCGCGCACCGAAGCATCCGTCCACGCCCGCACCCTGAACCTCCGCCGAAGCCCCTCGTCCCCCTCGCAGTTACGAAAATCAGGGGGCGTTGGCGATCTTGGGGTTCTCGATGCTGGCTCTTGACCCGGGGAGTGCGCCGGGGTTGAGTGAGCACATGGACTCCACTCCGGGCGCATGGCGCGCCGCCGACGACTTCCTCACCGAGATCCTGGTCGGGCGCGATCCGGCGCTGGAGGCGGCCCTCGCAGCCCAGCGCGAGGCGGGGATGCCGGAGATCGAGGTCGCTCCCGTCGCCGGCAAGCTGCTGAATCTGCTCGTGCGCATGTGCGGAGCCCGGCGCGTGCTCGAGATCGGCACCCTCGGCGGCTATTCGACGATCTGGATGGCCCGCGGCGTGGGTGCCGAGGGACGAGTCGTCACCATCGAGGCCGAGGCCGCCCACGCCGAGGTCGCCCGGAGGAGCATCGACGCGGCCGGAGTGGGGGAGCGGGTCGACATCCGGGTCGGCCGCGGCGCTGATGTGCTTCCCACGCTGGCGGGGGGATTCGACCTGATCTTCATCGACGCCGACAAGGAGTCGAACACCGTCTACCTCGACTGGGCGGCGAAGCTCGGGCGACCCGGGACGGTGGTGGTCGTCGACAACATCGGGCGCGACGGCGAGATCGTGGATGCGGATACCTCGGACTCCAAGGTGATCGGCACGCGCGAGGGGCTGCGGATGCTCGGCGACGACCCGCGGTTCGACGCGACGGCTCTGCAGACCGTCGGCGTGAAGGGCTGGGACGGCTTCGCTCTCGCCCTGGTCGTGTGAACCGGGCCGACGGAGGCTGCGACCGCTCCGCGACACGTGTCCGCGGGCGCGCGAGTCCCCCCGCGCTAGACTGGCGAGCGGATCGACGTCGCTCCACCACCCCTTCCCTCCCTTTCGAAGGAGCACTTCTGTGGCACTGATCGAGGCTGTAGGCGCACGCGAGATTCTGGACTCGCGCGGAAACCCGACCGTCGAGGTGGAGGTGCTCCTCGACGACGGCATCGTGCAGCGGGCCGCCGTCCCCTCCGGCGCTTCGACCGGCGCCTTCGAGGCGTACGAGCTGCGCGACGGCGACAAGAGCCGCTACGGCGGCAAGGGCGTGCTGAAGGCGGTCGAGGCCGTCATCGACGAGCTGGGCCCCGCCATCGAGGGCGTCGAGGCCAGCGAGCAGCGCATCATCGACGAGATCCTGATCGAGGTCGACGGCACCGACAACAAGAAGCGCGTGGGTGCCAACGCCATTCTCGGCGTCAGCCTCGCGGTCGCCAAGGCCGCGGCCGACTCCGCCGACCTGCCCCTGTTCCGGTACCTCGGCGGTCCCAACGCGCACCTTCTGCCGGTCCCGCTGTTCAACGTCATCAACGGCGGCGAGCACGCCGACAACGGCATCGACTTCCAGGAGTACTTCCTCGCCCCGATCGGCGCCGACACCTACTCGGAGTCGCTGCGCTGGGGCGTGGAGACCTACCACGTGCTCAAGTCCGAGCTGAAGTCCGCCGGCTTCAACACCGGCCTCGGCGACGAGGGCGGCTTCGCCCCCGACCTGCCCAGCAACCGCGAGGGGCTGGACTTCCTGCTCAAGGCCATCGAGAAGGCCGGGTTCACCCCGGGCAAGGACATCGCCGTGGGCCTCGACGTCGCGGCGACCGAGTTCTTCTCGGACGGCGTCTACCGTCTCGAGAACAAGGACTGGTCGGCCGACCAGCTGATCGAGTACTACGAGGGCCTCGTCCGCGACTTCCCGATCGTCACGATCGAGGACGCACTGGCCGAAGATGACTGGGACAGCTGGAAGGCGCTCACCGACGCCCTCGGGTCGAAGGTGCAGCTGGTCGGCGACGACCTGTTCGTCACCAACCCGTCGCGTCTCGCCGACGGCATCTCCCGCGGCGTCGGCAACTCGCTGCTGGTCAAGGTGAACCAGATCGGCACGCTCACCGAGACGTTCGACGCCGTCAGCCTGGCACACCGCTCCGGTTACACCGCGATGCTCTCGCACCGCTCCGGCGAGACCGAGGACACCACCATCGCCGACCTCGTCGTCGCGACGAACTCCGGTCAGATCAAGACCGGAGCGCCCGCTCGCAGCGAGCGCGTCGCGAAGTACAATCAGCTTCTGCGCATCGAGGAGGAGCTGGGCGACGCGGCGGTGTTCGCAGGCACCTCGGCGTTCTCGCGCTTCCAGGGCTGAACGGGCGCACCAGGCGACAACACGGAGGAGGGGGAGCATGGCACGACGACCGGCTCCCCCTTCGCCGTCCCCGGAGCCCGCGACGGCATCGGGAACGGGAAGGGGCCGTGCGTCGGCAACGCGCAGAGCGGGCGGCTCGGGGCGCCCGGGCCGGAGTGTGGACGTGCGGGAGTGGGCCGGAGGCATCCGGCTGTCGGGCTTCGCCGCGATCATGCTGTCGCTGGTGGTCCTGGGGACCTGGGTGCTCGTGCCCACCATCGGCACGTACCTCGACCAGCGCCAGAGGATCGCGGCGCTCGAGCAGTCGGTGCAGCTCACGAAGGACCAGATCGCGGCACTCGAGCAGGAGCGCACCCGCTGGTCCGATCCGGCCTACATCACCACGCAGGCGCGCGAGCGGCTGTACTACGTCAAACCGGGCGAGGTCGTCTACCTCGTCGACAACGATCTCGACCCCGCTGAGATCCCGCCCGCTCAGCATGAGGTGAGCGATCAGATCGAGGAGCGGCCGTCCGACTGGATGCCGCAGTTGCTGCGTTCGCTGACCTCCGCAGGACTGGCGAAGAACGCCGTCCAGGAGCCGGCGGGATGAGGCGTCCGCGCGCGAGGCGCTGAGACATCACACAGGTCCGGACCCGTACGCTGGACGTGTGACGAGACCGCCCTATCAGCCCCCGACCGCTGCCGAGCTCCAGGTGGTCTCGGATCAGCTGGGGCGCACCGCGCGGGGCGTGGTAGGCATCGCCGCGCGCTGCGTCTGCGGGAACCCGACCGTCGTCGCCACCGCACCTCGTCTGGCCGACGGCACGCCGTTCCCGACGTTCTACTACCTGACCCACCCCGCCGCCACGGCGGCCATGTCCACGCTCGAAGCCGAGCAGGTCATGCCCGAGCTGGCACTTCGGATCGAAGAGGACCCCGAGATCGCGGCGGCGTACCTCGCCGCCCATCGCGCGTTCCTCGCGGACCGCGCCCAGTACGGCGAGGTGCCCGAGATCGACGGCATCTCCTCCGGAGGCATGCCCACGCGAGTGAAGTGCCTGCACGCACTCGCCGGTCACGCGCTCGCGGCCGGTCCCGGGGTCAACCCCATCGGCGATGCGGCCCTCGAGCGGGCCGGCTGGTCGCCCGACCGCTGCGCCTGCGCCGACCCCGGCGCGGCACTGAGGACGAGCGAGGCGGGATGACCCGAAAGCGGATGCTGGCAGGCATCGTCGTGTCCACGGCGATGGTGGCATCCCTGTTCCTCGCGGCGTCGCCGGCGGTCGCCGCCCCGCCCCGGGCGACGCAGACCACCCCCTCCCCGACTCCCACCTCACCCGTCGCCGACGACCCGTCCGATCCGGTGCGCGCCAAGGAGTACTGGCTCGACGGTGCGCGCATCCGCGATGCCTGGCAGGTGACCAGAGGCGAGGGCGTGACGATCGCGGTGATCGACACGGGCATCGGCAAGCCCCCGGTCACGTTCGACGGCGCCGTCGCCGACGGCACCGACGTGTCGGGCAGCGGAAGTCCCGACGGCAGGACACCGGTCGGCGTGCGCGACCCCAACCACGGCACCTGGGTGGCGTCTCTGGCGGCGGGCCGCGGCCGGCCCGACGGGACGGGCATCATCGGGGTCGCGCCCGAGGTCGATCTCCTGTCGGTCTCCATCGGCTTCGGCGCCTCTGCGACGGTGCCCTTCAGCGAACAGATCGCCGAGGGCATGCGCTGGGCCGTCGACCACGGCGCCGACATCATCAACCTGTCGCTGACGACGAACACGCTGGACTGGGACGAGAGCTGGGACGACGCGTTCCTCTACGCCTTCGAACACGATGTGGTGGTGGTCGTCGCAGCAGGCAACCGCGGCAGCGGCACGTCGATCGTCGGGGCCCCCGCCACGATCCCCGGTGTGCTCACCGTCGGCGGCGTGGATCAGACGGGCACCGCCAGCCGCGATGCGTCGACGCAGGGCATCACGATCGGCATCATGGCACCGAGCGAGTCGCTCATCGGGATGTCGGCAGACGGCGAGGTCGTGAACTGGGACGGCACCAGCGGCGCGGCGCCGATCGTCGCGGGCGCCGCCGCGCTGGTGCGCGCGGCGCACCCGGAGCTCGATGCGGCGAACGTCATCAACCGGCTCATCCGCACGGCGATCCCGGTGGACGACATGCGGGCCACCCCCGACGTCCTGTACGGGTACGGCCTGCTCGACGCGGAGGCTGCGGTCACCGCATCCGTGCCGAAGGTGACAAAGAACCCGATGGGCGACCTGAAGGAGTGGGTCCGCCTGTACCGCAGGGCGGAATCTCCGGACGAACCGACGCCCGAGGGAACCGCGACACCCGTCGCCGTTCCGCCGCTGCCGGCACCGCAGCCGCCTGCCGAAGCGGGTTCGCCGCTGCTCCCGTCCGAGCAGACCCTGCTGTACGGTACCCTGCCGCTTCTCGCACTCACCGTGCCTGGTATCCTGATAGCGCTTGGCGTCACCGCAGCTGCCCGGCGCATCCGAACGGAGCGCGGTCGACGCACTCCCACACCATGACGACGAGGAGTTGTCCCCCTGTGCCTCAGAACAGCACTGCACCCCGCATTCTGATTGTCGGCGGAGGATACGCGGGTTTCTACACCGCGTGGAAGCTCGAGAAGCACCTCCGCAAGGGTGAGGCGGATGTGACGATGGTGGATCCGCTGCCGTACATGACGTACCAGCCGTTCCTGCCCGAGGTCGCCGCCGGCTCGATCGAGCCGCGCCACGCGGTAGTCGCGCACCGTCGCCACCTCAAGCGCACCAACGTCATCACGGCGAAGATCACGGGCATCGACCACGCGAACAAGGTCGCGACCATCGCGCCGCCCGTCGGGGAGCCCTACCAGTTCGAGTACGACCAGATCGTCGTCACGGCCGGCGCGGTCTCGCGCACCTTCCCGATCCCCGGCATCGCCGACAACGCGATCGGGCTGAAGACCATCGAAGAGGCGGTCGCGGTGCGCGACAAGCTCCTGTCGAACTTCGACAAGGCCGCCGCCATCCCCGCCGGTCCCGAGCGCGACCGCCTGCTCACCGTCGTGGTGGTCGGCGGTGGCTTCGCCGGCATCGAGGCCTTCGCCGAGCTGCGTTCGCTGGCTTCGTCGCTGGTGTCGAAGTACCCGCAGATCTCGTTCGAGGACACCCACTTCCACCTGATCGAGGCGATGGGCCGGATCATGCCCGAGGTGTCGCTGAAGACCAGCGAGTGGGTGCTCAAGGACCTCGCCAAGCGCGGTGCCAGCGTGCACCTCGACACCCAGGTCACCGGCGCGGTCGGCGGCGATGTCGAGCTCTCGACCGGTGAGGTCATCCCGACCGACCTGATCGTGTGGACCGCGGGCGTCATGGCCAACCCCACCGTGGTGCGCGGCGGCGACCTGCCCGTCGAGGAGCGCGGTCGCATCCAGACTCGAGCCGACCTGCGCGTGGGCACCGCCGAGCAGCCCGTCGAGGGAGCGTGGGCCGCCGGTGACGTCTCGGCCGTCCCCGATCTCTCGGGCGGTGGCGTCGGCGGATACTGCGTGCCGAACGCCCAGCACGCCGTGCGCCAGGCCAAGCTGCTCGCGAAGAACCTCGTTGCCGTGCTGCGCGGTGAGGGCACCAAGGACTACTTCCACAAGAACCTCGGCGCCGTCGCCGGCCTGGGCCTCTACAACGGCGTCTTCCAGTCGGGCAAGCTCGCGCTCAAGGGCTTCGTCGCCTGGGTCGCCCACCGCGGCTACCACGGCCTGGCCATGCCGACCTGGGAGCGCAAGTGGCGTGTGCTGTGGGGCTGGTGGAACAACCTCTGGCTGGGCCGCGACATCGTGAACCTCAAGGCCGTGCAGCAGCCTCGCGAGGCCTTCGAGGAGTTCGCGGCGCGCCCGCGCCCGGCGGCGGCACCCGCCGCGCCGGCGGCACCTGCGGCGCCCGCGGCTCCCGCACCGAAGGCGGAGCCGGCCGCGGCGGATGCGGAGAAGGCTGCTCCTGCCCAGGCGGCGGATGCGGCGAAGCCCGCCGCGAAGAAGGCTCCGGCCGTGAAGAAGCCGGCTGCTGCGAAGAAGCCCGCCGCCGCGAAGAAGCCGGCCTCGAACGAGGCATCCGCTGCGAAGAGCGCTCCCGCCAAGGAGACAGCGGAGGCCAAGGCCTGAGACCCCTGCATGACCGGGACGCCCGCACGAGACCTGTTCTCGGGCGGGCGTCTCCGTGTCAGAGCGCCTCGCCGCTTCGTTCGTGCGCGCGGATGCGATCGGCGATCGCGGTGCCGAGCGCGACCGTTGTGGCGTCGCCGCCCAGGTCGGGTGTGAGCACGCCCGTCCTCTCGCCGGTCGCGAGCACCTGCTCGATCGCGCTCAGGACCGCCGCGGCCGCCTCGGTCTCGCCGAGATGCTCGAGCATCATGGATCCCGACCAGATCTGACCGATCGGATTCGCGATCCCGCGGCCTGCGATGTCGGGGGCCGAGCCGTGAACGGGCTCGAACAGGCTGGGAAAGCGGCCCTCGGGGTTGATGTTGGCGCTGGGCGCGATGCCGATGGTCCCCGTGCACGCCGGTCCGAGGTCGGACAGGATGTCGCCGAACAGGTTGCTCGCCACGACGACGTCGAACCAGTCCGGATGCAGGACGAAGTTCGCCGCCAGGATGTCGATGTGGAAGGCGTCGTGGGTCACCTCGGGGAATCGCTCGGCCACAGCGCTCACGCGCTCGTCCCAATAGGGCATCGAAATGGAGATGCCGTTGCTCTTCGTCGCCGACGTGAGATGCTTCGCCGGCCTGCGCGCCGCGAGTTCGAAGGCGTACTTCAGCACGCGATCCACTCCGACGCGGGTCATCACCGTCTCCTGCAGCACCAGCTCCCGCTCGGTGCCGTGGAACATCCGTCCACCGATCGCGGAGTACTCGCCCTCGGTGTTCTCGCGCACCACGTAGAAGTCGATGTCTCCCGGCGTGCGTCCCGCCAACGGCGTCCGCACGCCGGGCATCAGGCGGCAGGGCCGCAGGTTGATGTACTGGTCGAACTCCCGCCGGAACTGCAGCAGGCTTCCCCAGAGCGAGACGTGATCCGGCACGAGGTCGGGCCAGCCGACAGCCCCGAAGAAGATCGCGTCGAAGTCGCGCAGCTGATCGAACCAGTCATCCGGCAGCATGGTGCCGGTGCGCTGATAGTACTCCGCCGATGCGAAATCGAAGCGGGTGAACTCCAGGGCGATGCCGAACCGCTCCGCGGCGGCGTCCAGCGCGCGAAGGCCCTCCGGCATCACCTCCTGCCCGATGCCGTCGCCGGGGATGACCGCGATCCGTCTGGGGTTGCTCATCAGATCCTCTCAGGAGTCTCGTCCGGCGATCCCGTCTGAGGGACCGCCTCTCTGGTCTCGGGGTAATGGCAGGCCGCCGAGGTGCCGCCGACCCGGGACAGGAGCGGCTCCTCGCGTGCGCACAGGTCCGTGGCCTTCCAGCAGCGCGTTCGGAAGCGGCAGCCGCTGGGAGGATCGACGGGGCTCGGCACGTCTCCGTGCAGAACGATCCGCTCCCGGCTGCGCTCCAGCCGAGGGTCCGGGATGGGCACGGCGGAGAGAAGAGCCTGCGTGTACGGATGCTGAGGGCGGCTGAACAGCTCGTCGGCCGGGCCGGACTCGACGATCTTGCCCAGATACATCACGGCGACGTGGTCGCTCAGATGGCGCACGACTGAGAGGTCGTGCGCGATGAAGACGTAGGTCAGGCCGAGCTGCCGCTGCAGATCCTTCAGCTTGTTGAGTACGCCCGCCTGCACGCTGACGTCCAGAGCGCTGACCGGCTCATCGAGCACGATCACGTCGGGCTCGACCGCCAGCGCACGCGCGATGCCGATGCGCTGTCGCTGCCCGCCCGAGAACTCATGCGGATAACGATTGGCGTGCGACGGATCGAGCCCGACCATCTCGAGGAGCTCGCCCACCCGCGCATTCCGATCGGCGGCGTGCAGCCCGTGGATCTCCAGGGGCTCCGTGAGGACCGACCGCACGGTCATGCGCGGGTTGAGGGATGCGAACGGATCCTGGAACACCATCTGCACGCGTCGGCGGGCGTCTCGCAGGCGCGCCCCGGTCGCGGCCTCGATCGCCTCGCCGTCGAGACGGATCGTTCCGCTGTCCACGGCGTGCAGGCGCACGATGGAGCGGCCCAGTGTGCTCTTCCCGCATCCGGATTCGCCGACGATGCCGAGCGTGGTTCCGCGGGGCACGGTGAAGCTGACACCGGAGAGCGCGTGCACCGTGCCGGTGCGACGGCGCAGCAGCCCGGAGCGGATCGGATACCGCTTGACGAGGTCCGTCACCTCGAGCGCGACGTTCATGCGGCCCCTCCTCGTCTCATCATTCGGACCTCGTCGATCCGCAGGCACCGTGCCGCGTGATCGTGCGCGACCTGGCTGATCGGAACGGGGGCCGCGTCGCAGATCCCCTCGATCGCGTATGCGCATCGCGGGGCGAAGCGGCAGCCGGGCGTGACCGTGGTGGCCGCAGGTGCGGTGCCGGGAATCGAGTACAGCGCCGAGCCGTCAGAGGAGCGGTCCAGTCGGGGCATCGAGTCGAGAAGGCCGAGCGTGTACGGGTGCGCGGTGTCGTAGAAGATCGGCTCCACGGCGGCCTGCTCCACGAGCCGGCCGCCGTACATCACCAATACGCGGTCCGCGAGGCCGGCGACCACCCCGAGGTCGTGGGTGATCAGCAGCATCGCGCTGCCGGTGCGCTCCTGCACCCGTCGGAGCACGTCGAGCACCTGAGCCTGGACGGTGACATCGAGTGCGGTGGTCGGCTCGTCGGCGATGAGCACGTCGGGATCGTTGGCGATGCTCATCGCGATCATGATGCGCTGCCGCATGCCGCCGGAGAACTCGTGCGGATACTGGTCCACTCGCTGCTGCGGGGACGGGATGCCGACCAGGTCGAGCAGCTCCACGGATCGGGTGCGCAGCTCCACGGCCGAGCAACCGCGGCGATGCACGCGCACGGCCTCGGCGAGCTGCTCGCCGACGGTGAGGACGGGATTCAACGCAGCGAGGGCGTCCTGGAAGATCATCGCGATCCGATTGCCGCGCACCTCGCGCAGCGCGTCCTCCTTGAGGCCGATCAGCTCGTCCCCGGCGAGTCGGATCGAGCCCGCGACCTTCGCCGCCTTCGGCAGCAGACCCATGATGGCCAGTGAGGTGACGCTCTTGCCGGATCCGGATTCGCCGACGATCCCGAGGGTCTCTCCCGGCCGGAGGGAGAAGCTCAGGGCGTCGACGGACACGGCCGGGCCGTCGTCGGTGGGGAAGACGACCGTGAGATCGGTCACGTCGAGTGCGGGGGTGCTGTGCTCAGTCATGTGCTGCTCGCTCTCAGTGCTTCGCCTGGGGATCGAAGGTGTCGCGAAGTCCGTCGCCGATGAAGTTGACGGCGAGGACGGTGACCAGGATGAACGCTCCGGGGAAGATCAGCAGGTACACCTGCTCGGTGCCGAGCAGGCCGGCGGCCTGGCTGAGCATGTTGCCCCAGCTCGAATCCGGGGGCTGCACGCCGAACCCGAGGAAGCTGAGAGTGGACTCGGTGATGATGGCGGCTGCCACGGCAAGGGACACGTTCACGGAGATGACGCCGGCGAGGTTCGGCAGCATGTGCCGCAGCAGGATGCGCGCCGGTGACGCGCCCACCACGATCGCCGCGTCGACGAACTCCTTCTCGCGCAGCGACAGCACCTGTGAACGGGCCACCCGCGCGATCAGCGTCCATGCGATGGCGCTGAGGACGAGCACGATCGTCACGGGCGACGACCCGAAGCCGTGCAGTACGAGTGCGAGCACCGCGATCGCCGGAACGATCAGGAACAGGTCGACGAGTCGCATGATGACCTCGTCGACCCAACCGCCGGCGTAGCCGGCCACAGAGCCGAGCGCCACCCCGAGCGACGTCGACAGCACCCCGACGCCGAGTCCGATCGACAGGGAGATGCGCCCGGCGAAGAGCAGCTCGGTCAGGAAGTCGCGGCCCAGCTGGTCCGTGCCCAGCCAGTGGGCGGCGCTCGGACCGGTCGCGCCCAGCAGAAGGTCCTGCTGGTTCTGACCGAAGGGTGAGAACCAGGGTGCCCCGTAGCAGGCCAGCGCGAGCACGCCGAGCACGATGAGCCCCGCCATCGCGAGCCGGTGCCGGAGGAAACGCCGGCGCATGATGGCCCACTGCGAGCGCGACGTCTCCTGCGGCACCGGGATCAGCGTCGTGCGGGGGCGGATCATGCCAGTCTCACTCTCGGGTCGAGGAACGCGTAGCTCAGGTCGGCGAGAAGGTTGAAGACGACGACGGCGAGGGCGACGAGCATCATCCAGGGCAGCAGCACGTACACGTCGCCGGCGAGCAGTGAGTCCAGCAGGAGCTTTCCCATGCCCGGAACCGAGAAGATCTGCTCGGTCACGACGAGCCCGCCGAACAGCAGTCCGGCGTCCAGCAGCACGACGGTGACGAACGGCGCCAGCGAATTGCGCAGTGCGTGGCGGAGCACGATCTGGCGCCGGGGGACGCCCTTCGCGCGAGCGGTGCGGACGTAGTCGCTGGAGAGCGTGTCGAGCATCGATGCGCGGCCGAAGCGGCTCCAGCTGGCCACGAGGGTGATGGTCAGCGTCGCGATGGGCAGTACGAGGTGCCGGACATAGTCCAGGTTCAGACCGGAGGAGCCGATGGAATGCAGTCCGACGAAGAACAGCGGCGGCTCCGACAGTCCGAAGGCCTGCACCGGCCAGACCCCGAAGATCTGGATCAGCAGAAGCCCGAACCAGAACGAGGGCAGCGCGATGCCCAGGTACGACGCGCCGGTCAGGGTGTAGTCGGCGACGCTGTACTGCCTCACGGCGGAATAGGTGCCGACGACGAGGGCGATGAACGCGCCGATCAGCACACCCCACAGCAGCAGCTGCAGGGTGGGCCAGGCCGCGGCGCCGATCATCGTCATCACGTCACCGCCGGTGCGGGTGCTGACGCCCCAGTCGCCGGTGACGAGCCCCTTCAGCCACAGCAGGTACTGCTCGGGGATCGAGCGGTCCAGGCCCAGCCGCTCGGTCTCGCGCTCGACGACGCCGGGGTCCTGCGATTGACGGAGCTTGCTCAGCGGGTCGAACGCCACACGCACTGCCCAGAAGGTCAGCAGCGACGCGAGAAGCACGACCGGCAGTGAGATGAGGAGGCGCCGCGCGGCGTACGCGATCATCGGCGCCTCCTCGTCGTTCCGCTCGGAGCGGTGATCAACCGACGGTCCACTCGTGGAGGTTCCAGAACGGGCCCTCCGAGGGGTTGATCTCCAGTGGGCCGGAGATGCGCTGGCTGGTCATCAGGATGTTCGGGACGGCCGCCAACGGGAGCCCGGGCAGGTTGTCGGCGATCAGCCGCTCGGCCTGCAGCGAAGCATCCAGGCGCTCCTCGTCGTCCACGCTCCGCGCCACGGTCTCCAGGAGCGGGTCGAGGCCGTCGATCCTGGTCCTGACGAAGTTGATGCCCGAGTATCCGTTCTCGGCGGACGGGATCGCGGTCGAGACGAACGAGGCGGAGAGAGTGGGCTCGGGGACGGTGTCGATGAGGGTCCACAGGCCGATCTCGAAATCGCCCTCCGGCGCCGTCTTGGAGAAGATCTCCGAGCCGCTCTTGTTCGCCACTTTCAGCACGAATCCTGCATCACCGAGCTGGGACTGCAGGATCTGCTCGGCGAGCTCGCGACGCTTGTTGCCCGCGTGAGTGGTGATGCGGAACTCGGCCTGCCTGCCCGCCTTCTCCCAGATGCCGGAGGAGCCTTTCGACCATCCCGCGTCGGACATGAGGTCATCCACGCGATCGAGATCATGCGTGTACTGCGAGAAGTCATCCGAGGCGAACGCGCTGTTCAACGGGGAGAGGAAGCTCTGCTGGGCCTCGTCCACACCGAGGCCCCCGTAGAGCTTCTCGACGATGGCGGGACGATCGATGGCGTAGGCGACGGCCTGCCGCACCTTCACGTCGTCGAAGGGGAACGCCTCGTTGTTGATCCACAGCGCTTCGAGATTTCCCGACTCGGTCTCGACATCGACGGTGGTGTTCGGGACGCCCGCCTCGATCTGGCTGATCGCGTCGAGCTGAGGGGTCGGGTACAGCGCCTGCACCTGGCCGCTCTTGAGCGCCTGGAACGCCGCGGATGTGTCCGTGATGAACTGGAACGTCACGCGATCGAGTTTCGGCTTGTCGCCCCAGTACGCCTCGTTGGGCACGAGCGTGACGGAGGTGCCCTTCTTCCACGACTCGATCATCCAGGGTCCGCCGGAGAACGCGTAGCCGTCCTTCATGATCGCGGCCCTGTCCTTGCCCTCGAGCAGGTGCGACGGCAGCACCTGGAAGTCCCCGCTGAAGAGCCCGCGCCACTGTCCGTAGGTCGAGCTCATGGTGACGACGGCCGTCTTCTCATCCGGGGCGTCGATGGACTCGATGAGCGAGTATCCCGTCTTGTCGAAGATGTCGTCGCCGTCGCGGATCTCGAGGCCCGTGTAGACGAAGTCCGCACCGGAGATGGGTTCCCCGTCCGACCACACCGCGTCCGGGTTGATCCGGTAGGTGATGACCTGCTTGCCGTCCGCGGTGACATCCACCGTCGGCTCGCCGTCGAGCAGGTCGGAGGGCACGAGCTTCCAGTCCTCGCCGACCCGGCGGGTGTCGAACGCGGTCGGCATCGTCGGCGTGCGCATGGTGTAGCTGCCCCAGATGTTCGCCGCGCAGGTGGCGATCCAGTCCGCGCATTCGGGCTCCTGCTCTGCGCCGATGACGATCTGGCCGCCCGTGCCGACGGCCGCGTCGCCGCCGTCGCCGCTCGCTCCCGAGCATCCGGAGAGGACGATGGCGACGGCGGCGATGATCGGCATGGCGAGGCGGAGCTGGCGTCGGCCCGCGAAGCTTCGGGCGGGGATGTGGTCGTTCATTTCCGTTCCTTCCACGTTGAAGTCGAAATGCAGGTAAAACCTGAGACGGGCGGGTCTCCCGTGCGACATACGCTAACCGCAGTCGGGACAGATAGCAAGGGCCATGGTCAATCATCCTGACTATCAACTCGACTAAAGGATTCCTCAGGTGCGCCGACGGCGCTACCCTGGACAGACATCGTCTGGAAGAAGGAGCTGCGTGCCTGATCAGAACCGTCCGAAAGCCGCCGCCGAGGGCGGGGGACGCGCCGCCGGGCGAACCCGGCGTAAGCGCGACTCCCTGAACCGCGAGAACATCCTCGAAGCAGCCGAGCGGATCGCGGTGCGCGACGGGCTCGAAGGGCTCACCTTCCAATCGCTCGGAGACCAGCTGAATGCGCATCCCACGTCGATGTACCGGCATTTCCGGGACAAGGACGAGCTGGTGCTCGCTCTGATCGACTCGCTGCGTGACCGGTCGTATCACGGCGCACTGGTCCCGACAGGTGACTGGCGAGACGATCTGCGCCTCGCGGCGAAGGTCGTGCACGAGCACTATCTGCGCTATCCGCAGTTCGCACAGCAGATGGCGGCGCGGACGACGCGGCTCCCGCGCGAGTTCGCGAACATGGAATACACGCTCAGGGCGCTGCTCGACGCAGGTTTCGAGCGGGCGGATGCGCTGCACTACCAGCGCGTCTTCGGCAACTATGTGCGGAGCTTCGCGAGCATCGAGGCTGCGGCGAGGGCATTGCCGGATGACACGCAGCGCGAGGACGAGCTCGCGTGGCGGCTCCAGTACGAGAAGCTCGACCCCGACGAGTTCCCCGCGATGCTCGGCGTCGGACGGCCTCCGCTCGCGATCGGAGACCCGGACACGTTCGACTTCGGCCTGGAGCTCCTGCTCGACGGGCTGCAGGCCAGAGCCGCCGCCGCGGGGCGCGCCGGCGGCTCCGGCACCTGAACGCGCGACGATCAGGTGCCGTCGGACCAGCGGATGCCGGATCGTGTGAGCTCGGCGAGTTCGAGCATCCGTCGCTGCCAGGCCTCCTCTGCCGCAAGATCATCCGGTGAGTGGCCTGCGTCGAACCATTCGATCAGCACATCGCCGCCGCGCTCGCGCAGCCGATCGGCGTAGTTCTGCGCCTGAGCCGGCGGAGTCCTCGTGTCGCGAGCGCCCTGGCACAGCCACACGGACCCGCTGACGGAGTCGACGTAAGTGATCCCGGACAGCTTCTCGCACGCCGCTTCGAAGCTCAGATCGCCGTTGGCCAGCACCTTCTCCCAGACGATCCGCAGAGCTGGATTCATGTCCGCGAAGGCGGACGCCCAGTCCGCCATCGCGACGACCGCGAAGCCTCCGGCGAACATGTCGGGAAGGCGGCCCATGGCGAGCAGAGTCAGGTGCCCGCCGTACGACGGGCCGGTGACGAACGTCGAGGCGGGGTCCGCGACGCCGAGCTCTCGCAGTCGCAGCACCGCCGCGCGGACATCGGCGACTTCGCGGTCGCCGTAGCCCTGCCAGAAGCCTTCCCGGAACTCGCGTCCGAAGGTGACGGAGCCGTGATAGTTCAGCGCGGCGCACGCGTATCCCTCGGCGAGCCACGCCTGTGCGCCGGGTGAGTAGTGGTCGGTCGTCACGAGATTCGGTCCCCCGTGCAGCAGGAGCACCGTGCCGCGCACGTCTCCGCGCGGCAGCGCCCACCACAGCTGCACCGATCTGCCTTCTGCGCCAGGGATCATCTCGGAGCGGAAGGGAACTCCCGCAGGGACCTCCGGCGCTGCGATCGCGGTGCGCACGGTGCCCTCGAGGCCGATCTCGACGAGGGATGGCGGGCGGTCCCAGCTCTGCTCGAAAGCGAGCACGCGACCGTCCCCGCCCAGGTAGGACTGCGAGTAGTAGGCGAGCTCGGCCGCGACATCGGGGTCCGCGTAGCTGCCTGTGCCCTCGCGCACGACCTCCGTCGTGCCCGTGTCGGCGTCGAGCACGACGAGCCGATGGATGCCGTCCTCGACATGCGCGAGCAGTATGCGTGCCGTCGCCGTTGACCAATCGAGGGGGAGGAGATCACCCGTGTATTCGGGCAGGTCGAAATCGACGCGCTCGCCGGAGAGGGGGGACCAGATCGCCGGGCGCGCGAATCCGCTGCGCTCCGTGCTGATCAGCAGACGCTGGTCACCGGGGATCGAGGACCAGCGCACTCCTCTGATCGGTCCGGCGGGCAGGTCGTTCGCCACGTCGACGACATCCCCTCCGGCGACGTCGACCACGCTCACCGCGGGGCGGCGCACCGCGGGGTTGTGATCGGTCGTGTCCACCGAGGCGTAGCGTCCGTCCGCCGAGATGTGCCCGTACCAGGACTCGTTCGCAGACGACCAGATGATACGCGGCTCGCCGGAGCGGTCCAGGGGGGCGATGACGAGGTGAAAGCCGTCGTCGTCGACGGCGGTGGTGAGGAACGTGCGCCCGTCGGCCGAGAACTCCATACCGCGGACGACGTACGAGCGGCCAGGTGGGGTGAGGTTCCTGCGCTCGTCGCCGGCGACGGCGTGCGCGACGAGAGCTCCGACCTCGGAGCCGCCGTCGTCCTCCAGTGTGGCCACCCACTGGGCATCCTCGCTCAGGAGCGCGTCGAATCCCACCGGCGCAGTCAGGTCGGCCGACCACTCGTCCTCTCCTGGCGCGGGCCGGGAGCGCCAGATCCGCCCGACCGGACCGTGGGCCCTGTTCTCGATCACCAGCGCCGTGTCCGGTGCACCCATGGTGGGGCGCACGGTCATCAGGTGGGGAGTGCGGAAGCGCGCCGTCCAGTTCGACGGGACTGTCGCCGAGCCGAGGGTGGTCGAGGTCATGCGCTGTTCCTTTCTGTCATGATGCGGTGATCCTGCGCGGTGGTGCTTCGCGCAGCCGTTCGATGAGGCCGGCGATGAGCTGGCTCCGCTCGAGGATCGAGGGAAGATCGACCCACTCGTGTGCGGCGTGCGCGCCGTCGCCGAGCGGGCCCAGGCCGTCGAGCGTGGGCACGCCGAGCGCGGCCGTGAAGTTTCCGTCCGAGGCTCCGCCGACCTCGGCGCCTTCGAGCGGCGGATGACCGCACGACGTCGCGACGGCGCGGGCCAGTTCGTAGAGGTCCTGCGCGCAGTGGCGCTGCAGCGGCGGCCGGTTGATGCCACCCGAGAGCTGCAGCGTGACGCGCGGGTCGACCGGAGCGAGCTCCCGGAAGAGCCGATCGACCCGCGTCAGCTCGGCAGCCGACCACGCCCGCACATCGACGTGGACCTCCGCGTGCTCCGGCACGGTGTTCACCGTCGAGCCGGAGCTCGACACCGTGGGAGTGACGGTCGTCCCCTCATTCAGGTCGCCCGCCTCCGCGAGTCGCAGCACCTGATGCGCGATCTCGACCAGGGCGTTCGCGCCGCGCTCGGGGTCCAGGCCCGCATGTGCCGCCCTGCCGATCGCCGCGAGACGATAGATGCCCGCCCCGCGGCGGGCCACCTTCACGGCTCCGTCCAGGCTCGGCTCCGCGATCAGCACCGCACCGGAGCGGGCGGCCGCGTGCTCGATGAGTGCCCGCGACGTCGGGGAGCCGACCTCTTCGTCGCTGGTGATCAGCAGCGAGACGTCGTCGACGCGGCCGAGTTGCTCGAGGGCGCCGATGGTCGCGACGAGCCCGGCCTTCATGTCGAACGTGCCGGGACCGCTCGCCCGGCGGCCGTCCACCGTGTACGGCAGGTGCTCCAGCGTGCCGAGCGGCCAGACCGTGTCCGCATGGCCGAGCAGCAGCACGCCTCCGCTGCGCGGCGCCGGCCAGTAGAGGTGATCGACGCCTTCGATCGTACGCACCTCGCCGGGGCGCCCGAAGAGCGGAGCGGCCCACTGCGTGAGGTGATCCTGGCAGGCGGCGATCCCCTCGGCGTGGCCGGTCGGTGACTCCGTCTCCACGAGAAGGCGCAACCGCTGCTCCGCCACGTTCAGGGCGGCGGACGTCACGACCGCGCTCATGCCCCGAACCCGTCGTCGAGGAACGCCGTGAGGGCGCCGAGCACCTGCTGCGGGGACTCCTCCGCCAGGTAGTGATCGGATTCGATCGCAGCCGCGCTGACCTCGCCGGCGTAATCTCGCCAGATGCCTGCGACGTCGAAGTTGCGGCCGACGTAGCTGTGCGCCCCCCAGAGGGCGAGCAGGGGTGCGGCGATCCGGGTGCCGGCAGCGTGATCCGCACGGTCGTGCTCCAGATCGATCGTCGCGGCCGCGCGATAGTCGGCGACGCTCGCCTCGATCGCGCCGGGGCTGGTGAAGCAGCGCTCGTACTCCGCGTACGACGCGGGCTCCAGCGACCACGGGCTGTGGCTGCGACCATCGAAGCGGCTCCGCAGCCAGGCTCCCGGGTCACCGGAGATGAGGCGCTCGGGGAGCCCGTTCCCGAGCGCGAGGAAGAACCAGTGGAAGTAGGTGGATGCCATGGCGCGATCGACGTGCTCGAACATGTGGAGCGTCGGCACGATGTCGAGCACGGCGATCCGCTCCACTGCGGTGGGCTCGTCGAGCGCCAGGCGGTGTGCCACGCGGGCGCCCCGATCGTGGCCGACGACGGCGTAGCGATCGAATCCGAGCGAGCGCATGACCGCGTGCTGATCCGCGGCCATGGTCCGCTTGGAGTAGGTGCTCTGATCCGCGGCGGGCGCGGGCTTGTCGGAGTCGCCGTAACCGCGAAGATCGCAGGCGACCACCGTGTGAGTGCGGGCCAGCGTCGGAGCGACGGCGTGCCACATGCGCCGCGTCTGCGGGTAGCCGTGCAGCAGGAGCACCGGCGGGCCGCTGCCCCCGACCACTCCGGAGATCGTCACGCCCTCATGGGTATGCGCCACCGGCGCGAAGCCCTCGATCACCGCGAACCTCCTCGTGCGTCGGCAACTCGTAGTCAATTACTTAGACTAACGAGCTTGCTTGATTTCGCAAGAAGGAATCGGACACACCGGCGCAGCATGGTCGCTCGGCACGGCGTCAGGTCGGCCGCGGATTCGCGGATGCGGTGCCCCCAGTCGGATTCGAACCGACACTGAAGCGTGTTTAAGACGCCTGCCTCTGCCGTTGGGCTATGGGGGCCCGCGGCCAGCCTACCCAGGCGGCCGGCGACGAAACGAGGTGCCGCGGCAGGTGAATCCGAGTACCTCGGCGTCGTAGGGTGGGGGAGTGCTCGACCTCACCGCTGAAAAGAGCCCGCTCGCCGAACGCGACCCGGCATCCGCCGTCCGCGACGTCGCGTGGCGCAACCCGGGCCGATACTGGCGCGCGCTCGCCGAGGCCACGGCCCACCTGCCCGCGCCGGTCGCCGTCATCGAACGGGACGCGCTGCGGCACAACGCCATGGACCTGCTGGTGCGCGCGGGCGGCATCCCGATCCGCGTCGCGACGAAGTCGGTGCGCGTGCGCGCCGTGCTCGACGCCGTGCTCGCGATCCCGGGGTTCCGCGGAATCCTGGCCTTCACGCTCGCCGAGGCGCTGTGGCTCGCGCAGGACCACGACGACATCGTGCTCGGCTACCCGAGCGTGGACCGCGCCGCGCTGTCGACACTGCTCGCCGACGACGCGCTCGCGCAGCGCATCACCCTGATGATCGACGATCCTGCGCACCTCGACCTGATCGACTCCATCGCCGCCCCCGGCCAGCGTCCCGAGGTGCGCGTCGCGATCGACGTCGACGCGTCGCTGCGCGCTCCCGGACTCGGTCACATCGGAGTGCGGCGCTCGCCGCTGTTCTCCGCGGCCGACGTCGCGGGATTCGCGCGGCAGGTCGTGCGCCGCCCCGGGTTCCGGCTGGTCGGACTGCAGATGTACGAGGCGCAGATCGCCGGTCAGGGCGATGCGGCCGGTGCGGATGCGCCGATCATCCGCCTGATGCAGTCGCGCTCGCGTGAAGAGCTGCGCCGACGTCGCGCCGAGATCGCGGATGCCATGCTCGACGTCGCCCCGCTCGAGTTCCTCAACGGAGGCGGCACCGGATCTCTCGAGTTCACCGGCACCGACGAGTCGCTGACCGAGGCGACAGCCGGCAGCGGCCTGCTCGCCGGTCACCTGTTCGACGGCTACCGGTCCTTCCAGCCCGCCCCGGCCGCGGCCTTCGCGTTCGACGTCGTCCGGCGTCCGGCCGCCGACATCGCGACCGTGCTCGGCGGCGGCTGGATCGCGTCCGGCCCGGCAGTGGCATCCCGCCAGCCCGAACCCGTCTGGCCGCCCCGACTGCGCACGCTGTCACGCGAAGCGGCGGGCGAGGTGCAGACTCCCCTGCAGGGTGAGGCGGCGCGTGACCTGAAGATCGGCGACCGCGTCTGGTTCCGCCACGCGAAGAGCGGCGAGCCCGCGGAGCGCATCGACCGCTACCACCTCGTGGCGGACGGCGCGGTGGTCGCCGAGCTGCCCACCTACCGCGGTGAGGGGAAGGCCTTCCTGTGACGCGTCCGGGCGACGTCTGGCGGAACTGGGGCCGTTCCGCTTCCGTGCGACCCGTGCGGGTCGAGCGCCCCCGCTCGCCCGAGGGCGTGCAGCGCGCGATCAAGGCGGCGGCCGCACAGGGGCTGACCGTCAAGGCGATCGGCGCGGGCCACAGCTTCACCGGCATCGCGGTCGCACCCGGCGTGCTCCTCGAGCTCGACGACATGCAGGGCCTGGTCAGCGCGGATGCCGCCACGGGGCTGGTCACGCTGCTCGCCGGCACGCGGCTGCACCGCATTCCCGCGCTGCTGCGTCCGCACGGGCTCGCCATGCAGAACCTCGGCGACATCGACAGGCAGTCCATCTCCGGCGCCGTCTCCACGGGAACGCACGGCACCGGGCGGACCTTCGGCGGCATCGCCACCCAGGTGCGGGGTCTCACGCTCGTGACGGCGGACGGTGAGTTCCTGCGCATCGACGAGACGCACAACAGCGAGATGCTCCCCGGTGCCATCATCGGCCTCGGCGCGCTCGGGGTCGTCGTGGAGGTGACCCTGCAGTGCGTGCCCGCATTCGTCCTGCAGGCGGTCGACGCACCTGCGCCGCTCGACGAGACCCTCGACACGCTGCACGAGCAGGCGGCCTCCGCCGATCACCTCGAGTTCTACTGGCACCCGCACACCGACGTCGCGCTGAAGAAGACGCAGACCCGGCTGCCCGAGTCGGCGAAACGGCATCCGATCCCCGCGCTGCGCCACTGGGTCGACGAGACGGTCCTCGCCAACGGCGTCTTCGGCGCGTTCTGCGCGGTCAGCAGGATCGTGCCCGGGATCATCCCGCCGTTCAACAGGCTGGCCGTGCGGCTCACCGGCGATGGGGAGTACTCGGACGTCTCGCACCGGGTGCTCGTCCACCGCCGCAACGTGCGCTTCCGCGAGATGGAGTACGCGGTGCCGGCCGAGAACCTCGTCCCGGCGTTCCGCGAGCTCCAGCAGCTGATCTCCGAGCGGCGCTGGCGGATCGAGTTCCCCGTCGAGGTGCGCTTCGCGGCCTCCGACGACCTCTGGCTCTCCACTGCGTTCGGACGCGACAGTGCCTACATCGCGGTGCACCGCTACTGGCGGGCGGATCCGCGCGAGTACTTCGACGCGGTCGAGCAGATCATGCTGCGCCACGGCGGGCGCCCGCACTGGGGCAAGCTGCACAGCCTGACCGCGGACCAGCTGCGAGAGCGCTACCCTCGCTTCGACGACTTCGTCGCGCTGCGCGATCGGCTCGATCCCGGCCGCCTGTTCGGCAACCGGCACCTCGAGCGCGTGCTGGGCGCCTGATCGACGCCCGCCATCCAGCCGACGCGCAGTGTTCGGCGCATAGGATGGGGGCAGATCCAAGAGGGGGAACGCATGGAATGGCTCTGGCCCGTACTGATCATCGTCGGCGTGCTCGTGCTCGTCGGGATCTACCTGTGGTCGACCTACAACTCGCTCGTGCAGCTGAACGTGCGCGTGGACGAGGCCTGGAGCGGCATCACGGTGCAGCTGAAGAGGCGAGCCGACCTCATCCCCAACCTCATCGAGACCGTGCGCGGCTACGCAGCGCACGAGAAGGCCGTGTTCGAGGGCGTGACCCGCGCGCGCGCCGAGACGCTGTCGGCGACGGGGCCCGGTGAGGCAGGCATCGCCGAAGGCCACCTCCAGCAGGCGCTGCGGAGCCTGTTCGCGGTCGCCGAGGCCTACCCGCAGTTGCAGGCCAGCCAGAACTATCTGCAGCTGCAGCACTCGCTCGTGGACACCGAGGACAAGATCCAGGCCGCCCGGCGCTTCTACAACGGGGGCGTGCGCGAGCTGAACACGAAGATCAAGGTCTTCCCGAACAACATGTTCGCCCGTGGTCTCGGCTTCACCGAGCGCGAGTTCTTCGAGGTCGCCGACGACAGCGCGATCTCCGAACCCCCGCGCGTGCAGTTCTGAGTCGTTCGCGTCTCACGCTTGAGCGAGCGCAGCGAGTCGGCACCCCTGCCTCGTCTTCTCATTCCCGCGGGTGCACGTGCCGTTCCACGGTCGCGTCTCCGAGCGCGTCCGCGAGAGCGTCGGCCGCATCCCCCCAACCGGACACGCTGATGCGCTCAAGACCTTGCCATCGTGCCGCCCGCACGAGCTCTTCGGCGACCCGAACCGCGTCGTCCTCGGGCAGGGCGTGCCGCTCCCACCATGCCGACTGCACCCTCAGTGCGGAGGCGGCGCGGTCGGCCTTCAGGTCGACGCGGCCGACGATGCGATCGTCCACGAGCACCGGCAGGGAGTAGTACCCGTAGCGGCGCTTGTCCGCCGGCACGTAGATCTCGATGCGGTAGTCGAAGTCGAACACCCGCAGGGCCCGATCGCGGAACCACACCACCGGGTCGAACGGGGTCAGCAGAGCCGCACGGCCGATCCGGCGGGGAAGCACCGCATCCCGATGCCGCCACGCCGGCACAGGACGGCCGCTGCGCTCCCAGCCGCGGACGGCGACCGGCTCGAGTTCGCCGGCATCCACCAGGTCGGCGACCGCTGAGCGCACGGCCGACTGGTCTCGCAGCCGGTAGTAGTCGTTGAGGTCCGCGATCGTGGCGACACCGTAGGAGCGGGCGGCGCGCCGTACGAGCTCCCGGATGGCGTCGTCTTCGGGAACGGGAGAGGAGAGCACCTCGGCCGGGATGACCTGCTCGGCCAGGCCGTACTGCCGTTCGAAGCCGATCCGCCCCGCGATGGCGACCTCGCCGCAGCGCCACAGGTGCTCGAGCGCTGACTTCGCCTCGTCCCAGTCCCACCACGGCCCCCGATCGCGCGGTGCGTCCTCGCGCAGGTCGACGGGGCGCAGTGGACCGCGTTCCCGCAGCTCGGCCCGTACCCAGTCCAGGGTGCGGGCGTGCGCGTGCATCCAGCCGCCCGGCGCGGCGGAGCGCTCGCGCCACGCCCGCATGCGGAAGTCCCAGAGCGCCCAGTCGGCGACCGGCATGAACGTCGCCTCGTGCGCCAGGTACTCCACGTAGTGCCGCGTCCGCGAGACGAAGGTGCGATCCAGCAGCGCCGGATCGTACGAGCCCAGCCGCGAGAACATCGGCATGTAGTGCGAGCGTGCGAACACGTTGACCGAATCGATCTGCAAGACGCCGAGGCGCTCCATCGTGCGGTGCAGATGGCCGGTACCGACGCTGACCGGGCGACTCCGGGAGAAGCCCTGCGCCGCCAGGGCGATTCGACGGGCCTCGCCCGCGCTCAGCGTGGGAGCGCTCGAACGTGTCATCCCGTCAGAGTATCCGCCGGCTCCGACACGCGTGACGGAGCGCCCGCCCGAGCATACGTAGAATTGCACAATGAGCGACGACTTCAGACCGAGGTTCCGCAATCCGTTCCGCCACTATCCGCCCGTCACCGACCGCACCGTGACGACGCAGGCCGATGAGGCAGTTCCCCCGCCGCTGCGAGTGACCGCCGCCTACGCGTGGCGCCTGCTGGTCATCGCCGGCGCGATCGCACTGTTCATCTGGCTCGTCATGCTGCTCAAGGCACTCGTCATCCCGCTCATGGTCGGCATCCTGGTGACCGCCCTGGTGTGGCCGGCCCTCCAGCTCATGCTGCGCGCGCGATTCCCGCGCTGGCTGGCCATTGCCACGACCCTCGTCGGCACGATCGGCATCGTCACGGGACTGCTCTGGCTGGTCGTCTGGCAGGTGCGTGCGCAGCTTGACGACGTGCGTCAGCGCACAGCCGTCGCCATCGAGGACCTGAAGGACTTCCTGCTCGAAAGCCCGCTGCACTTGACCGAAGGTGACATCGATCAGTACCTCGCTCAGGCGCAGACGTTGCTCGCTGAGCAGCAGGAGTGGCTGCTCAGCACGGCGCGCGCCGTCACCGGCACGGCGGCGGAAGTGCTCACCGGCGCCCTGCTCGCCCTGTTCATCCTGATCTGCCTGCTGGCCGACGGCAACGGCATCTGGAAATGGACCCTCCGTCTGGTCCCCCGTGCGGCCCGGCCCGCCGCGGACGCCGCCGCTCGCAACGGCTGGGACACGGTGATCAACTACGCCAGGACGCAGATGCTCGTCGCCGCCATCGACGCGGTCGGCATCGGCGCCGGCGCCGCCCTGCTCGGCGTGCCGATGGCGATACCCGTGGCCGTGCTGGTCTTCCTCGGATCCTTCGTCCCCATCGTGGGAGCCGTGGTCACAGGGGCGATCGCGGTGTTCCTCGCGCTCGTCTACAACGGGCCCTGGATCGCGCTGGCCATGCTCGCGGTCGTGCTTTTCGTGCAGCAGCTCGAGGGCCACATCCTGCAGCCGATCCTGATGGGTTCCGCGGTCAAGGTCCACCCGCTCGCCGTCGTGCTGGTCGTCGCGGGCGGCGCGATGATCGCGGGCATCCCCGGAGCACTGTTCGCCGTGCCGCTGGCAGCCTTCATCAACGTGGCGGCGGTGACCATCAGCACCGGCGCCTGGCGCACGGGTGAGGAACCCGCAGCTGATCTCATCTGGAGCATGGTCCCGCGTGAGCGGGCGAGGAGGAATCGATGACCGCAGTACCCAGCCTGGCGGAGTTCACCGCCGCAGCGAAGAGCCTGTCGGACGTGATCTCGCACACGCCCACCGAGCTTTCGCGCGCGCTCAGTGACGTGCTCGGCTCGCCGGTGCTGCTGAAGATGGAGAACCTGCAGCGCACCGGATCGTTCAAGATCCGCGGAGCGACGTATCGCCTCGCGCAGCTGAGCGAGCAGGAGCGCACCCGCGGCGTCGTCGCGGCGTCCGCCGGCAACCATGCCCAGGGCGTGGCGCTCGCGGCCCAGTCGATGGGGATACCGGCGACCATCTTCATGCCTCTCGGCGTGCCGGTGCCCAAGCTGCTCGCCACCCGCGGCTACGGCGCCGAGGTGGTGCTCGAGGGCGAGACGGTCGCCACCTCGCTGCGGCTGGCCGCCGAGTTCGCGGAACGCACCGGAGCCGTGCTGATCCCGCCCTTCGACCACCGCGACGTCGTCATCGGCCAGGGCACGCTCGGACTGGAGATCATCCAGGACGTCCCCGACGTCGACACCGTCATCATGGGCATCGGCGGGGGAGGGCTCATCGCCGGGGTCGCCGCGGCGATCAGGCAGGCCGCCGCGGCGGCCGGCCGCAGCGTGCGGGTGATCGGAGTGCAGGCCGAGAACGCCGCCGCGATGCCGCCCTCCCTGGATGCCGGTCATCCGGTGGAGATCACCACGCATCCGACGATCGCCGACGGCATCCTCGTCGCCCGCCCCGGACAGGTGCCGTTCGAGATCATCCGCGAGTACGTCGACGAGGTCGTCACCGTCACCGAGGACGACATCGCCCGCGCCCTGCTCGTGCTGCTCGAGCACGCGAAGGTGGTCGTCGAGCCGGCCGGCGCCGTCGGCGTCGCGGCGATCCTCGCGGGCAAGGTGAGCGGCACGGGCACCACGGTGCCGATCCTGTCGGGCGGCAACATCGATCCCATGCTCCTGCAGCGGGTGGTGTCGCACGGCCTGGCGGCATCCGGTCGATACGCCTCGGTGCGCATCCCGCTGCCCGACCGACCCGGACAGCTGGCGAAGGTGTCGGAAGTGCTCGCGCAGGTCGGCGCGAACGTCATGGAGGTGCTGCACACGCGGCACGGACACGGCCTGCAGATCAGTGAGATGATCCTGCAGCTCTCCATCGAGACGCGCGGCCCGGAGCACACTCAGCTCGCGCTCGACACGCTGCGCGCGGCCGGTTTCGCGCCGCAGATCCTCCCCGACTGACCCGAGCCGGCGGTTCTCTTCAGGAACGCGACGGCGGGATGCCCCTCGAAAGGGCATCCCGCCGTCTTCGCGTGCTGGACGCGGATCAGCCAGTGTAGGTCTCGACCCCGGTGATCTCCACGGCGATCGAGCGGCCGTTGGGCGCCTCGTAGCTCGACTTCTCGCCGACCTTGAGACCCAGGATGGCCTTGCCCAGCGGGCTGGCCTCGCTGTACACGTCCAGGTCGCCGCCGGCCGCGATCTCACGGCTGCCGAGCAGGAAGACCTCCTCGTCGCCGGCGACGATCGCGGTGACCACGGTGCCCGGCTCGACGATGCCGCGGCTGGTGGGTGCCTCGCCGACCCGCGCGGTCTTCAGAAGCTGCTGCAGGGTGCGGATGCGGGCCTCCTGCTTTCCCTGCTCGTCCTTGGCGGCGTGGTAGCCGCCGTTCTCCTTGAGATCGCCCTCTTCGCGTGCGGCCTCGATGCGCGCCGCGATCTCGTCGCGACCGACGGTGGAGAGGTGCTCGAGCTCGTCGACGAGCCGATCGTAGGCCTCCTGGGTGAGGAACGGTACCTGAGCGTCTGTGGACACAGCGTGCTCCTTCGTGCGGGCCCCTTCGGGGCTGTGGGATGCCGGGCCGTCATGCGAGACCCGGGGGTATGCCAAGACGCCCCGGCGTGGGCCGGGGCGTCGGTCGTCTTGCGGACGAGTCTAGGCGACCCAGCAGGTCTTCACCAAACTCGTCGTGGCCTCCGCCACGGTCGGGATGCGCACGTCGATCGCCCTCTCGTGCGACTCGGTTCCGGGGATCTCCACCACCTTCCAGCCCACCACACCGAACTCCTTGTCCAGCGCCTGCACCACGCAGGCCACGTCGGCCCCTTGCGGGGCGGTGTACTGGAACCGCAGGTCGACGCTGTGCGCATCGGTCACCGTGAAGCCGATGTCATCGGCGTCCACCGCGTTCATCTGCCCGACCACCGTCATCCACCCGAAGGCGATGACGACCGCCGCGGCGACCGCGATCCCGATCACCCAGGGCAGCCGGCGGCGGCCGGTGCGGCCGTAGCGCTCGTCGAGCTCACGTGCGGTGGTCACTGGGCTTCCGTTCCTCGGGCGGCGGATAGGCTGGTGTTCCCAGGTTATTCGACCTGAGGAGGAAAGGCGGACCCATGCTCCCGTTCGGCGAGAAGACCCCGATGCCGACGCCGACGATGACGGTCGATCCCAACCTGGTGACGCCGGGTCCCTGGGGCTTCGCCGTGATCGTCTTCATCGTCGCCGTCGTGGTGCTGCTGATCTGGGACATGAACCGTCGTATCCGCCGTGTGCGCTATCGCGAGGAGGTACGCGCCGAGCTCGACGCCGAGCAGGCGGCGGCCGACGAGGACGGTCCGCGCGACTGATCGCCTCTCAGCGGGCTGGGTCCCTCACACCCCGACGCGCTCGAAGGCGTCGAGGCTGAGCCCCTGGTCGAGGATCCGCCTCGACCACTCCTTGGCGCTGTGCAGGCTGTGATCGCGGTAATTGCCGCACTCGACCGCGGAGACCCCGGGTACGTCGCTCCACTCGGCGGGGCCGGCGATGAACTCCAGGCCGGCGCGCACGGCCGCGACCACGTCAGCCACATGCGGCTCGCCCCACATGATCAGGTGGAAGCCGGTGCGGCAGCCGAACGGGGAGATGTCGATGACGCCGTCGATGTGATCGCGCAGCACACTGGCGAGCGTGTGCTCGATCGTGTGCAGACCAGCGGTGGGGATCTCGCCTTCGTTCGGCTGCACGAAGCGCACATCGAAGTTGGAGATCGCGTCTCCTCTCGGCCCGCGCTCCACGCCGATCAGGCGCACGTACGGTGCGCGCACCGCGGTGTGGTCGAGGGTGAAGCTTTCGACATCGGCCATGGGGAACCTCCAGATCGTCCGGACTCCAGGATCTCACGCGCGGCAGGCGCCGCGCCGTCGAGCGCGACCGGGTTCAGCCCGGGAGGCCCAGGGACGGCGCGTGCGGGGCGAGCGAGACCAGCAGGCAGGCGGTCCAGTGGCACAGGAAGGCCAGCACCGTGCAGACGTGGAAGATCTCATGGAAGCCGAAATGACCGGGCCACGGATTGGGGCGCTTCATCGCATAGATGACGGCGCCGATGGTGTAGAGTACGCCTCCCACGCATACGAGGACCATCATCGCGACGTTGGCCTGCACGAGGTCGACCATGTACATGACGGCGGCCCAGCCCAGCACGAGGTACAGCGCCACGTACAGCCACCGCGGTGCGTTGATCCAGAAGACGCGGAACAGGATGCCCAGCAGCGCGCCGCCCCACACCAGGAAGAGCAGCAGCGTGCCCTTCTCCGGGGCCAGGGCGAGCACCGCGAGGGGTGTGTAGGTGCCCGCGATCAGCAGCAGGATGTTGGCGTGATCGATGCGTTTGAGCACAGCCTTGACGGTGGGACGCCAGTTGAACCGGTGGTACACCGCCGAGTTGCCGAACAGCAGCAGCGAGGTCGCCATGAACACGGCCGCCGCCCACTTCGCCGGTGCGCCCTGCGCGAGCGCGATCAGCACGATGCCGGCCGCGACGGCGACGGGGAACGTGCCCGCGTGTATCCAGCCTCGCCAGCTCGGTTTGATCTCGACGGTCGCATCCCTCGCCGCGGCGTCGAGCAGGGGGAGCTGAGGAACGTCGGGACTGCCGGCGGCTGGGGTGCTCACGTGCCCACTCTAGGCTCCTGCGCATGCCGACTGAAGTACATGTGCCCGGGCACTCCGCGGGCGCCCAGGCGCCGGGCGGTAGCGTAGGCACGTGACTGCACGCGAGAGCTCGGGGCGAGGCCCCCTCTACTGGCTCTACGGGAACCGGCTCCGCCGACGCATCGATCCGGCGAAGGTCCCCCACCACGTCGCGATGATGATCGACGGCAACCGGCGCTGGGCGCGTCAGCTCGGCTATGAGTCCGCCGCCGACGGTCATCGTGCGGGAGCGGCGAAGATGCGAGAGTTCCTCGGCTGGTGCGATGAGCTGGGCGTCGGGGTCGTCTCCCTCTACCTGCTGTCCGCCGACAACCTGACCAAGCGCGACTCGAAGGAGATCGGCGATCTCATCGAGATCATCGCCGAGCTCGCCGAGAGCCTCTCCCGGCACGGCAGCTGGCGGGTGCAGCAGGTGGGCCGCTCCGACCTCCTTCCGCCCGAGCTGTCCCGTGTGCTCGATGACGCCCAAGAGCGCACGAGGGGCCACACGGGACTGCACGTGAACCTCGCGGTCGGGTACGGCGGACGCAACGAGATCGTCGACGCGGTGCGCAGCATCATCGGCCAGCACAACGCCTCCGGCGGCACGCTCGAGGACCTCGCCGCGCAGCTGACGCCGGAGATGATCGGGGAGCACCTGTACACCGGCGGCCAGCCCGATCCCGACCTCGTCATCCGCACGAGCGGCGAGCAGCGGCTGAGCGACTTCCTGCTGTGGCAGAGCGCGCACAGCGAGTTCTACTTCGTCGAGGCGCTCGGCCCCGACCTGCGCGAGATCGACTTCCTGCGCGCCATCCGCGATTTCGCCGATCGGGACCGCCGGTTCGGACGTTGAGCGCCGCGCTCGTGGCATCCGCCACCGGAGGTTCACGAGCCATTAAGACGACACGCCCGCGTGTCCATCCCGCGCGCCCGGCGCCGCTGGCTTACCTTCTAGGCATCGGGCACCGTGTCCGATCGGGTCGGCCTTCAGGATCGCGACTCGTGACCCCTGGTCGACTCGCTGCAGAGCCGGGATCATCCCGGGTAGGAGTGGATCGTGACCACACGTTCAGCGCAGCAGCAGTCCACCCGCAGGGCCGTCGGAACCGGAGCCGTGTCACACGATGACACGGCTCTTCGCACATATGTGCTCGACACGTCCGTCCTGCTCAGCGACCCGCAGGCCCTCTTCCGCTTCGCAGAGCACTCCATCGTCCTGCCGGTCGTGGTGATCTCCGAACTCGAGGCCAAGCGTCACGATCCCGAGCTCGGCTACTTCGCCCGCCGTGCACTGCGCCATCTCGATGAGCTGCGCGTGGAGCACGGACGTCTCGACTTCCCGGTCGAGGTCGGAGAGGGAGGCACGCTGCGCGTCGAGCTCGGCAGCGCCGACCTGTCGATCCTGCCCGCGGGCATCCGGCTCAGCGACAACGACAGCCGCATCCTCGCGACCGCGGCCCAGCTCGCCCAGGACGGCCAGGCCGTCACGATCGTGTCCAAGGATCTGCCGATGCGCGTCAAGGCCGCCTCGCTCGGTCTGGTCGCCGAGGAGTACCTCGCGGAGCAGGCCATCGATTCCGGCTGGACCGGGATCTCGTCCCTGGACCTGTCGGGCGACGAGATGAGCGACCTGTACGAGAGCGAGGTCGGGCTCAGCGAGGAAGTGCGCGGCGTTCCCGTCAACACCGGACTGATCATCCACTCCGAGCGCGGATCCGCCCTCGGGCGGGTCGTCGGCGACGGCGAGTACCGGCTCGTGCGCGGTGATCGGGAGGTGTTCGGCCTGCACGGTCGCTCGGCGGAGCAGCGCATCGCCATCGACCTGCTGCTGGACCCGGAGGTGGGCATCGTCTCGCTCGGCGGTCGCGCGGGAACGGGAAAGTCGGCTCTGGCGCTGTGCGCGGGACTCGAGGCGGTGCTGGAGAGGCAGCAGCAGAAGAAGATCATCGTCTTCCGTCCGCTGTTCGCCGTCGGCGGGCAGGAGCTCGGCTACCTTCCCGGCGACCAGGGCGAGAAGATGAACCCGTGGGGCCAGGCGGTGTTCGACACTCTCGGATCGGTCGTCTCCGGCAACGTGCTCGAAGAGGTGGTCGAGCGCGGGATGCTCGAGGTGCTGCCCCTCACTCACATCCGGGGCCGCTCACTGCACGACGCCTTCGTGATCGTCGACGAGGCCCAGTCGCTGGAGCGCAACGTGCTGCTGACCGTGCTGAGCAGGATGGGACAGAACTCCCGCGTCGTGCTCACCCACGACGTCGGTCAGCGTGACAACCTCCGCGTGGGCCGCCACGACGGCATCGCCAGCGTGATCGAGACGCTCAAGGGTCACGACCTCTTCGGTCACGTCACCCTCACGCGTTCCGAGCGCTCGGCGATCGCCGCGCTGGTCACGGAGCTGCTCGAGGGTTCCGAGCTCAGCTGACACGGTGAGGCGAGGCGGATGCCGCGCGGACCCGTTCCGCGCGGCATCCGCCTGAGACTCAGCTCTCGATGTCGGGAGCGCCCTCGTCGCGCATGCGGCGGCGCAGGAGTGCGGCACCGGCCGCGGCGAGCAGTCCGGCCGCTGCGACCAGCCCGCCGACCGCGCCGCCGCCGGTCGTGGCGAGCCCTCCCGACGATCCGTTCCCGCCCTGAGAGCCGCCGGTGCCCGGGGTGGGAGGCGCCGACTCGACAGGAGGCGTCGGGCCACCGGTCGGGTCGGGCGTCGGCACCGGAGTGGGAGTGGGAGTGGGTGTGGGGGTGGGTGTGGTCACCGGGAACGCCTGGATGACGGACGGGCGCGGGATGCCGAGAGTCCCTCCGCCGGCGCTCGCCAGCGGAGCAGGACGCATGGCGTCCGGGAAGAGCGAGGTCGGCTGCTCGAAACTGCCGTCCTCGCCCGGGTGCTGCACCGAGACGAACACACGCCGCTCGTCGTCGTGGATGACCGGACCGCAGGTCTCGGCTTCACGCGGCACGGAGAGGAACTGCTCGACCTTCCCCCGCTCGGCGCCCTCGAGCGTCACGCGGAAGAGGCCGTCGTTGTAACCGATGACGCTGGGGGCGCCGTCGGTCGAGACCCAGAGATTCCCGGCGCTGTCGAAGGCGAGGTTGTCCGGGCAGGAGATCGGCGACACCTGGTCGGCCGGGAACCCGGAGAAATAGGCCGAGGAGTTCTTCGACGGGTCGCCGGCAACGAGCAGCAGGGTCCAGGCGAACGTCGTCGCCGTCTGATCCCCTCCGGTCTCGGTGATCTCGATCACGTGGCCATCGCGGTTCTCCGTGCGGGGATTGACCTCGTCGGGCCCGGCGCTGTCGGCGGTGCCGCGATCGGTGTTGTTGGTGCAGGCGACGTAGACCCGACCGGTGACCGGATTCGGCTCGACGTCCTCGGGTCGGTCCATCTTCGTGGCACCGACCCTGTCGGCCGCGAGACGGGTGTACACGAGGACCTCGGCGACCGACATCTCTTCCACCGCGGAGGCGCCGTCGACGACCAGGGGCAGCCATTCGCCGCTGCCGCCGAAGCCGCCGTCGGCCGGCACCGATCCGGTGCCGTCGATCTCACCGGCGGGAGAATCGCCGGTGAACCGGGCGACGTACAGGTCGCCGTTCTCGAGCAGCGTCATGTTGTGCGCGCGGTCGCCTTCGATGTGCGATTCCCGCGACACGAACTTGTAGAGGTAGTCGAAGCGCTCGTCGTCTCCCATGTAGGCCACGGCCTTGCCGTTCGCCGCGATGATGACGTTGGCGCCCTCGTGCTTGAGCCGGCCGAGCGAGGTGTGCTTGCGGGGGACGGACGTCGGGTCGGAGGGGTCGATCTCCACGACCCAGCCGAACCGGTTGACTTCGTTCTCGAAGCCCGCCGAGCGTGCGTCGAACCGCGGGTCGACGTGCTCCCAGCCGCGTGCTGTCTCGGCGTCCTTAAGGCCGTACCGCCGATCGGCGGCCGAGACGCCGGATGCGCGGAAGTACCCGTTGAAGTTCTCCTCGCCGCTGAGGATCGTTCCCCATGGTGTCGTCCCCCCGGCGCAGTTGCCGAACGTGCCGAGCGCCGTGCCGCCGGCGGGGTCTGCCGAGGTCTGCAGCAGTGGCATGCCCGCTGCCGGCCCGGTGAAGACGTAGGGGGTGTCGTCCAGGAAGCGGCGGTTGTGGGCGCCGCCGACGACGGGAACCCAGGGCGCCGTCTCGTCGGTGCGGACGAGGTCGACCACGCTCAGGCCGTGCGCCTTGAGGCCCACCCGCCGCACCCGGTCGACGTCGCCGGCGAGCTGCTCGGCGGGGAACATGATGCCCTCGTTCGTGTACTCGTGGTTGACGAACAGGATCGCCGTGGTGGGGGAGGTGCGGATCACGTCGGTGTAGTCGACGTTGTAGCCGAACTGGCGTGACTGCGCCTCGGCGGTCTGGTTCGTGGCGTCGAAGGCGGGAGAGTCGGCGAACAGGGGGTCGCCCCACCGGATCATCGGCGCCCAGTCGAAACCCTGCGGGACGACCATGCTGTCGACCGTGTGGGCGACGGGGTCGATGGGCGTGAAGCCGAAGGCGCCCGTGGCGCCCACAGGGGCCATCGGAACGCCGGAAGCGGCTGCCGCGGGCTGCCCGCCCGACAGGGCCGGCGCGAGAACGACGCCCGCGATCGCGGCCGCGCTGAACCCGAGCATCGACCGGCGCGACAGCTGGGCGTCGATGATGTCGCGCAGGTAGCCGTTCGTCGAGGTGTTGCAGACGCCGTCCGCGCACGCGTTCGCGCACTTCAGGTGGCAGGTGACGGCGCTGCGCTTGCCGCGCACGTGGCTCGCCATGGGCAGTTGCGTTCGACCGATGTTCAGGACCACGGGGACTCCTCGACGGGGTGTTGGAGAGCAGAGCGCTCGTCGCCCAGCAGATCAAGTCACCGTGTCGGCGAGGTGAACCAGAAGCGAACTCCCCGTGCGCCGATCGAGGCAGCGGTCCTCGTGCGGAGACGGAAAATCCCGGCCCGCCGGACCCCCGCGGGGTGGTCGACGGACCGGGACGAGTGCGGCCGGGCTCAGCCCGGGTGCGTCATCGACAGCAGGTCGAGCTTGGCGTCGAGCACCTCTTCGGTGATCTCGCCGCGCTCGACGTACCCGAGATCGATCACTGCGTCGCGCACGGTGATGCCCTGGGCGACCGCGTGCTTGGCGATCTTGGCGGCAGCCTCGTAGCCGATCACCTTGTTCAGCGGGGTCACGATCGACGGGCTCATGCCCGCAAAGGCGGCGGCGCGCTCGACGTTCGCCTCGAGGCCATCGATGGTCTTGTCGGCCAGCACGCGCACGGCGTTGGACAGCAGGCGGATCGACTCGAGCAGCGCCGTGCCCATCACCGGGATGGCGACGTTCAGCTCGAAGGAGCCGGATGCTCCCGCCCAGGCGACGGTGGCGTCATTGCCGATCACGCGGGCGCACACCATCAGCACCGCCTCGGGGACGACCGGGTTCACCTTGCCGGGCATGATCGACGAGCCGGGCTGCAGGTCGGGGATGTGCAGCTCGCCCAGTCCCGTGTTCGGCCCCGAGCCCATCCAGCGCAGGTCGTTGTTGATCTTCGTCAGCGATACCGCGATGGTGCGCAGTGCTCCGGATGCCTCGACGAGACCGTCGCGGTTGGCCTGGGCCTCGAAGTGGTCCTTCGCCTCGGTGATCGGCAGCTCGGTCTCGGCGGCGAGCAGCTCGATGACCTTCTGCGGGAAGCCGAGGGGGGTGTTGATGCCGGTGCCCACGGCGGTGCCGCCGAGCGGCACCTCCGCGACGCGGGGGAGCGCGGACTGCACGCGCTCGATGCCCAGGCGCAGCTGGCGGGCGTACCCGCCGAACTCCTGCCCGAGGGTCACCGGGGTGGCGTCCATCAGGTGGGTGCGGCCCGATTTGACCACGTCCTTCCACAGCTCGGCCTTCGTCTCGAGGGCGACGGCGAGGTGGTCGAGCGAGGGGATGAGGGTGTCGATGAGCGCCTGCGTGACCGCGATGTGCACCGAGGTGGGGAAAACGTCGTTCGACGACTGCGAGGCGTTGACGTGGTCGTTCGGGTGCACCGCGGAGCCCAGGATGCCGGTGGCGAGAGTGGCGAGCACCTCGTTCATGTTCATGTTCGAGGAGGTGCCCGAGCCGGTCTGGTAGGTGTCCACCGGGAACTCGCCGTCGTGCTTGCCGGAGGCCACCTCGTCTGCCGCCCGCGCGATCGCGTCGGCGATGGCGCCGTCGAGGGTGCCGAGGTCCTTGTTGGCCAGGGCTGCGGCCTTCTTGATTCGCGCCAGCGCGGCGATCTGGGTCGACTCGAGCCCCTTGCCCGAGATGGGGAAGTTCTCCACGGCGCGCTGAGTCTGGGCGCTGTAGAGCGCGTTGACGGGCACGCGCACCTCGCCCATGGTGTCGTGCTCGATGCGGAACGCCGGCTCGTTTTCGACGTGCTGGGTGTCGGTCACTTCTGCTCCTTCGCGAGAGAGGGGATGTCGGTGTCGGCGAGGCCGACCTGGGCGACCGGGACGGCGGTGCCGTCGGTCAGGCGGTACTTCGCGCCGACGATGGCCAGGCGGCCCTCCTCGACGGCGGTGCTGATGATCTCGGACGACTGCAGCAGCCCGGAGATGGTGTTGCGCAGGTGCTCGCGGCCGACCTGCTCGGGGTCGATGTCGGCGACGGACGCGCCACCGCTCTCCTGCAGCACGCGCCGGGCGGCCGGCACGATCGGGGCGATGAGCTTCCAGATGTTCGGCGGCAGCGGGGCCGCGTCGATCGCCGTGCCCTGCACCGCGGCGGCGACCGCGCCGCAGGAGTCGTGCGCGAGCACGATGAGAAGCGGGACGTCGAGCAGGCCGACGGCGTACTCGATGCTGGCCACCGATGAGTCGGTGACCATGTGCCCGGCGTTGCGGACGGTGAACAGGTCGCCGAGACCGACGTCGAAGAGGGTCTCGGCCGCGACGCGCGAGTCGGAGCATCCCAGGAAGGTTGCGATCGGATGCTGCCCGTTGGCGAGCTCGGCGCGTCGCTCGGTGTCCTGATGCGGGTGCGCGGGGGTGCCGGCGATGAAGCGGCGGTTGCCCTCGATCATCTGCTGCCACGCCTCGGCAGGGGTGAGCGTCGTGGTCATTCGGCCTCCTTCAGGTCGCTGATCTGGTCGGTCAGGGATGCGGCGAGCTCCTTCGCGGACTCCTCGGAGCGCGACCCGTAGAGCAGCACGTAGTCGGGTCCCGCCTGAGTGCCCAGCGCGTAGGTGACGTTCGCGGAGCCGCGCTCGCCCATGTCGAACTCGTCCCAGGTCATGCCGCCGACCTGCGTGGTCCCGGTCGGAGCCATGCCGCCCGTCTCCTGGGGGGCCCAGTCGACGTCGGCGTCGAATGCCTGCGACACGGTGATGAAGCCGCGCTCGCGCTCGCCCGCCGGTGCCAGCGTGATGGTCCACACCGAGACTGCGCCGCCCTCGAGGTGCGCGGCGTTGACCCGCCAGAAGTCCCCGAGGTCGGGAACGAGCACGGGGCGGCCGGAGGTGGACTCCACGTCGGCGGCGATCCTCGCGACGTCGATCTCGGGGCGCGCCGTCGGCTCGCCGCGCGGAACCGCGAAGACGATCACCGCGACCACGGCGACCGTCACGATGAGCGCCGCGATGAGGTTGCGGAACGTCTGGCTCGAGCGATAGACGCGGCTGGACTCCGCCTTGCGCGCGGCGGTCTCCTGCGCGGTCTCGGGCCGTCCGAGACCAGCCACGACGCGGGGCTGCCTGCTCATTCGCCGTCCTCGGCCGATACCGCGTCGCGGGCCGCGTCCAGGCGGCGCTTGGCGCCCAGCAGCCACTCCTCGCAGCGTGCCGCGAGCGCTTCGCCTCGCTCCCAGAGGGCGAGGGAGTGCTCCAGCGTGGGGGAACCCTGTTCGAGCTCGGCGACCACGCGCACGAGCTCGTCGCGGGCGGCCTCGAACGACAGCGATTCGACGGGGGTGTCGTTGGACGCGGTCACCCCACCATCCTACCGGCGGGGCGCGGCGCTTCCGTCCGGGCAGCCGCGCTCACGCCTGCTCGGGGATCTCGCCCTCCGAGAGTGCGCGCACCGACCCGCGGTCGACCGTGACGGTGAGGGCCGTGCCGGCCGGCGCCTCGGCGGCGTCTCGCAGGATGCGCCCCCCGTCGCGGTGCACGATCGCATAGCCGCGGGCCAATGTGGCCGCGGGTGACAGTGCGCGCAACGACGCCCGCAGCTCGGCGGTGGTCCGCTGGGCGGCATCCAGGCGACGGGTGAGGGTGTCGCGGCCGCGGGATGCCAGCAGCCACACGTCCTGTGCGCGTTCGGCGATGATCGGCTCGGGGGAGCGCAGCACGGGCCGCGAGCGCAGCTGCTCGAGCTGGGCGATGTCGTGGGAGAGTCGCTGCGTGAGCCGTCCGGTCGCGCGGGCGCGCAGCTGTGCGATGAGCGCGCGCTGCTCTCCGACGTCGGGGACGACGCGTTTGGCCGCGTCCGTCGGCGTCGACGCGCGCAGGTCGGCGACGTCGTCGAGCAGAGGGTGGTCGTTCTCGTGACCGATCGCGCTGACGATGGGGGTGGATGCCGCGGCCACGGCACGCACGAGCCGTTCGTCGCTGAAGCCGAGCAGTGTCTGCGGATCGCCGCCGCCGCGGGCGATGATGATCACGTCCACGTCGGGGTCGGCATCCAGCCGCTTCAGCGCCGCGAGCACTTCCGAGACGCTGCGGTCGCCCTGCACGGCGACGTGCTCGGTGCGGAAGTGCACCTGGGGCCAGCGCAGCTCGGCGTTGCGGTGCACATCCTTCTCGGCGTCCGAGCGCTCTCCGGTGATCAGGCCGATGCAGTGGGGCAGGAAGGGCACCGGCTTCTTGCGGCTCTGGTCGAACAGCCCCTCTTGGCGCAGCTGCGCACGCAGCCTCTCCAGCCGTTCGAGCTGGTCGCCGAAGCCGACGTGCTTCATGGCCGAGACGATGAAGCTGAAGTCGCCGCCCTTGACGAAGTAGTCGGCCTTCACCGCGGCGACGACGTGGTCTCCGACGGCGAGGTCGCGCGGGACGCGCGCGCGCACGCTCGACCAGATCCTGATCGAGATCTGCGCTTCGGAGCGGCTGTCCTTGAGCCGCGCGAACACGTTGCCGGCGCGGACGTTCCACGCGGTGATCTCGCCCTCCACCCAGACCGTGTTCCAGCGCGCGACGAAATCGCGGATCGTGCCGTTGAGCCTGGCGACGGAGGTGGGGGCATCCGGCGTCGAGTCGCGCGGCGCGACCGAGTCCGCCGGCGGCGGCTGGCCGGGTATCGCGGCTGCTTCGAAGACGGTCATGCCTCCATTGTCGGGGATGCCTCCGACGGGTGCGTCCGGGATGCCCGCTCCCGGCCCTCGGACAGGTGGCGCCGGTAGACTTCAGGGGTGAGCTCCGCACCCGTCTCCCTTCCCGTCCCGCAGGTTCCCAGCCGGCGTCGCGCCGCTGTGCGCACGCGTCTCGAGAACCGGCCGGTGGACGGTCTCAAGAGGGTGCTTCTGGCGGCGCCGCGCGGATACTGCGCCGGTGTCGACCGTGCCGTCGTCGCCGTCGAGAAGGCGCTGGAGCGCTACGGTGCCCCCGTGTACGTGCGCAAGCAGATCGTGCACAACATCCACGTGGTCACCGAGCTCGAGGCGAAGGGGGCGATCTTCGTCGACGAGGTCGACGAGGTTCCGGAGGGAGCGCACGTCGTCTTCAGCGCGCACGGCGTCTCGCCGGCGGTGGTGAACGCGGCATCCGACCGTGGTCTGCATGCGATCGACGCGACCTGTCCGCTGGTGACCAAGGTGCACCGAGAGGCAGTGCGCTTCGCGCGGGACGACTACGAGATCCTGCTCATCGGCCATGACGGCCACGAGGAGGTCGAGGGCACGGCGGGCGAGGCGCCCGACCACGTGACGATCGTGAACTCGCCCGAGGAGGCCGACACCGTGCAGGTGAAGGATCCGTCCAAGGTCGTCTGGCTGTCCCAGACCACGCTCTCGGTCGACGAGACGATGGAGACCGTGAACCGGCTGCGCACGCGCTTCCCGGAGTTGCACAATCCGCCGTCGGACGACATCTGCTACGCGACGCAGAACCGTCAGGTGGCGATCAAGAAGGTCGCGAAGGACGCCGACCTGGTGATCGTCGTCGGCTCGGCGAACTCGTCCAACAGCGTTCGACTGGTCGAGGTCGCTCTCGAATACGGTGCCAAGGCGGCGTATCGCGTGGACTACGCCGACGAGGTTCAGCAGTCGTGGCTCGACGGGGTGCGCACGGTGGGCGTCACCAGTGGCGCGTCGGTGCCCGAGGTGCTCGTGCAGGAGGTGCTCGAGGCTCTCGGCGAAGCCGGTTACGACGATGTCGAAGAGGTGCGCACCGCCGAGGAGGACCTCATGTTCTCGCTCCCGAAGGAACTGCGTCAGGATTCCGCCGGCAAGCGCGACGAGCGCGCGCTGGGCGGCCGCACCTCCCGGTGAGGCGCGCTCACGGCTGAGGCCGAGGTGCGACCGCTAGCCTGGACGGCATGAGTGTCGACCGGCCGCAGTACGGCGAGTACGCGTCGCCCGAGGAGCAGCGAATCCGAGCGGGCCTTCCGCCGCTGGGCCAGGAGGTCCCGTCGACCGATGCCCTCGGCCCTGTCGCGCCGCTGCCGCCCGCCACGCGGTCCGCTGCGCACCCTGCGGATCGCCTGATGACGGCGGTGCTGCTGGGCTTCGGGCTGGTCAACGTGCTCTCCTCCATCCCCGGCCTGCTGGATCTTTCCTCGACTCTTCAGGAGACGCTGCGCCTGATGGGCCTGGAAGGGGAGTTCTCCAACTTCGCCGCGGCGAAGGCCTGGGGCGTGGTCGCACTCGTCGCTCTGCTGGGCGGTTACGCCGCGACGCTGTGGCTCTCGGTGCGCAGGATCAGGGGGGGCCGCTCGTCCTGGTGGGTCCCGCTGGTGGGCTTCGTCGTGACGATGCTCGTGGTGTCGATCTGCGTCTCGGTGCCGATGGTCGGCGACCCGGCGTTCATGCAGGGGCTGGCGACGCCACCCGCCGGGTAGCCTCAAGGGGTGCCAGCAGAGCAGATCGCCTTCCAGATCACGTACGCCTCCGTCGATTCCGGTGACGGCGCCGATCCGACCATCGCTGTGGAGCGCATCCTGCGCGAACAGCGGGTGCTCGCCGCGACGCGGGGCTTCGACGGTGAGTCCTCGATCGTGCTGATACCGGTGACGGAGAGCGGCGGTGTCGTTTCGGTCGACGACGCCGGGCACCTGCGGTTCGACCTGAGCACGACACGCTTGGAGGCTCTCTTCGCCGAGGAAGGGCTCACCCTTCACCTCGGCGGGACGGATGACGCTCTCGAAGAGGTCGACGCGGAGCTGGAGCAGGAGTATGGCGAGGCGTTCGAACAGCTCGACGACCCGTCCGGGCTGGCGCAGGAGGAGCTCGGCGGCTTCGGGATGCCCGACGACGCCGACGAGTTCACCGACGACCTCTTCCGGGTCGAGCCGGTACAGGTGGCCGAGTTCTCCCGTCGCGGCCCGTGGGCGGCACGGTTGACCGCCCAGCTGCTCGACACCGAGGTCGACCATCTGGAGGCCGGATCCTGGTCGCTCTGCCGTTACCGCACCGATCGCGCCCATGGTGCGCTCTCGGGAGGCCGGGCTGACCTGCCGGTGATCGAGGTCAACATCCCCGCAGGCGGGGACGCGTGGATCGAGGTCACCGCGCCGCACGGGCGCTCCGCGCTGTTCTGGCCGAACGGCGAGCGACTCACGCGTCCGGTGCTCGACTTCGACTCGATCGCCGTGCCGGAGAGCGCCGAGGTGTATCGCCGGATGCTCTCCGAGGCGGACGGCGTTCGCGAGGAACTCGCCGAGCTGGAGCTCGGCGAGGCGGTCGACGCGGAGGCGGTGCTGCGAGCCTGCCTGCCCGAGGCGCTCGGCGGCATCGTCGGGGAGAAGGCGCGCCTGCGGGCCTTCGTCGCAGCCTTCGGGGTGACCGGCTCCCTGGTCGATGCCGGTTTCGAGGAGGCAACGGGAGCACGGCGCTTCGTGCCGCGCGGATGGGGCCGCACCGTCGGCGATCTTGTGATCGGAGGCGTTCTCGAGACGACGCCGCTGACGCACCGGGACCGTCCGGTGGCGCGATTCGCACGGCTGCTTCGCGAACGGCCGCTTCTTGGTGCAGCGATCAGCATCGCCGAGCTGGCGGCGGGCGTCGTCCTCCGCCGTCGGTCCAGATTCGGGCGGGGCCTGGGCGTCCTGCTGATCATCGACGCAGTCGCCGACCTGCTCATCCTCGCGATCCGCATGCGCCGACGCTGAGGTCGCTGCTTTCGGCTCGGGCGGCCCGCGCGCATCGCCCGAGACGTCGGATGCCCGGATCGCATCGATCCGGGCATCCGTGCTTTCGTGCGAGCGTCAGCTCTTGGACTGGCCGTGTGAGCCGAGCTGGCGGGTCGACTCGACCACGCGAGCGGCCATCGCCGACTCGGCGATCTTGCCCCAGGCGCGCGGGTCGTACTGCTTCTTGTTGCCGACCTCGCCGTCGACCTTGAGCACGCCGTCGTAGTTGCGGAACATGTAGTCCGCGATCGCGCGCGTGTACGCGTACTGCGTGTCGGTGTCGATGTTCATCTTGATCACACCGTTGGCGACCGCGGTCGCGATCTCCGCATCGGTCGAGCCGGAGCCGCCGTGGAAGACGAGGTCGAGCGGCTTCGCGCCCGTGCCGTACTTGGCGGCGACCTCGGCCTGGATCTCGCCGAGCAGCTCGGGGCGCAGCTTGACCCCACCGGGCTTGTAGACGCCGTGCACGTTGCCGAAGGTGAGGGCGGCGATGTAGCGGCCCTGCTCGCCGAGGCCGAGAGCCTGCACAGCCAGGTCGACGTCCGCGAAGGTGGTGTAGAGCGCCTCGTTGGAGCCTTCGTGCTGCACACCGTCCTCCTCGCCGCCCACGACGCCGATCTCGACCTCCAGGATGGCGTTGATGTTCTTCATGCGCGGCAGCAGCTGCTTGGCGATCTCGATGTTCTCATCGAGCGGCACGGCCGAGCCGTCCCACATGTGCGACTGGAAGATCGGGTTGCGCCCCGCCTTCACCTCTTCCTCGGATGCCGCGATGAGCGGCTCGACGAAGCCGGCGAGGGCGTCCTTCGGGCAGTGATCGGTGTGCAGGGCCACGGTGACCGGATAGTTCTTGGCGACCTCGGTGGCGTAGCGGGCGAACGCCAGCGCACCGGTGGCGCGGGCCTTGACGGTGTGCCCGGCGAAGTAGTCGGCGCCGCCCGTGGTCACCTGGATGATGCCGTCGGAGCCGGCCTCGGTCAGGCCCTGGAGCACGGCGTTGATCGTCTGCGAGCTCGAGACATTGAAAGCGGGGTACGCGAAGCCACCGGCCTTCGCGCGGTCGAGCATCTCTGCGTACTGATCCGGAGTGGCGACGGGCATGGAATCTCCTGCTTCTGATGTACGGGGGTCATGCTCACTTTAGCCGTGGGGATGCCGGTTCTTCTCGGCTGTTGCGCTCGGCCGCGCCGAGGTTCTTGGTGCGCCGATAAGAACCGAGATTCCTTCATCTGAAATCGAGGAAAAGTCGCCGGTTTCGTCGAGCGCGATCGTTAGGCTGGCCGAATGGTGAGCCTGACTGCTGATCTCAGCCCTCTTCGTCCCGACCGCAACCTCGCACTCGAGCTCGTGCGCGCCACGGAGGCGGCTGCGATCCGGGCGACGCCGTTCGTCGGACGAGGCGCCAAGGAGGCCGCGGACGGCGCAGCGGTCGACGCGATGCGCGCGTTCCTCGGCACCGTCGACTTCCAGGGGCGAGTGGTCATCGGCGAGGGGGAGAAGGACAACGCGCCGATGCTCTTCAACGGTGAGCTGGTCGGCACCGGCCGTGGGCCCGAGTGCGACATCGCGGTCGATCCCATCGACGGCACCTCGCTGACGGCGGCCGGGCGCCAGAACGCCCTGTCGGTGCTCGCGGTCTCGGACCGCGGATCGATGCTGGACGCCTCCAGCGTGTTCTACATGGACAAGCTCGTCACCGGACCGGCCGGTGTCGGCGTCGTCGACATCCGCCTCCCCATCGGCGAGAACATCCGCCGGCTGGCGGGCGCGCTCGGCAAGCCGGTCGACGAGATGGTCGTCTCGGTCCTCAACCGCCCGCGCCACGAGAAGCTCATCCAGGACATCCGGGACGCCGGCGCGGGCACCCGCCTGATGAGCGACGGCGATGTCGCCGGCGGCATCAACGCGGCCCGCCACGATGCACGCACCGACATGTGCGTCGGCATCGGGGGCAGCCCGGAGGGCATCGTCACCGCCTGCGCGATCAAGGCGCTCGGCGGGCACATCCAGGGCACCCTGTGGCCGCGGGACGACGAGGAGCGCCAGCGCGGCATCGACGCCGGACTCGACATCGACAAGGTGTACGAAGCGGACGATCTGGTCAGCGGCAACAACACGATCTTCGTCGCCACCGGCGTCACCGACGGACAGCTGGTGCGCGGCGTGCGGCGTGAGGGCAACTATCTCTACACCGAGAGCGTGGTGCTGCGCAGCGCCTCGGGCACCATGCGTCGCATCGTGTCGGACCACCTCGTCTCGAAGTGGCTCTGACCGGCGCATCCGGCGCAGCCTGAGGCCGCTCCCGCCGCGCTACGACGATTCCCAGCCCGCCCTGGCAGAATGTGAGTGATCCGGCGCGCCCTGCGCCGACATGGCAGGACAGGAGAGCCCGGGATGTCGCACGAGCAGTCGGAGCAGCCGAACCGGGCTCAGCACATCACCACGAAGACGGGCCGCATCCTCCGCGTCACCGACGAGCAGCTCGCCGCGGCCGCATCGGCAAAGGCGGCCGCCAGCGTGCATCCCGATCCCGCCCGTCGCAAGGACGTGCTCTTCCGCGTGCGGCGCGACGAGGGCCACGAGATCAGCTCGTGGTGGATGGTCGGCGCCTTCGTGCTGACGTCGGGCATCGTCATCGCCCTGCTGTCGTGGGTTCCCGGCGGCGCCTGACCCGCAGCGTCGGGTGCGTCTGCCTCAGGCGACGGCGCGCTGAGGAGCGGATGCCAGCGGTGCGGTGAGGGGGATGCTGAGTGCCGCGCCCAGAGCGTCGACATCGGCGGCGCCGGCACGGCGCGCCGAGTCGATGACGATGTGCGCGCAGGCGCGGGCGTCCGCGAGCGCGTCGTGGTGGGGGAACTCGCCGAACCCGGCCGCCTCGGCGGCCTTCGGCAGCCGGTAGGAGTCCAGTTCGTAGGTCTTGCGGGCGACGGCGAGCGAGCACAGGGAGCGATACGGCGGAGCGTCGATGCCGGTGGCCTCGCAGGCGCGGCGCAGCACGTTCAGGTCGAAACCGGCGTTATGGGCGACCAGGACGTCGGCACCGGCGAAGGCGCACAGCCGGCCGAGCTGCTGCACCCAGGTGGCTGCCGCGACGACGTCGTGAGCGCGGATGCCGTGGATGCGGGTGTTCCACTCGTTGAACTCGTCGTGTCCTGCGGGCGGACGGATCAGCCAGCCGGTCTGCGCGACGACCTCGCCGCCGCGCACGCGGACGAGTCCGACGGAGCAGGCCGAGGCGGGGCTGGAGTTCGCCGTCTCGAAGTCGATCGCGGTGAAATCCAGTGGCACGAGTCCACCTTCGCCCCGGCGCCCGCCGGTGGCGCGCAGGCTCGCCGGAGACGGGCCAGATGAGCGCGCATCACCCGCGGGGGAGGATCTTCCTGTCCAGGTCCTGGAAATCGAGGGAGGACGAGCCATCCGGGATCCGCACGCACGGGTCTTCGAGCGTGAACCCCAGCTGCATCTCATCGCCGCCGTACTGCTCGCCTCCGATGGATGCTCCCCCGGTTTTCACATCCAGTGTGATGTCGTCTCGCGAGAACCGCGCCATCGGCTTCGCCGGATCGATCTTCACATCGTCGTAGGCGTCGGTGGGCTGCCAACCGGTCGCCGTCAGCTGCTCCACGAGTGCGCGAAAGCCACCGGCGAGGTCGTCACCGACCTTCACGGACATCCCTGCAACGTATCGCACGCCGGGTACCGGCTGGCTCCCGCACACGTCGACCCGTCCACTGGCGGTCGCCTCCGCCAGCCCGGCGACGTCCAGCGCGCCGTACACGTCCTGCACGGCGGCGTCGATCGTCGCGGCCTTCTGCTCGAGTGCGCCCCGAGGATCGATCGGCACGGGTGAGCATCCGCTCATCAAGAAGGCGAGAATTCCCACACAGACCATGATCGCGGATCTCTTCATCATCCTTCTTCCATGCCGGTGAGGGATCGTCCTGGCACGCCCGTCGTCGGCTCGCGAGACGCCTCCGGATCGATCGGCGCGTCCCACCACGGATCGTAGCTCCGGTCAGCGGCGATGACGTCATCACCGTGGCCGTCGACGATCAGGCCGAGGTTGTACAGCGACTCGCTGTCGCGATCGTAGTAGCGAACATGGTCGCCGAAGTTGCGGAGGATCGAGTGACGATCAACCGATTCGGCTTCGAAGCGGTGCGCACCGAAGTCCTCCGACGACGGGTCCACTCCCAGACCGAGCCCGAAGATCTGGCCCTTCCGCAGCCAACCCTGCTCGCCGAGAGCGGCGACGAGATCGCGGCTGTTGCGACCGTCGTACACGTGATCGGCACCGACACTGAAATCGGATGCATGATCCGCCGGTCCCGTTCCGGGGCTTCCGATGAGGGCGACATCGTCGACCGCGAGGTCGTGGTTCGTGGCGGCGTACGACGTCGCCGTGGAGCCGTAACTGTGTCCGATCGCGGTCATATGCGCGGGGTCATCTGCGCGAGAGGCGCGCAGGCCGTCGACGGCGGCGGCGAGACGCTCGCCGCCGTCGGCGGCGCGAGCCTCGGAGGGCACCTGACCCCATTCGAGGAGATCGCCGGCGGGGGTGTCGTAGCCCAGCCAGAACATGGTCGCCACGCTGGACCCGTCGCCGTTGTACCTCGCGCTCTCGTAGAGGTGCGAGGCCTCCGTGGTGTAATCGCCGACGCTCGTCATGTCGGTCCGGATTCCGGGGATCTGGATCGACACGTCATCGGCTGTGTCGAGATCGCCGATGGCGACGGCGACGCGCCCCTCGCCGCCGAACGCGTCTGGATCGTAGAGCCAGAGCTGTCCGCCGGGCTGATCGCCGGTGCCGGGCATGGTGTAACCGTCCGCGTATGTCAGGGCCTTCCGCGTCGCGCGGGCGTTGGTCAGGCGCTGCTTCTCTTCGGGGGTGAGCGTGCCGTCGCGCTCCTTGGCCTCCAGGTCGGCGAGGTCGGCGTCGAGCAGCAGCCGGTTGGCGTCGTCGCGTGCCGATGCCGGAAGGCCGTCGGCGCTGCCGATCTTCTCGGGATAGGCGGCGATCACCGCGTTCCGCTCGCCCTCGGAGAGACTGTTCCACCAGGCGTTCATGGCCTCGGGGCCGGCCGAGGCCGTCGGCCTGCCCGCCATGGCGCCGAGCGCCAAAGCACTCACCCCGCCGGTGGGGGATTCCGCCTCGGAGGCCGTGTCGGCACCGGTGAAGAGCTGAACCAGGAACTCCTCGTTCTCCGCTGCGCGCGCGACGAGGTCGGCGACGTCGTCGGTGATGGCGGCGCGACGTGTGGACAGCGCGCTGGCGCGCTCCTGCAGCGCGGCGATCTCCGCCTCGGTGACGTCGCGAGCAGCATCCACGTCCGCGATGAGATCGGCACGGTCCCTGGAGTACACCGTGATGTCGCCGGTGATGTCGGTGTGCTCGCTCTGCAGCGTGCGCAGCCGGTCGGCGAACACGTCGACGCCGCGGGCCACCCGCTTCAGCGTGTCGCCCATGGGACGGTGCGTCCTCGCGAAGCGCAGCGCGTGGCTGCCGTATGCATCCGCGGCCTTACCCTCCCAGTACCACTTCGAGCGGGCGAGCATCTCCGCCTCGTCCGAGAAGTCGGTGAGACGCACGGCGCCGTTGAGCAGCGAGGTGGCCAGGGACTCGGCCCCCTCCGGATCACCCTCGGGCCGATCGACCGGCTCGATCCGAGCGGGGACGGCGATCGTCGTCGTCATCTCGCCTGGCCGCCGAACTGGCCCATGCGCCGTGAGACCTCTGCGTCGAGGTTCTCGTACGACGTGCCGGTCGCCTTGAGCTCGTCCGCGTAGACCTCGGAGCAGACCCTCGCCTTCAGTGCGATGTTCTCCCACGAGTCGAGGAAGGTCTGCGCGGCACCCCGCGCCGAAGAGGGGAGGCCCCTCGTCGTGGCGGAGGCGAGCTCGTTCCTCAGCGCACTCATCTGCGCCGCCTGGGAACTCCACCGCCGATCCAGCTCGTACGGCATCACCGGGTTGTAGGAGACGCCGCCGGTCACGCCGCACCTCCGATCAGGTCGGTCGCCGTCCGGTCGTCCACGGGGATGCCGGTGGAGGTGAGGCGCGCGAACAGGCGATTCTGCTCGGGCACATAACCGAACAGCAGGCTCTCGTCTCCCAGCTCGCCCGGGCGGTCCGCCAGGACCCGAGGCATCCCGGTCGGCGGCGTGAACACCTTCCAGTCGTCGCCCTTCAGTGCCGTGATCGCTTCACGCAGGTGACCGATGCCGGCGGTGCTCCCGACACCGTCGAGGGTGAGGGTGACCGTGTGGCGGATCGAATCCGGCGTGGGCCCGGGAATCCATCGGGTGTCGCGCCGGGGCATCCCGTGGCCGACGAGAGCCGCCCACAGATGCTCCATGTCCTCCAGCTGCATCCGCGCGAAAGGCTCCGGCGCGCGGTGCGGCTGCCCGGATTCCGCATCGCTCGGCGGCTCCGGCGGCAGCAGCACGATGTCGAGGTCCGGGTGGCGCCGGTGGACCGCCGACCAGAACGGATCGCGGATCCGCGCGTCATCGTCATCGGCCACAGTGCCTCCTCTGCTCGGACATCCTCATGCTAGGGGCCGCCATCCACGCGGAGGAGGGGCACAACTGCCCATCGCCCGCGGGGCGGTCGCTTCCGAGCGCATGGGAAGCGGCCGGAGCGGCCGCCGCCGGTAGACTCGTATCCCGTGGCTCTCACTATCGGAATCGTCGGTCTGCCCAACGTCGGCAAGTCCACCCTCTTCAACGCGCTGACCAAGAACGACGTGCTCGCGGCGAACTACCCGTTCGCGACGATCGAGCCGAACGTCGGCGTCGTCAATCTGCCCGACTCGCGGCTCGACGTGCTGGCCGGCATCTTCCACAGCGAACGCATTCTGCCCGCTGCGGTGTCGTTCGTCGACATCGCCGGCATCGTGCGCGGCGCGAGCGAGGGAGAGGGTCTGGGTAACCAGTTCCTCGCCAACATCCGCGAGGCGGATGCCATCGCCCAGGTGGTGCGCGGCTTCGCCGACGACGACGTCGTGCACGTCGAGGGAGCCATCAACCCGCAGAACGACCTCGAGACGATCAACGCGGAGCTCATGCTCGCCGACCTTCAGACCCTCGAGAAGGCCATCGTGCGCCTCGAGAAGGAGGTGCGCGGCAAGAAGGCCGAGCCGGTGGTCCTCGAGACGGCGAAGGCCGCTCAGGATGCCCTGGAGCGCGGTGTTCTGCTGTCGGTGAGCGGCCTGGATCTCGCGCCGATCAAGGAACTCGGCCTGCTCACCGCGAAGCCGGTCATCTTCGTCTTCAACGTCGACGAGAGCGTGCTGACCGATGCCGGCCGCAAGGCAGAACTGGAGGCTATCGTCGCGCCCGCGAAGGCCATCTTCCTCGACGCGAAGATCGAGTCGGAGCTCATCGACCTGGACCCGGAGGACGCCGCGGAGCTTCTGGCATCGACCGGCCAGGAGGAGTCGGGTCTCGACCAGCTCGCCCGCGTCGGCTTCGACACGCTCGGGCTGCAGACCTACCTGACGGCAGGTCCCAAGGAGGCTCGCGCCTGGACCATCGGCAAGGGATGGAAGGCCCCGCAGGCGGCCGGCGTGATCCACACCGACTTCGAGAAGGGCTTCATCAAGGCCGAGGTCATCTCATTCGACGACCTGGTCGAGACGGGTTCCGTCGCCGAAGCCCGCTCGAAGGGCAAGGCGCGCCTGGAAGGCAAGGACTACGTCATGCAGGACGGCGACGTGGTGGAATTCAGATTTAATGTATAAAAACATCTTCTGACCTGGGATGATGTCACCTGGGCGGAGTGGGAAATCCGCGGTGCAAGTTCCGGTCTAACGTCTGTCGAGCGCTGGCGACGTGAATTGTGCCGCCGGGCGCTGGCCACAGTTGTCCACGGAGATTCGATCTGAGCGGGGATCAGGTCTGGCGGGCGAATACGGCATGAGCGATGCTGAGGTCCTGCCAAGACATCCCCACGCTCTTGAACACGACTGGTCGGTCTGACGGAGGCTGGAACGCGCCCGTGACCACATCCTTCATGGGAACCAGGGCCTCGGAGGCCAGCGCCATCTCGTCGACGGCGATGATGACGTCCCCGGCTTCACGGAGTGCGGCGGTGGGGTCCTCGACGATCACAGTCGACCGCGCCAGGAGGTCGCAGTCGAGCTCGCGCGCGTTGGGCTCGTGCGAGCCTACCGCGATCACGACCGCTCTGTTCGTGACGGCCCCACACGGGAACAGAGGCGTCCGCGCGCTCGTGGCGCACACGACGACGTCGGCAGCCGCGAGAGCCGAGGAGGCGGCCTCGGTACCCGTGGCGACGATCGCCCCACGAGCGCGGATCTCCTGGCCGGCGTTCTCGGGGTGGCGCAGGACGAAGGTGGCCGAGCCGATCGAGTCCGGGCTGATGGCCGCGAGGGTGTCGAAGTGTCCGAACGCCTGCGGGCCGGCACCGAAGACGACGATGCGAAGAGGCTCAGTAAACCTCTCGAGCAGGGAGCGCACCGCGGCGACGGAGACTGCCGGGGTACGGAGCGTGGTCAGGGCGGTGCCGTCGAGGACGGCCTTCAACGCAAGGGTCTCGGCGTCGTAGAGCAGGTAGCTGGCCTGGATCCGGGGGAGTCCGCGCGAGGGGTTGTCGGGGGCGACGGTGGCCACTTTGATGCCCGCGACGGGCCCGGCCTCGGTGGGCATGAGCAAGAAGTGCCCGTGGCTCAGGTGCGCGCTGGTGCGCGGAACGTCGTCTGCGGGGTCGAATCCGCCCACCAGGGTGCGGGCGATCGCGTCCACGGCGTCGGCGGGCGAGAGCGCTGCGCGGATCGCATCGGCGTCGAGGTAGGTCAGAGTGCTCATCGCAGCACGAAGCCCGGTGTGAGCTCGTCGCGTGGATCGATCACGAACGTCGACTGGGCCACCTTGTAGGCGTTGCCGGTGACGACCGGCACGACGGCGGGTGCACCGTGCGCGGCGGTCGTCTCCTCGACGCGGGCGTGGAAACGCGTCCCGACGATAGAGTCGTGTACGAGGTCCTGGCCGTCGCGGAGCGCACCCGTTGCATGCAGCACGGCCACTCGGGCGGCGGTGCCGGAGCCGCAGGGGGAGCGGTCGACCTGCCCGTCGGCGAACACCGTCACGTTGCGCTGGTGCAGCTCACCGGTGGGCAGGGTGCCCAGATCCTCGAAGAAGATAGTTCCGTAGACGCCGCTCAGACGCGGGTCGTTCGGGTGCTCGATCCGCGGGTCGTCGGCGAGAGCCGCCTTGACCTCTCGCCCGAGCTCGATCAGCGCGTTCAAGTCCTCCGGCGCGACGCGCAGGCCCGCCGAGGCCACGTCGAGGCAGGCGTAGAGCGCCCCACCCCATCCCAGCGCGACCTGGCATTCGCCGCGTGTCGTCGTGACGGAGACGTCTTCGGCGACGAGCCGGCTCGCTACGTTGACGAACTCCGCCGACGTCGAGCGCCCGTGGTCATCGGTGCGGACGCGGGCCGTCACCCGGCCTGAGGGGACGTCGATGATCACGTCGGTGGTTCCGGAGGGATCGGCTTCGACGAGGCCTGTGTCGAGGGCCCATGCGCCGAGTGCGATGGTGCCGTGCCCGCAGGCGGTGGAGAAGCCGTCTTTGTGCCAGAACAGCACGCCGAAATGCGCGCCGTCGTCGTCGGCGGGTGTGATGAAGCCGCCGTACATGTCGGCGTGTCCGCGCGGTTCGAAGCACAGCACCTTCCGCAACCTGTCGACCGTCGGGTCCGTGATCGCGAGCGCGCGCTTCTCGGCGACGGTTGCGCCGGGGAATTGCACTGGTGGCCGAGGAACGATCCGGAACGGCTCGCCGGCCGTGTGGTAATCAACGGTCTCGACCGTAGGATAAGCGGACTCGTCTTGTCGTGCTGGGCTGTTCATAGCGTTGTCCTTCGTCGTTGTGGTCATGCCACGCTCTGTCCGGGCGGTGCGGTCGCCGTGCCTGCTCGATCCGGTTCTTCAGGCGCATTTCCGCCCGAAAGGGTGCGGGGCGGCGACGCCGCGTTGGTCGGGGCGAAGGCGAGGATGAGTAGCACGAAGCCGATCACGCACAGGCCCACCCAGCCGAGCGGGCCGAGGCGCTCGCCGACGACCACGACGGCCAGGACGGTGGCGATCGCCGGCTCGGTCAGGGTCACCGTGGTCGCTGTGCTCGCGGAGACCTTCATGAGCCCATAGCCGAAGGCCAGGTATCCGAGGAACATCGGCACCAGGGCCATGTATCCCGCCACCGCGAGGTTCTGCGCGGACGCGACCAGCGGCGCGCCGGTCAGCAGCAGCACAGGGAGCAGCAGAGCGCCTCCCGCGCCGAACACGGAGCCCATCGCCGCGGAACGGTCGATGCCCGAGCGCATCAGCCCGTGCACGACCCACGAGTACATCGCGTAGGTCGCCCCGGCGACAAGCCCGAGCCCGATCCCGATGAGGGTCGATGTCGCATCCGCGGCGGGTCCGTCCAGCTTCGACGCGCATAGCGCGATGCTGCCGACGATGCCCAGCCCCGCGGCCAGCACCCACCAGCGGCTCAGCGGCGACGCGTCCACGAGTCGCTCGAGCAACCCGGACGCAAGCGGTGCCGACGCCAGTGAGATCACCGAGCCGACGGCCACACCCGCGTAGTGCATCGAACTGTAGAACGACAGCGGGTACACAGCCACAGCCATCGCGCCCAGCACTACGACGCCGAACCGCGCGCGGAGCGAGGCTCCTGCCCGGCGCAGCGCGGGGATGGCGACCGCGGCCTGCAGGAGCCCGCCGATGCCGAGTGCGGCTGCGCCGATCGCGAGCGGACCGACGCCCGGTGCGAACGTCGCCGCGGTGCCCGTTGTGCCCCAGAGTAGTGACGTGACAGTGATCGCCGCGATGCCACACAGCCGGTCGCGGCTCATCCGCGCTCCAGTATCGATGCCGCGAGCCGCCGAGCCGCCAGCAGCCTGTCCGGCCTCCCCTCCAGCCCCGCGCGGCTCATCGCTCCCTCAAGGAGGAACGAGAAGTGCTCCGCCGTTCCTGCAGGATCGGTCGCACCCGCTTCGGCCAGGCCATCGATGAGGATCTGTTCGACCTGCTCCTTGTGGCGACGCACAGCGTCGCGACCGGCCGCGCCGACCGGAAGCTCCGCAGCCGCATTAAGCAGCCCGCATCCACGAAAGCCATGCTCGTACGCCTGGGACGCGTGATCAACGTAGGCGTCGAAGACCGCCAGCACGCGCTCCGACGGTGTACGCGCCGCCTCGGCGCGGCCCCGATGCAGAGCCAGCCACTCCTCGTGGCGCGCCTCGATGTACGCCGAGATCAGCTCGTCTTTCGAGGCGAAATTGTTGTACAGGCTCATCTTCGCCACCCCGGCCTCAGCGGTGACCGCGTCAATCCCCGTCGCGGCCATCCCATGGGCGTAGAACAGTCGCGATGCTGCGTCGAGCAGACGCTCTCGCGCTGGCACTACTCGTTGACCTGACATCTCGTGGCACCTGTCTCGCCGACTCTCTAGGTAGACCAGTCTACCTAGACTGCCTTATGGCGTCGACCGGGTCACGACAGGTTCTTGGAGCCGAGCGCGCAGGCGGAGTCCACGTGCGGCGTGATGGTTCTCCGTGACGGAATGCGGTGGAGTTCAGGTTTATCTTCCAGATAGGCCTGCATATGTTCGATGGACCGTTCTCGGGTTGGTTGTACTCCACGGACGTATAGACGCAACTGGGGGAGTCCGACTTGACGTTCGTCGAAGCCCCCATGGAGGGGAACCGGCGGTCGGCATCCTCAGTCCATTCTCAGTGTCAGCAGGTGCTGTCGCGCCAGTGCCGACGCTGCATGACCGTCGCGCTCAGCGATCGCAACGAGGATCCTCGTATGTGCGTGCTGATCGGCATCGCTCCCGAATTCCCCTCGCAGACGCAGCAGATCGATCATGGCTTGGCGGCTGCGCGGAGTGAAGCTGTCGAACAGGTCGACGAGGATCGGGTTGTGCGCCGCTGTGACGATCGTGCGGTGGAAGGCGATGTCCGCGTCGACATGCATGACGAGGTCGTCTCGCTGGGCATCGCGCTCATCTGCGGCGTTTCTGATCGCGTTCAGCTCAGCCGGGGAGTGCCGATCGGCCGCCAGGGCGGCCGCTTCGACTTCGATCGCGATGCGCGCCTCGATCACGGCGTTGATGTCGACTTTTCGCAGCGTCGTACCCCAGTCCTCGACGACATCGAGCGCGGCTACGAAGACGCCGGCACCCTGACGTGTCGCGAGAACCCCCTGCCCTGCAAGGCGTCGGATCGCTTCGCGCACAGTCGATCGACCGACTCCGAGCTGGGGCGCGAGCGTGTTCTCGCCAGGCAGCTTTGAGCCGAGCGTCCACTCGCCGGCGCGGATGCGCTCCAGCAGGAGATCGGCCGCCTGCTCTGCGAGCGGAGTGCGTGTCACCTGTGCCATCAGGTCCTCCACTTCACTACTTGTCTGACAAGTTGGGATAGAGTCTATCCCGGTCCGTCCACTCCCTGCGCCAAAGCTGCGCGACTCAGACCGAAGGAAGCGCATGAGCACGCACTCACCTCACACTCGCAACCGGCTTCGCTGTGCGGATCACGTTGGGATCCATTGCCGATCAGGCGAGCGTCCGGAACGGGGGAGCGCACATGGTTGACCGGGAGGTTCTTCGTCTGGAAGCGGTGGACTTCGTGCGGGAATCTCGGCAGATTCTCGCTGACATCGATCTGACCGTTCGCGCAGGGGAGCGGTGGGCGCTGATCGGTCCGAACGGAGCCGGCAAGAGCACCATCCTGAGCATGTGTGGAGCAGTCGAGCATCCCACCCATGGGAGCGTCCATGTCCTCGGGCGCAAGCTCGGTCGCGTCGACATCCGAGAACTTCGCGAGTCCATCGGGCACGTCAATCCGCGTCACCCGCTCAACTCGCCGCTCACTGTCCGGCAGGTCATCCTCACGGGCGCAACGGGAACGACAGAGCCGATGCCGCGCTGGTCCCCGGACGGCGTCATCCGAGCTCGCGTCGAGGAGCTGATCGAGATGCTCGGCCTCACCGGCCTTGAAGCGGCTACCTGGCCGACGATGTCGCAAGGCGAACGGGGACGGACCCTGATCGGGCGTGCATTGCTACCCGACCCTCCGCTCCTGCTCCTGGACGAACCTTCCACGGGTCTCGATGTCGCCGCGCGCGAAGAGCTCCTCGCGACCATTGACGAGCTTCACCGGGCGCGCCGAGATCTCGCGACCATCCTGGTGACGCACCACCTCGAGGAGCTGCCCACGACCACCACGCACGCGATGCTGGTCAAGCACGGACGACTTCACGCTTCTGGTCCAGTGCGAGAGGTGCTGACGACCGAGCGGGTGAGCGAGTGCTTCGACCATCCGATCGAGATCGAGCACCGCGCTGGGCGTTGGCAGGCTCGGGCACGCCCGAGGGCCTACGGGTAGGCCCATCGACGACAGTCGCCGTCGACCACCTGTACTCCGAGCGGATCAGGTGGCCTGGCGCATGCGTTAGAATTAGAACCAACCCAGCGCGTATAACCGTCAGATCCAGCGTCCGTCCCGATTCCTCGGGAGGGGCGCTTTTTCGTGTCAAGAGAGAGACCTTCATGAGCGACCACCACAAATTCGGTACCCACCTTCCGCGATCAGCGGGGGAGTCACTGCTGTTCGTGCTCGTCATCTCGTTGATCTCGGTGAACATCATTCCCGTGATCATCTCCGGCCTGAGCATCGGCTTCACTCTCGACATGTGGCTCGGGGTGCTGCGAGTGCTCCCGCTGCTGTGGGTCGTCGTCGTGGCGGTCGTCTTGCTGACGCGCAAGCCCGCGATGTGGCTCACCGGTCTCGTCGTGCGCAAGGGAGACAGCTTCCGCGCGCACATCTTCGCGGACACACTGTGCAGCGTGCTGCTGATCTCCGTGATCCTCACCGTCGTCGGGACCTGGATCGGAACCTGGAGCCTGACCTCAGGGCCCCTGGTGCACTTCTTCGAGAGCTGGCCGCGAAACTTCATGATCGCGTTCGTGGTCGAGGCGCTCCTTGCACAGCCCCTCGCCCGGCTGGCCATGCGTGGCTACCACCGCCGGGTCGACCGCCGAAGCGACGCGACTGCACAGACTGCGTGACGCGAGCACCAAGGCGCTCCCTGCCGGACGGCGAGGTCGACGTGCGGCGGTCGCGTGCGCTCGTGTGGGAAGACCGTCGGTCAGTGCAGTTCAGGAGAGGTAGACCTCGCCTCCTGCCGTCTCGACAAGGTCGGCGCCCAGCAGCCGGATGGGGGTGCCCGCGCCCGGCGACGCGTGCCCGTGCAGGATGCGGAGAGCGGCCTCGGCCAGAACGCGCGCGGTGAAGTCGTTGGCATCACCCGCGCGAAGCCAGGCATCCTGTGTCTGCCCGTCGGGCCACTCGGCAGACGCGTGGCCCCAGGAGTCGGCCCGGGTCATGGGGCGCTCGCGCAGTCGCATGGTGGCCAAGCCGCGGGTGGCGAGCCGGCGCAGCCCTCGCACACGCAGGGCTGCTCGCGCCATCGGAAGCGCGGCGCGGGCCACCCGTCCGGTCGGAACCTCCGTCGTCGCCGCGACGATCTCGGGTGCTCCGCTGACGCGGTGCGCGGCGATCAGGTCTGCGGACGGCCAGGCCCCCGTCATGACCGTGCTCCCGTCGGGAAGTGTGAGCGACCGCGACGAGGAGCCGATCGGAGCAGAGGCGAATCGGCCGTCCACGACGTGCCGGCCACTCGTCGAGAACATGTCGATGAGCGTGTCGGACATGGCCTGGCCGAGCGTTCCGGCCGGGATCGCGAGCGATGCTGCGGAGTCCACGCGGACTCTGGCCGGCGCCGGACGGCCGTCACACAGGAGCGTGAGCGGAGCCTCGGTTCCGACCACACCGAAGCCGGCGCCGGTCACCAGGGTGCGGCCGTGTCGACGCGCGGTCTCGTCGAGCTCGATGATCGCCGCAGCCGACGTCATGTCGTTGGCGATGTCGACATAGGACGTGGTGGGGAGGCAGGCCTCGGCCAGCGTCTGGGACGTCGTTGCGAACGGCCCCACCGTGTTCACCACCACCGCAGGCCGCTGGCGCCGGATCGCGTCAGCCATCGCGGTCGGATCGTCGACGCTCAGCGTCTCGGCTGCTCCGGTCTCGGCGGCCGCCTCGTCGAGCCGAACGGCGTTCCTCCCCACGAGCACGGTCCGGGCGCCGTTCTTGGCGAGCATCGCTGCCGCCCGCTTCGCGATCCTTCCGGTTCCGCCCAGCACCCACACCTCGTCGAGTTGTTCCATGATTCGCTGCCTCCTAGTGTGATGACATGCAGTGTCATCACACTAGCATGTTGATGACACGACGTGTCATCAGCTAGGGTTGCCGTATGGCGAGATGGGCTCCCGATTCCCGCGGCCGGCTGGAGAGCGCGGCGCTGGAACTGTTCGAGGCGAAGGGGTTCGCTTCGACGACCGTGCCGGAGATCGCAGAGCTGGCCGGCCTCACCACGAGAACCTTCTTCCGTCATTTCGCCGACAAGCGGGAGGTGCTGTTCGCAGACGGTGCGATGACCGCATACGCGCGACAGGTCATCGAGGCAGCGCCTTCTGATCTCGCTCCGATCGAGATCGTGCGTCACCTGCTGCAGCAGTCGGTCAAGGACCAGTTCCGGGAAAGGAAGGAGCGCGTTCGTCGTGTGCGCGCCATCATCGCGACGGATCAGATGCTTCGTGAGCGCGAGTTCGCAAAGCGGCACGATCTCTCGCGATCCGTCGAGGACGGACTGATCGCGCGGGGGATCGATGACATCTCGTCGCGCCTTCTGGCGGACCTCGCTGTCACGGTCATGTACCTCGCGGTCGACCGCTGGCTGGAATCACCCGCGCCAGGAACCGAGCTCTCGACCTTCGTCGACGAGATCATGGACGTTCATGCTGCAGTGACGAAGCCTGACCGATGACGCGCGCCTGCCCGGCCGCCTCACCAGTTCACGGCATCTCCGTAGGCCGGGTCCTGAGCTGATCGACGATGCCGCGAGGTTCGCGTCCGAGCAGGCGCGAGAGAGTGGGGTCCGAACCGGCGAAGTGCCCGGTCCGCGTCGCCTCGAACATCGACAGGGTGAATCGCGCGACCGCTTCTGCGACGCCGGAGGCGATCTGATCGGCGACCCACGTGTCGTCGTCGACGACGACGCGATCGATGCGGCGACCGGTGAGTTCGGATGCGGCCGCCGCGAAGTCGGCGAGGGTGACGGGCTGGGGCAGGGTGAGATCGATGGGCCCGTCAAGAGGAGCGTCGGAGGTGAGGATGGCTGCAGCGGCTTGCGCTGCATCTCGCCGGTCTATCCAGGAGAAGGGGCCATCGGCAGGCATGGCGATCGTCCCCGTCTGCCGCCACGCGCCGAGGAGCTGGTGGGGGTCGCCGTAGAAGCCGTTGCGCAGTGCGGTCCAGCCGACACCGGAGGCTGCGAGGTGCTGTTCGGTCGCGGCGTGAATCGCGAGCGGCGGATAGGGCGTCGTGAAGCCTGACCCATGGGCGCTGGTGTACAGGATCCGCTGCGCCCCGGCATCGACCGCGGCATCGATCGCCGTCCGATGCTGTGTGACGACGTCAGCGGCGAGGTCGCTGGACGAGACCAGGAGCACCTGCTCGGCATCGGCGAACGAGTGGCGCAGAGCAGCGAAGTCGTCGTAGCTCCCTTCTCGCACGCGAACGCCTCGGTCGGCCAGATGCGCGGCACGCGCCGCGTCGCGGACGCTGACGCCGATCCGGTGCGGCGGAATCCGCTTGAGCAGATGCTCGACGGTGGCCCCATTGAGTGCGCCGGTCGCACCGGTGACGATGATCATCCGAAGTCCTTTCGAAGGTGGCGCCGTCCCGACATCCGGTCTTGAGACGGATTCGAAGTGGCGACGCAAAAACTTGACCACGTAGGTCAACTTAGCCAGGGTAACCCATCCGGGCGGAAGTTGACCAGTATGATCAAGTTCATCGCCTCGGAGGGAGGGCTCATCGTGTCCGATGCTTCACCACCGTCCGCTCTTCGCTCGGACGCCCGCCGTAACGTCGACCGGATCCGCGTCGCGGCGACGACGGTGTTCCGGGAACGCGGGCTCTCTGCGCCGCTCGAGGAGATCGCCGCGGTCGCCAACGTGAGCAAGGCGACGATCTTCAACCGGCTCGGGGGAAGAGTCGGCCTGATCGATGCCGTGCTCGACGACGTCGTCGCGGCGGAGATGAGTGCGGTGATCGACGAGGCGCGGTCCGTGACCGGAGTCCGAGAGCGGATCCGCTGGTACGTCCGTGCGATCCGCGACCTTCAGTACCGGGTCCCGGCGGTCAACGACGTCCTGCTTCAGGAGTATCCCGACTCGAAGCCGCTCGTGGCGCTGTGCCGTGTCGGGGGAGAGTTTCACGACACCCTGGTGGAACAGGGCCACGCCGTTGGCGTCCTGGTCGACGGGTTCACATCGGGCGATTTCCAGGCGCTGACCCACAACAACGCGCTGGCTCTCAAACACGGTGAGCTGCCTCCGCGTGCGGACTACGATCGCCGAACCGAGTTCGTCATCGCTGGCATCTGCAGGCCGACCGGTGCGGAGGGATGACCTCGCCACGCCATTCACCCGTACGATCGTCGTGTGGATGCTGAGCGGGCGACGCAGGAGCTGCACCTCGCGGGCGGATGCCTGTGGGGCGTGCAGGCCTTCGTCTCGACACTGCACGGAGTGACGTTCACCGAGGCGGGACGGGCCAACGGCACGAGCCGGCATCTCGACGGCGAGTACGACGGCTACGCGGAGTGCGTGCGGACGCGCTTCGACCCGGCTGTCATCGGCGTCACGCAGCTGATGGCGCACCTGTTCGAGATCATCGACCCGTACAGCCGGAACAAGCAGGGACCGGATGTCGGCGAGAAGTACCGCACCGGCCTGTACTCGCGGGATCCGGCCCACCTCGCTGCCGCGCGGGCGTTCATCACGGCGAGAGACGACGCGGCGCTCATCGCGGTCGAAGTGCTTCCGCTCGCCAACTACGTGCGAAGCGCCGAGGAGCATCATCATCGGCTCGCGCGTTCGCGCGAGGACTCGTGTCACCTGCCCGAAGAACTGCTCACGCGATACCGCCGCTGATCTCGCTGCGCGGAGAAGGCGCGGAAGCTCTCACCGGTGTCGGCGGGCGCTCCGCTGGATCAGCTGCCTGGCGGCGTCGATGAGTGACGCGTTGTCGGGGGCGGGGCTTCCGTCCGGCAGCTCGAGAGTGTCCTCGAGACCGATGCGGGCGTCGAGACCGCGCGAGGCGGCTGACGCCAGTGCGTCCCACGTGCTGCGGCCCTCCCCGTGGAGCAGCACCGGCGCATGCCGAGGATCGACGGCCTCGACGGCGTCGATCATGCGACGCGCTCTGAGAGAGGTCGTGTCGGCATCCGGCGCGTCGGGCAGCTCGATGAGGATCCGCACGCATCGATCGCGAACGGCGGAACGCGCCCACCTCTCGACGGCTTCGTGCGTCCAGAGTCCGGCCTCCACATCCACTCCCCGTTCGAGGAGCGCGATCGCCACCTGATCCGCTCCGTCCTCATGCCAGTTGACCGACGCGAAGTCGGGCAGGGCGGTCCAGCCGCGGATCGCTTCTACGCGTTCCTGCGGATCGGGAAGCGTCCACGCACCGGTCGTCACGCCGATCGCGAGTGCTTCCGCGGCCCGGCGCACGCTGTGCAGAACCTCGGTCAGCGGATCGGCGGCCAGGGTGTCGGCGCCGGAGTCGTCCTTGACGTGAAGGTGAACAGCACTGAGCCCCGCGGCCGCGGCGAGCGCCGCGTCGGAGGCAAGCTCGAGGGCGGTCGTCGGCAGCGCAGGATGCTCGTCGCGGCGCCGCGCGCCGTTGAGGCAGGCCTGGAGGAGCATCCGTCGATCATGCCGGTCCCGCACCTGCGGATGTCAACCCCCTGCAGCCCGGCCGAGCGCGACGGTAGCGTCGCCACCGTGTTCGATCGCCGTCCGGCGGCGAGATTCAGAGGAGGCAGCGCATGGCTGAGACGAAGAAGAAGACCACGACGAAGAAGGACACGGCCTCGGGATCGGCTGCGAAGACGACCCGCAGGCAGAACACCGAGAAAGGCTTCACCGCATCGCCCACGCTGTCAGCAGACCTGCAGGCGGTGCTCGTCGACCTGCTCGAACTGTCGCTGCAGGGCAAGCAGGCGCACTGGAACGTCGTCGGTCGGAACTTCCGCGACATGCACCGCCAGCTCGACGAGATCATCGTCGCCGCCCGGGCGTTCAGCGACACCGTCGCCGAGCGGATGCGCGCGCTGCACGCCGTCCCCGACGGGCGCAGCGCCACGGTCGCTCAGGCGACCGCGCTGCCGCCCTTCCCCGCCGGCGAGGTCTCCACGGAGGACACGGTCGGTCTGATCACGGTACGGCTCGAGGCGGTCGTCGCGACCATGCGCGGCGTGCACGACGAGGTCGATGAGGAAGACCCCACCTCGGCCGACATCCTGCATCAGATCATCGAGAAGCTCGAGCAGTTCGCCTGGATGGTCAGCGCCGAGTCCCGCACGCCCGCCGCGCGCTGAGCACGGCTTCGGGAGGGGTGACGATCGCGTCGCCCCTCCCGAACTTGTCTGCGGGCGATGGCCTGAATACGGTGAATGGGGTGGTTCGCGATCGGCGGACGACCACCACGAACCACAGAGAGCAGGCGACCGTGACGCAGATCAGCACCTTCGACCTCGAAGGCCGTACCGTGCCGTTCGTCGACGAGGGCGAGGGCCCGGTCGGACTGGTGCTCATCCCCGGCATCGGCCGCACCGGCGAGGCGCTCGCCGTGATCGCGCACTATCTCGCCGAGGAGGCGGGCTTCCGCGTGGTGCAGATCGGCGCGGACAGCGTCGAGGAGGTCGTCGCGGTGATGGATCACGTCGGTCTGGAGGATGCGTGGATCGGAGGCCACGGCGGCGGGGGCACGCTCGCCCGCCACGTCGTGGCCGAGCACCACGAGCGCTCGAACGGCCTGTTGCTGCTCGGCGTCGAGGACGAGGACATCGCGCTGGCGCCGGCCCTGCCCGTGCTGATCATCCAGGGCGCGACCGACGACGTCACGCCGCCTGTGAACGGCGACCGTCTGCAGGCGACGGCTCCGGAGCGCGCGAGCGTGAAGACGCTCCCCGACGCCGACCACCACTTCCCGGTGTCCCACCCGATCGAGACCGCGGTCATCATCGAGGAGTACCTGGACTGGGACTGAGCCACGGCGCTCGCGGCGCCGTGAGGCGGACGTCCGCCAGGGTTCACTCCCCGGCGGTCTCCTCGCGCAGACGGGGCTCGACGCGGTGCTCCGGGCGCAGGCCCGCCTTGTCGGCATAGAAGGCGCGGATGCGATCCATGTCGGCCGAGACATCGCCGGTGACTTCCCAGGAGGGCCCGAGTCCCGTCGTCATGCTCGTGCGGTCGACGTAGCCGAGCGTGACGGGCAGCCCGGTCTCGCGGGCGATGCGGTAGAAGCCCGACTTCCAATGCGCGTGTCCCTGCCGGGTGCCGTCGGGGGTGACCACCAGGCAGAACGATTCCCCGTCGCGCACCCGGGTCACGATCTCCTCGACGACGCGGCTGGGGTCGCTGCGGTCGACCGGGATGCCACCCATCGCCCGCATGATCGGCCCGCGCCAGCCGGAGAAAAGGCTCTTCTTGCCCAGCCACCGGATGTCGATGCGCAGCCGCCAGGCGATGGCCAGCATGAGGACGAAGTCCCAGTTGGAGGTGTGCGGCGCACCGACGAGCACAGTGGGCCGTGAGGGCACGGATTCGACCTTCAGCGTCCAGCGGCTGAACGTCCAGAACACCCGCGCGAGAAGTCGTCGAAGCATCACTTCACCGTAGGCGACCGGCCATGCGCGGGACGGCATACGAAGAGCCGCCGCCCGATTCACGGGCGACGGCCCCTCGCGGGCATCCGATCAGGCCGGCTGCGGCAGGAGGGTGAACGACACTGCTCCCTGCTCGTCGACGCTGGCATCCAGGACCTTGTCGTCGAGTGCTTCGGCGACGGCTCGCTCCAGGAAGACGCGAAGCTCCTCGTCACCGATGACCTCGTCGCCGGGTTCCGGCGTCGGCGCGATCGTCACCGCGAATCGCGGCTCCGCCTCCGTTCCCGACGAATGGATGCGCAGTCCCGCATCGGGCGTCGAGCCCTGCTGGGCGACGATGGTCGCCGCGATCGTGTTCGCGTTCTCGGTCAGGGTGAGCATGTCGCTTTCCTTTCGGTCACGGACACCGCACCATCCAGCGCGGTGTCCGGGCCACGATTCCCGACTCGAGACATGCGTTCAACCCGAGACCGCGGACTCTGAGGGCATTCACACCTGCGGGATCATTCCGTCCCGCGCCGAAGCAGAACAGGCACCCCGACCCAGAGGAGCAGGATCACGACGACGCCCGTCGCAGCGGCTCCGACCGCGGCGGGCCGACTGAGCGTGACATCCAGGATCAGAGCGACGACGCCCACGGTGACCGCGCCGATCACCACGAGATTCGCCTTGACGAGCCGGTTCGCCATCCTCACCAGCTCGATCTTGCGGTTCTGCTGGAACAGCAGCCGGTGCATCCCCACCGGCGCGAGCGCGAGCACCGTCGCCGACGCCGCCAGCAGCACCAGCACCACGTAGAGGGTGCGCTGGACGGCGTCGAGGTCGGCGAAGCGCGGCTGGAACGCCACGGCCAGCAGGAATCCGGTGAGGATCTGGGTGCCGGTCTGCATCACGCGCAGTTCCTGCATGAGCTCGTTCCAGTTGCGGTCGGCCCGTTCCGACGGCGTCTCACCCGGGCGCTGCTGCGCTGCATCCATGTCCGGCACGGTACACGCACGGCTGCGAACCGTGCGGGATGGCGCGCTCCGGCGCCGTCGTGTCGAGAGAGGCGTACCATCGTGGGATGGCTGACAAGCAGGCTCCCGAGACGACCGAGACGCCGGTGCTCACCGCGCCGCCGCGTCTGCAGGTCATCGGTCAGGACTCTCCCGCGGGCATGTGCGTCGACGGCCGCTGCACGCTGCCGCCCGCCGGCCCGGGTGGCGCGGCGCGCTGAACGCACGGGGACGCCACCCGGAGGGTGCGCTGACGCAGCGGGTCACGAGACCAGGTCAGGGGCGACGGGCGTCCCGGCCGCACTCCGCGCCCGGGAAGCCGCGGCCAGGTTCTCGAGCGCCGCGACCGTGGCATCCCACCCCATGCATGCGTCGGTGATGCTCTGACCGCGCACCAGGCCTGCCGCACCCTGCGAGACGTGATGCCTCTGCGCGCCCGCCACGAGGTTGCTCTCCAGCATGACGCCCGCGATCGCTCCGCCTTCGGCGGCGATCTGCCGGGAGAGCTCCTCGGCGACCTCGGACTGCCGGACGTGATCCTTGCCGCTGTTGCCGTGACTGGCATCGACGATCAGCCGGTCGACGAGCCCTGCCGCTCCCAGGCGCTCCGCGGCGCGGCGGACGTGCTCCGCCGCGTAGTTGGGGCCATCGGCGCCGCCGCGCAGGATCACCGACGTGTCGGGGTTGCCGGTGGTGGTCACGAGACTGGCGCGCCCGTCCGAGCCGATGCCGAGGAAGGCCTGAGGGGAGGATGCCGCGGCGGCCGCGTCCAGAGCCACCTGCAGACCTCCGTCGGTGCCGTTCTTGAACCCGATCGGCATCGACAGCCCAGACGCCAGCTGCCGATGGATCTGGCTTTCGGTCGTGCGCGCTCCGATGGCGCCCCAGGCGATGAGGTCGGCCGTGTACTGCGGGCTGATCGGCTCGAGGAACTCGGTCGCGCAGGGCAGGCCGAGTGCGGTCACGTCGCGCAGGAAGCCCCGGGCGATGCGCAGACCTGCTGCGATGTCGTGGCTGCCGTCCAGATGCGGGTCGTTGATGAGGCCCTTCCAGCCGACCGTGGTGCGCGGCTTCTCGAAGTAGGTGCGCATGAGCACGACCAGCTCCCCCCGATGCCGTTCGGCCTCGGCAGCCAGCCTGCTCGCGTATTCGAGGCCCGCATCCGGATCGTGGATGGAGCAGGGGCCTGCGATGACCAGCAGACGGTCGTCGTCGCCGCGCATGACGGCGCGGACGTCGCGGCGGGCATCGGAGACGCGGGATGCGAGCGCATCCGAGACCGGCAGCTCGCCGACGATGTCGGCCGGTGAGGGCAGAGCGGCGAAGCCGGTGATGTGAACGTCGGCGGTGTCGATGTGCATGAAGGGTCCTGTCCTGTGGAGGCGGACCCTGCGCAGAGCCCGCCGAAACGGCGAAGGGCAGAGCGGATGCTCTGCCCTGTCGGCTCTGAAGGTGTCGGTGCGCGCTACATTCGCGCCGGCTCCTCCAGAGCCGACTCGAAATACGCATACCGACGGGTGATCATGCGCACACATTACCGCACGCCGGGACGGCGCGGTGGCCGCACCGCCCCGGCACGCGGATCAGTGACCGCCGTGGGGGACGTGCTCGCCGTCGTCCTCCGGCTTGCGGATGAGGAATGCGCCGACGATCGTGACCGTGGCGATGATCGCGCCGAGAGTGACCGAGGCGCGTGTGCCCGCGGCGACGGCGGCCGGCACCTCGGTGCCTCCACCGGCGTTCGCGACCGCCGTGAAGACCGCCATCATCACGGCGATGCCGGCGGCACCCGCGACCTGCTGCACGGTGCCGATCACGGCGCTCCCGTACGAGTAGAACTTGGGCTTGAGCGACGCGAGCGAGGCGGTGAACAGCGGCGTGAACGAGAGGGCGAGTCCCACCGAGAGCAGCGTCTGGGCGGCCAGCACGAGCCAGATGGAGCTGTCGACGGTCAGCGTCGTGAACAGCCACAGCATCGAGGCGGCGAGGATCGCGCCGGGGATGAGCAGGATGCGCGTGCCGTGGCTGTCGTAGATGCGACCGATCACCGGACCGAGCAGGCCCATGGCGAGCGCTCCGGGAAGCACCACGAGCCCGGCGTCGAGCGCGGTCAGCTCGAGCGCGTCCTGCAGGAACAGCGGGATGACGGTGATGCTGCCGAAGAAGGCCAGCGACAGCAGGAACATCTGCACCATCGACAGCGAGAAGTCCCGCGAGGTGAACACGCGCAGATCGAGCAGCGCGTCGTCCTTCTTCTGCAGCGCCACCTGACGCCACAGGAACAGCAGCAGGCCGAGCACGCCGACGGCGATCGCGATCGCCATCGGGACCGAGCTCGCGCCGCTGCCCATGCTGCCGATCTGGCTGAGGCCGAAGACGAGGCCGCCGAATCCGAACGCCGACAGGATGATCGAGAGCACGTCGATGGGTGCGTGAGTGGTCTCTCCGACGTTCGTCAGCCAGCGCCAGCCGATGAACATCGCGACGAGTGCGATGGGCAGCACGACGACGAAGATCGCCCGCCAGCCGAAGTGGTCGAGCAGGAAGCCCGACATCGTCGGCCCGATCGCCGGCGCGAGCGACATGACGATGCTGACGCGACCCATCATCCGACCGCGCGAGGCGGCGGGGACGAGGTTCATGATCGTGGTCATCAGCAACGGCATCATGACCGCGGTGCCCGAGGCCTGCACGATGCGCGCGCCGAGCAGCATCGGGAAGCCGGTCGCCAGCGCGGCGATCAGCGTGCCGACCGAGAACAGCGTGATGGCCCCGAGGAACATCTGCCTGGTGGTGAAGCGGCGCAGCAGGAACCCGGTGATGGGGATCACGACCGCCATGGTGAGCATGAACGCGCTCGTCACCCACTGCGCCGCGATCGGGGTGATGCCCAGATCGGAGATGAGATGCGGGATGGCCATGCCCATCGTGGTCTCGTTGAGAATGGCCACGAAGGCGGCCGCGAGCAGCACCCAGATCACGGCCATGTCCTTCGCGGGGATGAATCCCGAGGACGCGGGCTGCACGGGGGAGGGGCCGGTGTGAACGGCGGACATGGTGCTCCTCGGAGAGTCAGCGCGGATGGAATCGTCGCGAATGCGACAGGTCAGCGTTACAGCGTAACCGCTGCCCCGGACGATTCATTCCGCGCGGATCGATGTCGCACTCGCGCAGTAGCCTGAGGGAATGAGCATGGGCGGGCGGGGAGCAGGGTTCCGCGGAGTGGATGAGGCCGCGCAGCGGCGCCTGAACGCCGAAGCCCCGAGGGTGCGCGGACTCGGGCGTCGTGTCGTGGCGCTCTTCTCCCGGTACCGCGGACGTCTGGCTCTCACTGCCCTGCTGGTCGTGGTGGGAGCGGGCCTCGCGGTGGTTCCGCCGCTGCTCGTGCAGCGGATCTTCGACGATGCGCTCTTCCCGCTGGAGGGAGGCGGACCGCATCTCAATCTGCTCTCGCTGCTGGTCGGCGTGATGATCGCGCTGTTCCTGCTGTCGGCGGCACTCGGCGTCGTGCAGACCTGGCTCACCTCGACCGTCGGCAACGAGGTCACCGGCGACCTGCGGGTGAAGCTGTTCGAGCATCTGCAGGCCATGGAACTGGGATTCTTCACCCGCACCAAGACCGGAGTCATCCAGTCGCGGCTGCAGAACGACGTCGGCGGAGTCTCCGGAGTGCTCACCAACACGGTCACCAGCATCCTGGGCAACACGGTCACCGTCATCGCGTCACTGGTCGCGATGATCCTCATCGATGTGCGTCTCACGCTGATCGCCGTCGTGATGATGCCGATCCTGGTGCTCATCCAGCGCCGGGTCGGGCAGGTCCGGGCGCGCATCGCGGCCGAGACCCAGGAGTCGCTCTCGGAGCTCACCAGCATCACCCAGGAGACGCTGAGCGTCTCGGGCATCCTCCTGTCGAAGTCGTTCAACAGGCAGCGCACCGAGTCGGTGCGCTACCAGGACGAGAACCGCAATCAGGTGCGCCTGCAGGTGCGCAGGGCGATGAGCGGTCAGGGCTTCTTCGCCGTCGTGCAGGTGCTGATGGCCAGCGTGCCGGCCGTCATCTACCTGGTCGCCGGGCTCTTCATCACCGGCGGCACGGGTGACATCACAGCGGGCGCGATCGTCGCGTTCACCACGGTTCAGGCGCGGCTGCTCATGCCGCTGATGGGTCTAATGCGCGTGGCGCTCGACCTGCAGACCTCGCGCGCGCTGTTCGCCCGCATCTTCGAGTATCTCGATCTCGTGCCGCAGATCGGCGACGCGCCGGGCGCGGTCGACGTGCTCGCGGCACCGGGTCCCCGCGGCCGGGTCCAGTTCGACGACGTCGTGTTCCGTTATCCGGATGCCGCGGCCGACGCACCTCCGACCCTGGACGGCGTCTCCTTCGTCGCGGAGCCGGGCAGTCACGTCGCCTTCGTGGGGCCGTCCGGCGCGGGCAAGACGACGATCCTGTACCTCGCGCCCCGGCTGTACGAGGCGAGCGGCGGATCGGTGCGCTTCGCCGGCGCCGACGTGCGCGGGCTGCGACAGGATTCGATCATCGACGACATCGGGATCGTCTCGCAGGAGACCTATCTCTTCCACTCGACGATCCGCGAGAACCTGCGGTACGCCAAGCCGGATGCCACCGACGCGGAGCTCGAGCAGGCGTGCCGGGCCGCCAACATCCACCACGTCATCGCCGGGTTCGAGAAGGGCTACGACACGGTCGTGGGAGAGCGCGGCTACCGGCTCTCGGGTGGTGAGAAGCAGCGCATCGCCATCGCGCGCGTGCTGCTCAAGGACCCGCCGGTGCTGCTGCTCGACGAGGCCACTTCCGCACTCGACACGGTCTCGGAGCGTGTCGTCCAGGAGGCGCTCGACGAGGCCGCGAAGGGACGGACGGTGATCTCCATCGCGCATCGGCTGTCGACGGTGATGGGCGCCGATGCCATCCACGTGCTCGAAGCAGGCCGGATCGTCGAGTCCGGCACGCATGCGGATCTTCTCGCGGCCGGGGGCCTGTACGCAGACCTCGCCGCGCAGCAGGTGGCCGCCTCGCGCATCGAGCCGCACACGGAGATCTAGTGGGCTGAGAGCCCACCGTCGACGAACAGCGAGTGGCCGGTGACGTACCCCGACCCCGGTCCGGCGAGGAACACGGCCGCTGCGGCGAAGTCCTCGGGGAGTCCGTTGCGGTCGATCATCGTGCGCGCCGCGAGCTCGGCGACCTTCGCCGCGTCGTCCTGAAGGCGGGCGTTCAGCGGGGTCAGCACGAAACCGGGCACAAGCGTGTTGCTCGTGACACCGGTGCCACCCCAGGCCTCGGCCTCAGAGCGCATGAGCGACTCGACCGCGCCCTTCGAGACGCCGTACACGCCACTGGACACGAAAGCACGGTGAGCCTGCTGCGAACTGACGTGGATCAGTCGTCCGAAGCCGCGCTCTGCCATGCCCGGCGCGAAGCGCTGGCCGAGCAGGAACGGCGCCATCGTGTTGACCGTGAGCGTGACGTCCCAGTCGGCCTCCGTGATCTCGGTCAGGGGCGGCCGGATGTTGATCCCGGCCGAGTGGACGAGGATGTCCGGCTCACCGAACGGCTCGGTCACCGCATCCGCGACCGCGCGGATGCCCGCGCGCGTGCTGAGATCGCCCACGACGCCGGCCGCTCGGCATCCCGCATCCTCCAGCTCCCGCACGGTCGTCTCGATCCGGTCAGCGCCTCGGGCCACGATGACCGTCGCGGCGCCCGCCCTGGCGAGCGAGGCGGCGATGGCCCGGCCGATTCCCGAGGACCCTCCCGTGACGACGGCGGTGCGTCCCTGCAGGGAGAAGAGGGAGTCGAGGTGGCGGTTCATGAGCCTCACCAGGTCAGTGCAGTGGAGAGAGACGGGTCCGGGGAGGCGTCGGCGTACTCCGGCAGAGCGCGCAGTTCGTCTTCGAAGGCGCGCAGCGCCGCGGCATAGCCGGGGTCCGGATGCTGAGCCGCGATGCGCTGCAGAGGCGGCAGGTCCATCGCCAGGATCAGATCCAGCCGTGCGACGACGGCCGAGGCGGCGCCCGCCTCGCGCAGCACCCGGATGCCGCCGCGCAGCGCGGTGAGGTAGTCGTGCAGCACGGGCAACCGGTTCTTTCCCTGTGTGATCGACGTGCCTTCGGCGCGGATCCGCCAGTGCACGACCACCTCGGGGATCACATCGAAAGCCCGCGCCTGCGTGTACATCCGCTGCGCGACCACCTGGTCCTCGTAGGCGACGTTCTCGGGGAAGCGCAGGTCGTCCCACACGTGCGCTCGGCTGAGCTTCGACCAGGCCACGATGTTCGCGGTCGCGTCGGGATGCTCGGCGAGGGTCACGCCGAGCCGGGCGGGCGAGGTCGCCTGCACCACCCACGGCTGCACGCGCCCCGGATGGTAGACGCCGTCGACCTCTCGGCTGCGCACGTACGCCCCGGCGACGAAGTCGCTGCCGGATTCGTCGAGCGTCGCCAGCCAGCGCCGCAGGGCTGCGGGGGTGAGCTCGTCATCCGCGTCCAGGAAGCCGACGAACGGGGTGTCGATCCGATCCAGGCCGATGTTGCGGGCGGCGCCCAGCCCGCGAGCCTCGTGGTGGTGCAGCACCTCGAAGCGGGGGTCGGATGCCGCCGCTGACGCGAAAACGGCGCCGGTGTCATCGAGCGACCCGTCGTCGACGAGCAGGGCGCGCCAGCGCGTCTCGGTCTGCGCGCGCAGCGACTCGAGAGCGGCCGGAGCGTAGGCGGCGACGTCGCGGCCGGGCACGATCATCGTCACGAGCGGATGCACGCTCCAAGTCTAGGCACCGGGGCGCGACCCGGCGCTCGGGAGACGGCGACCCGCTGCGTGTCAGGCGGCGACGGCGGAGACGGCCGCGGCGACGAGGGCGGCGAGGTGCGCCCCCGCGCCGGAAGGAAGCGGGCTGCGCCCGAACGTGAAGCGTACGGAGGTCCGGGCGATGTCGGGCCGGATGCCGAGTGCGAGCAGTACGGGGGACGGCTCGTCGCTGCCCGCGGCGCACGCAGACCCACTGGACGAGATGACCCCGCGGCGCTCCAGCTCGAGCAGCACGGCCTCACCGCTCGTGCCCGCGAAGGTGAAGCTCGCCAGGTTCGGCAGACGGTGATCGGGGGAACCGGTGAGCGCGGCGGAGGGCACGGCGGCCAGGACCCCGGCGATGAACTCCGCGGTCGCCGAGGCCACCGCGGCCGCCGCGCCTGTGCGTTCCGCGTCGGCGAGATCGATCGCCGTGGCCAGCGCGACCGCTCCGGCCACGTTCTCGGTGCCGCTGCGCCGGCCGCGCTCCTGACCGCCGCCGTGCAGCAGCGGTTCCAGGGGAAGCCGCGAGCGCACGGCCAGCGCGCCGATGCCCTTCGGCGCCCCCAGCTTGTGACCGGCGACCGAGATCGCGTCGACACCCGCACCCCCGCCCAGCTCGCGCAGATCGAGCCAGCCCGCGGACTGCACGGCGTCCACGTGCACGGGAACGCGCCGCTCGCGGGCGATCGCCGCCAGCGTCGCGATGTCCTGCACCGTGCCGACCTCGTTGTTCGCGTGGGCGACGCTGACGAGAGCCGTGTCGTCGCGCAGTGCGGCGGCGAGATCGCCGGGATCGACCAGGCCCTGCCCGTCGACGTCCAGCAGCGTCGTCTCGACGCCGTGGAACCGCTGCAGATAGCCGGCGGACTCCAGGAGCGCCTCGTGCTCGATCGGGGTGGTGATGAGATGGTGGCGACCGCTTGCGAGCACGATGCCCTTGACGGCCAGGTTGTCGGCCTCGGTACCGCCCGATGTGAAGATTACATCGCCGGCTCGCATCCCGAGAGCCGCGGCCACGCGGGCGCGCGCGTCTTCCAGCGCATCCGCGGCCGCCTCGCCGGCGGTGTGGTGGCTGGACGGGTTGCCGAACACATCGGTGAGGTACGGCCGCATCGCCTCGAGCACCTCGGGGCGTACGGGCGAGGTCGCGGCATGATCCAGATAGAGCACCGGCGTCAGCCGATCCGCACGTCAAGCCCCAGGTCGAGCGCACGGGCCGAATGCGTCAGCGCGCCGACTGAGATCACCTGCACGCCCGTCTCGGCGATGGCCCGCACCGTGTCGAGGCTGACGCCGCCCGATGCCTCCGCGGTCGCGCGACCGGCGATGAGCGCGACTGCCGACCGCAGGTCGTCGAGCGAGAAGTTGTCCAGCAGCACGGTGTCGGCGCCGCCGTCGAGCACTGCGGGGATCTGATCGAGCCGGTCGACCTCGACGACCACGTGGGTGGTGTGCGGCAGGCGCGCGAGCGCATCGCGCAGCGCCCCGGCGAGGTCGTGACCGCCCTGACGCAGTACGGCGAGGTGGTTGTCCTTGGCCATCACCGCATCCGACAGCGACCGGCGGTGATTGCTGCCCCCACCCGAGACGACCGCGTGCCTTTCGAACTCGCGCAGCCCGGGCGTGGTCTTGCGGGTGTCGGCGATGCGCACGCCGGTGCCGTCGACAGCATCCACGTAGGTCGTGGTCAACGTGGCGATCCCGCTCATCCGCTGCGTGAAGTTCAGTGCGACCCGTTCGGCCGTCAGGATGCTGCGCGCCGGCCCCTGCACCGAGGCGAGCACGTCGCCTGCGCCGAACCGGTCGCCGTCCGCGACGTGCAGGTCGACCTCGACCGTGGCGTCGGTGAGGGTGAAAGCGGCCGCGAAGACGTCGCCCCCGCTGAGCACGCCCGGCTCGCGGGCCACGAGATCGGCGGTGGCCCTGGCATCCGCCGGCAGCAGGGCGGCGCTGGTGAGGTCTCCCCACGGGGCATCCTCCTCCAGCGCGGCGCGCACGGTGCGGTCCAGAGTGGCGGGAGTGATCATCGGGCTCCGATCAGGGCGGGGGACTGGCGGAAGTGCGCGCCGAGCGAGTCCGTGCGGGCGAGAGCGGCGGATGCTGCCGCCCTGGCCACGACGAGGAGGTTGGCATCCTCCTGTGCCGCGGCCGTGCGCGCCGACGGTTCCTGCCATCCGCTCAGCGTCGCGACCGCCGTCGCGAGTCCGGCATCATAGCGCAGGAGCCCGACGTTCTCCCACATCACGCGCTGAAGTGCTTCCCGGGAGAAGCCGTCGGCCGAGCGGCCCGGATCGCGATGCGTCTCGTGGGTCACGTCCGACACCACGTCCGGGTCGCGATCTGTCCCGGAAAGGCGATGGGAAAGCGGGACGAACTGCGACGGGAAGGCGCCGGAGTCGGCGTTCGGTGCCGGGGCCTGAAGCGCCTCGGCCACGCGTGCCCCGAACACCGCCCCCTCCAGCAGGGAGTTCGACGCGAGGCGGTTCGCGCCGTGCACGCCGGTGCGCGCCGTCTCGCCGACCGCCCACAGGCCGGGCACGGTGGTGCGTCCGTCGATGTCGGTCACGACACCGCCCATCAGATAGTGCGCGGCGGGCGACACGGGCACGGGCTCCCGGGACCAGTCGAAGCCGCGGCGTCGCAGCTCCGCGTCGATCGTCGGGAAGCGGGACGCCAGTCGTGCGGCACCGAGCGCCGTGGCGTCGAGGAGCACGGGAGAGCCCTGCGCGAGCGCTCGCCGTGCCACGGCCCGGGCGACGACATCTCTCGGAGCGAGCTCGCCGTCGGGGTGCTCGTCGAGCAGGAACCGCCGGCCGTCGGCATCACGCAGCACGGCACCCGCACCGCGCACCGCCTCGGAGATGAGGAACGCGTCCGACCCGGCCAGAACCGTCGGGTGGAACTGCACGAACTCCAGGTCGGCGACGGCCGCGCCGGCGCGCAGCGCCATGGCGATCCCGTCGCCCGTGGCACCTGCGGGGTTCGTGGTGAACGGGTGCAGCTGCCCGGCTCCGCCGGTTGCCAGCACCACGGCGTCGCCGGCGACGGGAGTCCCGTCCAGCAGGCGGATGCCCGTGGCCCGGCCGTCGCGGGTGAGCAGGCCGGCGGCGAAGGCGTGCTCGCGCACCCGGACGCCACTCATCCGCAGCCGCGCGGTCAGCGCATCGGAGATCGCCCGGCCCGTCGCGTCGCCGCCGGCGTGCGCGATGCGCGGCAGGCTGTGTGCGGCCTCGAGCCCGCGGGCGAGCGCGCCGTCGGGCGCCCGGTCGAACGGGACACCGGCGTCGATGAGCGCCTCAAGGGCGGCGTGCGCGCCGTCGACCAGCGCCGCGATCGCGACCGGGTCGCCGTGTCCGTCGCCGGCGTGCATGGTGTCGAGGGCGTGAAGTGCAGCGGAGTCACCGGGTCCGTACTCACCGGCGATGCCTCCCTGCGCGTGCGCGGTGCAGCCGCCGCCCAGCACGCCCTTGACGATCACCTCGACCTCGTGGCCGAGGGCGTCCGCGCGCAGCGCCGCGGTGAGCCCCGCGATGCCGGCGCCGACGACGAGCACCTTCATCGCGGCCTCGCGGCCAGCATCCGCTCCAGCGCCAGCCGAGCCGGCGCCGCGACCTCGTCGGACACGCGGATGCGGTTGGGGGTGCGTCCGGCGACGAGCTCCTCGAGCACCCAGGCGAGGTAGCCGGGGTGGATGCGGTACATCGTCGAGCACGGGCACACGACCGGGTCGAGGCAGAAGATCTCATGTTGCGGATGCTGCGCGGCCAGGCGCCGCACCAGGTTGATCTCGGTGCCGATCGCGAAGGCGGTGGGCTCGGTGGCACCGGCGATCGCCTTACGGATGTAGTCCGTCGACCCTGCCTCGTCGGCGGCGTCGACGACCTCCATCGGGCACTCGGGATGCACGATCACCCGCACTCCCGGGTGCTCGGCACGCGCCTTGTCGATCTGGTCGACCGTGAAGCGGCGGTGCACGGAGCAGAATCCGTGCCAGAGGATCACGCGAGACTCGCGCAGATCGGCGGCGGTCGAACCGCCGAGGGGTCGGCGGGGATTCCACAGGGGCATCTGCGCCAGGGGCACGCCCATGGCCTTGGCGGTGTTGCGGCCGAGGTGCTGGTCGGGGAAGAACAGCACCCGGCGACCGCGGGCGAACGCCCACTCCAGCACGGTGCGCGCGTTGGACGACGTGCACACGATTCCGCCGTGCCGTCCGACGAAACCCTTGATCGCGGCCGAGGAGTTCATGTACGTGACAGGGATCACCGGCACGAGGCCGTCGGCATCCGGCTCGTCGAGCGGGCCGAGCACCTCGGCCAGCTGCTCCCAGCAGTCCTCCACCTGGTCGATGTCGGCCATGTCGGCCATCGAGCATCCGGCGGCCAGGTTGGGCAGCACGACCGACTGATCCGGGCCGGAGAGCAGGTCCGCCGTCTCGGCCATGAAGTGCACGCCGCAGAAGACGATCGCATCGGCATCCGGATGCTCCAGCGCGGCGTTCGCGAGCTGGAACGAATCGCCCACGTAGTCGGCGTGACGGACGACCTCCTCACGCTGGTAGAAGTGCCCGAGCACGACGACGCGGTCGCCGAGCGCGTGCTTGGCGGCGCGGATGCGGGCGTCGAGCTCGTCCTCGTCGGCCGTGCGGTACTCGGCGGGCAGCTCGCCCTGGCGCGGAGCCCCTGTGGGGATGACGTCGCGCATCGAGGAGCCGGGGCCGTATCCGGGTCGGGTGTCGAAGTCCCAGGGGCCTGCGGCCAGGTCGGTGGTGCAGGTGGCATCCGTCGAGGCGCCGGTCACGATCGCCTGCAGGGCGTGATCCACCGACGGATCGATGGTGAGGGGGAGGGTGGACATCGGGCGCCGCCTTCTGGTCACGTCGACACTTAGTGTGATCTCAGATTATGTCGATGTGACCAGAAGTGCAATCCAGGGCGTGCCGCCGGCCGGATGTCGGCGAATCCGACGGATGTCGGCGCGAAGCGCCCCGTCGCGCCTGCATCCGTAGGTCGTGCCGACATCTGACGGGAAGGATGCGCCGGATGCCGACATCTGAGGGGAACGGATGCCGCGGGATGCCGGCATCTGAGGGGAACGGATGCGGCGGATGCCGCCGGATGCCGGATCAGGCGTCGGCGATGTAGCGGTACAGGCGCGCGGGGCGGTGCTTGCCGGTGCGGAACGACTCCGTGGGCACGAGCTCGTCCGAGCCCTCGAGCAGCCGACGGAAGTTCGACGGGTCCAGCCGGCGGCCGAGCACCGCCTCGTACACCTCGCGCAGCTCGGTGAGCGTGAACTCGTCGGGCAGCAGTCCCGCCGCGATGCGGCTGTAGCCGACCTTGTTGCGCAGCCGGTCGAGTGCGTACTCGGCGATGCGGTTGTGGTCGAAGGCGAGCGGGGGCATCGCATCCACGTCGAACCACTCGACGTTCTCCGGCGCATCGCGGGCCGAGCGCTGCGCGTCGACGAGATCCGAGCGCAGCAGCGCCCAGTAGACGATCGAGATGGCCCGCGTCGGAGCGCGGTCCACGTCGCCGAACGTGTACAGCTGCTCCAGGTAGCTGGGTTTGAGGGCTGTGGTCTCGGCGAGGGTGCGCGAGGCCGCGGCATCCAGGTCCTCGGCCGGATCCAGCCAGCCGCCGGGCAGCGCCCACGAACCCAGATGCGGCTGCCGTGTGCGGCGCACGAGCGGAAGCATGAGCCGGTCGCCGTCGTCGGAGGTGCGCAGCGAGAAGATCACGGTCGACACGGCGACGCGGATCGCATCGCCTTCACCTGTCGTCCCGGTCACAACGACGAGCCTAGAGGAGGCCGCCATGCCGCTATGCTGGGAGCCCTAACTGAACACAGGCCGAAAGACCTGTGCGGGAGAGCCCGGCGATGGCAGCCGGGCACCGAAGGAGCAAGCCTCCCCGCCAATCTCTCAGGTACCCCTACCGTGCTGGTCCGGCCGCTCTGAAAAGAGATGCTCACGCATCCGCCGACGGTGAAAGCCCCACTCCTTCTCGAGGAGGGCGAAGCTCTCAGGCCCGATGACAGAGGGGGAGTTCCGAGGATGCCGACGACGACATCCTGCCCGACACCGACCGGGAGAACTCCGTGACCGAACCCCGCTACACCCCGCTCCGCGCGCGCCATGAGGCGCTCGGGGCATCCTTCACCGACTTCGGCGGCTGGCAGATGCCGGTGCGATACACCTCCGATCTCGCCGAGCACCACGCCGTGCGCGAGGCCGCGGGCGTCTTCGACATCTCGCACATGGCCGAGTTCCTGGTCGACGGTCCTGCCGCGGCCGAGTATCTCGACTACGCGCTGGCCGGCCGGCTGTCGGCGATGGCCGTCGGCAAGGCCAAGTACTCGCTGCTGCTGGCCGAGGACGGCGGCATCATCGACGACGTGATCGTCTACCGTCTGGGCGAGGAGCGCTTCCTCATCATCTCCAACGCGGGGAACCGGGATGCCGTGCGCGAAGCGCTCGAGGCGCGGACCGTCTCCCTCCAGGTGGAGGTCGCCGACGTCTCGGACGACTACGCACTCATCGCCGTGCAGGGCCCCGTCGCCGAGCGGATCCTCGCGGAGGTCGCGGGCATCGAGGATCTCTCGATCCCGTGGGCCGAGCAGAAGTACTACTCGTGGGCCGGCGCCACCTGGGGCGGCAAGCCGCTGCTGCTGGCACGCACCGGCTACACCGGCGAGGACGGCTTCGAGCTGCTGGTCGCCGCCGCAGACGCCGAGCCGCTGTGGGATGCCGTGCTCGCCGCCGGAGCGTCGCACGGGCTGGTGCCCGCCGGCCTCGCGGCCCGCGACACGCTGCGTCTCGAGGCCGGGATGCCGCTCTACGGGCACGAGCTCTCCCGTGAGACCAAGCCCGCTCAGGCCGGCCTCGGCCGCGTGGTCGTGAGCGACAAGGAGCGCTTCGTCGGCAAGGACGCGGTGAACCCGGCATCCGATGCCCGAGTGCTCGTCGGCCTGACCGCCGAAGGCCGTCGTGCCGGGCGCGCCGGCTACGCCGTGGTGGATGCCGAGGGCGCCGTGCTCGGCGAGATCACCAGCGGTGCGCTGAGTCCGACGCTGGGCCACCCCATCGCCATGGCGTTCGTCGACCCCTCTTCCGCTGACGAGGGAACCGCAGTATTCCTTGATGTGCGCGGGACGAGGATCCCCGCGACCGTGACCGCCCTGCCTTTCTACCGGAGGAAGAAATGACCGATCTCAGCACCCTCAAGTACAGCGAAGAGCACGAGTGGGTCGCCCTCGACGGCACCACCGCGACCGTCGGCATCACCGACTTCGCCGCTGACGCGCTCGGCGACATCGTCTTCGTCGAGCTGCCCGCCGTCGGCACCGAGTTCAGCCGTGGAGACGTGTTCGGCGAGGCCGAGTCGACGAAGTCGGTCTCGGAGCTGTACACCCCGGTCACCGGCACCGTCACGGAGATCAACCAGGCGGTCGTCGACGACCCCGCGCTGCTGAACTCCTCGCCCTTCGAGGATGCCTGGCTGGTCAAGGTGTCGGTCGCCGAGGGTGCCCTGGACGGCCTGCTCGACCGCGACGGCTACGTCGCGCTCACGGAAGGCTGAGAGTGGTCTCGTTCGCCGACCGTCACATCGGGACCCCCGCCCAGGCGCAGCGCCGCATGCTCGACGCACTCGGCGTGGAGTCGAGCCTGGAGGACTGGAGTCCGGTCGAGGCGCTGATGCGCCAGGCCGTCCCCTCCTCCATCTACACGGATGCCGGGGAGACGGGCATCCCGGATGCCGCGAGCGAGGCCGAGGCGCTCGACGAGCTGCGCGCACTCGCCGCCCGCAACACGGTCAACCGGTCGATGATCGGGCTCGGCTACTACGGCACGTTCACCCCGTCGGTCATCCAGCGCAACGTGCTGGAGAACCCGTCGTGGTACACGGCGTACACGCCGTACCAGCCCGAGATCTCGCAGGGGCGACTGGAGGCGCTGATCAACTTCCAGACCATGGTCTGCGACCTGACCGGGCTCTCGACCGCCAACGCGTCGATGCTCGACGAGTCGACCGCGGTCGCGGAGGGGATGCTGCTCGCGCGCCGCGCCTCGAAGGCGAAGTCGCCGGTCTTCGTCGTCGACGCCGACGCGCTGCCGCAGACGAAAGCTCTGCTGCAGACCCGCGCGGTCGCGGTGGGCATCCAGCTCGTCGAGCGCGACCTCGCCGGAGGGGAGGAGCTTCCCGAAGAGCTGTTCGGCGTGTTCGTGCAGTACCCGGGTGCGTCGGGCCGGGTGTGGGACCCGAGCGCCGTGATCGACGCCGCGCATGTCGCGAACGGCATCGTCGTCGTCGCGGCCGACCTGCTCGCGCTCACGCTGCTGCGCTCGCCGGGCTCGCTCGGCGCCGACGTCGCCGTGGGCACCACGCAGCGCTTCGGCGTGCCGATGGGCTTCGGCGGTCCGCACGCCGGCTACATGGCCGTGCGCAACGGCCTGGAGCGTCAGCTGCCCGGCCGTCTGGTGGGCGTCTCGGTCGATGCGAGCGGATACCCCGCGTACCGGCTGTCGCTGCAGACCCGCGAGCAGCACATCCGCCGCGAGAAGGCCACCTCGAACATCTGCACCGCCCAGGTGCTGCTGGCGGTCATGGCCTCGATGTACGCGGTCTACCACGGGCCGGACGGGTTGCGGGCGATCGCCTCGGATGTGGCCTCGAAGGCCGACATCCTGCGAGGCTGGCTCGTCGAGGCGGGAGCCGAGGTCGTGCACGAGGCGTTCTTCGACACCCTCAACGTGCGCGTCGCGGGCGACGCCGTCGGCCTGGCCGCCGCGGCACATGACGCCGGCATCCTGCTGCGGCTCGTCGACGCCGACACCGTCGGCATCGCCGTGGACGAGACCACCACCTTCACCGATCTGCACCGCGTCGCCGTGCTGTTCGGCGGAAAGGAGGAGCGCGTCTTCGGCTTCAGCGGCGGCTCCACCGGCGCAGTGCCCGCGGCCCTGCTGCGCGAGGACGAGTACCTCACGCACCCGGTCTTCCACGTGCACCGCTCCGAGACCGCCATGATGCGCTACCTCAAGCAGCTGGCCGATCGCGACTACGCGCTGGACCGCGGCATGATCCCGCTGGGCTCGTGCACCATGAAGCTCAACGCCGCCACCGAGATGGCCGCGATCACCTGGCCGGAGTTCGCGCAGCTTCACCCGTTCGCACCGGCGGCGGATGTCGAGGGCTCCCTCGCGATGATCGACCAGCTCGAGGCGTGGCTGGCCGAGGTCACCGGCTACGACGCGGTGTCGCTCCAGCCCAATGCGGGTTCGCAGGGCGAGCTCGCCGGGCTGCTCGCGATCCGCGGCTATCACCACGCGAACGGCGACACGCACCGCGACGTGTGCCTGATCCCGTCGTCGGCGCACGGCACGAACGCGGCATCCGCGGTGCTCGCGGGCATGAAGGTCGTCGTGGTCGCCACCGACGAGCTGGGCAACGTCGACCTCGACGACCTGCGCGCGAAGATCGCGCAGCACGCCGAGAACCTCGCCGCGCTCATGATCACCTACCCGTCCACGCACGGCGTGTACGAGGGGCAGGTGGTGGACATCACCGCCGCCGTGCACGACGCGGGCGGCCAGGTGTACGTGGACGGCGCGAATCTCAACGCGCTGCTCGGCTATGCCCGCTTCGGCGACCTCGGCGGGGACGTCTCGCACCTGAACCTGCACAAGACGTTCGCCATCCCGCACGGCGGCGGCGGGCCGGGGATCGGTCCCGTGGCGGCCAAGGCGCACCTCGCGCCGCATCTGCCCGGGCATCCGCAGGCGCAGAAGGACGTGCATGCGGGTGGCCACGTGTTCGAGGGCGGCCCGGTCTCGGGCGCCCCGTACGGCTCTGCCGGCGTGCTGCCCATCTCCTGGGCGTACGTGCGGATGATGGGTGCGGCGGGGCTTCGCCATGCGACGGCCGCCGCCGTGCTCTCGGCGAACTACATCGCCGCGCGGCTCGCGGATCACTATCCGGTGCTGTACACGGGGGAGCAGGGCCGGGTCGCCCACGAGTGCATCCTGGATCTGCGACCGCTCAAGGAGGCCACCGGCGTCTCGGTCGACGACGTCGCCAAGCGGCTCATCGACTTCGGCTTCCACGCGCCCACCATGTCGTTCCCGGTGGCGGGAACGCTCATGGTCGAGCCGACGGAGTCGGAGGACCTGGCCGAGATCGACCGCTTCATCGAGGCGATGATCCTGATCAGGGCCGAGGCGGATGCCGTCGCCGCCGGCCGCTGGCCGGCGGACGACAACCCTCTCGTCAACGCGCCGCACACCGCGTCGTCGCTGATCGCGGGGGAGTGGACTCACGCCTACACCCGTGAGGAGGCCGCGTATCCCGTGCGCGCCCTGATCGCGACGAAGTACTGGCCGCCGGTGCGCCGGATCGACCAGGCGTACGGCGACCGCAATCTGGTGTGCGCGTGCCCGCCCATCGAGGCGTTCGCCTGACCCGTCGGGACACTTCCGGCGCCCTCCGGTCCACCGAGCCGGAGGGCGCCTTCACCCTGCCGTCGAGCCTCAGTAACGGTTGATTAACGGACCTACCGTTCTGCGAGGTCGGCGGTCTAGCCTCGGTACATCGACGCGCTCCTCAAGGGGCGCGCCTCACGTCCACAGGAGGACACGCAATGAAGCGAAACAAGATCACACTGGCTGGGGTCGCGCTGCTCGCGACTGGGGCCCTGGCTCTCGCGGGCTGCGCGAGCGATACAGGGAACGGCGCGGCGGATGACGAGCCCGCCGGCGATTCGAGCGCGATCATCAGCACCAACGGCTCGGAGCCGCAGAACCCGCTGATCCCGACGAACACGAACGAGGTCGGCGGCGGGAAGATCATCGACAGCATCTTCGCCGGGCTCATCACCTACGAAGCCGATGGTGCTGTGACCAATGACGTGGCCGAGGAGATCACCGTCGACTCGCCGACCGAACTCACGGTCAAGATCCGTGAAGGCCTGACCTTCACCGACGGCGAAGAGGTCACCTCCGACAACTTCATCAAGGCGTGGAACTACGGAGCACTGCTGTCGAACGAGCAGAAGTCCAGCTACTTCTTCGAGGACATCGAGGGCTTCAGCTACGAAGAGGATTCCGAGCTGACGGGTCTGAAGGAGGTCGATGAGCACACCTTCACCATCACGCTCAACAAGCCGGCGTCCGACTTCGCCCTGCGCCTCGGCTACTCGGCCTACTACCCGCTTCCGGACGTGGCCTTCGAGGACATGGACGCCTTCGGCGAGAACCCGATCGGCAACGGCCCGTACATGCTCGACGGAGAGGGCGCGTGGCAGCACGACGTCAAGGCGTCGCTCGTGAAGAACGCCGACTACGACGGTCCGCGCGAAGCGAAGAACGGCGGTCTCGACATCGTCTTCTACGCCACGCAGGACGCCGCCTACCAGGACCTGCTGGCGGACAACCTCGACGTGCTCGACGCGATCCCGGACTCGGCTTTCGCGACCTTCGAGGACGAGCTGGAGGGCCGGTCGGTCAACCAGCCCGCCGCGATCTTCCAGTCGTTCACGATCCACCAGGAGCTCGAGCACTTCGCCGGTGAAGAGGGCAAGCTGCGTCGTGCAGCGCTGTCCATGGCCATCAACCGCGATGAGATCACCGATGTGATCTTCCAGGGCACCCGCACCCCGGCCAGCGACTACACCTCGCCGGTCATCGACGGCTGGAGCGACTCGCTCGAGGGGGCCGAGGTCCTCGACTTCAACCCTGAGAAGGCGAAGGAGCTGTGGGCGGAGGCCGATGCGATCAGCCCGTGGAGCGGAAGCTTCCAGATCGCGTACAACACCGATGGCGGACACCAGGCGTGGGTCGACGCGGTCACCAACTCGATCGCAGGCACCCTCGACATCGAGGCGTCCGGAGCTCCTTACCCCGACTTCAAGGGACTGCGTGACGAGGTGACCAACCGCACCATCAAGACCGGCTTCCGCACAGGCTGGCAGGCGGACTACCCGGGCCTGTACAACTTCCTGGGACCGCTGTACGCGACGGACGCGAGCTCCAACGACGGCGACTACTCGAACCCTGAGTTCGACACGCTGCTCAAGGAAGGCATCTCGGCGACCGACAGTGAAGAGGCCAACGCGAAGTTCCTCGCGGCGCAGAGCGTCCTCCTCGAGGACCTGCCCGCCATCCCGCTGTGGTACTCGAACGTCGTCGGCGGATGGGGCACCCAGGTCGACAACGTCGAGTTCGGTTGGAACTCGGTGCCGCTCTACCAGGAGATCACCAAGGCCGAGTGAGCTCGGCCGACGTAGCGAGGCGGTGGCGTACGCGTCACCGCCTCGCTCCATGACGATGCCCGTTGATCTTCGAAAGGAGGCGAGGGGATGGCCACCTACATCCTCCGGCGTATCCTGCAGGTGATACCTGTGTTCCTCGGCGCCACGCTGCTCATCTATGCGCTGGTGTTCCTCGTGCCCGGTGACCCGATCGCGGCGCTCTTCGGCGACAAGCAGCCGCCGCAGGCGGTGATCGACCGCCTTCGCGCGCAGTACAACCTCGATCAGCCGTTCATCGTGCAGTACCTGCACTACCTCGGCGGCATATTCCGTCTCGACTTCGGCGTGACCTTCTCGGGGCAGCAGGTCACCGACGTGCTGGCCCGCACGTTCCCCGTCACGCTGCGCCTGGCGGTCATGTCCACGCTCATCGCGTTCGGGCTCGCGATCATCATCGGCACCACCTCGGCTCTGCTCAAGGACACGGTCTACGATCACGCGATGCTCGTCGTCGCACTGATCTTCGTCGCAGTGCCGATCTTCGTTCTCAGCTTCCTGGCGCAGTACTTCCTCGGCGTGCAGCTCGCGTGGTTCAAACCCACAGTCGGCGGCCAGAACGACTGGGGGGACCTCTGGCTTCCGGCGATGGTCCTCGGTGTCAGCATCTACGCGGTCAGCATGCGTCTCACCCGATCGTCGACGATCGAGACGCTCGGGCAGGACTGGGTGCGCACCGCGTACAGCAAGGGTCTGCCCCGACGTCGGGTCATCCCCGTGCACGTCCTGCGAAACTCACTCATCCCGATGGTCACCGACACGGCGACGCAGTTCGGCGTGCTCATGGTCGGTGCGACCGTCACCGAGGGCATCTTCAACGTGCCGGGCGTGGGCAACACGCTGTATCGCGCGATACTCGCCGGCGAGACCCCGACGATCGTGTCATTCGTGACGATCTTCGTCGTCCTCTACGTGCTCATCAATCTGCTCATCGATCTGCTCTACGGTGTGCTCGACCCGAGGATCCGCTATGTCAAGTGATTCGCACTTCGTCGCGCCCGTCACCAAGGCGCAGGTCGTCGTGGACGCCGTCCGCATCGACGAGAAGAGGAGCAACCTGTGGCTCGATGCCTGGCGAGACCTGCGGAAGCGCCCCCTGTTCTGGCTTTCGCTCGTCGTCGCGCTGCTGTTCGTGCTGATGGCGGTGTGGCCGACGCTCTTCACCCAGGTCGCACCGTCCGGTGGCGCCTGCAAGCTCGCGGTCAGCAATGACGGACCCGCCGCCGGACACCCGCTCGGGTTCACCCGCCAGGGCTGCGACACGTGGTCCCGGATCGTGCACGGCACGGGCGTGTCGCTCTCGGTCGGCGTGCTCGCGACGCTCATCAGCACGCTGATCGGCGTGGTCATGGGATCCCTGGCCGCGTTCTACGGCGGATGGCTCGATTCACTGCTGTCGCGCATCGGCGACATCTTCTTCACACTTCCGTACATCGTGGCCGCGATCGTCGTCATGTCGGTGTTCTCCGATGCCCGCAACGTGTTCACGCTCGCTCTGGCGATCGGCGGCTTCTCCTGGGCGTCCACCGCGCGCGTCGTGCGTGCCGAGGTACTGCGGGTCAAGCAGTCCGACTACGTGATGGCGTCCATCGCGCTCGGACTGTCGCGCTTCAAGACGCTGGTCACGCACGTTCTGCCCAACGCGCTCGCGCCCGTGATCGTCGTCGCCACGCTGGGATTGGGCACCGCGATCGTCGCCGAGGCGACGCTGTCGTTCCTGGGCGTCGGTCTCGGAGGCGTCTCGTGGGGTGCGGACATCAGCCAGGCTCAGACGAATATCCGCACGGCTCCCGCCGCGCTGATCTGGCCGTCGCTCGCGTTGACCCTCGCTGTGCTGGCGTTCATCACCCTGGGTGAGCTGCTGCGCGATGCCCTCGACCCGAAGTCGAGGGCACAGCGATGAGGAATTCGAGAAAGGCAGACATGAGCGCACCGCTGCTCAGCATTCGCGACCTCCGGATCTCCTTCGGAAAGGGGAGAAAGGAGCGCGAGGTCGTACACGGCGTCGATCTCGACATCCACCGCGGTGAGACCGTCGCCATCGTGGGCGAGTCCGGGTCGGGCAAGTCGACGACCGCTTCAGCGATCATCGACCTGCTTCCCGGCACCGGGCGCGTGACCGAGGGCACGATCACCCTGGAGGGCGAGCGGATCTCCGGAATCGATCGCAGGGCGATGGAGGCGATCCGCGGGCGCCGCATCGGCTATGTGCCGCAGGACCCGATGTCGAACTTGAACCCGGTCTGGTCGATCGGATTCCAAGTCGGTGAGGCCGTGCGCGCCAACGGCCTGGCGCACGGGCGCGCCGAGGTGCGCCGTCGTACCGTCGAGGTGCTGCAGCAAGCCGGTCTGGCGGATGCCGAGCGGCGTCTGCACCAGTTCCCTCACCAGTTCTCCGGTGGGATGCGCCAGCGCGCGCTCATCGGCATCGGTCTCGCCGCTCATCCTGCGCTGCTCATCGCCGACGAGCCGACCAGCGCGCTCGACGTGACAGTGCAGCGGGTGATCCTCGATCATCTGGCATCACTCACGCGCGACAGAGACACCGCCGTGCTCCTCATCACGCACGATCTGGGACTTGCCGCCGACCGCGCTGACCGGATCATCGTGATGAGTCAAGGCTCGATCGTCGAGGCAGGGCCGAGCCGGGACATCCTCGAGAATCCCCAGCACCCCTACACACAGCGCCTCGTCGCCGCTGCGCCGAGCCTGGCGTCGCAGCGAATCCAGGCCGAGGTCACCGAGCGCGGCGTCGAGACCACCACCTCGGTGATGCGCACGGCGGCGCCGGCCGTCGAGGTGCGTAATCTGGTCAAGGATTACCGGATCCGCCGCGGGGGTTTCCGCAGCGAGGATTTCCGCGCCGTCGACGACGTGTCGTTCCAGATCCCGCGTGGCAAGACGCTCGCGCTCGTCGGTGAGTCCGGGTCGGGCAAGTCGACGGTCGCCAAGATGGTTCTCCAGCTCGAGCCGGCGACGAGTGGTGAGATCCTCATCGATGGCAAGGACGTGACCTCGATGTCCCGCGGCGAGGTCTTCCGCCTGCGCCGCGGTCTGCAGCCCGTGTTCCAGGATCCGTACGGGTCACTGGATCCGCTGCGCTCGATCGGTTCTTTGATCGCTGAGCCGCTCGAGGTGCACCGCGTCGGCGACACGTCGTCCCGCCGTGCCCGAGTGCGCGAGCTTCTCGAGCAGGTGGCGCTGCCGCGTGAGCTGGAGTCCCGCTATCCGAACGAACTGTCCGGCGGTCAGCGGCAGCGGGTGGCGATCGCACGCGCGCTGGCCCTCAAGCCCGACATCGTGGTGCTCGACGAGGCGGTCTCCGCGCTGGATGTGCTGGTGCAGGACCAGATCCTGCAGCTGCTCGCGCAGCTGCAGGGCGATCTGGGACTGACCTACCTGTTCATCACGCACGATCTGGCGGTGGTCCGCGTCGCGGCGGACCTCGTCTGCGTGATGGAGCACGGCAGGATCGTCGAGCAGGGCGCCGTGGACCAGATCTTCGCGTCGCCGCAGCAGGAGTACACGCAACGGCTGCTGGATGCGATTCCCGGACGCAGCGTCAGCTTCGGCGGACGATGACGAAGTCAGTGCCGGCGAGCCGGACGATTCGCAGCAACTCGGGGATCGTCTGGCTCGTCGTCGTCGCGGCGATCGTCGCGTTCCTTCTCGGCGACCTGATCCTGCGGGGAACGCTCGACCAGCTGATGCGGATCGCGCCCTGGCTGCTGCTCATCGTGTGGACGGTGTGGGCGCTGGCGGTGCATCCGCGCGTCATCGCCGACCGTGAGGGCGTGGAGGTGATCAACCCGCTTCGCACCTATCGGTTCGGATGGGGCGAGGTCGCCGAGCTGTCGCTACGCTGGCAGATCGCCTTCCGGCTCACGGGTGAGCGGATCATCGCGGCTTGGGCTGTGCCGGTGTCCCGGTCGTCTCGAGCCCGGGTCTCGCAGCCCGCCGACCGCGAAGTGGAGATCCTGCAGGAGCTCCGTGAGCAAGCCGCCGCGGCAGTCGGGCAGCAGCTCAGCGTGCGCTGGAACGTCCTGCCCATCGCCGGGTTCCTGCTGCTGCTGATCTGCGGCGTCGTCACATCCTTCTGACGCGCTCCCGGAGCGCCGCGGGCAAGGCCGATCCCGGCACCCGCCGCGGGTCAGCCGGGCATCCCGAAAAGCGCCGGCCAGGTCGCGGCCGCCCACGGGTAGCCGACGAACGCCGCGGCGTCGATGAGGAAGTGCGCGACGAGGAACGGCATCAGTCGGCCCGTGCGCGCGAAGAGCCAGCCGAACAGCATGCCCATCGCGAGGTTGCCGATGAAGGCGCCCGGACCCTGGTACAGGTGGTAGGTCGCTCGCAGCAGGCTTGTCATCACGATGATCGGCCACGGCCCCCAGCCCAGCCGGCGCAGGCGCGCGAAGAGGTAGCCGAGCACGACGAACTCCTCCTGGATCGAGGCGCGGGCGGCCGAGAGCAGCAGGATCGGCACCGTCCACCAGTGCGCGTCGAGCCCGGCGGGGTTCACCGCCACGAACCACCCCAGCGCGCGCCCCAGCAGGTACAGGCCGATGCCCGGGATGCCGATCGCCAGCACCAGGACCACACCCCGCCCCGCGTCGCGGACCTGACCGCGACCGCTCAGCCCCAGCGCTTCGAGATGCGGTCGTCTGGGCTGCCAGAGGAGGAAGCAGACCAGCAGCACCGGGACCAGGGCGAAGCCGATCGAGAGAATCTGGTAGATCAGGTCGAAGACCTCGCGATCGCTGCGCGACGGGTTCAGCGTGGTCGTCTGGTCGACGAGGGGCGTGACGTCGGTGAGACGATAGGCGAGCTGCACCGCGGCGTACACCGCCGACTGGCCCAGGCCCAGTGCGAGAACGATCGCGATCTCCCACCAGAGCCGGGTGCGAGAGGGCGCGCGCCCGAGCGCCTCGGCATCCGTCATGCCTTCGATGCTAGATCCCGTGTTCAGGAACGGGCTGATCGCGTGCGCTATCCTGGAACGTCACTTCGTCTCGCTGACGTTCGCTCAGTGCAAGCGGCACCTCCATCGCATCCCAATCCGCTTAGGACTCCTGAATGGCGCACGCCCTCCGCTCTGACCTCCGAAACGTCGCGATCGTCGCACACGTCGACCACGGCAAGACCACTCTCGTCGACGCCATGCTCCGTCAGACCGGCTCCTTCGGCGAGCACGCGCACGTCGAGGAGCGCGCGATGGACTCCAACGACCTGGAACGTGAGAAGGGCATCACGATCCTGGCGAAGAACACCGCCATCACCTACAACGGCGAGCACACCGACACCCCGGTGACGATCAACGTCGTCGACACCCCGGGCCACGCCGACTTCGGCGGTGAGGTCGAGCGTGCGCTGTCGATGGTCGACGGTGTCGTGCTGCTGGTGGACTCCTCCGAGGGCCCGCTGCCCCAGACTCGCTTCGTGCTGCGCAAGGCGCTCGAGTCCAAGCTGCCGGTGATCCTCCTGGTCAACAAGACCGACCGACCCGACGCGCGCATCGCCGAGGTCGAGGAGGAGGCGCACGACCTGCTGCTCGGCCTCGCCTCCGACCTGGTCGACGATGTGCCCGACCTCGACGTCGACGCCCTGCTCGACGTGCCGGTGGTCTACGCCTCCGGCCGTGCCGGCGCGGCATCCGCCAACCGGCCGGCCAACGGCGAGCTGCCCGACAACGACGACCTCGAGCCGCTGTTCGCGGCGATCCTCGAGCATGTGCCCGCGCCCTCCTACGACGACGAGGCGCCGCTGCAGGCCTGGGTCACCAACCTCGACTCCTCGTCCTTCCTCGGCCGTCTCGCGCTGCTGCGCGTCTTCAACGGCACGCTGAAGAAGGGTCAGACCGTCGCCTGGGTGCGCCAGGACGGCACCACGCAGAACGCCCGCATCACCGAACTGCTCATGACCAAGGCGCTCGAGCGCTACCCGGCCGAATCGGCCGGCCCTGGCGACATCGCCGTCATCGCCGGCTTCGCCGACATCATGATCGGCGAGACGATCGCCGACCCCGACGACGTGCGGCCGCTGCCGCAGATCACCGTCGACGAGCCGTCGATCTCGATGACCATCGGCACGAACACGTCTCCGCTGGTCGGCAAGGTCAAGGGGCACAAGCTCACCGCCCGCATGGTGAAGGACCGCCTGGACCGCGAGCTGATCGGAAACGTGTCGATCCGCGTGAACGACATCGGTCGTCCCGACGCGTGGGAGGTGCAGGGTCGCGGCGAGCTGCAGCTCGCCATCCTCGTCGAGAACATGCGCCGCGAGGGCTTCGAGCTCACGGTCGGCAAGCCGCAGGTCGTCACCCGCAAGGGCGACGACGGCAAGGTCCACGAACCGTACGAGCACCTCACGATCGATGTGCCGGAGGAGCACCTCGGCGCCGTGACGCAGCTCATGGCGAACCGCCGCGGGCGCATGGACAACATGATCAACCACGGCACCGGCTGGATCCGCATGGAGTTCATCGTGCCGTCGCGTGGCCTGATCGGCTTCCGCACCGAGTTCCTCTCGATCACGCGCGGCACCGGCATCGCCAACGCGATCTCGCACGGGTACGACGCCTGGGCCGGTTCGATCGTCGCGCGCCAGAACGGCTCGATCGTCGCCGACCGCGCCGGTGTGGTGACGCCGTTCGCCATGATCGCCCTGCAGGAGCGCATGTCGTTCTTCGTGAAGCCCACCGAAGAGGTCTACGAAGGCATGGTCGTGGGCGAGAACTCGCGCGCCGACGACATGGACGTGAACATCACCAAGGAGAAGAAGCTCACCAACATGCGCTCGGCCACCGCGGATTCCTTCGAGTCCATGACGCCGCCGCGCATCCTGTCGCTGGAGGAGTCGCTCGAGTTCGCGCGCGAGGACGAGTGCGTCGAGGTCACCCCCGAAGCCGTCCGCATCCGCAAGGTGATCCTCGATCAGACCATCCGCGGGCGCGAGGCGTCGCGCCTGAAGCGCCAGGACGCCAACGCCTGAGCGCAGCAGTACCACAGGAAGACCCCGGTGATCACCGGGGTCTTCCTCGTCTCTGCGGCAGGATGAACATCACGATCTCATAACACACCTTCATGGGAGCATGAGGTCGCGATTCCCACGAAGCGGCCACGGGATGCCCAGGTCCGTGGCGGGTTCCGCCCAGTCGGGGGGTGCAGACTCGAACCTCGTGCCCGGGATGCCGCTCCCGATGGGCGACCCGATCCGGGTCCGGGCCGACGACGACCCGAAAGTCGAACCCATGCTTCATCCCCTCAGCACCCGTGCGTCCCGCCGGGTGACATCCATCGTGTCCGCCCGCACACGTCTGAGCCGTCCGCTCGCCGGTCTCGCGGCGGGCGTGGTGCTCGCCGCCGGTGCGGCCGTCGGCGTCGTCGCAGCGCCCGCGCTCGCCGCGCCCTCAGAGGCGGATCTCCACCGTGCATCCGAGATCGTCGAAGACGGGAAGATCGCACTCACCAACGCGCACGCGCTCAACGACGTCGTGGCGGCATCCGAGATCCCGCCGGTGCCGGCAATGACCGCCGTCGACTTCTCTGACCTGAAGACCGATGTGAAGGCGCTCGCCGAGCCCGGGGATCGGACGGGCGAGGACCTGATGGATCTCGCCGACGACGTGGTGCGGGGCACCGTCGTCGTGCAGCGTGAGACCGCCGCCCTGCAGAACGCGCTGACGGACGCCCGCGAAGCCGAAGCCGAGCGCATCGCCGCGGAGAAGGCGCGCATCGCAGCCGAGAAGGCCGCGGAGGAGAAGCGCCGCGCCGCCGCTCTGGCGGCGGCGAACACGGTCGAGGGCGCGCAGGCGACCGCGCGCAGGCTCGCGGCCGAGCGCTACGGCTGGGGCGAAGGGCAGTTCTCCTGCCTCGCATCGCTGTGGAACAAGGAGTCCAGCTGGAACTACCGCGCGTACAACCCGAGCGGTGCGACGGGCATCCCGCAGGCGCTGCCGGGCAGCAAGATGGCGACGGCGGGGGCGGACTGGCGCACGAACGCGACCACGCAGATCTCGTGGGGCCTCGACTACATCAAGCGCGCCTACGGCACGCCCTGCGCGGCCTGGGGGCACTCGCAGGCGGTGAACTGGTACTGACTCCGCTCAGCGCAGTTCGCTGACCAGCACGGCGCTGGTCCCGGCCGTGCGGGCCTCGAAGATGTGCGGGGCATCGCCGGCGTACGACAGGTAGTCACCGGGATGCAGCAGCTCGGGGCTCTCTGAAGGGCCGATCAGCGCCTCGCCGGAGAACAGCACGACGTGCTCGGTGGTGCCGTGTCTGTGCGGCAGCGACCGGCGGGGCTCGCCGGGCTCGGCCTGGATCAGGTAGATGTCGCGCCGGGTTCCCGGAGCCGCGGCCGACAGCAGGGTCGCCAGGTACGGCGCTGCCGCCGACGGCACTCCGGCGTGGTCGCCGACGCGGATGAGCCGCGGCGCCGTGGTGCTCTGGTCCACGAGCGTCGCGAACGGCACGCCCAGGGCGTCGCCGATCGCCCACAGCGTCTCCACGCTGGGATTGCCCGCACCGCTCTCGAGCTGTGACACGGTGGCCTTGGAGACGCCCGCTCGGCGCGCGAGCTCCGACACGGAGAGGCCGGCGCTCTCACGCTCGCGGCGGAGGGAGTGGGCGATGCGTTCGCGCAGTTCCATGCCGTTCAGTATCGCAAACGATCGTTCGACTTGACTGACATGGCGCGGCCGTTCAGAATGTCAGTCATGCGTTCAGCAGATCGAACACGGGCGGCCGGCGTTCCGTCGGCGTCCCGCGAGGTCTGGCGGGAGGGGCTCGGGGTCGCGATCGCGACGAGCGCCTACGGCGTCTCCTTCGGGGCGCTGGCCGTGGCATCCGGCCTCGACGTGTGGCAGACCTGCGTGCTGAGTCTCGTCATGTTCACGGGCGGATCGCAGTTCGCGTTCATCGGCGTGTTCAGTGCCGGCGGAATGGCGGCGCTGCCCTCGGCGGTCGCCTCCGCGGCCCTCCTGGGTGTGCGCAACGTGGCCTACGGCATGCGGATGTCGCCGATCATCGGCCGAGGATTCCTGCGCCGCGCGGCGGCCGCACAGGTGACGATCGACGAGTCGACCGCCGTCGCTATCTCCCAGGAGCAGCCTCCGCTGCGCACGCTCGGGTTCTGGGTCACGGGCATCGGGGTCTTCATCGGCTGGAACCTCACCACGCTCGCCGGAGCGCTGCTCGGCGACGTGCTGGGCGATCCGCGGACGTGGGGTCTGGATGCCGCTGCCGCGGCGGCGTTCCTCGCACTGCTGTGGCCGCGCCTGCAGCAGCGTCAGGCGATCGCCGTGGGTGTCGCGGCAGCCGTGGTCGCCGCCGCGCTGACGCCGGTGCTGATGCCCGGTCTTCCCGTGCTGGTCGCGGCGGTGGTCGCGATCCTCGTGGGCTGGTTCAACTGGCTCGGCCGGAAAGATGCCGACGCGGGGGAGTCGAAGTGCGGTGTGCTGAGCGAACGGAGTGAGTCGAAGTGAGTGTCTGGAGTGCGGTGCTGCTGGCCGCGTGCATCTGCGTCGGCCTGAAGGCCTTCGGGTACCTGATCCCGGCGCGCCTGCTCGAAGCGCCTCGCCCCGCACGCATCTCGGACCTTCTGACCGTCGCGCTCCTCGGGGCACTGCTGGCGGTGCAGACCGTGGGCGCTGGGCAGGCCGTGGTCGTCGATGCCCGTGTTCCCGCCGTACTCGTCGCCGCGGGCCTGCTCTGGATGCGGCAGTCCTTCCTCGTCGTCGTCGTCGGGGCGGCCGCAGTCGCCGCGCTGCTTCGCGTGGTGGGCTGGGCGACGTGAGCGCGCCCGCGGCGTCGACAGCAAGGCGCACTAGGCTGAGCCGGTGCGACATCTGATCATCCGTGGCCTGTCCTGGCTCGCCGCGCTCATCATCGGCGGTGTGTACGGCGCCGCGGCGACCATCGCGCACAGCTTCACCCTGGGGCCCGTGCCTGTGGGCATGATCCTCGGCGCGATCGCCTGCGCGGCGCTTCTCATCGCGTTGCGCGCGCTCACCGGAGATCGCTGGGCGGCGCTCGCCGCCGGATTCGGGATGATGGCGGTCATCCTGATGATCTCGCAGCGTGGGCCCGGTGGCTCGATCGTCGTGCCGGACACACCCCTGGGCAACATCTGGATGTACGCGGCCGCAGGCATCGTCGTGCTCGTGGTCGCCTGGCCCGACCTGTCGAGGCTGCGCGCGCTCTCCTCCCCGGCGGTGCCGGAGGATCGCACTCCGCACGCGTCGTAGACTGGAGCGGTGACGTATGTGATCGCCCTTCCCTGCGTCGACGTCAAGGACCGCGCCTGCGTCGACGAATGTCCCGTGGACTGCATCTACGAGGGTGAGCGGATGCTGTACATCCACCCCGACGAGTGCGTGGACTGCGGTGCCTGTGAACCGGTGTGCCCCGTCGAGGCGATCTACTACGAGGACGACCTGCCCGAGGAATGGGCCGATTACTACAAGGCCAACGTCGAGTTCTTCGACGAGATCGGCTCACCCGGTGGTGCGGCCAAGACCGGCGTGCTGCCCTTCGACCATCAGGTCGTGTCGGTCCTTCCCCCGCAGGGGGAGTGAGTGGGCGTCCGCGACCTCGCCAACTACCCGTGGGACGCGGTCGAGCCCTATCGGGAGCGGGCCGCGGCGCATCCTGACGGCATCGTCGACCTCTCGATCGGCTCGCCGGTCGATCCGACCCCGGAGATCATCCGCGCCGCGCTGACCGAGGCGACCGATGCGCACGCCTATCCGCAGACGGTCGGCACTCCCGAGCTGCGCGAGGCCATCGTCGACTGGTACGCGCGCCGGCGCGGAGTGGACGATCTCACCACGGCGAACGTGCTGCCCACCATCGGCTCCAAAGAGCTCGTGGCTCTGCTGCCGCTGCTGCTGGGTCTCGGCGAGGGCGACATCGTCGTGCATCCGCGCATCGCGTATCCCAGCTACGCGGTCGGTGCCACCGCCGTCGGCGCGACGCCCGTGGCCATCGACGACCCGGCCGCATGGCCCGACGGTGCCAAGCTGATCTGGATCAACAGCCCGGGCAATCCCGACGGGCGCACCTGGACGGTCGGCGAGCTCGCCGTGGCCGTGCGCCGGGCTCGCGAGCTCGGCGCCGTGCTCGCGAGCGATGAGTGCTACGCCGAGCTCGGCTGGGAGGGGGAGTGGGCCACCGAGCGGATCCCGTCCATCCTCGACCCGCGCGTCACCGGCGGAACCAGGTCCGGGCTGCTCAGCGTCTACTCGCTCAGCAAGCAGTCGAACCTGGCCGGCTACCGGGCCGCACTCGTGGCCGGATGCGCCCGCATCGTCGGCGACCTGCTCACCGCTCGCAAGCACCTCGGTCTCATGCCGCCGGCGCCGGTCCAGCACGCGATGGCGGTCGCGCTGCGCGACGACGAGCACGTCGCGCAGCAGAAGGAGCTGTATCGCCGTCGGCGCGCACTGCTCAAGCCCGCCCTCCTCGCCGCCGGATTCCGCATCGACGGCTCGGAGGCAGGTCTGTATCTCTGGGCCACCGAGGAGCGGGACGCCTGGGAGTCGATGGGACGGCTGGCCGAACTCGGCATCCTGGCGGGACCCGGCCACTTCTACGGGGCGCACTCGGCGCAGCACGTGCGCCTCGCCCTGACCGCTCCCCTGGAACGGGTGGCACAGGCGGCGACCCGCCTGACCGCCGGCTCGGCCTGATCCGCGTGCGACAGCGGCCGCCAGCCGCTTGTGGGGATCCGCGACGGATCAGCGCGAGTTCTTGGCGGATGTCACAGTAGGCTTGAGGCGCCGCTAGGCTGTAAAAGCGATGCAGCCGATCCCCCGGCAGGCGCCCCGCGCCGCACATCGTCCCGAGACGACACAGACGCAGCAGGAGGTTGGCGTGAGCGAAGCTCGGCCTGACAGGGCGACTCTCTCGATCGGAGACAAGACGGCGGAGTTCCCTCTGCTGCAGTCCACCAGCGGCGTCAGCAGCATCGACTTCTCCACGCTGACCCGCCAGACCGGATACACGGGGCTGGACTACGGGTTCGTCAACACCGCCTCCACGAAGTCGGCCGTCACCTTCATCGACGGCGACCAGGGCATCCTGCGCTACCGCGGCTATCCCATCGAGCAGATCGCGAAGAACTGCAGCTACCTCGAGGTCGCGTGGCTGCTCATCTACGGCGAGCTGCCCACGCCCGCCGAGCTCGCCGACTTCGACGAGCGCATCCGCCGGCACACGCTGCTGCACGAGGATCTCAAGCACTTCTTCTCGGCGCTGCCGCACACCGCGCACCCCATGTCGGTGCTGTCGTCGGCGGTCGCCGCGCTCTCGACGTACTACGAGGGCCAGACCGATCCGCACAACCCCGAGCACGTCGAGCTCAACATGGTCCGCATGCTCGCCAAGCTTCCGGTCATCGCCGCTTACGCGCACAAGAAGAGCGTCGGGCAGGCCTTCCTGTATCCGGACAACTCGCTGAGCTTCGTCGACAACTTCCTCAAGCTCAACTTCGGCGTGCACAGCGAGCCGTACGAGGTCAACCCGGTGATGTCGAAGGCGCTCGAACTCCTGCTGATCCTGCACGAGGACCACGAGCAGAACGCCTCCACCTCGACGGTGCGCCTGGTGGGCTCCACCGGCGCCAACCAGTTCGCCTCCATCTCCGCCGGCATCCAGGCCCTCTCCGGGCCGCTGCATGGCGGTGCCAACGAGGCCGTGCTCACCATGCTCGGGCAGATCCGCGACTCCGGCCAGAGCGTTCAGCGCTTCGTCGAGCGCGTGAAGAACAAGGAGGAGGGCGTCAAGCTGATGGGCTTCGGCCACCGGGTCTACAAGAACTACGACCCGCGCGCCAAGCTCGTCAAGGAGGCGGCCGACGAGGTGCTCGCCTCGCTGGGCGTGAGCGACCCCCTGCTCGATCTCGCGAAGGAGCTCGAGGAGATCGCGCTGGCGGACGACTACTTCAAGGAGCGCCGCCTGTACCCGAACGTCGACTTCTACACCGGCGTCATCTACAAGGCGATGGGCTTTCCCACGCGCATGTTCACCGTCCTGTTCGCGATCGGCCGCCTACCCGGCTGGCTCGCCCAGTGGCGGGAGCTGAACCTCGACCCGCAGACCAAGATCGGTCGCCCGCAGCAGCTGTACGTCGGCTCGCCGGAGCGCTCGTTCCCGCGCGGCTGACGACTGCGGCCACGATCTGACGAGAGCGGCCCGCCAGGAACCTCGGGTTCCTGGCGGGCCGCTCGTCTGCGTGCCGGGGGCTTCGGCCCCCGACGCTCAGCTGCCCTGGGGGCGGCTGGCGCGACGCGAGCCGGTGCGGGAGCGGCCCTGCGAGGCGGTGGGAGCACTCGACGACGTGCTGTACACCTGCGCGGTCCGGCGGCCCTGGCCGGCGCCGCGCTGACGGGGCTGCGCCTGGTCGCGCTGCGCGCCCCCGGACTGGCTCTGAGCGCCCGCACCGCGACCGCCGCGACCGGAACGGCCACGACCGGATCCTGCGGGCTGCGCGGTGCCGCGGCCCTGACCGGACTTCGCCTTCGGCTTGCCCTGCGGCTGGCTCGGAGCGGCAGGCACGTACTTCACCTTCGCGGCGCGTTCGCTGACGAGCTCGTCGACGATCGCCGGGGTGACGTCCTCGAGACCGACGGCGATCTGCGCCTTGCGGAGGATGTCCTTGACGTCGCGACGCTGCTCGGGCAGCACCAGTGTCACGACGGTGCCCGCTGCGCCCGCCCGCGCAGTGCGGCCCGAACGGTGCAGGTATGCCTTGTGCTCGACGGGCGGGTCGACGTGCACGACCAGCTCCACGTCGTCGACGTGCACGCCGCGGGCGGCCACATCGGTCGCGACGAGCACGCGCACGCCCCCGTCGGCGGGGTCGGCGCTGAAGGCCGCGAGATTGCGCTCGCGGGCGTTCTGGCCCAGGTTGCCGTGCAGGTCGACGGAGGGGATGCCGGCGGAGGTCAGCTGCTTCGCGAGCTTCTTCGCCTGGTGCTTGGTGCGGGTGAAGAGGATGCGGCGGCCGAGACCGGATGCCAGATCCTCGACGAGGCGCTTCTTGGCATCCGCATCCGCCGCGATGAGCACGCGGTGCGTCATCTCACCGACCGGCACGCTGGCCTCATCGACCTCGTGGCTGACGGGGTCGTGCAGGAAGCGCTTGGCGAGTGCGTCGATACCGCGATCGAGCGTGGCGCTGAACAGCAGGCGCTGCCCGTTCTTCGGAGTGGCGGTGAGAATGCGGGTCACACCCGGGAGGAAGCCCAGGTCGGCCATGTGGTCGGCCTCGTCCAGCACCGCGATCTCCACCGCATCCAGCGAGGCGACGCCCTGCTTCATGAGGTCTTCGAGCCGCCCGGGGCAGGCGATGACGATGTCCACGCCAGCGCGCAGCGCCTGCTCCTGCGGACGCTGACTGACACCGCCGAACACGGTGGTTACGCGCATGCCGACGGCCGTCGCCAGCGGTGAGATGGTCGCCGCGATCTGGGTGGCGAGCTCGCGCGTGGGGGCGAGCACCAGGCCGCGCGGGCGGCCCGGGCGGCGCTGCGACGACGAGGCCGAGAGGCGTGCGACGAGGGGGAGTGCGAACGCGATCGTCTTGCCGCTGCCGGTGCGGCCGCGGCCGAGCAGGTCGCGTCCGGCGAGGGAGTCGGGCAGCGTGTCGCGCTGGATGGCGAACGCGTCGGTCTTGCCGTCGGCTGCGAGCACGTCGGCGAGCACGGCGGGCACGCCGAGATCGAGGAAGGAAGGCATAGGAGTATCTCCGTGAAAGGCGCAGGAAACCTGCGGAAGTGGGCGACGGCGCGGGATCGCGCATCGTTTCGCCGCTCGATAAGACCGCGGCCAGGTGGCTGTGCGGAAGTGTTTCGACGACGCAGACGTCTCGCTTCGCGAGGGGCGTCGGGTCAACCCTAGCAGTCCGTCCTGCGCGCAGCTCCCAGCAGGCGGGCGTCAGGCGTGCAGCGCCTCGTTCAGGGTCACCCCGTGGCCCGAGCGCTGCACGACTTCCACGGCGCCGGTGAGCGAGTTGCGACGGAACAGCAGCCCGCTGCGCCCGGAGAGCTCGGCGGCCTTCACCGTCGGCAGGCCCCCCTCGGGGCGCGGCTCCGCATCCGCCACCGCGACCTTGGTGCCCGCCGTGACGTAGAGGCCGGCCTCCACGATGCAGTCGTCACCCAGTGAGATGCCGATGCCGGCGTTCGCGCCCAGCAGGGTGCGCGCACCGATCGAGACGCGATGCTGGCCGCCGCCGGAGAGGGTGCCCATGATGGACGCTCCGCCGCCGATGTCGCTCCCGTCGCCCACGACCACGCCCTGGGAGATGCGGCCCTCCACCATCGATGCGCCCAGTGTGCCCGCGTTGAAGTTCACGAATCCCTCGTGCATGACGGTCGTGCCGGGGGAGAGGTGCGCGCCCAGGCGCACGCGGGATGCGTCGGCGATGCGGACGCCCTCGGGCTGGACGTAGTCGGTGAGGCGGGGGAACTTGTCGAGTCCCTGCACCTGGATGCCGTGCCGCTGCAGCACCGGACGCAGTCGCGCGGCGTCGGCCGGGAGCATCGGGCCGGCGCTGGTCCACGCGACGGTGGGCAGGTGACCGAAGATGCCGTCCAGGCTGAGCCCGTTCGGGCGCACCAGCAGGCGCGAGAGCGCGTGCAGGCGAAGGTAGGCGTCGGGGGTGGACGACACCGGTGCATCGATGTCGATCGAGAGCTGGACGAGCTCCACCGAGACGCCTCGGCGCTCGTCCTCGTCGGCGAACGCGCCCCAGGTGGACACGGCGGCCGCGGCGTCGTCGGGCTCCTGCTCGCCGAAGCCGAGCTCGGGGAACCAGGCATCCAGGACGGTGCCGTCCGATGCGATCGTGCTCAGACCGATGCCCCATACCGTGCGCGAAGTGCTCATGCCTCAACGCTAGCGCCCGCGGACATGCGGATGCCGACCGTATGACGCCCCCGATACGCTGGAGCCATGGCGCTCGACCTCACCGCATCCTCCGTCGAACTCACCCGCGCGATCTGCGACATCCCGAGCGTCTCGGGCGATGAGCGAGTTCTCGCCGACGAGATCGAGAGCGCCCTCGCCGCGTACGGCCACCTCGAGATCATCCGGCACGGGAACACGGTCGTGGCGCGCACGAGCCTCGGCCGCCCGCAGCGCGTCGTGATCGCCGGGCACATCGACACGGTGCCGATCAACGGCAACGTGCCCACCCGCGACGTGGAGATCGACGGAACGCCGCACCTGTGGGGTCGCGGAACGGTCGACATGAAGGCCGGCGTGGCCGTGCAGCTCAAGCTCGCCGCCGAGCTCACCGCGCCCGAGGCCGACATCACGTGGATGTGGTACGACAACGAAGAGGTGCAGGCCGAGAAGAACGGCCTGAAGCTGCTCGCGGACGAACGTCCTGACCTGTTCGCGGCGGACTTCGCCATCCTCGGAGAGCCCTCTGACGGGCGCATCGAGGGCGGCTGCAACGGAACGCTGCGCGCCGTCGTGCGCACACGTGGCGTGCGGGCGCACAGCGCACGCTCCTGGGTCGGCGAGAACGCCATCCACGGCGCAGCCCCCATCCTTTCCCGTCTCGCCGAGTACCGCGCCCGCGAGGTGACGGTCGAGGGACTGGGCTACCGCGAGGGCCTCAACGCCGTCGCCATCCGCGGCGGCGTGGCGGGGAACGTCATCCCCGACCTGTGCGAGGTGGACGTCAACTACCGTTTCGCTCCCAGCAAGAGCATCGACGACGCGGTGGCGCATGTGCGCGCCGCGTTCGACGGATTCGAGATCGAGATCGTCGATGCCGCGGCCGGCGCCCGCCCCGGCCTCGACGCACCGATCGCGCAGCGCTTCCTCGCAGCGGTGGGAGGCGAGGCGCACGCGAAGTACGGCTGGACCGATGTCGCGCGCTTCTCCGCCCTGGGCGTGCCCGCCGTCAACTACGGTCCGGGGGACCCGCATCTCGCGCACCACGACGAGGAGCGAGTCCCGCTGGCGCAGATCGAGGCGGTCGAGCGCGGGCTGCGGGCGTGGCTCACGACATCCTGATCTCGGGCATCCGTCGCTGGGCGCGGCTGCCCGTCGCCGGACGCATCGCGATCGTCTACCTGCTCGCCCGGCTGATCACGACGGGTCTCCTGCTGCTGGCAGCGCACGCATCGACGCCGCAGTCCCGTTTCGGGCTGTCGCCGAGCATGGGTCAGCTCGTGCTCGGCTGGGACGCCCAGTGGTACTGGTGGGTCGCAGAGAACGGCTACCCGTCGCAGCTGCCGCTCACCGAATCCGGCGAGGTCGCCGAGAACTCCTGGGCGTTCATGCCCGTCTACGCGTTCCTGGCGAAAGGGGCGGGCCTGGGCGAGTGGGGGGCGGGAGCGCTGCTGGTGTCGCTCGTCGCCGGCTTCTTCGGCTGCCTGGTGCTGCACCGGCTGCTGAGGGACCGGATCGGCTCATCGGCGGCGATGTGGGCGGTGACGTTCTTCGCCTGCGGGCCGCTCGCCGCACTGTTCCAGGTCGGTTACGCCGAGGCGCTGTTCGTGCTGCTGCTGCTGATCGCGCTGGATCTGGTGCTCAGACGCCGCTACGCGCCGCTGTACCTCGTGCTGCCCGTGATGGGGTTCACGCGCCCCGGCATCCTGGCCTTCGCGCTCTTCCTGGGTCTGCACGGCATTCTGCGGTGGATGCGGCGCCGTGCGGAACCGCTGCCGGCGCGCCACATCGTGCACATCGTCGCACTCGGCGCGTTCGCCACCGTGATCGGATTCGCCTGGCAGGCGATCGCCGCCGTCGTCACCGGGAACCCGTCGGCATACCTGAGCACCGAGCTCGCCTGGCGGAGGAACTGGCTCACCGACCCCAGTGCGCAGTTCGTCCCGTTCGAAGGGTTCGTGCGGGGCGCGGAGTTCTGGATGGGCCAGGCCGGACTTCCCTCCTGGTCGGGCTGGCTGCTGCTGATCGTGCTCGTCGCGGGTGCGGCGGCACTGCTGCTGCGCTCGCCCCACGTGCGCAGGCTGGGGCCCGAGATCCGGCTGTGGAGCGCAAGCTACCTCCTCTACCTGCTCGCGGTGTTCTTCCCGCAGTCGAGCACGCTGCGGCTGCTGCTGCCGCTGACACCGCTGTGGGGCGCGCTCGCGGTTCCGCGCTCGCGCCTGTACCGCTGGGGGATGCTGGGGCTGTGCCTGCTCGCGCAATGGATCTGGATCCTGTGCATGTACGGGCTGGCGCAGACGTTCTGGCAGGTGCCGTAGCGTGCCCCCACCGCCGGACCCGACGGAAGTCGTTCATGACGTGTGATGGGCTACGAGCGGGTGCACCCGATAAACTCGACGCATACCACCGAGGGAAAGGGTGCCACGATGGCAGCGATGAAGCCGAGGACCGGCGACGGACCGATGGAGGCCGTGAAGGAGGGGCGACTCATCATCGTGCGGGTTCCGCTCGAGGGAGGCGGACGTCTGGTCGTCTCCGTGAACGACGCCGAGGCGAAGGAGCTTCACGACGTGCTCGCCGCCGTCGTGGACGCCGCCTGATCCACGAGAACCGCAGAAGGGCGATGGAGTGATCCATCGCCCTTCTTTCGTGCACGGCTCGGGGACCGACGTGATCAGGTCGTGAGCCGGGAGAGCTGGAGCAGTCCCTCGCCGGTGGTCGAGAGGGCCGCGAGCACGGCGGCCGACTCCTGGGTCTCCTGCACGAGCGAGCGGAAGGCGGAGGTCACGGCGTCGCGCTGGACGGGATCGGCGACCTTTCCGCCCGCGAGGACGCGCGGAACGAGCACCAGCCCGCCCGGGCGCACCAGGCGCAGGCCGTGCTCGACGTACTCGATCACGTTCTCGGGATCGGCGTCGATGAGGACGATGTCGTAGGCGCCCTCGTTCATACGGGGAAGGACATCCGCTGCGCGTCCCGTGATGAAGCGCGCCTTCGCCGGGGGAACCTTGGCATCCGCGAACGCCTGGCGTGCGGCGGCGAGGTGCTCCGGCTCGTTGTCGATCGTGGTCAGCACCGCCTGAGGTGCTCCGCGAAGCAGCCACAGCCCGGAGACTCCCGCTCCGGTGCCGATCTCGACGATCGACCGCGCGGCGGAGGTGGCCGCGAGCACGGCGCACTGCGCCCCGACGCCGGGACTGATCGGCGTGGCGCCGAGCTCGTGAGCGTGGGTGCGTGCGCGGGCGATGGCGGCGGGCTCCGCGATGGTCTCGCGGGCGAATCGGGCGTTCGCGTCGTGCTCGCTCATGGCTGCCTCTCCTGAAAACTTCGGTCACTGACAGCGTAAGCGCGGTCGGTGGATCACAAGGGGAGGCGCGGCGGGTAGCCTGGGGGGATGGAACTGGGGCTGACCTTCGACAAGCTGCTGCTGATCGGTCTTGTCGCTGTGCTCATCATCGGTCCGGAGCGGCTGCCGAAGGCGGCCGAGTCGTTCGCGAGGTTCGTGCGTCGCGCCGGGGAGTACCTGCGCGACACGAAGAGCAAGATGAAGGACGAGCTCGGGCCGGAGATCGACGAGGTGGACTGGCGCAAGCTGGATCCCCGGCAGTACGACCCGCGCCGGATCATCCGCGATGCGCTGTTCGAAGAACCGGCCTTCGAGGCGCCGGCCGCCGTCTCCCCGAGCGCGGTCGTCACGGATCCCGTCGCGCCCGCGCGCACGCCGTTCACGCGTACGGCGTTCTCGCGTGCCACTCCACCGCCGTTCGACGCCGACGCGACCTGAGGCGGCACCCGGCACGGAGCGGATGCGGCTCAGGCGAGCCGCATCGGCAAGGCCCGCCCGGCCAGGCGCCGCCCGCGATGAGCGAGCGCGCCCGCGAGCTCGATGATGGCCTCCGCGGCGGCGTCGTCGGGCCGATCGATGACGATGGGCCGACCCGCGTCGCCACCCTGGCGCAGCGCCGGGCTGAGCGGAATGGACGCCAGCAGCGGCACCTCGGACACGTCCGAGCCGTGCGGGCCCGGGGCGCTGAGCGCGCGGGCGACCTCGGCACCGCCGCCCGAGCCGAACAGGTCGATCACGGTGCCGTCGGGCAGGGTGTACGGCGCCATGTTCTCCACCACGCCGATCACCGTCTGCCCGGTGCGTCGGGCGACCAGGCCGCTGCGAATCGCGACCTCTGATGCGGCGTGCTGCGGCGTCGTGACCACGAGCACCTCCGCATGCGGCAGGATCTGCCCGATGGAGATCGCGATGTCGCCGGTGCCGGGCGGCATGTCGATGAGCAGCACGTCGAGGTCGCCGAAGAAGACGTCGGTGAGGAACTGCTGAACCGTGCGGTGCAGCATCGGCCCGCGCCAGGCGACGACCGACTCGCCCTCCTGCAGGAACATGCCGATCGAGACGGTCTTCACGTCATGCGCGACGGGAGGCAGCATCAGATCGTCGATGCGGGTCGGCTGCGTGCCCGCGGGGATGCCGAGCAGGCCGGGGATCGAGAAGCCGTGCACGTCGGCATCCACCAGCCCCACCCTCAGTCCCTGCCCGGCCAGGGCGACGGCGAGGTTCGCGGTGACCGTGGACTTGCCGACGCCGCCCTTGCCGCTGGAGACCAGGACGACGCGGGTGAGCGAATCCGCCCCGAAGGGCATCTGCCGGGCGGGGCGCCCCTCGCGCAGCCTCTCGGTGAGCGCGCGCCGTTCATCCGGGGTCATCACGCCCACCTCGACCGCGACCTGCGAGATTCCGGGCACGGATGCGGCGGCGTCCCTGACGTCCTGCTCGATGCGCTGCGCGGCCGGGCATCCGACGATCGTCAGCACGATCGACACCCGCGCCGTGCTGCCGTCGACGGTGATGTCGCGCACCATGTCCAGGTCGCCGATGGGCCGGCGCAGCTCGGGGTCGGTCACGGCTGCGACGGCCGCTCGCACCTGATCGGCGACGCCGCTCACGGTGCGGTCTCGTCGGGCGCGGCTGACTCCTTCTCGAGCTCGGCGAGGAGCGTGCGCAGCTCCTGACGCAGCACGTCTCGCGTGACGGTCTGCGAGCCGCGCTCCTCGAGCGCGAGCCGCAATGCCACGATCTCCCGCGCCAGATACTCGGTGTCGGCGAGATTGCGCTCGCTGCGCTGCCGGTCCTGCTCGATCTGCACCCGGTCGCGGTCGTCCTGCCGGTTCTGCGCGAGCAGGATCAGGGGAGCGGCATAGGAGGCCTGCAGAGAGAGCATCAGCGTGAGCGCCGTGAACCCGAGCGTGGCGTCGTCGAATCGCAGGCCTTCGGGCATGGCCGTGTTCCAGACGATCCACGCCGCGCAGAACAGCGTGAGGATGACGAGGAACGCCGGGGTGCCCATGGCGCGGGCGACCCACTCCGTGAAGCGACCGAAGCGGTCGCGCGACGGCGCCGAGGAGCGCGCGGCTGCGGCGCGGCTCAGGGGGGTGTCGAGGCGGGACGAGCGTGCCATCATCGCGCTCCGCTCGTCGCGGCGTCATCGGCGTCGTGGGTGCGCCAGTCGCCGGGAAGGAGGTAGTCGAGCACGTCGTCGACGCTGATCGCCCCCACCAGGCGGTGCGCCGCATCGATCACCGGAAGGGAGACCAGGTCGTAGCTGGCGAGCATGCGGGCGACCTCGGCCGCGGATGCCGTGACCGCCACCGGCTCCAGGTTGTCGTCGAGGATCGCGCCGAGCCTCTCGTGCGGCGGGTAGCGCAGCATCCGCTGGAAGTGGACCACTCCGAGCAGCCGTCCGGTCGGGGTCTCGAACGGAGGCAGCGTGACGAACACCGCCGCCGCCAGTGCGGGGTGCAGCTCGTGGCGGCGGATCAGGGCGAGGGCCTCTGCGACCGTCGCGTCGGCCGAGAGGATGATCGGCTCGGTGGTCATCAGCCCGCCGGCCGTGTCGGGTCCGTACCGCAGCAGCGTGCGCACGTCCTCTGCCTCCTCGGGCTCCATGAGCGCGAGGAGCTGCTCGAGCCGCTCCGGAGGGAGCTGGGCGAGCAGGTCGGCGGCGTCGTCGGGCTCCATCTCGTCGAGCACGTCGGCGGCGCGCTCATCGCCCAGCCGGTCGAGGATGCCGACCTGCTCCTCCTCGGGCATCTCCTCGAGGGCGTCGGCGAGCCGCTCGTCGGGCAGTTCCTCGGCCACCTCGATCATGCGCTGCTCGGGCAGGTCGAGCAGGGTGGTGGCGAGGTCGGCGGCGTGCAGCTCGGAATAGGTGGCCACCAGCTGCTCGGCCGACTGCGCCTCGCCGGGCTGCTGCTGCTCGGTGACCTCGTTCCAGGCGGCGAACGTGGTGGGACCCTTCGCGAAGGGCGACGCACTGGTCTTGGCCTTGCGCAGGAAGAGCTGGGCGATCGCCCACTCGCCGTGGCGGTCCTGCTCGATCGCGACATCCTCGACGACGGCGGTGCCGCTGCCGTCGGTCAGGCGCACGCGCCGACCGAGGTACTCCGCCAGCACGCGCACCTCGCCGGGGCGCGGCTGGAAGCGCCGCACGTTGATGAGGCCGGTGCTGATCACCTGCCCGGAACGGATGGAGGTGACGCGGCCGATGGAGAGGAACACGTGGCGGCGACCGGGGATCTCGACGACGAGGCCGATCACCCGCGGCGGGGCCGTTTTTCGGTACACGATGACGACGTCCCGGACCTTGCCGAGCCGGTCGCCCACGGGGTCGAAGACGGCGCACCCGGCCAGGCGCGCGGCGAATACCCGTTGTGTGCTCACGCCCTCCAGCGTAGTCGCGCATCGGTGCTGATCCCCGATCGGATGACCTGCACAGCGCCCGGATGGAAGAATAGGACGATGAGCATGCTGAATCGTCCGGTGACCGGCGCAGACCTCGGCGAGATGGTCGCGTCGACGCGCGACTACGAGATCGCGCAGAAGACCGTGTCGACATTGATCGCGGGGGAGGTGCCCGCGCGCGACATCGCCATCGTCGGTCAGGGAGTGCGAACCGTCGAACGGGTCACCGGGCGGCTCGGATACGCCGCCGCCGCGCGTTCGGGTGCGATCAACGGCGTCCTGATCGGGCTCGTCCTGTCGGCGGTCATGCTCTTCGGCAGCCCGGATGCGCCCATCTCGCTCTTTCTCGGCTTCATCCTGATCGGTGTCGCGCTGGGCATGATCATGAGCCTGGTGACCTACTCGATCGTGCGCCGTCGCCGCGACTTCGCGAGCATGACGCAGATGCTGGCCGACCACTATGAGGTGCGCGTGCAGGCGGGATCACTGCCGAAGGCGCGCCAGGTTCTGGGCTCGGAGCGACAGGAGGCGCCTCGTCCGACCGTCGATCTGAGCGAGCCGCCGCGGTACGGGGAGCGGATCCCCGCACCGGGGGCGGAGGGTGGCGACGCGGCGCCGCAGGCGAAGCCGGTCACGGGTGCGACGCCGGAGGGCCCGGACGCGGCGGTTCCCGACGGTGCTCCCGACGGCACTGCTGAGCCGGCGGCGCCGATCGGTCCCGCCGACGCGAGCGATGTCGCAGGCGGCGCCGACGGGACTGCCGACGGCGGACAGCCCGCGCGATGACGCGACCCCGCCCGGCCACGGGCGTCTCCGCCTGGGCGCTGGGGCTGCTGATCCTGCTCCCCGTCCCGCTGCTGGGGCCTCTCGCCGCGGGCGGTGCGATGGTGGCGGCCTACGGCACGCTGTCGCGTCAGGGGCCGCTGGCGAAGACCAACGCTGCGGCTGCGCGCCGCTGGGGTCTGATCTTCCTGATCACGTCGACGAGTCTGCTCCTGATCCAGCTCGTCTGGGGGCTGCTGCGGCTCGCCGCGCCGCCGGTCGAGGCCACGGGCTTCTTCCCGCAGGGCATTCCGATCACGCTGTACGTGCTCGTCTGCGTGGTGCACCTGGTCGTGGTGATCCTCGGCACCCTGCGCGCCCGTCGCGGCGAGGCGGTGCGATTTGGCTTCCTGGGCAGGACGTCATGAGTGTGGAGGTGCACCTGCCCTCGGGTGTCGTGACGGTGACGGCCGCGTGGCAGCGACCGGCCGGTGAATCCCGCGGTGCGGTCGCGATCGCGCACGGTGCGGGCGCCGGGATGGACCATCCGTTCCTGGTCGGCTTCGCGGATGCGCTGACGGATGCCGGATTCACGACCGTGCGGTTCAATTTTCCCTATGCCGAGGCGGGCAGGCGGATGCCGGGACCGGCGGGTCAGGCGATCCTGACCTGGGAGGCGGTCGTGGAGCGGGTTCGCGCGGAGGCGCCGGGGGAGCCGGTGTGGGCGTGCGGCAAGTCGTACGGCGGGCGGATGGCGTCGATGGCGGTCGCCGAGGGGCTCGAGGTGCACGGTCTCGTGTACCTGGGCTATCCGTTGCATCCGCCGGGCCGCCCGGACAGACCGCGAGTGGAGCACCTGCCTTCGGTGCGCCCGCCGCAGCTGTTCGTGGAGGGATCGAACGATCCCTTCGTTCAACCGGTGTCGCAGCTGGAGGAGGCGGTGGCGTCGTGCCGCGATGCACGCATCGCATGGTTCGAGGGCGGCGGGCACTCCTTCGAGGTGAAGGGGCGCCGCCTGCCCGCGGATGAGGTGGGAGCGTCGCTCGTGCCCGTCGTCATCGATTTTCTCGAGCGGACCGGAGGCCGGTGACGATGCCCGGGCTGCACCATGTGGAGATCTGGCTCGCCGATGCGCGACTGCTCGGAACGTCGTGGCGGTGGCTGCTGACGGAGGTCGGCTTCGAGCAGGTGCAGTCGTGGCCGGGCGGCGCGTCGTGGGCTGCCGGCGGGACCTATCTGACCTTGACGACGTCGCCGAATCTGTCGGCGCCGGCTCACGACAGGCGTCGACCGGGAGTGAATCACATCGCCTTTCGCGTCGGTGACCGGGCGGCGCTCGATTCGCTGATGCACGGGGCCGCCGAACAGGGCTGGTCGCCGCTGTACTCGGAGCGGTACCCGTATGCGGGTGGACCCGATCACTGTGCCGGATGGCTCGAGGACGCCCGCGGGTTCAAGGTCGAGGTCGTCGCCGACGAGCACTGATGCCGGCTGTCCGCTGTTCTGGCCTGCCGCGATGCTCTGACAGATGAGCGGATGATCCGTGCTGTCATCTTCGACCTCGACGGAGTGATCCGTCACTTCGACCCCGAGACGACGGCGGACATCGAAAGGCGACGCGGCGTTGCGTCGGGAACGATCGCCAGCGTCGCCTTCGCGAAAACGCGGATCGAACCACTCACGACGGGCCGCCTCAGCCGGGCTGACTGGATCGCCAGCATCGGCGAAGCGCTCGGCGACCCTGCCGCGGCGGTCGAATGGGGTATGCAACCGGTCAGGCTCGATGCCGAGGTACTCGCACTCGCGAGGCAGCTCTCGGGCGCGGGCATCCGGCCGGCGATCCTCACCAACGGCACTGACACGATCTCGGCGGAGACGACCCGGCTCGGACTCACCGCGCTGTTCGAACCGATCATCAACACGGCGGAGATCGGCTTCGCCAAACCGGACGCGCGCGCGTTCTTTCACGTGCTGGACGCGCTCCGATGCGAACCCGGCGACGCGTTTTTCACCGATGACTCGGCGACCAACGTCGCCGCAGCTGCGGCGTTGGGGATGCACGCTCACCACTTCCGCAGCGCCTCAGGCCTGAGGGCGGCGCTGGGGGAACGGGGCGTCACGATGGGGGAGGAACCGGTCAGCGTGCGCTCATGAATCGCAGCACCTGGTCGACGTAGGCATCCGGCTGCTCGACGAAGGCGAAGTGCCCGGCCTGCGGAATGCTGACGACCTCCCCGCCCGTCGCGGCGCGATAGTCCTCCAGCACGACCGGCGGCGCGACCATGTCCGCTTCGCCGCGGACGATCATCGACGGCACCGTCAGTGCGGAGAGCTCGGGTCGGCGATCGCAATACAGCTCACCCAGCAGGCGCAGATGCGAGACGCCCCGCGACCAGTCGAGGCCCGCGGGAGCGGAACCGACCACCTGCTCGTACCGTGCGCGCGTCTGCCCGTCGTAGAGGAACAGATCGAGGTAGCGCGCACCGAGGGGCTGCATGGACTCCCAGGTGCGGTCATCCGCCGTGATCCGGCGCCCCAGCGTCGCGAAGCGCCGACAGGCTGCCGCGGCCTCCGTCTCACCGGCCTCATCGAGCATCGCGGCCGCGCGCGGAAGACGGTGGCGGTCGGTCGCGTCCGTGTCAAGAGCGGGGCAGTCCAGGATCAGGGCGTCGATGCGCTCGGGATGGGCGAGCGCATAGTCCAACGCGTAGGCACCTCCGGCCGAGTGTCCGATGACCGTCCAGCGGTCGATGCCCAGCTGACGCCGGATCTCCTCGACGTCATCGATCAGCAGCCGGATCGTCAGCGGTGCCTCGGAGGGCACGGGGTCGGAGCGCAGCACCCCGCGCTGGTCGACGCCGATGATCCGGATGCCGCGCTCGGCGAACCGATCGCCGACGGACGCCATGAAGTCCCAGCTCGGGTTGCCCGGCCCGCCGTGGATGAACAGCAGCGGATGCCCGTCGTCCGGCCCGCGCTGATCCACGAACAGCCGAGTGCCGTTGACATCGAGAAGGGAATCCATCCCGGCATCCTATGCGGACGCGGTGACATCCCGATCGCTCAGCACACGACGCACCGTGCTGCGACCGAGCTGCGCCATCGCGGGATTCGAGACCTCGTAATACCAGACGAGTCCCATGGCCTGCTGCAATGCCCAGGCGGCTCCGCGGAGCCACTCCTCCTCCGACGCGTCGAGCATCGCGCGCAGGTGCCGACGCGGGCTCTCGCCGAGCAGATGCCATGCGCAGACGAGATCCAGCGACGGGTCGGCGGGGCCGGAGGACGCGCGTCCGCGACGTCACACCTACGGCTTGCCCTGATCGACCCACCGGGTGTGCGACTTCAGCGCGTGCAGGACGGCCAGCCGCACCACGAAGTACACGGCGGCACCCACGACGGCGATGACGACCAGGTACACGAGCAGCAGGATCAGTAGGTGCCCGCCCATGAACAGATTCATCATCAGCCCTTCACCCGTGCGATCCACGCCTCGACGTCCTCGACGGTGCGCGGGATGTCGGCGGAGAGGTTCACCGGTCCGTCCTCGGTCATCAGGATGTCGTCCTCGATGCGCACGCCGATCCCGCGCAGTTCCTCCGGGACGGTGAGGTCGTCGATCTGGAAGTAGAGCCCGGGCTCGATCGTGAAGACCATGCCCGCTTCGAGGATGCCGTCGTAGTACATTTCACGCCGGGCCTGCGCGCAGTCGTGCACGTCGATTCCGAGGTGATGGCTGGTGCCGTGCACCATATAGCGGCGGTGCTGCCCGCCCCTGTCGGCATCCAGCGCCTCCTGCGCGGTGACCGGCAGCAGGCCCCACTTGGCGGTGCGCTCGGCGATGACCTTCATGGCCGCCTCGTGCACGGTGCGGAATCGCACCCCGGGCCTGGCCGCCGCGAAGGCGGCGTCCGCCGCCTCGAGCACCGCCTCGTACACGCGGCGCTGCACGTCCGAGAAGGTACCGTTCACCGGCAGCGTGCGCGTGATGTCGGCCGTGTACTGGCTGTCGACCTCGACGCCCGCGTCGATGAGGATCAGATCGCCGGGCACCACGGCCCCGTCGTTCCGTGTCCAGTGCAGATAGCAGGCGTGCGGTCCGGATGCCGCGATCGTGTCGTAGCCCTCCCAGTTGCCGTCGCTGCGCGCGCGCTGATGGAAGACGCCCTCGACGATGCGCTCGCCACGGGGATGCGCGACGGCGCGGTCGACCTCGCGGATGATGTCGTCGAAACCGGCTGCCGTGACCGCGACGGCCCGGCGCATCTCGGCGACCTCGAACTCGTCCTTCACGAGCCGAAGCTCGGAGACGAACCGGGTGAGCGCCTCGTCGTCGTCGACCACGAGGTCGTCGTCCCCGGCGGCGAAGGAGTCGAGGTGCGCGGTCGCCACCGCGAGATCCGCGGACACGCCGGCGAGCGAGGGCCGCGGACCGATCCAGAACTCCCCGATCGTGGCATCCGCGTAGAACTCGCTGGTGGTGCGGTCTGCGCGCTCCCGGAAGTACAGCGTGACGTCATGCCCGGCACCCGTCGGCTCGAACACGAGCAGCGAATCCGGCTCCGCGTCGTTCTCCCAGCCGGTCAGGTGCAGGAAGGCCGAGTGGGCGCGGAACGGGTAGTCGGTGTCGTTGCTGCGCTGCTTGAAGGCCCCCGCGGGCACCACGAGCCGTTTGCCGGGGAACGCCGCCGACACCTTCGCACGGCGGGCGGCGGCGTACTCGGCCTGCGCGCGCGCTTGGGGCATCGACTCCGGACGGTCTGCCCAGCCGGTCGAGATGGTGTCCAGGAAGCCCTGCGGGAAGGGCTGCCTGCGGGGATTCTTCTCCGCGGGCGCCGGCTCGGAGGGGATCTCGACGGCCGTGTCGTTGTCTGCGCTGCTCATGTGCTCCATTGTCGCATCCGCGGCCCCGACGGGGCTGGTCGCGCGGCGTCTCAGCCCGCGGGTTCGAGCTGCGCCACGAGCGCGCGGTGGTCGCTGCCTCCGGCGTCGTCCAGCACGACCGTCCCGGTCGCCCGCCACCGGTCGCTGGCCATCACATGGTCGATCGGGGCCCCCGCCAGTTCGGGCAGAGACGCGGGCCAGGTGCCCACCATGCCGTTGCCCGTCGCGCTCGCCGCATCGTGGCAGCGGCCCATCGTGCCGCCCTCGCTGCCGAAGGAGGCCATGTGATCGAGAGTGGCGTTGAAGTCCCCGGCCAGGATGAAATCCCCCGCGGGGCACTGGTCGGCGATCCAGGCGAGGTCCGACTTCCAGCGCGTCATCGCGTCCTCGCGCGGCGCGACGGCGTGCACGGCGACGATCGTCGGTCCGGTGCCGTCCACGGGCATGGCCACGGCGCTCGGCACCGAGCTGGTGTTGCTCGATCCGTCGCGCGACGAGGCGATCACCGAGTACTCGCCGAGGTTCGCCGAGATGAGGATGGTCGTCTGCCAGGCCTGAGGGCCGTTGGGAACGTCCGGGCGGATGTTCACATGGTGCACCCACATCGGACGGCCGGCGTCGCGCATCCGCACGGCGATCTGCTCGCCGACCTGCTCGGCCGTCTCGGGCAGCGCCACGACGTCGGCCTGCTGCTCGTCGATCACGCGCGCGATCGTCTCCGCCGACACCGCAGCGCCGTTCGTGTTCCACGTGAGCACGCGCAGCGCGCCATCGGTCTTGTCGGGCAGCGTGTCGCTCCCGATCCCGCGCGTCGCGCCGACGATACCGGTCGCCGCGGCTCCGAGCAGCGCGACGATGAGGATGGATGCCGCGAAGCCGCGCAGCGGCCGGGCGAACAGCAGCAGCAGCGCCAGCACCGCGATCACCAGGAGCACTCCGAGCACGAGCGCCCGCGAGGCGACGATCTGCGCGATGGGGAAGGTCGTCTCGAGCTGGAAGAACTGCGGCCAGACGAGGACGGCCGTGGCGATCGCGAAGAGCACCGTGATGAGGATTCCGACCAGACGTAGCATCGTCCGAAAGCCTAGGCGAGTCTTGCTGTGACACCCCTGGCGGTACGCTCGGGGGATGACCCAGGGCGCGCGCTCCACCTTCACAGGCCCGAGTGATCTGCACCTGCATTCGAACCACTCCGACGGCACCGAGGCCCCGGCCGAGGTGATGCGGCAGGCGCACGCGCACGGCATCCGCACGCTCGCGCTCACCGACCACGATCGCACCACGGGCTGGGACGAGGCGGCCGGCGCCGCCGCCGACCTCGGGATGACCTTCCTCCCCGGCATCGAGCTCTCCGCCAAGCACGAGTGGCGCAGCGTCCACGTGCTCGGATACCTCTTCGATCCCGCCGACCCAGCTCTCGTCGCCGAGACCGATCGCATCCGCCTCGACCGCGTCGGTCGGGCCGAGCGCATCGTCCGCAACATCTCGCGCGACTACGACCTGGGCTGGCCCGACGTGCTGGCGCAGACCCTCGCGGATGCCACAGTGGGCCGCCCGCACATCGCCGACGCCCTCGTGGCGCGCGGCATCGTCCGAGACCGCACCGAGGCATTCGCCGGCATCCTGCATCCGAGCGCCGGGTACTACGAGCCGCACTACGCGCCGGACCCTCTCACAGCGGTGCGCCTGATCACCCGCGCCGGGGGAGTGGCGATCATCGCCCACCCGGCCAGCTCGGGCCGGGACCGGATGATGCCGACGCCCTACATCGAGCGGCTGATCGCGGAGGGGCTCGGCGGCTTCGAGATCGATCACCGCGAGAACACCCAGGACGGCAAGCGGATGCTCCGCGGGATCGCGGCCGACCACGACCTGATCGTCACCGGCTCCAGCGACTACCACGGCGCGGGAAAGCCCAATCGGCCCGGTGAGAACACCACCTCCGACGAGATGGTGGCGCGGATCATCGACCGCGCCACGGGCACGCCTCCCCACCGTCCCTGACCGGTGCGGCGGGTCATCGGGGTGTGATCTCCCGGTGGATGTGGCGCATCTGGTCGCTTCGGTGGGAGGGATGCCGCGTGTTGCGCCACATCGGCGGGCGGGGGCGCGGGGAGTGCGCGGGGAGTGCGGCGGGGAGTGCGGCGGGTCATCGGGGTGTGATCTCCCGGTGGATGTGGCGCATCTGGTCGCTTCGGTGGAGGGATGCCGCGTGTTGCGCCACATCGGTGGAGGGGGTGCGCGGGGGCGCGGGGAGTGCGCGGGAGTGCGGCGGGGAGTGCGGCGGGATCTCCGGGCGTGATCTCCCGGTGGATGTGGCGCATCTGGTCGCTTCGGTGGGAGGGATGCCGCGTGTTGCGCCACATCGGTGGGCGGGGTGCGCGGGTGCGCGGGAGTACGGCGGGATCTCGGGGCGAGATCTCCCGGTGGATGTGGCGCATCCGGTCGCCTTGGTGAGAGGGATGCCGCGTGTCGTGCCACATCGGTGGGCGGGGCGCGCATGGTGCGCGGGTGCGCGGGGAGTGCGGCGGGCTCTCGGGGCGTGATCTCCCGGTGGATGTGGCGCATCTGGTCGCCTGGGTGGGAGGGATGCCGCGTGTTGCGCCACATCGGTGGGCGTGGCGGGCATGCAACAGCCGCGCGACCCGAAACAGGCCGCGCGACCCGGAACGGGCCGCGCGGCTGGATGCAGCTGAGCGTCAGGCGCCGCTGGGAGCGGCTCCTCCGCTGCGACGCCGGCGTCGACGGCGCTGCGGGGCGGGCTTGCCGTCGCGGTGCTCGTGCGTGGCGTCGCCGTCGTGCGTGCCTGCGCCGTCGGCGTCGCGGTCGGCCGCCGGTGCGCCTTCACCGGGATCGGATGCCGGCTGCTCGGCGCCCTCGGCGAATGTCGAACCGACCTTGTCGCCGCCCGAGCTGCGGCGTCGACGGCGGCGGCGGCGCGTCGTGCCGTCGTCGGTGCCCTCGGCCGCGGCGTCCGCCGCCTTCTGGGGCTGACGCTGCCGGCGCTCCGACGGCGCCTTCTCGGCCTTGGGGGCTGTCACCAGACGGCCCTTGGTGCCCTCGGGGATGTCGAGGTCGGCGAACAGGTGCGGACTCGACGAGTACGTCTCGACGGGCTCGGGCTGGCCGAAGTCGAGCGCCCGGTTGATCAGGGCCCACTTGTGCAGGTCCTCCCAGTCGACGAAGGTGACCGCGATGCCTGTCTTGCCTGCGCGTCCGGTGCGCCCGGCGCGGTGCAGGTAGGTCTTCTCCTCGTCGGGGATGGTGTGGTTGATCACATGGGTGACATCATCGACGTCGATGCCTCGGGCGGCGACGTCGGTGGCCACCAGCACGTCGCGCTTGCCGGCCTTGAACGCCGCCATCGAGCGCTCACGCTGCTCCTGACCCATGTCGCCGTGCACGCCGCCGACGTTGAATCCGCGGTCGCCGAGCTCGTCGACGAGCTTCTGAGCGGCGCGCTTGGTGCGGGTGAAGATCACGGTCTTGCCGCGGCCCTCGGCCTGCAGGATGCGGGCGATGATCTCGTCCTTGTCCAGGGAGTGCGCGCGGTAGACGATGTGCTTGATGTTCGCCTGCGTGAGACCCTCATCGGGGTCGTTGGCCCGGATGTGGATCGGGTTCGTCATGAATCGGCGCGCCAGCGCCACGATCGGTCCGGGCATGGTCGCCGAGAACAGCTGGGTGTGGCGCACCGCCGGCACCTTGGAGAAGATCTTCTCGATGTCGGCGAGGAAGCCCAGATCGAGCATCTTGTCGGCTTCGTCGAGCACGACCTCGGTCGCGTTCGACAGATCGAGAAGCCGCTGGTTGGCGAGGTCGATGAGTCGACCCGGGGTTCCGACGACGATCTGGGCGCCGGCCTTGAGCTGGTCGATCTGACCTTCGTACGCCTTGCCGCCGTAGATCGCCACGACGCTGGTGGAGCGGTTGGAGGTGAGCAGATCGATGTCCTCGTAGACCTGCACCGCCAGCTCGCGCGTCGGGACGACGATCAGGGCCTTGACGCCGTGCTCGGGGTCCTTCCCGAGCCGTTGCACCACGGGGATGCCGAAGCCGAAGGTCTTGCCCGTTCCCGTCTTGGCCTGGCCGATGATGTCCTGGCCGGGAAGGCCGAGCGGGATGGTCTGCTCCTGGATGGGGAACGCGTCGACGATGCCCTTGGAGCCCAGCGCGTCGATGATGTCCTGATCGATTCCGAGATCAGCGAATGAAGTCACAGTTGTTCTTGCCTGTCCGGCGCGTGCGCGGCGATCTGCCACGCGAGCGGCGCCTCGTTACGGATCCACGCCGTCTCACTGCTGCCACAGGCGCGGGGCCCTGCTCCGATGGCAGGACGGGACAAGCCTACCGGACGACCCGCCGGGGCCTCCGGTGATGCTCTCCGGGCGCGGTCGCTCGTGCGGGTAACCTGAGACGGTGGTGAACTGGTTCTGGAAGCGCAAGCCGCAGCGGCGTGTCCTCACCCTGCGCAGCAGGGGAGACAGCGGCGACGCCCAGCGCGTGGACTTCGCGGAGCTCGCCCCCGAGCTGAACCGCTTCCTCGGCCAGGCCGCCTACCTGCAGCTGGGATACTTCGAGACGCTCAGCCGTGGCATCCGCGGAACGAGCGAACTCGCTCGCAAGGAGGCACTGTCACGCGCCGCGGGCGCCGCCCTCGACAAGCACCGCGGCATCGTCGCGGTCATCGCCGAGCAGGGCGAGGATCCGACCGAGGTGATGCTCCCGTTCCGTGAGAACCTCGACGAGTTCCGGCGCAAGACCATCGGCGCCCGACCCGAGGAGACCCTGCTCGCCGTCTATCTCACCGCGGGCATGCTCGACGACTTCTACCTCGCGCTCGCCTCCAGCTACGGCGGCATCGGGGATCGCGTCGCCGAGATCCTGCGTCAGGACGACGCCGGCGGGGAGATCGTCTCGATCATCCAGCAGACCATCGAGAGCGACCAGGAATGGCGCTCCCTGCTGTCGATGTGGGGTCGGCGCCTGGTGGGCGACACGCTGCTCGTGTGCCGGGATGCACTGCGCCCCGGCCGCCTGCTGGCCGATGACAAGCGCATCGAACCGGTCTACACCGAGCTGATGGGCGCGCACGCGCGCCGCATGGACGCCATGGGGCTCGCCTCGTAGCATCCGGCCCGGCATTCGCCGACCCGCGGACGAGACGCCGGATCAGATGCCGAGCGCCTGCCTGGCCGCGGCGTCGTGGCGGACGCGCAGGGTGCTCATCGTCAGGGTGGCGATCGCGGCGAGCAGCAGACCGCCGCCGACGCTGGCGAGCCAGAGCCAGAAGCTGCCCTCGCCGACGCCCGCCCACTGCAGGATCGTGTACACCGCGGCCGCGACGGCCGTGGCGATCGCCGGGGTCAGCGCCACCCCGCGGAGCTCGCGGTGCGGCAAGGCGAAGTGCAGGGCCACGCCCAAAGCGCAGGCGGCGATCAGCGCCAGCAGGATGTACATGTCAGGCGACGAAGCCGACCCGGCGCGATTCCTCGGTGCCCAGCTCGATGTAGGCGAGGTTCGCGGTGGGGACGATGTAGGAGCTGCCCTTGGCGTCGCTGAAGCTCAGGTGGCTGGCGTTCTGCTCGAGCGCCGAGGTGACCTGCGCGCGCACCTCGTCGGCGCTGCTGGAGGTGTCGAAGCTCAGCTCACGACCGGTGTTGACGATGCCGATGCGGATTTCCACGCGTTCTCCTCAGGTGTCTGCGAACACCGGCAACTCTACCTGCCGGCGCCGACGCCCGGGCCGGCGTCGACACCGATTTCGCCGTGGGCGCACAGGTCGCGCGCCGGTGGTGTCGGCGCACGCCGCTACCGTGGAGAGCATGACTCAGGATGCCGCTCAGCACGACGTCGTGCACGCCGCGGCGACCGCATCCGGCGTGGTGATCGGAGCGCCGGGCACTGGCAAGACGACGGCGCTGGTCGAGCGCGTGGTCCAGCTGCTCGAGGCGGGGATGCGTCCTGAGGAGCTGCTCGTGCTGACCCCGAGCAGGCAGGCCGCGACCGCGCTGCGGGACCGCGTGGGCGTGCGGATCGACCAGGCGACCCCCGGGGCACTGGCGCGATCGCTCGGCTCGTTCGCGTTCCAGCTCGTCCGCGGTGCCGTGGTGAGCGCGGGCGAGGACCCGCCCGCCCTGCTCACCGGTGCGGATCAGGACCGCATCATCGCCGACCTGCTGGCGGGCGACGCGGAGGACGGCATGATCGACTGGCCCGACGCGCTGAGCGTTCCGGCACGCGGCAGCAAGGCGTTCCGATCCGAGCTGCGTGCGTTCCTCGCGGAGTGCACCGAGCTGGGAGCCGATCCGGCCGAACTGCAGGACAGCGGTGACGACGCGTGGCGCGCGGTCGCTGCGTTCCTGCGGCAGTACCGCCAGGTCCTCGACGACATGCGCGTCGCGCACCGCGATGCGGCCGACCTCCTTGCCGAGGCGACGGCCATCCTGCGTCGCGCGGATGCCGCGACGCTCGGGCCGCTGGCAGCGCTCAGGGTCGTGCTGATCGACGACGCGCAGGAGCTCACCCGCGGCGGCGTCGAGCTCGTGCTCGCGCTGCGCGGCAGGGGAGTGGCGGTGATGGTCTTCGGCGACCCCGACATCTCCTCCGGTGCCTTCCGGGGCGCGAGCCCGGAGCTGTTCTCGCGGCTGGCCGCCGAACTGGGCGGTGTGGTGGTGCTCGACAGACCGCACAGGCAGACCCCCGCGCTCGTCGCCCTGACCCGCAGGGTCACGCAGGCGATCGGGGCCGCGGGACGCGTGGAGCACCGGCGCGCCCCCGGGCCCCGGACCGCCGACGCGGATGACGGTGTGACGAGCTTTCTCGCCGCGTCGCCCTACGAGGAGCTCGACCGCATCGCGGGATCGCTTCGCGACTGGCACCTCTCCCAGGGCGTGCCGTGGCAGGACATGGCGGTGATCGCCCACGACACCCGCCAGGTCGCGATGCTCGAGGCCGAGCTGGCCGCACGCGAGATCCCGACCAGAGCCGCCGGCGTGCAGCGCCCACTGGGCGATGAGAGCGTCGTCCGAGACCTGGTCGGCATCGTCGAGCTGGCGCTGCTGCCCGTCGCGGAGCGCACGCCCGCCCGGCTGGAGGAGGCGATGCTCTCGCCGTTCGGCGGGATGGATGCGATCGGCCTGCGCCGTCTGCGCGCGCGCCTGCGGCACCAGGAGCTGGCCGAGGAGGGATCGACACCCGCGCGCGAGCTGCTGCGCCGCGCCATGACGGAGCAACTCCCGCTCGTGCTCATCGACGCGCCCGAGGCGAGGGCGGCCGCGCGCTTCGCGAAGACCCTTGCCGAGATGACGGCTGCGGCCGCCGCCGGCGAGACGATCCACGACCTGCTCTGGCGCGCCTGGGACGCGGCGAGGGCGGTCGACGGCCGCGCTCTGCAGACGGCCTGGCGCGAGAGCGCGATGCAGGCGACCGGCGGCGAGACCGCCCGGGCACTGGACGCACTGGTGGCCCTGTTCGACGCGGCGAAGCGCTTCGTCGAGCGCACACCCGACGCGAAGCCGGAGCGCTTCGTGCGCGACATCCTGGGCAGCGAGGTGCCCGAGGACACGCTGTCGACCCCCGATCGGCCCGGGCGGGTGACACTGCTCACGCCGGCCACCGCGCTGGGCACGCAGTTCGACGCCGTGGTGGTCGCCGGGGTTCAGGACGGCGTGTGGCCGAACGTGCGCCTGCGCGGCGGCATGCTGCGCACCTGGCGCCTGGCCGACGCGCTGACGGCGCAGCGCACCGGCGTGGAGATCCCCGCGCCGGGAGTGCTGGACCGTCGGCGCAGCGCCCTGCACGACGAGCTGCGACTGTTCGTGCGTGCGGTGTCCCGGGCCCGCACACGGCTGCTGGTCACCGCTGTCGACGACGACGACCAGACACCGAGCCCGTTCTTCTCGTTCCTGCCGGCGCCTGAGCCGCCCGAACGACATCCCGCCGCCGAGCATCCGCTCACCCTGCGCGGACTGGTCGCCAAGCACAGGCGGACGCTCACCTCCACCGCACCCGACGCCGCGAAGCGCGACGCCGCCGCACAGCTCGCCCTTCTGGCGCGCGAGGGCGTGCCCGGTGCTGCGCCGGCGCAGTGGTACGGCATCGCGCCGCCCTCCACGGACACCCCGCTGCGGAATCTCGCGATCGAGGCCGCCCGGGTGTCGCCTTCGAAGATGGAGACCTTCGAGGAGTGCGGGCTCGGCTGGGTGATCTCAGCACTCGGCGGGGACAGCGTGCTCCCGCCAGCCGCCGGCATCGGCACGATCATCCACGAGGCGATGGAGAAGAGCCCCGATGGCGACCTGACGACGTTGCGGGCGGTGCTCGCCGAGCGCTGGCCGGAGCTCGACTTCGAGACGGAGTGGATCGGGCGCAAGGAGCGCCGCCGTGCCGACCAGTTCGTCGATCGGCTGCACAGCTACCTCAGCGAGGTCCGGCGTGACGGCGGGAGGGTCCTCGCGAGCGAGGTGGAGTTCCGCTTCGCGGTGGAGGCGGCGGACGAGGCCGGAGAGGACGTCCCCGCGGTCGTGAGCCTCAGTTCCGAGACGAAGGCCGCACCGGGACAGGCCGTCATCCACGGCTTCATCGACCGCGTCGAGGCGTACCCGGACGGGGCCGGGGAGCACGCGTACGCGCGCGGCCGGGGCTGGGCGAGCATGGAGGGCGGAGAACGAGTGGTGGTCGTCGACCTCAAGACGGGGAAGAAGGAGGCCAGGGAGTCGGCGACGGACGGCAAGGTGACCGAGCACGCGCAGCTCGCCGCCTACCAGATCGCCGTGCAGCAGGGACTGGTGACCGGGGCCGATCCCGCCTCGCTCGGCGGCGCCCGTCTTGTCATGCTCGCCGACACCTTGTCCAAGAGCGATTACCGGGTCGCGCACCAGCACACGCTGGACGACGACGCGAGGGCGCAGTTCCTGCGACGCGTCGCCGAGACCGCGAGAGGGATGTCGGCCGGCAGCTTCACGGCACAGGTCGAGGCGCACTGCGCCGACACCCAGGCGCGCGTCCAGGCGTGCCGTATCCACGCGATCCCGGCGGTGAGCTCGTGACGCCCGTCGCCCGCCCCGCTGACGCGCCCGCTGACGGGGTGAGCACGGGCTGGCCGCAACCGCCGCGCATCTCGGCCACGGATGTGGCGGCCGCACTCGGGCTGCCCGCGCCGACTCCGGCGCAGCAGCGAGTGATCGAGGCACCCGCGGCACCCGCACTGGTCGTGGCGGGCGCCGGCAGCGGCAAGACCGAGACGATGTCCGGCAGGGTCGTCTGGCTGGTCGCGAACGACCTGGTGCGCCGCGACGAGGTCCTCGGGCTCACCTTCACCCGCAAGGCGGCCGGCGAACTCGCCGAGCGCATCGGCGCGCGGCTCGCGGTGATCGACGAGTACGGCCGGCGCGGTCTGCTCGCCCATCTGCCCGAGATCGTCGCCGCAGGCGACCTCCGTCGCGTCGAGGAGGCGGCGCCGGGCCGGCAGCGCGAGCTGGTGCGCACCCACGTGCTCGACGAACTGGCCGCGCGATACGGCACCGGATGGGATCCGGCCACTCCCCGCACCGCCGAAGACCTGATGATCCGTCCACGGGTCTCGACCTACAACGCGTTCGCCGACGGCATCGTGCGCGAGCACGCCGCGCGCATCGGCCGCGACGCCGACGTGGCGATGCTGAGCCAGGCCGCATCATGGATGCTCGCCCGCGAGGTCGTGCTGCGAGCCGACCTTCCCGAGCTCGAGCAGATCGACTTCGCTGTCAACACCGTCGTCGACGCGGTGCAGAGACTGGCCGGCGACGCCCTCGACCACCGCGCCGATCTCGATCGTGCCGGGCGGATCGCCGTCGACACGGCGGCATCGCTCGATCCCTACCGCAGCGGCAACGACACCATCGAGAAGGCCGTGGCGAACCTGCTGGCCCTGCCCACACTGACCGCGCTGGTCCGCGAGTACATCTCCGAGAAGCAGCGCAGGGGAGTGCTGGACTTCGCCGACCAGGTCAGCGGCGCGTTCGACATCGTCGAGTCCGCGCCCGACGTGCGGGCCGAACTGCGCGAGCAGCACCGGGTCGTGCTGCTCGACGAGTACCAGGACACCTCGGTCATCCAGACGCGCTTCCTGGCCGAGCTGTTCCGGGACTCCGCCGTGATGGCCGTCGGGGACCCGCATCAGTCCATCTACGGCTGGCGCGGCGCGAGCGCCGACAACCTGTACGCCTTCTCGAGCTCCTTCGCGCGCGAGCAGCAGGCGCGAACGTACAGTCTGATGACCAGCTGGCGCAACGACAGCCGCATCCTCGACGTCGCCAACCGCGTGCTCGAGCCGCTGCACCGCCCCGGGCTGGAGGTGCCGCCGCTCGAGCCACGCCCCGGAGCGGGCGAGGGCGCCGTCGAGGTGCGCTTCGCCTTCACCGTCGACGACGAGGCCGCCGAGGTCGCGCGCTGGTTCGCCGCGCGCCGCGCCGCTCACGCAGCCTCGGCCGCACCCGGGAACAGGCCGCACACCGGCGCGATCCTGTTCCGCTCCAAACGGCACATGCAGACCTTCGCCGGAGCGCTGGCGGCAGAGGGGATCCCGCACCGCATTCTCGGGCTCGGTGGTCTGCTCGCGACTCCGGAGGTCGTCGACGTGGTGTCCGTGCTGCGGGTCATTCACGATCCCAACGCCGGTTCCGCTCTCATCCGCCTGCTCGTCGGTCCGCGATTCGGCATCGGCGTGGCCGACATGGCCGCACTGTACGATCTCGCCTCCGAGCTCTCCCGTCGCGACAGCGCCCTGCTGCCGCTGCCCGACGAGCTGCGCGCCCGCATCCGCTCCTCCCGGGGAGCGGACGAGGCGGTGTCGATCGTGGACGCGGTCGACGTGGTGCGCAGCCTGCGCGACGACTACCGGCTGCTCGAGGGCATCACGTCGGAGGGCCGCGCCCGTCTCCGGGCGGCAGGCGAGATGCTCGAGCGGCTGCGTCGCGCGGCCACCCAGCCGATCCCCGAGCTGATCCGCCTGATCGAGCTGGAGCTGCGCCTGGACATCGAGCTGGCCACCAACGAGACTCGAGGGCCCGCCCGGGTGGCGGCGACCCAGCTTCGCGCCTTCGCCGACGAGGTGCGCGCCTTCCTCTCCGCCGATCAGCGGGGCACGATCGGGAGCCTGATCGCCTGGCTCGACAAGGCCGAGAGCACCGATGAGCTCATGCCGCGTCCCGAGCCGCCCGAGCCCGGCGTCGTGCAGCTGCTCACCATCCACGGATCCAAGGGCCTGGAATGGGACGCCGTCGCCGTGGTGCGCCTGGTCGATGACGAGCTGCCCTCGCGGGTGAACGACACCTCGGGCTGGTTTGGGTTCGGAATGCTGCCCTTCGCGCTGCGCGGCGACGCCGACGCCCTCCCCGTCTTCCGCTGGTCGCCGCCCCCTTACGACCCGACCGAACCGGCGAAGAGCATCAAGGCGGGTGTGGCCTCGCTGACCAGCGCGAGCCGGTCGGCCCCGGGCGCGCTGACGGTGTTCAAGGGCGAGTACCGCGACTATCAGAGGCAGGAGGAGCGCCGGCTCGCGTATGTGGCGGTCACGCGGGCCCGCACCGACCTGCTGATGACCGGAGCGCACTGGGCGGGGCAGAAGAGCCCCCGCACGCCCAGTCCGTACCTGCTCGAGGCGATCGACGTGCTCGGCCTCGACCCGATCGGCGAGGTGGATGCCGACGAGAACCCCTATGCCGGGGTGGGGATGACGAGGCAGTGGCCACTCGATCCGCTCGGCGGACGCCGCGCGGTCGTGACGGCCGCCGCGGATCTCGTGCGCGCCGCAGTCGCCGGAGCCGAGGACGTCGAGCCGAGCGCCGAGCTGGGCCGGCTGCTGGCGGAGCGCGATGCGCGGATGCGCGGCACGGACGCCCCGCCTCCGACCCGTCTGCCGGCCTCGCGGTTCAAGGACTACATCACCGACTTCGCCGGAACCCTGGGGCGCATCGTGCGTCCCATGCCTGAGCGGCCCTATCGGCAGACCCGGCTCGGCACTCTGTTCCACGCCTGGGTCGAACAACGCAGCGAGCAGGTCGGCGTGGGCGCGCGCATCGACGAGGGGCTGTGGGAGGCCGACGAAGACGCGTCGGACTCCGCGGATGTGTCCGCCGTCGATGCGGTGGACCTCGACCGGCTGAAGCGCACGTTCGAGCAGAGCGAGTGGGCGCCTCTGCAGCCGATCGCCGTGGAGATCGAGATCGACTTCGCCTTCGCGCAGGGGCAGATCGTCATCTGCAAGCTCGACGCCGTCTATCGGCGGGACGACCGGGACGGCCGTATCGAGATCGTCGACTGGAAGACCGGTCGTGCGCCGCGCACCGCCCGGGAGCGCGAAGAGCGGATGCTGCAGCTCGCGCTGTACCGCGTGGCCTATCACCGCCGCTTCGGGGTGCCGCTCGAGCAGATCGACGTCGCGCTGTACTACGTGGCGGACGACCTCGTCATCCGTGGTGACCGGGTCTACTCCGAGGCGGAGTTGGTCCAGCGCTGGAGCGCAGCCCGCGCCGCGCGCTGAGCCTCTTCGGCCGAATCGATGTCGCTCGGCGGCTCGGAGCCGTCGGCCCGGGCGGCAGGGCTCGATCCGCGCATCCCGCTCACCTCGGTGAGGTCCTGCGTCGGCTCCTCCCACGAGTCGTGCCGGCCACCATCCTGCCGGCCGTCGTCCTGCTGCGCGTGGCTGGCAGGACGCGTCTCGTCATCCCCGGAATCCCCGTCATGCGCGGCATCTCCCGCGTCGTTCCGTCGCGCCTGCTCGTCCTCGTCGTCCGGGGCATCCGCGTCGTCGACCTCGTCCAGCCAGAGGTCCTCGGCGCGATAGGCATCCGTCTGCATCGAGGTGTCGACCGCGGTGGCCGCGGTGTCGGGAGTGCGGTCCAGCACATCGAGAGCCGAATCCACGCCCCCGGTGTAGGCGGCGATGACACGGAGGTCGTCACTGCGCAGGCCGTCGGCGAGCGAGTCGAGCAGTGCGGCCGCGTCATCGACGATGTCCGGGCGCCGCAGCTCGTCTCCGTGCACGAGCCAGCGCGCGAACTCCAGCTCGGCGTGCAGCCGCGCTCGCACCCGCAGGGCGTCATCGGCCGCTCGGGACGAGGCGGCCACGTACGCGGCGTGCACGTCATCGGCCGCCTCGCGCGCGCCGGAGAGCCATCCGAGGTCCTCCGCCGGGTCGCCGACGGTCAGCCCGCGCCACCCGATCATCCCTGTCACGCGGGGGCCGTCATCCGGGTCGTCCTCGAAGAGAAAGGACTGCGCCTGTGCTCCCGCGAGGGTGACGGTCGTCTCGAAGCGCCACAGGTCGTCGTCGGCCGCGGCGTCCCGCCACCGTGCCGTCAGCCGCGCGGGAACGCGTCCCGTCGCCGCCGCACGGTCGATCAGCTGCTGCACGTCGCCGCGCACGCCACCGGCATCCCGCACGGCCAGTCCGGCGGCGCGCACCACCGACGCCGGCAGTGCGTGCACCGCGGCGATCGCCTCGCCGACCGACGGCGCCGCCCCGCGCCCGGAGGGGATGTGCCCGGCGTCGATCTGGAATCCCGGCATCAGATCCGTGACGAGTGCGCGCGCGTCGCCGACGGCGGTCTCGCCGACATAGGCGGGCACCCGGAACGGCAGCATCTCCCTCGCGCCCGCGGTCAGAGCGCGCAGCGCCAGCGACTCCTCCGCGAGCTCGCGCGCCGCGGCATCGTCCTCGGCCACCCGGATCACGAGCTCGCGGCCGTCGGCCAGCGTGGCCACGGCGGAATCGAACCTCCCGTCCCCGTCCGAGGTGAGCGAGCGAGCGCCGACGACCTCGGCCCCGGGCAGTGCGGCCGTGACCGCCGCCACTAGAGTGAAAGGTGAGCGTGCCATGTCCTCCAGGGTAGGTGCGCACCCCGTCGGGTGCGCTGACGCCACGCCCCCTTGCCCCGCTTTCACGGGGCGGCACGAGCGCATGGCACGAGAGCAGGAGGAGCACATGACCGCGGAGCGGGACATCCTCGACAGGGCCGCCGAGCTCCGCACGGAGACCGGCGTCATCGGCCGGATGCGCGCCGACGCGAGCGCCCGCGCCGTCGTGGTGCGGGAGGGCCGGCTGCGCATCGACGGGGACACGGTACTGCGCGTCGGGGTCGACGAGGTCGGGGACGCCGAATGGGCGCTGCTCGGCCGCGACCGCGACGGCTCGCCGCTGCTGCTGGCATCGGTCCCGCCGCTCACCGACAGCATCGACAGCGCCCCGCCGGAGACCTGGCTCGGCCTGCGGGATGCCGGCGGCGCCCTGGATCCGCATGAGACCGATCTGTTCGTCACCGCCATCGCGCTCGCCGCCTGGCTCCGCGATGCCCGGTTCTGCCCCTCGTGCGGCTCCGCGATCGCGCTGCAGCAGGCGGGCTGGTCGCGCCGGTGCGAATCCTGCGCGACGGATCACTTCCCCCGCACCGATCCGGCGGTCATCGTCGCCGTCGAGAGCCCCGACGGGGAACGACTGCTTCTCGGCGCGAACGCGAACTGGGGCGGGCGCATGCACTCCTGCTTCGCCGGTTTCGTGGAGGCGGGCGAATCGCTCGAGGACACGGTGCGGCGGGAGATCGCCGAGGAGGCGGGCGTGCGGCTGCGCGACATCCGCTACCGCTCCTCGCAGGCCTGGCCCTATCCGCGCTCGCTCATGCTCGGCTTCCGCGCGGTCGCCGTCGACGAGGACAGCCGGCCGGACGGCGAGGAGATCATCTCGGTGCGGTGGCTGACCCGCGACGAGATCGGGACGGCGCTCGCGGGGGAGGGCCCGGTCGGGCTGCCCGGCCCCGCATCGATCGCCCGGCGCCTGATCGCCGAATGGTACGAGGAGCGGCCGGCTTCCGATCCCGAAGGCGGGAGCGGAGCGCCGTGAGCGCGCTCGACGCGCTCGACGACCGGCAGCGCGAGGCGGCATCCGTGCTGCGCGGACCCGTCGCGGTTCTCGCCGGCGCCGGCACCGGCAAGACCCGTGTCATCACCCACCGCATCGCCCACGGCGTCGACACCGGGGCGTACTCGCCCTCGCGCGTGATGGCGGTGACCTTCACCGCGAAGGCGGCGGGCGAGCTGCGCGGCCGGCTGCGCGCACTCGGCGTCGGCGGCGTCTCGGCGCGCACGTTCCACAGCGCCGCACTCGCGCAGTTGAACTTCTTCTGGCCGACGCTCACCGGAGACACCGCGCCGAGCATCATCGACAACAAGGTGCGGATGCTGGGCCAGGCGGCAGACGCGATGCGGCTTCGCCTCAGCACGGCGACGCTGCGCGACATCGCCGCGGAGATCGAATGGCGCAAGGTCTCGATGATGTCCATCGAGCAGTACGCGCAGCAGGGGCGGCCGGTCACCGGCATCCGTCCCGAGCAGCTGCTCGAGCTGCAGGCGGCCTACGAGGCGCTCAAGGACGAGCGTCGCCAGCTCGACTTCGAGGACGTGCTGCTCGCCTGCGCGGGGATGCTCGAGACGGAGAGCCGGGTCGCGGCCGCCGTGCACGAGCAGTACCGTCATTTCACCGTCGACGAGTATCAGGACGTCTCGCCGCTGCAGAACCGGCTGCTCGAGCTCTGGCTCGGCGACCGGCGCGACATCTGCGTCGTCGGCGACGCCAGCCAGACCATCTACTCCTTCGCGGGCGCGCAGCAGCGCTATCTGCTGGAGTTCGGCAAGCGGCATCCGGATGCCACGGTCGTGCGACTCGAGACGAACTACCGGTCCCAGGCGCCGATCCTCGGCGCCGCCAACGCATTGATGCGCGGACGCCCGGGCGCGCTCGACCTCGTACCCGTGCAGGAGGGTGCGGATGCCGAGGCGCCGACGGTGGTCGCCTACGACAGCGAGCGCGACGAAGCCGACGGAATCGCCGCGACGATCGCGGCGCGCATCGCCGGGGGCGCCTCGCCTGCCGACATCGCCGTGCTGTACCGCGCGCACGCGCAGTCGGCGGTGCTGCAGCAGGCGCTCGCCGCCCGGGGCATCCCCACCAGCGTGCTCGGCGGGACGCGCTTCTTCGACATGCCCGAGGTGCGCCAGGCCGTGCTCGGGCTGCGGGGGGCGGCCGTGGCGCCGACGGACGCCGGGTTCCTCCCGACGGTGCGCGACGTGCTGCGCGGGCTCGGGCTCACCGTCGAGCCGCCAGAGGCGGGCGGCGCGCAGCGCGACGGCTGGGAAGCGCGCCGAGCCATCCTGCGCCTTGCGGAGGATGCTCCGGAGGGGACGACCCTGCGGACCTTCGCGGACGAGCTCATGGCCAGGGCCAAGGACCAGCACGAGCCGACTCTGCGCACCGTGACCCTGTCCACCCTGCACGCCGCGAAAGGGCTCGAGTGGCCGCATGTCCTTCTCACGGGCTGGGCCGAGGGATCGCTGCCGATCTCGTACGCCACGTCGTTCGAGCACATCGACGAGGAGCGGCGGCTTGCCTACGTGGGCATCACGCGGGCCGCGCGTACGCTGTCGGTCTCGTGGGCGAGGAGCGCGGGGCGAGGGGAGCGGGTGCCGTCTCGCTTTCTCGCGGAGATAGGGACGACGGCTCGAGGCACGGGCATTCTGCGTGATGTCGCACCGAGCGCCATGCCAGGCGCCCGTCGGGGCTGAGCCGGGCCATCAGTCCTGTGGCCCCCGCGGGAGCGCGCAGCACGCGCGCGACCATGTCCGCGGCGCGCGCGACCCTTGCCGCGCCGAGCGTCACCGTCCGACCCACCAGCTGGGCGTGCAGCATCGGCCACGCGGGGTCGCGTCGTGTCTCGTGGGCGTCGCGGCACGAGAGGCAGGGCGTGCGGCCGGGACGCACGAGCGGGCCGACCGAGATCGCCTGGTCCTCGAAGGCGACCGGCAGGTGCGGCACATCGTCTCGCAGGTAGGGGGCCAGTTGCAGAGCGGCGGCCGCGCCCTCGATCAGGACGACGGCGACGGCCCCCGGGCTCCCGTGGTCGGTCAGTGTGATGTCCTCGTCGACGAGTGCCTGCCGCATCCGCTCCACGGCCCTTCCGTCGGCGACGTTCACCGCGTCGACCCATGCCGCCGGCGAGGAGTGCGAGTCGCCGATGAGGACCGGACGCAGCCGCGCGAGCAGCTCGCGCGCGGCCGCGCGGGGCGCGCCCACGCCGTGTGCGACGACGTCGAAGGAGCCGAGCCGGATGCCCCGGTGCAGTCGTGCCAGAAGAGGCTCGACCCAGGGGGCGCCGGCATCGATGCACACGGCGTTCTCCATCCCGAACTGCACGGTGCGCTCGTCGCGCCAGAGCAGCGGGTATCGCGGGTCGAGACGGGTGAGCTCCGGCGGGGTCAGTGGACTCATGCCCCCGATTCTGATCCGAGTCGGCACGGCGCAGGGCGTGTACTCGCGATCTGTGGATGGATCCGCGACTGCGGCGATCTGTGCAGGATGAATCGCCTGATCGCCTGATCGCCTGATCGCCGGGCGCCGACGGTCAGACGGGACGGTCGCCCTCCGGGCGGTCGTCCTCGGGGCGGTCGGTGTCACCGAAGTCGTCGCCGTCCAGCAGACGCGCGAGCGCCTCGTCGAACTCGTCGGTCGCGGGAGCGTCGCCGCGCTGCGCGGCCCGGAGTCGCTCGATCAGCGCAGTCGGATCGTCGATGTCGGCGGGCTGCGGCATGAGGTCCGGGTAATCCCACAGGGAGTCGCGTGCCGCGACGCCCACGGCATCCGTCACCGCGCTCCACATCGCCGACGCCTCCCGCAGCCGGCGCGGTCGCAGCTTCAGCCCGACCAGCGCCCCCAGCGCGTCCTCGGCGGGTCCGCCGACGGCTCGGCGACGGCGAGCGGCCTCGGCGAGGCGCGCCCCGTCGGGCAGCCGGGCGATGGCCTGCGTGGTCACCACGTCGACCCAGCCGTCGATCGTCGCGATGAGGTTCTCGAGCCGGGTCAGCGCCTCGCGCTGGGCATCCGTCTGCGCCGGCAGCAGCGCACCGCCCTCGATGGCCGCCCGCAGCTCCGCCGGGTCGCTGGGATCCAGGCGGGATGCCAGGTCCTCCAGTGCGTCGATGTCGACGGTCACGCCGCGCGCGAAGTCGGTGATCTGCGAGAGCACGTGCAGGTGCAGCCACTTCGCGTGGCGGTACAGCCGCGCGTAGGCGAGCTCTCTGACCGCCAGGTAGAGCGTGATCTGATCCTCGGGGATCTCCAGCCCCTCGCCGAACGCGGCGATGTTCTGCGGGATGACGGTCGCGGTGCCTGCGGGGAGCACCGGGATGCCCACATCGCCGCCCGACACGACTTCGAGCGAGAGCCGTCCGAGCACCTGTCCGAACTGCGCGGCGAAGACCGAGCCGCCCAGGCCACGCATGAGATCACCGGCACCCTGCACCATGCCCTGCATCTCTTCGGGCACCTGGGTCTGAAGGGCATCCATCAGGGCGTCCGCGATCGAGGTCGACACGGGCGCGGCGATCTCCTTCCACACCGGCAGGGTCTTCTGCACCCAATCGCCGCGCGTCATCGCCTGCGGGTCGGAGGCGAGCTCGGAGATGGTCGTGGCCTCGCTCAGCCACAGGTTCGCCAGACCGAACGCATCCACCAGCGACGACTGCGCGCCCGCGGTGATGCCCTGGCCGTCGCGGTTGGCGAGGTGCAGGGCCTGACGCTCCGCGTTCTGCCACGGATCCGCGCTGAACATGCCCTGCATCTGCGCCATGAACCCCGACATCGCCGCCGGGTCGATCGAGGCACCCTGCATGCTCGACAGCGCGTCGCGCAGCGCCTCGGGATCCACCTGCCCGCCGGACATCATGCGGCGCAGCATCTCCTCGAAGTCGGAAGGATCCCGGTCGTCCTCAGCCATGCGAATCGCCCTCTCAGCGTGCCCGTAGCGTGTGCGCTCTACGCTAGTCACACGATCCTGTGCTCCGACCCTGGGAGCCGTGGATATCTGTACGCCGCCCGCGAACGCCCGGAGGTCACGTGTCATCACGCCGCAGCAACGGCACGGTCATCGGCATCACCGCGCTGAGCGTCTCGCTGGTGGCTCTGGTCGCGCTGACCTTCGTCCCGACGCAGTACGTCATCCAGCGCCCCGGCCCCGTCTTCGACACGCTCGGCACCGCGCTGGGCGCAGACGGTGAGGAGGTGCCGCTGATCGAGATTGACGGCGCCGAGACCTATCCGACCGGCGGCCAGCTCGACCTCACCACCGTGCAGGTCGTCGGCAATCGCGAGCGCACCCCCACCTGGTTCGAGCTGGCGCTGACGTGGTTCGACCCGACCCGAGCGGTGGTGCCGATCGACACGGTCTTCCCCGAGGGCGTCACCAGCGAGCAGCGCGACGAGCGCAACGCCGCGCTCATGGTCGACTCCCAGCACGAGGCCACGGCGGCGGCGCTCAGCGAGCTCGGCTACGACGTGGGCGCCCAGGTCGAGGTCGTCAGCGTCGTGGAGGACGCACCGGCCGAGGGCGAGCTGGAGGACGGCGACCGGATCCTCGCCATCGACGGGGTCGAGGTCGACTCCGCGACCCTGCTGCGCGACACCATCCAGGCGGGGGAGGGCGCCGAGGTCTCCCTCAGCGTGCTGCGTGACGGCGAGCCGAGAGAGATCGCGATCACGCCGGAGAAGACGACGGATGCCAGTGGCGCAGAGGTCTGGCTGATCGGCATCACCCTGACCACCGACTACGACTTCCCCGTCGACGTGAAGCTGCAGCTCGACAACGTGGGCGGCCCGAGTGCGGGCATGATGTTCGCGCTCGGGATCATCGACACCCTCACCCCCGGCGAGCTCAACGGCGGCGAGAGGGTAGCGGGCACCGGCACGATCGACGCCGCCGGCACCGTCGGGCCGATCGGCGGCATCCGGCAGAAGCTGTACGGCGCCCGCGACGCCGGAGCGACCGTCTTCCTGGCCCCGGCGAGCAACTGCGACGAGGTGGTGGGGCACGTGCCGAGCGGACTGCAGGTCTACCGCACCGCGACCCTCGAGGAGTCGCTGCACATCCTCGACGTGATCGCCGATGACGGCGACACGTCGAAGCTGCCGGTGTGCTCGGCATCCTGACCGGCATTCCGCGCTGAGCGGAACCGCAGTGCGCTCATAGGACCCCTGCATAGGATGAAGGGGTGACCACCACCTCAGCCCGTCCGCCGGCCACACCCAGCACCTCGCGTCGCATCCTCGCCGTCTCGGTGGCGATCATCGCCGCCCTGATCGCGGCGTTCTTCGTGTTCGCGTCGCTCTACACCGAGTTCCTCTGGTTCGACCAGCTCGACTTCAGCACGGTGCTCACGACTCAGTGGTTCGCCACCGTCACGATGTTCCTGCTCGGGTTCCTGGGCATGGCCGTGCCGATCTTCGTGTGCATCCAGCTCGCCTACCGGCTGCGGCCGGTGTACGCGCGGCTGAGCTCGCAGTTGGACCGCTATCAGGAGGTCATCGAGCCGCTGCGCCGGCTGGCCATGTGGGGCATGCCGGTCTTCTTCGGCATCTTCGCCGGGTTCGCCGCGGCGGGCAACTGGAAGACCGTCTGGCTGTGGGCGAACGGCGTCACCACCACGACCGTCGACCCGGAGTTCGGCGTCGACACGGGCTTCTACCTGTTCGCGATGCCGTTCTACTCGATGCTGCTCGCGTTCGTCTCGGCCGTGCTGCTGCTCAGCGTGATCATCACGGCGCTGGTGTCGTACCTCTACGGGTCGGTGCGCATCGGACAGCGTGAGCTGCGGATCTCCAAGCCCGCTCGGATCCAGCTCGCGATCCTCGCAGGGCTCTACCTGGCCGTGCAGGCCGTGAGCCTGTGGCTGGATCGCTACCTCACGCTCGTGCAGGCCGAGGGGCGCATCACCGGCGCCGCGTACACGGGCGCCAACGCGACCATCCCGGGCCTCGCGATCCTCTCGATCATCGCCGCGGTGGTGGCCGTCCTGTTCTTCGTCACCGCCGTCGTCGGGCGCTGGCGCTTCCCCCTCGCGGCCACCGCGCTGCTGATCGTCGCTTCGCTGGTCGTCGGTATCGGCTACCCGTGGGTGGTCACCACCTTCCAGGTCAACCCGAACCTGAACGCCTACCAGGCGCCGTACTACGAGCGCAACATCGAGGCCACCAAGCAGGCGTACGGCGTGGCCGACATGGAGGTCACCTCGTTCAAGGCCGAGACCGACACCGCTCCCGGCCAGCTGCGCTCGGACGCCGAGACGACGGCATCCGTGCGCATCATGGATCCGGCCGTGATCGGACCGACGGTGCGTCAGCTGCAGCAGTACCGCTCCTACTATCAGTTCGCCCAGGAGCTGGACGTCGACCGCTACGAGATCGACGGCAAGACGCAGGACACCGTGGTCTCCGTCCGCGACCTGGACATGTCCAAGCTCGGCGGCGGTGACAGCTGGAACAACCGCGCTGCGGTGTACACGCACGGCTACGGCCTGGTCGCGATGGCCGGCAACGAGCGCACCTCCGACGGCGAGCCGGTGTTCCTCGAGCAGGGCATCCCCTCGTCGGGCTTCCTGACGGAGTCGGAGGACTTCGAGCCGCGGGTGTACTTCGGAGAGTCCTCGCCCGACTACTCGATCGTGGGCGCCCCCAAGGGCACCACTCCGGTCGAGATCGACTACCCCCGCGGAGAGGACGGCGCCAGCGACACCAAGACGACGTTCAACGGCGACGGCGGTCCGCGCATCGGCAACACGTTCACCAAGCTGCTGTACGCGATGAAGTTCCAGTCCGAGCAGATCCTGTTCTCCGACCTCGTGAACTCCGAGTCGCAGATCCTGTACGACCGTGACCCGCGCACCCGCGTGCAGAAGGTCGCGCCGTACCTGACGCTGGACCGCGACCCGTACCCCAGCGTGGTCGACGGCCGCATCGTCTGGATCGTGGACGGCTTCACCACGAGCTCGACCTACCCGTACTCGAAGACGGTCAGCATGCAGGACGCCATCGCCGACTCGAGCACGCCCGCGTCGGCCGTGGCCTTCGACAACATCAACTACATCCGCAACTCGGTGAAGGCGACCGTCGACGCGTACGACGGCTCGGTGAAGCTGTACGCCTGGGACGACGAGGATCCGATCCTGGAGACGTGGCAGAAGATCTACCCGTCGACGGTGCTGCCGATCAGCGAGATGTCCGGTGATCTGATGAGCCACGTCCGGTACCCGACCGATCTGTTCAAGGTGCAGCGTGCGATGCTGGGCATCTACCACATCGACGACGCCGGCTCCTTCGCGCAGGAGGACAACCGCTGGCAGACGCCGAAGGACCCGCGCAGCAAGGATCAGCTGCAGCCGCCGTACTACCTGTCCATGAAGATGCCGGGGCAGGACGACGCGCGCTTCTCGATGTTCTCGACGTTCATCCCGGCCGACGCCCAGGGCGAGAGCCGCGAGGTGCTGATGGGCTACCTGGCGGTGGATTCGGATGCCGGATCGACCAAGGGCGAGAAATCCCCGGACTACGGCAAGCTCAGGCTGCTGGAGATCGACACGGCGACCACCGTGCCCGGACCCGGGCAGGTGCAGAACACCTTCGACTCCGACACCGAGATCGCCAACAAGCTGAACGTGCTGACTCTCGGTAAATCCGAGGTGAAGTACGGCAACCTGCTGACCCTGCCGGTCGGTGGTGGTCTGCTGTACGTGCAGCCGGTGTTCGTGCAGTCGTCTGAGGGCACCAAGCTGCCGAACCTGCGAAAGGTGCTGGTCGCCTTCGGCGATCGGGTCGCCTTCGAGGACACCCTGACCGAGGCTCTCGACGTGCTCTTCGGCGGCGACTCCGGCGCCGCGGCCGGTGATGAGGACGTCACGCCCACCGAGCCGGAAACCGGCGAAGGCGAAGGCGAGGAGACTCCACCGGACGAGGGCGGGACGCCGGCGCCGGGGTCGGATGCCCAGCAGCAGGCTCTGGCGGATGCCAAGGACGCGCTCACGGCCCGCGAGACCGCCCTCAAGGCGGGAGATCTCGAGGAGTTCGCCGTGCAGGACAAGAAGCTCACCGCCGCGATCGAGAAGCTTCTCGCCCTGGAGGGCCAGGAGTCCGAGTGACCGGTTCACGAAGGAGGGCGCCCCGCGCGGGGCGCCCTCCTTCTGCATGCGGGGAGCCGGGGGGCGGCCCGCGACACGCCCGCCTGCTTCGCGGGGATGGCCTCGATTCGCCCTCTCTCCGCAGCCGTGTTAGGCTTTAAGACGTGCCGCGGGGTGGAGCAGTTCGGTAGCTCGCCGGGCTCATAACCCGGAGGTCGCAGGTTCAAATCCTGTCCCCGCAACAAAGAGAAGGCCCCTGATCAGGAGAAATCCCGATCAGGGGCCTTCGGCTTGCGCCACGTGCTCTCGCCGCCGGTGCGTCGATGCGGGAGGATGAGGGCATGACCTCGCCCGCTCCGCTCGCCGCCGTCTGCCAGTTCGCACCGGGGGACGACCCCGCACGGAACAGGGAGCGGATCGCCGCCCTCGTGGCGCAGGCGGCCGCGCGCGGTGCGCGCCTGGTGGTGCTGCCCGAGTACTCCAGCTTCTTCGTGGATCCGATGGACGAGCGTCTCGCCGCGAGCGCCGAGACGCTCGAAGGCGAGTTCGTCGCGGGTCTGCGCGGCATCGCGGCCGAGCACGACGTCGTGGTCGTGGCCGGTCTCGTGGAGCGTGCCGAGGGCTCGCGCGTGCACAACAGTCTCGTCGCGGTGTCGGATGCCGGGGTGCAGGCCGTCTACCGCAAGCAGCACCTGTATGACGCCTTCGGGCAGACGGAGTCCGACTGGATCGCCCCGGGAGAGGCCGGTCAGGCGTCCGTGTTCGAGGCGCACGGCATCCGGTTCGGGATGATGACCTGTTACGACTTGCGTTTCCCTGAGGTGGCGCGCACGCTGGTCGATGCCGGGGCGGATGCCCTGATCGTGCCGGCGGAATGGGTGCGCGGTCCGCTGAAGGAGCATCACTGGAACACTCTCCTGGCCGCCCGGGCGATCGAGAACACCGTCTATGTGATCGCCGCCGACCACCCCGGGGCGATCGGCGTCGGCCTGTCGCAGGTGGTCGACCCGCAGGGCGTGCGGGTGGCGGCTGCCAGTGCGGGGGAGGGGATCGCGGTGGCATCCCTCGACGTATCCCTCATCGCCCGCACCCGCGAGGTGAACCCCGTGCTGCGCCTGCGGCGTTACCGCGTCGCACCCGTCTCCTGACGGGTCCGGTCACCGGCCGGCGTCAGCGCAGTGCGGCGAGCCGCGTGGCGGCCTCCTCGAGCACCTCGACGCGCTTGCAGGCCGCGAAGCGCACCAGCCCGGCGTAGGCGGCGTGATGCTCCGGGGCGACGAACGCGGTGATCGGGATCGCGACCACGCCGGCGCGCTCGGGAAGCGCGCGGCAGAACGCGGCGGCGTCCGCCCCGCCGAGAGCGGTCGCGTCGGCGACGGTGAAATAGCCGCCCGCCGGAGCGTGCACCTCGAACCCGGCTGCGCGCAGAGCATCGCCCAGCAGCCCGTGCTTGCGCAGCAGCGCTGAGCGCGCGTCATCGAAGTATGCGTCCGGCAGGCGCAGACCGAGGGCGATCGCGGGCTGGAACGGGGATCCGTTGACGTAGGTCAGGAACTGCTTCACGGTGAGCAACGCGGTGATGAGATCCGCCGGACCGTGCACCCAGCCGATCTTCCAGCCCGTCACCGAGAAGGTCTTCCCGGCCGACGAGATCGTCAGCGTGCGTTCGGCTGCTCCGGGAAGGGCGGCGATCGGCACGTGCGGCGCGTGGAAGGACAGATGCTCGTACACCTCGTCGGTCACGATGACCGCGTCGTGCTTCTCGGCCAGCCGCACGATCTCGGCCTGCACCTCGGATGCGAAGACCGCCCCGGTCGGATTGTGAGGATCGTTCACGAGGATGATCCTCGTGCGGTCGCTCACGGCCCGGGCGAGCTCGTCGAGGTCGGGCTGGAATCCCGGCCGGCGCAGCGGAACGGTCCGCAGCCGCGCACCCGCCAGTGCGACCACCGCCGCGTACGAGTCGTAGTACGGCTCGAACACCAGGACCTCGTCGTCCGGCGAGTCGATGAGCGCCAGCAGGGTCGCCGTGAGCGCCTCGGTGGCGCCCGCCGTCACCAGCACCTCGGTCTCGGGGTCCACCGGCAGACCGTAGAAGCGTCGCTGGTGCTCGCTGATCGCCAGGCGGAGATCGGGGATGCCGCGGCCGGGCGGATACTGGTTCGCGCCGCGCGCGATGGCCTCGCGCGCGGCCTCGAGAACGAGTTGAGGTCCGTCCTCATCGGGAAAGCCCTGGCCGAGGTTGATCGCGTCGTGGCGGACCGCCGCGGCCGACATCTCTGCGAAGATGGTGGGCGCGACCTCGCCCTGCGGGGAGAGAAGACCTGCTCCAGCGGCGGTGCGCCGCCAGGCACCGGGAATGACGTCCATGCAGAACAGGCTAAGACCATAGGGGAATTCCATCCTCGCCATATGAAAAGCACAGACTCGCTTGTCACTCTGATTGTGCGCCTGGAAGGAGCAGATCATGAACGACGACAACACCCACGGTGAGACCTCGAACCCCGAGGTCCCGAGCGCCGGGACGACGCCGGCCGCACCGCAGCCCGCACCCGCACCGGCCGCGCAGCCCGCGCCTCCGGCCGGGCCCGCTGCGCCGGCCGCACCCGCCGGACACAGCGTGCCCGGCACCTTCGGATCTCACCCGGCGCCGACCTGGCAGCCTCCGCACGGCGGATCGCCGTCGAATGCGGCGCCCGGCACCGCGTTCGGCAGGCCCGCGCAGCAGACCGCTCCGACGGTGCCGCTCGACCCCGCACTCCTCGCTGCTCCCGCGGACTCGGCGGACGCGGCGCCCGGCGCTCCGAAGAAGACCGGAGCGCCGGTGAAGATCGCAGGGCTGTTCCTCGCCGCAGCGCTGGTCGGCGGTGTCGCCGGCTTCGGCGGCAGCGTGCTCGGCGCCGCGGTGCTGGACAGGCCCACGTCGCAGTCGGCCACCGGGCCGCAGACGGTGACGGTCAACAACCCCGGCTCCGTCAACGAGACCACCGCCATCGCCTCCGAGGTGCTGCCGTCGGTGGTGACCATCGAGGTCGCCGGGAGTCAGGAATCCGGCAGCGGGTCCGGCGTGATCCTGAGCGAGGACGGATATGTCCTGACCAACACGCACGTCGTCACCCTCGGCGGCGCCGTGGCCGATCCCACGATCCGGGTCACGACGTCGGATGGCCGCATCCACGCGGCGACGATCGTCGGCACCGACCCGGTCTACGATCTGGCCGTCATCAAGCTGAAGGACGCCGAGGGTCTGACTCCCATCGAGTTCGCCGACTCCTCCAAGCTCAACGTCGGCGACACCGCCGTGGCCGTCGGCGCGCCCCTCGGCCTGTCGAACTCCGTGACCACCGGCATCGTCAGCGCGCTCAACCGCAGCATCCAGGTCGCCTCGGCCGCACTGCCCGACGACGCCGAATCGCCGGACCAGGAGCAGGGCGACGGCGGACAGAACGGTGAGGGTGGTCCGTTCCAGTTCGACATCCCCGGGATGGGCAGCCAGCAGGGAAAGCAGTCGATCTCCATCGCCGTGATCCAGACCGATGCCGCGATCAACCCGGGCAACTCCGGCGGGGCGCTCGTGGACAGCAAGGGGCGCCTGATCGGCATCAACGTGGCGATCGCCACGGCGGGCGGCACGTCCGCGTCGGGCGAATCCGGTTCGATCGGAGTCGGTTTCGCGATCCCCTCCGGCATCGCCGAGCGCGTCGCCGACGAGATCATCGCCGACGGCGCGGCGACCCACGGGCTGCTGGGCGCCACAGTGCGCGATGCCTCGACGCTCGAGAACGCCACGGTCGCCGGTGCCGTGATCGACACGCCCACCGAAGGCGGGGGAGCGGAGCAGGCCGGGCTCAAGCGCGGCGACGTCATCACCGAGTTCGACGGGCTGCCGATCACCAGTGCCACCGACCTGACGGCGCAGGTGCGGGCGGTCGCGCCGGGCACGAAGGTGGAGATCACCTACGTGCGCTCCGGCAAGACGTACACCACCGAGGCGACGCTCGGCGAGCTCAAGCTCTGAGGTCTCTCCCGTCGGCTCCGGACGCCACCCCGCGATAGGCTCGCGGGGTGGCGTCCTTCTCCTTCGGAACCGGCAATGCGGCCAAGCTGGTCCGGCTGCCGCTGTATGCCGTGGGACGCATGGGAACGCTTCTGCTTCCCCGCGGCGACGTCTGGGTGTTCGGATGCGGCGCGGGAATCGGCGACGGCGCGCTGGCGATGTACCGAGAGGCCGAGGCCGCGGGCCATCGCGTGCTCTGGCTGACCAGATCACCGCGCGACGATGCCGACGCGCGCGCTCTGGGCATCCGGACCCGCCGACGCGACGGCCTGCGCGGATGGTGGGCGACGGCGCGCGCCGGCGTCCTGCTCGTCACGCACGGGCTGGGGGATGTGAACAGGTACGGCAGTTCCGGCGGCTTCGTCGTGCAGCTGTGGCACGGCATCCCGCTCAAGCGCATCGGCCTCGACTCGCCGGTCACCGCGCAGGTGCCCGCGGGGCTTCCGGGCGCGCCGCTGCTGCGACGGCTGCTGACGATCGCGTACCGCGCCGCCGCGCAGCGCATCCGCGTGCTGCCCGCCGCCTCGCATCGCTCACGGGGGCGCCTCGAGTCGGCCTTCGGCCTGGGCGGCGACCGTGTGGTCGTCACCGGCGAGCCCCGCGTGGACGTGCTGTCGGCGGGGACCGACGACGAGCGGCGCACCGCGGCATCCGCTCTGCTGACCCGCACCGGTCCGCTGCTGCCCGCGCAGCGGGCGCTGCTGTACGCGCCGACCTGGCGCGACGGATCGGCGGATGCCGCCGTCCCCACGGCGGCGCAGTGGGTGCGGATCGTGCGGATGCTGGAGGACCACGACGCGATCCTGTTCATCCGGTCTCATCCGCTGGGCGAGGGGTCCTACTCGCCGCCGTGGTCGAGCGGGCGCGTGCGCATGCTCGGCTCGGACCTGCTGCCCGACGTGACTCCGGCCCTTCCTCGCATGGACGTCCTCATCACGGACTACTCGTCGATGGCGTACGACGTGGGCCTGCTGGCGATGCCTGTGGTGTACCTGGCCCCGGACGTGGAGGAGTACGGGCGGAAGCGCGGATTCTACGGCTCGTACCGGGATGTCGCCGGCGACGACCCCGCCCGCGACTGGGACGGCGCCATCGAGCAGATCGACGCCGTGCTCGGCGACGCCGCCGTGCGCGCCGACCGTGCGCGACGGTCGGCCGCGCTCAGCGCCGACATGCACGCCTACCGCGACGGCCGCAACGCGCTCCGCGTGTACCGGGCCATCCGCGCGCGGGGGATCCCCGCGCCGAAAGGAGCACGATGACGACCGTCCGGATCGATGAGCAGACGCAGACGCTGACGATCTCCGGAACCGGAGCGCGCCCCGCATCCGGCACCCTCACGGGCCCGCGAGCCCGTGTCGCCGCCCGGATCACCGGGGGCGGCAAGACGTGGCGCGCCGTGTTCCCGCTGCGCGCTTCGCGCTGGGGCGGAGCGCCGCTGCCACTGCCGGCAGGCTCCTACGATCTCGCCGTCGAAGGAGCGGACCTCGCCGCGATCGACCTGCCTCCGGTGCTGCTGCCCATCCTGCGCGTCGAGGCGCGGGGTGCGGCCGTGACCATCTCCGCGCCCCTGGATCCCGTGTACGAGACCGCTGAGGGACAGCGAACGCTCGAGGAGCGCTACGTCTCGCAGGTGGGAGCAGGCGAGAACGCCGTGTTCTTCGAGAGCTTCTACGGCCGAACCTCCGGGTGCAACCCGCGCGCCATCGACCGGGTGCTCGCCGAGCGGGCGCCGTCGGTCGTGCGCTACTGGGCCGTCAGCGACCTCTCGGTCGAGATCCCCGACGGGGCGGTCGCCGTCGTCGAGGGCAGTCCGGAGTGGTGGCGGGCGCGCGCCGAGTCCCGGATGCTCATCGTCAACGACTGGCTGCGTCGGAGGTTCGTGCGCAAGCCCGGCCAGCACGTGCTGCAGACTTGGCACGGTACGCCGCTCAAGCGTCTCGCCCTCCATCGCCCGGGATTCGATCCGCGCAGGATGGCGGCCGTCGTCAAGGAGTCCCGGCGCTGGGATGCGCTGCTCGCCCAGAACGCCTACGCCGCACGGGTGCTGAAGAAGGCGTACGCGTTCTTCGGGAAGCCGATCTGGGTGGAGGGCTACCCGCGCAACGACCTGTTCGCGCAGGGAGACCCGGCACCGATCCGCGAGGCGCTGGGCATCCGTCCCGACGAGCGGGTGCTGCTCTACGCCCCCACCTGGCGCGACGACCGCGCCGAGATGGTCGAGTTCATCGATCCCGAGGAGCTGGCCGCACAGACCGACTCGGTGGTGCTGGTGCGCGGGCATTCCCGCACGCTCGAGCCCGGACGGGACCGTTCCGGTGCGCGGGTGATCGATGTGACCGGCTACCCCGAGACGGCGCGCCTGATGCTCATCGCCGACGCGCTGATCACCGACTACTCGTCGGTGATGTTCGATTTCAGCGTGACGGGCCGCCCGATGTACTTCCTCGTCCCCGACCTCGAGCACTACCGGGGCGAGCTGCGCGGCTTCTACTTCGACCTCGCCGAGCGCGCACCGGGACCGCTGGTGCGCACCCAGGACGAGCTCGTGCGCGCGCTGCAGGACGTGGACGGACCTCGCCGCTACGCCGAGCGGTACGCCGCCTGGACGGCGCAGTTCAACCGCCTGGACGACGGCGGCGCCGCGGATCGGGTGGTCTCGCGCATCCTCGACCAGGGCTGGCTGACCGCCTGAGTCCGTGGGCGGTCAGGGCAGCGGGGTGTTGCGCGAGCCCAGGCGCGACGCATCCACCGTGTCGCCGGCGCCGCGCAGCACGCCGGCGAGAAAGCCCAGCCCCCACGAGATGTGCATCGTCGGCAGCACGGCCAGCGTCCACAGGCGCTCGTGCAGTCCGCGCGGGCCGCGCGCGATCCCGACGCCGCCCAGTCCGACGGCCAGCACCAGCAGCGCGTACGCGATCAGCGGGAGGTAGATGACGGATGCGACCAGCGCCGCGGCACCCTGCAGCACGCCGGCCACCTGCAGCACGGCGATCACGATCGCCAGCGCGCTGAGGACGACGAGCGCCGGCGGGGCGAAGAACCGCAGGCCGTTGCGACGTCCGTACCGGCGCACCAGTTCGCCGCGCCAGGCGCCCGTCGCGCGGAACTGGCGTGCCAGGCGCCACCAGCTCTCGCGGGGCCAGTAGGTGACCGACAGCTCGGGGTCGAACCAGACGAGGTGCCCGGCCTGACGGATGCGCAGGTTCAGCTCCCAGTCCTCGCCGCGCCGCACTGTTTCGTCGAAGAGCCCGACCTCGTCGAGCACCCGGCGGCGCATCACGCCGAGATACGCCGACTCCGCCTCGCCCTCGGGCGCGCCGCCGTGATAGGCGCCCCCGCCCAGACCGACCGGTGCGTTGTACAGCCGCGCCACCGCGCGCTGGAACGCGGTGCGACCGTCGGCCCGCATGACGCCGCCGACGTTCGCCGCTCCGGTGCGGCGCAGCGTCTCGAGAGCGCGGTTCGCGTACCCCGGCGACAGCTCGGAGTGCGCATCGACCCGGATGACGGTCGCGTATCTGCTCGCGCGGATCGCAGCGTTCAGTCCCACGGGTATGTGCGCCTGCGGGTTGTCGACCAGTCGGATCCGGTCGTCCTCAGCGGCGAGGCGGCGGGCGAGATCGGTGGTGCCGTCGGTGGAGGGGCCCAGCGCCAGCACGAGCTCGGTCGGCCCGTCCACGTCCTGCTGCAGCACCGAGCGCACGGCGTGCTCGAGATAGTCGATCTCGTTCAGCACGGGCATCACGAACGAGACGCCCTCGGCCGGGGTGCGTTCGTTGTGCTGCATCCGTCGATCATGTCATGCGGGGCCGCCGACGCGGTTCGGGGGATTCGGAGGTTGCACGGCTACCGTGCCGCGGATGGACGCCATCACCGATGCGAAGAAGGCATTCCGTCTGTTCCGGCGGGCGTTCGCCACGCGTGCCGCGCGGCAGCGGGTGCGCCGGATGGTGGAGGCTCGAGCGCCTCATGTCGCTCAGCGCTTCCGCGTCGCGGTGTACTTCGCCGACACCGACGTGAACATGTACCAGATCCGTCAGTGGTACCGGCCGCTGCAGTCGATCGCCGACCGATTTCCGGTGGTCGTGCTGGCGCGCTCGCCCCTGGGAGCGGAGGCTCTGCTGCGCGACGATGCGCTTCCCGTCGCCTTCGTGCCGAAGATCGGCCAGCTGGAGGCGCTCCTCGCGGAGCAGGACATCCGGATCGTGCTGTACGTGAACCAGAACACCCGCAACTTCCAGATGTTCCGGTACGGGCGCAGGTGGCACGTGTTCATCAACCACGGCGAGTCCGACAAGGTCTACATGGTCAGCAATCAGTACAAGGCCTACGACTACGCGTTCATCGCCGGGCAGGCGGCGCACGACCGCCTCGCCGAGGCGCTCTGGGGCTACGACGTGCCGCAGCGCACGATGCGCATCGGCCGTCCGCAGGCCGACCATCTCAGCGGGCCGCTGCCGTATGCGCCGGACGAGCGCACAGTCGTGCTGTACGCACCGACCTGGGAGGGCGATCGCGCCTCGATGAGCTACGGCTCCGTGCTCACGCACGGGGTGACCCTGGTCGAACGGCTGCTGGCCACCGGCCGCCACCGCGTGATCTACCGGCCGCATCCGCGCACCGGGGTGATGGACGACGCCTATGCGGCGGCGAGCCGCCGCATCGTCGCCATGCTCGAGGCCGCGAACCGGGCGGATAGCAGCGCGCACCACGTGCACGACGAGGGTCCGGAGATCGGCTGGCAGCTGGGTGCGGCCGATGTCGCCGTCCTGGACGTCTCTGCGATGGTCTACGACCGCCTCGCGACGGGCAGGCCCCTGATCGTCACCCGCCCCGCCGATGACGAGGCGCAGGTCGACACCTCCGGCTATCTCTCCGACTGCGAGTGGCTGACCGTCGAGGCCGCCGAGGACATCGTGACCGAGGTGGACCGTGTGCGCGACGACCCCGGCGCCGCCGACCGCCTGGCTCACTGGTCGAAGCACTACTTCGGCGACACGTCGCCCGGGGCCGCCACCGCGCGCTTCGAAGCCGCGATCCGGGAGCTCTCCGATCTCTGGGAGCAGCATCACGCGCGCCGGGAGGTCCGCGACTGACCCGTATCCTGGAGTGATGGGTGTCGTCTCGGACGGGAAGAAGGCGTATCGGCTGCTGCAGAAGGCCCTCGCCTCGCGGAGCGCCGTGCAGCGGGTGCGCCGTACCCTGAAGGCGCAGGGTCCGCACCCGAGAGATCACTATCGCATCGCGGTGTACTTCGCCGACGGCGCTGTGAACCTCTACCAGATGCGCCAGTGGTACCGCCCGCTCGCGGGCCTGGCCGAGCGCTGGCCCGTCGTGGTGCTGTCCCGCAGCGCCACGGGCGCGGAGAAGCTCATCGAGGAGGACGGCCCGCCTGTCGCATTCGTGCCGACGGTGCGCAACCTGGAGAAGTTCCTCGCCAAGCAGGACATCCGGATCGTGCTGTACGTGAACCAGAACACCCGCAACTTCCAGATGTTCCGGTACGGGCGCAGGTGGCACGTGTTCATCAACCACGGCGAGTCCGACAAGATGTACATGACGACGAACCAGTACAAGGCCTACGACTACGCGTTCATCGCGGGGCAGGCCGCGCGCGACCGCCTGGCGCGCACCCTCTGGGACTACGATCTCGAACGTCGAGCGATCGAGATCGGCCGCCCGCAGGCCGACCATTACTCGGGCTCGCTCCCGTACACCCCGGACGAGCGCATGGTCGTGCTCTACGCCCCCACCTGGGAGGGCGACCGTCCCTCGGCGCACTACGGCTCCATCGCCACGCACGGCGAGCAGCTCGTGCGGGGACTGCTGGCCACCGGCCGGCACCGGGTGATCTACCGGCCGCATCCGCGCAGTGGGGTCATCAACGAGGAGTACGGAGCGGCTCACCGCCGCATCCTGTCGGCGATCGCCGAGGCGAACGCGTCCGACGCCGGCGCGCAGCACGTGTACGACGACGGGCCCGAGCTGGGCTGGCAGCTCGCCGCGGCCGATGTGGCCGTGGTCGACATCTCGGCGATGGTCTACGACCGCCTCGCCGCGGGCAAGCCACTGCTCATCACCCGTCCCGCTGACGAGCGCGCCTCGATCGACACCAAGGGCTACCTGTCGGCGTGCGAGTGGCTGACCGTGTCGGGCGCGCGCGACATCGTCGCCGAGGTCGAGCGGGTCAGTGCCGACGACGAGGCGGTGGCGCGCCTGCGCACCTGGGTGCAGCACTACTTCGGCGACACGACGCCGGGTGCGGCGACCGCCAAGTTCCACGCGGCGATCGAGCAGCTCATGGGGAAATGGGAGGAGTGGCACGCTCTCGACGCGCCGGATGCCGATCAGGACGACATCGACGACGACGACGATGACGATGACGACGACGAGGACTGAGTGGATCTGATCCGTACGCAGGAGCGCGCCTCCGCTCTGGTCGTGCTGCCGCAGTGCGGCTCGACCAATGCCGAGCTGCGCGTGCGCTCCGCGGACGCCGCGGCCTGGCCGCACCTGTCGGTGCTGCTCACCGACACCCAGACCGCCGGCCGCGGCCGGCTGGACCGTGCCTGGAGCGCGCCGCCCGGCACCGCGCTCGCCGTCTCCGTGCTGCTGCGCGAGCTTCCCGCCGATCGGGCCGTGTGGGGGTGGATACCACTGGCGGCGGGTGTGGCGATGACCGATGCCGTCGCCGCACAGCTGCCCGGCCACGACGTGGGACTCAAGTGGCCCAATGACGTGCTGGTCGACGGGCGCAAGATCTGCGGCATCCTGGCGGAGGTCTCCGGCGCCGCCGTGGTCGTCGGCACGGGCGTCAACACCGCGATGACGGGGGAGCAGCTGCCCGTGCCCACCGCGACGTCGTTCGCGGCGCTCGGCGCGGCGGCCGACGTCGATCGTCTGCTCGCCGACTACCTCGACGGGCTCGCGGATGCGGTCGGCGCGCTCACGACGGCGGAGGATGCCGTCGCCTCGGGCCTGCACGCCCAGGCATCCGCGCGATGCCTCACGCTCGGGCAGCTGGTCGACGTCGCGATGCCCGACGCGAGCGTGCTGCGGGGGACGGCTGTGGCGATCGCCGATGACGGCCGCCTGGTGATCGACGACGGCTGCGCGCAGCGCGAGGTCGCCTCGGGCGACGTCGTGCATGTGCGGGCGGCGGCGGGCTGATCGCCGCGCGAACGAGCGGTTGGGCGGGTCGCTGAGCCGGTCTGCGAGAGCGCTGGGCACAATGGAGGGGTGAGCCAGCCCGCGACTCTCGGTGGACGACCGACGATGCCCTCCTCGGCCACGCCCGCCGAGGAGCTGATCGTCGCGCGGTTCCGGGCACACGCGAGGCGCCTGTTCTGGTCGGCTCTCGTGCTGATCGCGGTGTGCGGCGCGACGGCGTACTTCTTGGGCAACCTGCCCGAGCCCTTCGAGGACTGGATGCTGCTCGCCGTCGCCGGCGCGATCGTCGTGCTTCTGGCGCTCGTGCCCTTCCTGGTGTGGCTCTCGCACTCGTACACCATCACCACCCGACGGGTGATCGCGAGCGACGGTGTGGGCTCGCGGCGGCGTCGTGAGCTCTCGCACACCCGCGGGTACTCGATCGGCGTGCGACGCGGGCCGATCCAGCGCATGTGGGGTGCGGGCACGATCACGCTGAGCAACGGCGTGGACGCACCCCTGCGCCTGGTGAACGTGCCCAGCGTCGGCCTCGTGCACGAGGTGCTCGCCGACCAGATCGAGGTCAACCAGATCCTCGCGCACCGCGACGCCCGCGCCGGCACGACCGGCGAGATCTGAGCCCGTGCCCGGCCCGCTCCCTGGATGCGGGAGAATGGGGTGCGACGAAAGGGGCAGTGGATGACGGTGCGCGTGGGAGTGATCGGCGGCGGCCAGCTGGCGAGGATGATGATCGCCCCGGCGGTCGAGCTCGGACTGGATCTGCGGGTGCTCGCCGAGGACGAGGGCATGTCGGCCCGTCTCGCGGCCACGGCCGTCGGCGACTACCGCGACCTCGACACAGTGCGCGCATTCGTCCGCGACGTCGACGTCGTGACCTTCGACCACGAGCACGTCCCGCAGGAGGTGCTTCGGGCACTCGTCGCGGACGGCGTCCGGGTGCACCCCGGACCCGATGCGCTGCAGTACGCACAGGACAAGCTCGTGATGCGCGCGCGCCTCGCCGAGCTCGGAGTGCCGCAGCCGGACTGGGCGCCCGTGGACGACGCCGGCGAGCTGCAGCGGTTCATCGACGACCACGGCGGCGGTGCCGTGGTGAAGACCCCGCGCGGCGGCTACGACGGCAAGGGCGTGCGCGTCGTGCGCGCCGGTGGCGAGGCCGACGACTGGTTCGCCGGGCTGGCCGAGGGCGAGGCGCTTCTGGCCGAGGAGCTCGTGTCCTTCACCCGTGAACTGGCGCAGCAGATCGCGCGCCGCCCCGGCGGCCAGATGGTCGCGTACCCGGTCGTGGAGACCGTGCAGCGCGACGGCGTCTGCGCCGAGGTGATCGCTCCGGCGCCCGGCGCCGGTGCGCGCGTGCAGGAGGTCGCGGAGCGGATCGGCCTGAGCATCGCCGAGGGGATCGGGGTGACCGGGATGCTGGCTGTCGAGCTCTTCGAGACCGACGACGAGCGTCTGCTCGTGAACGAGCTGGCGATGCGTCCGCACAACAGCGGTCACTGGAGCCAGGACGGCGCTGTGACGGGGCAGTTCGAGCAGCACCTGCGCGCGGTCGCGGATCTGCCCCTGGGCCATCCCGAGCCGCGGTCGCCGTGGACCGTGATGGTCAACATCCTCGGGGGGCCGGAGCAGGGCGCGCTCGAAGACCGTTTCGCGTCGGCGATGTCCGAGCACCCGGGGGCGAAGATCCACACGTACGGCAAGTCGCCCCGACCCGGCCGCAAGGTCGGGCACGTCAATGTGACGGGCGACGAACTGGACGACGTCGTCTACACCGCCCGCGCGGCCGCCGCGCGCTTCCTGTAGGCGACGTCGCGCGTGCCGCTGCGACGTTCTCCCAGCGGCGCGCCGTAGCCTGTCATGGTGACTGAGCCGCTGCATTCCTCGAGTTCGCCCCTCGTCGGCGTCGTGATGGGTTCCGACTCCGACTGGCGCGTGATGAGCGACGCCTCGCAGGCGCTCACCGACTTCGGCATCCCGCACGAGGTCGAGGTCGTCTCGGCGCATCGCACCCCGGACAAGCTCATGAGCTACGGCCGTGAGGCGCGCGCTCGCGGCATCCGCGCGATCATCGCGGGCGCAGGGGGAGCGGCCCACCTGCCCGGCATGCTGGCCTCGGTCACCGCTCTGCCGGTGATCGGCGTGCCGGTGCCGCTGGCCTATCTCGACGGCATGGATTCGCTGCTCTCGATCGTGCAGATGCCCGCGGGCATCCCGGTCGCGACGGTCTCGATCGGCGGCGCCCGCAACGCGGGCATCCTCGCAGCCCGGATGCTGGGCACGTCGGACCCCGCACTCGCCGATCGCGTCGAGGCCTACGCCCGCGATCTCGAGGGCCAGGTGGAGCAGAAGAATCAGCGGCTGAAGGACTCGCTGTGACCCTGGCGGCTCCGCGCATCTCGGACGACCGAGGTGCGCGCCCGCTCATCGAGTCACGCCCCCTCCGGCATCCGGATTCGCAGGATGTCGAGGGCATGGGGCGGCGTGCCTGGTGGCTGGTGGTGCTGAACGCCCTCATCCCCGGGTCCGCGCAGGTGCTGGCGGGCAATCGCAGGCTCGGCAGGTTCGGGCTGGGGGCGACGCTCACCGGCTGGCTGCTCGTCGTCGTCGTGGGAGGGCTCGCGCTCTTCGCCCGGCAGACTCTCGTGTGGCTCGCCACCGGTCCGCTGTCCTGGTTCGTGCTCACGCTCGCACAGGCGATTCTGCTGGGATACGCCGTGCTGTGGCTGATCCTCACGATCGACACGCTGCGACTGCTGCGGCTCGTGAAGCTGCCCGTGATCACGCGATGGGCGGCGCCCCTCGCGTCGCTGCTCGTCCTGGCGCTGGTCGGTTCCGGGGCCGTGTACGCGTCGAACGCCGTGGCGTCCGGCCGCGGTGCGCTCACCGCCCTGTTCGGGAACGGCGGCCCGAGCCTGCCGCCCAGCGACGGCTACTACAACATCCTGCTGCTCGGCGCCGACAGCGGCGACGGACGCGACTCGATGCGCTTCGACAGCATCTCGGTCGTCTCCGTGAACGCCGAGTCCGGAGCGATGACCATCACCGGCATCCCGCGCGAGCTGCCGCATCCGCCCTTCAGCGAGGGCAGTCCGATGCACGAGGTCTACCCCGACGGGTTCCAGTCGCACGCAGATCGCAGCTGCGGCTGGGAGGCATGGATGAACCAGGTCCGCAACGCGGCCGAGGTGTGCCGCGAGGATCGCGGTGAGGGGCTGTATCCGGATGCCGCGCAGCAGGGCTCCGCTCCGGGCATCGAGGCGACCAAGGACGCGGCAGAGGGTGTGCTGGGTATCGACATCCCGTACTACGTCTTCGTCGACATGAACGGTTTCGCCGATCTCATCGACGCGCTCGGCGGAGTGGATATCGACGTCGCCGAGCGACTGCCCAAGGGCGGACCTCCGCCCGGCTCGGGCGCTCACGACGTCGAGAGCTGGGCGACCGGCTGGATCGAGCCCGGACCGCAGCACATGAACGGCGACACCGCCCAGTGGTACGCGCGTTCGCGGTACACCACGAGCGACTACGACCGCATGAAGCGCCAGCGCGAGCTGCAGGAGGCCATCCTGGCGCAGTTCACGCCGCAGAACGTGCTCTCGCGCTTCGGCGACGTGATGGCGGCGGGCACGGCGCTGGCGTCGACCGACCTGCCGCAGGACAAGCTGCCGGAGTTCTTCGACCTGATGATGAAGGCCAAGGAGCAGCCGGTGACGCGGATCGAGCTGACACCGGAGAACGGCATCGAGGAGAAGGCACCGGACTTCGACCTGATCCGCGAGAAGGTCACCGACGCACTGCATCCCCCGAAGGCCGAGAAGTAGGCTCCGTCGCGGGGCGGCCGCGCCTGAAGGGAACCGGGCGGAGTGCGATCTAGGCTTTCCCCATGAGTGTGCTGCTGCGTGTCGTGCTCGATCAGACGGCACAGGTCGTCGACGCCGATCAGGCGCGGGCGGCACTGTCCCTCACGGCGGGGCTGGTCACCACGGCACCGCGCGGGTGCGCGGTGGCCGCTCTGGTGCCCAGTGGTGCGGAGCTGTCGCTGAGTGGTGTGCAGGACGTGCGCGCCCTTCCGCTCGCGCGACGCGAACTCGCCGCGGCCTGGCAGATGGGACTCGCGCCAGGAGTGGGAGGCGGGCTTCTGCATGCGCCCACGCTGATGGCGCCGCTCGTGCGCCACGATCGCGCGAACGACAACCACCAGATCACGGTGACGCTGTGGGACCTGTGCGCCTGGGAGACCCCGGACAGCCTGCCCAAGGCGCAGGTCGTGTGGCAGCGGGCGATGCTCAAGCGCGCCGTCAGGCATGCGGATGCCGTGATCGTTCCGTCGCACGCGATGGCCGAACGTCTCGGTGAGATCGCGCAGTTCGGAGACCGCATCCGCGTGATCGCCGGTGCGCCGCCGGAGGGCCTCCGCGTCGGCGAGGATGCCGCTCAGCGGCGGATGCGGTTGCAGCTCCCGGAGAGGTATGTCGTCGTGACGGGGGAGGGGGACTCGCTCGCGCCGGGGTTCCGAGCTGTCGTGCGGACGCAGGCCGATGCGGTGGTGGTGGATGCCGCGGAGGGCAGCGAGCCGGCTCTGGCGGACGTCGCAGCGGCCGCGGGTCTGCCCGAGCATCGAGTGCATGTGCGCGGAAGACTGGACGACGACGATCGGGCGGCTGTCATCGGCGGGGCCGCCGCGCAGATCGCGACCTCGCGACGGTCGTCCTGGCCCTGGCGCACCGTCGAGGCGATGGCGCTGGGGACGCCGGTCGTCGCGGTCGATTCGGGCGTGCATCAGGACGTCGTGGCTGACGGGGGAGCGGTGGTGGATGCCGCGGATCTGGAGGACGCGACAGCGGATGCACTGGAGTCGGGTGAGCGGCGCCTGCGCGTGCTCGCCTCCGACCGCGCTCGCGCCTTCTCGTGGGCGAGCTCGGCCGAACGGCTCTGGGCGCTGCACGCAGAACTCTGAAAACCGACTCGGAAGGCGTGCGACACGCCGGGTGAATCGGGCCGATATACCGCCTCACTGGCATCATGGCGCAACTTCAGTCACACTATTCACATGCATCCACGCAGCAGAGCCCGTCTGAACCTGCGTCCCGGCGCCCGCTGGCTGGCGACCGTGCTCGCCGTCTTCGCGCTTGTGGCGGGTGCTGCCGCGCCCGCGTACGCGGCGACCGCGCCCTCCGGCGCCGTGACCGGACTCGCCGGCGGACCGGCCAAGATGTCGCTCGCCGGCTTCACAGCGGGAAACATCATCAGCGACGCCGTCTTCACCGACAAGTCGACGATGACCGAGGCGCAGATCCAGTCGTTCTTCAACTCGAAGGTCAAGACCTGTCGCGGCGGCAGCGACAAGTACGGCCCCATCATCTGCTTGAAGGACTTCAAGACGGATTCCGTCAACCGCCCGGCCGACGCCTACTGCAAGGGGTACACCGGCGCGAAGGGCGAGTCGGCAGCGCGCATCATCCACCGCGTGTCGCAGTCGTGCAACATCAACCCGCGCGTGCTGATCGTCATGCTCCAGAAGGAGCAGAGCCTGGTGACGCATACCTGGCCCAGCGCCTGGCGCTATGACAAGGCGCTCGGGCAGGGGTGCCCCGACGACGCGGCGTGCAACCCGAAATACGTCGGATTCTTCCACCAGATCTACGGCGCGGCTCGCCAGATGCAGCTGTACATGGAGGGCCGGTACTTCACCTGGTACGCGCCGGGCAAGACGTGGAACATCCGCTACGACGTCGAGGTCAGCTGCGGCTCCGCGCCCGTGTACGTGGCGAACAAGGCCACCTCGGCGCTGTACTACTACACGCCGTACCAGCCGAACGCCGCCGCCCTGAAGGCCGGCTACGGCTCTGCCGAGCCGTGCGGCTCCTACGGCAACCGCAACTTCTACAACTACTTCACCGACTGGTTCGGGTCGACGCAGTACAAGGCGCCGAGCGCGCCGCAGAGTGTGAGTGCCAAGGCCGGCGATGCGCGCGCCACGGTGTCGTGGAAGGCGCCGTCGAGCAACGGCGGATCGGCGATCACGAAATACACCGTGACGACCCAGCCAGGCGGCAAGACCGTCACGACCACCGGGGCGTTGAAGGCGACGGTGTCGGGGCTGGCCAATGGAACGGCGTACACCTTCACCGTGACCGCGACGAACGCGGCCGGCTCGTCGCCGGCGTCCGCGAAATCGGCCGCGGTCACGCCCCTGGCACCGACGCCCACGAGCCCCGATGCGGTGTCGCGGCAGGGTGGCGCGAATCGTTATGACACGGCGGTGGCGGTGTCGAAGGCGACGTATCCGTCGGCGGGTGTGCCGGTGGTGTATCTGGCGAACGGGCTGAACTTCCCGGATGCGCTGTCGGGG